>JBATRF010000001.1:0-1710 GCA_049292455.1 Thiolinea sp.
GTTTGTGGGCATGTATGAGCTCGTCGACGGCGAGGCTCGGACCGTAGGCGGAGCGATGCTTGACCAGTAGCCGCGATTAGATTGGACCGGTTTTCCGCAACCGGTCCAATCTATAACCAAATCAAGCATCAGATTGGACCGATTGCGGAAAATCGGTCCAATCTTAGGTTGATTTGTTCATCGGACTGCATTGACTCTAGCGACTCGCTGTGCTACCATAGCGACCAATCACCGCCTCACCCCGCTAAAAGTAACACCAAGCGAACCTGCATTAGCAATTCCCGAGACCCTTTATGCCTGAGTTGTTCGAAGTTCACACTCCCCCAGATGCCTGGCGCAAATTCGGTGAGTTGTTCCATCCGGTCGTTCGCTCCAAACGCATCGCCGTTACAGACGCCCTGAACCGCGTGTTGGCGGAAAATCTGGTAGCGCCTCAGGATCTGCCGAGCTTTGCGCGTTCTACGGTCGATGGTTATGCCGTGGCCGCGCGCGACACCTACGGCGCTTCGGCGGGCATGCCAGCGTACTTCGACGTGGCCGGCGAGGTGCCGATGGGGCGGGCTGCCACGATATCCCTGGACGAAGGCCACTGCGCCCTGGTGCACACAGGCGGCATGATCCCCGCCGATGCCGATGCCGTGGTGATGGTCGAGCACACCCAGCAAATCGGCGATGCTCAGATCGAGGTCTTTCGCCCCGTTGCGGTCGGACAAAATGTGATCCAAATCGGCGAGGACGTGCGCCGCGGCGAGCCGGTGCTATCAGCCGGCCACCTGATCCGGCCGCAGGATATCGGCGGACTGCTGGCGCTGGGCATCACCCAGATCGACGTCGCAGCACAGCCGCGCGTGGCCATTCTGTCACAGGGCGACGAAGTCGTGCCACCCGGCCAGGAGCCTGCGGCCGGCCAGATTCGCGACATCAACTCCTACACCCTCGCCGCGCTGGCCTACCAGGCCGGTGGCGCCCCAATCATGTATCCGATTGTCCCTGATCGCCTGGAAGCGCTGCAAACCGCCGCGGCCGCCGCCCTGGCCGAGACCGATCTGCTGGTCATGTCGGCCGGCAGTTCGGTCAGCTTCCGCGATATGACCGCCCAAGTGATCCAGGGACTGGGTGAACCTGGCATTCTCGTGCACGGCGTCAGCGTCAAGCCTGGCAAACCGACCATCCTTGCCCTGTGTGGCGGCAAGCCCGTTTTTGGCCTGCCCGGCAACCCGGTCAGCGCCATGGTGATTTTTGACCTGTTCGTTGCCCCCACGATCCGCCTGATGCTCGGAGCGCCCCCGCCTGAAAAGACGACCGTGCGTGCTCGGCTGGCCCGCAACATCGCCAGCACCACCGGCCGCGAGGATTTCGTCCAGGTCCGGCTCGAGGACCGTGCCGGCGAACCCTGGGCCGTCCCCGTTTTTGGCAAGAGCAACCTGATCTACACCCTCATCCGCTCTGAAGGCGTGCTGCATATTCCGCTCGACAGCAATGGCATCGCGCAGGGAGAGTGGGTGACGGTGGGACTCTAATACCTTGAACCCCAAAACTCCCTATCTACACGACATCAGTCTGGACCAAGCCGTCACGGCCTGGCACGCGGCGCTTGAGGAAGCGGATGCGCTGGGCACGTTGTCCAGCGAGTCTCTGCCGGTGGTCGAATGCCTCGGGCGAGTGACTGCTGCCCCGGTATGGGCGCGCATCTCACTGCCGCATTACCAC
>JBATRF010000002.1:0-99987 GCA_049292455.1 Thiolinea sp.
ATAAACCCAAGGTTCAGCCCTTGGTCTTGGGGATTCCTGTCTATGCGCGAAACTTCGCCGTAGAAGTTAGAGGAAAGGCACTGGAGTTAATCGCAATCTGTAAGGCGATTAGTGAAGGATGCTTGAATGAGGGGATAACAGACGCTATCCATTTGGATTGCGGGGATTCTATTAGCCTTGCTGATGTAGGGTTGCGACTTGCCAGAGAAATAGCTGAGAAGGCCGACAATTATCAATTAGGGGCTAAATGTGAGGTGCAGGCATGAACGCACCTATCACACCAGAA
This sequence comes from Thiolinea sp., assembly GCA_049292455.1. Classification (GTDB taxonomy): domain Bacteria; phylum Pseudomonadota; class Gammaproteobacteria; order Thiotrichales; family Thiotrichaceae; genus Thiolinea. The sequence goes on from JBATRF010000002.1 coordinate 287, forward strand.
AACGGAATCTCTTCCCCAAGTGAGGCCAAGCCTAACGATGGCTATGAATTACTAGCCTTTACCACTGCCTTGCTCTTGGTGGTGTTCATCGGACTGATTCCGACCTTAGTCGAGGCCAATTTAAAGCAATTACCCTTCTGTTTGGTGGGTCTAGCCTTCGTCTTGGGCGCATTGCTGGCCTACCAGCATCAACATCATGGGCGCTTTTGGGCGTTCATTGTAGCGGCTGTTTTGATTGTTTTAGGATTCTGAGGTGCAACTATGAGTGATTTAATCAGCTATCAACAGGGCGCACGATTCCACGCCAGAGCCGCACATGATGCGAAATATTACACTTTGGCTCAATTAAAACAGTTCTATAGTACTGCTAGCCTAGGCTTCATTTGTGCAAGTTTCGCGAGTTGGGCGCTCATGTCCTTTTTTATTGGGCAGTTCTTCGCGGGTGCTGAATTTGAGTATATGAGCGAATGGCGAGCGATTCAGTATGTGTATGCGGCGATGGGGATTGCACTAGCGACCGCGATCACGATTGCGGAAGCGGTCTTATTTAACTCAGGCCGGGCGCGTGAATACTTGCTGGTCATGGGCTTTTCGGTGGGGTTTTCAATCTTCGCGGAATCAGCTGCCACAATGCAACGGGAACAAAGTACGGTGGCTTTCAAATCGACACAATCTGAAGTTTACCGGGCCACGATTCGCGCTGTGGATGTACTGGCGACTACGAGCACACTGACACCGGCTCAAATCCAATTAAGCCGCTTACAGGTAAGTTATGAAGAAGCGAAGAAACTAGGCAAGCAAGCGGCGATGGATGCACTCCAAACGCGAATGTTGCGCCTAGAGCAACAAGCGGAACTTGAGCAAGCCAATCGTACCAACTCACTACAAAACACGATTAGCCAAGCTAAACAGCTTGAATATGATGAAACTAAACATCAGGCCATGATTCGCTTCTTAGCCGAAGTGTTCGGCCTAAGTCATGTGGTGAGCTCTGCCCTACTCGCGTTCTTTCTAATCCTTACTTTTAAGATTTGCTTTCATTATTTGGGTTTTATGCGCCAATCCAAACAGCGCTCTATTTCCATTGCGACCGGCGAAATTAGCGCTACTATTGAGCCTTTTAAAATCAGCACTCCCTTATCTGATTCTGTGCCTTTACCTTTCTTTGTCCAACCAAGCGAAACTCACCACCACAGCAGCCCTACACGAACGTGTAGAACCCGCAAAACCTGCAGGCGAAAGTAGTGATAAATCATCAATTTATACTAGTGCAGAGTTGGCAAAGGTAGGGTCGTTGATTGATTGCCCTCAATGCGGTACGGCGTTCACCAAAGCGAACAAATGGCACACGTTCTGCAAAACTAGCTGTAAGGATAATTGGCATAATGAACGCAACCCGGAGCGCTTAGCACATGCTAAACGGAAGAGGGTAGACGCATGATGGGTTTAGAAATGAGGCCATTAATTCACGTTTAATCGTTGGTTACCCACGTCTAGGGTAAGCCACTTAAAAGCCAGATTCCTTTCACCGGATGGCACTCGGATGATTTTAAAGACGATCCGAGTTTTGCGCGCCACTATGCTCACCTGTCAATTACAAATAGGACAAAACATGTCGAGCAATACCCGATTACTGACTTATGCAGAGCTGAGAACAGAAAAAATCAAGCTAGCACGTAGCACACTTTGGGCGCTAGAAAAGCAGCAACGGTTTCCACTTCGGCGCGTTCATGGGGGGCGCGTGTATTGGGTAGAGTCAGAAATAGATGAATGGCTGGCAAAGTTGCCCACTAAACAGGAACAAACCGCATGAAAAGGGAGGAAGTGGGGCGGAAACGCCCCTCCAAAAACAACAAAGCCCACTCGGACGCAAACCAAGCAGGCTTCAAAAATCAAATTGTTCAAGGTGATTATAGCATGACTAAAGCACATCAACAGCCTACTACTATCGAGATGCTAGCCAATTTGCATGATGCAATGCTGGCGACCATTGGATACGCGCCCAATCAAATCCTAACAGATGGCCTTTTGCATCGATTTGATACCTTGAAAAAAGGTGATAAGGCAGGCTGGTATGTTTGCCATGCCACGCGATGGGGGTTAGTGGCCCGCTTTGCGGATTGGCGAGAAGGTGTTACTCACCCGTGGACCTCATTTAATGATAAGTCTCTATCAAAATCGGATTACCAAGAGCTGAGAGTTTTACGCCAGCAACAGGTATTAGCGAAACAGGCGGAGGATGAGACGCGTCATCAGCTTGCACAAACTAAAGCAATGCGTCTATGGGCGCAAGCTTCACCAGCGCATCATGCGCACCCCTATCTAATTAGGAAACAAATTCAAGCGTATGGTGCGCGACAACTCGATGAAAAACTGATTGTTCCTATCTATGATTTCGACGGTATCTTGCATAACTTGCAGACCATCGCACTGGATGGGACAAAACGATTTTTGCTAGGTGGACGTAAAAGAGGGTTGTTTTACCCGATTGGACTGACAAAACAAAAACCTAAACATATTTATATAGCTGAAGGATTTGCCACGGCTGCCAGTCTTTATGAGGCTTATGGTCTTCCAGTCTTAGTGGCTTTCGATGCGGGCAATCTTTTATCTGTGACGATGGCTTGTAGGTTGTGCTATGCATCGACACCGATCTTAATTTGCGCGGATAACGATAGACACAGCCTAGTGAATACAGGGCTGATTAAAGCCAAAGAAGTGCAATCTAAAGTTGCTGGTGTCGATTTGCTAATTCCCCACTTCCCCGCAGGTGCACCCGTCGGCCTTACAGATTTTAATGATTTGATCATCTGGACTCGCAGCATGGAGGCCACGCTATGACCGAACCAAAACTAACCAAGTCAGCGGCAATCATGCCTTTTTTAAAGGTAGAAAAATCCAAGGGGCTGAGCACTGTGCCAAGTGAAACGGGGACGTTTACTCTAAGAGCAGATGGCGTTTACTTCTCAGGTTTCAGTAAAGATGGGCAGGCACTACCAGAAAAGCGTATCTGTGCAACTTTGCGGATTCTTGGTGAAACACGCAACCAACAGGCGCAAGAATGGGGACGCTTATTAGAGTGGCAGGATAACGACGGAAACGCCCACCGGTGGGCAATGCCTATGAGTCTATTAGCGGGAGATGGTGCAGAGGTATCTCGTGAGTTATTACGGCGCGGTCTAGTAATTGCACCGGGTAAAAGTAGGAAAGTTTTAGAGTATATCCAAGCCTGTGATTCGATTAGTCGCATGACCTGCACAGATAAGACCGGCTGGCACGGTGGCGCGTTTGTCTTGCCGGATCGTGTTTATGGTGAAGATGCACAAGCATGGATTTATCAGCAGGATGGAGGCGCGGAACTTAGTACCGGGCAATTAGGCAGTCTTGAGGACTGGCGTACCCATATCGCAAGCCTTGCTAGTGGTAACAGTCGCTTAATCTTTGCAATCAGCACCGCTTTTGCAGGTTCTTTAGTCTATCCAGCGGGCTTGGAGTCGGGCGGCTTCCATATTCATGGCGGAAGCAGTAGCGGCAAGAGTACCGCGCAAATTATCGCTTCAAGTGTTTGGGGTAGTCCAGATACCTACAAACGGAGTTGGCGAGCTACTAGCAATGGTTTGGAAGGTATAGCAAGCCTTCATAACGATGGTTGTTTGATTCTCGATGAAATGCGCGAAATCACCGGCAAAGATGCAGGCGAAACGGCTTATATGCTCGGCAATGGACAGGGCAAAACTCGCAGCGACCGCAACGGCGGGGCACGGATTGCGAAAACATGGCGTTTACTCTTTTTATCCAGTGGCGAAGTAACCTTAAGCGAAATACTGAAAAGTGAAGGACGGCGCGTATATGCGGGCCAAGAGGTAAGAATTGCCGATATTCCAGCGGATGCAGGCGCGGGTTTAGGTATTTTCGAGCATTTGCATAGCTTCACAAAACCCGCACAACTTGCGGATCAGCTACGTTACCAAGCTAGCCAGCAACACGGGACAGTAGGGGCAACATGGCTAAACGCGATTACTCAAGATTACCGCAAACTATGGGACGAACTGCCTGAGCGTATTAATAGATTTTGTGCAGAAGTTGCACCGAATGCAACGGGACAAGCTCACCGTGTCGCGCGGCGCTTTGGGCTGGTGGCGATTGCTGGCGAACTTGCTACAGATTATGGATTAACCGGCTGGAAACAAGGCGACGCAACCACCGCAGCAACCCGTTGTTTTCATGATTGGCTGCAAGAATTTGGCAACGGTAATCGCGAGCAACAACAGATTTTAACCACTGTGCAAGCTTATATTGACCGCAATAGTGCCAAGTTTGCCAATGCTGGCAATGAACATACTCCACCAATACCTGACATGCTCGGATACTTCCATAACACAGAGCATGGGCGCGAATACCTTATTTTTGCGAGTCAATTTGAGCGTATTTGTGAGGGACACAGTACCAAGCAGGCCATTGCTGTACTCATGGCGGCGGGCTGGCTCAAAAGTAAAGACTCAGAGCGTGTGAGTCTGCCCGAATTAGGCCGCAAACGCATTTATCGGCTGGCTATCCTTGATGTTTAGGACGCACGGGACACAGTGGACAGAGTGGGACAGAACTTATTTTCCAAAAAAATAACCTTTAAAACAATGACTTGAATATTTCAAGCACAGGCGCGGGACACGCGGGACAGAGCGGGACACAGAAAAAAAGAGGTTCTGTCCCGTTTTTAAAATTAAAAAATCATTTAAAAACAATAATTTATATCAATCGGGACAGACGGGACACGCGGGACACAAAAAAACTGTAATGTCCGAAATCAATTTTCTGTCCCCATGTCCTAAAAAACAGCAAACCCACTAATCATCGTCTAGGCCGGAGCAATCCGGCTTTTTCTTTTCCTATCCGGTGTACATGGTGTACTTGTATCCTTAATAGGGGGTGGGGGTGCGCTGTGTGTGAGTGTAGGAAAATTTATTTTCTGTACTTTCTAAATGCCCTACGGAGCACAAAAGGTATAGAGCAGGGTATAGATAAACGGAAAATTACCGATTCTTGGTTAAATCCCAGAAAGCAAAAAGCCCTGTAAACTATTCATTTACAAGGCTTTAAATCTGGTGCCGGCACTCGGAATCGAACTGAGGACCTACTGATTACAAGTCAGTTGCTCTACCAACTGAGCTATGCCGGCGTTGGATGTGGCGTATACTATTCGATCTTTTTTCGTGATGCAAGTTTTTCATTCATGAATTTGATCGGCGGGTGAATTTTCTGCCCTGAAAGGCAGCCAGCATGCCGCGTAAGATATTGACTTCACTCTGAGTCGGGTTAATCCGGCCATACAGACGGCGTAAGCGGCGCATCAATAGTCGCGGATTTTCAGGGTCTAAATACTCAACTTCGACTAAAGCGCTTTCTAAATGAGTGAAAAAGCTTTCCATCGCCGCTGCAGTCGCCGGTTCTTCATCCAGTTCGTTAGTGCTAGCTTCTTCAGTAGGTTTAGCGGTTTGGCGTGCCGCCATCATGCATTCATAGCAAATAATTTGAATAGCAGCGGCAATATTTAGGGAGAAAAAGTCAAAAGCCATCGGGATATGTACCAAGGCTTGGCAATGCTCTAACTCGTCATTAGTCAAACCGGTGCGCTCACGCCCGAATACCAGTGCAATTTTTTGCTGAGGTAAATGTTCGGCGACCCATTGCCCACATTCACGCGCATCCATTTGCGGCCAGCGTAAGCTGCGTTCATTGCGGGCGCTAGTGCCGATCACATAATGGCAGTCCGCTAAAGCCTCTTGCAGCGTGCCACATAAGCGTGCATTTTCTAAAATATCGTCAGCACCCGAAGCAAGCGCTTTAGTTTCTGGCGAGTGAAAGCGAGTTGGATTAACCAAGCGTAGATCATGAATGCCCATCGTTTTCATCGCTCGTGCTGCCGAACCGATATTGCCCGGATGCGAGGTTTGAATCATGACAATGCAGAGTTGATCCAGTAACTGAGTCATAACACTTACTTCTTCAAAACCCGTGCTTTTTCACGATTCCAATCACGTTCTTTTTCAGTGGAGCGTTTGTCATGCAGCTGCTTACCTTTACCTAATCCAATCTCAAGTTTTACCTTGTTATTTTTCCAATACATAGCGGTCGGCACGATGGTATAGCCTTTACGATCCACATCAATCAGCAAGTGACTGATTTGGTGCGCATGAAGCAGTAGTTTTCGAGTTCGCTTAGATTCAGGAATAATGTGCGTAGATGCTGACAACAGAGGGGTAATCAGAGCATTAAATAAGAAGGCTTCGCCTTTGTTCAATTGAATAAAGCTCTCTTTGAGTTGAACTCTGCCATCACGGATACTTTTAACTTCCCAGCCCTCCAGCACTAGACCAGCCTCGTAAGTATCCTCAATGTAATACTCGAAGCGCGCCGTTCTATTCAGCGCGATAGTTTTATCACCGGGTGTAGATTTTTTCTTTTGCTTAGTCATTTGAATTACAATAGTAACGGAACTGTCAGATGATAGCGCGTTCTACCACGAATATGAACGTTTGCTAGATTGAGCTTTAAATCCCTAATGAAAGGAAGTTTGCATGGCGCATATTAGTCGCAGCGCTTTAGTCCCGTATTCAACCGCGCAAATGTTTACGCTAGTGGATGCGATTCGTGACTATCCCCAGTTTTTACCTTGGTGTCGCAGCTCCGCTGAGCTCGATCGGGATGATGATGAAGTCAAAGCGTCCATCGAAATTGCCAAGGGAGCGATGAACAAAAGCTTCACCACTCAAAATCGTATGCAAAAAAATAAAGTAATTGAGATGAGCTTGGTGGATGGCCCGTTCAAGCATTTACATGGATTTTGGCGCTTTGATGAGATTCAAGCAGGTTCGTGCAAAGTATCACTCGATTTGGACTTCGAGTTTTCTAATAAACTAATCGGTTTAGCGATTGGCCCGATCTTTAATCAAGTGGCCAATACCTTAGTCGATTCTTTTGTGGCGCGCGCGAAGCAAGTTTATGGATAAAGCCGACTTACTCACTATTGAAGTGGTCTACCCACTCGCTCATGAACAGCTCTTATTCAAGACTGAAGTACCTAAGGGCGCGACGCTTAAAGAGGGCATCTTGGCTAGTGGGATTTTAAGACGCTATCCTAGCTTAGTTTTAGAGCAGCTCGATGTGGGTGTTTTCGGCAAACTAGCAGCGCTTGATACGGTATTGAAAGCGCGTGATCGCATTGAAATTTACCGCCCCTTATTAGCTGATCCTAAAGAGGTACGTAAACAGCGTGCAGCAGAAGGTAAGAAAATGAAAAAAGGTAGCAGTGAGGAAGCTTAAGCTGTGAAGCTCATCCCCTTCCATGCAAGCGAAGGGGATAACGGTAATAAAGCCTTAGCTAGTCGCTGGGTCTTGTTTGATATCAACCACTTGTCCTGCTTGGTTGAACAGTATTGTAATGCCACTGCGCTTAGGCTGATTATTTCCTTCTTTTAAGTAAAACACATAGTCCCAGCGATTTTGGCGGAAATCGTCAGTGAGCAAAGGAGTGCCTAAAATATCTTGGACTTGAGCTTGGCTCATCCCAGGACGCAGCTGTGATAGTTCTTCTTGAGTAATTACATTACCCTGCTGAATATTCATGCGATAAAGCCCGCAGCCTGAAAGCAGCAGTGCAAGTAGAGTCAGTGTGATAAGACGTTTTTTCATGGTAGTGTTGGTCTGTATACTAGAGAAAAGCGAGTGTCATCATAGATCATTCAGCGTGGAGAGTGCAGGGTGGAAGGAAAAGATATTAAGCGAGCGGGTCTGAAAATCACTCAGCCACGTGTCAAAATTCTCGAATTGTTGGAAAGTTCGGCAGATCACCATCTTAGTGCTGAAGACATCTATAAAACCTTATTAAGTAATGGCGACGATGTTGGCCTAGCGACGGTGTACCGAGTCTTAACCCAGTTTGAAGCGGCAGGCTTAGTCACCCGCCATCATTTTGAAAGTGGACAAGCGGTGTTTGAGCTATCCTCTGAAGAGCATCACGATCATATGGTCTGTGTGCGGACTGGCCGGGTCGTAGAGTTTTATGACGAGGTCATTGAACAGCGCCAAAAAGATATTGCACTTGAGCATGGCTTTGAAATTACCGGCCATTCTTTGATTTTATATGGGCAGTTTGTCGAAAAAACCTAAAAAATCAGCGAAAACCCTCCAGTAGTTTTTGCATTTGCTGGCTAGGCCGGTATAATCGCGCATTTACTGAAAATGCCATTTAGTATGGCATCCCTTTGTATACCTTAAATTTTGAGATTGATTGTCCATGCCAAGTGTAAGAGTAAGAGATTCAGAGCCTTTTGAAATTGCGGTTCGCCGTTTTAAACGTACTTGCGAAAAAGCAGGCGTTGTTGCTGAAGTTCGTGCGCGTGAATTCTATGAAAAGCCCACTGCTATCCGTAAACGTGAGCGTGCTGCTGCGGTTAAACGCAATCTGAAGCGTATCTCTCGTGATTTGAATCGTCGCGTAAGACTCTACTAATCACCGCTCCACTCATTGGCGATCTGCTATGACTCTAAAAGAGCAACTCACTGAAGCTATGAAAACCGCTATGCGTGCCCAAGATAAGGCACGTTTAGGCGTTATCCGTTTAGTTTTGGCGGCTATCAAACAACAAGAAGTTGATACGCGCCAAGAGCAAGATGATGTCGCTGTATTAGCGGTGTTAGACAAAATGGTCAAACAGCGTCGTGAATCGATTCGCCAATACACTGACGCGGGTCGCTTAGAATTAGCTGAGCAAGAACAATTTGAAATCAATGTGATTCAAGAGTACTTGCCACAAGCACTGAGCGATGAAGAAGTTGCTGCTTTAGTGGCTGAAGCAATTGCCGCTACAGGCGCTGCTTCAGTGAAAGATATGGGTAAGGTGATGGCTTGGGTCAAACCTAAAGCCCAAGGGCGTGCTGACATGGGCAAAGTCAGCAGCCTGATCAAGTCTAGTTTAGGCGGTTGATTAACTAATCTGCCGCTGGCTATTTCTCGCCTGCATCTGTAGATATATCTTGTATTAGGAGTTGTCCCCATGAGTACCGCCATTCCACTCAAAAATGATCGTTTTTTGCGGGCGTTACTCAAACAACCGATTGATACTACTCCTGTCTGGATAATGCGCCAAGCGGGCCGCTACTTACCTGAGTATCGTGCTAGCCGTAAGCGTGCTGGCAGCTTTATGGATTTATGCAAAAATCCGGATCTTGCTTGTGAAGTTACTCTCCAGCCTTTAGAACGCTTTGACTTAGATGCTGCGATTCTCTTTTCAGATATTTTGACCATCCCCGATGCAATGGGTTTAGGCTTGTATTTTACGGAGGGTGAAGGCCCACGCTTTGAGCGTCCAGTCCAAGATCGTGCAGCAATTAATGCTCTACCGATTCCTGATCCTGAAGATGAATTGCGCTATGTGATGGATGCAGTCCGCACTATTCGGCTTGATTTACAAGGACGTGTACCACTGATTGGTTTCTCTGGTAGCCCATGGACGCTAGCAACTTATATGGTGGAAGGCTCATCCAGCAAAGAGTTCGCTAAAGTCAAAGGGATGCTGTATGGCGACCCGCGTACCTTGCATTTACTCTTAGAGAAATTAGCTAAAACACTGACACGCTATTTGAATGCGCAAATTGCAGCAGGCGCGCAGGCAGTCATGATTTTTGATACTTGGGGCGGCACGCTGACACCCAACACCTATCGCGAATTTTCCTTAGCTTATATGCAGCAGATTGTAAGTGGTTTGCAGCGCGAAGCAGAAGGGCGGCGTGTACCGGTTATTCTGTTTACTAAAGGTGGTGCACAGTGGTTAGAGCCAATGGCGGCTACTGGTTGTGATGCCTTAGGCTTAGATTGGACGATTAATATTGCTGAAGCCGCCCAGCGTGTTGGCGATAAAGTTGCCCTGCAAGGTAATATGGATCCTTGTGTGCTTTATGCTTCGCCTGAGGCGATTCGTGCACAAGTAGCCAGTATTATTGGTGATTTTCCACATCCGACTGGTCATGTATTTAATCTAGGCCACGGCATTCATCAGCACATTAATCCTGACCATGTAAAAGTATTAGTGGATGCAGTGCATGAATTTGGTAAGGCAGGAAAAGTTGCTAGCTAGGCATAGCTGCTAAGATTTCTTGTAGGCGTTTGTAGTCAGCCCGTTTAAGACCTTTGCCGGTCATAGAGTTTAAAGCCGACATGCTGGCATGGCCATCATCGGGAAAGATCATCAATTCCACTTCCACATTATCCACATATAAACGTAGTAGCGGGAAATAATCCTGTTTCTTACCGGCTTTCACTTTACGCTCTTGTATTTGGAAAGGGATGTTCTTTTCTTCTAAATGAAAGATCACATCTTCAGCACGATTCGCAGATAAATGCAAAGTGACAGCTGATAAGGCTCCTGAGGTGCCATCCAGTGCACTGCCTGTTAAAAACGGCTGAAATGGCTCGAGAAACTCCATTGCTTCTAAAGCGATTTCCCGATGTAGACGTAAAGTGGCTTGATGTTCGTCTTGATCCAGCAGTTGCACATAGTCAAGTAAGGCTTGCTCGATTTCTTCGTTGCTGGGTTGATTCTTCGCATGCGTATCAGCTCCCAAACGTTGCGCAGCTTTTTGTTTCGCGATTCGATAATCACGATAACCTTCTTCGTAAAGTAAGCGAGCTGTTTCATCAGCAACTAGCTGGCGGAGATTTTTTTCAATATACATTTAGAAAATTTGTTCTGGGATTTCAACGACTTCACGTTTGCGTGGTGCTGCAGGGCGAGTTGACTGCTGGTGTTGGCGAGTGGCGGGTGGTGGATCTTGCTCATTAGCGGCACTCGTAAATTCAAAGTTCTCAGTTTTAGCTTGCTCAGTTTCTGGCTTAGTAGCTTCCGGTTGGGCTACGAGTTTTTCATCAACTACTTCAAGGCTCGTATCATCCGCTAGTAAGCCTGTCTTAGCATCCACTTTAACTAATTGTAGCTTTTCAAGCTTCTTAAATTTCTTTTCAGGCTCACCTTTTAAGACCTTTTGCATGAAGCTAATCCACATCGGAACTGCGACCTTACCAGAAGTTTCGCCTTCGCCAAGTTCTGCCATATCGTCAAATCCAGACCAAGCCACCGCAACATAATTCGGGGTGAAGCCACAAAACCAAGAATCGCGTTGATCGCTGGTAGTTCCAGTTTTTCCTGCTATATCTTTACGTTGCAGGGTGCGGCTGACGGCTGCTGCGGTACCAAATTGGGTCACACCTTGCATCATGCCGACTATTTGATACTGAGTGCGTGAGTCAATAATCCGTTGGGCTGCGGGCGCAATCTTACCTGGCTCAGTCTCATAGTCGGGGACTTCAGGTTCTTCAAGGGCTGCTTCGGTAGTGCCCTTGTCCTTTTTCTTGCCGCTGTCCTTTTTAGTTTTATTTGCTTCCGACTCAGTTAAGTCTGCCAATTTTTCCTCAGGTTTTTTTGGTTTTCTAATCGGACAAAGTTTAATGTCATCGCCACACACTTGACGGGTTTCAGTGGTTGCATCAAATAAAACTTGTCCATTGCTGTCTTGAATTCGATTGATGAAGTGCGCGTCTATCTTAAAGCCGCCATTGGCAAAAGCTGAATAAGCAGTAGCCATTTGCACAGGGCTCGTGACGCCAGTCCCTAAAGATAGCGTCAAATTAGGCGGTAAATTGTCTTTAGGGAAACCAAAGCGCGTTGCATAGTTGATCGTGTAAGGAATGCCGGTATCACGTAGCAGGCGGATCGAAACTAAATTACGCGACTTAGCCAAAGCCTCGCTTAAGGTAGTCGGGCCAATATAAGAGCCACCAAAGTTTTTCGGTTGCCAGTTGCTGCCTGGAATACTAATCGGTGCATCATTCACAATACTGGTAGGTGCGAAGCCGCGTGAAAGTGCGGCAGAATAAATGATGGGTTTAAAGCTGGAACCTGGTTGGCGCATGGCTTGAGTAGCGCGATTGAATTTACTGTAATAAAAATCATAGCCCCCCATCACCGCCCGAATCGCACCATTATGTGGATCCATTAAAACTAAAGCACCCCCCACGGTTGGAATTTGAGTGAGCTGCCAATTGTTATCAGTAGGCGCTTCAGCGGCTTGGTCATCTGTAGTACTGTTTTCTTCGCTACTCTTGGTTTGCTTGTTCGCTAGAGCGGGCTGGCGGACTCGAATAATATCACCTGCAACAATCACATCAGAAACGCGCTTGGGTGTACCGCCGCGCCGATTTGCACTAATGAATTTGGTGGCCCATTTAACATCCTCTAATTGTAGAGTGATGACACTCTCATTCATTAACAGCACGGAGGCCTCAGTTTTAGAGCTTTTGAGTACTAGACCTGCGTGTAACTCACCGACTTGTTGATAGGTCGATAATTTGTCTAGTAATTCGTCCTGACTCGCGAAGTCTTCTAGGTTGATATGATCTTCAGCACCTCGATAACCGTGTCGACGGTCATAATCTTCTAAAGTTTTACGCAAGGCGTCGGTTGCATAAATTTGTGCTTGTGAGTCGAGGGTGGTGTAAACATCATAGCCTTGGGTATAAGCTTTATCTTGGTATTTTTCGACAATAGCAGCCCGCACCATTTCAGCTAGATAAGGTGCATAGGTTTCAATATCCGTTTTATGCACAGAAGCGGTGTTCGGTTCTTTAACCGCTACTTGAAATTCGGCTTGGCTAATAAAGCCTAATTCAGCCATGCGTTGCAAAATATAATTGCGCCGGATCATCGCGCGCGGCTCATTTACAATGGGGTTATAACGCGAGGGCGCTTTAGGCAGGCCAGCAATCATCGCCATTTGTGCCAAGCTTAAAGCATCTAATTGCTTGCCATAATAGGTTTCGGCGGCGGCAGCAATCCCATAAGAACGATTACCCAGAAAGATTTTATTCAAATACATTTCCAGGATTTCATCTTTAGATAAAGTTTGCTCTAAACGAATCGCTAATAAAGTTTCTTTAAACTTACGTGCAAGTGTTTTGTCATTATCTAAAAATGCATTGCGGGCTAATTGCATCGTAATGGTACTAGCACCCTGCGATTTACGCCCTGTGGAGATCACATTGTACATCGCCCGCGCAACGCCTTTGGGGTCAATGCCTTGATGCTCATAGTAACGAGCATCTTCAATAGCAATGAAGGCTTGGCGCAAACGCTCGGGGATTTCATTAAAATTAACCGGTCGGCTGCGTTTCTCGCCATATTCTGCAATTAAACGTTCATCCCGCGAGTAGATCCGCAAGGGAACTTGGATATCAATTTTGCGCAGATCTTCGCTATTCGGGAGTTGAGGCGAGTAAATAAAGTACAGCCCAGCCAAAATGGCTAAGCCCACAGTGCCAAGGCTAAGAAAAGAGCTGAGCAAATAAGTAATTAAATTGATGAAAAAACGCATAGTGCCCGTATTAACCTGAATCTATTTTTCTAGTACTTAAGCGATGGTCAGACGGTAAATATATCAAGATTGGGACGGGTATCGGTGCAGCTTATAATGGGCTGTTGCCAGCTTTGTTATGGTGCATTTCGTCTTCCCCGTTCATCTGAAACCGACGCGCTATAAACCCAGCCAGAGTAGACTATTTTTAGATACAACGCTACCATGCTATGAAACTTGAATAATAAAAATAATTATAAATAGTGAGCTGCCGTGTTTTCATTTTATAGCCGTAAACCCAACCTACTCGGTATCGATATTAGTTCTTCTGCCATTAAGCTGGTAGAGATGTCCAAAAAGGGCCGTGAATATCGAATCGAAAGTTATGCAGTCGCCCCGTTACCGGACGGTGTATCCAATGAAAAGGATATTATCGAGCCAGAACCGATTGGTGAAGCGATCCGTCGTGCCCTACGTGAAAGCCGTACGCGTTTAAAGCATTGTGCCTTAGCGATCCCCACTTCAATGGCGATTAATAAAATCATCACCTTATCTGCGTCTATCCCGACTGCGGAGATGGAAGCACAGATTGCTTTAGAGGCTGATCAGCATATTCCTTATTCGATGGAAGAGGTGAGCTACGATTTTGAAATCTTAGGCCCTTCCATGACCAACCCTGACATGATTGATATTCTTCTTGCAGGTACGCGCTCTGAGAATGTTGAAGTGCGGGTTGCTGCAGCGGAAATGGCTGGTTTAACGGTCGATATTGTTGATACAGAAACGCATGCCTTGGAAAAGGTGTTGCGTAAGCTGACTACTGAACTTGAGCAATATGATTCAGTTGCAGTCGTCGACTTCGGTGCAACCATGACCAGTATCACAGTCTTCGAGCAAGGGCGTTTAACGTTCTCGCGTGAGCAGTCGTTTGGTGGCCGCCAACTGACTGAGCAAATCATGCATCGTTATGGTTTGACTTGGCAGGAAGCAGGTTTAGCGAAGAAAGAGGGCAATTTACCCGAAAACTATATCTCTGAAGTGCTTGATCCGTTTAAAGACAATATGGTGCGCCAGCTGCACCGCTTCTTACAGTTCTACTATGCATCGAGCCAACGTGAAAGCGTCAGCCAAATCCTGATTTCTGGTGGTTGTGCGCGTATTCCTGGTATCGACGAGCAAATTCAATCCGTTATCGGTACACCTGTTAAGGTAATCAACCCATTTACGCATGTTGGTCTCGGTTCTAAAGTCAGTCCCGTGCGCTTCACTAACGATATGCAAGCGCTGCTGATTGCGGCTGGCTTGTCACTGCGAGGATTAGACTAAATGGCTGGTTTAAACTTACTACCTTGGCGTGATAAAGAGCGCGAGCTTAAAAAGAAGCAATTCTTTGCTTTATTAGGTGCATCGGTTGCGCTGGCTGGTTTGATGGTATTTGCAGCACATACTTTTATGCGTACAGCAGTGAGTTATCAAGAGTCACGTAATAAAGTATTGACTGATGAAATTGCAAATTTAGATAAGCAAATTGAGCAAATTAAAAAGCTAGACTCCACCAAGCAAGCCTTATTAGATCGGATGCAAATCATTGAGACCTTGCAAAGTACCCGTCCTGCGATTGTGCATTTGTTTGACGAAATGGCGACTGCTTTGCCACAAGGCATGTACCTTGAAACCTTAAAGCAAAGCGAAACGATCGTGCATGTTGAAGGGAAAGCGGAGTCGAATGCCCGCGTATCGACTTATATGAATAGCCTTGATGGTTCACAATGGTTGAATTCATCTAACCTGAATATTATTTCGGTTGCGCGCCAAGACGGTCGTCCGACTCCACTGCGCGACTTCAAACTCGATGTCCAACAATTATTACAACAGGACAAGGAGGAAAAAAATGAATCTGCAGGAGGTTAACAATCTCGCCGAAGATCCTGGTAGTGTGCCTTGGCCTCTTAAAGCCATTGTTATTGCTGCTTTGATGGGTTTGATATTGTTTTTGGGCTACAAGCTGGTAATTACTAGCAGTCTTGAAGAGTTGGCTGGTTTAGAAAGTAAAGAAACAGAGCTACGTGCTACCTTCGAAACTAAGCAAAAGCGTGCAGGGCAGTTAGCTGCTTATGAAAAGCAGCTTGAAGAAATGCAGCACTCCTTTGGTACCTTGATGCAACAGTTGCCTAGTGGTACAGAAATTCCAGCGTTGATTTTGGACATCTCTGAGAAGGGTGTCTCTAATGGTTTAGAAATTGAATTATTTGAGCCATTAGCTGAAGTACTGAAAGAGTTTTATGCTGAAAAGCCCATTAAATTAATTGCCTTAGGCACTTACCAGCAATTAGCTACCTTCGTGAGTGATATTTCGGGTTTACCACGGATTGTGACGATTCATAATATTGGGTTATTACCAGAGGCTGGGAGATCTATTGGTGTTAAACCTAATAATTCTGTAGAGCCAGAAGAACCTCGCCGTTTGCGGATGGAAGCTTTAATTAAGACTTATCGCTATTTAGAAGATAGTGATTTAAACAAAGCTCCGGCCGATAAAGCAGCAACCGCTCCAGCAGCTGCTCCAAAGAAATAATGAATATTTTGAGCCTGCGGAGAATAATGATGAATAAGAATAATTTAAAAAAATCACCACTATTAAGTTTACCGATGCTAGGTGCTCTAATGCTAACAGGCTGTGGGGATAATATGTCTGACCTCCATGCATTTATGAATGAGGTTAAGGCACGACCACCAGCACCGATTGAGCCAATTCCAGCCATTAAGCCGTATGTGCGTTTTATTTACCCTGGGCATGATGCTGACCCGTTTAATAGCTCAGTATTAGAAGCCAAAACGGTTGCGGAAATTCCAGAGTCCATCTTGATTGATAAAAATCGAGTGCCTGAGTTTTTGGAGAGTTTTCCTTTAGATAGTTTGCGCATGGTGGGAACTGTCTTTAAAGAGAAAGAGCTGTGGGCCTTGATTAGGATTCCTGATGGCGCTGTGCACCGCGCCAAAGTCGGTAATTATATTGGTAATAATCGTGGGAAAATTACTGGTATTAAGGACGTGGGGTTATCGCTAGCTGAGATCGTAGATAATGGTTTCGGTGGTTATAAAGAGCGTGATAATGAATTGGCTATTTCTACTGTAAATCAGCCCTGATAATTTTATTGATTAAGGTTAGCTATAATGAAAATAATAAAGCAAACCACTGCGCGTAATGTTGTATTGTTATCGTGCCTTTCGTGGGCTGCAGTAGCTGCAGCTGCTAACAATCAGCTAGA
The DNA here is from genome assembly GCA_049292455.1 of Thiolinea sp. Taxonomy (GTDB): domain Bacteria; phylum Pseudomonadota; class Gammaproteobacteria; order Thiotrichales; family Thiotrichaceae; genus Thiolinea. The sequence goes on from JBATRF010000002.1 coordinate 16,957, forward strand.
AAATATTAGCATTAACGAAGCAGCGGCAGGCAAAGTTGAAGTACTACTCAACTTTTCGTCCCCAGTGGCGATTCCTAAAGGTTTTGTCATGGAGAATCCTCCTCGGATCGTCTTTGACTTTCCCGGCGTAGAGGTTGCTCCTAGTGCTCGGCATAATAATACGAAACGTGGTGTTCTTAATGCGGTACAAGCAGCAGGTTCTAAAGGCCAAGCACGTTTAGTCTTTAATCTTGATTCTTTGGTTGACTATACCGTTGAAAGTAATGGCAATGACATGGTGCTATTATTTTCACCCAATGGTGGAGCAAGTAACGCTAATGGTGGCATCAGTGCAGCTCAGCCCGCACCTGCTGCTAGCCAACTCAAAGCGGATGAATCGTATGACTGGTATAAAAAACCTGGTTCAGAACAGGCCGCAGCCAACCCTAAGTCAGTGAATCCTGCTGCTCAACCCGTCAGTCAAGCTGCCCCAAACGTAAAGCTTGAAGAGCTGCCACCGCCTGCTAAGGTGACACAACCTTTGGTTTACAAGCCAGCCGCACCCGCCGCCCAACCTAGAAAAACGCCTAAACCACCGGTGGTCAGTGCACTAGCCGAGGCAGAGTCCATTTATGGTTTACGCTCAGTCGATTTCCGCCGCGAACCGGATGGAGGTGGGCGGGTCATTATTACCTTGCCAGACAGTGAAACCAAAGTTACCGATGATAAAACTGCCAATACTTTAAGCCTAACTTTAGAAGACATTGATGTCCCAATGAGATGGCAAAAACGCTTAGATGTGGTGGATTTTGCAACGCCGGTATCAAATATTCAAATTTCTCAACGCGGTATGAATGGCCGTGTGACTATTATGGCGAGTGAGGATTTTACTTACCGTACCGAGCGCGATAAAAACGTTTACACCGTTTACATCGATAAAATTAAAGCAGCCAAGAAAGAAAAGCTGGGTGAGAAAAAGAAAAAGACCTTTACAGGTGAAAAGCTCTCTCTGAACTTCCAAGATATTGAAGTGCGTGCTGTACTGCAATTATTAGCAGACTTCACCAATAAAAATATCGTGGTCAGTGATAGTGTTGATGGCAATATCACTGTGCGCCTCAAAGATGTACCTTGGGATCAGGCTTTGAATATTGTGCTTGAATCCAAAAATCTAGGCATGCGCGAAAATGGGAATGTGATTTGGGTTGCACCTAATGCCGAATTAGATGCAAAAGATGCTCAAGAAATTGAGATGGCTAAGCGCAAAACTGAACTCGATCCTTTAGTCACTGAGTATGTGCCAGTCAATTTTGCTAAAGCGGCTGACTTGGCTACTTTAATAAAAAGCAGAACAGTGGCAGAAGGTGATGCCAGTCATTCCTTATTGTCTGCACGTGGTAGTGTTTCTTCGGATGACCGTACTAATACACTGTTAATTCAAGACACTGCTGGTCAAGTGGCTGAAATTCGTGACCTGATTAAAGTCTTGGATGTGCCAGTCCAGCAGGTTTCGATTGAATCACGTATCGTCATCGCCAATGATTCGTTTGGTAAGCAATTAGGTGCCCGCTTTGGCGTCACTCCAAATTGGTCGAATAGCGGCTCTAGTGGTATTGCAGGTGGAGGTTTAAATTCATCAACCGATACTTACTATAACTCGCTAGCGACTAACTCTACAGGTACAGCAGGTCAAGTTAAGTTGCCTGGTTTAACCGACCGCTTGAGTGTTAATTTACCAGCCGCTGGCGCTGCAGGTAAGTTTGGCTTCTCGATTTTAACCTCTGATTTCTTGTTAGATTTAGAGTTGTCGGCACTGCAGGCTGAGAGTAAAGGTGAAATTATTGCCACTCCACGGGTCATTACTTCCAATCAAACTAAGGCAGTGATCGAGCAAGGTGTGGAAATTCCTTACCAAGAAGCAAGCTCTGCTGGTAATACTAGTACTTCGTTTAAGAAAGCTGTGCTGAGTTTGGAGGTAACGCCGCAAATTACCCCAGATGAGCATATTTCGATGGACTTGAAGGTCAACCAAGATACGGTGGGGCAGGTGTATAACAATATTCCAAGTATTGATACCCGTGAAATCCAAACTAAAGTTTTGGTGGCTAATGGTCAAACGGTTGTCTTAGGCGGTGTGCATGAAGAAAACCGTATTAAGAGTTCGACTAAGGTTCCAGTCTTAGGTGATTTACCGATGGTTGGTCAAGTGTTCCGCAATACGAATCGTAGCGATACCAAGCGTGAGCTTTTAATCTTCGTTACACCCAAGATTGTGGATAGCAAATCTAAGTAAATTACTGTTTTTGGGAATCAAGCCCTACAATTTGGCTTGATTCCCTTGCTTACTGCTGGCATAACTCCACCATGCAAGACAACATCATCTTAGTTGGCCTCATGGGGGCAGGCAAGTCGACTATTGGTCGGCAATTGGCACGTCGTTATAATCTGGAGTTTCATGATTCAGATAAAACGATTGAGGCACGTACGGGTGTGCCAATCCCAACCATTTTTGAAATGGAAGGCGAGCAAGGCTTTCGGGATCGTGAAGAGCAGGTGATTGCTGAACTTGCTCAATTACGTGGTATTGTCTTAGCCACGGGCGGCGGCAGTATTCTGCGTGAAACTAATCGAGCCGCAATTGGCGCTTCAGGAAAAGTGGTGTATCTGCGTGCTTCAGCCGAGCAGTTATATAACCGCATTCATCATGATAAAAATCGCCCCTTGATGCAAACCGATAATCCAATGCAGACCTTGCGAAACCTACTACAAGCGCGTGAAGCTCATTATTTAGAAGTGGCTGATTTGATCGTGCCGACGGGTAAGCAAAAAGTGGCACATATTGTGAATTTGATTGCACAAAAGTTAAACCAGCTACAGGATGTATCTTATGCAAACGCTCAATCTTGATCTTGGTGATCGCAGTTATCCTATCTATATCGGTCAAGGTTTATTGCAGCAAGCTGGTTTATTGACTGAGCATTTGCAGGGTAAGAGCGCTGTTACGGTTTCCAATCAAACTATTGCTCCCTTATATTTAGCACCAGTGAATAGCGCTTTGGTGGCTTATAAGCACTCTGCCGTGATTTTGCCAGATGGTGAAGCTTATAAAAATCTCGAAACCCTTAACCAAATCTATACGCATCTACTAGAGTCCAAAGCAGATCGCAAAACGACTTTGCTTGCTTTAGGCGGTGGTGTAGTCGGCGATATGACGGGCTTTGCAGCTGCGAGCTATCAGCGCGGCGTCAACTTTATTCAAGTACCTACTACCTTGTTGGCAATGGTTGATTCCTCAGTGGGCGGCAAGACTGGCGTTAATCATCCGCTAGGTAAAAATATGATTGGCGCTTTTCATCAGCCACAAGCGGTAATCATTGACACGAATACCTTAAATACCTTGGCGGATCGTGAGCTGAGCGCCGGTATTGCCGAAGTGATTAAGTACGGCTTAATTCGTGATCCTGAGTTTTTAGCTTGGCTCGATGCGAATATGGATGCTTTATTAGCCCGTGATCCTGAGGCTTTAACTTATGCAATCCAGCGTTCTTGCCAACATAAAGCTGAGGTGGTAGCTTCGGATGAACGCGAGTCAGGCCAGCGTGCTTTATTAAATCTTGGCCACACCTTTGGACATGCGATTGAAGCCGCGATGGGGTATGGACAGTGGTTGCATGGCGAAGCCGTTGCAACCGGTATGGTAATGGCTGCTGAATTATCCGAGCAAATGGGGTGGCTAGCTCATTCGGATGTTCAATATATTCGCCATTTATTAGCACGCGCGCATTTGCCCGTTGATCCACCTGCTACTATGAGTGGCGAGGATTTTATGCGCTATATGTCAGTGGACAAAAAAGTGTTAGATGGCAGTTTGCGCTTAGTTCTGATGCAGTCTTTAGGTGATTCCATTATCACTGCTGATTTTGATGCAGAGGCACTGAAACGTGTGCTGCGTCGTGAACTTTAAGGTCTAAATCCAATGAGTACTGCTGCTTATGCTGCCCAATCAGAAACTACACGGGGTCGGCGTTTCCCAGAAGCAGCACCGCAATATCGTTCCGAGTTTCAGCGTGATCGTGATCGAGTGATTCACTCGAAAGCGTTTCGCCGTCTGGAATACAAAACCCAAGTCTTTGTGAATCATGAAGGCGATTTATATCGTACCCGCCTAACTCATTCCATTGAAGTGGCTCAAATTGCCCGCACTGTAGCGCGCAGTATGGGCTTGAATGAAGATCTCACTGAAGCGATTGCACTCGCTCATGATTTAGGTCACACGCCTTTTGGGCATGCAGGCCAAGACGAGCTGAATGCTTGTATGCAAGCTTATGGTGGCTTTGAACATAATTTGCAGTCTTTGCGCGTTGTGGATTGGCTAGAAGATAGCTATGCGGAATTTGCGGGTCTTAATCTCACCTTTGAAACGCGGGAAGGTATTTTAAAGCATTGTGCAGTCAAGCATGCGCAACAATTAGGTGATGTGGGTGAGCGCTTTTTAAATAAAACCCAAGCCTCTTTAGAAGCACAGCTCACGAATATCGCGGATGAAATTGCCTACAATAATCACGATATTGAAGATGGTTTGCGCTCTGGCTTGATTAGCTTAGAGCAGATGCAGCAAGTTCCAGTGTTTGCGCAGCAATATGAATTAGTATTGGTTAAGTATCCGCATTTAGAAGGGCGCAGTTTAGTGCGCGAAACTTTACGCCGCTTAATCAGTGCGATGGTAGTTGATCTGATTGAAACCAGCCAAGCAGCGATTACCGCATCTGGTGTGCAGACTTTGGCTGAAGTACGTCAACAAGCTAAGCCTTTAATTCAATACAGCTCTGGCATGTGGGCTGCAAAAAATGAATTAAAGCGGTTTTTGCGGGAAAATCTTTATTTCCATCCCACCGTTTACCGGATGTCTTGGAGAGCGCAGCAAGTTGTACATAGATTATTTCAAACTTATCTGCAGGATCCACGGTTGTTACCACCCAAATACCAAACTTTCGTTAAGCACTATGAAGCACAAGAAGGTGAGGTAGGGCGCGCGCGCGCAATTGCCGATTACATAGCAGGTATGACGGATCGCTATGCTTTACGTCAGTACAGTGAGTTGTTCGATATAACACGGATTGGCCTGTGAAAAAAAACAGGAAGTGTAACCCTGAGTTTACACTTTACTCTGTATTATCAAGTCTCTCTCTACATATCGACCCTAAGTCGTTGACCTGGATTATGGCAACATAATCCAGGTAATTTTGTTTCCTATACCTTCAATCTCAATAGTTCAGCATTCTTTGTGCAAATGCAGCATAATACGCAGCATTATGAGAAGTTTGATTTAACCTTTCCATGACACCTGCCATTCTCACGGCGCGTAAAGCCGGTTTTCCCTTCCAAACGCATGAATACCAACATGATCCTGCAGTCAGTTCCTATGGCCTAGAAGCGGCTGAAGCCTTACAGGTAGAGCCAGCAAGAGTCTTCAAAACTTTAGTGATTGCTTTAGACGGTGATGCGAAGAAAATGGCAATTGGCCTAGTACCCGTCATGCAACAATTAGATGTCAAAGCGCTAGCCAAAGCAGTTGGCGCAAAAAAAGCTGAAATGGCCGATCCTAAACAAGCAGAACGAGCCACCGGCTATTTAGTGGGCGGAATTAGCCCTTTAGGGCAAAAACGCAAGCTACCTACCGTGTTAGATGAGTCTGCACTCGGTTTTGAAACGATTTTTGTGAGTGCTGGGCGACGTGGCTTAGAAATTGAATTATGCCCAAGCCATTTAATGGAACTCTGCCAAGCGGATGCAGTGGCTATTTGTCGTTAATCAAACTTCTGTACAATGCGTTGCGACTAACTCATTAATAAACTATTTAAAACTTTGAGGACTTGAAGGAACTACTATGCTGGAGCAGAGCAAACATAAAATTCGTAAGGCGGTTATTCCAGTCGCTGGCTTGGGAACACGCATGCTGCCTGCTACCAAGGCTATTCCTAAGGAAATGTTGCCAGTCGTTGATAAACCGCTTATTCAATACATTGTTAATGAATGCGTGGCAGCAGGCATTCGCGAGATTGTGCTAGTCACTCACAATAGTAAAAACTCGATTGAAAACCATTTCGACACCAGCTTCGAACTGGAAACCATGCTGGAAAAGCGGGTTAAGCGCCAACTATTAGATGAAGTCCGCTCAATTTGCCCAAAAAATGTCACGATCATGCATGTCCGCCAAGGTGAGGCTAAAGGCTTAGGCCATGCGATTATGTGTGCGCATCCAGTGGTAGGGCATTCGCCAGTCGCAGTGTTATTGCCCGATGTCTTGATTGATGATGCCGCTAGCAATTTAAAAACCGATAATTTAGCAGAAATGCTGCGCCTTTATGATGAAACCGGCATTAGCCAAATCATGGTGGAGCCTGTGCCGATGGAAAAGGTTTCATCTTATGGGGTTGTGGATATTAATGGTCATACCTTAGAGCCAGGATCTTCAGTCGCGATGAGTGCGATTGTCGAGAAGCCGGATGTGGACAATGCACCTTCTAATTTAGCAGTCGTTGGTCGCTACGTACTCTCCCCGCATATTTGGGATTGGTTAAAGCGTACTCCCTTAGGGGCGGGCGATGAAATTCAACTCACCGATACGATTGCATTGCTCATGCGTGAATATCAAGTTAATGCGTTCCATCTAACCGGTAAAAGCCATGATTGTGGTTCTAAGCTCGGGTATATGATGGCGAATGTAGAATATGGTTTGCGCCATCCGAATATCGCTAAAGATTTTGCTAAATATTTAAAAGAGCAGGCTAAAAATCTATAGCTGCTTATAAATATTTTGCTAAGAGCGCTTGAATAAAGGTGGCGCTCTCATGCGGATTCACTGCAGCATTACGGATCAGCCGATCAAAATGTTTAGTTAAAGCCCGAATTTCTTCCAAGGTATTAATCACCACGTACATATCACCGACATAAATCACTGCCCGCTGTGAGCCAAACACGGTCAAGGGTGCAGAAAAAGCTTTGCGCCCGTCATAGAGAAATAAGCGATAAGTGGGGTAAAGATCATCCAGTAGGCGTTTAATATGCTCAAGCTGCTGGCGGCGCAAGCTTTTAGGCAATTCCTCCCAAATGCCGACGCCTTGCGCTAACAGTTTCAAGCGCTGCAAAGGCATACAAACTTCCATTTCAGATTCATTGATGCGGTTATAAGCCAGCTGCGAACTGGTTTCGAACTTGCGGATTTCTAATGGTACTTCAGTGTATTGACGCTCATATCCGATCACCTCTTCAATCATTAAGGAGTCGGGCAGATTGGAGGGGACATAACGGATTTTGTAGCCAATAGCGTCTCGATGCCATTGTCCGAGTTTGGTGTGTTGTCCATGCGTGACTTGCTCAATTTCCATAGTCGAAGACACCGCAGAACTGACATGCTCATCCTGCGATAGCCCTAATAGCCAATCAATACTCACATTATAAGTCGTCGCAATACTGCTTAAGGTCTCAGCACGCGGCAGGCGCAATAATTGCTCAGACAGCAATTGCGCCAGCGCTGAACGATTGACACCTATAGATTCTGCAAATTGCGCCTTATTCAGGCTGGAGCGCTGCAACAATAGCTGCAAGCGTTTCTGAAAAATCTCACCCGTTTCACGTTTATGTATAGTCATTGTTATCTTACTGCTGCTTACTATGAACATTTGTACACTTCAGTAAACGAATCTTAGTTTAGTTATCTACTAATAACAAATGTGCAATAGTGTTTCCTAGGCAATCAATAGCGACACCCTTAAAATTAGTGAGAGAATTCTAGGGGTAAGCGCCATGTTAGCGGAATCTAAAAAAATAGAATATTTGACCTTAAGCTTATTGATCGCTTGTTATTGTGTGTGGGGCATGTTGACTATGTTGCATGCCTCACTACCTGTTTGGTTACTGTTTCCCCTGCTAACACTAATGCTCAGTTTCCAAGGCTCCTTGCAGCATGAAGTGATTCATTACCACCCCACGCCCTCGCAAAAACTCAATGAAGCCCTAGCTTCGCCGCCTTTATCTTTATATTTACCCTTTATTATTTATCGCGATACGCATCGCCAGCATCATGTGTTGGACAATATTACCTATCCAAGTAAAGACCCTGAGTCGGCTTATGTGACGGCGGAAACTTGGGCAGCAATGCCTGCGTGGTTACAAGGCTTGCATAAGATCAATAATACTTTATTAGGGCGTATTTTTATTGGCCCAGCTTTAGGGATTGGTGGGTTTTTGTGGGCGGAATTTAATAAGCTGAGGGCAGGGGATCAATACACCATTCATGCTTGGTTGGCCTATTTGCCTTGGTTAGCGCTTGTGCTGGCTTGGTTGATTTATTGGCAGTTTCCAATTGGCGTGTATTTACTAGCCTGTTATTTTTCTTATTCTTTAACCGCAATTCGGATTTTTGCCGAGCATCAAGCGGTGGATACGCCAGAGCAACGCACGATTGTAGTAGAGTCGAATGGTTTTTTCAGTCATTTGTTTTTGCAAAACAATCTGCATTCGGTGCATCACAAATATCCGGGCATGCCTTGGTATAAACTACGTGGCGCTTATTTGAAAGAGCGTGAAGCCATTCTGCAAGAGAATGGGCATTATGTGTTTGCTAATTATTTTGAGTTATTTAAGCGTTATGCGTGGAAGCCGAAAGAGGGTTTGGTGCATCCGCTGTGAAGTGAGTGTTTTCTTTTGAACCTATATCTTAATGTGTTGCAAAGTTATTAATCCTTAGCAATTGCTTGCTCAGTTGATCTGTTATTGATACAAAACAGACTTTCAATGGGCAGGGGCTAAACATTTCATGCGCTTTAATGAAGATACACGGGTCAAAATACCGACTATTTTGCATCTGACTCGCCTTGGTTATACCTACCTTTCCTTGAAAGATGCGCAATGGGATGAAGCTACTAATATTTTCCCTGCTTTATTTCGTGCAGCGATCAGCCGTATAAACCCAGAGCTGGAAGCGGCGGATATTGAGCGCTTGCGGGAAGATGTCAGCCTGATGCTGGCGAATGAGGATTTGGGCAAAGCCTTTTATGATCGGCTGACGCAAGGTTCTGGCATACGCCTAATTGATTTCGAGCATTTCAACAATAATAGCTTTCATGTTGTCACCGAGCTGACTTTTAAAAATGGTGATGATGAATTTCGCCCCGACATTAGCTTGCTCATTAATGGCTTGCCGCTAGTGTTCATTGAGGTCAAAAAACCTAATAACCGTGATGGGGTATTGGCGGAGCGTAGTCGTATTAATGCGCGTTTTCAGAATAAGAAATTTCGCCGCTTTATCAATATTACCCAGTTAATGCTGTTTTCCAATAATATGGAATACGATGATGAGTCGCCCGAACCTGTTGAAGGTGCATTCTATGCGTCCACCTCTTACCAGCAAGCTATGTTTAACTATTTCCGTGAAGAGCAAGCACTTAACATTGCGGCTTTATTAAAACCCGAACATGAAGCGACGGAAAACGCGGTACTCAAAGATACGAATAGCCTGATTATTAAAAATAGCCCTGAATTTCTCACCAATAAATCTCCTACTACGCCCACCAATCGTTTGTGCACCTCACTGCTGAGTCGAGAGCGATTACGGTTTATTTTGCGTTATGCCATCGTCTATCTGAAGGAGAAAAACGCTTGGGAACATCATGTTATGCGCTACCCGCAACTGTTCGCCACCCAAGCGATTGAGCAAAAACTCAATGAAGGTAAACGTAAAGGGATTATTTGGCACACCCAAGGCAGTGGTAAAACGGCGTTGGCATATTACAGCGTGCGTTATTTGGTGGACTATTTCCAGCAGCAGAACATTATCCCGAAATTTTACTTCATTGTGGATCGCTTAGATTTGCTTAAACAGGCGTCGCGTGAGTTTAGTAGTCGCGGATTAATAGTACATGCTATCAATTCCCGCGAAGCCTTCGCGCAAGACATTAAACAAACTACCGCGATTCACAATGACAGCGGTAAGCTGGAAATCACCGTGGTGAATATCCAGAAATTTCAAGACGATCCTAGCGTAATGAGCATTAAGGATTACGATGTCAGTATCCAGCGGATTTACTTTCTGGATGAGGTACATCGTAGTTACAACCCGCAAGGCAGTTTTCTGGCTAACCTCGAACAGTCGGATAAAAACGCGATCAAGATTGGCTTAACAGGTACGCCGTTATTGGGTAAAGACTCCAATTCTAAAGCTTTATTCGGCGACTACATTCACAAGTATTACTACAATAAGTCTATTGCGGATGGTTACACCTTACGCCTGATTCGCGAGGCGATTGAAACCAATTATCAATTGGTCTTGAAAAAAGCATTGGCTCAGCTTGAGGTGGAGAAAGGCAAGCTGCCCATGAAGGAAATCGTCGCGCATCACAGTTTTGTGAAGCCCATGCTGGCTTATATCGTGCGTGATTTTGAAAAAAGCCGCACCACTTTGAATGACCCTAGTATTGGCGGTATGGTGATTTGTGATAGTTCCGAGCAAGCCAAGGAAATGTTTGCGCAGTTTCAGGCAAATTACGCTTTGCAACCCATAGCAGAGGTGCAAGGCGGCTATGCAGCGGGTGTGCCATTAGCTAATAAAGCAAAAACCGCAGCACTGATTCTGCATGATGTTGGCTCGAAGGAAGAGCGCGATACTTGGGTAGAAGATTTCAAGGCGGGCACTATCGATCTGCTGTTTGTCTACAATATGCTGCTCACAGGATTTGATGCCAAGCGCTTGAAAAAGCTCTATTTGGGGCGGGTGATTCGCGAGCATAATCTGTTGCAAGCTCTGACTCGTGTTAATCGCACCTATGGCAAGCATCGTTATGGTTATGTGGTGGATTTTGCTGATATTCGCAGCGAATTCGATAAGACGAATAAAGCCTATTTCGATGAGCTACAGAATGAGCTGGGTGATGAAACAGAGCATTACTCTAAGCTGTTTAAATCAGCCGAGGAGATTGAAGCGGAGCTGGAAACCGTCAAGGATGTACTGTTCCAGTACGACACGCTGAATAAAGAGTTGTTCTCGCAACAAATCAGCGAAATTCAAGATCGCACTCAAATCTTAACGCTCAAAAAAGCCTTGGCAGATGCGCGTAGTCTGTATAATTTGTGCCGCCTATTTGGGTTTGATGAGTTACTGCAACGGCTACCGTTCACGCAAATCAACGCACTGTATAGTGAAGTTGATAATCATCTGGCATTACTTAACCTGAAAGATCGCCTTGACCATCAAACTGATACGAGTGGCTTATTGAATATGGCTCTGGAGGAGGTTTTATTCAAATTCGTCAAGATTGGGGAGGAAGAACTCAAACTGGCTGATGATTTGAAAGATGCCATGCGCCGCACTCGTGAAACGATGACTAGCAATTTCGACCCCCAAGACCCTGCCTTTGTGCAACTAAAAGAAGAGCTGGAGCGGTTATTCAAGAACCGTAATCTGAAGGAGGTGAGTCAGGAAGAGATGAAGCACAATATGCTCACCCTCAACAAGATTCAGGAAAAGGTGCAGGAACTCAACCGCAAAAACCGTCTGTTGCAGAGCAAATACGCAGGCGACATTAAATTCGTGCGTGTGCATAAACGCCTAGTGGAAAACGGGTCAATCTCAGATAATGAGCGACGCATTTTCGAGGCGCTGCAACTCGTGAAGCAGCAAGCGGATGAGAGTGTGATGCAAAATAGGAATATCCTCGACAACGACAGCTATTTTGAGCGCATGATGCAGCGACATGTAGTGCAACAATTTCACCAAGCACAACACATTAAGCTAAACCCTGATAGCACACGCTATATCAATCAGCTTGTTGTGAAAGAGTATCTGGACGAATTTAACGGAGTAACCCCTTGGTAGCCCTCGATTTCAAGAAAAGCACCACCGAACTCATCGACAATCTGAAAAATATCTGTGCCGCTTATGGGCTGGGTAATGACGGTAATGAGTTCAAAATCATTACACAGGTTTTTCTGTATAAATTCTTGTGCGACAAGCTGGCGTATGAGCTGAAAAAAGCGGATGCAGCTACTGCTAAAGCCGCGAACTGGGAACAGCATATCGCCACTATGAATATTGATGATTACGAAATGCTGACCATGTTGCTGCCTGAAGGGACAGCCTATTTACGCCCAGAACACTTGATTTCCAGTCTGTTTGCGCGGCAAAACGAAGCTAATTTTGCCAAACAGTTTGATGATACCTTGCGCGAGATTGCGATTCTCAATAGTGATATTTTCTCAGTTAAAACGGGAGGTGGAGCGCAAGTTCGTCTATTTAATGAACTCAGTCAGTTTATTGCTGACCCCAGTGAGCGCGACAATTTTTCTAAGGCGATTATCAATAAGCTGGTCAATTTCAGTTTTGAGCATATTTTCACGCAGGGTTTTGATTTCTTTGCGGATATTTTTGAGTATTTGATTAAGGATTATAACAAAGACAGCGGCGGCAAATATGCGGAATATTACACTCCACACGCGGTTGCTAAGATTATGGCGGCGATTCTTGTTCCTAGTGAACAGCGCGGCAAGGTGATGAATGTGACCTGTTATGACCCATCGGCAGGTTCGGGGACGTTGCTCATGAACCTTGCCCATGCGATTGGGGAAAATCGTTGCAGCATTTATTCACAGGATATTTCACAAAAATCATCGGGGTTATTGCGGCTCAATCTGATTTTGAACAATTTGGTGCATTCGATTCCGCATGTGATTCAGGGCAATACGATTTCATTGCCATATCACAAGGAGGGCACGGAATTAGCCAAGTTTGATTACATTGTTTCCAATCCGCCATTTAAGATGGATTTCAGCGATTTCCGCGACGATCTAGATACCAAGGAAAACAAGGCGCGTTTCTTTGCGGGGATTCCGAATGTGCCGAATAAAGCCAAGGATAAAATGGCGATTTATTTACTATTTATCCAGCACATTATGTTTTCGCTAAAAGACCAGGGCAAAGCGGCGATTGTGGTTCCGACCGGATTTATTACCGCACAATCGGGGATTGATAAAAGCATTCGTGAGCGCTTGGTAGAGCAGAAAATGCTGGCAGGTGTGGTGTCGATGCCGAGTAATATTTTTGCGACGACGGGGACAAATGTTTCCATTCTATTCATCGACAAGGGCAATCAAGATAAAGTGGTGTTGATTGATGCATCTAATCTGGGTGAAACGGTCAAGGATGGTAAAAACCAGAAAACGGTTCTGACGACAGCAGAAGAACAGCACATTATCGACACCTTCAATACTAAAACAGCGGTGGATGATTTTTCGGTGGTGGTTAGTTATGAGCAAATCAAAGCTAAGCATTATTCGTTTAGTGCGGGGCAGTATTTCGACGTAAAGATTGAATACAGCGATATTACGGCGGCGGAGTTCGCGGCTAAGATGAAGGGTTTTACGGATAATTTGGATGCGCTATTTAGTCAATCCCGTGACCTTGAAACTGAAATCAAAACGCAGTTAGCGAGTTTGAAGTATGAGTGAAAGAAGAAATGTAACTCTTGGGGAAGAGATTGACTTTTTAACAGGTTTTCCATTTGAAAGTGGGAGTTACTCTGATGGTGAAGGTGATATAAAACTACTTCGTGGAGATAATATTGCTCAAGGTTTCTTACGTTGGGATGATGTCAAGAAATGGCCTGCCTCTCAAAAGTCAAACTACAAGCAATTTGAGTTACAAGAGGGTGATGTCGTTCTAGCGATGGATCGTCCTTGGATTGAGGCTGGGCTTAAGTATGCATCTGTTTCAATGCATGATCTTCCATGTTTGTTAGTTCAGCGAACTGCTAGAATGCGTGGAGGGAAAAACTTAGATACTGTCTATTTAAAATATATAATTGGTAGTCCTTGGTTTTCTAAGTATATACAAAAGATTACAACTGGCTCATTAGTCCCGCACATAAGTGGAAGTCAAATTAAGGATTTTCCCCTAAAGCTACAGCGTCTTGGTGAACAGAAAAAGATTGTAAGAGTCCTTTCCTCCATCGACCAAAAAATCGAAATCAACAATCGCATTAATGCCGAACTTGAAGCGATGGCGAAAACTCTCTACGACTATTGGTTTGTGCAGTTTGATTTTCCCTTCGACTTCGCTCAGGGAACGCCCGATGTCAATGGCAAGCCGTATAAATCGTCGGGCGGCAAGATGGTTTATAACGAGGAGTTGAAGCGGGAGATTCCGGCGGGGTGGATGATACAACCAATTGCTAAGTGGATTGCAAGTGATAAAAGCGGTGATTGGGGACAGGAGACACTACAGGGAAATTATAATAAAAGGGTTACTTGTATTCGAGGCACTGATATTAATGGCTTGAAAGGGAAGTCAAAATTGTCCCCCCCGATTAGGTATATTCTTTCAAAGAATGAGCAAAAACTGCTGGAGAGTCATGACTTGATCATCGAAATTTCTGGAGGCAGCCCATCACAATCTACAGGACGATTAGCCTATATAACAGAGGAGACACTTCGGCGTTTTAATGATTCACTCATATGTTCAAATTTTTGCAAGGCAATCTCATTAAAAAATAAACATACTTTCTTTACTTTTATCTATCTATGGAGTCAACTCTATGATTCAGGGGCGTTTTTCGGCTGGGAGGGTAAAACTAGCGGAATAAAGAATTTGCTTTTTGAGGCATTCGCAAATTCACACGAAGTTGAAATGCCTCCAGATGATTTACATCAAGTATTTTATAAAGTTTTACGACCTGTAGAGGCAAAAAAGCAAAAGGTTTTACTGGAAAACCAACACTTATCCGAACTGCGCGACTGGCTCCTACCCATGCTAATGAATGGACAAGTCCAAGTCACTGAAACCAATGACACTAAGGCTGCCGAAACCCAGTACTAAGCCGATAACTCACTCGCATAAAATCATAATCCTGATCACTCGCTCCCACTAAGCCATTCAATCCAGCCTGCTTGCATCGCTCCAACCAAGCCGATTGATTCAAGCTTAGTAAAGCTTGGCGAATCATTGCTGTGGTGTCTGCATCCACTGATTGGTGTATCACCAGTGGCGGAGTAGGGGCTGGATTAATTTGCTCAATCGCGTGTAATTGACTCAGTGCTTCTCGCATTTCAGGTTTGTCGGTTTTCAACCAATAATCAAACACCGTACAATCAATCGCTGCCACATCGGCTTCACTATTCGCAACCATGCGCAGGGAATTGGAATGTGCGCCACTTTCCAACACACTTGCGAATTTTGGCGCATGCTGCAATTTAGCCCAATGCGCCCACAAAGCATGATTACCCGAATAAGAGTCTGGGTCATTAATCACCAGATGCTTACCCTGTAAATCCGCAATGGTTTGAATCGGACTATCACGCCGTACCACTAAATACGAAAAATACAGCGGCTCGCTATGCCCCGCAAAGATCGGTTTGGCGAGCACTTGATAGCGTGCCTGCTGATCTTGTTGCAGGGTATAGAGCATGCCACAAATCCAACCCATTTGAATCTCGCCCGTTGCCAGTTTTTGACTTGCCTCTAACCAAGGCGTAGTGCGATCAAACACCACACACAGATCAGTTTTTTCAGTCAAATAAGCGGTAAGCTGCTCCGCAATCGGATAAGTATTTTCCCCTAAGCAGGAAATCAGTCTGATAGTTTGCGTCATTTAAGATCGTAAATAAGTCAGTTGTGGGTCGAATAACGCTTCAGTAATCACGGTCGCAGGGCGCTTTTTGCCGAGTAATTCAATTTCGACTTGTGTGCCTGCTTGGATCAATTCGGGTGGTAAGAAACCAATCGCCACCGACTTCTGCGCCCAATGTGCATAGCCACCCGAAGTCACTGAGCCAACAATCTTGCCATCATGCCAAATCGGCTCATCGGCATGCACATCCGCATCGTCGGTGTCGACAATGAAGGTAGTGAGTTTGCGTTTCACACCTTGAGCCTTTTCGGCTAAAGCGGCTGCTTTACCAATAAAATCAGCGGGTTTGTTGTAAGCTACAAAGCGGCTTAAACCCGTTTCTTGTGGTGTGTAATCCGGTTTAAATTCACGCAGCCACGAGCCAAAGCTTTTCTCCAAGCGCAAGCTCATCATCGCACGCATGCCAAAGGGCTTGAGATTGAAGGCTTTGCCTGCTTCGGAGAGTGCTTCGTATAAAGCGAGTTGCTGGCTATTATCGACATAGATTTCATAGCCTTGATCACCCGTATAACTCACGCGCTGCACGATGGCATCGGTCAAACCGACTTCGCCTTGACGCACGCTCATAAACGGAAAGGCTGCGGTACTGAGGTCAATATTGCTGACTTTGCTCAAGAGTGCTCGCGCATTCGGCCCTGCAATTTGGAAACCAATCCTTTGCAGGGAAATATTGCGAATCTCAACGCCCGATTCCGGCAAATGCTGTTCAAACCAACGTTGGTGATAAGCCTGTGCGCCATAGGACGCAGTGAGTTGGAAGTGATTGTCGCCTAAGCAACTAATCGTGAAATCACCAATAATGCGACCTTTCGGGCTTAATAAAGGTGATAGGCTCAAGCGTCCGATTTCGGGAATTTTGCCCGCCATAATCCCATCCAGCCATTCACGCGCTTTTGTGCCTGTAACGATGAATTTGCTGAAATTGTGGATTTCATTAATGCCAACATTATTGCGCACATTGCGGCATTCTTCGCCGATGGTGTCGAAAGCGTTGGAGCGCACAAAGGTCGGTGTTTCGTAGCGCGGTTCGCCTTCACGCGCGAAATAATTCACATGCTCTAAGCCATGCCCTTGCCCAAAGACTGCGCCTTGCTCCTTCCAAACTGGATACATCGGTGTGGTATGTAGTGGACGACCTGCGGGGCGTTCTTCATTCGGGAAGGAAATCGAGAAGCGTTTTTGGTAGTTTTCTGTGACCTTGTGGCGCGTATAAGCACGAGTCGCGAATTTGCCAAAGCGTGCCACATCCATCGCGAACACATCGCGGGTCGGCTCGCCTTCCACCATCCATTCGGCTAGGGTTAAACCCACACCACCACCTTGACTAAAGCCTGCCATTACCGCACACGCTGACCAGAAGTTGCGTAATCCGCCCACTGGCCCAACCAAAGGATTGCCGTCGGGCGCGAAAGTGAAGGGGCCATTGATAATAGTTTTAATGCCCGCTGTGCCTAATACGGGATAACGGTTACAGGCAATTTCTAGGGAATCACTAATGCGGTCTAGCTGATTCGGCAATAATTCATGTCCGAAATCCCATGAAGTCACATCGATCGCCCAAGGATCGCAGCGCTGCTCATAAAAACCAATCACTAAGCCGCGACCCTCTTGGCGCAGATAGCTTTCGCCCGCCGGGTCCATCACATGCGGCAATTCCGAACCGTGGTTATAAACTTCGGGAATTTCATCCGTAACTAAATATTGATGCTCCATCGGATGCAGCGGCAATTCAACGCCGACCATGCGCCCAACTTCACGCGCCCATAAACCTGCGGCATTCACCACATGCTCAGCGATGACAGTGCCCTTATTAGTGACAATTTCCCAACTACCATCGGGGCGCGGATTCAGAGCACTAACATGCGTGTGTAGATAGATTTCCGCACCTTGTTTTTTGGCGGCGGTGGCATAGGCATGCGTCGTGCCATAAGGATCAAGATGCCCATCCAGTGGGTCGTATAAACCACCAATCACGCCGTCCGTATTGGTAATCGGCGAGAGTTTGCGGATTTCATCCGGGCCAATAATTTCGGTATGCAAACCCATGTATTGATGTTTGGCTCGTTCAGCTTTGAGATAATCCATGCGCTCTGGAGTAGTTGCAAGCGTAATGCCGCCGACATGATGCAAGCCACAAGTTTGGCCGGAAATCTGCTCTAATTCGCGGTACAAATTGATGGTATAGCCCTGCAACGCTGCCATATTGGTATCGGCGTTTAAGGTGTGAAAACCGCCTGCCGCATGCCAAGTCGAACCAGAAGTCAGTTCAGAACGTTCAATCAATACTACATCTTGCCAACCTAATTTCGTGAGGTGGTAGAGCACACTTGCGCCAACAACACCACCACCAATCACGGCTACGCGTACATGTGATTTCATTTATTTTCCTTTAAAAGTCTGTAGCCACACCACCTTCACTTTTCCGGCGTGCAACAAAGTCGTCTAATTCTTCGCGAATTGCAGCATCCAAAGCAGGTGGTTCGTAATTTTCTAAAATCTGTTTATATAGTTTATGTGCATGGTCATAGGCAGTCGGGCTGCCTGCTTCTTGCCAAGTTTCGAAGTTGCGCCAATCGGAAATAAGCGGCGCATAGAAAGCATCCTTATAGCGTGCCATCGTATGCGCAGTGCCAAAGTAATGTCCGCCTGGGCCAACATCTTTCACTGCTTCCAGCGCCAGCGAAGCTTCATCGACCGTCACACCCTGCAAATAAACAGCCATCATTTGCAACAGATCGGCATCAATCATCATCTTTTCAAAGGATGCACACAAACCACCTTCTAGCCAGCCCGCCCCATGCATAAGGAAGTTCGTGCCACCCATAATCGCACCCCACAGGGACATCGTTGACTCATACGCGGCTTGCGCATCCACGGTGTTTGCTGCACAGACATTCGAGGAGCGGAACGGGATTTTATAATGGCGTGCGAGTTGACCGCTAATTTGCGCAGCTTGTACATATTCAGGCGTACCAAAAGCCGGAGCACCCGACTTCATATCCACATTCGAGGTAAAGCCACCATACACCGCAGGCGCACCACGTCGCACCATTTGCGTGAAGGCAATGCCTGCCAAAGCTTCGGCATTTTGCTGCGCAAGCGCACCTGCAACCGTCACCGGAGCCATCGCACCTGCGAGCGTAAAGGGTGTGAGCATCACCACTTGATTCCGCGCCGACATTTCCATGATGCCTTGCAGCATCGGTTGGTCTAAACGCAACGGGGAGCTGGTATTAATAATGGTAAACAGGCTGGGTTCTTGGTCTAACTGTTCATTACTGATACCGCGTGCAATGCGTGCAATCTCAATCCCATCTTGATTGCGCTTGCGTCCCAAGGAGTAAGCATGAAAGACCTTGTCAGTTAATGTCACACAATCTGCTAAGCAATCCAAATGGCGTACTGAAGCATGAATATCTACAGGTTCAACCGGATAACCACCTGTAAAATGCAGGATGTTTAAGCTCTGCATTAAACGCAGAAAGTTTTGATAGTCGGCTTTATTCCCCGCACGGCGTCCGCCATCCATACTGCTGGAGTTGGGAGCGCTAGCGACTGTGCCAAAATTAGTGAAGTTTTTGCCGATTTGCAGATTATGCGCTGGATTGCGGGCGTGCAAGGTGAACTGTTCGGGCACGCTGGAGATATAATCCATAATCAAATGCCGATCGAAACGCACTCGATTACTACCAGCTTTAACTTGCGCACCTGATTTCGCCATCAGTTCACGCGCATCCTCATCCAAGACATCCATGCCGACTTCTTCAAGGATACGCATGGATGCATCATGAATCAGCTCAAGTTGTTCTTGGTAGATAATTTCGATAGGTTTGTAGGGATTCTTGAGGGTTTGCCAAGGCAATTGCTGGAGCTGCGAGTGCGAGCCAGTTTCTGCATGGCGCTGTTTGCCGGTGCGGCGTGGGCGAGCTTTGGAGGCGGCGGTTTCTGAGGAAACTGCTGGGTCTTGACTCATACAATACACTCTCCTATTGAATAGCTTGAGCGCAAATCAGAGCGTAACTGTGGTGCTTCACTCCGAATTTTTCGGCAGTGTCTTTTTTAGATACTGCTGGAAACGGGTTTCATCGATCTTTTCGCCAGTGAAAACCCAGAAATACTCGCGATAAAGCCGTAAGCGTTGCGCTAAAGCTTCGCCTAACTCTAAAGCGTAATAACCGACCTGTGTAAAATAAAAAACGCGAGCACGAATCATCGCTTCTGTGTGTCCACAGCCATGTTCTTCAAACATAGATTGGAAAGCGTGCAGACGTTTTTGATCTTCTTCATGCACTAATTGGCCAATTTTTGGATCATGATTCCCCCAATTCCGCATCGCAGTGTCTAAAGCTGGATCGAACAGGTTTTCATTAGTCCAACAATCCGCAATCGCCAGCATGCGGTCAGTGAAATCTTTACTACTTGCACAGGCGGCTAACAATTCGCCCGTGTTTTTCTGCTGCCAAGCTTCAATTAAAGCCTGCAGTAATTCGTCGCGACTTTTAAAGTGCCAATAAAAGCTCCCCCGCGTAATCCCTAGTTTCTCGGCTAGAGTTAGGACGCGTACACGGTCTACCCCTTCGTGAGTGAGCACCGTGTACGCAGCCCTAATCCAGTCTTGACGTTCAAGGTTAGCGCGGTTTTCATCGCTCATGCCTTTCTCTCTACTCTCTCTGTTGCCTAACATACACTATTGTATTGACAAGTCCAAACACTAATGTATGTTGATGCAAAAAAATTTTAAAACCAAAATTCACCATGAGCCGCAAGCACCCAGTTAGGAGATGAGCAGCATGAGTAAACAGTATGACGCGATTATTATCGGCGCAGGCATTATTGGCGCTGCCATTGGTTTAGAGCTTGCGCGTCGCGGCTGGAAAACCTTGAATGTGGATAAAAATGGTGCCGCTGGCTTTGGCTCCACCTCCAATTCCAGCGCCATTATTCGTACCTACTATTCAACTTTAGATGGTACCGCAATGGCTTACGAAGGTTATCATTATTGGCGTGACTGGGCGAACTATGTGGGCATTGAGGACGAGTCAGGCTTAGCACAGTTTCGCGAGTGTGGCTGCTTAGTGATGAAAACCGAGCATAATGGTTATCTAGAAAAAGCCATGCAGCTTTCGAATGAACTGGGCATTCCCTATGAGGAATTGAATGCAGAGCAAATCCAAGCGTGGCTGCCGGGTTCGGATTTACGTTTATATGCACCTGCCAAACGTCCTGATCAGGAAGGTTTTGCAGAGCCTACTGAGGGAGAAATTCAAGGCGCAGTCCGTTGGCCGCGCGGTGGCTATGTGACTGATCCGCAACTGGCTACGCATAATCTGCAACGTGCTACAGAAGCGGCTGGCGGGAAATTCCGTTTCTATGCGGAGGTGGTGGAAATCCGTCAAGCTAATGGGCGCGTCTGTGGAGTTACGCTCAAAGAGGGTGAGCAGATTGATGCACCTGTGGTGGTAAATGTAGGCGGACCCCATTCCTCCAAAATCAATGCTTTAGTTGGTTTAAATGAGCGCATGAAAATGAGCACGCGCGCGCTTCGCCAAGAAATTCCTTATGTGACTCCACCTCAGAATTTTGATTATGCCAAGCTCGGTATGATCACTTCCGATGGGGATATCGCTACCTATAGCCGACCTGCTAGTGGCGGCATGATGCTCTTGGGCAGTGAAGATCCTGATTGCGATGCCAAAGAATGGGTGGATGCGGATGAAATGGATCGTAATCTTACCGAGCATGCGATGACACATATTATCCGCATGGCACAGCGCTTGCCGGAGTTAGGGATTCCGAATCAAGTGCGTGGTGTAGTTGAGGCTTATGATGTCACTGAAGATTGGATTCCGATCTATGACAAAACCGACATTCCCGGCTATTACATCGCCATTGGCACGAGCGGCAATCAGTTCAAAAATACTGCGGTGGCTGGCAAGATGATGGCGACTTTGATTACTGCTTGTGAAGCAGGGCAGGATCACGACCAAGACCCAGTGCAATATACGATGGAGTATTTAGGCCGTACCGTGAGTATTGGCTTTTATTCGCGCAATCGAGAGATTAATCAGGATAGTAGTTTTTCGGTATTGGGGTAAATTGGTTGGTTTTAAAGTACCTAAAAACACCTATTTTGGGCGTATATAGAGTGCTGTGCGAGGCAATGGATTATTAAAAAAACTAGACTATGCTTACAAAAAACAGTTTGAGAATAGTGCTATTCTTCAATATGTAAAATGCTTTTTATGCAGTAAGTCATAGCCTAAGTTTAACGATAATCAGTAAAGGCCAAAAAATGCCACGTATCTTCATCTCCTATCGACGTGACGACACCGGTTATATAGCAGGCATGCTTGCTGAGCGTTTGGAGGAGGTATTTGGCAAGGAAGCTGTATTCATCGATGTCGATGCGATTCCCTTAGGCGTTGATTTTAGAGAGTATTTAAACCAAGCCGTTGCTAAGTCTGACTTGATGCTGGCACTAATTGGCGATGATTGGCTGAATGTTAAAAATACCCAAGGCTTACGGCGCTTAGACGACCCCGCAGACTTTGTGCGCATTGAAATTGAGGCTGCTTTAAAGCAGAAAATTCCAGTGATCCCAGTACTGTTAGCCCAAGCCAATATGCCGCTTGAGAGCGAGTTGCCGCCCAGCCTGCAGTCTTTGGCCTTTCGGAATGCTGCTGAAATCCGCTCAGGGCGCGATTTGAATCATCATATTGAGCAGCTTATCAAAGGGCTAAAAGTGCATTATGCAGCTATTACGCCTTCTAGACCTAAGTCAGAGCCTAGTGAGCGTGTAGAGTCCAAACCCGATTCGACACCGTCATCGGTTTCTTCAGAAACGCCTCTTGTTACTCCGCAAACGCTGATCGATACGACACAGACTCAACCTAATCTGCCCAAATGGCTACTGCTATTAATAGGGGCAGTGAGCTTAGGCCTGTTGGGCTGGGGAGTAAGCTTTCTATTCGACTCCAAAACGGATGAGACTAAAACTGAGTTGCAGACTCAGATGAACAAGACGCTACCACCTCAAGCCAACACTTTAAATATTCAGCCAATAATTCCACCAGCCACTAATACTTTACCTACACAAAAATACCCCACAACACCTCAAGCTAATAGCGATAGCTATTTCAAACCCTGCTTGGCGGGCACACGTAATGTCATTGTTGGTTCTGGCTATGACACGCGCGCCGAAGCCTTAATGCGCTTGAAAAGGTTTCGTGCTCAATATCCCAAATACAGCTTTAAGCTCTTAAAAACAGCAGACCCTACAAATGCATACAGCAATGAGCAATCAGCTATTGTTGTCGGGCATGGCTTAGATTTAGACACAGCGGTACGTTTAACGAATCAAGTGCGGAGTGAAGGTATTGCTGCGGATGCCTATGTTTCTAACCAAACAGTTGAGGCCGATTGCCTCGACCTTTCGAGTGCAATAACTAACTAAGACTGCAAAAGCAACTCCGCCGCCCGCTCCGCCACCATCATCACCGGCGCATTAATATTCCCCGAAGTCACATTCGGAAACACAGAGGCATCGACCACGCGCAAACCTTGCACCCCATGCACGCGCAATTGGCTATCAACCACCGAATCTTCAGCACTTTTACCCATCACACAAGTGCCACATAAATGATAAATCGAACCCGAATTAGCGCGGAAAAACTCCAGCATTTCCTCATCACTTTGCACTTGCTTGCCCGGAATCGTTTCCTCGATGATCACTTGCTGCAAAGCCGGACTTTGCACGATGTGGCGCATTAAACGGCTACCCGCAATCGCCTCTGTTCTATCCTGTTCGGTGCTCAGAAAGTTCGGATTGATCGCAGGTTTATTCGCACTATCACTACTCACTGCATGCACATTCCCGCGACTACTCGGGCGACAGGCGGCAATCGCCAGTAGCACCCCCGGATAGGGATCAGTTTTAATTGCGACTTTGCCATCTTTGGGGATGGTGTAAGACAGCGGGTTAAAATAAAGCTGGATATTGGGATTCGCGAGTTCAGGGTTGGTTTTAAAAAAGCCGCCTGTTTGATTGACACTTAAGGCTAATGGCCCCTTTCTAAATAGCGCATATTGCAAACCCATTTTCGCCTGTTCAATCAGCGAATTAAAGCGCTCATTCAGGGTCGGAACTTTGGTTTTGTAGTAGTAACTGGCGCATAAATGATCTTGTAAATTTTCACCTACTTGTGGCAAATGCTGCACCACGGGGATACCTAAATCTTGCAAGCGCTTGCCATCACCAATCCCCGATAATTCCAGCAATTTCGGGCTTTCCACCGCGCCCGCCGAGAGAATCACTTCCTTGCGTGCATAATGGATTTTAGGGTCGCGACCTGTGCCCACTTGCACGCCAATCGCCCTCTTATTTTCATCAAACACAACCCGCGCCACCATGATTTCGGTGCGTACCGTTAAATTGCGGCGGTGCAAAGCAGGCTGCAAATAAGCCCGCGAGCTGGAATCGCGAATACCGTGGTCGATATTGACATCATAAACACCGAAGCCTTCGAGCTGAGCGCCGTTAAAATCAGGGTTTTCGGGGTAATCGAGTTCACGACAAGCGCTTAAGAAGTTTTCGCAGACCGGATGCATGCCTTCACGCAAGGAGCTGACATGAATTTTACCATCCTGCCCGTGCCAAGTAGTATCGGGATTCCAATGCGTTTCCAGCTTTTTGAAATAGGGTAAAACCGACTGATACGACCAGCCCGAATCGCCCGTGGCAGCCGCCCAATCATCAAAATCTTGCGCCGCGCCACATACATAAATCATCGCATTAATCGCACCCGAACCACCGCGTACCTTGCCGCGTGGCACATACAGATTACGGTTGTCTAGCTCAATTTGTGGTGTGGTGTAATACATCCAGTTATAGCGCGGATTGTAGTAGAGCTTGCCATAACCCATCGGCATCTTAAACCACGGATGATTATCCGTGCCGCCCGCTTCCAGCAGCAATACCGTAAACTCGCCCGAAGCACTCAAACGTTCGGCTAAAATACAGCCCGCCGAACCCGCACCGACGATAATATAATCGTATTCAACCTTTGGCTGGAGCATGATCTTTCACGTCATAAGGGGTAGGGTACATTTGCAGGTGCAGGCGCTCGCCCGTGTAAGGGCTATTGGCCTCGACCACTGCCCAATTCACCTCGATACCTAAGCCAGGTGTAGTCGGTGGAATAATATAACCATCCTGCCAATCAATCGGTTTGTGCAGAATCTCGCTATAAAAACCGCCCCACGTTTCAATGCTTTCCTGAATTAAAAAGTTTGGTGTTGCAGCGCCTAATTGAACACTCGCCGCCGCACCGACTGGGCCATTGTAAAGATGCGGCGCGATTTGTGCGTAATAGACTTCTGCAATGCTGGCAATTTTTTTGCCCTCTAAAATGCCGCCAACTCGCCCTAAATTCATCTGCAAAATACTCGCGCCACCTGCTTGTAAAAGTGCTGCAAATTCGTATTTGGTGGTTAAGCGCTCACCGGTGGCAATCGGAATCGTAGTTTTGCGTGCGACTTCCGCCATCGCTTCCGGCTGTCCGGGCGGCACTGGCTCTTCAAACCATAAAGGATCATAGGCTTCCAAGCGCTTAGCAAGGCGTATGGCGGAAGCAGGCGTCATTTGCCCGTGCGTACCAAATAACAGATCGCATTTGTCGCCGACCGCTTCACGAATCAGTTTGCAGAATAATTCGCAGCGATCCATCACTTCCAAAGAAAGATGATGCCCTGAATAAGCGGTATAAGGCCCTGCGGGATCAAACTTCACGGCGGTAAAACCTTTTTGCCTATTCTCCGCAGCCGATTCCGCCGCTAAATACGGGTCACTGTAATCGTAGTCACCTGCCGCATTTTTCGGATAAAGGTAGGTATAGCAGCGCAGTTTTTCATTCACTTTGCCGCCAATCAGCTCGTAAACGGGTTTATTTGCCGCCTTACCAATAATGTCCCAGCATGCCATCTCCAAGCCACTGACGATGCCCATCATGCTCAAATCTGGGCGCTGGGTGAAACCACTAGAGTAGCATTGCCGATAAAAACGCTCGATATGATGCGGATCGTGTCCATACAGATAGCACTGAAACACATCCTCAATCATCGGCACTTGCGCCTTCGGGTGGAACGTCGCCGAGTAAATTTCGCCCACCCCTTCAATCCCGCAAGCGGTTTTTAAACGCACAAAAATCCAATACATCCCGCCAATATGTGGGGCAGGGGTGGCGACGATATAAGTTTGTAGTTCGGTGATTTTCATGAGCTAACCTGTGCTTGTCGTTAGGCGAAATTCAAAGCGACCATGCGCGTTTGGGTGAATTCGAGCATGCCATGTTTGCCATCATCGCCACCTAAACCGGAGCTTTTCCAGCCTGCATGATAGCCCTGATACGGGTCGGCAGGCGTGCGATTGACATATAGCTCACCCGCTTCAATACTGGTGGCGACGCGCATGACATCTTTATAGCGATTGGTGAATAGCACCGAGGACAAACCATACTGATGATCATTAGCAAGCGCTAAAGCTTCATCTAAATCCTGATAGGGCATCACACAGAGCACAGGTGCAAAGGTTTCGTCTTTCACCACAGTCATCGAATGATCAACATTGCTCAGCAGAGTCGCGGGATAAAAATAGCCTTGGCCTTCCGGTAAATAACCACCCACTTCACACACTGCTCCCGCTGCTAAAGCCTCTTGTACTAAAGCATGCGTGCGGGTTTGGGCATCCTTGCTAATCAAAGGCCCCATTGCAGAGGGCTGTTCTAAGCGATTAGCAAACTGACGCGCTTCCATCGTATTACGCAGCAAAACTACCATTTGCGGATAGACTGAGCTATGCACGTACACCCGCTCCACTGCCGTACAAAGCTGCCCGCAGTTAGTGGTTTTGGAGCCTACAATTGCCGCTGCCGCCGCTTTCAAATCAGCATCATCCGCAACAATCGCTGGGGTTTTGCCGCCCAGCTCCAAAGAAACTTTGGTGATATTCGTTTTGCTGTAATCAAGCACGTGTCGGCCTGCCTCAACACTGCCCGTTAGTGAAATTATCCCCACTTCGGCTTGGCGGCACATGGCTTCACAAGCAGCATGACTCATAACAGCAATTTGGATTACGCCCGTTGGGAATCCGGCCTTTTCGACTGTTTGCGCCAGCGCTAAAGCAGAGCAAGGCGTGTGATTACTCGGGCGCACAATCGCGGTATTTCCGGTAATCAAGGCTGGGGCAAGTTTGCGTAATAGGGTGTAAATCGGGTAATTGAAGGGGATTAAGCAGACTGCTACACCGAGTGGTTCGCGCATTAAGAGCAGTTGTTCGTTGGGGCTATCACTCGGGATGATTTCGCCCTCAATCTTGCGGCTCCATTCAGCATGATAGCGGGTGATTTCTGCGCCATAACGCACTTCAGCTTCAGCATCTGCCAGACTTTTGCCGGATTCTTCCGCGAGTATTTTGCCAATGTTAGGTGCATCTAAAAGCAATTGATCGGCGAGTTTGTGCAGGTAAGCAGCGCGTCCGTAGCTGGCTAATTTCGCCCAAGTCGTTTGTGCTTGTTTGGCAACCTTTACAGCAGCAAGGATTTGCGACTCACCGGCGAGATTGAATTCAGCAATGATGGCTTCAGTAGCAGGGTTATCAACTTGCAGCAATTCGCCTTCACCGTTTAACCATTGTCCATTTAAATAATGTCGGTTATTCGTCATTAATTCCTCCTTCTGCAAGTTGTCATACTCTGTGGTGCTGCTCACTATATAACTTTTTGGTAGTTTTACTAGTAGCCATCCAACTTAAAGTACTAGTATCGATCAAGTTGATATTTATCATTTTTTTTGCAGTGCAACAAATTGAAATGCTGCATTTTTTGCTTTCTTGAAGTTGTAATTTTAAAGGTGTAGCATCGGGTATCTCTCTCTCTGCTCTGCCACTTTTCAATAAATTAACTGAAAGCTGAACTGGAGAATCTTATGTCTAAATTTCCGGAAGCTGATAAGCACCCCTTAATTCCCACGCTTATTGCTGACCTTGACAATAAAAAAATTTCACGCCGTGAGTTCCTTCGTACTACCACTTTATTGGGGATGTCAGCAGTGGCTGCCTACGCAGTGGCTGGAACGATTCTCGGTGAAAAGTTGATGCCCTCGGCAATGGCAGCAGAAGAGACACCTAAAAAAGGTGGTGTATTAAGAGTTTCAATGCCTGTTCAAGAAATCACTGACCCAGCCTTATTTGACTGGACAGAGAAATCGAATGTGGCACGCCAAGTCTTAGAGTATTTGACGATTACTGGCCCAGACAATATCACTCGTCCGATGTTAGCGGAAAGTTGGGAAGCGAATGCTGATCTGACCGAGTGGACATTTAAACTGCGTAAAGATGTGAAATGGAGCAATGGCGACCAATTCAATGCAGATGATGTGGTCTTCAATTTCACCCGTTGGTTAGACCCAAAGACAGGCTCGTCCAATGTCGGTTTATTCTCGGCGATGGTCAAGGATGTTGATACTGGCGAGAAGGACAAAGACGGCAAGCCGAAAATGACCAAGCAGATGATTGAAGGCGCGGTCACTAAAGTCGATGACTACACCGTTAAGTTGAAGATGAGTACACCTCAACTGGCGATTCCTGAGAATCTGTACAACTACCCAACTGCGATTGTGCACCGTAACTTTGAAAAAGACGGCAAAGACTTCATTAAGAATCCGATTGGTACTGGCCCTTATAAGCTAGATAAGTACAAAGTCGGTGAGATTGCCGTATTGAAGCGTGCTGAGCAGCCTTATTGGGGTGGCGAGGTTTACATTGATGAAATTCAATATATTGATCATGGCCCAGCTTCCACCGCGCAATTAGCAGCCTTTGCTTCTAACCAAGTCGATCTGATCTATGAATTTGACATTGCTTCCTACGCCTTAGCGGAAAGCGTGCCGAATGCCACGATTTATCCTGCACAAACTGCGCAAACCGGCTGTATTCGGATGCGGGTGAGTGAAAAGCCTTATGACAACAAGAAACTGCGTCAAGCAGTACAAGCTTGTGTGGATGCGGAGAAGTACATCCAAACCATTTATCAAGGCAAGGGCGGTTTAGTGGCTGAGCATCACCATGTCAGCCCGATTCATCCAGAATATGCTGAGTTGCCTAAACTCAAGCAAGATCATGAAAAAGCCAAAAAGTTATTGGAAGAAGCTGGTTATAAAGATGGCGTCGAGCTGACTTTAGACTGCGGTAATACCAATGGCCCTTGGCAGCAACAGGCTTGCGAAATTCTCAAAGAGCAATGTGCTCCAGCCGGAATTAAGATCAACATCAACCTGATGCCTGCCGCTAAATATTGGGAAGTTTGGGATAAAACCCCATTTGGTATCACTGCTTGGACACACCGTCCACTAGGGACGATGGTGATGAGTGTGGCTTATCGCGCGGGCGTGCCTTGGAATGAAACCAATTACAACAATCCAGAGTTTGAAGCGGCTTTAAATAAAGCAGAAGCTCTAATTGATGTAGCGAAGCGTAAAGAAGCGATGAAAGATGTGCAGCGCATTTTGCAAGAAGATGCAGTGATTGTGCAGCCGCTATGGCAATCGAATTTCTTTGTGGCCTCGAATAAAGTGAAAGGTCTGAAAGCGCATCCGACTCAGTATCATCAATTCAGCACGCCTTATAACAAGGTCTGGCTTGATGCTTAAGTCTTAGTCTCCAACCAAAAGCCCGCTCTCTAGCGGGCTTTTGGTCTTGCCACCAAAAACCACAGTAAGCGGCGTAACTGCGTGACCCAGCAGAGGGAGGGCAGCAAGCTGTGAGAGGAGTGTTAGCCTATGATCGTTTTAGCTGCAAAACGGCTAGTAGCCATGCTGCTGATCATGTTGGTCGTGTCGTTTATTCTATTTTCCCTATTTGAATCCGATAAAATGGCCGTAGCCGGTAAGGTGCTTGGCCCTTATTCATCCGTTGAGCAACGTGAAGTATGGCTGGATCAAAATGGCTATAACTCACCCTTTTTTACTCGCTATACGAACTGGGTTGGCAGTGCCTTACACGGTGATTTTGGCGATTCTTTACAGTACAAAGCCCCCGTTTCTGAATTGCTAGTGGATCGCTTAAAAAACACAGGTATTTTAACCCTAGTCTTTTTTATTATTCTGATTCCTTTATCCCTCACTTTGGGTGTCTTGGCGGGCATGAAGGAGGGTTCCTTTCAGGATCGAGCTATCTCAGTGGCTTCGGTGCTGACAACCTCAGTGCCAGAGTTTGCGACGGCTACCTTTTTAACGGGTTTATTTGTTTACACTTGGCATTTGCTACCCGGTACGTCGAGCATGACCAATGGGTTTAGCTGGAAAGAGTTAATCTTGCCAGTAATGGTCTTAGTTATTTACGACTTCGGTTATGTCACACGCATGACTCGTGCTTCGATGGCGGAAGTCATGACCTCGCAATATATACGTACAGCAGTACTCAAAGGTTTGCCTTACAAGCGCGTGATTATGCGCCATGCGTTGCGTAATGCGTTGATTGCTCCTTTCACTGTGATTGTGCTGCAACTGAATTGGCTATTGTCCGGTTTAGTCGTGGTTGAAGTGTTTTTTGCCTATAAAGGCTTTGGCTCTATGTTGGTGGACGCGGCTTTGTTTGGTGACATTTATGTGATCGAAGCCTGTGTCATGTTCGCGGTATTCATTGCGGTGTTCTCGCAGTTTATCTCCGATATTGGTTATACCTTACTGAATCCACGGATTCGGTTTAGCTAGGAGCAGAGCAATGAGTGAAACAGTAAAATTAAACACCAATGAAATGCCCAAGCGCGACTCGGGATTCAAGCGTTTTTTCAAAGCGCTCGCGCTGATGCGGGAATCGCCGATTGGGATGGTTGGCTTATTCTTGATTCTATTCTGGGTAGCGATGGCGATTCTTGCGCCTTTTCTGCCTTTATATGATCCGAATGCGATTATGCTGCCTTTCCAAAAAATTGGTGCAGCAGCCCCCGACGGCGGTACATTTTGGCTAGGCACCGATCACAAAGGCCGCGATATTCTCTCGCGGATTATTTGGGGTGCGCAGAAGGTCTTGATCTGGGCTACCTTCGCGACTTTAGTTGCCTATATCGTTGGTATGCTGATGGGGGTGGTTGCAGGTTATATGGGCGGCTGGGCGGATGAAATTGTTTCGTTCTTTGCCAATATCTTCTTGTCTTTCCCCTTCATTATTCTCTGCATCATTGTTGTCGCTACCTTCGGTGCTAGCGGTTGGACGATTGTAGTCGCAGTCACGTTTGCCTCCGCTCCGCAAATTATGCGCATTGTGCGCGGTTTAGTCCTCGATTTGAAAACGCGCGACTATATCTTCGCTGCACAAACTCGCGGCGAGTCGTCTTGGTACATTATGTTGGTTGAGTTGCTGCCGAATGCGCGTGGCCCCTTAATTGTCGATGCCTGCTTACGCTTGGGTTATACCGTGGTGGCGATAGCGACTTTGGGTTTCTTAGGCTTGGGCTTGCCACCACCTGATCCCGATTGGGGTTTGATGTTGAAAGAGGCCGTACCTTTGGGCGCTTTTGCGGGTCACTCGATGTATCTACCTGCGGCTGCGTTAGCTTCCTTGATTCTAGGTTTTAACCTACTGGCCGATGGTTTACGTGAAGTTTCACTACGCGATTAAGGAGTAATGAAAATGTCTGAAGCGATGGCAATTACTCCAGTCTTGGAGTGTAAAAACGTCAATATTTCCTATTACACGCGGGCGGGCGAAATTCCGGCGGTGATTGATTTTAATCTGACCGTGATGCCGGGTGAGTCGATTGGGATAGTGGGCGAATCAGGGTGCGGTAAGTCCACGGTTGCGCTCGCGATTATGAATTACATGGGCAAAAACGGGCGGGTGAAAAGCGGGCAGATTCTGTTCAATGGCCGCGACTTGCAAACCATGAATGAAGAGGAGTTGCGTAGCATTCGCGGCTCACAAATCAGTATGGTTTACCAAGAGCCAATGGCTTCCTTGAATCCGTCGATGAAGATCGGTGAACAGCTCATGGAAGTGCCGCTCTACCATGAAAATGTCACCGAAGCCGAAGCCAAGCAGCGTTCTTTTGAGATACTAGCGGCGGTGAAGCTCCCCGATCCGCAACGCATTATGGATTCCTACCCGCACCAAATTTCCGGTGGTCAGCAGCAGCGCGTCGTGATTGCAATGGCTTTATTATCCAAGCCTGCTTTGTTGCTGTTGGATGAGCCAACTACCGCGCTCGACGTGACCGTTGAGGCGGGCATTGTGCAATTGATTAAGGAAATTTCCAGTCAATTTGGCACTTCGATGATTTATATCTCGCACAATCTCGGTTTGATTTTGGAGACTTGTGATCGGATTACGGTGATGTATTCGGGCGAGGCGGTGGAAGCTGGCTCGGTGCAAACTGTATTCAATGAAATGCGTCATCCTTATACGCGCGGTTTATTTGCCTCGATTCCATTGCCCGGAACCAATAAAAATTCACGCCCCTTAGTGCCGATTCGTGGGCAATTGCCTTTGCCACAAAACCGTCCACAAGGTTGTTATTTCGGCCCGCGCTGTGATTTCTTCCAAGGCGGACGCTGTGACAAGAAGGGCGGTATTAGTATGCATACAGTGCCGGATGAAGAGCGGCACGAGGTGCGTTGCGAACGTTTTGCCGAGATTGATTGGAAGAATTATCACCCTGAAGGCTTGAGCGGCGAGCAAGCGGAAATTGGTAAAGTGGTGCTCGAAGTCAAGCACATGAAGAAGTATTACGAACTGAAAGACAGTTCGATGATGGCGCTGATCAGGGGCAAGAAAGTCCAATACGTGAAGGCGAATGAAGACATTAATCTGATTGCGCATGAAGCGGAAACCGTCGCGATTGTAGGTGAGTCGGGCTGCGGTAAAAGCACTTTCGCTAAAGTCTTAATGGGTCTGGAAGAAGCTACTGAAGGCCAAGTGACGCTTAATGGTCTGGAGTTGAGCCATACACCCGTGCAGCAGCGCAAAGCCCAAACCGTGGCGCTGTTGCAGATGGTGTTCCAAAATCCCTTCGATACCTTGAATCCTAGCCATACAGTTGGTTCGCAGATTGCACGGGTGATTAAGAAGTTCGATGTTGAATCCGACCCTGACAAAGTGAATCAGCGGGTTTTAGAGTTGCTGGATTTAGTCAAGTTGCCGCGTGATTTTGCCTTGCGTCGTCCACGCCAATTATCCGGTGGGCAAAAGCAACGGATTGGGATTGCGCGTGCCTTTGCGGGTCGCCCAGCGGTGGTGGTTGCTGATGAGCCAGTGTCTGCTTTGGATGTGTCGGTGCAAGCGGCGGTCACGGGTTTGCTCACTGATATTCAACGTAATCTGAGAACTACGCTGCTATTTATCAGTCATGATTTGTCGGTAGTGCGTTATGTTTCAGACCGCATTGTGGTGATGTATCTTGGGCGGATTATGGAGCAGGGCACGACCGATGAGATTTTCAATCCGCCTTATCACCCTTATACCGAAGCCCTGCTTTCGGCGATTCCGATTGCCGATACGTCGGTGAAAAAGCGCCATATTGTTTTGGAAGGTGAATTACCGTCGCCGGTGAATCCACCCTCGGGCTGCCCTTTCCAAACACGCTGCCCGCGTAAAATTGGTGCAATTTGTGAAACGCAAATGCCACCTTTGCAGCAGACTGAAACAGGGCATGCGATTCTCTGTCATATTCCGATTGCTGAGTTGAGCTTGATTGAGCAGGTGATTCAGATGGACGCGGCTTAGGTTTAAAAGCTTGAAGCTTGCCATGTGGAATTTGCATGGCAAGATTTCGATAGACTGATTTTTTATCAGCTTTATGAATATTCTGTTAATAGATTAAGCTGATCGCCCTGTTTAACGCGACTGTAACAGTTGCTGGTTCTAATCATTCCCTATTTGTTATGACCTTGAACTAGGGATGAGACCATGAGCCAGTACGATGATCACGATTATTCGAGCCATTTACAGCAAGCCGATTCCGATTTTACTCAGTTAGTTGAGAAGGCTTTGAGCCGTCGCCAATTCTTGCGCAATGCTGGTTTAGCAGGCTTGGGTGCATTTTTTATGAGCAGCCCTTTGAGCCAAGCGATTGCCGAATCAACAACAGGAACCGCTACAACTGCGGCTGCTTCAACAGAAGCTGCAAAGCCCAGTGTCAGCACCTTAATGGGCTTCAAAAGCATTCCAATGAGTACAGCGGATACGGTGGTTGTGCCTGAAGGTTATGAGTACAAAGTGTTGGTCTCTTGGGGCGATCCCATTTTCGCGGATGCGCCGGAATTCGATCCTGCTGGTAAAACCCCAGCGAGCGCGCAAGAAAAGCAGTTTGGCGACAATAATGATGGTATGAGTTTCTTCCCGATGGATGAAAATCGTGGTGTGTTGGCGATCAATAATGAATATATCAATCCTGAGCTAATGTTCGCCCATCAAGGCAAGGAAATGACGGCGGATGATGTGAAAACCGCTCAAGCTGCGCACGGCGTGAGCATTATTGAAGTGGTCAAGAAAGACGGGCGCTGGGTGTTGGATAAAGCAGGCAAGCTTAATCGGCGCATTACCACGACCACGTCGATGGATTTAACGGGGCCAGCAGCAGGCCATGCTTTAATGAAAACCAGCGCCGATGCGACTGGCACAAAAGCACTTGGCACGATGAATAATTGTGCGAATGGCCAAACACCTTGGGGTACTTATTTAACCTGTGAAGAGAACTTCAATAATTATTTCGGTACTGCTGACGAAGCCTTCAAGCCGAATGAATTGATGGAGCGCTATGGCATTGAGGTGAAAGAAAAACGCTATCAATGGAGCCAATTCGACGAGCGTTTCGACATTGCGAAACATCCGAATGAGATGAATCGCTTTGGTTGGGTGGTGGAAATTGACCCGATGGATCCCGCTTCAACCCCCAAAAAGCGCACAGCTTTAGGCCATATCAAACATGAAAATGCCGCTTTAGTCGTGAACAGTGATGGTCGTGTCGTGGTGTATATGGGCGATGACGAGCGCGGTGAGTATTTATATAAATTCGTCTCGACGGGTAAATATAATAAGGATGAACTCAAAGCGAATGTCAATTTGTTAGATGAAGGCACGCTCTATGTGGCGAAATTTACTTCGGCTAATAATGAATTAAAAGGCAAAGGTGAGTGGTTGGAATTAACGCACGGCAAGCAGGGTTTAACGGCAGAAGCAGGCTTTGCGGATCAAGGTGAAGTGCTGATTAAAACGCGCCAAGCTGCAAGCAAGGTCGGCGGTACGACGATGGATCGTCCCGAGTGGGTGGCGGTGCATCCCAGCAATAACACGGTTTTTTGTACCCTAACTAATAATAAAAATCGTGGCAAGAAAGATAATCAGCCGCTGGATGGTGTCAATCCACGCGCTGAAAACCCCTATGGTCAGATTGTACGTTGGACACCTAGCGGTAATGATCATGCGGCGACTAGCTTTGATTGGGATTTATTTGTACTGGCGGGTAATCCCAATGTGCATAAAGAGGGTTTAATGGCGGGTAGCCCGAATGTCACGCCTGAAAATATGTTCAATAGCCCCGATGGTTTAGGCTTCGACAAAGACGGTCGCTTGTGGATTCAAACCGATGGCAATTATGAAAATGAAAAGAATTTCGCAGGCATGGGCAATAACCAAATGCTCTGCGCCGACCCTGCTACGGGTGAGATTCGTCGTTTCTTAACCGGCCCAATCGCTTGTGAAGTCACTGGTTTGACTTTCACACCGGATTACAAAACGATGTTCGTGGGCATCCAACATCCGGGTGAAGACTTGTTGCCCTCGCATTTTCCAGCAGGTGGCGATAGCAAACCACGCTCCTCGGTATTGGTGATTACGCGGACGGATGGCGGGGTGATTGGGGGTTAAATAATCCCCCTTCTGGCCTCAGCTTGCCAAGGAGTGTCAATTCTACTACAGCAATAAAGATTGTGAATAAGCTCCTTCTCTTATCAGGGAAGGAGCGGGGATGGATCTGTTTCGTCCCTAGGCTTTCTTTCCAAATAAACACTGCTTTAATGCATTCTATCTAAGGGCTGGCGGCGTTTATCAATTCATTAAAAGCTTTTTCAGTTTTATCTTCTAAAGTTATAAAAAATCTAGTGAAGTAGCGAAAATGACTAATGTTGCAATGCAAGGCGAATCTCGTTCATGGGTCGAGCTAAATGAGCATTATGTAATTGAAAAAGACTTGGCTGCTCAATTGCGTAATTCCTCTAAACAAGAGCGCACTGAGCTGTATTCAGCTTTATATAATGAGCTATTTCAACGTGTGCCTTCGCATCCTCAATTAACGCGCAAAATCTCTAGTTCAGAGTCAGAGCAAATAGTAAAAATACAAATAGATTTTTTAAGTCCATTTCTAGCTAAAGATTTTAGTGTTTTAGAGTTAGGCCCTGGTGATTGCTCTTTATCCCTAGCCTTAGCTGAGCATGTTAAAGCAGTGTATGCAGTTGATGTTTCGGATGAAATTACTCGGCTTAAGGCCACTCCAGATAATTTTCATGTAATTATTTCGGATGGAAGCAGCATCCCTGTGGCTGCAGCAAGTATTGATTTGGCTTATAGCAACCAACTGATGGAGCATTTACATCCTGAGGATGCTTTTGAGCAGCTAACGAATATTTATCAAGCCTTAAAGAAGAAGGGTACTTATATTTGCGTGACCCCTAATCGCTTGAGTGGGCCGCATGATATTTCTAAGTATTTTGATCCTATCGCCACAGGCTTTCATCTAAAAGAATATACTACTGCTGAGTTAACTGATTTATTTAAGCAAGTCGGTTTCACTCAGTTTAAAGTGCTCATTTCGGTAAAAAGCTGGTACTTCAGCTTTCCTTTGCCCTTGATAAAACTTTACGAATCTTGGCTACAAAAAGCTCCAACATCAATTAAACGCTTATTAATGAAACGTCCCTTTATTTGGCTGTTGGGCATTCGCTTAGTTGCTGTTAAAGGCTAGCTTTAGATAAAACTGCAAGCCGTCGCAATCCATTAGTTTTCTTGAAGAAATAGCTAGTTCGGATGACTTGAGTTATGCTTTAAAGCAATAGTTTTAGGTTTTTAAATTGCTTACCCTTCGGAGTACTAGCAAGTGCTCGTTAGCCACTTGATCATGGGACAGCACCTCGCACGCAGCATACGCGGGCGTCCGGTGAGTCCGCCTTTCGCAAAATAAGTTCTTTCTTAGTTGTCACGAAATCTTATTATTGTGGAGTTTTGATCATGTCTGATTTATTTGAAAACCCAATGGGTTTAATGGGCTTTGAGTTTGTCGAATTCGCCTCACCCACCCCGAATGTGTTAGAGCCTTTATTTGAAAAAATGGGCTTCAGCCTTGTTGCCAAGCATCGTTCCAAAGATGTACTGCTCTATCGCCAAGGCGACATCAATTTCATCATCAATCGCGAACCCAAAAGCTTAGCCGGTTATTTTGCGGCTGAGCACGGTGCGTGTGCTTGTGGCTTAGCTTTTCGCGTCAAAGACTCACATAAAGCTTATCAGCGCGCTTTGGAGTTGGGTGCGCAGCCGATTGAAATTCCGACCGGTCCTATGGAGTTGCGCCTGCCTGCGATCAAAGGAATTGGTGGTGCACCCCTGTATTTGATCGACCGCTTTGAAGATGGCAAGTCGATTTATGATATTGATTTTGAGTGGCTCGAAGGTGTCGAGCGTCATCCGCAAGGGCATGGCTTCAAGGTGGTCGATCATCTCACTCACAATGTGTATCGCGGGCGTATGGCGTTTTGGGGCGCGTATTACGAAAAGCTATTCAACTTCCGCGACATTCGCTATTTCGATATTAAAGGCGAATATACGGGTCTGACTTCACGCGCCATGAGCGCGCCGGATGGCTTAATTCGCATCCCCTTGAATGAAGAAGCAGGGCGTGGTGGCACAGGGCAGATTGAAGAATTCCTGATGCAATTCAATGGCGAGGGGATTCAGCATATAGCGCTGTTGTCGGATGATTTGTTCGCGAGTGTCGATTTGTTGCGCCAAGCAGGTGTACCGTTGATGAAAGCGCCGAATGATAGTTACTATGAAATGCTTGAAGAACGTTTGCCGAATCATGGCGAGCCAGTGGATGAGCTAAAAATGCGCGGTATTTTACTGGATGGTACGACTGCTGATGGTCAGCCGCGTTTATTGCTACAAATTTTTTCCCAGACTTTATTAGGCCCTGTCTTCTTTGAGTTTATTCAGCGTAAACAGGATCAAGGTTTTGG
This sequence comes from Thiolinea sp., assembly GCA_049292455.1. Lineage (GTDB taxonomy): Bacteria > Pseudomonadota > Gammaproteobacteria > Thiotrichales > Thiotrichaceae > Thiolinea. The sequence goes on from JBATRF010000002.1 coordinate 54,885, forward strand.
CGAAGGTAATTTCAAAGCGCTGTTTGAATCTTTAGAACGTGATCAAATTCGGCGCGGTACGTTGCAAACAGCTCAGTAAGTCGAGCTAGTTTTAGCTGGGTTTGCTAGTTTAAACTCTCGGTGTTTTCTGAATGCCGGGAGTTTTTTATTTGTCCGTTTTGGCAGCATTTAGGCTAAATTAACTAAGGTTCATCATGGGTGCTCGGCACTAGGAGATCGGGGTGAGTCATTATCTGGTAATTGGGTTGGGACGTTTTGGGTCAGCGGCAGCCTTGGAGCTAGTGCGCTTGGGGCATGCCGTCGTTGGTGTTGATCACAATGAAGACATGGTCAGCAAAGTAGCCGATGCTTTGAAATACACGGCGATTGTCGATGTTAAAGATGAGCAAGCGCTCAAAGAGTTAAATGTCACTTCCTATGAGGCGGTATTGGTAGCAATTGGTGATAATTTAGAATCCAGTCTGTTGTGCATTTTGCATTTGAAAAATTTGGGCGTGAAAGAAATTTGGGTGAAAGCGGTTTCCAAGGCTCATCATGAAATTGTGTCTAAATTAGGCGTGAGCCGCATTATTCACCCCGAAGTTGAAATGGGGATTAAAGTGGCTCAAGCCATGAGCTATCCCTTGATTAATAAATTCATGAGCTTAGGCAAAAATCTCTATCTAGTAGATATTGAGATTGCTCAAGGTTTAAGTGGGCGCAGCATTGCTCAGGTGTTAGGGCGCGATATTCGCAATATTCGGCCTGTGCTAGTAAGGCGTGAAGGGGAAATTCATATGCCTGTCGATAATAACTTTGTTTTAGAGGCCGAAGATTCCTTGGTGCTAACGACTTCGCTTACGACTTTAAACGACTTAGCACCTCGCCTAGGATAGAACATGCGTAGTTGGGAGCCGGATTCGTTTGAAGAACAAGATATTGTCATTAAGCAGCCAAAAATGATTAATCTCAGCCCACCGATGATTATTTCCTTGGGTTTTTTGGTGCTGATTACTTTGGGTACTGGGTTATTAATGTTGCCCATTTCAGCGACTCAAGCCACTCCCTTGCTTTCTGCTTTATTTACTGCGACTTCAGCGGTCACTGTGACCGGTTTGGGCGTATTAGATACTGGTACACATTTCACTGTCTTTGGGCAAGTGGTGATTGCCTTGTTGATTCAGGCCGGTGGCTTAGGCTTTATGACGTTTGCCGTCGTTGCGGCCTCTATGTTAGGCGCAAAAATCGGCATCAACCAGCAGCGCGTAGCACAAGAAGCTTTCAATCAAACTAGCCTCGAAAATCTAACCCAGATTGCTAAAGCAGTCTTATGGTATTCCTTGATCATTGAAGGCATTGGCATATTGCTGCTTACTTTAATTTGGCAAAGTGAATTTGGCTGGGGCGAGGCTGCCTATCGCGCTTTCTTCTATACAATTTCCGCTTTCAATAATGCAGGTTTTGCCCTTGATGCCAGTAGTCTCATGCCTTACGTATCTAATGTCGGCGTAAATCTAGTAATCTCTGCTTTATTTATGATTGGTGGGATTGGCTTTGTGGTTTTAATGGATCTGCGCCAGAAAAAAACTTGGTCTAAATTAAGCACCAATACGCGCTTGGTATTAACTACTACCTTCTTTCTGAATATCAGCGCGTTTTTACTGATTTGGCTGTTAGAAGCACGGAATCCTAATACCTTAGGTGCTTTATCTTGGAGTGATCAGGCTTTAGCGGCTTGGTTTCAGGCTGTCAGTCCACGTACTGCCGGTTTTAATACCTTAGCGATGGATCAACTGACCAATGCCTCCACCTTTTTGACGATGTTTTTAATGTTTATCGGTGCGGGTTCTTTGAGTACCGCCAGTGGGATTAAGGTTGGTACTTTTGCGATTTTGTTGGTAGCCACGTATTCAGTATTACGCCAGCAAGATGAAGTCACTGTATTTAAGCGCACGATTCCGTTACAACAAGTCATGAAAGCGATGGCCTTAATGGTGGTGGCTGCTTTCTTAATCTTCTTAGGTATTTTCGTCTTAGACATTACCGAAAAAGCCAGTTTCTTAGATATTTCTTTTGAAGTTGTATCGGCTTTAGGCACGGTCGGTTTATCGCGTGGTTTAACCCCCAAATTGAGTGAAGCTGGGCAGCTGATGATCATTTTTCTCATGATTGCCGGACGTTTAGGGCCATTAACTTTGGCTTATAGCTTTGCAGTGCCCAAGCATGATCTGATCCGTTACCCAGAAACAAGGGTACAAATCGGCTAAGACAACGCCAACGTCAAGAGCTAAACTTAGCCACTCCCTAAAAATTAGGCTATGAATAGAGTATGTCAGATTCTTTCGACGAGCCGCTCAAGCCCAAATACAGCAATAATCTACCGCGTGCGAAGTTATTCTTACGTGCGCGTTTGGGTTGGCTGTGGGGTTATCCGTTGCCTAGCAACACTGCAATTCTGAATTGGCAAACCTTCTATTTTCCAGGCCCTTGGGATCAGCAAATCAGCGTACTTAAAACCGAAGATTTGGCAGCCGCAGCTTATAGCTATCAACGCTTAATTCATGCTTTTCCGCGTGCTTTACCCAAACTCGTCGGTGCGGTCGATGTGTGGGAAAAGCGCGTGAGCTTAAAACTGCAAGCTGTGCGCGCATTAATAGAAGGTAACAGCGTACAACCTTGGCAAGCCTTATTAGTAGCGGAGCAGGGTACGACCCGTTTATTACGCCAAGTGGAGCAACTTAAGCGCAACCAGCCGCTATTAGCCGAATTACTTGATGCCTTTGCATGGTGGCTATCGCTGGATCCCAAAACTTTAGAGCAGGCGGTCGCTTGGATTGAGCAGGAGCAAAGTCAGCTCAGCGCAGTTTTAGAGAATTTCCCTGAGGGAATCAAAACTTGTGCCTTGCTGTTTATTTTGAGCCAAGATTTAAGTACTGCGCGTGCTAGCGGTTTATTAGCTCTATTGGCACATCCTGTCTGGAAGTCGCAAGGTGCTTTTGCATATAAACACTTTATAAAGAGTCATCGTTTTTATTTTGAACATTTTTCTGCCCAAGCAAATGGCGGCAAGCTTGAGTTGCCCGTATCGACCGAGGTAGTGCCTGAGATTCATAGTTGGCAACTATGGCTAGAAAACTTGTTAACTCTGCCGACTAAAGAGCGGCGGCGCGTACTTGATTTGTTACTGAAATTGCTGACACCTGCCGTATTTGAGCAGTGGCAAGCATGGTCTAAACAGAGCCAAATATTCTTAAGAGAGTTTGAGGGTTTAGCCAAGGAATACCGCAAACTCAGTCGCCAAATCGGTGCGTTGAGTAAATCCCAAAAGAGTTTACAGAAAACGGCTAGCCAGGCAGCGCGAGCTACTTGGCAGGATTTTGAGAAAAAAGAAGGGGTATTGATTGATGACTTGTCAGTTTGGTTGCAGGGCTTGAGCCAAGCGAGCCAAAATCAAGCCCTCTTACAAGCCTTAAGTATCTTAGAAGCTAAAGTGCAGCGCTTACCTGAGACTAGCCTGTGGCGTCAGCCGCTAATGCTGCTCAAAGTCTTCACTCATTGGCAGTTAGTGGAAAAAGCGGCCAGCCAGTATGATAGGAGCGATGTGCCGCGCCGCTTTAAACTGTTCTTGAGTGCGTGGTGCAAGTATGTGCAAGCTGCCACCGATGCGGAAAACCTAGAGCGTCGTTTGGAGCCTTGGCGTACTTTAAACGATTACTACGCTAAACAGCATAGTCGGCCTTTACATACGCTAGAATGCGCGATGCTGGATGATGCAAATAGTGTGGGGCGCGCAGTTCTATTTTTTGCTGAGTTAGCTAAGTTGTGTGAGGCTGCACCGGATAAGGTTGAGGATGGTTTTGGTTTTTATTATTTCTATTTAGACGCTTTGAGCCACTGGCCAGCGGTAGCTTATTTCCAGCAATTCGAATTAAACAACCTGCCGCCAGGCGTATTTGAAGCGCGCTTAGTCAAAGTCTTTGATCAGCTGCTAGCGGAAGATCCTTCGCCTGAGCAGTTTGGACGCTTATTACAGTTATGGAGAACTTTAGACGAAGGCATTAGTTATCCGCAGTCTGGGCACTTATTTCGGTTATTGGCTTATCTCAAACAACAGGCTGATCCGGCTATTTACGAGTATTGCCTACAGCAGAAAGCTTGGTCTTTAATGCTGCCCATGACCGAGTTTCTTCCCCTCCTGAAAGCAGATGCTCAAGTTCTACCGCCGATGCCCGCAATCTGTAGCGAATTCAGTGATTATCCGCCAGCTTTACGCCCCTCTTTAAATTTGCTTGCCCGTTACCATCCACAAGCAGAAGAAGTTGCAGAGCGAATTTTGGAGGGCATTAAACCCCGCAGCGCTAAGTTAGAGCGTGAGCTAGCTTATTTGCAGCTCAAGTTGTCAACTTGCGACGATGCGAGTTTGCGCGGGTCTTTGCAGCAGCGTTTAACTAATTTACAACTGCGCTTACAGCAGCCTACCGCAGGCAAGCCGCCTTCAGAACAACGCTTAACGCGCTTAGCACTCAAACTCCAACATGCTGCCCTCCATGCTTTCTTCAAAGCTTGGCAAGAGAACAGCATGCAAGTACTACAAGCTCAATTGAATCAAGCTTTTAACTTAGAGAGCCTGCCTGAAGCTTGGTTAGCGGATAAGGAAAAGCTCGTTTCCCTGTTAGCTTTAGACCACTTAGGCCCAGCCGAAAAGCGCGTAGTAGGGTTGCTCTGTCAAGCACAAATCCAAAATGCTTATCCCTTGGTCACTGCGCCTGCTAATCAAACTTGGCTACATAAAATGAAGGCTAAAGGCTTGAACTTGCAGCCTTGGATTGAGGGGCTTGAATTGAGCAGCGAGCTAGAGTTAGCGCAAGCCTCGATGCAAATTAAGATGCGCTTTGCAAAAGATATATTTGAAGTGTTTCGCATGGGCGATCATTTCCAAACCTGTCTGAGTCGTGACGGAGTTAATTTCTTTTCAGTCGTGGCGAATGCTGCCGATCTTAATAAGCGCGTCCTGTATTTCTTTGACCCTGAAGATCATGTGCTAGGTCGTTGTTTGCTGGCCATTTCTGATCAAGGGCAGCTGTTAAGCTTCTATATTTATAGCCACCTCCCAGCGGATGCACTCAAGCCTTGTTTGCATAGTTTTGTCAGTGAGTTAATGAAACAAACCGGCTTACAGCTCGGTTCGTCGGGTGATGTGGCTAAACTAGTCGCTAGCCATTGGTACGACGATGGCATTGAAAGTTTGCAATTAGAATCTGAGTTGGCGCTGTTTGCCAATTTACGTCCCAAACTCGCTAAACTAACTACAGCTACTATTTTTAATGCGGTACAGGAGACTCTAGCTCCTGAGCCTGTCAGTGAATTGTTAATGCTTAGCCTAATGCGTTGGGATGGTTTAAAAGATCTATTTGATTTGAAGCTGGCGTTAGCTTTGGAGTGCATGCGCCAACAGATACTCAGTGAATATGCATTGCGTGAAATAGCGCGTATTCTGCTGGTAGCCGAGACCTATTTTCGGTATAGCACAGCCGAGAAAATGGCTGCGATTTGGCCTTTAGCGCAAACTTGGCTCTGGGAGCGAGTGCGCGAAGATATCTTAAGCACAGGGGTGTTTGAGCGGGCTGAAATGAATTTGCTTATTCAACACCAACCTTGGCAAGCTTTACGGCTGTTTCGTGTTTCTAAGCGTCGTATTGAGCGACGTACCGACGAGTATTATCGACAACGCATGGATTATTATCATGCTAAGACGCTAATTGCGGTGAATCGCTTGCAGGCAGCGCAAAAGATAATTAACGCTTTAGCAGCTGAAGCTTATAATGATGTTGATAGCTTGGCAGATTTGAAGGCAGCCTTGCAAGAGCGCTTACAAGCTGAAAATTAACTAGGAAAGTTTGAGGCACTGAAAGCCCAGCACCTCAAACAGAACAAGCTTAAAAGCTTATTTCTTCACGCCTTCCAAAGATAAAATCAGCTCAATTTCTTTAGAAGCAGGGCCTAAATCAGTAGTAATGCCATAATCCGCTAAAGCAAATTTCGCATTGCCTTCAAAACCACGACGGAAACCACCCCAAGGATCTTTACCAGCGCCTGTTTCACGAACTTTAATTTCTAAAGGCTTAGTCACACCTTTCAAAGTGAAGTCGCCCGTTAAAGTGCCTGTGCCATCGCCATTGGGTTTGTAGGCAGTGCTGACGAATTTCGCTTCTGGGAATTTCTCAACTTCTAAGAAATCACCGCTACGAATATGCTTATCACGCTCTGCATGGTTGCTATCGACGCTAGTGGTTTTAATGGTTACTTCAACTTTAGACGCATCAGGTTTGGCTTCGTCATAGCTAATAGTGCCGCCGAAGTCATTAAAGCGGCCATATAACCAGCTATAACCTAAATGCTGGATACGGAAATTGATGGAAGCATGCATGCCTTCGCTATCAATTTTGTAGTCATCAGCTTGGGCAATTGCCGCGCTGCCTAATAAACCTAAGGCTAATACTGAACTGGCTAATAAACGTTTCATGGTGGTTATCCTTCGTATTTTGATGAACGACCTAACATACGAGTTAGGGTGTTATCTTTCCAATAAAAGTGGTGAAACAAGGCTGCTAGTGCATGCACTGCGACTAACAAGATAAATAAAGTGGCCGCAATCTCATGAACTTCACCGGCAATTTCGCCGCGTTGTTCATTGTCAGGAAGTAGGGCTGGAATTTCGAACCAGCCAAAAACTTCAATACCTTGACCTTTAGCGGTAGAAATTAAATAGCCGCTAATAATCAACACGATCAATAAACCATATAAAGCAAAGTGACCGAGTTTGGCTAAGGTATGTGTGAAATTGGGTGCGCTTTTTATAGCCGAAGGTTTCGGATTGCTTAAATTCCAAACGATTCGGAATAACAGTGCAAAGCCTAATAACAGGCCAATGCTTTTATGCCAAAACGGTAAAGTATGGTAAAGCGGATCGTAGTAGGTGAGTTCAACCATGTAATCACCGACAAAATACATGCCTATTAATAAGATAGCCATGATCCAGTGAATGCTGATTGAAACCCAGCCGTAAGAACTTGTTGTATTCCGTGTTTGCATCAAAATCCCTTAAATGCAGTCGTTTTAATGTTGAGCGTTACTGTAGGATATTATTCATTGTTACGGAAGCTTCGTAAATTTTAATCATTATTAACTTATAGTTGATAAAATGAGTTTGAACAGCGATTAAATTGAATGAAATTATCATTTTGATCGAAAATATAAAATTTTTTAATAGAAGAGAAAACTTAACCCTTTTTTAACAAAAAACTTTGTTGTACGATGTAGGGGTTCGGAGGAGAGGCTCCCGATTTTCGGGCACAAACCCCGTTAGCACTGCTTAACGGGGGACGTGCCGTGTGTGAAAAATTCAAACACAGTCAATTAATTTCTTCTAGTAAATTCACTAAAATCTCATGCTTTGCTGAAAATTTAAAAACTATTCTGATTGGAATGGATTTGTTTTATTTTTAATAAATAGTTTGGGGTGCGAGCGAACTGCGCTTAGCGGGGATGGTAGAGAAAGGAATAGCCATTACTATCCCTTTCTTGTGTTGGTCTTACATGAGCCACTCAACCGGTAGCCATGAGATGACGCGAATAATGGAACGTTGAAGCAGACTCATATCAGGCTCAGAGGTGTGCGTGACACCCGTCGCACTGTCTATCCATTCAATTTTGTCATTATCGGTGAGTTTTAACTCGTAAGCTTGTTGTTGCATATAAGCGCGTGTTTTTTCTACCGAGGCTTTGCCATAAGCAGGTTCATCAAAAAAGATGCCCATTTCGGTATTGTGTACCGAAGAGCGTGGATCAAGGTTGAAAGAACCCACAAAGGTGGTTTTCTCGTCAACCACGAAAGCTTTAGCATGTAAGCTTGCACGCTTGGAACCGAATAATTCGAAGCCTTTATCTAATTGCGCTTCGGCATTCAACGGCTTTAACTCATAAAGCTTCACACCCATTTGTAGCAAGCGCTTACGGTAGTTCACATAACCTGCATGAACAGCGGCTACGTCATTTGCTGCAAAGGAATTAGTGAGGATCACCACATTAACACCACGATCAATTAAGCTTTGAAAAACCTCTAAACCGAACTTACCCGGAATAAAATACGGTGAGGAAATCACGAGTTCTTTGTTCGCAGACTTCATCAGATTAGCAATTTCAGCCGTAATATTGCCGCTGGTATCTGAGAAGCTAGAAATGACTTTTTCAGGGCGGTCGTAAATGACCTTCATATCGGCGTAATACGTAGTGCGTGAGATGGAACCAATCAATTCGTTGATAGCAGGCTGATTGATTTGGACTTCTTGACGATACAGTTGCAAAACTTTAGAGGACTGATCGTTCCATTTATTAAAGCGCTCATCGCCAGCCGGATCATTGAGTGTACTGAGATCAATCGCTAAACCGCTATGCCAATATTTGTCGAAGCTTTCAGTGACATCAGCGCCAATTTTACCCGCTGCTAATAAGTCGAAATCGGAGAAAGCAACTTCAGTTTTGAAGCTAAAGTATTCATTACCCACATTGCGTCCGCCCACTATCGTCACAATACGATCAACAGTCAGTGATTTATTGTGCATCCGCCGTGTGACTTGTGGAAAACGGGCAGGGTACTCAGGGATGCGAAACACCCGTAAATAAAATGGATTAAAAATACGAACTTGCAGATTAGGATTATCCTTCATCAAGCGCACAAAAATACCATCACGCCCGATCATATCCATATCATCTAATAATAAACGCACTTTAATGCCGCGCTTAGCCGCGTCCACTAAAGCCTGCAGGACGGCTTGCCCTGACTCATCGTCATGAAATAAATAGTATTGAATATCAATCGTTTCAGTCGCTGCATCAATCAGCTGTAAGCGATCAAGTAGTGCTACATGCGGATTACTTAAAGAATAAAGCAAATTGCCCGGTGCAGCAGGCTGCTGCTTCAAAAGACCATCGACAATTTTATACAGCGGGGTTTCCTGATTTACGGTGATCTTCGGCATAGGCTCGGGGTTGACAATGAGAGCCTTATTACCAACGATGCGCAGGATCAATAAACCAATCGCTAATGCAATTAGCAAACTAATAATGGGGTGTACTTTCACAAATGAAAACACTGGGGCTTTCCTCATCTGATAAAGAGAATGGGATTATTGTTCCAGATAATTGTAGCAAGCTATTCATAAAAACTTGTGAGTTTCATGCTTAACTAATTTATTTTACTGATTAGCTTTGGAATATGAGCTTATATTCAAACAGTTTTTGCCTAAAAACTGTGCCTGTTAAGGAGCAGATGCGAGTGATTATTCAGGCGCTAAATCCTTGTTAGTACTTAGTCTTAGGCATTAAGTGCTTAGTCGCTCAGCCTATCACTTCTAGTAGATTGTTTTGCATCTTCTGGCAAGTTATATAGCTGTTAGAGAGCGGTCGCTAAATTAGCCGTTAAAGACCGCTTTAGGAGAGGAGCACGATCATCATGGCAGGGCACATTAAGGCCGCTGAGCATCATGGGCTGCTTGTCTACATTGTTTATGCAAGGAGGAACCATGAATATCATCCGTAATATTCTCGCGATTATTGGCCTGATCGCCTTAGCGGGCGGTGCTTTTGCCTATGTCAAATACGGCAATATGCTCGGGCAAATGAGTGGGATGGCTGCTGAGCAAGCCGCACTAGAGCAGCTCGATCCTAAAGCTAAAGATACTTATATGGCGATGTGGAAGCGCTTGAAAGAAACCGGTAATTCAGCGGATGCCACCGTTGTTAAATATCCCCTTGCAGACGGTGTTTCTCCCGCTGATGCTGAGCAAAGCATGAAAATGGTGGCGAATGAGCACAATATCAAAGCAGTCGGTGAGTTGCCGCTCTCTGAACAGGTCAAATTAGAAACCGGACAAGATCAACGCTTCTTAAAAATCTTCCAGTTCTGTAATCCACAAACCGCGATGAAAATGGTCGATTACAGCGATGCCTATTCCGCTTATTTACCGTGCCGGATAGCGATGGTGCAAGACAAGCAGGGCAAATACAATTTGTACTCACTGGATATGGATATGATGATTTACGGCGGTAAAACCTTGCCACCTGAATTGCTAGCTGAGTCAAAAAAGGTTCAGGAAATTATCACCGATATTATGAAGCGCGGCGCTGCAGGCGATTTCTAAGCTGATCTTCTTGTTAGGTAAAGCACACAGCTGCTTTACCTAAACCTCGTTGGGCTCATTAATAATAAATTCGTACAAGTCATTGATTTTAAGTTCAGCCTTCACCGAGTGGAGTTTGAAGCCCTCATCCGCGACGAAATACTCCACTTCCCAGTCATGTTCGCGCCGATAAATTTCGACAATAGGCGAGTCTTGCGAGCACAAAATGTATTCTTGCAAAGAGGGTAGCAAGCGATAAGCCGCGAATTTTTCTGAACGATCAATGCGCGCCGTATGGGAGGACAAGACCTCTATTATCAAACAAGGCGCGCTGTTGTAGTAATTATTGAGTTCACGTTCGCAGGACACTTGCACATCGGGATAATAAAAATACTCCTCATGCAAGGTTTGAATCCGCACTTTCATATCTTGGCTGACACGGCAGCGGCTGCCCCATAATTGCATGAACAATAGCCCAGCAAAATTCATCGCGAGCAAATCATGATTGCGGCTAGCGCCTGCTTTGGCATAAATATGCCCATTCACAAATTCTTGTTTGGTGGTTTCTATCCGCTCATTTTCATTCACTAAATAAGCTTCGGGCGAGAGAACTGAGGGGTGCTTACAGGTTGTCATTATCGTTTTCCTTGGCGGTATGTTCCAAGATTAGTCGGTCTGTTGCAGGCTGCCAAGCCTTTCATCGGACTGAATAGCAACACTGGCTTAGATTTCAACTTAAACTAAGCACTTAGATCAATCGTTAAACTTGAGGTTGTCATGGGCGGTCAAGCCATCAAAAATACACCAGTGCGCCGCTACCAACGTGCTGAGTATGAAGTTTTAAAAACAGAAGTGCTATCTACGCTACAAGCGGATTTTCCAAAGCGGAAAATGGCTGCGATTCCGGCTTATCGCAGCAAAAAATCGTTTGGCGATCTGGATATTCTGTTTGATCATACCGACTTGCCTATTCAACTTGATCGCTATCTACAAGAACGCTTCCAGCCCAAAGAAATGGTGCGCAATAGCCATGTATTTTCCTTTGATTATCAAGAATTTCAAGTCGATCTGATTGGCTCAAACAGCGCGGATTTTGATATTTCACTGCATTATTTTTCATGGAATGATTTGGGCAATATCATCGGGCGGATCTATCACAAAATGGGTTTTAAATACGGGCATGATGGCCTGCATTTTTTATTCAAAGCCGACAATTATCAGTTCGGGGAAATCTGCCTCTCCAAAGACATTCGCCCGATTTTAGCCTTTGCCGATTTGGATGCTGAGCGCTTTTTAGCAGGTTTTGATAGCTTAGATGAAATTTTTCAGTACGCAGTGTCATCTTCATTTTTTAATAAAGACATCTATCTACTCGAAAATCGTAATCACGCCTCGCGCATTCGTGACCGTAAACGCCCTACGTATAATGCTTTATTAAAATGGCTGGAAACGCAGTCGAACTTGCCTGCATATCCGTGGGAATCAGTACGCGAGCAGGGCGGTCGACAGACTAAAACTGCTTTATTAGAACGCGCTTTTGAGTTTTTCCCAGCCTTTAAAACTGACTATTTAGCGATGCAGCAGGAGTTTGAAGTTTGGCAAGTGGTGCGCGAGAAATTCAATGGCGGCTTGGTCAAAACTTGGACTGGTTTAGAAAACCAAGCTTTAGGCGAGCGTATGCAATTCTTAAAATCGCAAGGTGCTGCGCAATTTGGCGACTTTCAGCAATGGGTTTACAGCCAATCTTTAGCTGATATCGAAAGCTGGGTGAAGGCTCAAGCTTAAAGCTTAAGCTGTGCCAAGCGATTCGCGTTTAAAACCACAGTGACTGAAGATAAGGCCATGGCTGCACCGGCTAACATCGGGTCGAGTAAAATCCCAAAGACGGGATAAAGCACCCCCGCAGCCACTGGAATACCAATCAGGTTATAAACGAAGGCAAAGAATAGATTCTGCCAAATGGTTTTAATCGTTGCTTTGGAAATGCGAATTGCGCGTTCAATGCCCGCTAAAGAGCTGCCGATTAAGGTCACATCAGCTGCAGCGATGGCTACATCCGTACCTGCGCCAATCGCAAAGCCAACATCGGCTTGGGCTAGAGCGGGCGCATCATTGATGCCATCACCGACCATGGCTACGACTTTGCCTTGCTGCTGCAATTGCTTGATAACTGCTAATTTATCGGCTGGCAAAACTTCCGCATATACCGTTTGAATGCCCAGTTGAGCTGCTAAATTTTCTGCGACTTCACGCCGATCACCCGTGAGTATAATCAGTTCTAAGCCTTGTGCTTGTAAACTTTGCACGCTGCTTAAAGCATCGTTTTTTAAGGCATCCGCTATAGCAAATAGCGCAATAATTTGGCCTTGTTTAGCGAGAAAAACAGGTGTTTGTCCGGCTATATCTAATTGTTGTAACTTTGCTTGCCAAGCACCTAGGCTTAAATTTTGTTGCCGCATCAAGCGTGTATTGCCAATGAAATAGTGCTCTTCTGCGATAATGCCTTTCACACCATGCCCCGTGAGGCTGCTGAAATCTTTTACTTTTAAATCTTTTAAATTTTCTGCTTTCGCTGCGGTACGCAGTGCTTGGCCTAAAGGATGCTCTGAGCCTTTTTCTAAGGAGGCTGCGATTTGTAGCACATTGTTTTGATCGTAGTCAGCCGCAGGATAGATATGGTTGAGGGTAGGCTTGCCCTCGGTGAGTGTGCCAGTTTTATCCAGTACAATCGTATCGAGTTTAGAGGCTTGCTGGAGTGCATCGCCATTACGAATCAGAATGCCATGTTGGGCTGCTTTGCCTGTCCCTGCAATAATCGCAATCGGTGTAGCTAAACCCAAAGCGCAAGGGCAGGCGATGACTAATACCGTCATGGAAGTGACTAAAGCATAGCTTAAAGACGGCTCTGGCCCCAGCCATAACCACAGTAGGAAAGTCAGGAGCACAATTGACACCACTACAGGTACAAACACGGAGGCTACTTGATCGGCAAGGCGCGCAATCGCCGGTTTGGAGCTTTGTGCTTGGCGGATCATCTCAATGATTTTCGCAAGCACCGTATCAGCACCAATATGGCTGACTTTCAGCAGAAAACTGCCTTCACCATTTTGCGTGCCTCCCGTGACGATTGAGCCTTTAGTTTTAGCGACGGGCAAAGCTTCGCCACTGAGCATCGCTTCATTCACATGCGAATGCCCCTCAAGCACGACGCCATCGAGGGGAATGGTTTCACCACTACGCACCCGCAAAGTTTCTTGTAGGCCCACTTCTTCAAGCGGTAAGTCCAGCTCTTCGCCATTACGCACTACATGCGCTAGTGGTGGCTGCAAATTCATTAAATGCTTAATCGCTGCGGTCGTGCGCCCGCGTGCACGCATCTCTAGTGCATGCCCAAGATTGACTAGAGCAATCACCACTAAAGCTGCTTCAAAATAAGCATGTTGGGCGAGGCTGGGGAAAGCCTGTGGAAAGAGCAGCACTAGCATGGAGTAGAGCCACGCCGTACCTGTACCCAAAGCAATCAGCGTATCCATATTGCTGGCATGATGTTTAAGCTGCTGCCAAGCACCACGGAAGAAATGCCCGCCCGAGTAAATCAGCACGCCTAAAGTGATCAAACCCATCACCAGCCAGAACCAGCGCCCTGGACCATGCATGTCGGGTAAGACATGCAAAACCATATCGCCAAGCATCAGAAAAACGCCCGGAACTGCGGCTACCCAAACGCGTCGCCACAAAGTTTTATAATAGGCTGCCTCAGCAGCTTCTTTTTCCGCTTCGGCTTGGCGGCCTTGCATAATGGCTGCATCGTAACCGGCTTGCTTCACCGCTGAGACTAAATCTTCAGGCCTAGGATTGCCCGCGACCAAAGCAGTGCGCTCGGCGAGATTGACATTCGCTGTTTCTACGCCAGCAACACGTTGTAACGCAGCCTCTACCGAGCTGACGCAGCCAGCACACATCATGCCCGCGATAGAAAGGCGTACCGACTCAGCCATTTAATCAGCTAACTCAGTGGGATAGCCTGCTTCAGTCAAGGTTTCAATCACTAAATCGGGATCGACTGAACCTTGCACGGTGGCCGTTTTCGTTGCCAAATCAACCACTGCGCTATCAACGCCCTCTAAAGCAACCAGCTTGGCTTGGACGTTACTGCTACAAGCACCACATTTCATATTTTCTACGATAAATTGCATTTAAAACTTACTCCTAGTTACAAAAAAACACCTTAGCAAAAGGGCGCTACCAAGGCCAAAGACCTTGGAAACTCTAACATGCTAAGTGGTGCTAACTCCTGTTTTAAATCAAAACCTGCAAGATTGCTAATCGAAAAAAGACAACAAAACAGCTATGCTAATACTAAGTTTCTAAGAGTTTTTACTGTGGCGAAAAATTTCAAAATAAAGCTTGCGGCGATTGCTAAGGATGAGGGTTTTTATCTGCCACTGTGGGTTTATCATCATCTGCACTTTGGTTTTGATGTTTTAGATATTCGTGTCAACGACACAACAGATAACTCACTGCAAATTCTGGAAAAGCTAAAAGTCATCTATGGAGAGCGCTTGCGTTTTAGCCTAGCCGATCAGGAAATGGCGGCTTGCAGAGCAAAAGATATTAATTTTCAAGCCTATATTTATACCCAGATTCATCAGGAAACTTTAAAAGAAGATTTTACGCATTTAATGTTTTTAGATATTGATGAGTATTGGTGCGCAGCTAATTTTACGGAAACTATTAAGGATTTCTTAGCAGCTCATGCTGACTTTGATGTCTGTATGTTTCAGTGGTTGATGGATATACCTGATGCTGAGCGAGGCATTGGAGATTTTCCTTTCAAGCTAGTGACGCTAGGCCAGAAAAGTGATCATATAAAAAGCTTGCTTAATCTGCGCGCTCCTGTTGAACGGATTCATATTCATAATTACGAGTTGCGCTCTGGAAAGTATACCTTGCCCAATGCCACAACCGTCGAGTTCGATGCAAACAATCACAGCCGAGGTATCTTGCCTACTCAGCTGTTTGAACGAGGGCGCTTGACTATAGATCGCCATTTTATTTATCACCAAACTTTACGCTCACAGGATGAGTACTTGGCTGGGTTAATGCGAGGTAATAAACAAATTGGCGATGACTCTTTACTAAAAACCAATC
Source organism: Thiolinea sp. (assembly GCA_049292455.1). Classification (GTDB taxonomy): domain Bacteria; phylum Pseudomonadota; class Gammaproteobacteria; order Thiotrichales; family Thiotrichaceae; genus Thiolinea. The sequence goes on from JBATRF010000002.1 coordinate 70,193, forward strand.
GATTTGGATATATAAATCTGTATGCAGATGTATATATTATTCCTTGGTTTATAGATGCGCATGCTTTGAAAAATTATCAACTAGCCTATCAAGTACTTGCGGCTAGTCTGCAAGTTGAGCTAAATCAGGCAAAACTATTTGTATTAGCAAGAAAAACATCCGTGTTGGCTTACCTGTCGGAATCAATTTTTGTGCAGAAGCTTCATGAAAAAAAAATGCGTGGAATTGATCAGGCTATCTATCAATGCAAAGAGAATAAGTATTTCATCAAAGCTAAAACTTTCGATGTGCTATTTGATGAAGAAACTTTGAAGTGTAGTTTCATCTGCGAAGTTATTAGTGGACTTTTCAATTATGAGTTAATCATGACGCAAGGGTTTAGCTCAACTCCTGTACCAGCAACTATGCGTTTATTAGATGAAGAGCAGCGTCCACAACGAATGATAAAGAAATTCAAAATTGAAATAGCTATGGTTGATTTAAGTTATATTGTTTACAGTAAATGGCCGCCATTTTGTCTTGCCGCAAACATTGATGGCTCACTTATTTTATTAGAGCGTGGGCAGTTTAGTTTTCTAGGTAAAATACTTGCTCCCTATGCTTTAAAGTTACGCACAGCTGCAATCGAAGCTACCGCTACTGTTGTACCCAGTTTAAGTACTACTAAGCCTGTAAATCGTTCAAGTTTCTGGCAAAAGATTTTTGGTAAAACTTAACTGGACTCTAGCTTTTTCAGCTGATACCCCGTCGCATCAAAATTACTAGCCGCTAACCAAGTCTCAAACTTCTGCTTCAAAGCAGGCCATTCACTATCCAAAATAGAAAACCAAGCAGTATCACGGTTGTGCTCTTTCACTACAGCAGCTTGGCGGAAAATGCCTTCAAAAATAAAACCTAAGCGTTTCGCGGTTTGGCAGGAGGGCTGATTTAAAGCATTGCATTTCCATTCGTAGCGTCGATAACCTAAATCATCAAATACATGGCGCATCATTAAATACATCGCTTCAGTTGAGGCTTGGGTTCTTTGTAAAACGGGCGAAAAGTTAATATGCCCGACTTCAATTACTCCATTGGCCGGATCAATGCGTAAATAACTGGCTACACCGACGGCTTTTCCAGTTTTATCCAGTACGCTATAAAACAAAGGATCGGTACTGACCGCTTGTTTACTAAGCCAAGCACTAAAACTGGCTAAATCAGCAAACGGGCCATAAGGCAGATAAGTCCAAATGTGATTTTCCTGATCTGCCACATAAGCCGTAAATAAGTCAGCCGCATGCTGCATATCCAAATGTACAAGGCTGCAATATTGACCTGTTAATAGAGTGCCTTGGGGAATGGGGCGAGCTTGCCAATTGGGTACTGGAAAACCAATGGGCTGACCTAGCGGATTTTCATGATTATTTGGCTGGCTTAGTTGCATAAAGGTTCTCTCGCTTAAAGGCTGGGTTGTTGGCGGGTTACAGAGTGAATACTAGCACCACCTGAAGCTAATGCATCGATATTGAGCAGCTCAATTTTACGTTCTGGAAAGGCCTTGCTTAGAGCGAGTCGTGCTGCATTATCAGCCCGTGGGTCGCCAAATTCCTGTAAGAGTACCGCGCCATTGCAGAGATAAAAGCCCAAGTAACTGGCTGCAAAACTGTTGCTGACAAACTGGCTACGTACACTGGGCGGCTTATTGACGACGACTACGTTTAAGCGCTGCCCCTTAGCATCAGTAGCAGCTTGTAAAATGGCTTGATGCTGCAGCGTAAGTGTATACTCTTTGAAGTCAGGATTAGGTTCATGACTGACTAACACGATTCCTGCTTGCACAAAGCGCGCATAATAGTCAGTACGTCGCTGCGCTAGATTGCTTTGAGGGTCGCCCGGCAGCCAGATGACTTTTTTAATACCAGCTAAACGCTTCAGGCGATTTTCAATCTGTACTTTAGCTAGTTGGCTATTGCGTCCGGCATAAAACACGCTGCTCTCTGTGAGAATAGCAGTGCCTGCTCCATCGACTTCCAGATTGCTTGCATCTAATTTGAGATCAGCATCGATTAACTCCAGTTGAAGCTGCTTGGCCATAAAATTCGCTAGCCGAGTATCTCGCTCATAATCTTGTGGCTTATCCCAACCCTGAAAGTGAAAGTTGACAGCGCGCATTTGACCCGCAGGATTCAATAATAGGCTAGGCGCGCTATCACGTAGCCACAGGCTATCCAGTGGGCGTTCGATATAGCTGACCGCATCAGCAAATAATTCACGAGCACGCACTAATTCTTTCGGCCCTACTAATAAAGAAACCGGCTCGTACTTAGCAATAGTTTGTGCGATTAGCACTAAGTTTTTCCGTACTGCAGGCATGAAATCTTCGCGCCAGAAGCGATGCCGCACCGCATAAGCCATCCAAGTTGCTTGATGTTTAGCGTATTCGGCAGGTAGGAAAAAAGACTGCTTATCTTCTGCAACGGATAGGCGTGAAGTCAAGCCTAAGCCACATGCTAAGCTGAGTTGGAGAAATTGACGACGGCTTAGTGTAGGCACTTTAACCAGCTGTATTTTTTTCAACCCAGCGCGTGCTGCCATCGTTTAAAATCTCTTGCTTCCAAAACGGAGCTTGATGCTTGAGGTCTTCCATGATTTGACGGCACGCTTCAAAGCTCGCTCGCCGATGTGCTGACCACACGGCGACTAATACAATCGGCTCACTCGGGACTAATTCACCCACTCGATGTTTTAAGAGTACATGGTCGAGCGCCCAGGTTTCACTTGCCTTAACGACCAACTGCTGCAAATGCTTGCTGGTCATGGCTGGGTAATGTTCTAAGCGCATCGCTTGCACTAACTCGCCTTCATTAAAGTCACGCATCGTGCCGACAAAAACTGCATTCGCGCCACTCAATTGGGCATTGAAGGTAGGCTGCTGTTGAAACTGCTGAATAGCTTGCCAAGGATCAAACGCAGTTTCGGTGACTTCAATCGAGATCATTTCAACCACCCGTGACGGGTGGGAAAAAAGCAACCTCATCGCCATCGCTTAAGACGGTATCAGCATCGCAATATTCTTGATTGCGGGCGACTAGAATATGCTCAGGAAATTCGGTTTGGGTGACTTGCTGCCACAGTTGTAGCGGCGTTAAACCTAACTGCCAATGGCCTTGAGCTTGGCTTTGGCCGACTTGCTCACGTAAGCTTGCGAAGAATAAAGTTTTTATACTCATGCGATCTCCTTGATAGCCTGACTATAACCGATTCTAGGCGCAGTTTAGAATTTTAAGTAATTAACTTAGGAGGATAAGCTCGCTTCTTCTATAGAGAAGAAGCTGCTCTAGAAGCCTGATCATACAGCCCCGATAAACTCCGCAACACCAAAGCGCAATGGCTGATTTCATCAAAATTGCGATCGGTAGCATCCGCTGCATCAATGAGGCAAGCTTTGCGTACATCCCGATAGCGAGAGCAGATTTCCTGTCCTTTTTTTGTGGTTTGATAAAACATTTCTTTGCCCACTTTGCGGCTTTCGACCAACTCGTGTTTCATGAGTTTTTTTAGCGAATAATTGACGGTGTGGTTGTCGTCAATATTCAGGGTGAAAGCAATATCGGCTAAACGCTTTTCGCGGGTGCGATGATTCACATTGTGCAGCACTAGCACATCCATAGGGTTAAAGTCCTTATAGCCCAACGATGCCATACAATGCACCATCCAGCGGCTAAAAGCGTTATAGACCATGGTCATGGCATATTCCAACTCGCTCAATTGCCAGCCTTCTTCTGACACCAAATGCGCTGAAGATACAATCGGCGGAACCCCCGTAAATGGTAAATCAGGGACCGGAACTCGCGGTTTTTTAGCCATCAACACCACTCACAATTACATATTATTCGGCAAATAAGTGACAATTTGCGGAAATACAGTAATCACCAATAAAGCCACTACCATCACCATAAAAAAGGGAAAGGCAGCTTTAGAAATGACCCAAATATTCCGCCCCGTTAGCGCCTGTAACACAAATAGATTAAAGCCAACCGGCGGAGTAATTTGCGACATTTCAACCAAAATCACAAGAAAAATACCGAACCATAGGGGATCAATCCCCGCTTGAGTGATGATGGGCATGACGACCGAGGTGGTTAAAACCACAACTGAAATGCCATCTAAAAAGCAGCCGAGTACCACGAAAAATAAGGCCAAGGCAAACAACAGTGTGTAGCTTGATAAATGCAGTGAGCCAATCCATTCGGCGAGTAATTTCGGAATGCCGGTAAAGCCCATGGACATGGTTAAGAAAGCTGAGCCAGCCAAAATGAAAGCAATCATACAAGAGGTTTTAGTTGCTCCCATTAAGCCTGCTAGAAAACTTGCCTTATTGAGTGAGCCGGAGCTCCAGGAAATTAATAGCGCTAGTACCACGCCTACTGCGGCTGAATCGGTGGGAGAGGCGATGCCTGCATAGATGGAGCCGATGACACCAGCAATGAGTAAAAACACTGGAATCAAGCGTCTTGAATGATACAGCTTTTCTTTGAAGGTATAAGTTTCGGGTTCATTCGGTAGGCGCTTACGATTAAAGATGGCCCAAAGCACAACGAAGCCAGTCATCATTAGCATCAGCAAAATGCCAGGCAGTACGCCTGCGATAAATAAACGTGCAATCGATTGCTCCGTCGCGACACCGTAGACAATCAAAATAATCGACGGTGGAATCAGTAAGCCTAAGGTTGCCGAACCTGCTAAGGTGCCAATCATCATTTGTTCGGAGTAGCCGCGCTTGCTCAGTTCAGGGATAGTGAGTTTGCCGACTGTCATGGCGGTTGCAGCGGAGGAGCCAGACACGGCAGCAAAAAGTCCGCAGCCGAAGACATTCACATGCAATAAGCTGCCCGGCAGGCGTTTGAGCCAAGGCGCGAGGCCAGTGAACAAATCTTCTGACATCCTTGAGCGGAAGAGAATTTCACCCATCCAGATGAATAAAGGCAAAGAGGCCAGTGCCCATGAATTACTGCTGCCCCACAGGGTGGTAGCCATAATTTGCCCGACGGGAGCGTCAGTGAATAAATACATGCCGATCATACCAACCGACAATAAAGACAGCGCCACCCACAAACCTGAGCCTAAGAGGGCAATTAGGACTAATAACAAAAACGCGGTTAAATATAATTCATTCATTATTCACCGCCTGCGCTTTGCAGAATATCGCTGCTATCTTTTTGATAAGAAGGCGGATTGCCTTTAGTTAGATTGACCAGCTCATCAGCGAAAGCAATCGCTAAAATCAATAAGCCGAGTACCATACTTGACTGTGGAATCCATAAGGGCACTGGCACAATTCCCGAAGACATATCCTTAAAAGCCCAAGATTCATAAGTCATCACGCCTACATGCCGAGTCATAAACAGCGCTAAACCTAGACCAATCGTCACTGTGATTAATTCAAAAATGTGCTGAATATTGGCAGGCAAACGGCTAGTAATCAGATTAATACGAATATGCTCGCCTGCGCGTAAGGTATAAGCCAATGCTAAAAAAGCGGAAGCGGCTAGGAAAAATCCGGTGAAGTCAGAATAGGAAGGAACCGTTAAACCAATCGCAGTGCCAGTGAATAATTTGGCGAGCCGATCAATCAAATTTAGAATAACTTGGAGAAATACAAGGGCGGTGATAGCAACAATAAAACAGGCAGCAAGGCCGCCACTAAAACGATACAAACCATCAAGAAATCCACGCATGGCGAGTCTCCTAGTACCTTCTATCGTGAGAAGGTACTCAGTGAGGAAAAGGCGGAGTGATTACTTTTGATAAGCTTCCAACAGTTTCGCACCGGCTTCCGCAGATTCTTTTTTCCAATCCTCAAGCATGGTGGCCCCGACTTTTTTCAAGCCATCCATCAGCTCAGGACTTGGGGTAATCACATTGATGCCATTTTTCTTTAAGACTTCAACTTGATCGGTATTTTCCTTCTTACTCATTTCCCAGCCGCGCGTTTCCGCTTCTGCAGCCGCTGCTAAAATCGAATCTTGTACGGCTTTATCGAGGCGCTGAAATTCACGCTTATTCACGACCACCACGTTTTTTGGAATCCAAGCTTGAATATCGGTGTAGTATTTCAAGAAATCCCAAGCTTTGGAGTCGACACCTGTAGACGGTGAGGTGATCATCGCTTCCACGCGACCTGTAGTGAAGGCTTGGGCAATATCAGGCGCTTCTACTTGGGTGGGAGCAGCACCTACTGCAGTGGCAAATTTCTCTAAAGTGGCATTATAGGAGCGGAATTTTAAGCCTTTCAGATCATCAACCGTTTTTATTTCTTTGGTGCTATATAAACCTTGCGGTGGCCAAGCGACTGAATATAAAACCATCATGCCTTGCTTATCGAATAGCTCAGTAACAATTGGCTTTTGAGCATCCCACAGCTTTTTCGCGTCATCGTAATTGGTCGCTAAAAAGGGTAAAGCATCAGCGCCAAAGACGGCATTTTCATTGTTTAATAAGGATAAGAAGAACTCACCAATCGGCACTTGACCGCTGCGCACTGCTTTGCTGATTTCAGGGTGTTTGAACAACGAGCCAGCTGAGTGGATTTTGATTTCTAAAGCATTATTGGTTTTAGCAGCTACTGCTTTAGCAAATTCATTATCATTGATGGTGTGGAAAGTGGTATCAGGATAGGGCGTAGGCATATTCCAAGAGGCTGCCTGAACACTAACACTTAAACTCAGTAATAAGCCACCAACAGCAGCCAATAGTTTCGGATGACGCATGAATTCTCTCCTCCAGTTTGTAGGGAGCGTTTTGCTAGAAACGCTTGATTAAACGATAATATTACGTTGACATTTTGTCAATGTTTATATAGCGTTTTAATGATTACAACGAGGAGAGTCGCTATGAGCGTGACACAAACTTCAGAGCAAGGCAGTCAATGGCAATTTTGGATTGATCGCGGCGGTACGTTTACTGACATCGTTGCACGCACACCTTCTGGCGAATTACACACTCATAAACTACTCTCTGAAAATCCCGAACACTACCCAGATGCTGCCGTGCAAGGCATATGTGATTTAATGGGTTTAAGCGCGGATCAGCCTATTCCTGCGCACAGCATTGCCGCAGTGAAAATGGGCACTACGGTTGCCACTAATGCTTTATTAGAACGTAAAGGCGAGCGCACTTTATTGCTGATCACCCAAGGTTTTGGTGATTTGCTGCGCATCGGTTATCAGAATCGTCCTGATATTTTTGCCCTGAATATTGTACTGCCTGAATTGTTGTATGAGCGGGTGGCTGAAATTCCTGAACGCTTTTCGGCGCAAGGTGAAGAGCTGCTGGCTTTGGATGAGGCTGCTGCACACGCGGCACTCCAAGCAGCTTATGATACTGGTATTCGCTCGGTGGCGATTGCCTTTATGCATGCGTATCGCTATCCAAAGCATGAAGAGCGTGTTGCTGTATTAGCCCAAAGGATTGGCTTTACCCAGATTTCCACCAGCCATCAAGCCAGTCCTTTAATCAAGCTGGTGTCCCGTGGCGATACGACGGTGGTCGATGCTTACCTCTCGCCGATTTTGCGCCGCTATGTGGAGCAAGTGAGTAGCGCTTTGGGTGAAGATAGCTGTGATGCCTTGATGTTTATGCAATCGAATGGCGGTTTGACTGACGCAGTGCTGTTTCAAGGCAAAGATGCAATTGTCTCCGGCCCTGCGGGTGGTGTGGTGGGGATGGTGCGTACCGCAAGTGCAGCAGGCATTGAGCAGATTATTGGCTTTGATATGGGCGGCACATCGACCGATGTCTGCCATTATGCGGGCGAATATGAGCGCTCGTTTGAAACCGAAGTCGCGGGTGTGCGCATGCGCGTGCCGATGATGGATATTCATACCGTGGCGGCAGGTGGTGGCTCGATTTTGCGCTTTGCCGATGGGCGTTTACAAGTAGGGCCGGAAAGTGCGGGCGCGAATCCGGGGCCAGCGTGTTATCGGCGTGGCGGGCCTTTAACCGTGACCGATTGCAATGTATTACTCGGCAAATTGCAACCAGCACATTTTCCAGCGGTGTTTGGTGCAGATGGCAAACAGACTTTAGATCGTGAAATCGTGCGTGAGAAATTTACTGCCTTAGCCGCTGACATTGCCCAAGCGACTCAATCCACAGCCTTAAGCCCTGAACAACTCGCCGAAGGTTTCCTACGCATTGCGGTGGAAAATATGGCGAATGCGATTAAGAAAATCTCGGTGCAACGTGGGCATGATGTCACTACTTATACCTTGAATTGCTTTGGTGGCGCGGGTGGGCAGCATGCTTGTGCGGTGGCTGATACTTTGGGCATGGAGCGGATTTTCATTCATCCCTTTGCAGGCGTGCTCTCGGCGTTTGGTATGGGCTTGGCGGATATTCGTGCTTTACGCGAGGTGCAATTTGGGCAGGCTTTAAGCCAAATCGCGGAAGCTGAATTAATTCTCGTTCAGTTAAATCAACTGACTCGCGCTGAAGTATTAAAGCAGGGCATTCAAGCTGAGCAGATTCAGGTTATTCAACGCGCACATTTGCGTTATGACGGCAGCGATCAGACCTTGCCTGTGACTTTTGCCAGTGCTGCGCAGATGCAAAGCGACTTTGAAGCGCTGCACCAAACACGTTTTGGTTTTGTGCCAACAGCGGGTAACTTGGTGATTGAATTATTGTCTTCGGAAGCAATTGGCTCCACCGGAACGGAGGCGAGTATTCAACTGCAAGCGCAAGCCGCTTTCACAACTGATGTTGCTATGTTTAGCCAAGGCGCTTGGCAGCCAACACCTTTGATTAAACGCGAAGGTATGAAAGCGGGTGAGCGGATTCAAGGCCCCGCGATTATTAGTGAAAGCACCGGAACCACGATTGTGGAGGCGGGCTGGCAAGCCGAAATGGACGCGGCGGGTAATTTGATTTTGACGCGCCATCAAGCCCGCCAGCAGCAACAAGCGCTCGGCACCACGGCTGATCCAGTGATGCTCGAAGTGTTCAATAATCTGTTTATGTCGATTGCTGAGCAAATGGGCGCGACGCTGGCGAATACCGCGCATTCGGTGAATATTAAAGAACGCTTGGATTTTTCGTGCGCGATTTTCGACCCCACCGGCGGTTTAGTGGCGAATGCGCCGCATGTGCCGGTGCATTTGGGTTCGATGAGTGAAAGTGTGCGCAGCATTTTGCACTTAAATCAGGGCAAGATGCAGGTCGGTGATGTATTCATGATGAATAACCCTTACAACGGCGGCACGCATTTGCCGGATGTGACGGTGATTACGCCTGTGTTCGCCGAAAATGGTAAGGACTTGATTTTTATGGTCGCTTCACGCGGTCATCATGCCGATATTGGCGGCAAAACCCCCGGCTCGACCCCACCTGATAGCACCCATATCGACGAAGAAGGCATCGTGATTGATAGTTTTAAGCTGGTCGAGCAAGGTGTGTTTCGTGAACAAGCCACCCGTGAATTACTCGGTTCTGGGCGATACCCTTGCCGCAATATTGACCAGAATATTGCGGATTTATCCGCACAAGTGGCAGCGAATGCTACCGGAGTGCGTGAAGTACATCGCATGGTGCAGCAGTTTGGTTTAGCGGTGGTGCAAGCCTATATGCAGCACGTGCAGGACAATGCGGAAGCCAGCGTGCGCCGCGTATTGGGGGTATTGAAGGATTCGAGCTTTGTCTACGAGCTAGATAATGGCGCACAGATTCAAGTAGCGATTCGCATTAATCAAGCGGAACAAGCCGCCGAAATCGACTTCACGGGTACATCCGTGCAAGACAGCGGCAATTACAATGCGCCTTTAGCGGTGTGTCGCTCGGTGGTTTTGTATGTGTTCCGCACTTTGGTCGGCGTGCCGATTCCGCTCAATGAAGGCTGCATGAAACCGCTGAAAGTGATTGTACCCGAAGGCTCCATGATCAATCCGCGCTATCCCGCCGCCGTGATCGCGGGCAATACCGAAGTCAGCCAAGCGATTGCTGAAGCTTTATACGGCGCACTGGGTGTGTTGGCTGGCTCGCAGGGCACGATGAATAATTTTGTGTATGGCAATGAGTACTACCAAAATTATGAAACCTTATGCGGTGGCGCGGGCGCGGGCATGGGTTTCCATGGCGCAAGTGTGGTGCATACCCACATGACCAATACCCGCCTCACTGATCCCGAAGTTTTAGAAAATCGCTTTCCAGTGCGTGTGGAGCAATTCGCGATTCGCCCCAATTCAGGAGGCATCGGAGATTTTAAGGGTGGCAATGGTTTGATTCGCCATTTGCGCTTTTTAGAGCCAATGACCGTCACGGTATTAAGCTCAAGTCGAATTAAACAACCGCGTGGTTTGAATGGCGGTGTAGCTGGGTTATCAGGGCGGAATGCGGTTGTGAAAGCGAATGGTGAATGGGTGAAATTGCGGGGGAATGATCAGGTGGAGGTGCAGGTGGGGGATGTGTTTGTGATGGAGACACCGGGAGGCGGTGGTTCTTTACACAATCGAACCTAATAATGATGTGCCAAGAACAAATTTAAACGATAGCAAATCAGTTAAAAGCGCTATGAAAAAGAACAGCTCCGCCACCGATGATAAGACCCGCGAGCGAAATAAGCGTGCCTAAAGCTAGAGCTAAAATAGAACGCAGGAAACTACTATTATCAGCTCCAACGACTTTGGCAACACCCCGAATAGGCAGCGCGCCGTAGCCATTTTTTAATTTATAGGGTTAAAATAAGGGAGATATATTAAAATCACTCTAGTAATAGTGGTTCTGTAGCGCTACCTATCCAGACAAATAGTACAACCCTTGGAAAATAAATACTAAAGTAATAGTGGGGTATTTTAATTTAGATAAAACGTTTAAAGATATACTTGTAGCATATGGCTTTTTATCAAAATTACTGGGTATTTTTAATGGCTAATCTCGAATTCCACACTGAAATTCACGCTACCCTCGAAAAGGTCTACGAAATTTCACAAGACTATGCTCAGCGTTATGAGTGGGATCCGTTTCCTGAAAAAATCGAGTTTCTGAATGGTGCAACCGAAGTTGCCTTAGGCGTGAAGGTGAATGTCATCGCTAAATCAGGCTTGAAAATGATCGTGCAGTTCATTCAAGTCAAGCCGCCGGAGCTGGCTGCGATCAAGATGATTGAAGGGCCGAAAGTATTAAAAGTATTTGCGGGCAGTTGGCTCTTCAAATCTTTGCCGAATGGCAATACCAAGGCGAGTTTCAAATATACCCTTCAAGCGCAAAATTGGTTTTTACCGCTACTCAGCAATAAAATCATGGCTTGGTATTTTGGCCGTCATGTACAAACTCGCCTCGAAGGTTTAAAGCGTTATTGTGAGCAAAGTGCTCAGACGGTTTAAGATGCAGCGTTTGTAATTAATAGACGAGTAAAATGAAAAATCAAAAAATTGTAAAAATCATCGGCATTTTACTAGCGCTGCTATTGGTGGTTTTTACTGCTTCTCGGGGTCTGCAAGTTCTAATTTCGCCCATCGGTAGCGGGCGCTCAGTGGATTCACCTGACAATCAATATCAAACAACGGCGAGCACTCTGAGTGCTACTCAATTTTGGGGAGGGGAACGCCATTATTATGAGTTCACTCTTGAAAAGATCAGCAACGATTCTCGGCAAGTGTTAAAGCGCGTACGTGTTGAGCCACGCAATGAAAAACTGTTGGATTGGTATTCAGGTCAGGGGGTTATTGAATGGTCTAGCGATAGCTCAGCAGTGACTTATCAATTTGGTACTAGCCAATTGACTCTCAAACTACCCTAAGCCATTAATAAAACCCATCTCTAGTTAAAGATGGGCTTTTAAGCTTTATTTATTCGCTTTTAGGTGCAGATTTTGGTTTTGCTTTAGGTTTAGTAGGAGTTTTTTCGGCTTTACCTTCTTCCTCAGCATGTGTGATTGAGCCAGTCTTAAATAAAAATTCTTTCAAGAACTCATCCATTTTGGCGTCTTTGCGGCGAATCCACTCCAGCACCATCGCAGCATGCTCTTTCTCTTCGTCACGGTTGTGTTCGAGAATGGCTTTCAGTTCTTTATCTTTACAAGCATCCACGCGCTGGTTATACCAATCAACCGCTTCTAGTTCCTCCATTAAGGAGGTAATCGCCCGATGCATGTCGCGGGTGGCATCGGATAATTCTTCAATAGGTTCATGATAACCTTCATTAGACATGGCTTACTCCTTTGGTTGAAAAATAGGATTAGCAGGTGTTGAGTTTAAGCGCGCCCTTTGATCATTAAAACGGCTAAACCATCAGGGGTAGTCACTGTTTTAAGCGGGCTAAAACCTGCTTTAGTATAGCAGCGAATGGCACGAAGATTCGTAGGCTGTGGATCGGTTTGAATTTTAGTAACCGTCTGATCTTGGAAAATAAACTCCGTAAAAGCCTGCACCATCGCAGTGCCTAAGCCTTGATTGAGTTGCGTTGCATTTCCTAAGAACTGATCAATGCCACGTGCACCCGGATCCGTTTCCTCTTCCCACCAACCATCGCCTGAATCTTTAACGACATAAACTTGGATAAAACCAAGCGGCTCTTTTTCAAGCAAGGCCAAATAGCCTTGAGTGGTACTGCTTGGCTCAGTCAGTGGCAGGAATTCTACCTCGATATCCGCATAAATCCCTGTATTGGGCCACCATTCGCGCACATGTGGTTGCTGGAGCCAAGTATGAATTAAAGGAAGATCCTTGGGACTTAAACGCCGAAAGCTTAGATTCATCTGCGTGTTAGCTTTAAGATAAATAAGGTTTTAATTCTTTCCAATCCTCCCGATTGCCCTCGACAAGAAAAGAATCAGCACGTTTGGGGCTAAAGCGCACTTGGAATTGGGTCTTTTTAGCGAGCAAATACATAGGAATTGAGATCAATAAGCCAACGCCAGTAAACGCCAACACGATCATTACCAGCCATTGCTCAAGGCTGTGATAATTTTTTTTGCTTAGCACTTTTATCGCTTGCATATCCTGTGGCAGTTGATAAGTAGCAGCAACCATCAATCTAGCGTGAATTTCTAAGCGAGCATTGTCTTGATTGATTTTTACTTGGCTACCGGCTAGATCGCCTTCGATAATGCGCATGGAGAGTCCCTTAAGTTTATTTCTATAACAAGATGAGTACTTGTGTATTTAAAACCAGTTTTCGACACGCAAATCCTCGAACATTATGAAGTCTTTGGTATTGCGTGTGACTAAAGTTAAGTTGTTTACTGCTGCTATTGCAGCAATCAAGCTATCATATTGAGCAGGCTGCGTGCCTAAATGCTCCAAACGTACTTGTTCTTGTGCTAACCACTCTGCGGCAGCGTAATCAAAAGGTAAAATCACCAAACCATCTTCCGCAAGCAAGTTTAAATAAGCAGCCAATTGTGCTTGGCGCTGCTGATTAGGTAGGCGGTGAATGCCATACCACAATTCATTCCAAACGACTGCACAGGTACAAGCAAAAATACCCTTCAATTCTAATTGCTTAAGTACATTTTGATGAGGTTGAAGCTTGGTTGGTTCAGACAAAATATTATTGTCCAGTAGGTATTTCATCGGTTTATTCCCATGACGAAGGTCGTTCAGCACGCTGCGCTCGTGTATGTTGATACATCGCTGCTTGCTCGGCATCCGTAAAACCATCTTCAGTAGGATATTGAGCGCGCCAATGCTGCCAAGTAGTGAAAATACCTCGGCTTTTAGGAAAAGCTTGTTGATAGCGCTCCAAGGAAATCAACACAGCAACGGGTTTGCCGTGGCGGGTGATTTGTATATCCGTACCTTGTTCGGCAAGGTGCACCATTTCAGGTAAATGATCCTTGAGGGTTGAGATAGCTGCTTCAGTCATACTGAGTACTCCGATGTGGATTTATAGCCAGAATTTTAGTGCAAATAGCCAGAATAGGCTAGGGATTAAGTGTTTCAGGCAACGCTTCAGCGGAGTGTAGTGAAATATTTGAATAAGGCGAAGAATCTATCAGTCTCCGCCTTATAATAAAGATTAAACAGCTTATGTAGTCGGTGCTCTATTTATAGTAAGTTTAGTTTTAAGCTGGCTACTGCAAAGAATCGAAGGTTTTAATCTAGTCAAACTAACTCCTCACAATCCTCCGACAAAATATCATCAATGACTGAGAGTATCTCCTCGGTGATTTTTTCCGCATGTTCAGAAAGTTCTACTTTGTGTGCTTCATCCCAATGATAGTAACTAGATGAGGCAGTCAGTTCAGGCAGAGTATAAGTATAAATTAAATCATTTCCTCTAAAAACATAGAGGCGGCTTTCTCCATATAACTCCCAACTGTCTTCATTAACTAATCTTAATGCGTTGCCATCTTGAAAAATATCTTTGATAAAACGCCATTCATAATCAGTTGTGTCTATATCATCATTGTCAAGTATATTAAAATTTAAAGGTGATGAAAAATTTTTTAATCGATAACTGCAAGAGCCTTCATTGATAAGTCGGTAGACCACAAAAGTAATATCAAAGAGTGAGTCATTTTCAGTGAGGTTCTTGATATCGACCTTTCCCGGAGTTGGAAAAGGTAATTGATCAATCATTTCTTCATTATTTTCCCACTCAATTTCAGTACTGTCTTCGTAGCTATCGTTCAGGCTTACATAGGTCGGAAGCTCATCTTCAGCAAAAAAGTCGATCAGTTGTTTTTTTACGTTCTCAACAGCGTTCGGGAAAACAGTTTGGTGATTGGCTTCGAGGATATTTGGATATGTATTAATAAGTTGCTGGCGGCTTAATAGTAAGTCATTGTCTATCAACCCCAAGGAAAAGGTTGTTGATCTAAAGCCATGTAAGGTGCCGCTGATGTTGATAACAGGCATCTTTCCTGCTAGCTCTTCCAGAAAATCAATCATTCCCTCAAAAGCATTGATCATCTCTGGGAGTAATTTAAAACTCTGCGCCTCAAAAAATTCTCGTGAAATCTTCCATCTGAACTGAAAAATACCACCATCTTTTAAGTCGTTATTTTCAAAAGATTCTAAGAGTTCTTCAAGAGGAACTTCGTCGTCTGGTTGGCCTATGAAGGTGTAGAGTAAATCAAAGTTAAAAGCTGATAAAGGAAATAAATTATTATCCTTGATAACGGTAATAATAATTTTGTTAAATAACTTTTTATCTTCGGGAGTCAAATTTTTTATTTGAAGCCCTGCTTCAATAGCTATAAAGTTTTTGTTTGTAATAAAGGATATGCAGCAGTTTTTATTATTTTTCAAATGAACATAAGAGCGGAAATAGCTGCAGAAAGTTCCATAAACAGGTCTATTAGAAAAGTAACTTTCTATATCAAGACGGTTTTTATAGCTGTCTTTATGATATAAGAACTGCTTGAAATAATCTTTCATGCCATCAAAAGCTGCACAGTGCTTTTCTATTTCAATTTTCTTGTTATCACCTTGTATCTTAAAGCTTTTTTTGTCAAATACCTCAAGATGTTCTTTATCAAAGCTTATAGGGAAATTATTAAGGATTTTTTTGTATTCATTGAGTTGACTATAGGAGTTAAGCATGAAGACCTCGTTTTTATTAGTTTAATCTATATTTCCAAAAAAGCAGGATAATGTTTGTATGAATTTATAACAAATTTTGTCTGATAATCGGTAAAATTTATTATTAGTTATTTTATAAAACAGTATAAATTTTTAAATTTAGAACTTAAAATCTTTTCTTTGATTATTATGCATATCAGATGTTTATATTATTTAGGTATGATATTGATTTATAATGTGTATTTTTTTGTTAAACGAGTTTCAATCATGCCTTGGAAACCAATCTTAGCCATCACTTTAGGTGCCTCACTTGGTGCTATTTTGCGTTGGCAGTTGGGCGTGCGCTTAAATGCTTGGTTTCCGCTCTTGCCGCCCGGCACGTTAATTGCAAATTTAATGGGCGCTTATGTGATAGGTATCGCGCTGGCTGTATTTGCGCAGATGCCCAATCTCAGCCCGGAATGGCGTCTGCTGTGGATTACAGGTTTTTGCGGCGGTTTAACCACTTTTTCCACCTTCTCAGCAGAAACCTTTACTCTGTTACAAACAGGGCGAGTGATGTGGGCGCTAGGCTTGATTTCAGTGCATGTATTGGGTTCAGTGTTGATGACTTGGTTCGGCATAGTCACTTGGCAATGCTTTCGCGCTCACTAAACTCAAAGACAGCGCCTTATGCTAGTATGCCGATTGACAAACCTTGTAGTACTCGCTTTACTGCACTGCACCACCAACTAAATAGTCCGGCTCAGCGATGGAAGCCCGGAACTGGAGTCTGAAATGACAGATGTCACCGTGAGTGCCAGCGAGGCCTTACAACGCCTACGTGAAGGCAATGAGCGTTTTGCCAATAATATACGTAGTCTTGATTCACTCCTTAGCCATACCCAACGCGCTGCTTTAACTTCAGGGCAGAATCCTTCAGCGATTATTCTCGGTTGTTCGGATTCTCGTGTGCCTGCCGAGATTGTATTTGATCAAGGTTTAGGTGACTTGTTCGTGATTCGAGTGGCTGGGAATGTGGTCGCACCTTCACAGATTGGTAGTATTGAATTTGCTGCCACACAATATGGTACGCGCCTGGTAATCGTGATGGGGCATACTCAATGCGGCGCGGTGAATGCGGTGATTCATGAGCTACGTAATAATGCGCAAAACCCGTCTTCACACCAGCGCTATATTGTTGAGCGTATTGCGCCCGCAGTCGCTACGCTGATGGAAACCGATCTGAAAAATGATCCAGAAGAACTGATTCGCCATGCAGTCCGCGCTAATATTCGTATGGCTACTAGCCATGTACGGCATGGTTCGGAGATTTTAGAAAAGTTAATTGCCCACGATGGCTTGCTGGTGGTGGGAGCAGAATATTCACTAGAAACCGGCAAAGTTGATTTCTTTGATGTGCCTTGTGAGCCATTTACTACGATTTAGGCTTAAGTTTGCAGCCTAGCAGCTAAGTACTGCTAGGCCTTGAATTGATTTACAAATTATCTGAAGCAAAATCGGCTAAACGTGAGCGTTCACCACGCTGCAAGGTCACATGCCCACTATGTTCCCAAGCTTTAAAGCGATCCACTACATAAGTTAAACCAGAGGACGTTTCGGTTAAGTAGGGCGTATCAATCTGTGCAATATTCCCCAAGCAGACTACTTTTGTCCCTGGACCAGCGCGCGTGATCAAGGTTTTCATCTGCTTAGAAGTCAGGTTTTGCGCTTCATCAATGATGATATAGCGATTGAGGAAAGTGCGACCGCGCATGAAATTGAGTGATTTGATTTTAATCTTACTCATCAAAAACTCATCAGTAGCACCACGCCCCCATTTACCGCCATTAGTGGGTTGGGTGAGTACTTCCAAATTGTCCATCAGCGCTCCCATCCACGGCGCCATTTTTTCCTCTTCCGTGCCGGGCAAGAAACCAATGTCTTCACCGACCGGCACAGTGGCACGGGTCATGATGATTTCTTTGTAGAGTTGATCATCTAAAGTTTGTGCCAGCCCTGCTGCGAGGGTGAGTAAAGTTTTACCCGTACCCGCTGCACCCAGCAGAGTCACCATATCAATGTCTGGATCCATCAACAGATTCAAAGCAAAATTCTGTTCACGATTACGCGCATTGATGCCCCAAACCGCGTGACGAGCATCTGTGTAATTGTGAATGGTTTCCACGATTACATGATCCCGTTTCAACTCGCGCACTATCGCTTGAAAACCATTGTCACCCGCTAAGCTAATGAACTCGCCGGGATACCATTCTTCGGTGAGTGGCCCTTCCAAGCGATAGAACGTGTGGCCTTGTTCTTTCCATGAATGCATGTTCTTGCTGTGCTCTTCCCAGAAATTATCTGGCAAGTTGTGGAAGCCACGCGGCAGCAAATCAGCATCTTCTAGGACTTGATCGTTGAAATAGTCTTCAGCTTTCAGATTAACGATATTCGCTTTGATCCGCAGATTAATATCTTTGGATACCAAGATCACATCGCGTTCGGGATATTGGTCACGTAGCTTGAGCGCAACGCCTAAAATCGCATTGTCTGGAGAGTTCGTCGGTAAATTGGGCGGCAGAACCGTTTCAATAAGTTCAGTTTGAAAAAATAAGCGCCCATGCGGGTTTTTGCCATTACTGAAAATGTGGTTAGCATCCAGTGATACGCCGTGTTCCAGCGAGCCTTCGCCTTCTGCTTGAATCAGGTCATTTAAAAAGCGGCTGGCTTGACGAACATTGCGGGCAACTTCAGACACGCCCATTTTGTTTTTATCAAGCTCCTCCAAAACCACCATTGGCAGGAAAACATCATGTTCATGAAAGCGGAAGAGGGCGGATGGATCGTGAATTAAAACATTGGTATCGAGAACAAAGAGGCGTTTTTCGTGAGTATGTTGAGGATGTACTGGAGTCATGCGTGCTTCCGTATAGTAATTATTAACTAAAGCGCTCGAACAGCTGCTAATACTTCATTGACATGCCCTGTGACTGTTACTTTACGCCATGCTTGCCGAAGTAGGCCCTGCTGGTCAATTAAGAACGTGCTGCGTTCTATACCGCGTACCTGTTTGCCATACATATTTTTCAATTTAATGACATCAAACAACTGACAAATCTGCTCCTCTGAATCTGCAATCAGTTCAAAAGGAAAGCCTTGCTTGGCTTTAAAGTTTTCATGCGATTTGAGGCTATCGCGCGAAATTCCAAAAACTTCAGACCCTGTCGCCTGAAAATCCGCATAAACTGCACTAAAATCTAAGCCCTCAGTGGTACAACCGGGCGTACTGTCCTTAGGATAAAAGTACAGCACTATAGCCCGTTTGCCACGGAAATCGGATAGGCGGAAGGTCTTGCCAGAAGTCATCGCAGCCGTAAAGTCAGGGACGGGAGCGCCTAGGGTAGGTAGGGTCATTACTATTATCCTTTAGATAACTCAGCTAAAAAGTAGGTTTGCTACTAATTTAACCGGAGTTTGTCATCATACATTCATGAACTATAGATTATGGTTAGCGACTTCTCGATAGCAAATATCCGCAATACGCATCTACATACAATGACAATACAAGCCTTGAATACGCCTAGTTATTTTATCAATCGGGAACTTAGCCTGCTGGCCTTTAATCACCGAGTTCTAGAGTTAGCCCAAGATCAACGTTTGCCGCTTTTGGAGCGCTTACGGTTTTTGTGTATTTCTAGCGCCAACTTGGATGAGTTTTTTGAAGTACGGGTGGGCAGTTTGCGCCAACAACAAGCTTTAGGTTTAACACAAGTCGGGGCTGATGGCTTAGAGCCTAGTCATGTGTTGGATGAAATTGCGGTACGGGCGCATCATTTAGTCGATCAACAGTACGCGCTGTTAAATGACGTATTGATTCCCGCTTTAAAGCAGGCTGGTATCTACTTTATTCGGCGCACCAAGTGGAATGAAGCTCAGCGCGAATGGCTATCTGAGTATTTTGACAGCGAATTAATGCCGCTGCTCAATCCCTTAGGTTTGGATCCTTCCCATCCTTTCCCAAAAGTGATTAATAAAAGCTTGAATTTTATTGTCGAGCTAGAAGGCGTGGATGCGTTTGGGCGCGAAATTGATGCCGCCATTGTTCAAGCACCAAGAGTCTTACCAAGAATTATTCGTTTACCCGAAGCGATTGCACCTACGCGTGATAGCTTTGTATTTTTGTCGTCAATTTTGCACGCTTTCATTGGGCGCTTATTCCCCGGGATGGCGGTGAGTGGTTGCCACCAATTCCGCATTACCCGCAATAGCAATATGTATGTGGATGAGGAAGAGGTCGACGATTTACTCAAAGCGATGAAAGGTGAGCTAGCGCAACGCAATACCGGTACGGCGTTACGTTTGGAAGTTTCTGATCATTGCCCACAAGAAAGTGTCGATTTTTTACAGCGCCATTTTCATTTAAAGCTACAAGAAGTGTATCGGGTCAGTGGGCCGGTGAATCTGAATCGTTTGCAGACAGTCTTGGATTTGGTGGATCGGCCTGATTTGCGTTTTCATCCATTTCAACAAGGCAATTTGCCCACCTTAGCGAGTGGCAAGCGCGATATGTTTCGCCTGATCCGAGCGGGTGATGTGCTCTTGCATCAACCGTTTCAATCGTTCCAGCCGGTGATTGATTTTGTGACGCAAGCCGCGCGTGATCCTGATGTGTTGGCGATTAAAATGACTTTGTATCGCACAGGTCGAGATTCAGCGCTCGTGGAAAGCTTGGCACGCGCCGCACGCGCCGGTAAAGAAGTCACAGTAGTGGTTGAATTGCGTGCACGCTTTGATGAAGAGGCGAATATCGCACTGACCAGCCGCTTACAAGAAGCGAATGCACATGTTGTCTATGGCGTGGTGGGCTACAAAACCCATGCGAAACTTTGCTTGGTAGTGCGCCGTGAGCAGGGTGAATTAATGCGCTATGCTCATTTGGGCACCGGTAATTATCATGCAGGTACGGCTAAAGGGTATACCGATTTTAGTTTGTTCACTTGCCGCCCCGAGATGACTGAAGACATGCATCGCATCTTTCATATGCTCACGGGTCTCGGGCATATCCGGCATTTGAATTGTTTGTTGGAGTCACCCTTCCATTTACATCAAAGCATGCTGCGGAAAATCGAGCGGGAAATCGCACATTCTAAAGCAGGCAAGTCAGCGCATATTATGGCGAAAATGAATGCTTTAATTGAACCGCAAATTATTAGTGCTTTATACGAAGCCTCTTGTGCGGGAGTGCAGGTTGATTTGATCGTGCGCGGTGTCTGCTGCTTACGTCCCGGGATTCCAGGTGTGTCAGAAAATATTCGGGTGCGTTCGGTGATGGGGCGGTTTTTAGAGCATCCACGGGTTTACTACTTCAAAAATGCAGGCGCTGAAGAAATTTATTGCAGTAGTGCCGATTGGATGCCGCGCAATTTCTTTCGGCGGGTTGAAGTCGCTTTCCCCATTTTGGATGAAGGTTTGCGTAAACGGGTTTTCGATGAAGCCTTTGGCTTATATCTGCAAGATAACACGCAAGCTTGGGTATTGGATGCAGAGGGTCAATATACTCGCTTGCAGCCAGCTCTCAATGAATTACCCTTGGCAGCGCAAGAGGTATTAATGGCCTCTTTAGGTGGAGATAGTGCCAGTTATAGTGGCCGGTTATTGGGTGAACATCAGCCGACCACTATGCATTAATTAGCGAGTGCACTTCACATAGCGCACAGTGATATGCATTGCACTGATGCGCGCCTGACTGGTATTGGATGCAGTACGTAAGCGGCTATTCACCCGCAAATTCACATCTTCACCACAGCGGGCATTTAAACGTTGACTGTCTTTCTGGGTAAATCCCCGCCCTGTGGATGAGATCCATTTGCTCACCGCACTGGAACCTGTCGCACCCGCTAAGAAATAGGAACGGCGTAATTCAGCTTTACCTTTAGCATAACCAGTAAAAATGCCACTCACCTCTGATACTCGATAACCTGTGGGTACTCTGATAGGTAAAGCTAAATTACAAGTGACATTGCCCGGTTTCGCACGAAATCCTCGGGTATTAATCGTTAGCAAAGCACCATTTCTTATCCGTTTGGTTTGATAGCTATAGGTATTAAAGGAACAGCCGCTGCCTGCAATGGCGGGTGCCTCAAAACTGACATTGGCGGCTTGGGTGGTGGGGATAAAGGCTAACGTGCTAAGCGCTAAAAAGCTACTTGCTAAGAAAGATTTTGTGTTCATCATCAAACCCTCGCTGGGATTAATTAAATTTGGCTCTAACTAGAATCCCCCTAGCTAGAGCCAGAGCTTCTTAAGCAGACTGCTTAAGAAAAAAACGCCCCTATTCGTTAGACTAGAGGCGTTAAGGATGGAACTGTGTGAACGAATCAATCAGAAATTTTTTAACTTAAGAGCTGGTTAGTTACATTTTCTGTATTGCAGATGGAAAACCATGCCATTGTTTAAGTCGAGTGAGTCAACGCTAATAGAGCTGCCGTTATTCTTAGTACGAATCCGGCTGTTAATCCGTAAGTTAACGTCTTGGCCGCAACGTGCGAAGGATTCGCTCATGGTCATCATATTGTCACGCTGAGTGTATTCTTTACCGCCAGATGAGCTTAGTGGAGTCACTAAGGATGGGCCAGTTGCGCCAGCGAAGAAGTAAGAGCGGCGTAACTCAGCTGAGCCTTGGACAAAGCCCCGATAGTCAGCAGTCATCAAGGAAACTTGATAGCCATTTGGAACGTGCACAGGTACTGCGATGTTACAAGTCAAGTTACCTGGATCAGCACTGAAAGCATCAAACAGGATACTTAAGGTTTGACCATCTTCAGTCAGGGCTGCACTAGCAGTGCCTGCTGGACAACCAGAACCGGCAATCGCTGGTTGTTGGAAATAAACGGAGTTATTGCTTGGTGCAGCAGAAGCAGTTTGGCTGAATACGGCGGCAGTCAATAAAGCGCTAGCTAATACGGTTAATTTTTTCATGAGACAAATCCTCTTATCAAATTTCAAAACTGGTTAACTTAAATTTTTTGTGCTTTAAGGCTGCTTTCACAACCTTGGTGATTTGCTGCATCACCATGAGAGCCATCTTGCCAATTACTGAAAAGGTCTTGTATCCCTTGAATTAGTAGCTAGTGGGTAAACGCTGCTCCCTTAAATAGGGGAGGCTGGTTAGTGAACTTCTGCCGTTATGAAAAATAAGCAAATTGCAGGTTTAGAAATAAAAAAAGCGCCCCTACCGTAAAGTAGGAGCGCCAAGGATGGAGATGCGTGAAAAATCAATCAGGAGTGTTTAGAGAAAATAATTACGAGCTGCATCTTTTGTATTTCAGATGGAAAATCATGCCATTGTTCAAGTCCAAAGAGTCAACACTGATCGAGCTGCTATTAGTCCGAGTGCGGATCCGGCTGTTAATCCGCAAGTTCACGTCTTGACCGCAGCGCGCAAAAGATTCACTCATGGTCAACATGTTGTCGCGTTGCAGATATTCTTTACCACCTGAAGAGGTTAATGGAGTCACTAGTGATGGACCAGTCTGACCTGCAAAGAAGTAAGAGCGACGTAATTCAGCTTTACCTTGGACGAAGCCGCGATAGTCAGCTGTCATCAAGGACACTTGAAATCCATTCGGGACATGTACAGGTACTGCGATGTTACAAGTGACATTACCGGGGTCAGCAGAATAAGAGTCAAACAGGATAGTTAAGGTTTGGCCATCATCAGTGAGTGCTGAAGTAGCAGTCCCTGCTGGGCAACCAGAACCGGCAATCGCTGGTTGTTGGAAATAAACTGAGTTATTGCTTGGCGCGGCAGAAGCAGTGCCTGTTACTAAGGCTAAAGTGGCTGCTGCGACTAGAGTGCTTAAAGTTTTCATGATCTGGTTCCTCATATTACATGGTGGAGAATTCGGTTCTACTTACTGATCTGTCTGGGGTGGCGTTTGCTTTCATTTGCTTGCCATCTGGTGCCCATAGTGCGCTTGACCGAAAAGTTTGTGCATCCCCTAGATAAGTATTGAGGCTCTACCGTTTGTCCCCTAAATGAGGGAGCTAATCGAGGTCAACTTTTTCCGCTGAATGAAAACTAAAGAGTCCCCTATTTAAGGGGTACTCAGGAAATTAGAGATAACGTATAAAACATGCTAAATAGAGTTGAAAGACAAGTAATTAGATAAACGATTCAAGGACGCACTATGACAACTTCCAACATCCAACGCGTGTTCCTGGTCGAGGATGACCAAGGTACGCTCAATCGTTTAGCTGACATTATTCGCACTCAATCCAGCCTAAGTTTGATCGGTATGGCTAGTACTTATACTGATGCTGCTAAGTGGCTAGAAAACAATGATTTAGATGTCTTGTTAACTGATTTGGGTTTGCCGGATGGCAATGGCAAACAGTTGATTGAGCAAACTCGTGAACAGCATCCGAAAGCTGAAATCATGGTGATTTCGCGGTTTGGGGATGAAAACAGCGTGGTAGAAGCGATTAAAGCAGGCGCCAGTGGCTACTTGCTGAAAGATGAGCCAGCTACGCATATTTCGGAGGCGATCCACCAGTTATTGCAAGGTGGCTCTCCGATTAGCCCCGCGATCGCGCGCTATATTCTGGATTATTTCCAGCAAGGCGATTCCAGCTCAACCAGTGGTGGTAGCGATAATGATGCACTGCTCACACCTAAAGAAAAAATGGTGTTGCAGTACATATCACGAGGTTACTCCAATAAAGAAATTGCCCGTTCTTTAGAGATTTCACCACATACCGTAGCTTCGCATATTAAGCGGATTTACCAAAAATTAGAGGTTAATTCGCGTAATGAAGCGGTGTTTGAAGGTTGGCGCATGGGGCAGTTGAGTATGCTGCAAAGCCAAAGCGCTCAACCAGCCAACAAGGACGCGAAACAAGTGGCCGAAGCCTTAAAAATGGGCGGTAAAAGCGGCGGTGAGATCCTTGATGTGTTGAAAATGGTGTTCGGCTTGGATATGGGGCAATGCATTCAATGCCTACAGCAGTTGCATTATTCGGCAGCGGAAATTTTTGTGGCGGTACGTAAGAGCTTTGAGGCCGATGATAAATCCATCATCCAAGCTATGTTGGCACAAGGATTCAGCCATGAAGAAGCTTTAGGTGCCATGTTGGCTCAGTTATAGCGAATGCTCAGACTCATTCGTAAAGGACTGTTCGCTTGAAAAATATTATTGATTTACGAGTACCTGCACGTTTAGGCGCATGGCCAGTAGTGCTACTGGTGTGTATTTGCGTGTTTCTAGGTTGGCAAATTACGACGATTCGTTTTAACCCGCCGCCAGAAGATACCTTGACTCGTAGCAATGCAACGGTAGTAGCTGCTGATCCCAGCGCTTGCCCTGTCAGTATTTCAGATAATTTAGCAACGGCTGACATTATTGATAAAAGTTTGCCAGATATTTTGAGTCAGTGTGTGAGCCAGTCAGTTAAGAATATTCAGCAAGGTAAAGAGGTTGTTTTGCCGCATGAATGGCGTGATGACTTGAGTACATTGCCAGCCTTGCAGTCTGGGCAAGCGGTTTATCGTTTGAAAGTTTCGTTTTCGACTTCACCTCCAGGCTTGTGGAGTTTGGTATTACCGGCGACTGGCAATAACCCAGCGGTGTTTGTGAATGGAAAATTGATCGGTTGGGGTGGCAGCTTCCAAGTGCCAGTAGCGCGCAATACGAATCGGCCTTTATTGTTTGCCATTCCGCAGGGTTTATTAGTGGATGGCGATAACTACTTTGATATTTATGTGGTGAGCCAACCCGCAATTGCAGGATTTTTGGATAAGTTGACTTTAGGTCCTGCCGAGGTCTTAGAAGACAGTTATCAGCAGTACCATTTTTTCCGCGCTACTTTGCCACAGATTATTGCTTTAGTGGTGTTTGTACTGAGCTGTGCGATGGGCGTGTTGTGGTTTTACCGCAAACAAGACATCGAATATGGTTTATGTGCTTTGGGTGGGGTGTGTTGGGCGATTTATACCTTGGATCAATTCACCGTCAATATTTGGGGTGCGTATCGCTTTTGGGACTGGTTGAGTTTGGTGAGTTTTGGCTGTTTAAGTTTGGTGGGTGTACTTTTCATTCATCGGTTTTTACAGCAACAGCATCCTCGTTTAGAGCGTACTTTGCTGATTGGGCTAGCGGTGATCGCGATGATTTTATTAGTCGTACCCGAAGCTTGGTTTTATAGCTTGTTACGCTTTGTAGCTTATCCACTGATATGTGCCAGTTTGTTGTATGTGTTGCTGTTTGCAGCGCGTCAAGCTTGGTCAATTCGTAGTGCAGATTTATATGCCTTAGTTGCAGCAGGCAGTGTGGTGATGTTGCTGGCTTTTTACGACTTGATGGTGATCTTTAACTTTGAATCCTTGGCGTATGGGCGTTTTTTACACTTTGGTGCGCCATTTATCTTGCTCGCATTTGGTTGGATTTTGTTACAGCGCTTTGTACGTTCTTTGCAAGCGATGGAAAGCTTTAATGCCCAGCTGATCGATTTGAATCAAGAGCTGGAAGCTAGGGTCGAAGAGAAGACCCGCAAAGTTGCGCAAAGCTACGAAACGATTCGGATTTTAGGGCAGGAGCAAGTATTGCTGCATGAGCGCTCACGGATTATGCGCGACATGCATGACGGCATTGGTGTTTATCTAACCAGTATGTTGCGCCAGTTAGAAAGCGGTAATGTGGATAGTGATCAATTAAGTAGCGCGGCTCACAATGCCTTAAACGATTTGCGCCTGATGATCGACTCATTAGGTAGTGCGAGTACCGATTTGCCCGCGATGTTAGGCATGTTTCGTACTCGAATTGGTGTGGCCTTAGATGCGTGTAAGGTGGATTTAGAGTGGGATGTCGATGAGTTGCCACCCTTAGCTGATTTTGGTCCAGAGCGTGCTTTGAATTTATTACGGATTTTGCAGGAGGCTTTCACGAATGCACTTAAGCATTCTGGCGCAACCTGTATACGTTTATCGGCAAAAGTAGAATCAAAAACAGATAACACCGGTCTAATTAATATAGAGATTTGTGACAACGGCAAGGGCTTCAACTTAGA
This sequence comes from Thiolinea sp., assembly GCA_049292455.1. Lineage (GTDB taxonomy): Bacteria > Pseudomonadota > Gammaproteobacteria > Thiotrichales > Thiotrichaceae > Thiolinea. Next base: position 96,739 of record JBATRF010000002.1, read on the forward strand.
GGGTCGTGCGGGGAATGGTTTAAAGAATATGCAATACCGAGCGCAAAAAATTAAAGCAAAGTTTGCTATCAAGCCAAGCACGATTGGAACTTGTCTTGAGATCGGATTACCACTGAATGCTTAGTGGTAGTGAGTCAACAAGCCACCAGACTAAAACAAAGGCTTGTTAAGTTGGTCGTTATAACTTTTAGAGGTTTTCGATATGTTTATTAAGAAATTTTCAAATCAATTGATTTTGTTTGCGGGCTTAACGCTGGCGCAGGGTGTATTCGCAGCTAGTTTATCGCCTACTACCATTGAGTATCAACATGCTGAAGAAGCTGGCGGTAAGGGTAGTGACGTGATCAAACTCTCTGCGCCGAAAGCGTGTGCGGTGTTTGATAGTGCACGGATCGTCTACAAAAAACGCCGTTATGGTCAGGCCGACATTGTTAGCAAGCCTGCGGATGGTTGTAATCCGGCAAGTGCTCAATGCAAACTGGAAGTGAAGTGGGAACACGCACCTGCAGGGCGCTTGAATTATCAGGTCGAAATCGATTGGAAACTGCAACAGGGTTGCTAAGGAGCTAAGTTCAAGGCTGCCGCGGTAATGCTTGTGTTTCCCTAACGGCATCAAGTAGTATGCTTTGCAGATTTAATTACTGGAGGGACTCCATGTTTCGCGGCAGTATGGTAGCACTGGTCACCCCTATGACCAACACAGGGGACATTGACGAGCAAGCGTTAGAAGCATTAGTGGCTTTTCATATTGAAAATGGCACGGATGCTATCGTAGCAGTAGGCACTACAGGTGAGTCTGCAACGCTCTCGCATAAAGAACATAGCTACGTCGTGAAGCGTGTTGTACAACTGGTTAATAAGCGCATTCCAGTTATTGCAGGCACCGGTTCAAATAGCACGGATGAGGCGATTGAGCTGACCAAAGCAGCCATGCATGATGGTGCGGATGCTTGCTTGTTAGTGACACCTTATTATAACAAACCGCCCCAAGAAGGTTTGTATCAGCATTACAAAAAAATCGCTGAAAGCGTGGCGATTCCACAGATTCTTTATAATGTCCCTGGGCGTACTGGCTGTGATTTACTGCCAGACACGGTGGAGCGTTTGGCAGTTTTCTCTAATATTGTTGGGATTAAAGAAGCGACTGGCAATATTGAGCGTGCCCGCGAAATTATGCAGCGCTGTGGTGAGCGCATGGATGTTTATAGTGGCGATGATGCAACTGCAATGGAGCTAATTCTCGCGGGTGGCAAAGGTAATATTTCGGTCACGGCGAATATTGCACCAGCAGCTATGCATGCGATGTGTAAAGCCGCTTTAGCAGGTGACCGTGAAGCAGCTGCGCGAATTGATGCCACGGTTGCTGATTTACATCGAGTTTTATTTTTAGAAGCAAATCCAATTCCGGTAAAATGGGCTGTCCACAAACTAGGCTTCGGTAGCGAAAGCTTGCGTTTACCTTTAGTACCTTTATCTGAAGCATTACGTCCGACTATTTTAGCGGCAATGCAGAAAGCAGGACTTCAGCGCGCATAGGAGCAGCGAGGATTTATGATTAGCAATAAAAAGGCGCGAAGCACTCTGGTTGCTTCGGTGGCTTTCAGTTCAATATTTCTATTATCTGGGTGTTCTTGGTTACGCATCGATTCGATCACTGACACAGTGAACTATCGTAGTAATAGTGGCTCGATTGCCAACCTTGAAGTGCCACCAGGTTTAAGCGCTCCTATTTACGACCCTACTTATACGATTGCCAAGCCAGTTTCAGCAGCTGACGTGCCTCCGCCTACACAATCAGCTATAGCCGCTAATGCCGCAGGTCAAAACGGCATTGCTATGCCTACGACGGCTGGCTTGAATTCGTCCTTAAGCAGCTTGAAGGATGGTAATCCGGTGTTAGTCGTTGATGGACGCTATGACCAAGTTTGGGCAAAAACAGGCCAAGTTTTAAGCCGATTGGGATTCGCAGTGGCTAGTCAGCAGTATGAGCAAGGTATCTATACGGTTAGCTCTACGGATGATGCTGAGCAAGACAAGAACAAAAACGTAATCAGCCAGTTTATGTCCTATCTAAGCTTTAAAATAGTGGATGGCAAAAAGGTAGGCAATACCACCAACTATCGTTTTATTATTGCTGAGCGCGGTGAGCAAAGCTTAGTTGTAGTCGGTGATGAGACAGGCGCTCCGGTGAAGGCCGAGCAAGCTAGCTTATTATTAACTCGCTTAAAGGCTGAGCTTGCACAGTAAATGCTTAGGTTCGCCTCTTTAGGTAGTGGCAGCAAGGGCAATGGTACTCTAATAGAATGCGGGACTACTCGCATTCTGATCGATTGTGGCTTCACCCTTACAGAAACCGAACGTCGGTTACAGCGCTTAGGCTGCTCAGCTGATTCACTTAGCGCTATTTTAATCACTCACGAACATGGCGATCATGCCTCTGGAGTAGGGCGTTTATCGCGCTGCTATCAAATTCCTGTTTATTTAACGGTTGGTAGTTTTAAAGCTGTTAGTGATAAAACCTTCGCTCAAACTCACTTCATTAATCTCAAACAAAACTTTGCCATCGGTGATTTAGAGGTTACTCCGTTTTCCGTTCCTCATGACGCCCGTGAACCTTGTCAGTTTATTGTTTCTAATGGGGCTGTGCGCTTGGGCGTACTTACAGATACCGGCAGTTACACTGATGAGATGCTCGAAAAGCTCCAAGGCTTGCATGGATTGCTGTTGGAGTGTAACTACGAAACCGATTTGTTAATGAAAGGCCCTTACCCCTATATACTAAAAGAGCGTGTATCCGGTCGTTATGGGCACTTATCTAATCAGCAAGTCGTTGAATTGCTCAAGCAGCTGTCGATAGACAAGCTCCAGTATCTAGTGGGTATGCATCTTAGTGAAGTCAATAATTTACCGGAGCATGCTTATCGCTCACTGTGTAATGGAGTGGGCGGAGTATCAGAAGGCATAAAATTAGCCTCACAACATGAAGGTTTAGGCTGGCACACACTCACCTAGCTTAAAAATTCTAAAATTTTTTAACGCTTAAGTGATTGAGTTATAAGTCTTAAATTTTGACCTTCAAAAAAGCTTCATAAAAACTTTAACAATGGTGTTGACGGTTGTGTTGGGGTCTGTATAATGCGCAACTTCTTGAGGACGACACGACAGCGAAACGACTTAGAAAACAATAAGTTAGTGAGCTAAAGTGGAGAAATTAGGTAGTTAGACAGTTCAGTGGATGTTAAGACTTCG
>JBATRF010000003.1:0-2082 GCA_049292455.1 Thiolinea sp.
ATCTCGCGCGGCCTCAAAGGTCTGGCGCGCGAGTTGAACATCCCCGTGCTGGCGTTGAGCCAGCTATCTCGTGCGGTGGAGAGCAGGCAGGACAAGCGGCCGATTCTGTCAGATTTGAGGGAATCGGGCTCGATCGAACAAGACGCGGACGTCGTCCTCTTCATCTACCGCGAGGAAATGTACGTCGAGGAAACCGACCGCCAAAACATCGCCGACATCATCGTGTCCAAGCACCGCAACGGCCCCACCGGCATGGTCTCGCTCTTCTTCCGCAAGGAGCTGACCCAGTTCCGCGATTTGGAGATGAAGCGGGAGGAGTTTGAGTAGATTGGCAAAATGAAAGCATTCTCCGGCTTCCCCGCCGGCAAGCAGGCCGTGGCGAAGGTGCCCAACACCTTTTTTGCCGAACTGCTGCCAGCCATTGACGACCTGGCTGAACTCAAGGTCACCCTGTATTGCCTGTGGCTGCTCAACCACAAGCAGGGCGACCTGCGCTACACGCGCGTGGCCGAGATCGCGGCCGACGATCGTTTTATGGCCGGGCTGGGCGGCGCGGCGGATGCGCAGGTCAACGCGCTGCGCCAGGGGCTGGAACGGGCTGAGGCGCGGGGCACGCTGCTGCGGGTAAAAGTGCGCCAGTCCAGCGGCGACGAGGACTGGTATTTTCTGAACAGCGAGCACGGCCGCGGCGCGGTCGAGCGCATCCGGCGTGACGATCTCTACCAGGTGGCCGAGCCGCTGCCTGACGACATCAGCCTGCAGGCACTCCGGCCGCACATCTTCCAGCTTTACGAGCAGAACATCGGCATGATCCAGCCGATGATCGCCGACGAGTTGCGCGACGCCGAACGCACTTTCCCGCAATCCTGGCTGGAGGATGCCTTCCGCGTTGCCGCCGAGATGAACGTCCGGCATTGGAAATACGTTCGCACGATCCTGGAGCGCTGGGCTGCGGAAGGAAAAGACGATGGAACCGCTAAGCGAGATTCTGCAGAGGACGATAGCTATGAAGCCCTCAAGCGGAAGTACGTCCCATCCGGCTGGGAAGACATCATCGAGCACTAGCTCCGGGTCGGCAGCAGGCTCGGGCGACCCCTCTGGGCGCCCTCGCACCGAACAGCGCGAGCCGGAGCAGACCGCTGAGCTCGGCGACGTCTGCCCGATCTGCAAGGGCCAGGGCTTTATCGTTCAAGATTTGCCGATCGGCCATCCCGACTTCGGCCGCGCTATCCCCTGCCAGCATCGCCGGGCCGAAATTACCTCACGCCGCCAGGACGAGTTGACGCGCGGCAGCAACCTGTCGCAACTCAAACACATGACTTTCGAGACCTTTATGCCGGATGGCGTCGGCATGAACGATGAGCATCGCCTCAACCTGCGGCGAGCTTTCGAAAAGGCGCGGCTGTATGCCGCCCACCCGGATGGATGGCTGGTGCTATCCGGCACCTACGGCTGCGGCAAGACCCATCTCGCGGTCGCGATCGCGCACGAGGTGCTGAGACAAGGCGAAGCCGTCCTGTTCGTGGTCGTGCCGGATCTGCTGGACCACCTGAGGGCAGCCTTCGGTCCCAATTCGGAGACTAGTTTCGACGAGCGCTTTGAGACCGTACGCACCGCGCCACTGCTGATCCTCGATGACCTGGGCAGCCAAAGCGCGACCCCATGGGCCAAGGAAAAACTATTCCAGATTCTCAATTACCGCTACGTCACCCGGCTGCCCACCGTTATCACCACCAACCTGCGGCTGACCGAGATCGACGCTCGGCTGCGCTCGCGGCTGACCGATCCCGATCTATCGACCGTGGTGCCGATCATCGCGCCTGATTTCCGCTCCAGCGGAGACCAAGGCGTGACTGAGTTGAGCACCCTGTCATTGCATGCTGACCAAACCTTCGAAGCCTTCGATTTGCGTCGTGACGAGCTGCCGGCCGAAGCCGCCAGCAGCCTGAGTCGCGCCAAAGCGCTGGCCGAGGCCTTTGCCGCCGACCCTCAAGGCTGGCTGGTGCTCAATGGACCGTACGGATGTGGCAAGACCCATCTGGCGGCAGCCATCGCAAACCGCCGCATGAAGCTGCACAACGA
>JBATRF010000004.1:0-2633 GCA_049292455.1 Thiolinea sp.
ACGGCCATCTCAATTGGCAGGAATGGGTTGCCGGCACCGACCCAAGCAGCACTCAGAGTGTTCTTCGGGTCGGCAACACACCCGGCAATTGGCGTGTCACAGATAGCCGGTTACCCTTGACCTTCCCGTCGGTCACCGACAAAATCTACCGTGTGCTCACGGCCACAATACTGGGCGAAAGTTGGGAATTGACCGCGCACGCAACCAGTGTATCGGGCCCTCTAGTCACGGATCCGATCGCGGGTACCGGCGGTCCAATAACGGTGTATGTCGATGTGGGCAACGGAATCCGTTTCGCCGCCATTACCGTCGAGTAGGGGACCGATCCCCAAATAGTGCTCGTAAGAGACCGTTGAAAAACTGGAAAAATAGTTGACAGGAAATATTTTCCATCTATTGTCTACAAAAAAGGTGGAGTAGGTAGGCTATTGCATCCAGATGACCCCTTAGGGGCGTTGGAGATTCTAGGCAAAACTACTTCACCATAAATTGGGTAACCGCGGACGACCACCCATTGACGCGGCGATTGTGTTTCAACAATTGCCCTGTCCATGGATGGGGCTTAAGGAGTCCGCGATGAAGAAGAATAGTGTTAAAGGTCTGGCGGCTACGCTGGCCTTGTTGGTTTCTCACAGCGCCTTCGCCACCAACGGCGACATCCTCGAAGGTATCGGCGCCACCTCCGAAGCTCTGGGCGGCACCGGTGTTGCGGCGCCCCAGGACAGCCTCACCGCCATCGTCAACAACCCCGCCGGCCTGAGCTTCACGCCCTCCGCCGACAAGGGCGATGCCACCGTGGGTACCACCTTCTTCAAGCCGGACGTGAAGGCCAAGATTTCCACCCCCGCCGGCACCCTCTCCGGCAGCAGCGATGATCCGGTCTCCATCATCCCCTTCCTCGGCCTCAGCAAGCCCCTCAACGATAAATGGTCCCTCGGCTTCGGCGCCTATGGCGTGGCCGGCCTCGGGGTCGATTACCGTGGCCAGGGCTGGGACCTCAATCCTGCCAATCCCGGCAACGAAGGCGACGTTCACACCGCCTTCGGCAACCTCAAGATCGCTCCCGCCCTCTCCTACAAGGCGACCGATAACTTCTCCGTGGGCGCCGCCGTCCAGGGCAACTACAGCACCCTTGACCTCGGTCAGGAAGAGACCGACGCCCTCGGCGCAGGCCTGCTGGTCGGCGCCACCTACAAAGCCGGCTCCATCCAGATCGGGGCCAGCTACACCACCCCGCAGAAGGCCGAGTTCGAGAAGGTCTACAACTTCGACGCCTTTGCCGGCGACACCCAGAAGGACGACCTTACCCTCGAGCAGCCCGCCATCTACGCCGCCGGCCTCTCCTGGGAGCCCACCGACACCCTGCTCTTCGAGGTGAACGCCAAGCACCTGGGCTGGGCGGATGCCGAAGGCTACAGCGACTTCGACTGGGAAGACCAGTGGGTCTATGCCATCGGGGCCCAGTACAAGGCCTCCGAGGCCCTGGCTCTGCGCGCCGGCTTCAACTATGCCCAGAACCCCGTGGCCCAGCACAACGGCTGGAATCCCCAGGGTATTTCCACCGTGCAGGGCAAGCAGGTGCCCACCTTCGGCTACGAGCTGCTCCGCAACGTCGGCTTCCCCGCCATCGTGGAATCCCACCTCACCCTCGGCTTCGGCTACCAGATCACCGACGCCCTCGCCCTCAATGCCGCCTACTTGCACGCCTTCGAGCAGAAGCTCACCAGCACCTCCGCCGGGGGCGCCATCGGCTTCGAGTCCACCCTCTCCGAAGACTCACTCGGCCTCAGCCTCAGCTGGGCCTTCAACTAAACAACCCAAGGAACATTGCGCCGCCGGGCCGGGACTAACGTTATGATCGTCGCCAAAAACAAAACTCTGGGTTCGCCGTCAGCTGATCATATACACGCTGTCCCCGGCCCGGCTCGCTGCGGCGCGCCCAGAGGTTCTTCCGGACTGACCACGGCTCCTGCGCCGTCGCATGTGGATGTGACGTTCCGGCTGCCCGCAGACCAGGCCACGGATTGGTTGAAGCAGTTCGGCGTCTCGGACTTGGTGACGGCCACGACATCAACCCCCTCAAGCAAGCAATCGTACGCTCGCCTTACACCCGCGGCGAAGGCCAAACCCACACAGGCCCCGACGTTGAGCATCCGGGACCTCGTCATCGACCCCAGTCGCCGTGAGGTGGCCTACAAAAAGCGGGCCATCCCGGCCCTCACCTTCACCGAATTCGGCATCTTGTATTTTCTGGCCCGGAACAAAGATCTGGTATTCCGGCGGGAGCAGATTGTAGAGGCCTTGCGGGGAAGGTCCCATCCTGTGACCAGTCGCATGGTGGATGTTCAGATCACCGGACTGCGTCGCAAACTGGGCCCGGCCAGCCGCTATGTACAAACCGTGCGTGCGGTCGGATACCGCTTCAAAGCCTGATTGGAGTTCACCATGCCCACCCTCAAGCTGGATCAATTCACCGTCGAGACCGATGACGAGGGCTATTTGCTCGACCATCACGCATGGACCTTGAACCTGGCCCAGGCCCTGGGGCGACGGGAAGGCGTTCCACTCCTGACGGACCGACATCTTCTGGTCATTCATTATCTGCGACAGGTTTTCTCCGTCCGCGGCGAGAC
>JBATRF010000005.1:0-649307 GCA_049292455.1 Thiolinea sp.
TTAAATCGTTGAGCTGCTGTTTAGCCTTCCCCAATAGTTCATCTTCAAGCACCATGAATACCGGATAATCAGGCGTTTTTATGTGCTTCAAGGCCAGCATATCCAGAATGCTAGTGGTCTGCTCAAGCGTGGTATAAATCGCCTCAGCTTTGTCAGTGAGACTAGGTGAATGTTGGGTTTTGTCTGTGCTAGGATTCATGTTGCTAGTTCCTTTACATTAAATAGTTATGGGTATTTAGCAAGGTTGCTTAGGTGGTGAGATACCTAAACAGCCCTTAAAGGGTCGACTTTCGGGTCGGCCTTTTTCGTTTATGCAGCCTCACTTGGTTTCTGTTCTTCGGTTTCCTTAGCCTTTCGTAACTGCCTATTAATTTCGGCATTGATTGAACGGTCGCCCTCACGCGCTTTTTCAGCTATCCATTGTTTCAACTCAGGCTCTAAGCGAGTTGGGTAGGGTTTTACTCTGCTATTGTCTTTCATATCCTTATATATCCTTTTCTATCAGAACAACAATCATACAACAATAGAATAATGGATACAATTTCTATCCTTAACTATCCTTGATACAAAATGACTCCTTAGCGCAAAATCGCGTTATGACAAAAGAAGATAGCCGTATTCATCCCTACCCAATCAGGCTTACCAGAGAACTTAGGGAGCAACTTGAAACCTTGGCCAAGGCTAACGGTCGGTCATTGAATGCTGAAATGCTATTAAGACTGGAGGAGTCTTTAAAAAATACTGGAAGCGAAAATTCAGGTGCTTTTACACCAGGGCAAGAAAAACGATTAATAGAGTTGATACGAAACGAACTCGCCAAAGCAGGCAAAGGGTAAGCGGCTTAACCTGTTGATTTTCCTTAAAACAACGAAATTCGTCCTTTTGAACCCCTATAAAGAGCCGGAAATAAGTCTTCCCGCCTCGCGTGCGCGCTTCTTTGAAAACTGCCGACGTTTTGCCACCGGTCAATGGTGGCTAGCCCGTCGCAAATCCTCATAAACGCGGCTCATTTCTTCCACGGTCATATCGGGTGAGAGAGTAGCTGGAACGTTGCCGCTATGGGTCACTAGCCGCCTATCAGGGGCGTTAAGGCCGTGCAACTTAGCCAGTGCTGTCGCCGCCGCGACCATTGCAGCCGGGTTACGCTTTACCAGCGCCAGTGCAAAAGACTTTTTATACATCGCGTCCAGTTGCTCAATGGTCATTTAAAACACCTCCCTCAACTGCACCACAACACCAGCATCATCGGGTTTGAAGTGTGCAAAGGCACGTTCATGCAAGGCATCTCTGGCTTCCCCTTCCAGCCGTGGCAGATATTCGCCATTGCATTGAATGCCTGTTATCTCCGGGGAGATGTCATGATTTGGCGCAACAAAAACACGCATAAGCATAAGCGGTTCTTTTGGGGATGATAGTCGCGCTTCCAGACTATTTAAGCGCTTGGCTAGTGTTTTGTTCATGGCTGCTGTACCTCTAATGCATCTAAACGATTCTCTAAAACCTCACGCTCATAGGCTTGGCCTAGCAAGTTCAGCAAGTACCCAAAGCGAGTGGCATCTTGTGTTTCTATTTTTCCGGCGCGTGCATCCCTATAGACCGCTGCGAGTTCGCGCCGGATGGCTGCAGCATTCTGTAAGTTAATTTTAGGGGTAGACCTACTAACGGGTAGCAGCTCTGCACTTGAGCTAGCACCGTGTTGTTTTTTACTCATTACGCACCTTTTAAAGAACCTACATTGCACCTCTAAACCTTGATTAATAATCAAAATTCTAGCTACAGAATCTTTTAAATAGGATTTGGGGAAAACTTTAGGGGTTGGGGATTTGGGGAACTTGGGAATATATATATATTCCCCAAGTTTCCCAAATCACCCTAAGTACCTTTTGCCCAAATGTCCCAAGCTTTACCCAAACCTTTCCCTAAAACTTACCCAAGACTAATCGTAGCCTTCTACCCAATAACTCTTTGAAACCTTCCTTGGGTTGCACATGGCCTTAAGCCTTTCACCATCACTTGCTACAAATCCTTTTTTAATGAGTGGTGGCAACAGGTCTTTTTCAGCATAACTCGCATATTTAGCTGCACCATTGATTGAGCAGCGATTAGCCCACTGCTGAATAGTGATACCCGCCGATGCAGTTGGGTTATTTTGTTGTTCCTCTACCAAATCTAAAAGTGCATCAAAAGCTTTGGCCTGCATTGATGACAGCTTACCTAGCTGTATACCCGTCAATTCGTCATTTATATTTGTTTCAGCTAAGTAGGCGCTATAGGTTGGCCTGCCCTCAAAAGTCCAGCCATCAAGAGGAATACCATTAAGCAAAAAGCGTTTAGCGCCTAGTGTGTCAGTATCTTTAGCTTTAGTCCCCACCATGCTAATGACGCCTTCCTCATTCCTCGCCGCTCGCAGCTCTACATCAAGAGCGCCTTTTAATGCCACGCTCCCCCTTGCCCGTTCCTGCGACCCATGCCCCGTATGGTGAATAATCAGGATAGTTAATTCAGGGTAAGCAACTTTTATCTTGTCACAGGCCTGAACATAGGCGGTCATGTCCCTGGTGCTGTTTTCGTCCCCTGACATGGTTCTATTCAGCGTGTCGAGTACCAATAAGCGTGGCTTTACCGTCTGTTTGAGCACGTCAATAACATCTGTCGCATCGTCTGGTAATAAACAGGCGCGGTCTGCCAGCAAAAAATAATCAGCCACACTGCCCGCGCACTCAGGAGCATTTTGCACCCAAGCCGCTACCCGACGGCGCAAGCCTTCGCGCCCTTCACCTGCAAAATAAATGACTGAGCCTTGCTTAACCTTTTGTCCGTGCCAATCACTACCGGATGCAATACATAGGCTTAAATCAACTGCTATAAAGCTTTTGCCGCAACCACTAGCCCCATAAAGACAAGCTAGGCTGTTCACTTCAAGAGCACCATCAATCAGCCAATCAACCGGCTTAGGTGCTGATATATCTCGCCATGCACTTAACTTGAACTTTGAACCTTTTCCTTGCTCTGCTAGTGAATCAATCAGCGTTCGCGCATCACTTAGAATGTCATCCAATGGTTTGTTAGATGCTTTCTAGCTGGTAGGCCTTACGGCGGCGTGATTCGTCAAAAAGTGTTCCAGCAAGACCCTTGATGGCATCTAATGAACTATAGCTTGCAGCATCCTTGCATAGCTGGACGATAGTCCCTAAGCCGCCAATGTCATCTAAGGTTTTGCGGTCTACTAGTCGTTTGTACAGTAGCTCAGGTGTGCAAGTAGTGCCCTCCACAATCATGCTAGCAACTGAGCTATAGATAGATAGGTTAGTCGGGTTGTAGATATCTGAAATACTGAAAGGCTTTAGTGAATCAAGGGCGGCCTTCTGCGCTTTTAGTCCAGCACCTGATAGGTTAATCAGCGCACCAATTAAGGCGCGCTCCATTTCTACCAGTGCATATTGTTGGTTCGCATCCATGCACTACCCCTGTGACTTGTCCAAAAAATCGCATAAGTTGGATACCCATTCATGCGCTATCGCTGCCCGCCGGTATCGTCCTTTCAGGTGACGAACATGGGCGCGTATAGTTTTATCAAGGGCGCGAATATTTAAGCGGGGTTTAAAGTTGGTGCTATAATCACTCTCAGTTTCTTTGTTTTTGTGCCCGCTCCCTATGCGGGCTTTTTCTTTTCTGCTAAGAGCAACCTTATTCTTTTGAAGGTGGCTATTCAGTAAATCCATAAGATTAACCTAGGCGGCCTCCCCTTCTACTTTTTTCGGTGTAGGTGGAATGCCTGTTTCTCTCAGCTGGTGAATATAAACTGCATCCCAGACCGAAAGGCGTTTCCCATACTTAGTGGGTTCTTTAATTCGACCTTGTTCGACGTATAGCCAAAAGGTCGATAAACCAACTCCTAAATAAGCTGCGCATTGATTAGCGCGGACATTGCCGACTTGTGGGAAGTTTTCCGCTGCTACCTTATTGAATTGCAGTTTTGCTGCTTGGCGCTGGGCGCGGGTTTGTTGTGTATCTACTGACATGTATATAAACCTTGTATCTATTAGACAAGGTTATTTAGCCAGCCTCTAATATTGCACTTCAATGTAACAAAATATTGCAAAATATTGCAAAACCGAAAAATATTTCTTATTTCTTCTGATTTCTGGTTTTGTGAACAGATTTAAGCCCAAGCCTATACCATGCTTTTATTACTGCACTTTCACTATATCCCGTCTTAGCGAATGCAGCCCTCACAAGCTCAGATTGAAAAGTAAATGGTAATTCATTTGCAGGGTCAAGCCCGCGCTCACACTCGATGTACCATAGAATCCAAGCATCCAAGGTATCAGGTTTTGATTTTATTACTTTAGGTTCAGATGTTTCCTGCCCATTACTTTCATTAGATAGAACTGAAACCATGCCTTTCAAAAAAGACCGCCATAACATCGAAAATTCAGGTGCTTTTTTAGATATATTTCCAGCTGAAGCCGATTTTTCAAAGTCATCTATAAGAATGCGGGTTTCAATCTGCCTTTTAAAAGGTAGCTTATGAATATTAGGCTCATAAAGGTAAGGTTTTAATTTGCCATTAATGACTAGCTCAATTAACTGCTTGGCTTTTTTTATACGCTTATTTTCATACCTATGGTCTTGATACCATAAGATAGTTATTTCACTTATTGAAAGAGCTGGCGAAACATCTAGTAATAAGGCCTCTAGTTTTGCCTCAAACTTTAATTTTTCAACGTCATTAGTACGAATATAAAAAGAATAAGGCTGCAAATGCTCTAGCGTGCTTTGCATTAAATCTATTTCGTATCCGTGCTGACTTAAATACCGGCGCGCAGGACGCGCTTGAGCTTCTACCTCTGCTAATATATGCGCAGGTGGTAAAGATGCTAATAATACACGATTAAAACTAGAATCTACTTGCTGCACTCTCTCTCTAAAACCCACCCCGGCATCTCTAAGCGCCAAATTCCCTAGCCTTTTAAGTTGTGCTAAATCAACCATTCTTAAAGCCCTTTCTACTTTTCACCTTTCAGAATCTGCACGCCAGCCGGTGAAAGGTGTCCGGTGTTCGCCCCGTCGGGCTAGGCGTGCATGTGAAATTATACTGCTTTGTGGCGTATTGGGATAATGTGCGCGCCCTGCTCTACCCCTTCCAAGTAATCACTCCACCAATGCATCATAGGAATACGCTCTTCTAAATAGTCCGCATGGTTATAGGCCGCTCGGACTGCGTTCTTTTCGATATGTGCTAAAGCAGTTTCGATTATATCCGACCTAAATCCGGCCTCATTCAAGGCGGTGGAACCTGTGCCACGTAAGCCGTGAATCGTGAGTTTTCCCTTTAACCCTAAGCGGTACAGCACTTGCAGCATGGCATTCTCTGAAAAGGGCTTGCCTATGGAGCTATTCCAAAATAAATAAGGTTGGTGTCCGGTGAAGGGTCGCAAGCGCTCCAAGAGTGCGATAACTTGTGGAGTCAGTGGGATAGCGTGCGGTTTCTTCATCTTCATGCGTTCCGCTGTCAGTCGCCAAAGCTTGGCCTCTAAGTCGAACTCTGACCACTGGGCAAAGCGGGTTTCTTGAGTGCGGGTTAAGCAGTGCAGAGTAAGCAGGATAGCTATTTTAGTTATTTCCCCGCTGGTATCCGCTTCAACTTGGCGAATGAATGCGCCGATTTCGTCTGATTTTAGGTAAGGATTATTCTTGCTAATTGGTGTTGGTAGTTCGCCTTTTAGGTTGTCGGCTTCATTATGCGCCACAAGTTTTCTAAGCGCTGCATAGCGGAATACATCTACTAGCCAACGATTCAATTTATGCGCTGTTTCTAGTGCACCTCGCTTTACTACTTTTTGGATAGTTTCCAGCAATAAGGGCGCGGTCACTTCAGTGATATGCAAGGCTCCTAAATCTGGAAATAGATTCACCGCGAGTGTATGCAATACTTCCTCAGCATTCTTTTCACTCTTCCAGCGTCCTTTCACATCGCGTCGGTGTTGATGCCAATCCCTAATAATGGTTTCAAAGGAATGGGCTTGCGCTCTTAAAGTGGCTTGGTGCTCGGCTTCGCTCTTGGTTTTTTGTTGCTCACGGTAAGCCGTTGGGTCTTTACCCTGTTTAACCAGCTCTTTAACTGCTTTCGCTAGCCCATTAATTTCTTTTAAGGGTATATCGGGATAGTCGCCAAAGGTATAAATAGCAGGTTTCTTTTCAGGTGGTTTAAGGTAACGCATCCGCCAGACCTTGCGCCCATTCGGAAGTACATCCAAGTACACATTCTCACCCACAGGAATTCGGTAAGGCTTTGCTTCAGGCTTGGCGCTTTTCAGTTTCACATCTGAGACACTAACCGCCATAGGTATATGCTCCACAGTTCATATACCTGTCTATATACCTGTTTTGTTTAGATGGTCATAGATAAATTAGACTACCCTAGACACGAAAAAGCCCTGAAACCGTTAGGATTCAAGGCTTTATGTATTCGTTAGATGTACTTAGATTAGTAAGTGGTGCCCAGAGCCGGAGTCGAACCGGCACGGATGTTACCATCCGAGGGATTTTAAGTCCCTTGCGTCTACCTATTTCGCCACCTGGGCATTGCAATATATGGAGGCTAGGGTCGGAATCGAACCGGCGTAGACGGATTTGCAATCCGCTGCATGACCACTCTGCCACCCAGCCTAACTTGAATTTTGGAGCGGGAAACGAGATTCGAACTCGCGACCCCAACCTTGGCAAGGTTGTGCTCTACCACTGAGCTATTCCCGCCCGACTGGCTTGACAGCCTGAACATCATCCAGAAAGTGCTCCAGAATTCTGGAGCGGGAAACGAGATTCGAACTCGCGACCCCAACCTTGGCAAGGTTGTGCTCTACCACTGAGCTATTCCCGCTGAACAGGCTGCGAATAATAATCGCGCCCCTAATCACTGTCAAGTATTAAGCAACACGAAATCCACTTGTCTGCTAATGAGCCGATAAGCTAGCAAATTTTGGCGATAGCTAAGCCTCTGCTTTCGGCAAATAGTCTTGCAGAATCGCATAAATTGCAGGCCGATGGGCTTGAATTTCTTCAGCGCTCAAGCCTTCTAGGGAATGCGGATACTTCAACCATTCGGTGGTTTCGTACAAATAAAAATTGGGTTCACGCTCGATTTTTCGGCGCGCAGGTTTGTAGTAAGGCACAGCTACCCGAATATCCGCTGGCGTATTTAAGCGCGCTTTACGCTGCAATTCATTAATAATCGCCTCAATTGAGCGACCAGTATCAAACACATCATCCACAATCAGCAAGCGATCCTGCTGTTGTACATTCTTCACCAGATAATTTAAACCGAAGACTTGAACTTGGCGGGCTTGCTGATCGATCCCTGAATAGGAAGCGGTACGAATCGCAATATTATCGGCTTGAATACCGTGAAAGCTTAAATATTCTTGCACGGCGATACCTATCGGCACACCGCCGCGCCAGATGGCAATAATGAAAGTAGGCTCAAACCCAGCTTGTAGGATTTGATGCCCAAGACGAAACGAATCCTCCAGTAAACCTTGTGCACTCAGATAACGCTTCGTACTCATTCTTGCCTTAATCCGTTCTTTACTTAATCATGCTTTTGCATTCAGCGATCAAATCATCCAAAGCTTTCACTGAGGATTTAGCTTCAGCCTTCACTTCTTCTAGGAAATCTAATTCGCTTTTGCTGACATCACCGTCTTTGAGAACCAGTGTTCTGAGCATATCGACTTCTTTAATGCTCACATGCCCATCGCCTAAAGCAAAACCTTTTGCAACTTTGCGCCACTCTGCCATGATTATAACTCCTTATTGATTTCTAACTGAGAATTGGCTTGCACTTGCTTCCAAGCCAAGCTTCACCGATTATCAGCTAATCGTTTCCCTGAAACAATCATTCACTGTAGGCAAGGTTGGATTCATGCAAAAACGCTTTCTTGATGAAGAAACATTGATTCTCGACTCCTTCCGCTTAGGAACACAAATCTACGCGAGCGGCTTTCGCCCGAGTTTTATCGTCGGTTTATGGCGCGGTGGGAGTACGGTGGGGATTTATGTACAAGAATGCTTACAAACCTTAGGCGTCCAAAGTAACCATATCGCGCTACGTACTTCCTATCGTGGCCAGCCGCATTATCAACAAATGGTGGCTGACCAAGGCGCAAACATTCGCGTACATGGAACGCAATATTTATTGGAAACACTCAACCGCGAAGATAGCCTGCTGATCGTAGATGATGTGTTTAGCTCCGGCCATTCGATTGCAGCGGTGTTAAAACGCCTACAAATTCATCTCAAACGCAATATGCCCGAACAAGTAAAAATCGCTACCTTGTGGCAACGCCCTTCGTTCAATGCCACCCAACTACAACCGGATTTCGTCTTGCATCAAACCGAAGATTGGCTAGTGTTTCCTTATGAGCTCAGTGGCTTGAGTCGTGCAGAAATTGCTGAACATAAACCGTGGCTCTTGCCCTTATTAGTCGAAGAGCGCTTGGCTAACTAAAAATTTTCCCCGGATTCATCAGGTTAAATGGATCGAGTGCCTGCTTAATCGTGCGCATCACGTCCACCGCCCCGCCTAACTCTTCTCGTAAATAGGTCTGTTTGCCTTGCCCAATCCCATGCTCGCCCGTGCAAGTTCCATCCATCGCAATTGCACGCTGGCTGATGCGCGACACAATACCTTCGGCTCTTTCCACTTCTAGCGGATCAGTTAAATCAACCAGCAGAATAATATGGAAATTGCCGTCGCCGACATGACCCAAGATCGTGGCGACCATCCCAGATGCTTCTAAATCTTGGCGAGTGGCCTCCACACATTCCGCCAAGCGCGAAATCGGCACACAAGCATCACTCGAATAAGCCCGCGCACCCGGACGTAAAGCTTGCGCTGCAAAGAAGGCGTTATGCCGCGCTTTCCATAACTGCGCTAATTCTTGCTGATCACTGCTCCAATTAAATTCATGCGCACCAAACTCAGCTGCGATCCCTGCAAACATTTCCGCTTGTTCAGTCACGCTAGCTTCGCTGCCATGAAACTCCACAAATAAAGTGGGCTGCTCGGCCATTGTTAGTTTGGAATAGCGATTACAGGCTTGAATCTGTAAAGCATCCAATAACTCAATCCGCGAAACTGGAATGCCAGCTTGAATCGTCATAATCACTGCATTACAAGCATCCAGCACACTCGGGAAAGCACAAACGCCACCCGCAACCACTTCCGGGCGGCCAAAAACCTTTAAACTCAATTCAGTGATAAGACCGAGCGTACCTTCAGAGCCAACAAATAAGCGCGTGAGGTCATAACCTGCTGCGCTTTTCTTGGCGCGACTCGCAGTCCGAATCAATTCACCTTGAGCGGTCACCACTTCTAAGCTCAGCACCACATCTTTCATTGTTCCATAGCGCACTGCATTCGTACCTGAAGCACGAGTCGAAGCCATCCCACCCAAACTTGCATTCGCGCCCGGATCAATCGGGAAAAATAAGCCGGTATACCGTAAAGCTTGATTTAACGCTTCGCGGGTCACACCAGGCTGCACAACTGCAGTCAAATCTTCAGCATGAATCTGCAAAACCTTATCCATGCGCGAAACATCAATACAGATACCACCTTGCGGCGCATTCACCTGCCCTTCTAAGGAAGTACCTGTACCAAAAGGAATGATTGGGCAGTGATGCTCAGCACATAATTTGACAGCCTCGATCACCATTTGCTTATCGGTCGCAAACAGCACCCCTTCAGCAGGCTGATTCGGTAGCCAAGTCTGAGTATTCGCATGCTGCTCACGCAAACTTTGATTGGTGGTGAATAGCTCGCCGAAACGCTGTTTAAAAGCTGCTACTGCTGCTGGATGTTCAATCGTTGCCATGCTTCGACTCCACTCCTGATGAGGTTCTTAGTGTAGGTTTAGCGCTCTGATTAATAAAGCTTAAAGCGGCGTTTTTGCACCTTCACCCGCGACTTCGCGCACTAATTGCGGCACCATATAACCAGGCACTGTCAGGCGTAATTCGGCTACTAAAGCTTTAGCTTCATCTTCAGGTACTTCAAAATGAGCAGCGCCTTGAACTCGATCTAGAATATGTAAGTAATAAGGCAGTACCTTCGCAGCCACTAAAGCTTCACTTAAAGCCGCTAAAGCGGGCACACTGTCATTCACTCCACGCAACAGAACACTTTGATTGAGCAATAAGACGCCCACTTCCCGCAACGCTTTTAAGCCTGCCTGCACTTCAGCATCCGCGAATTCATTGGCGTGATTCGCATGAATCACCATAATCACTTGTTTATTTAATTGGCTGAGCCACGTTAATAAGCGCTCATCAATCCGCTCTGGCAGCACCACTGGCAAGCGCGTATGAAAACGGATGCGCTGTACATGCTCAATCGCGGCAATACGTTCACACAACAGACTCAAGCGCTCATCCGATAAAGTTAAGGGGTCGCCACCACTTAATAAGACTTCGGTGATCTCAGAATTGCTCGCAATATAATCAAGGGCGTCTTGCCACTGATCACGTGCAGGATTGGCTTCCGAGTAAGGAAAATGACGGCGAAAACAATAACGACAGTGAATCGCACAAGCGCCCGTTGTGACTAGTAAAACGCGGCCTTGGTATTTATGTAGCACCCCCTCCGACACCATCGCCGCTGTATCACCGACTGGATCGATTAAAAACCCAGTTTCCAGCTGCATTTCCGCTGCTAAGGGCAGCACTTGGCGCAATAAAGGGTCCTGCCAATCACCTTTTTTCATCCGGCGCACATAACTATGTGGAGCTAATAAGCGGAATTGACGCGCTGCCTCCAGACTAATTTCAGCTTCTTGGCCTTGCAGATCTAACAGCTGAATCAGTTCAAAAGGATCTCGTACCGCTGCGGCTAAAGCACGTTGCCAAGTGGGGCTTGTTAATGAACTTGTATTTTTAGTCTGATTTTTTGCAGCGATTCCGGTTATCATACGCACCTTGTTTAAATTGAGTGATTTTTGGAGAGCAACAAGGCTATGCCAAGCTACAGCACCAACGAGTTCCGTTCAGGACTCAAACTAATGATTGACGGCGATCCTTATACCATCGTTGAGAACGAATTTGTAAAACCGGGTAAAGGTCAAGCATTTAACCGGGTTCGCGTAAAGAATTTAAAAACTGGTCGTACCGTCGAAAAAACTTGGAAATCGGGCGATACGGTTGAGGCTGCTGATGTAGTCGATCGTGAAATGGAATACCTTTATAAAGAAGGTGACGATTATTATTTCATGGCGACCGATGGCTCTTTCGAGCAAGTCGCTGCGCCAGCACCGTCTATGGAAGATGCCGTGAAATGGTTACGTGGCAATGAAGTCTGTGTGGTGACTTTATGGAATGAAGTGCCCTTGACCGTTACTCCACCGAATTTCGTTGAATTGAAAATCGTTGAAACTGATCCGGGCTTAAAGGGTGATACTGCTAGTGGTGGTAATAAACCGGCGATTTTAGAAACAGGGGCAGTGGTAAAAGTACCTTTATATATGAATCAGGACGAAGTTCTGCGCATTGATACTCGTACTGGCGAATATATTTCTCGCGTCAAGTAAGCAGTTGAAGGATTGATGGGGTGAACTGGCAACCAAGCTGCTCTATTCAAGCTCTCCAAGCGCGTGCCTGCCTTTATCAGCAGCTACGCGCTTTTTTCCATGCACGCGGTGTACTGGAAGTGGAAACGCCTGCACTTTCCCAAGCAGGTAATACCGATCCGAATATTGGTAGCTTCAGTGTGAATACGCCTCAAGGTTTGCGTTATTTGCACACTTCCCCCGAATATCCGATGAAGCGTTTATTAGCCGCAGGTAGTGGCGATATTTATCAGATCTGCAAAGTGTGGCGGCAAGATGAATCTGGGCGTAAACATAATCCAGAATTTTCCATGCTGGAATATTATCGGGTGGGTTTTAGCTATCAGCAGCTGATGCAAGAAGTCGCTGAACTCTTAAAGTTGGCGATTCCGCATTTAAGCACTACGCCCCAAACGCTTACTTATCGGCAAGCCTTCCTTGAAATCCTAGGACTTGATCCCCATCAAGCTTCTATTGAGCAATTAAGCACTTGCGCTCAACAGCGGCAAATTGATTTTCAAGGCGCGCTAAGCCAGCAAGCTTGGCTGGATTTGTTGTTTACCCATTGCATTGAAGCTAGCTTTCCAAGTGATCGCCTGACCTTTATTTGCCATTATCCTGCTACGCAAGCGGCTTTAGCGCGGGTAAGTTTGGAAGAGGGTAATTGGGTGGCGGAGCGCTTTGAGGTGTATTTGGGGCCTTTGGAGCTTGGGAATGGCTATCAAGAGCAAACCGATGCTAGCCAATTAGAACGTGTACTGGTTGCTGACGCTGAACAACAAGTTCAGGATATTCCGCTAGATTTACGTTTTATTGCCGCCATCCAAGCAGGCATGCCGTTTTCAGCGGGGATTGCGTTGGGGCTGGACCGAATTTTACTGTGTCGCATGCAGGCTAAACAGCTGCCGAGCGTGCTCAGTTTTGCGTGGGAAATAGCGTAGGTGCTTAAGGAACGGCACAATGCGCGCTTCTATTTTGAGTATTAAGGAGATCATGTATGAGTTTTTTTATTTCTGATGCGATGGCTCAAGCAGCACCTGCAGGCCCTGCTGGTGGTGGTTTAATTGAAATGGTCTTGATGATGGCGGTATTTTTCGCCATTATGTATTTCATGATCATTCGTCCTCAGCAAAAGCGTGCTAAAGATCATAAAACAATGCTAGCTGCACTCAGCAAAGGGGACGAAATTGTCACAGGTGGTGGCATGTTAGGTAAAGTTGCGAATATTGGCGACAACTTCATCCAACTCGAAATCGCTGACAATGTGCAAATCAAAGTACAAAGGCAAGCTATTGCTTCTGTGCTACCCAAAGGGACTTTGAAAAACGCTTGATTTTTCTCCTTTTATACCCGCTCACCTAGGCTGTGCTGTTGAACTTCTCAGCCTAGGAGCTTGTTTTGGAATATAACAATGAACCGCTATCCAGTCTGGAAGTATGTAATGATTGCGATCATTCTTTTGATCGGCATTATCTACTCTATTCCTAACTTTTTCCCCTCCGAACCTGCTGTGCAAATCAGCGCTAAAACCGAGAAGCCGATTGATCCTGCTGAAATGCAGCGCTTTGAGCAAGCTTTAAAAGATAAGGGCTTAACTTTCCGTGCTAGTGAAAATAATGGCTCGCAAGTCTTATTCCGGTTTGCTGACACCGATGTTCAATTAAAAGCCTCCGAAGCCTTGAAAGCCGCCGTGGGTGATAAGTATTTAGTCGCGCTTAATTTAGCTCAATCCACTCCACAATTCTTGCGTGCACTACATGCGAACCCGATGTATTTAGGTTTGGACTTGCGCGGCGGTGTGCACTTCTTAATGGAAGTGGATATGAATGCGGCCAAGGATAAAGCTTACACGCGCTATGAGGACGAGTTCCGCGATACCTTGCGTGAGGCCAAACTTACTTATTTAGGGGTGGCACGTGAGGGAGACCAGCTGGTTACTAAGTTCAAAACTGAGCAAGAACGCGATGCGGCTTCTCCGGTATTAAGCAAGCTGTATGTGAATAATGAGTTGATTTGGGACAAAAAAGAAGCAGAGGGAGCCTTCATCCTCAGTGCTGTGATGTCACCACAAAATCTCTTAAATATCGAAAAATTTGCGATTCAACAGAATATTACGACCTTGCGCAAGCGGGTGAATGAATTGGGTGTGGCTGAACCGGTCATTCAACAACAAGGCAAAGGCCGGATTGTGGTGCAATTACCTGGTGTGCAAGACACCGTTCGCGCTAAAGAAATCTTGGGGGCTACCGCCACTTTAGAATTCCGTTTAGTGGATGATGCGGGCAATGATGCTCAACAAGCCCAAGCCTCTGGGCGTGCGCCAATAGGTTTACAACTTTATAAAGAACGTGATGGCACGCCGATTTTACTCAAGCGTAAAGTCATGCTCACAGGCGAATATATTACTGATGCTAGCTCAGGCTTCGACCAAAACAATCGGCCTTCAGTCAATATTACCCTCGATGGCAATGGTGCTAGCCGTTTCAGTAAAGTGACGGGTGAGAACGTCCAAAAGCCCATGGCAGTGGTTTATATTGAGACTAAATTCGTTGAAACTGAAGTGGATGGGCAAAAAGTCCGTAAACCTGCCAAAACCGAAGAAGTTATCAATGTAGCAACCATTCAAGAACAGCTCAGCAAGCGCTTCCAGATTACTGGCCTTGATTCCACTAAAGAAGCACGTGATTTAGCTTTACTGCTGCGCGCAGGTGCTCTAGCGGCTCCACTGTATATCGTGGAAGAACGCACCATCGGCCCAAGTATGGGTAAAGAAAATATCGACAAAGGCTTCAACTCCAATATTTGGGGTTTTGTCGCAGTTGTAATTTTCATGATTATTTACTACCGCGTGTTTGGGATCATTTCGAGTATTTCTTTGGCGGTGAATGGTTTCTTATTATTCGCCCTACTCTCAATGATTCAAGCGACACTGACTTTGCCGGGTATGGCGGCGATTGCTCTGACTTTAGGCATGGCTATCGATGCTAACGTACTGATTAATGAGCGGATACGTGAAGAGTTACGTAATGGTGCTGCACCACAAGTCGCGATTAATGCGGGTTATGAACGCGCTTGGGGCACAATTTTAGACTCCAACCTGACTAACCTTATAGCGGGTGTTGCTTTATTTATGCTCGGTTCCGGTCCAGTACGCGGTTTTGCGGTAGTCCTGTGTTTGGGTATTTTGACCTCGATGTTTAGTGCGGTAACCGTTTCGCGTGCCTTGACCAATTTGGTTTATGGTTATCGTAAACGTTTAACTCATATTTCAATTTAAGGGCTTGATCATGATTGAATTTTTCCATTTCAAAAAAGACATTCCCTTTATGAAATATGGGAAGTTAACGACCCTCATTTCTCTAGGTACCTTTGCTTTTGCGGTGTTTTTCTTGTTGTATCGTGGCCTTAATTTAGGGGTCGATTTCACAGGTGGTACCATGATCGAAGTGCGCTATGCTCAAGCAGCGCCTATCGAACAAATCCGTGAAACACTGAAAGGCCAAGGCTTCTCTGAGGTCTTTGTACAAAACTATGGCTCAACCCAAGACGTGTTAATTCGCTTACCCGTTGAAGACGGTAAGTCAGGTGCCCAAGTCAGTGATCAGGTCATGCAAACCTTGAAAACTGCGAACCCTGATGTCCAACTCAGTCGTGTTGACTTTGTTGGCCCTCAAGTAGGGCAAGAGTTGTATGAAAACGGTGGCTTAGCTCTGTTATTAGTGGCAGCAGGTATCATTATTTACCTCTCATTCCGCTTTGAATGGCGTTTTGCCGTGGCTGCTACGATTGCGAATCTGCATGACGTGGTGATCATTTTGGGGATGTTTGCCTTCTTCCAATGGCAGTTTGATTTAACTGTGTTGGCGGGGGTGCTGGCGATCTTAGGTTACTCAGTGAATGAGTCGGTGGTTGTGTTTGACCGCGTGCGTGAAAATATCCGTAAAATGCGTGACACCAGTATCCCTGACATTATCGACAATGCGATCACAGCCACCATGTCACGGACTATAATTACCCATACGTCGACACAGATTATGGTGTTAGCGATGTTCTTCTTTGGTGGTGAAGCGCTACATAACTTTTCTTTGGCTCTGACCATCGGGATTATGTTCGGTATCTACTCTTCAGTCTTAGTCGCCTCGCCGTTAGTAATGCTATTTGGCTTGAAGCGTGAACATTTGATCCCGAAAGAGACTGTGGTTGAAGGCGCGAACGAAGACGGTTCTGTCGTTTAAATCTAACTCATACCGCATAAACAAGACCTGCTTAATGCTGGTCTTTGTTTTTATAACGAATTAACTGGCTTTACCGACATACATTTCTAAAGCCTGGACTAAAGCTCTGCCATCAAAACCCTGCTCACTGATTTTCTTCGGCAAGACATAAAAAACGTCAGGATTCGGATAAAGCAGTAAATAATCATTATTCTGCTTCCAATCTTTAATATCTTTCCAAAGTAATACATTGGAGCCGTGACTGGAAGTGATTTCAACACCAGTTGGCAACAATTCAACCGTAAATGGAGCATGCAGTGCCTTAAACCCACGGTAAAACTTTTTGGATTTGTAAGGTGAACCGACGAAATGCAAAAAGGCATAGCTAAGTAGAACACCGATTAAACTGCCCAAAGCTAGATCGCCGAACCCATAGTAATCGCCCCAATAAACTGCGAATAAGGCAGCCAAGATCGCAACCAAGATTAAAATCAAACGTAGTGGTGGCGTTTCATTCAAACGACTAGCTGCTAAAAAATCACGCTCTGAAATCGTATAAGTTGCTTTAACAGCATCGGTTGACATAGGCAGTTTCCAAGTGACACTCAAATAGTGTGTCGATTATACGTGCAAATCGCCACCGAAGCAGTGCTGACTAACGACTTGTATCAATCGGCTAATTCTTCATAAGGCAAACCCACATACTGCTCAGCAATCACGGTGCGCCCTAGATCAGAACTCAAATAATACTCCAGCTCTGAATCCATAAAGCGGCTAAACGTACCGCTTTTCATATCGCTCAACTCCATATCACGATAATTGTGCAGCATATTACTCATCCACCATGAAAAGCGCTCTGCATGCCAAACACGGCGTAAAGCAATCGGCGAGTACTGATTAATGCAGTCTTGATCGCCCTGCTGATAAACCCTACGCATGATTTTATACAGCGTCGCGACATCCGAGGCGGCAGAGTTCAAACCTTTAGCGCCGGTAGGCGGGACAATATGCGCGGCATCTCCGACTAAAAATAAGCGCCCATATTGCATCGGCTCGCAGACAAAAGAGCGCAGGGGTGCAATGCTTTTTTCAAGGCTAGTACCGGTCACTAAACGTGTAGCTGCTTCTGGTGGTAAACGCTTTTTCAGCTCATCCCAGAAAGCTTCATCTGACCAATCTTCCAGTTTATCGGTCAGTGGCACTTGTAAGTAATAGCGCGAGCGGGTTGCTGAACGCCGACTCGCTAAAGCAAAGCCTCGATCATGTTTGCAATAAATTAGCTCTTCGCTCACGGGTGGCGTCTCACTGAGTAAACCTAACCAGCCGAAGGGATAGACGCGCTCGTATTCAGTACGAATATCCCCTGGAATTGTCTGACGTGATACTCCATGAAAGCCATCGCAGCCTGCAATATAATCGCATTGCAATTCGTATTGTTCACCTTGATATTCAAAGCTAATCGAGGGTTGCTCGGATTTGACATTGTGTGGTTGGACTTTCGAAGCTTCGTAATAAGTAGTTAGGCCCGCAGCAGCACGCGCATCCATCAAATCTTTGGTGATCTCAACTTGCCCGTAGCAGACAACAACTTTGCCATTAGTGAGGCGCTTTAAATCAATATGAGTCGTTTGACCATTCACGGCAATTTCAAAGCCCTCATGCACTTCGCCTTCACGATCCATGCGCTCAGCCACACCGGCTTCGCGGACTAACTCGACAAAGCCCTGCTCTAAAATACCGGCACGAATTCGCCCCAAGACATAATCGCCAGTGGCGCGTTCTAAAATAATAGTTTCAATGCCCTGCTTAGCGAGTAGCTGCCCGAGTAATAGACCCGAAGGGCCAGCACCAATAATAGCAACCTGGGTTTTTAAGGTTTTCATTCTGCCTCTCCTCAATCTTGATGGATTGATCATCTAGCAAATTGCGAATTCGCTGAATATATAGGTTTAGCAAATACTTGTACTTTTAAGTCAATCTTCTAAACTAGGGCGATAGAGATGGATGAGAGACAGTCATGAGCCGTGTGCAACCGCAACTGATTCCGCACTTTGCCTTGTATGGCGAAACTAGCGGACAAGCGCAAACTGATTTAGTGCATATTGAAGATATTGCCGATCGCAGCCGCGCTAATGATTGGCTAATCAAACCCCATCGGCACACCCGCTTATTTCAAATTCTGTTTTTAATCAATGGTAGTTTGCAGGTCAAACTCGAAGAACATACTCATCAGCTACAGGGTAATTGGGCGATTAGTATCCCGCCGGGCTGTGTACATGGCTTTGAATTTCCCGCTGATACTCAAGGGATGGTCTTGACGGTAGAGGCTTCACTGCTCAATTCGCAAACCCAACAATTCCCTGGTTTAGCAGTTTTATTAGATCATCCACATACAGTGGGCTTCGAAACAGCAGATGTACTTTTTGCTCAATTTCAAAACTATTTAAACTTAATTCGCCAAGAATTAAAGCAGCCCTATACGGGTCAAGAAGCGATGCTGAGCTGGTTGATTGGTACGCTACTGCTGACACTGTGGCGGCAATTGCAATACAGTCAAGCTCAAGTACAAAGCAACCCAAAAACCAGCCAAACGTTTCAACAATTTCGGCAATTATTGGAGAATCATTATCGGGAACAATGGGATGTACAAAGCTATGCCAAGGCTTTGCATACCTCAGTCTCCAGCTTAAATCGTTTATGCCAAGAAAAGGCGGGTAGCAGTGCTAAACGCTTGATACAAGAACGAGTTTTATTAGAAGCCAAGCGCCGCTTGATTTACACCCAAGAATCTTTGGAACGAGTCGCAGAGTCTCTAGGTTTTAAAGATCCTGCTTACTTTTCACGATTTTTTAAGAAATTAGCGGGAACGCCACCGAGCGATTATCGTAAGGCGAAGTATTTGGAAATGGGGACAAGCTAAAATTCGGCTGGACATTCAAACTGCAAGTTCGCTTGCGTTACAGGATGCTGAAATCCCAGTTGCCAAGCATGTAATAATAACCGCTCAGCCTTAGCCTTTAACTCGGGCGATGCATACAATTCATCGCCTACAATCGGATGTCCTAAACTCATTAAATGCACGCGCAATTGATGGGAGCGCCCGGTGAAAGGTTCTAATTCAACCCGACTCAAATCAGAATCTGCCTCATAAGACAGTAAGCGATAGCGTGTAAGTGAAGGCTTGCCCTCTTCGAAATCGACTTTATGTTTTGGGCGGTTCGGCCAGTCTAACAGTAGGGGCAGATTAATCTCGCCCTCTTGCTGTTTGAGCTGTCCACCCACTACCGCGATATAGCGCTTATGAACGGTGCGCTGCTGAAACAGAATACTTAAAGCACTTTGCATCGCCTTGCCCCGTGCCATTAACAGTAAACCGGAAGTATCCATATCCAAACGATGCACAATAAACGCATCAGGGTATTCACGCATGACACGGTTAATCATGCAGTCTTGCTTATCTTCACCACGCCCCGGCACCGACAATAAACCCGCAGGCTTATTCACCACTAATAAGTGCTCATCGACATGATAAAGATCTAAGCCGGTATTGGCTGGAGGGGTATATGGCATCATGAGCTGCCTTATACCATAAAGCAGCTCATAACTCAGCATAGGCCAAGGACCTTCCTGCAATTACTTAGCAGACGCATTCCAACGCTGGATTTTTTCGACTAAAGAGGCTACCAACCAAAGGCCACCTAAACCTAGAAATAGCGTCAGCCAGAACATAAAGTAAACACCGGCAGTCCATTCCAGAGCCACTTTAGCGCGCTGCAGCAAGCTAATCTGTAAAGCCTTGTCGGCGCGGCGTTCTTTCAGAGAAAACTTTACAGTACAGAACTCATTATTAGCATCGAAATCACCCAAGCTCACACCCAAGGCTTGAATCTGCTTTTCGACATCCAGTAGCTGATTCGTTAAGGAAATTAAGTCTGCAGTACTTGCATCTTTTTGGCGTAACTCTAATAAGGTATCGCGAGCCTTTTGCAAAGAAATGCGCTCAGCTTCTAATTTTTTGTACTCATTCGTTTTATCATTTTTATCAATTTGAATACTTTTCAATTCACCAATTTTGCGTAAAGACTCAATCGTGCTATCGAATTTATCGGGGACAACGCCCAGCGCAATATTCAGTTGACGCGCAGGCTTTAAACCCGCCCGCTGCTCAAATTGAATCATTAGCTGCTCTTGTTTGATCAAGTCATACAGCGTTTTTTCTTCTTGCTCGTAATTTTGTGACAGACTGGCTAATGTACCGATACGTTCATACTTTTGATCGACTGCCCCTAGCGCGACCTGCCCAACACTAGGCTCCACCTTCATTTTGCTGCTCGCGTAGTTTTTACGCTCCACCGCAAAATCTTCAATCACTGAATTGAATTCTTCTGAGTTGGCTTGCACCAGCCCATTAGGTTTAATCAGATAACCATAACCTAGCCGTAGCGCCCATAAAGCTAAAAACGCTAGCAGTAAAATCAGCAAGCGCTTCTTCAAACTTAGTCCAGCCATATCCGTCCTCAATTCTGTTTATTATTAAAATACTAGGGATAAATCCTGCAGAATGTTTGCAGATCACGCAGAAAGATAGTGCAAACTGCTAAGCGGTAGCAGCTATCACATTCGGCTCTGCCTCTAAGCTCACACCAAACCTTTCCTGCACTGAAGCGATAATACTTTGCGCCAATTGCCAAATTTCAGCGCCGGTTGCTTGGCCGTGATTCACTAGCACCAAAGCATGTTTTTCATAAGTGCCCGCATCGCCAACCCGCTTACCTTTCAAACCGCATTGATCAATCAGCCAACCGGCTGACAGCTTTACTTGCTCGCCCTGCGGCCAACCCGGACAATTTGGGTAGCTGGCCTGTAAAGCCTTAAATTGCTCAGCAGCAACCAGTGGATTTTTAAAGAAACTCCCCGCATTCCCGATCACAGCAGGATCAGGCAGCTTAGATTGACGCAATGCAATAATCGCGTCACTGATCACGCGTGCATCTAAAGCTTTACCTACTAACTGCTCGCTGATACCTGCATAATCCGTTTTCCAAACTGGCTGCTTGGGCAAGCGGAAAGTGACTGCGCCAATCAACCAACGCCCCGGCTCTACTGATTTGAAATGACTATCGCGATACGCAAACGAGCACTCTTCTAAACTGAATTTACGCAGCTCAGCCGTGCGCCAATCCAAGGCATCTAATTCGTAGAACACATCTTTCAGCTCAACCCCATAAGCGCCAATATTCTGCATCGGCGCTGCACCGACCGTGCCCGGAATCAAGGATAAATTCTCTAAGCCTGCGTAGCCCTGCTCCAGCGTCCAGCGCACAAATTCATGCCAGTTTTCACCAGCACCCGCGCGTAGATAGACATAATTGTTGTCTTCAGCAATGACCTTGCGCTCTTCTAAACGTACCTGCACGACCATGCCCGGAAAGTCCTCAATAAACAGCATATTGCTGCCACCACCGAGAAATAACACCGGCAAATCAGGATGTTCGCGCCGCCACAGCATAACTGCTTTCAGCCCGCCAAGCGTGCGTAGAATACAGAAATAGCGGGCTGCGGCTTCAATGCCGAAGGTATTCAGCGCTTTTAAGGAGTAATGTTCATAAATTTTCATGCGGCGCATTGTGGCGCGAGCGCTGCAGCGCTGCAACTGGATTTACTGGCGAACTGAGTCAATTAGCATGGCAATAAAACTTCAAATACCGTGCCGCCACCTGCACGCGAATTGCAAGTCACTGCACCGCCATGCCGCGTAGCAATTTGCTTGACTAAACTTAAGCCCAAACCCCAACCACCTTGGCTTTCACCATGTCCCGCTGGTCGATAGAATGGCTCGAAAATATGCGCTTGAGCCTCGGCAGAAATACCCGCACCGCGATCTAAAACTTGCAAACTCACCTGATCGGTCTGGCTGGTTAAACATGCCTCCACTTGCCCGCCACCATGACGCACTGCGTTTTCTAGTAAATTGCGAATTAAACGGCGCAATAGACGTTCATCACCGCTGATTTCTAAAGCTTCCGCTTCACAATCTACATTCAAACGTGCACATTCTTCGGCGAGTAAAGCAGAGAGATCAACTGTCTTTTGCTCTACAGGAATTTCCAGTGTATCTAAGCGGCTCGCGAGCAAAATTTCTTCCACTAATTGATTCAACTCCTGCATATCTTGGCGCAAAGTTTGTACTTGGATAGATGACTCTAAATCCTGTTGCTCGGCTAGCATCGCTAGGCTCATTTGCATGCGTGCTAAGGGCGAACGTAATTCATGTGAAGCATTGGCTAAGAGTTGGCGATGACTCGCAAGCAAGGCCTGAATACGCTCTGCCGATTGATTAAAGCTAGCTGCCAAAACAGCCACTTCATCACAGCCTTCCACAGGCACACGGGTTGCTAATTGCCCTGAACCTAACGCTTCTACGCCCTTTTTCAGGGCTTCTAGGCGGTACGTTAAGCGTTTAGCAATCGGATAAGCGCCCAAAGAAACGATGAGCGCAGTTAGTAATAAAAAGGGGAATAAAGGAAAATGTCCACCTTGTTCGCGAAAGTGAAATATAGCAGCTGCAAGCACAGAAACAATCGCAACACTGCTAATCACGACCAGGTAAATTTGCCAAAATAAACGGCGACGCAAACGCCCAAAGCGCTGCTGTTTTTCATGCCTGTGCCGACATTTAGACTTAGCTCGCTCGCAGTGCTTGCGCCTCATAAATGATCCTCACCATCTTGGCTGCGCGCAAAAATATAACCCGCTCCGCGTAAGGTGATAATGCGGCGGGGCTGTTTAGGATTATCTTCAATCGCTGCGCGAATCCGCGAAATGTGCACATCAATCGAACGGTCAAAAGCTTCCAGCGTTTCGCCTTTCACCATATCCATCAATTGCTCGCGGCTTAAAACGCGCCCTGCCCGCTCCGCCATTGCCACCAGCAAATCAAATTGGTAACTGGTTAATTCACGTAACTGCCCATCCACGCGAATTTCACGCGCTTCACGATCAATTTCCAAGCGTCCAAAGCGTAAGGGTTGAGTTTGATGGGTATCGCGCAAACCACGGCGCAGTATCGCTTTAATCCGTGCGCGTAGTTCTCTCGGCTCAAAGGGTTTGGGTAAATAATCATCTGCACCCATTTCTAGGCCAATAATACGGTCAGTGGCATCGCCACGTGCAGTGAGCATCAAAATCGGAATCGCTGCTGTCGCTCCAACCCGCAAATGGCGGCAAAGATCTAAGCCATCTGCATCCGGCAGCATTAAATCTAAAATGATCAGCGACCACTCGCCTTGCTGAGCCAACTTTAAACCTTCTTGGCCGGTATAAGCGCAAGTGACGCTATAGCCCGCATCGCCTAAATACTGCACTAACATCTGGCTTAAGCGCACATCATCATCAATGATTAAGAGAGGTTCTGACATAGAGGTCTTTAATGGAAAACAGGGCTAAGAGTTTAGCCCTGCTGTGGTTTTAAACTAAAGGTTTATTCTTACGCGCTTTGTGTTTAACGCATTAAGTCCACGGCTTTAGCACGTTGTGCTGGAGTGGCTTCGATCCCGTCCAGAATCATGCTCATCGGCAACCGACTAGCACCACCTTCATACATCTGCTGCTGATAAGAGCCTTGATGCCATTTATTATGATGATGACTACTTGCCTTGCCGAGCATAAAGCCAAACAGTGCAATTAAAGCGGCAGCCGCAAATATTTTCCAACGGCGCTTGCCATGCTGCCATGAACCACAATATTTAGATCCATCGCCACAACCACCCCGCTTGCCATGACCATTTGCCTGGGTTGGATTGGCCTCAGTTTCGGTATTGAGCTTCACATTCAAACTATCGGTTTCAGGATTGGTCTCATTGGTATTTTTTACATCTGACATGCTAGTTACTCCATAATTATTCGTTAAATCAGCTTTGCTTCGCTGAGCCAGTTGTCTCGCTGGCATGGAGCTATCATGCAATGATTGTATTGCTGGATTACGGCGCGTTTGTAAAGTTTTGTGAAGTTGATCCTCTTCATACGATGGCTAAGTCTTAATTTTTAAACTTTAAAGCCTCCTCCCCCCACAAAGACTGCAAGCGACTGTCGCGCCCACAACTGCTACGGTAATACTTATAACGCAAAGGATTCCGAGCGGCATAATCCTGATGATAATCCTCCGCTAGATAAAACGGCTTGGCGGGCAAAATTTCTGTCACGATGTCCGTGCTAAAAGGCTTACTTTTATTAACCTCAGCCAAGGACTGCTCAAAAACCTGTTTTTGCGCCTCACTCTGATAGAACAAGGCGGTTTTATACGGACTGCCTTTATCGCAAAACTGCCCTGCAGTATCGGTCGGATCAATGCTGCGCCAGTAGAAATCAGTGAGTGATTTCAAGGATACTTTGCTGTCATCGAAACTGATTTTGACCGCTTCAAAATGATTGGTTTTTTTGCTGGATACTTGCTCGTAGCTCGGATTTGCGACCGTGCCGCCGGTATAACCGGATTCGACCGTTAGCACACCGGCGATTTTGGCAAAATCATGCTCCACGCACCAAAAGCAGCCGCCCGCGAGAATAACCGTATCGGTTTTAGCTTGAACATTGTAGCTAAAGACAAGAAGCAAGCTAGAGCTTACAAGACTGAGAAAAAGAGATTTGAGTTTAATGGCTTTCATATTGAATCCTAGGCAATGGAAATAAATCGTGCTGCCTACTAATACGTAAACCCCCACCAACTTAGATGCATTTTTCGGATTTAACTGCAATTCTTAAGAGAGAAACTTACGAAAATTGTCACATCGAAATAGGTTAGGAATAAGCCCTTGCTTTACATGGCGAGCTATAAGGTCTGCACTAATCCTTTTGCCCAGCCAAAGCAAAATTCACATCTTCATAAATAGCTGACATAGATGTCTGAAAATTCAAACTCGCCAACTCCACTTGGCTATCGACTGAAGTAAAAGCGAATAATTCCCAACGATTGTTGGCATTGCGCCGAAAGACATCGACCCGATAACTACGCTGGTCAATCAAGACATATTCTTGCAGACTATTGATTTCACGGTATAAAGCAAATTTCTCACCACGATCATAGCCTTCGGTACTAACCGATAAGACCTCAACGATTAAGCTAGGTGAATACTTGGTATAATTGCGCTGTAAATCCGCAGGATCACAGGTCACCAGCACATCAGGATAAAAAAAGGCTTCATCCTCTTTTACACGCACTTTCATATCTGCCATATAAACGCTGCAACCTGAACCTCGTAAATGCGCCTTCAGTAAAGCAAACACATTGCCACTAATGCGTACATGCCCATCGCCTGCTCCCGCCATCGCATACACTTCGCCACGCACATACTCATGACGAATCATTGCATCGGCTTCACCTTGCAAATAGGCGTCCGCTGTTAGTAAGGTAGATAGCGCAGTAGCAACCATACTCAGGCTCCGAAAAAAAGTAGTTTCTAAACTATAGCACTAATTACCCCTAGCCCCGAAAACTCGTTATAATTCGCGGCTCTATGCAAAAACTAAGTATAAATTTAAAGGTAAATCATCCCCTATGAGTACGAATTACGACGCATCCGCAATTGAAGTTTTGACGGGTCTTGATCCAGTACGCAAACGTCCGGGGATGTATACCGATACCACTCGCCCCAACCACTTAGCGCAAGAAGTCATCGACAATAGCGTGGATGAAGCCTTGGCTGGGCATGCAGATCGGGTCGAAGTGACACTGCACACTGATGGCTCAGTCACGGTGACGGATAATGGCCGGGGTATGCCAGTCGATATTCACCCCGAACAAGGCAAGCCGGGCGTGGAAGTGATCCTTTGCACTTTACATGCAGGCGGTAAATTCTCCGATCAGAATTACCAATTCTCTGGCGGTTTACACGGTGTTGGCGTGTCGGTAGTGAATGCACTTTCGCAGCGCTTAGAAGTTAAAATTAAGCGCGGTGGCCAACTCTGGTCGATGAATTTTGCTGATGGCAATAAAGCCAGCGAACTAGAAGCCATTGGCAAAGTGGCGAAGAAAGAAACTGGAACTTCCGTACACTTCTGGCCTGATCCTAAATATTTCGATTCGCCTAAGTTTTCCATTCCGCGCCTCAAGCATAATTTGCGGGCTAAAGCGGTACTTTGCCCCGGCTTATTGATTCGCTTTACCGATGAAGAAAGTAACGAAGTCATCGAATGGCATTATCAAGATGGCTTACGCGACTACTTAATGGAAGCGGTGAAAGGCTTTGAGCTACTCCCTGAACAACCTTTCACGGGCACACTAAAAGCCACCCGCGAAACTGTAGATTGGGCGCTCTTATGGCTGCCCGAAGGTGGCGAGCTGACCCAAGAAAGCTACGTGAATCTGATTCCTACCATTCAAGGCGGTACGCATGTAAATGGTTTGCGCACAGGGGTTACGGATGCTTTGCGCGAATTCTGCGAGTTCCGTAATTTATTACCACGTGGATTGAAGCTAACACCGGATGATGTTTGGGAAAATATCAGCTATGTATTATCTTTCAAGATGCAAGAACCGCAATTTGCCGGGCAAACCAAAGAACGATTATCTTCACGCGAAGCTGCTAGTTTTGTCTCAGGTTCACTCAAAGACGCGTTTAGCCTGTACTTAAATCAAAACACCACAGTTGGCGAACAATTGGCGGATATGGCGATTAATAATGCCAATCGCCGCCAACGTGCTAGCAAAAAAGTGATCCGCAAAAAAGTCACGAGTGGCCCTGCACTACCCGGCAAACTAGCGGATTGCAGCTCGCAAGATATTACCCGCACTGAGTTATTTTTAGTGGAAGGTGATTCGGCAGGCGGCTCGGCTAAACAAGCGCGTGATCGCGAATTTCAAGCCATCATGCCTTTACGCGGTAAAATTCTGAACACTTGGGAGGTCGACTCCGATCAAGTGCTGGCTTCACAGGAAGTGCATGATATTTCAGTCGCGATTGGCGTCGAACCGGGGCATCGCGATTTAAGCCAATTACGTTATGGCAAAGTGTGTATTCTCGCCGACGCGGACTCAGACGGAGCACATATTGCCACCCTACTTTGCGCGTTATTTGTGCGCCATTTTAGATCTTTAGTGGAAGCCGGTCATGTGTTCGTGGCGATGCCGCCTTTATATCGAATTGATATTGGTAAAGAAGTTTACTACGCTCTCGACGATGCTGAGCGCCAAGCACGCTTAGATTTATTAGCTGCTGAGAAAAAGCGTGGTACGATTAGTGTCACTCGTTTTAAGGGTTTGGGCGAAATGAATCCTCTACAATTGCGTGAAACTACTATTTCACCGGATACACGCCGCTTGGTACAACTCACTTTGGAGGATAGTGCTGCTGCTGAAGCAATGATGGATATGCTACTAGCCAAAAAACGCGCTTCAGATCGTAAAGTTTGGCTAGAAGATAAAGGAAATTTAGCGAGTGTTTAAGCATCTCCCGCCTGCTGATAGTAATGCGCCCTGCTTTTGCCTGATTCGGCATGGACAGACCGATTGGAATGCCGTGGGGCGGATTCAAGGTTTGGAAGATATTGAACTCAATGTGGTGGGTAGAACACAAGCTGCACAAACTGGCCTTTACTTACAGCAATGGCAATGGGATCGGATTATCAGCAGCCCCTTAAAACGTGCGGCTGAAAGCGCTGAAATTATTGCCAGTCAGCTGAATTTAGCTTCGGTTGAAATCATGGATGCCTTCATGGAGCGTGATTATGGCGAGTGCTCGGGGATGACTACTGCACAGCGCAAACATTCTTTTCCTGATGGTATTATTCCCAAGCAAGAAACGCTCGAAACCCTGCAGAAACGTGCGTTGGCAGGCTTGCAGCAATTGACCATTGAACCACAAGCACGCACTTTAATCGTGACGCATGGTGGTTTAATTAACAGTCTGCTGGCTCAATTTACCAATGGTGAAATCGGTAGCGGCAAAACCATTTTGCATAATGCCAGCCTAGCGCTGTTTCAATATCAGCCGCCGAGCTGGCAAATTCTCGCTTACAATCTTACCGATCACTTAGCCCCAGCTAATCACAAAGCTGTATCTGATAGGATTTAGACTCGCCTTTGCCCGGCTGGCAACGCCAAGCACGCTCAATATTCGCCGCATACCAACCTGCGCTGGTGGACTTAAACGTAATCTTCTGCAAGACCCCAACCACTGAGGTGTCTGGGATATTTTCCTCGCGGAACGTGCAAATTTGCTGCCCTGCTTTCACTTTGCCACACCAGTGATAGGCTTTTGTATGTCCTGCTGGTTCCACCGGTAAGCGCTTTAATAGATCCAATGGCAGTTTGGCGGAGGGGTACTGAGAGACCACCGCTTTTAGATGCTCATTGAAAGCTTTCAAATCTTGCTGAGGTGCGATTTGAAAAGCACGAATCGGATAGCGCACACCATTTGCCTGTACTAATGAGCAACTCAAAAGCACTGGGGTTATTATTATTAACTGCTGGTAAAGCTTCACAGTTTGCTCCTAATGTCAGTCTAGCGATGGCCCAATTCATCGCTTTGTGACAGCCTAGAGCGCGCTAGCTTCACCGCTGTTTAACAGAACTCAGATCAGGGTTAATTCCGACAGACTGTGAAGCTAAGGCGATAAACTGTGTTCAACATCCGCTACGGCTAGCCTAATTAATTCCCACTCTTGCGAATTTAAAGCGGCGGGGCGACGCTCTGCGGTTAAATCATCAGCAAATAAATTCCGTAAAAACACCGCTGCAGCTAAGCAACTACCCTTAGCAGAGGGATGTGACCCATCCGCATCGTATAATTCTTTGCCAAATACTGAATCTTTTTCACGTATCCTCGACCAAACCAAACCCACCGGTACTATCCCTGCTTGATTTTGCTCTGCTGCCGACTCATAGGAAGCAGTGAGTTGATGTTGCATAGTCTTAAAATCTGGCAATACCTCGCGATTTTCGGCATCGCCATCACGCCGCCCCCACGTCATATACAACAAAGGCTTGGCCCCTGCATTCCGAATCGCTTGGCTAAATCGAGCAACTGAGACTTGAAAGCTCTCAGCAGAAGCACCTTTGAGCGCAGGTAAACGACTGTATTCTTGCAGGATGACACGATCCCATTGGCCAGAATGGATTTTATCAAGGGTACTGCTATCGCTTAAATGCTGTGCCAAGCGCATACCGCTATGGGTAATAAACTCAAAATGTGATTGCTTCCACGGCGAATTATCGAGCATTTGGCTGAGACAAGGACGCATGTGTTCGGTATAACTATTGCCGATAAACAAAACACGTTGGGGTTTAAAGCTAGGTTCTTCGGCCAGCACGGGTGCGGCTACGCAACTGACTAGGCTTAAAGCAAGACCAGCATAACTGTTTATACGGCGACGCCTCATGTACAGCTCCTATAAACGTTGAGATCGGCTTACGAATACAGCATTGCAGACCAGCATGCAACTGCACAGTTTTTGCTAGCTATTCAAGCTTGCGGCAAAATGCTACCTTAAACCGATGGAAACTAGATATGAAGCTGATTTTAGCCGCCGTTTTGGTGGAATTGCGCGCACTTATGGCGACTTAGCGCTACAACGCTTTCAAACCGCCCATGTCTGTGTGGTAGGCGTCGGTGGTGTTGGCTCTTGGGCAGTTGAAGCTTTAGCACGCAGCGCGATTGGTAAACTCACTCTAATTGACTTAGATAATGTGGCTGAATCGAATATCAATCGCCAATTGCCCGCCCTTTCGAGCACGATTGGTGCGCCCAAAATTGAAGTGCTCAAAACCCGCATTTTAGATATTAATCCTAGCTGCCAAGTAGCGTTGATTGAAGATTTTGTGGAGCTAGCCACGATTCCACAGTTCATAACACCAGCGATGGATTATGTGATTGACTGTATTGATAATTTTCGTGTAAAAGCCGCCTTAATTGCTTATTGCAAGCGCCATAAAATTCGGGTGATTACCCTAGGTGGTGCGGGTGGGCAACGTGATCCTAGCCAAATTCGCCTAGGCGATTTAGCGCGCAGCCAACAAGACCCTTTATTAGCCAAAGTCCGCAAACAACTGCGTCAAGACTATAATTTCAGTCGCAATCCTAAACGCCGCTTTGAGGTCGCTTGTGTGTGGTCAGAAGAACAAATGCAATTTCCAACTGCTGAAGGTGGCATGTGTAGCGAGCGCCCAACGGATACTGCAGGTACAGGTTTAAGTTGTGCGGGTGGCTTAGGTTCGGTCATGACCGTGACGGCCAGCTTTGCATTGTTCGCTGTCAGCCATGTCTTGGGCAAATTAGCGAACAGCGAAAAACTTCAAGCAACTGCTGAAAATTCCACTTCATAACCGCCGAATTTACGGATATTGATCACGCCCGTATCAAAAATCAGATATTGGCCTTTAATCCCTTGGAGTACGCCAGCGACTTGTGGCTCTTTATCAAAGCTTAATGACTTCAATTTGCTTGGGTACTTGAGGATGGGATAATGAATATTGACCACTTCGGCTTCGGGCAAAAACTCCACAGCATCTTCACCAAAACGATGGCGTAAATCACGCAGCGCATCTTGTACTTGCGGAATTAAGTGGTCGCGTTCTGCTTTTAAATCCAAAGGTTCAGCTTCAGATTTAAGCATTTGCTGCCAATTGGTTTTATCGGCGACATGATCTTTAAATGCTACTTCCATTAAGCCTGATAAATAGCGCGATTGGACTTTAAGAATAGGCAGAGCAGCGACAGCGCCTTGATCAATCCAGCGCGTAGGAATCTGTCCTTGGCGAGTGATACCGATCTTCAAGGCGGAGGAGTTAGCTAAGTAAACAAAATGCGGCTGCATACAATGCTGCTCACCCCATTGTGGCTCGCGGCAAGTACCCGCTGCATAATGACAAAGCTCAGGTTTAATGATGCAAGTATCGCATTGCGCCAGCTTCATAAAGCACGGGTAGCAATAGCCCTGATTGAAGCTTTTTTTGGTGAGCCGCCCACAGTGAATACAGTGAATTTTACCCGTATGGGTGAGGCTAAGCGCTTTACCCAGCCAAGGTGCTAAGGCAATTTCAGTATTATTGAGCACCAATTGATACTCAACAGGCTCAGCGAGCTGAGTATGCATTTTGCGCAAAATGCCGGTTTGAGAGGTCATACACGCTCCGTGTGTTGCTGCGGAATTGCTAACATCTCTGCATGATACGCAGGCGTGGCAGCTGTCAGCAAGGCGACTAATTTACCTGTGAAAGGTTCAAAATTCACCAAATCGACTATCACACTACTCTAAAATAACCGCTGTCCCACTCACTGAAACCATTAACATACTGCCGCCTGAGCCTAAGACTTCGTAATCGATATCAATGCCAATGACAGCATTAGCACCTAACTCTTCAGCACGCTCTTGCAATTCCTTTAAAGCAATTTCACGGGCGCGTTGCAGTTCACGTTCATAAGTCGCTGAGCGTCCACCGACTAAATCACGAATTCCCGCAAAAAGATCCTTAAACATATTCGCACCGAGAATCGCTTCTCCTGCAATCACGCCACAGTATTTAGTAACTCGGCGGCCTTCAATGCTAGGGGTAGTCGTAACGATCATGATTGTTCCTTTTATTTTTGAATAGCGTTCGAGTTTAGCAAACAGCGCCTTAAATACCCAAAATACCGCAGTCTGAATCCAGCCTAATTGAAATCTTAGGGTTGCGCTTTCGCCCAAACTTGCTCTGGAGAGCACTCCGTTGAGCGTTGGCCGTAAACACTCAGCGAATACTGCTGATCAATGATTTTCTGTAGCGCTGTTTGCATAGTTTTAGGACTCGCTGCCAATGAGATAATTTCTCGCTGCTTGGGTTCACCCACTACCAGCATGAATAGAGAATACCAAGAGACAGGTTGGCAGTTTACTGTTGATTTAGCCGTTTTTAGCAGCAAGCTAATATCTTCGGATTGGTTCACATTAGCCCATCGATAGGACGCGGTGGGTCTGAGCAAAATTAAATCTTGTTGACCATTGCCATCCAAATCTGCTTTATACAATTCACTCGGAAGCATGGCATAGATAGTGTTCAGCTTCACTGACCAAGAACCTTGCTCCGCTTGGCCGCTCAACACTAAATCCTCCTCACTATTAGTGCTCAGTTGCACCGTGTGATAGCCGATTTTTAGACTGGGAATGAGTTTACTAGGATCCAGCGTGGCTAGATGCTGCATGGGTATGCGTTTTTGGGTTTCAGCCGCTGATAAAGGCAAATGCGTATCGAAGAAGGCAGAGCTTGAAGCTGAAATTACTACATTGCTTAAGATTAAGCGTTTGATTAAACGTGCTAAAAACATCAGTCCCTCACAAAGTACGTAGTCGCTACTCACTGATAAACTAGCTGACTCTCATTGATTTAGGCGAGCCGGTATTTAGCATAAAATACTTAAGGAGCACTAGCTGTAAACAATAACTGTCCATTATACACTCCAGCCGCTAAGGGCTGGGTACTGCTATAAGCAAACGACCAGTTCGCATCACGAATAGTCACGAGATTACTGAAAGCAGTCGGTGTAATATTTACCGAAGATCCTGTTCCACTATCAGGCACTAGTGGCGCAGGGAAATTGCTATCACTAGAAGTAATTTTCAAACCGGAAAAAGGTAAAGTGTTACTACCACTACTTAAAGCAGAGGTCACCGTCGTTTTAATACTCACCTGTCCTGCATTACTTAGCAGTTGTACAGGCAAAACCACAGTATTGCTAGTGGCAAAACTTGGTGCCGAACCATTCCAAGTTATCGCTTTATTGTTCCCATTAGTGGGCGTAACAGCTGTGCTAGCTGTTGGGATTGAGGGGGTAGTAGTTAAACTGACCGTATCGATGGTACTAGCACCCCCAACTCGAAAGTAAAGAACTTTATCGATATTGATATTAAAATCCAAACGCGCTATTGCAGTGAGCGCCCGACTTGGATTTGAATTTGTCCCACCCATGGTGTCTAGCTCTGCTCTAGCAGATGTCGCGATTAAGCTTGTCAGCAAGACTAGACTTAAGCGTTTCATTTAAATACAGCCTGATTAATCTTGAAGCTACCCTTATCCCAATCAATGTTCCCTTTAGCTTGAATAGGATAAGCTGGCGGGTTCAACTTCTGCTTAGCAAAAGCTTGTGGCATCAGCGGCAGTGTGCGAGTCTGCCCTGGCAAAATAGGTGTGCCTTCAGGGGATAACTCGAACTCTTGCCCCTTAGCATCTTTGGCTTCTAAAGCCCCACCTAAGCGCCCATGTGCATCCCCTTGATTGCTGACAATGACCACAGGTACGCGTTGGCCTTTAGCATTTTGTACATTTAATTGCTTGATACTGAGTTTAGGTTCAGCC
This sequence comes from Thiolinea sp., assembly GCA_049292455.1. GTDB lineage: Bacteria > Pseudomonadota > Gammaproteobacteria > Thiotrichales > Thiotrichaceae > Thiolinea. Next base: position 33,141 of record JBATRF010000005.1, read on the forward strand.
CCACCGACCGCAACATACACTGCAACTGCAATACGTCCATTCACAGGTAGGCTTAAGTTAGCACCACCCGCTTTAAGCATCGTATTCGTAGCAGCATCTTTGCCTTCAATAGCCACCATAAACCGACATTCTGTACGCGGAGCATTAGCTGGAACTTGGACTTGGAAACGGAATGAACGCTTAGCTTGTGCATTGAGCTTAAGGCTACTTTTTTCTAAAGTGACCCAAGGACGGCAGCTATTTGGTAATAGAGCATCATGGTAAGTAATTTGCCCTTCAGTTGAATAAGTCCAATCTAAGGTACGAATATTTAACTCAGTGGGCGACTTACCGATATTTTGAATATCGATGGATTGCCCCAAACGCTGACTGGTATTAGCTACTAACTCTAAGCGTGAAGGCGAAACCGCTACCTCAAATGGTCCCGCTTGCGCAGATAAAGCTGCCAGGCTGCTTAAAAATGCTAAAACTAAACTTAGTTTATTTTTGTTATTCATCTGTCTCTATCTCGAAATAAGATTCAAACCCAAAGCCTTTGCCTTCTGGAAGACGCAATTGCGCCAACTCAACTTGCATTTGCAAATCGAATTCAGTTTCCATCCAATCTTCAGTGATGGTGCCTGACCAAACTAGTTTGCGGTCACCAACATGCCCTTCACCTTCTGCGAATGACCCTTTAGTTTTCCAAGTAATCGTAAACGCTGATGGTTGTTGCAAACCCTCAATCACTAAAGGAATGACATAATAAATTTTGGCCGCTTTGCCTTTATAAGCAGCGGTAGCCAAGCGATATTGCACCCAACCAAAATTAGAACGCACATACTCTGCTGACAGACTATCGGCCAAGGGCATACCCGTTTCACTGGTTACGCTGCGAGCTTCTACTACACTACGAGCTGAAGCACTGTCGTCTAAACGTGCTGTTTCTGCGAAGGCGGTTGAGCTGAATAGGCAAGCTGCTAATACTAGATAATAAGCTTTATCGTTCATGGTAAAGTCGCTGTATAAGTGACACGCCCAGTATATTTACCTGCTGGATAAAGGGTACTGTTGGCATAACTAAATACCAAAGTATTTTCCATGCGTAAACCAGCATTGAGGCTACCCACCCAAAATAGAGTTTGGGTTGATCCACCGCTAAAAACCCCATCATCTATGTCATAAGAACCACGGTTATGCGATATCCAACTGATTGCATTAAAGGGGATAATCGTGCTGCCACAGCCTGTACCACTGATACATGACAAACCAACTGGCGAATCAACTGTCAACTTAACATTTTGCCAAGTCCCCGCCATAGTTGTAGGTATTTCACTTGTTAGCCTAATTAAAATTCCATTCGCTGGGCTGGCCGTTGTTGTCCCTGCTGTTGCACTAGGAGTACCTTCGATAGGTGTATTATTCGGGCTTACTTTATCGGTAGTGACATTAAATACGACACTATTGACTGTGCCAAATTGTGAAGAACCCACTTGCAAAGTCAATCTGCGCGGTGTCGTCACCATTGGCGTCAGGGTTAGCACCGCAAAGGCCTGCTCAAATAAACAAGCGCTCAGGAATAAGCCCACAACCAGTTTGGCCTTAATGGAAAATTTTCTGTTAAAACTAAATAAGGTCATGGGCATCTATTATTTTCCTTGTTCGCCTATGGAGCTGAAGCTACATAAGTTGTTGTTTGTGTTGCTGAACCCGGATAGGCTGCTGCGAGGCTGGCCGTGTCTAATGCATAAGTCCAGGTAGTAGTCATCACAGCATTTCTTGTAATATCAACCGAACCGCCACAAGCTGTTGTTGCCCCAGGGTGCGAACCACCACTGGTCACCTTAATATCTTTAGGTGCTAAATTTAAACTGCTCAGACCTGTATCACTGCTACACGTTAATTTTGCACTCGCCGCATTAGTCCAAGTATAAACATCGACTGATTTATCATTGGTTGTAAAAGTAGGCGCGGTATGATCCCAATTTGCTGCAGTACTTGCACCACCATCAACCAAGGCACCGGTAGTACCGCCGATAACACCGGCTGCATTTAACTCTAAGGTATCCACGACATTAGCAGAGCCAACCTTTAAGATAATGAGTTTAGGTACTGTTACTTTTACTTTTACACTGGCATTGGCTGCCACAGCACCCGTGCCGCTTGATTGATAGCCATAAGCGCTATCTGCCATAACATTGCCAGTGAAAGCCATTAAGCCTGCGGTTACTAATGCTGTTAAAACTTTATTTGTTGTAATTTTCATTTTTTGGGGTTCCTATATTTTATTTTTATTAATAAGTAAAACTTATGACACTTTGACGCGTGAGCGTCCCAACAAGTTCAGTGCGAGCCGCTAATCGGCACCTTTAGTCAAGGCTAAATTAGCTGTAACTTGCCCTCGCAGTGAAATATCTACACTTAAACTCTCTTCCTTCACACTCCAAGGAAGTGGCACTGTATCCAAGTTAAGTGTAAGCGTGTGCTTTCCTGTCGCCACACGCATAAATTCATAGTAGCCATTCTTATCCGTCCGCACTGAATAGCCGCCATCTAAATAAACTTCGACCTCAGGGACACCGATCTCATCCGCTTGACGCTGTCCATCTTGGTTATTGTCAAAAAACACATAACCACTGGTACTGCCAGCCCCTGCTAAACCCACAGTCCGCTGACCAATCACACTATGCTCTCGACCACGACTACCTTCCCAACGCAAATAAGCCTGAACCGACTTATCATTGCTGCGTGAACTGCTAGCCTCATTAATTCCATTACGATCCACTTCGACTTTAGCTTGATTTAAACTCAGCGAACCACCGACTAATAAATCTTGAGTCAGCTTATATTCGCTGGTCACTGAACCCGCGAGGCCTTGTGAAGTCGATAACCGACCTGAGCGTGAGGTATAGCGTAAATTACCTGCCATACTCCAATCTGGATTTAACCAATAACGCGCATTCACTCCCGCTGTAGGATAGGTTTGTGTGTCGCTCGCGCTGCGGTCATGAGCTAAGCCTAAAGTGGTAGTTAACTCAGGTTGAGCGCTTAATATGGTATTAGAATTACCCAACCAATCTTGAGTCCACTGTAATTCATCACCAGTCGCCGCTACATCATTACTCACTATTTTTTCATTGTGATGCAGGGTGACACTAAATCGGCTTAACCCCCAATCTGCACTCATTAACTCATAATAACCATAGGCATATACGCTACGCTGATCATTTTGTTCGGCTTTATCATAGCGAGTTTGTTGCAGACGTAAACTTCCACCATACGAACGGTCACGATCAATTTTGTAGCGTAAATTACCGGTCATACCTAGGCGTTCTGATTTTGTTTCTCGATTGGCTGCTTGTAAGCCATCTTGTTCTACACTGACACCTGCACTATAAATAAACCGACTACCCTCGCGATTAAAATTCCAATAAACACCTTGCTGATCGGAACTTAAGCGGTTTGCACCAAAGTAAAGTTCAGGATCAGCTTTATACGCTCCAAACTCATGGCTATAGCGTCCAAGCTGAAAACCACCTTCTAAATAAGCACCTTGTGCTTGGGTTGTTTGCTTAGTCTCATTCGTGTGCTGGCTGTTGAGTACCGTAATTCGCAGTTTTTTATTATGCTTATCATCACTGTCGTAATTTAGTGCCAAGGCCGCACTACTGATCTTAGAGTTAGCATTCGCTGTGTTTTTAAAGCGATTTAGCTGGTCGACTTGAACACCAAATACAAAATCATCACCTAAACGATGGCTGCCACCTATCCAAGATAAGCGACCGTCCGTTTGCCGATAACCCGAATAAGGACTACCACTTAGCTCACCTAAATCGCCAGTGCCTAAACGCAGATCGAAATTTTTGCCACGTATTTGGGTACGCGCACCACGCACCGTATCTAAACCTAAAGAGACTCGTGATCCACGCCGTAAGGCATCAGTCAGTTCACTAGCAATGTCACCTAAAGCGGAATCAGCCACAATGGCTGGGGTTAAATACAAATTATTATTGATTAAAGTAACACTTGTATCTTGATCATCCTGTTCAAAACGCAAACTATCCTGATTTTTGTTGTCAGCTTGCTGGCTCGTTTGGGCTTGAATTTTGAGATCGCCAAAATTAGCGGTTTCGTACAAATACTCAAAACGTGTACCCAGATCACCTGTCTTGCGCTGATCACTACTGCCGGTTTTAGAGTCGGCATAATTTGCCCGAGTTTCTAAAAAGTAAGACTGAAACCCTTCAGATTCGACTTCTTCAGCTTCTTGAGTAGTCAATTCCAGCAGCTCAGGAGTGGACATCACTTTGTCCTGATAAGCTGGTGGAGCATTTTCAATAATGGTCTTGAGCTTTTCCTGCTCAGCTTGCTTACTGTCCACTGACTCAATTTGCGCCGAGACATTACTATTTTGGATTTCTAACTTATCTACATCGGCTGCTAGCGTTGATTGCATTAAAATAAAACTGACTACCACCGCCAAGCAGTTAGCTTTTAAGCTTTTTGGGAGGTGCTTAACGCCTTTGTGGTGGATCGAATAAGCTAACATCAGTAATTTTTATAGTTTTTATATAAGTATATTTTATATAAGTTTATTACTATTTATTTCAGTGCGCAATACCGCCCCTTCTTCTAAGAATGTTACTTATTACCAAAATTTATTGCTTGAACGCAATTATAACTGGGCAGCGTTGCCCTAGACTCCGATCCTAACTAACTTCCCTTTCTAGCTTGCCCTTAGCTAACAAAATCAGACTAGAAGCATTCCGCTCATTTAAGAGTTTGGCTACACTCCCCGCTACCATCAAAACAGCAGGACTTCTTTATGCGCGACTTCGGTAGCTTCGATTATATTATTGCCGGTGGTGGAGCAGCAGGCTGTGTGCTCGCCAATCGCTTATCTGCCAATCAAGCTATCAATGTTCTTCTGCTGGAAGCAGGCAATGACGAGCGCTGGATTTGGACGAAAATCCCGGTCGGCTACCTGTTCTGTATTAATAACCCACGTACGGATTGGTGCTATAAAACCCAAGCCGAACCTGGCCTCAATGGGCGCTCAATCATTTATGCGCGCGGCAAAGGTTTGGGTGGCAGTACCTTAATTAACGCCATGATTTATATGCGTGGGCAAGCTCGCGATTATGATGAGTGGGCCAAGCTAACGGCTGATCCTAGTTGGTCATGGGAACAGGTCTTACCTACCTTCAAAACCGTTGAGAACTACTGGCAAGGTGAAAATGACTACCACGGTGCTGATGGCGAATGGCGCGTTGAAAAACAGCGTTTATCTTGGGAAATTTTAGGGCATTTTGCTGAAGCAGCCACGCAAGCAGGCATTCCGAATACCACCGATTTTAATACCGGCAATAATGAAGGCGTTAGCCAGTTTGAAGTGAATCAAAAATGGGGTACACGCTGGAGTTCAGTACGCGGCTTCCTCAATCCTGCACGTGGACGCCGTAATCTCACCATCCTCACCGGTGCTTTAAGCGATAAGGTTTTATTCGCTGAAAAACGCGCGACAGGTCTTCAATTCTATTTGAAGGGCGAGTTGTGCAAAGCGAGTTGTCGAGTGGAAACCATTCTTTCGGCTGGTTCCATTGGTTCACCCGCTATTTTGCAGCGCTCGGGAATAGGTGATTCAGCCTTCTTGCAAGCGAAAGGTATTTCGGTGTTAGTGGATTCGAAAGGAGTTGGCAATAATCTGCAGGATCATTTACAGCTACGCAGCATCTATAAAGTACAGGGGATTGAAACCTTAAACCAAACTTCCAAAACTTGGCAAGGCAAAGCTAAAATGGGTTTGGAATACGCGTTTCTGCGTAAAGGCCCTCTAACGATGGCACCCAGTCAATTAGGTCTATTTGCGCGCTCGGATGCTTCCGTAGCTACACCTGACTTGGAATACCATGTGCAACCTTTATCCTTAGATAAATTCGGCGAGCCTTTGCATGACTTTCCAGCCTTTACTGCGAGCGTTTGTGATTTGCGTCCCGAATCACGTGGCTGGGTAAAAATCGCTGATGCTGATCCGAATAGCGCGCCCTTAATAGCGCCCTGCTATTTAAGTGTGGAAACCGATCGGCTGAAAGCGGCAAAAGCGATTCAACTCACTCGAAAAATTGCTGCACAGGCAGCCTTACGGCCTTATCAGCCAGAAGAATATTTACCCGGTGCGGATTATCAAACGCTTGAAGAATTAGCCGTGGCAGCAGGTAATATTGGTACGACTATTTTCCATCCAGTCGGCACTTGCAAAATGGGGCAGGCTGATGACCCCAGTGCAGTGACAGATAGCCGTTTACAAGTGCGTGGGGTCACCGGCTTGCGCGTGGTGGATGCTTCGATTATGCCAACGATTACTTCCGGCAATACCAGCTCGCCCACAATTATGCTAGCCGCCAAAGCGGCTGAAATGATCCTCCAAGATCGCCTCGGTGCTTAAAGCTGCAGCATCTTTAGCAAGATCCGGTTAAACTCGGTGGCTCAGAAAATAATTTTAAGATAGGAGCTTTAGCTCATGCCGATTGGCAATTTAATGATGGATTTGACCGGCACTGAGCTAAGCGCCGAAGAAGTCGACTTATTAGCGCATCCCGCGATTGGTGGAGTGATTTTCTTCACCCGCAATTATGAATCGGTGCAGCAGCTTACTGCGCTCGTCAAGCTAGTACGCATGGCTGCGCAACGCCCCCTCCTATTAGCAGTCGATCATGAAGGTGGTCGAGTGCAACGCTTTCGGAAGCAATTTACGGTCTTACCTGCGATTGCCAAATTGGGCGAAAAATACACTGAAGATCCACTGGTAGCTCGCCAGGCAGCCTATCGTATGGGTTGGCTAATGGCTGCCGAAGTGCGCGCGGTGGATATTGATATTAGCTTCGCGCCGGTATTGGATTTGAATTATGGCGTCAGCCAAGTGATTGGTGATCGCTCCTTCCATCGTGAGCCTAATATTGTCATTGAATTGGCGGGTGCTTATATCAGTGGAATGCGTGAAGCCGGTATGGCAGCGACGGGTAAGCATTTTCCGGGGCATGGTTTTGTGGAGGCCGATTCGCATTTAGCCATCCCTGTCGATTTGCGCAGCCAAGAGCAAATTATGCAAGCCGACGTTCTGCCCTTTGCTAAGCTTATGCAACAAGGTTTGAATGCAGTCATGCCCGCCCATGTGATTTACGAGCAAGTCGATACTCAACCGGCTGGTTTTTCCCGAATTTGGCTGCAAACTATTTTGCGTGGGCAATTAGGCTTTGATGGCGTCATTTTCAGTGATGATCTGAGTATGGAAGCAGCTGGTGTAGTCGGTGGTTATGCTGAACGTGCTGAAGCCGCTTTAGCCGCCGGTTGCGATATGATTCTAGCTTGTAATAAGCGCGCTGGGATTATTGAGATTTTGGATAAAGTAAAATTGCAAACCTCCACTGCCTCTGCCGAACGCTTACAGCACATGCTCGGCCAGCCCTTCATGAATCGCTCTGCTTTATTGGAGCAGACTTATTGGCGACAGGCTGTCGAGGAAATTAGCCATTTAGCTTAGGCACTGATAACAATACTTACACAAAGAATTCATAGGATAAGGGCATGAGCGAAACTAAAATTGCATTTGCAGTGATCGGCGGTACGGGCCTCACTGCTATCGAAGGCTTAGAAGTGATTCATCGGGAAGTAGTACATACTCCCTACGGCGAACCTTCCGGGCAGATTACCCACGGTGTGATTGGCGAAAAGCGCATTGCTTTCCTCGCACGTCACGGCTACACCCATAATATCCCTCCACACCGGATAAACTATCGCGCCAATATTTGGGCGCTGCATAGTATCGGGGTAAAGAATGTGGTGGCTGTGGGTGCAGTTGGCGGCATTACCCCACAAATGGCTCCACAGACTTTAGCCATTCCAAATCAAATCATTGATTATACTTACGGGCGCAGCCATACCTTTTTTGATGAAGGCTTAACTTCAGTCACCCATATTGATTTCTCTCAACCTTATTGCCCTAAACTTCGCCAAGCTTTATTAGCAGCCGGTCAGCAAGCACAAATTGATCTGATTGATGGCGGCACTTATGCAGCGATGCAAGGCCCTCGCTTAGAAAGCGCTGCGGAAATTATCCGCCTTGAACGTGATGGTTGTGATCTCGTTGGCATGACTGCGATGCCAGAAGCTGCTTTAGCTAAAGAAATGGGTTTGAGCTACGCCAGTTGTTCAGTCGTCGCCAATTGGGCGGCGGGTAAGCAGCCTAATGAAATTACCATGACTGAAATTCATCAGAATTTAGTGGTCGGCATGGAGCGCTTACGTAAGCTGTTAAAAATGCTGGTTTGCTAATTCGTGTTGCTCGCTAGTAGCTCTGCTCAGCCGTTTGAAGCAGAGCTAGTGCTTGATCTAAAATCCTCCAATTTATTGCTCAGCTTTATGCTGATAACGCACAGTTTGGTGCTAGCAATCGTGTGCTTGATGTCGCTCGCTTGGTTTTGGAAGCTTGCCCTTATTCTGCTCATTGGTTTGCTTGGAATTTACGAATGGCGCTCACAACCCAGCCTCGGCTCTAAAACTTTCAAAAGCCTCATCTGGCGTGAAACTGGCGGTTGGGAATTAGAAACAGCACAAGATCAATGGCAAGCGGCCAAGCTCACTCAGCACTTTAGCACCCTATTCATAACGATTTTACATCTACAGATTCAAGGTAAAACTTGGGTGGTGATTTTATTGCCGGATAATCTAAACGTACACAATGGGCAAATATTAAGAAGGCGCTTGAAGTTATTAGCTTAAAAACCCTTTCCGGGCTTGGAAAGGGCAATCTAGAAGGATTACTAACGCTTATTGTTATTCATAACTAGTAATCGAGCAGAGCAGGCAAAACCTTAGCTTTGCGTAGGTTTATCTGGCACAGTTAGTTGAATCGGTTCAGCCGGTTTTGGCTCAACCTTGACTTGAGTGGTCGGTGTGTCTTTTGGCTCTACTTTGACTTCTTTAATAGATTTCATACTAAGATTTCCCTATCAACAGGTAGTGCACTGCAGGCACGTCCATGTGCCTACGTGAAAAAGCTTATATCCAGTCTGCTTGCAACCTTGTAGCTTTCTGAATACCAGCTTAATCGTATTAACGCTTAAACTCGCGCTGCGTTGACAGATAAAGAAAAAATTTTATTGTTAGCTATGTGTGTAGCGCTCGCGATAAAATAAGCCAATGCAAGCTCTAGACCCCCTCAGCATTCCTCTTCGCGGTAAAAACCTCATTCAAGCCAGTGCCGGTACGGGCAAAACTTGGACGATTTCACTGCTGTATTTACGCTTGATTCTCGAACAGCTGTTAACGGTTGATAAGATTCTAGTCGTCACTTATACACGCGCTGCCACCGATGAATTACGCTCCCGAATTCGCGCCCGCTTAAAAGAAGCAGTTGCTGCTTACGAGCAACCCGAACTTGCCACCGACGAATACCAAGCTTTATTAGAGAGCTATCCTGCGGATACCGAACGCTTGTGGTATTTGCAACGTGCCCTGCTCAGCTTCGATGAAGCTGCGGTTTTTACCATTCACAGTTTTTGTCAGCGCGTCTTGCAACAACATGCCTTTGAAGTGGGGATTCCATTTGAAAGCGAATTAGTAGCTAGTGAAGCCGATTTGCAACTGCAACTCACGGACCAGTTTTGGCAGCAACGCTTAGTCCGCCCGAATGCCTTAGATGCAGTAGTACTAAGTAGCAGCGGAATCACTCCAGAAAAACTCTTACAAGAAGTCGCTGAGTTCATTGGCCGCCCTTATTTAAAGATAGTCAGCACCCAGCGTATTACTGAAGCCGAGTTCATTACTTTACAAGAGCGCTATGCCGGTTTACTAGAACAAGCTCGGACACTTTGGACGCAAGATAAGACTGAAATCCTAAAACTCCTGAATGATAAAGAAGCCTTAAGTCAGACCAGCTATGGGACTGCAAAAATCCAAAAAATAGTGGCTACTTGGACTGCTGTTTTAGCTGGCAAACTAGCGGCCGATCAGCAAGATCTACTCGCTAAATTAGGTGCGAATAGCCTCAAAAATGCCACCAAAAGCAAGCAAACAACGCCTAAACATCATTTTTTTGAGCTGATTGACGAGCTGCTCGAGTCATTTGCTGCTTTAGTTGAAGTCCAAAGCCTTGTCTTAGAGCAATTACGTTATGACTTATTAGGTTGGCTACGCGAACAATTGCCTGAGCGTAAACGTATGAAGGGCCAACTTACTTTTGATGATTTGTTGGTTAATCTACAAAACGCGCTACAAAACCGCCCTAGCCTCGCCGCTCAAGTGGCTGAGCAATATCAAGTAGCGCTGATTGATGAGTTTCAAGATACTGATCCGATTCAATACGATGTATTTGAGCGCATTTACCAGAATACCGAGGGGCAAGTTTATTATGTCGGCGACCCGAAGCAGGCGATTTATAGCTTCCGGGGCGCAGATATTTATACCTATCTGCAAGCAGCCAATAGTGTGCAGCGAGCACAACGCTACACGCTAGCGCGTAATTTCCGCTCCCAACCGAAGCTATTGGCTGCGTTTAATCTGCTGTATGCACGTTCAAATGATCCGTTTCGGAATAGCAAAAGTATTGATTATGAAACCGTCAGTAGTGGTGGTACGGTGACTAGCGCATTGGACTGCGAGCCTGTGTTAGCACCTTTACGGATTTGGGATTTTCAGGGTGATCCTGAGCAGGAAGCTACTTTAGGCGAAGTACAAACCGCAGTCGCTCAAGCTGTTGCTAATGATATAGCGCGCTTGCTGCTCCAAGGTCAACAGGGTCTGGCGAGTATTGAAGGTCAAGCGCTAAGTAGCGGCGATTTTGCTGTGTTAGTACGCAGTCACCGCCAAGGGCGCTTAATCAAAGAGGCTTTGCAAGCTTGCGGCATTGCCAGCGTACAAAAATCGCCTTTAGGCATTTTTCAAACCGAAGAAGCGGCTGAACTGAGATTAGTATTAATCGCGATTGCCGAACCCAGCCAGATCAGCAAACTACGCCGCGCTCTAGTCACCGAACTGATGGGCGGAACTGCAGAAACCCTCGTTACTTTAGATGCCAATCCACAGCTCTTTGATAATGAACTAGAGGACTTTTTTCGCTGGCAATATCTCTGGCAAAAGCAAGGTTTCATGCGCATGTTTCGTGATTGGCTAGATCGACGTGCGGTGCGGGCGCGTCTACTTGCGTATGTGGATGGTGAGCGGCGTTTAACCAACCTTTTGCATCTCGCCGAATTGATTCATGTGGAAACTCGCAAGCAAGCGCCTAGCATGCAAACCACTTTGCGCTGGTTGCAACGGCGGGCAGCCGAACAAACCGGCGAAGAGCATCAACTACGTTTAGAAAGCGATGAAAACTTAGTTCAGATTGTCACCATCCATAAAAGCAAAGGTTTGCAATACAAAATTGTCTACTGCCCTTTTTTATGGAATGACCAAGAGCGCGAGATTAACAAAGACTGGTTTGCTTGGTATGACACGCTCGAAAAGCAAAGCTGTTTACAAGCCAGCCGCTTCAATCTGGAAGCAGCCAAGGAAGCACGCCGTGCTGAAGAACGTAGCGAGAATCTGCGGCTGTTATATGTGGCAATTACGCGCGCGCAATATCACTGCACGATTGTGAATATGAGTGCGCCAGTGACTTATAAAAGCTTTAGTTATGACACAGCTTTGGCTTGGCTGTTGTTTGGGCATTTACCAGGCAGTGAAAGCATTCTATGCACGATTGGCAAGCCTGACAAAGTAGCACTCCGCCAACAATTAATGCAGCAAGCTTTACAGACACTGGTTGCTGAATCAGCAGGCGCGATTAGCTACGAACCTTTGCCCCTAGAGCAAGAGGCTATTCGTTATCAGGCTGCTAGCTCTCAGCAAACTTTCCAGTGCCGTGAATTCAAACAAGCCTTGGTAGAAATTCAACGGGTGGGTAGCTTCAGTAGCTTGACACAAGGGGCACATGATGAAAAACCTGATTACGACCGTCCCGCGAGTATTGAATTATATAGCGCAGCGCCACTTCAACTGGATTTAACCACCTTCCCTAGTGGCTCACGCGCTGGCATTTGCTTGCATAGCATGCTCCAACAGGCGGATTTTCAGCAGCCCTTAGCTGAACAAGTCGAAACCGTGATTCTCCGCAGCCTCAAAGGTCAGGGCTTTAGCACGGAGTTAAAAGATGCTGCGCTGAATTTATTGCAACCTGCCTTACTCACGCCGTTAAGCCCCTTGGAGAATTTTTCTTTAAGCCGCTTAAGCAAACAAGATCGTTTAGATGAACTGGAATTTTACTTTCCGGTCAATAAACTCAATCAAGGTACGCTAAAAACCTTTCTAGCGTTTTTACCTGAAGACGAGAGTTGGCAGCCGATTGAAGAGGCGATTCAACGCTTAAGATTCGATGATCTGAGCGGTTATATGAAAGGCTATATTGATTTGGTGTTTCGCTGGGAAGGTAAATATTACATCGTCGACTACAAATCGAATTGGCTCGGCGATGAAGAGGATGCCTATGCTAGTCAGCATCTCATGCAATCCATGGCAGACTCTCATTATTATTTACAGTATTTAATTTATTGCGTAGCCCTGCACCGCTATTTAAAGCAGCGCTTGGCGAACTACAGCTGGGATGAACATTTTGGTGGGGTATTTTATTTATTCTTACGCGGCATGCACCCCAATAAAGCCAATCAGGGGGTATTTTTTCATAAGCCCGCGCTTGAATTAATTGACGCGCTCGACCGTGTTATGAGCGTGTAAGCAGTAATTCTAGATTCTGCTCAATTAAAGCCACTGCTTGCTCCATTTGTTTTGGGCTATCGCTAAACCGATGCACAAACCAAACACCATGAATACTCGCCAGCAATAAATTAGCTGACGCTTGCGCCTTACTTCGGTCACCCAATAAAGCCTGAAAATCATGGGTCAGATTGCTTAAAAAGCGCTGATAATAAACACGCAGCAAACGTGCGGCGCGCTCATCATGTGCTGCCTGCGCCCAAAACTGCGGCCAGACATCACGCGCTTCGGGTGAAATATGCACCGAAGAAGAATTCATCCGAATCATCGCTTGTAAGCGCTTTTTCGGATCGGTTTCATTACGGAAAATCGCGAGGCTAGATTGATGCAAATCGCGCACTAAATACACATAAGCCGCGTAAATGAGATTATCTTTAGTATCAAAATAATGATGAATAATGCCAGTCGATAAATTAGCGCGCTGACTAATACCTTTAGTGGTTAAGCCGCTGATACCATTGATACTAATTTCTTCCAAGGTAGCATGCATAATCCGTAGCGGAGTTGCTTCTTCTGTCAACTCACCAAAGGTGAAGCGCTCAGATATTTTGTGGTCGCTCATCGCAATCTCCGTCGACTTGGGATTATAGCTTAGGGTTGATTGACTATTCAGTCAATAGCGTATTAGGAAATGGCAGCTTACTATACACAAAGCTTGCTTAATCCTTGCATTAGTTTTGCATAAGGAGTTTATATACTAAGCAGCACGATCCGAACACTCAGCGATGGAGCTATAGCCATGATGAAAAACATAATAGCCTGCTTAATTTGTTTAAGTTGCCTGAGTGCTTGCGCCAGCATTCATCCTGATTGCGAACGCGCCGATGCTTTTGGCCACTGTAAGCAATGGAAAGATCAGCCACAACCTTGCGCAAATCCCGACTTTCTTGGATTTTGCCCGCCTAAACGAACTTAAGACTCATGCGCCTCAATCTACCCATGCTGCTAGCAGCTTTAGCTCTATTTATTGTCGAAGTCATCATTGCCACTAAACTTAATCACTACCCGTTTATTCGTGCTTATTTCGGTGATTTTCTGGTGGTGATTTTGCTGTATTGCGCGATCTTAGCGGTTTGGGATATTGAGCCAAAACGCTTAGCGCTTGGGGTATTTATCTTTGCCTGCATTATTGAACTGGCGCAATTATTTAAGCTAGCGGATCGCTTAGAGTTAACGGGGGCAGCGCGAGTTATCTTGGGTACGAGTTTTAGTTGGCATGATATTTTGATGTATACGGCGGGTTGTTTAACCGCCTATGGTTTAGATATTTATCCGAATAGAACGGCTTGGCGCTTTCGGTAACTGCAAACAGAGCGCTAATAAGATGAATTAGCGCTCTACTTTTAATTTAGGTCACTCTAAATAAAACGGCATCACCGTTATTGGCTGCGCGTTGATAAAAGGTGGTAAGGCCTTGGATATAACCTTTCAGCTCCTCTAGGCTACAACCCATTTCTTCACTGTCATTGTAAAGAGCTTCAATAGTAGCTGCGTCTAAGTCAGCTAATTCGCTGGCTAGGGCAGCAACATCGGCTGCCCAAGTGAGTTGGCTAATTTCAGGAATTGCATCCGTTGGTTCAGAGTAGCTCATCATGGTAGAGCCTAAAATTTGCGTGAGTTCATACCATGCGTATTCAGCGTCGGAATAAACTTCACGCGGTTTCTGCTCCAAATCGCCATACAGAAATGCCAACTCTAAAGAGCCATCCACTAAGCCTTCTAATTGTTCGTCGGTCATTGCGAAAAAATCACCACCAAAACTCATCGTTATTATCCTTATTTGTGGGTAGGAACAGGATGAACTTAGCAAAGCTTGCTGATCGGCAAAAATAAACTCGATTAGAGGAGTTGGCTTCTCCTATAGCACTCACGAAACTACGGAAAATGTCTAAAAACCATCTCGATGAGAGCACTCTTGCAGGCTCCAAAACAATCAGCTCTAATGCGCCCATGAATACCAATACACCGATTCTCGAAGTGCGTAATCTGCACAAACAATACCCCAAAGTAAAAGCTGTAGATGGCGTAGATTTCTCTGTCCCAACCGGCATCTGCTTTGGTTTACTAGGCCCGAATGGTGCTGGCAAAACCACTACGATTGAAATGATGGAAGGGATTATTAGTCCTAGCAGCGGCGAGATTTTGTATAAAGGCGAGCCGATGGGGCCGCGCTTTAAAAATGAAGTCGGCATCCAATTCCAATCGACGGCTTTACAAGACTTTTTGACAGTGCGCGAGAATCTAAAATTCTTCAGTAATCTCTACCCGAAGAATATGTCAGTCGATGAGCTGATAGAAATCTGCTCGCTACAAGCTTATTTAGATCGGGATGCACGTAAACTTTCTGGTGGGCAGCGCCAACGCATGTTGCTCGCAATTGCTTTGGTGAATGATCCTGAAATTGTGTTCTTAGACGAACCGACCACTGGCCTTGACCCGCAAGCACGCTTGAATTTCTGGGAGCTAATTAATCGTATCAAGGGACGGAATAAAACAGTGCTACTCACCACGCATTATATGGAAGAGGCCTATAACCTTTGCGACCAGATTGCGATTATGGATCATGGCAAAATCATTGCGCAGGGCTCGCCGAATGAATTGCTCGCCCAACATTTCCAAGATGTGATTATTGAATTGCCTGCCAGTGATTTCCCGGAAGCGGCTAATCAAATTCCGCATCGACGCTTAGAAAAAGTCACGCCTACCATTGAAATTAGCACTAAAGATGTCAATGCAACCGTTGCTGAACTCTTACAAGCCGGCGCTTCTTTAGCCGGTTTGCAAGTACGTCCGCGTACCTTGGAAGACTTGTTCTTAGAATTAACGGGTAAGGAGTTACGGCAATGAATCTGCGTCGCATTGGGGCAGTGATTTATGCCCGTAGCCTTGAATTTATCCGCGACCGCTCTGCCCTATCGTGGAGCTTTGTGATGCCGATTGTGATGGTGGTGGGCTTGGCTTTTATCTTTTCTGGTGATGGTCAGCCACTGTTTAAAGTCGGCGTGATTGCTGATAATTTAGCCGCTGAAGCCGAGCCTAATCCTAGTTTGCATCCATTCTTAAATACCCAACATATTGATTTTTATAGTGTGCCTGCTGAACAACAAGCAGCGACAGTGAAAAAGGTCGGACGGCATCAAGTCGATATGTTGATGGATTTACGCGCTGGGCAAATGCACTATTGGGTGAATACCGAATCGCCGAAAGGCCATTTTATGGAGCTGCTGTTAAACGGCAGCGAAGGCAGCAAACTCACTCAAGCAATCGTCAAAGGTGAACAAATCCGCTATGTAGATTGGGTGATTCCGGGCATTTTAGGCATGAATATGATGTTCAGTTGCTTGTGGGGCGTGGGTTATGTGATTGTGCGCTATCGCAAAAATGGCTATCTCAAACGTTTGAATGCCACTCCACTCACAGCGACCGAATTTCTGCTCGGACAAATTTTGTCGCGTATGGTACTCGTGGTTGGTGTCAGTACCTTAGTCTTTACCCTCACAAATTTATTTATGCACTTTGTGATGGAAGGCAGTTATTTAAACTTGTTGATTGTTTTGATCGTAGGCACGTTCACGCTCATCACCTTGGGACTCTTAGTAGCCAGCCGTGTGCGTAGTGAAGAGCTGTCTGATGGCCTGTTGAATCTGCTGACTTGGCCGATGATGTTGCTATCGGGTGTGTGGTTTTCAATGGAAGGTACCAATCCGATTATGCAATGGCTCAGCCAACTGTCACCCCTGACCCATACCCTAACCGCAGCACGCGCTATTATGTTGGATGGCGCTAGCCTCTGGCAGGTCGCGCCACATTTGTTGATCTTGATGGCGATGTCGGTAGTGTTTTTAGCAATTGGCGCTTTAGGCTTCCGTTGGACGACTGATTAAGCGAGGTGAGCATGCAAACGACAGAGAATCCAGTATATCAAGGCGGCTGCTTATGCGGACAAGTCCGTTATGCAGTCCGCCAGTTTGAGCCGAAAATGGCGCATTGCCATTGTTCCATGTGCCGCAAATTTCATGGTGCAGCCTTTGCCAGTTTTGCCTCTGTGAAGCGTGAAAACTTTCAATGGCTGCAAGGTGAAACCGAAATCGCAGCCTATCAAGCACCGAATGGCACAGTCCGGCGCTTTTGCAAGCATTGCGGCTCAAGCTTAACTTTTGCACCTTCTGTGGATGCAGTTGAAGTGGTAGAAATCAGCTTGGGCACGCTGGAGACGCCGATTAATCAGCAGCCGGACGCGCATATTTATGTGGGATCGAAAGCGAGTTGGAGTGTGATTGCGGATGGTTTGCCGCAATATGAGGAGGGGCGGAGTAGTCGGTGTTTGAATAAGGGGTAAAGTGGCTTGGGTTGTTAGGCATAAACCTCTAAGCAAGCTAATTCGTCATCAGCAACAAATTGCTCTACATCTGGCTTAATAGACAGCAGTAACTCAACTATGCGTTGGCGTGGTTGATTACCACACTTAAGCCAGATTACTTTCGGTGGATAACCATAAAGTGTTGAAAAATCATTAAAATCACTGTCTTGTGTTACCAAGATATAATTATTATCGCGTGCAAATTGCCAAACTTCACGATCACTAGCCCCATCCATGCCTAATAAAGCAATCTGCGTCGATCCTTTATAGCTTGGCTCAATCGAAGCAATAATTCGACGCGATAAATTTTCATCTAATAACAATTTCATGCAGCAATCAAAACCTGCATATTATGTTCGCGTTGGGCAGCAAATTGCAGGCAAGCCTTGATATCTTCAGCCTCTAGCTCGGGAAAATCTTCTAATATTTCTTGAGTTTCCATTCCCAATGCCAGCCATGCTAAAACATCCGCAACGGTAATCCGTAAACCGCGAATGCAAGGTTTGCCACTGCGCTTACCGGCTTCTAATGTAATTCTAGTTTGTAGAGTTGAGATGTTCATGGCTGCTTATGAATTGAAAACATAAACTAATAGTAGCAGGCGTAATAAAAAGATGGGAGTTGCCTTAGCACTATGGGTAAATAGCTTCAATCCTGCGCTTGATCTGAAACTCACAAACCTTTACTACTCGCCACCTAGCCCCACCTCAGCAAACCACCATTCAGTTAGTCATAAAATTGTCATAGACTTATGCTATAACCGAAAATATGAATAATACTAATAAAACTATGACTGAAATAAACACCCCACTACCGCTTCAATCCAAACCTGAATGGGCGGAACTTTATCAGCGTCTACAAGCTTTTCAGGTGGCTGCTTATGATGATGTACCGCTGAGTTTCCAGCAGCGTTTAATGCGCGAACATGGCTGGACTGCGGCTTATGTAGAACGGGTTTGGTTTGAGTACAAGCGCTTTCTGTTTATGCTAGCGACTACTGAGCGTTTCATTTGCCCTGCGGAAGATGTCGATCAGATTTGGCATACGCATTTGATTTACACCCGTTCTTATTGGAATGATTTGTGTCGCGACCTGATTGGCAAGCCGCTGCATCATGTACCCTCACCCGGTGGACAGCAGGAAACTGCTAACTTCTATCAGTGTTACGCACAAACCTTAGAGCGCTATCAAGCGCTGTTTGGCGAAAAACCACCTGCGGATATTTGGGTCGAGCCTCAGCAACGTTTAAAAAATACGCCCTATTTCCGGCTAGTGAATACGCGGACGCATTGGCTACTCAAGAAACCCGCTTGGTTTAAGGCTAAATGGTTGACTTGGCTCAGTTTAGGTACTGCTTTAGGAATTAGCCTTGTACCTAATGTGTATGCTTATACGATTGCCGAATACTTTGAAGCTTACTTGCCGATTATTGCTGGCATCGGCTTTATTTTGCTGTTCGTCTTTATCATTTCAGCATTTAAATTACGCTGCCCAAACTGTAAAAAAATGATCGGTGGTTTACAGAAAACGGGGCGGCGTTCGAATGAGGATCCGCCAGAATATGAATATCGCTGCAAGGCCTGCAACCATCGAGTGTGGCGAGCACGTAACGGTACTAGTTTAGATGATGGCGGTTCAGGCGGATCTAGCGGTGGTTGTGGAGGTTCAGGCGGTTAGCCATCTGCTCAAACCTAGATGAATGTTTCACCAGCATTAATAGCCAATTTAGCTGCGCTCGACTACTATCCTTAAGTCGACAAAATTATTATAAAAGCGCTTAACTTATGGCTGAGTTTTTACAGACTATTTTTAGTTTCCCTACCCTTGTGTTTACCGGATTGCTCGCGTTGGTGCTGGTCTACTGGCTGTCAGCCTTCATCGGTTTAGCTGATTGGGACAGTGATATAGAAGCAGATAGCGAGCTAACAATGCTGCCGCATTGGTTAAATCGGTTTAAATGGGCGGGTGTACCCATCACTCTGAGTTTGTCCTTTATTATTTTATTCTCTTGGGTGCTCAGCTTTTTAAGCGTGCATTTTCTGTATCCGCATATTCCACAGCCTTGGTTAAAAGTCTTTATTGGCTTATGGCTACTGGTTTTAATTCCAGTTTTTTTAGCTGAGCTGCTCCAACCTTTTGGCAAATTATTGCAACCCCTATTTCATAAAGCACCTGAACGTAGTGCCGTCGATTTGATTGGGGAATATGCCAAAGTTCGTAGTGGCTATGTTTCGAGTAGTTTTGGTGAAGCTGAATTAACTCACGAAGGAACGAGCTTAATTTTAAAAATTAGAGCCACCGAACCCAATTCGATTCAACGCAATGACTTAGTCCGTTTAGTCGCCTATGACGCTACCACTAGCAGTTATCAAATCACTGCTCAATAAATAATAATTTTCTCAAGGAGTTAGCATGAGTTCTCTTTCCATCCTCTCAATCGTTGCTGTGGTCATTGGCATTTTTATCGTGATCGGCTTACTGGTGGCGATTAACCGTTTCTACGTCAAAGTCCCCCAAGGTTGGGCTTTAATTGTTAATGACACTAGCAGTACCCCTAAAGTTAAATTCACCGGTGGCATTGTTTGGCCAGTGATTAATAAAAAAGAACTGATGCAAGTCTCCTTAATTACTCTACAGATTGATCGGATGGGTAAAGAAGGCTTGATTTGTCGCGATAATATTCGCGGTGATATTAGTGTGGCTTTCTATTTACGCGTGAATGAAACCCAAGAAGATGTTTTAAAAGTCGCCAAAGCCATTGGTGTGGATCGTGCTTCGGATAAAGAAGCCGTCAATGAATTATTCAATGCAAAATTCGCCGAAGCCTTAAAAACAGTTGGTAAAAAAATGGATTTTGTGGAGCTATTTGAAGATCGGATTGGTTTTCGTGACAAAATCGTCGAAGTGATTGGTAATGACTTGAATGGCTATGCGCTGGAAGATGTGGCGATTGATTATTTAGAGCAAACTCCAAAATCAGCCTTAGACCCAAATAATATTTTAGATGCGGAAGGGATTCGCAAAATCACCGAGCTGACTGCGATACAAAACGTGCGCACCAATGAATTAGAGCGCAATGAGCAATTGGCGATGAAAAAGAAAGATGTCGAAACCCGCGAAGCGATGCTCGCTTTAGAGCGCCAAGAAGCGGATGCTGAAGCTCGCCAAAAACGCGAAGTTGAAACCATTCAAGCCCGCGAACAAGCAGAAACCGCCAAAATTCGGGAAGAGGAACGTCTGCGCGCTGAACAAGCACGAATTGCCACCGAAGAGCGCTTACAAATTTTAGCGGAAAACCAAAAACGTGAAGTTGAAGTCGCCTCACAAAACCGCTTACGCGCAGTAGCGATTGAAGAAGAAAAAGTCAGCCGTGCGCGTGAATTAGAAGTGGTAGCACGTGAACGCGAAGTTGAACTACAACGGATTGAAAAAGAAAAAGCCCTTGAAGAACAACGCAAGGAAATTGCCAATACGGTGCGTGAGCGGATTGCAGTAGATCGCACGGTCGCTGAGCAAGAAGAAAAAATTAAAGAAGTACGTGCTTTGTCTGAAGCCGAACGCTCTAAACAAGTCGCGATTCTGCAAGCGCAGGCCAAGGCTGAAGAGGAGCTAGTCAAGCAGGTCAAGCAAGCCGAAGCGGATGAAGTTAAAGCGAAACACAAAGCTCAAGAAATCAATACGATGGCAGCGGCTGAGCTAGAAGCTTCAGGCAAACAAGCGGAAGCGAAAAAGCAATTAGCAGACGGTTTCAAAGCCGAACAAGCAGCTAAAGGTTTGGCAGACGCTTTAGTGCGTGAAGCGGAAGCGGCAGCTTATGAAAAAGAAGGTTTAGCCGAAGCTAAAGTAATTGAAGCTAAAGCCATCGCCCATGAGAAAGAGGGTTTGGTTGAAGCACGAATTTTAGAGGAAAAGCTCGAAGCAGAAGCGAAAGGCCAAGAGCAAATTGCCTTAGCAGCAGCACGCGGTAATAAAGAAAAAGGTTTAGCTGAGGCCGAAGTGATTCGTGAGCGCTTTAAAGCCGAGGCTGAGGGTTTAATTGAAAAATTCAAAGCAATGGATCAAATGTCACCCGATGCACGCACTCATGAAGAATTCCGCCTGAAATTAGAAAAAGATTTCGAGCGGATGATGGCAGAGATTGCGGCCAATCAAATTACTGCGGTGGAACAAGCCAAGGCGATGGCTAGCGCACTGGCGAATGCCAAAATCGATATTGTTAATGGCGAGGGTGACTTCTTCAAATCCTTTGCACGCTCTTTATCCTTAGGCAAATCGATTGAAGGTGTGGTGGCTAAAAGCCCTACTGCTGAGGATTTAATTAATAAATTTTTGAGTAGTAGCTCAGAAAAAGTTTAATTGGTTTTATGACAGCCAGTGCTGAGTCGCTGGCTGTAGCCGCCCTTCTCTTCTTAGCTGATCACTAGAACTATGACTACCACCGACCAGACAAGCGCCGCCGCCGAACAAGTGATTGCCGAAAGCAATGCTTATGAAATTCTCAGTCAGCGCTTAACTAAACAAGCAGCTGAGCTTGAGCAATTGACAGCCAACTTGAATCAAGCCCGTTTAGCGCAATTCAAAAATGTGCAGATGGAAGTGATTGCGCGGCTCAGGGTACGCACAGAAAACAACTGTGTAGCGCGTGATATTGTACAAGTCGGCGAGTATTTGCTGTTTGCTTATAATGTGTTTATCGGTTTAAAAACCGAAACTAAAATCAGCGATGTTTTCACTCTATACCAGCTACAAGAACAGCAAGGTCAATTTGAATTACAGTCTATTCCTTTAGCCGATAGTTTTCTGGCTCATCCTAGTTTTGTCGGTGATTTTCGCGAGCTATATGCTTATTACAAACATGCGCGCTTAGTTCAGTTGCGGGTTAAAGACGATAAGTTATTAGCAGCTTTCCAAATTGGCGAACGCATTACCGATTTACGCGTGTTTCGCTGGTCAATCGATAATAAAGGGCAACTCACTTATATCGATAATCGTGGCGAACGCGAGATAGCACTCCCTGCGAGTACTGACTTTGAATGGCTACCCGTGGGGCGAGAACAAGCAGTACAAGGCAAGTATCCACATCTAAATATTCTGGATACAGTTTTTGTTGAGACTTTAGGCGGCGACCTGACTATTAAGATTGAAAATAATACCAATGACGGCTTGGGGATTTATCGGGAAGCGGTCACCGATAAAAACCAATCCTTGGATGATGCCAAGGTTTTTTACGCCAGTGTTGGCAAGCTCTTGCTCCTCAAAATTCTGCCTTATCGGGAAGAGCAATGTCGCTATTTAGTCTTCAACCCACTCAATCAACAAGTCACGCGCCTGGATGCTTTAGGCTTATCTTGTCGCCAACTGCCGGAAGATCACGGCTTAATTTTCCCGGGTGGCATCTATTTGCAAACCGGCGAATTGCGCTTATTCGAAGATAATATGGAAGGCATGCAATTCAAGCGCATGATTCGCTCCCCGAATGGCGAAGATGTCTTGTATGTATTCTATGCGGCGGTGGCAGGTAACTACGCTCTCTTCACTTATAACCTAATTGAGAAAGCACTCAAAGCACCCTTGTTTGGGCATGGCTATGCGCTGGCCGCGAATGGGCAGATGGTGCTGTTTAGTGCCGAAGGCAGTGAACCCACTCGTATCCATCCGATGCAAATCTGGCAAACCCCGTTTCAATCGGTGGAATATGCGAGCCAGCAAGCGACAAATGACAGCTTTTATGCACGCATCGGTAATGCTGAATTGGTCAGGGGTGTTTCTGATCTGTATAGCATCACGCGCACGATTCATAGCCCAACACTGTCGGTGGCACATTACAACCAACTGATTCAACACTTAAAACGTTTACCGGATACTTATCACTGGTTAGCCCGCCCAGAAACTGGTTCTATTCAAACGGTTCTAACTGAAATTAATAAAACCGCTGAATTGGTGCTCGATGAGTTTGAAAAAGTCGAAACGATTCGTGCACAAGCTCAACAAGCGATGCAAGCGGCTGAAGTTAAGCAAAAAGCACTGCTGTCTAGTTTGCTCCCGGATAGCTGGGATGTTGCCGAAAACTATGTGGACGCACTGACGCAAATTCGCCAGCAGCGCGGGCATTTAATGACCTTGCGTGAGTATCGCTATATTGATCACAGCAAACTCACTGCTTGGGATGAAAGCTTAGTCACAGCTCAAGATCAGCTGGGGGTGGATACTTTAAAATTCCTCGCCAGCCCCAAAGCGCTTCAGCCTTATCAAACGAAATTACAAAACTTAGAGACTCAGCAACAAGCCGCACAGACCTTAAACCAGCTGCAAGCAGTTTTAGTCGCTCAAGAAAAAATGGCGGCTGATTTGGATTTATTATCCGAACTGATGACGACGCTCAAAGTGGATGATGCCCAACTGCGGATTCAAGTCACCGATGATATTTCTAGCCTCTATGCACAGTTAAATCAGCTCCGCGCCCGCACTCAACATCGCAAAAATAGCCTAGGTCAAGAGGAAGCGGTGGCACAGTTTGCGGTGCAATTTAAACTATTTAGCCAGAGTGTCACTAACGCGCTAAGCCTTGCGACGACTCCTGAAAAATGCGATGAACAACTGAGCCGTTTATTGGTGCAGATGGAGGAATTAGAGAGCCAATTCAGCCAGCAAGATCAGTTTTTAACTGACATTATTGCCAAGCGCGAAGAAGTGCATGAAAGCTTTGAAGCGCACAAACAGAGCTTGGTGAATGAACGCCAGCGTCGCGCTCAAACTATTCAAGATGCCGCACAACGCATCTTAGCCTCGATACAGCGCCGCAGTAGCAAGTTTAAAGATCTGGATGAGCTGAATACTTTCTATGCTTCCGATGCTTTAAGCATGCGCTTGCGCGAGATGCTCAAACAATTGCGCGAGCTGAATGACAATGTTAAAGCGGATGATTTAGAAAGCAACTTAAAGAATCAGCGTGAACAAGCCGTTCGTAGTTTGCGGGACAAAAGCGAGCTATTTGAGGAGGGCGGCAATGTCATTAAATTGGGGCCATATCGCTTCAGCGTCACCACCCAAGCGCTGGATATTACCCTGATCCCAAGGGGTGACCAGCAATATATTCACTTAACTGGCACTGACTTTTTTGAGCGCATTAATTCACCGGAACTAGAGCAACTGCGCCCTTATTGGCAGCAGGCTTTAGAATCCGAGACACCCCTCTTCTACCGCGCTGAATACCTTGCTGGGCAAATCCTCGAAGCTGCCGAACAGCATCAACACGGCTTAAGTTTAGAATTGCTGATGCAAAGCCTACAGGAGCCAGCCAGCTTATTAAAACTCGTGCGCGAGTTCGCAGCACCTTTGTATAAAGAAGGTTATGAAAAAGGCATTCATGATCACGATGCTGCCCAGATTTTAAAAGCGATCCTGCCGCTTAAACAACAAGCGGGTTTATTGCAATACGCCCCTCAAGTGCGTGGTCAAGCGCAAATCTTTTGGGCTAATCAGCAAGAGTTCGAATTTGCACAGTACTTACCCGAACGGGCTAAAGCAGCACTCGAATTTCGTAAGCTGTTCAAAAGCGAACAAGCACTTAAACAGTTGGCTACAGAAATTAATAGCCAGCTAGAGCAGCCATTAGCTGAGCCTAGTTTGTATTATTTGCTGGAAGAACTCGCCCAACCGCAAGTGAGCTTTATCACCAGCCATTACGCCCAAACCTTGGTCGATAAGCTGCTGGATTATTTAAAAGCTCATCAAGCCTATGCGCAATTTCAGGCGGCCTTTAATAGTTTACAAGGGCAAACGGCTGCGCAGGAGCAATACTTAACAACTTGGTTGCAGGCTTTAATCAATATACAGCCTGACTTAGCAGGTTTAGCCCACTACATCCCCGAAGCTTTGGCGCTGTTTATGACGACTAGCCAGTTACCGCATCATGTGCTTGAGCTACATTTAGAAAGTCAAGCCATTGATTTAATGGGCGAGCATCCATTGATTCAAACCACGCAGCAGACACGCAGTTTGGTGGTGGCTTTAGATCGGTTTATCAGCCGTTATCAGCAGCATAAACAACAAGTGGTTCCACACTATCAACGCTATTTACAGTTGCGTAATCAGGTGGTCGAGCAGCAACGCGAAGCTTTACGCTTGGAGGAATTTAAGGCGCGCCCGCTAGCTTCATTTGTTCGTAATAAATTATTGAATGAAGCCTATTTACCTTTGATTGGTGCGAATTTAGCTAAACAAATGGGTACAGTGGGCGAAAATAAGCGTAGCGATTTGATGGGAATGCTCATGCTGATTTCGCCACCAGGCTATGGCAAAACGACCTTAATGGAGTATGTAGCGCATCGTTTAGGCTTGATTTTCATGAAGATTAACTGCCCTGCCCTTGGACATAAAGTCGTTGCGCTCGACCCTCAACAAGCCCCGGATGCGACCGCCGCCCAAGAATTAACTAAGCTCAATTTAGCTTTGGAAATGGGCAATAATGTCATGTTGTATCTGGATGATATTCAGCACACCAACCCTGAATTTTTACAAAAGTTTATTTCTTTAGCGGATGGCACGCGACGCATTGAAGGCATTTGGCAAGGCAAAACCCGCACTTATGACATGCGTGGTAAGCGTTTCTGCGTGATTATGGCGGGCAATCCTTACACCGAATCTGGTGAGGTTTTCAAAATCCCCGATATGCTCGCCAACCGTGCAGATGTGTATAACCTGGGTGAAGTGTTAGGTGATAAACAAGAGATTTTTGCCCTTAGTTATTTAGAAAATGCGCTCACTGCGAATCCAGTGCTCGCGCCACTGGCTACTCGTGACTTAACTGATGTGTACTTATTAATTGATCTAGCCAAAGGCCGTGAAGTCAGTACTAACCAATTGTCTTATCAATACAGTGCTGCGGAATTGAATGAAATCGTTGAAGTCTTTAAGCGCCTATTGCAAGTGCAAGCTATCGTTTTAAAGGTTAATCAGCAATACATTGCCTCAGCCGCACAAAATGATGACTACCGCACAGAGCCGCCCTTCAAATTACAAGGCAGCTATCGCAATATGAATAAATTGGCAGAGAAGATTTCTGCGGTGATGAATGAAGCTGAACTGTTGCAATTAATGGCGGATCATTACCAAGGCGAGGCGCAATTATTAACCGGCAGCGCTGAAGAAAACCTACTTAAGCTGGCTGAATTACGCGGCAATATCACGCCCGAACAGCAACAGCGTTGGGAAGCGATTAAACAAAACTACTGCCAAAACCGCACACCCACGAATAGCAGCGAAACCATTGGCAAGGCGATTGTGCAGCGTTTGACTGAGCTGAATCAGCACTTCCGCTATTCGGATGAAACCCAGCATGTGCAATTAGCCGAATTACAAAACTTCCTCGCTCAACAAACCCAATCTCTGTTGAAATTAGGCAGTACCTTGCCGAATTCGCATAATCAAGAGACGATAGCTAAGGTACTAGCCCAGATTACTGAGCAATGGAAGGCACTGCCAAAGGGCTAGTATTAAACTGCCTTAGTTTTGCGACCGATCCTTGTGCCCATAAGGAGTCTGTTTTAACAGGATGAATTGATTTTCTTTGAACTCATAAAATTTCACCAGATCGTCATGGCCGGTCTCATCCGTATCAAAAGCGCCCGCCATAATCAGCAAGCGGCTGGTGGGTTTATAGATCAGTTCGCGATCATCTTGATTTTCAAACTCAGGCTTTAAGGGATACACGCCCATTAACAGCTCGGGTAATGGATAAGCTTTGCCAGTAATTTTGTCGACGATCCCCCCTGAGATACAGCTCGTGCCACAACCCCAAATCGTCAGCACATAATGGCCTGCAAAATTAGGCTTATCCGCTAAGGCTTCACGCAAACGGGTTTTAAAGGTTTTGCCAAATTCATCCAAGACCAAAGCAGGCTTTTGCCCTGCATAAGCTTGAGTAACTGGATAATCTTTGAATTGAGGTACGGCCTCAGCTAAGGCAGCAGTGCAAGATAAATAGGCCGCTAAAAATAAAGCGCATCGTTTTTTCATGAAGACCCTCGCAGTTTTTTATAGACGTCCAAGCATGACATGCTGTGCTGAATACAAGCTATTCATTCATAGACAACTGGAGAGATGGTTTGTTCGCATGAAACCACATGCGGGTTTATAAGCTGCTCGGTCGACAGCAAAAGAAGCAGCTTTATAACCCCATAGGGGATTCGTAACCAGCCATGCAATGTGGCCGAGTTAGTAACCTTTATCCTCCTAACCCCACATGAGGATTCGTAACATACAAAGACCCGCGCACCGGTCGATTCCATGGCCTTCTCATAACCCCACATGGGGATTCGTAACACAAGGCGACTTGCGGAATGAGGGCAATATCAGGATGCTCATAACCCCACATGGGGATTCGTAACTCGCCGGTTAGTAGCACGGGCGTGCTGTACAGCATGCTCATAACCCCACATGGGGATTCGTAACAGGCAGAATCCCAGCCAACAAAGGGAAAAAGTATCCTCTCATAACCCCACATGGGGATTCGTAACAGCGACAGCTGGGCGATTGTGGGCGAATACAGCAGCCTCATAACCCCACATGGGGATTCGTAACCACTTTAGCTGTACTCAGCTCCGCAAATTCAACTTTCTCATAACCCCACATGGGGATTCGTAACGTACCTCGTGTGTTCTGGCCCCTTTTCCCACCCCACCTCATAACCCCACATGGGGATTCGTAACCAAAGAATTATTAATGACCAAGGGTACGTGGGGATACTCATAACCCCACATGGGGATTCGTAACAAGAGGCGGTTGAAGGCACAGCGACTGCATTAACGCTCATAACCCCACATGGGGATTCGTAACTCATTTTTAATAAAGTATGCAAAGAATTATACCGAACTCATAACCCCACATGGGGATTCGTAACTACCAAGAACAAGAGCAAGCAGCGCCTGCAAGTAGCCTCATAACCCCACATGGGGATTCGTAACCCAGAAGGTACAGCGATTGAGCTAATAGAGCGCCAACTCATAACCCCACATGGGGATTCGTAACCTTTGCGCAAGAAGGCAGAAGAGCTAAAGTCTGAACTCATAACCCCACATGGGGATTCGTAACGACCGGCGATGTGGGTTGGCGCACCAGTACTCCAGCCTCATAACCCCACATGGGGATTCGTAACCGGGATGTTGGCTTGCTCCATGATTTCATCCAACAGCTCATAACCCCACATGGGGATTCGTAACGGATTCAGCCGCCGTAAGCGCGCCAAGCCATCAAACCTCATAACCCCACATGGGGATTCGTAACCTCTTCATCTAGCAGCATGAAGCTAACCGCTTTTTTCTCATAACCCCACATGGGGATTCGTAACGGGGCAGCTGCTGAGATCACTAATCTGTATTTAGATCTCATAACCCCACATGGGGATTCGTAACGGGTGAAGTGTTGCCGGATAAAGCGGAATTAATCGCGCTCATAACCCCACATGGGGATTCGTAACTTGAGCTATGGCTCAGGCTTAGCAGGACTTTTGGCACTCATAACCCCACATGGGGATTCGTAACCGATTGCGCTCACGCAAGGTGATGAGGCAGGTAAGCCTCATAACCCCACATGGGGATTCGTAACCAAATTATGTCTGACGAAGCAGTAGAGCCAGCTCATCTCATAACCCCACATGGGGATTCGTAACAATACCCCAACCGCCCGCAGCGCCTTCCACAAGCCCTCATAACCCCACATGGGGATTCGTAACCTGGCGCGAGTGGCATCTGCAGTCACTGCTTGCACCTCATAACCCCACATGGGGATTCGTAACCGCTAAGCTCAAAATAATGCAAGCGAAGCCAACTAACTCATAACCCCACATGGGGATTCGTAACAATGTACGAGAAGCTAAGGAGATTTTATTCTCAAACCTCATAACCCCACATGGGGATTCGTAACCAACTGCTTTAGTCACACATCATGTCAATAACTTTCTCATAACCCCACATGGGGATTCGTAACTTAAAAGCGTATTAAAGCATCGTTATAGCAATACAGCTCATAACCCCACATGGGGATTCGTAACCACCTCCGCAAACACTCACCCCATCAACCCTATTCGCTCATAACCCCACATGGGGATTCGTAACCTATCATCATCAACTTCGATTCTATTGCCGGATCTCATAACCCCACATGGGGATTCGTAACGAAATTGACGAAAACTGCAAAGCGCTGAGCGCAAGGCTCATAACCCCACATGGGGATTCGTAACCTCAACAGCTAGACGACTTCTTTAATCCGAAGGCTCTCATAACCCCACATGGGGATTCGTAACCGGCCCTGGAACAGGGAAAACGCACCTGGGTTGCGGCTCATAACCCCACATGGGGATTCGTAACTAGGTGCAATAGCCTCAAAAATTATCGAGGAGCGTCTCATAACCCCACATGGGGATTCGTAACATCCTTAGCACCCGCCCGACCAATTAGGCCGCTCAGCTCATAACCCCACATGGGGATTCGTAACTCAGCACCACACAATTAGCCGATGTTATTTGGGGGTCTCATAACCCCACATGGGGATTCGTAACACGCCTTATAAGCCAGTTAATATCGCTAACTACGCACTCATAACCCCACATGGGGATTCGTAACCTTAGGTTGTAGGCCATTCCAGCCAGTGGGTACGCTGCTCATAACCCCACATGGGGATTCGTAACATGACGGAAAAAACTTTATACATTTCGGGGTTCCGTCTCATAACCCCACATGGGGATTCGTAACTTGTAGATAAGGAGCAAGCCCAGCTTTGATGTTCTCACTCATAACCCCACATGGGGATTCGTAACTTGAGTCGGACATTCCCCCTGTGTTGTACGCCTGACCTCATAACCCCACATGGGGATTCGTAACGATTTACTTCCCAGAGCTACGCACCAGCCGATTGCGCTCATAACCCCACATGGGGATTCGTAACAGCCTGTGCCCCTTCAGTTGCAAGAATGTCAACTATCTCATAACCCCACATGGGGATTCGTAACGCCAGCGAAGCGCGAGCGGAACGGCTGCGTGAGTTCTCATAACCCCACATGGGGATTCGTAACTCGTTGCGTCCAGCTGTTCGCGCTCTTCGATGCCGACTCATAACCCCACATGGGGATTCGTAACATGATCCGCTTAATCAAGGATGTGATCGGCGTAACCCTCATAACCCCACATGGGGATTCGTAACGCGTCTTTGCGGTCGAACACATAGCCTTCAATGCCCTCATAACCCCACATGGGGATTCGTAACCTGGATGGCCGCTAGCTGGCGCCACCAAATCATTTCCTCATAACCCCACATGGGGATTCGTAACGACCTTGAAGAGTTTCTGAATGTTGCTCGCGACCTTCTCATAACCCCACATGGGGATTCGTAACAGGCTTCCTTGGCTTGATTATTCACCTCAGCAATGCCTCATAACCCCACATGGGGATTCGTAACAAATATTAACCTCTTGCCAGCGGACGAGCGGCCATTCTCATAACCCCACATGGGGATTCGTAACGAGCAAATCAAATTTGTTAACTATGAGTTGACCAAGCTCATAACCCCACATGGGGATTCGTAACTTCACCGCCTCAGAAATTCATCGCTTAATGACCAACCTCATAACCCCACATGGGGATTCGTAACATGAAAAAAGCTAGGACTGGCCTAGCTTTCAAATTTCTCATAACCCCACATGGGGATTCGTAACTAATGCGCAGCCTGCACCGGCTGCGCTTGATGCGATCTCATAACCCCACATGGGGATTCGTAACTCTAGCCTTGCCGCCCGTGCCGATAACTCTCGGGCGCTCATAACCCCACATGGGGATTCGTAACCCCTGATTTCAGTGCATTTTGAGCTAAATACCACGGAAGCAGGTGTAGAAAAACTAGCATAAGTCTCAGATAAAAGTACATCAAAGGGCAGGCTTAAATACTTCATTGGCGGTCGAAGTTTTTATAAAACCGCAAAATCGCGGCGATGATCATTGAGTGGCGTGCGCTTTAACTCGCCTTTTCCCGATTCACTTTTCGCTAAATGATGCACTTCAATATTTTGCCGATTGGCGCAACTAATCTCCGTCACTCGATCTTCGGGAATCATTAATTGGCTTAAATCGCGGCGTAACTTAATGGCTTGCGCCTCCGTAATATCGCCCGTAAACACCGAAAACTGATCATGATTCAAATAACGCCGCAATAGTTTCTTGAATTTATGAGTACGTTTGGCCTCGACATCATAAGTCACTAACATAAACATCTAAACCCTCCTTTTAAACGACTCATATTCACTAACGCCCAACACTTCACGCTCTAGCATCAAAGCCTCTTTGTAAATCCAGTAGCGAAACGTATGGTCTTGATATTGCTCCTCTAAACGCAAGGAAAACTGCTCAGCAATGTGGCGCCGCCCCGTTTCAGTCAATAAACAAACACCCTCTTGCTGATCAAACCAACTACTATCTAACATGCGCCGCTGCACCATCCGAAAAATCAACATATCAGTCAGCATAGGTTTAAACGGTTCTGCTAAATCCAAGCTCAAAGACGCTCGTCCATAGCCCGGCGCATGCAACACACTAAAAGTTTCTTCCAAATGCGTTTTACTGATTTCATGGCGCACTACGGTATAAACCAGTTGATTGAGAAATGAGATTAGGCAATTAATCGGATTATTCGGCGGGCGACGCACCCGCTTACCGAAATCCAAATCAGAGTGAATTTGCTTCCAAGCCGCGTAATACGCTTGATGCAAATTGCCTTCAATGCCCATTAAAGTACTGGTATCAGGCGCCGCATTAAGCTTAGTGAATAAGGCTTGCATGGTTTTAATGGCAGGTAACACCGCTTCGTTACCGCGATATTGATAGTACTTAAGGTTCGCAATGCGATTGAGTGCAGCGCCCCGTAAGATCTCACGCGCTACACTCAACCGTTGTACATCATTTAATAATAGTTCCGCTTGCTTGAGCTTAACTTTACCAGCCGGGTTATGATCATAAGGCTCAAACGCGCCTTTAAAATAACCATAATAATCAAACACCGACAAGCGCACACCATACTTGCCACACAAACCTAATAATCTCGAATTGAGCCGACTTTCACCCAGCAGTACCACATGCGCGACCTTCTCAATAGGGAGTGAGCGTACCGTGTCACCGAGTTTAATTTGCAGGGTATTTTCATGCTGTTTGAGTTGAGCATCACGGGCGATAAATAAGGTTTCCATGTCTTTAATCCTTAATCATGCCCACAAAAAATAGCGAGTGAGCAACTACTACACAAAGGGATTTTAGGAGCAGGAGGGACATGATTTTGCGTGCTCAGTTGTTCTAATTGTTCGGAGGCTTGCCAGAGCTTGGTTAAGCGAGATTCGTCTAAATAAACCTCGCGTTTACGCCGCGAACTGAGTACATGCGTATAGGCTTGCCATGTTTTACCCGTACTAATCGACAGCATCAGGGCGTAAAACGCAGTTTGATTGCTCGAGGCTTCCACCGCGCCACCTGTGCCTTTATTTTCATACACAATGCACTGATCCCAATCAATGCGATCCGGTGCTAAGCCGATTAAGCCACGCACCGAGTGATCACGTTGATAACTGGTTTCATGCAAGGCGCTTCCAGTTTTTACCCTTGAATACCACTGGGCAAAGTTCACTTTGTGCAAATACATCCACGCCCGTCGCTCACATAGCTCAATATGTTGGAAGTGTAAGCCGTGTAAGTTGAGGCGCTCGACACGCTGGTAGAAGGTAGCTGAATAAGGCCAATGAAAAGCCTCCATCATTACCAAACCAAGCTGGTGGTAGAAGCGCTAAGCTCAGTATCACTACTAGGAATAAGTCCAGTAAGTGCCACTAACTGCTCAGCCGCTTTCATCGCTTCAGGGTGATCATCCCAAGCCGCTTCGGTATCCATATCCCGCTGATCATGCAGATGTTTACGCCACTCACTCCATAAAGCGCTATTAGACTCTAATTCTTTCGAGCGTTTGGTGTGTGGAAAGTAGACATTTAAGCGCCGACTCGCGCGATTTTTATCCTCTAATAAGTAATCATCCAATTCGCTGTGCAATTGAAAGTAGTCATTATTTTGCGCATCTATTTGGAGCGGGATGGTACGGACAATATCGGTTTCGCGCTCTAACCAAACACGGTCGACTTGCAAACGCCTGCCATCACCTTCAATCACGAGCACGCGCTTGCCAATATTGCGCAATTGCATGGCCTGCATAAACAAGAGGGTTTGCCATTGCTGAGCGGCTTTCGCGTACATTGAATCTTGCAAGATCGGCTCTAATTGCCGAAGTTTGCTATAGGCCCATTTGCTGCTATCAGGTTGGTGTTGCAATAAATGGGCTTTACGATGCTTGCTAGAACTGGGGTGGCGCAATAATAACTGCCAATACAAACCACTGGTGTAAACGGCTTGATGTGGAAGTGTGCCAAAGTACAAAGCATCAGTACTGACAGGTTCAGTCTGAAACTGCTGTTGTGCTTCGCTACTTAACACTTCACTTAACTCTACTATAGAAACCAGCTTATCCTGCTTAGCAATAACCCAATCCCTTAATGAACGCAGCCACGGATAACGTTCTAATAAACTGGTATCCAAACGCACCACCACTAAACCATCAGCCCCTCTACGCGCCGCACGGCCATAGCGTTGCAAGAAATTCATCGGTGCAAAGCCCGACTCCATCAACATCACATTCGCAGCCCGAAAGGTCACGCCCATTTCTACACTGGCGGTAGCAATCAAAATAGCAAATTGATCAGGGTCTTGCTGACGTCCCGTTTTATAGCCTGCACGGGATTGATGATTGCCTGCGCTATCGTCAATGCTATTAATCACCAGTACTTGTTCTGCGGGGATACCGACCGCTTTAAATTGTTGAATCAGTTTCGGCAAATCACGGCGTAAGTCGGCCAGTGCATTATAAATTAATACGACTTGCTGTCCCTGAGCCACCGCTTGTTGAATACGTGCTAAATGCTGTTCCACTAAAGCAGGCATAGAACTACTATCTTGCAACACTAAACGTATATCACCATGTAAAGCGCGGTCATTCGCGCTTTCGGTCAGCACTTCTTTTAATTCTGCAATTTCAGCATCGGGTACACCTAGCGCTATCAAAGTGGGTTTGATATTGAGCGGTGTTGCCGAGAGCAAGCTTAGTTTAGCGTTTCCATAACCTAGGATATTGAGTTCGGTGGTAACGCTCGCTAACTTGGCAAACAATGCAGCTAGACCAAAACCCCGCGCTTCAATGGTATGAAATTCGTCAAATACAATATGATCAAAATACTCCAAGACATCAAACACACTAAATCCGGCTTGGCCTTTATCAAGCCCTGTTTGCGGGCGATCAGGGTTTCCCCGTAGCAGTAATTGGCTTACCACCTCAGGGACAGCCACAATCATTTCACTCTCGCCTTGCAAACGCGGACTTAATTGCTGCATTTGGCGTACTCGTAAACCGCGAATATGCTCCACACCTTGTTCACGCAAAATAGCGGTTTGATCAGAACTCCATACCGCTAACTTTTGCTCTGCCAAGTTACTTGACCAGCCTTCCTTGATTAAATCACTAATCACTGTAGCGGCAATGTTCTGTGCTAAGCGCCGTGTAGGCACGATGAATAAAATGCGCTTGCCTTGTAACAAGGCTTTGATAAAGGCATAGGTTTTGCCAGCTCCGGTGGGTGCATCCACAATCCGCACCCGTTTGGGTTCAGCTAGTAATTGCTGTTGCAGGGGCGATAAACCATTCTCCAACACCGCCACACAATGGCGTTTGACCGTCAATTCCATTGCTGCACCTCGGTCAGCGCCTCTTTAGTCGTCAGCTTAGGCGTGAGCTGAATGCCATAGAGCAAATAACGCTCCACACTGAGTTCGCGCCCAAATAAATGCGCGGTGGCTGCATTGAGTTGGACATGTTCAATTGGTTTAGGTGTTAAACGCACCATGCCATTGCGGTGTAAGCCAATCCGAATCACTAACTCATTGAGCTCGGTTTCTTTAAACGGATCAAAGCCAAATAGTGCCCCTGTGTAACAAACACCCGCAGGCACTTCTTGAGTCGAAAAGTAGGTTTTAAAATTACCTCTACTGGTCACAGCATAATGGCGACTTTTAAAACCAGCCTCCTCTTCTAAATTAAGGCGGCGCGTGAGAGGAGCGAGTAGTTTTGGGTGTTGTGTAGTAAAAATAGAGGCACGCCACGGCATAGCTTCTAAATCACGGCGATAATCTTTGGCTGGCAAACACACCGAGGCATGCATCATCCCTAAGGTCGCTGCCAGCCCGAACATAATCGCTTGGTCACTAATGACCTCGGGCAGCGTCGAACTGCCTCCTTGCACCATAAGCGAATGATAGGCAAAGGGTGTGAGCGTTTCTGCCTGAATGCCAGTGATGATACTTTTCATAGGGATGGCTCATTGGATGAGTGGGAGAAAATCGCATAGTGGTATATACTAAAAGATGTACCCATCGTGCTCAGGAGTAAGTTCATGACACAACTACATATTGCTAAAGTTTTCCAAAATGGGCGTAGCCAAGCGGTACGCTTACCTAAAGAGCTGCGTTTTAATACCACTGAGGTGTATATCGAAAAGCGTGGAGATTGCTTGATTTTGTCACCGCGCCCCACGTCTTGGGATGATTTCTTTGAGTCAGTTGAGCGCCCAAGTGCCGACTTTATGCAAGAACGGATTGATCTTCCGCCCCAAGAGCGAGAGCTATTTGAATGAATTTGTATATGTTGGACACCGATACCAGTAGCTACATTATTAAAAAGCGCCCCGAGTCGGTACGTCGTCGCTTGGCTCAAGTAAAGCCTGAGCAAGTATGCATTTCGATTATTAGCTATGCTGAGTTGTTGTATGGCGTGGAGCGCAGCAGCTCTCAAACGATCAATCGCACTATTGTGTTGGATTTCGCCCGCCATTTGCGCGTGCAAGTGTGGGATGAGGCTGCCGCCGACGCTTATGCACGGATTCGTACCAACTTGGAAAAAACTGGGCAACCCATTGGCGGCATGGACATGCAAATTGCTGCCCATGCTGTGAGCTTGGAGGCTATTTTGGTGACTAATAATACGCGCCATTTCGAGCGTGTCTCCGGTTTAGCACTAGAAAACTGGGTAGAGTAATTAGCTAGGTTTAGCTAAACCACTCATTGAATAGAGCAGCCACTTTGGGTTGTGCCGCCTTATATTCTTGCTCTAACGGACTGCCATTTTGTTCAAAGGCTTTAATTAAATCGTGTTGCCATTGTTGTGCCTCTGCACCTTGAATAGTGACGGCATGTTGCGCTTGCAGGGCTTCATGTAGAGTCGCTTTAATGCTGATTAAGTCAGCATCAGACTGTGCTTGCAGTACTTTGAGCAACTCATAGGGCGAAGTAATCGCTTGCTCAAATAGGTCGGCATAAATCCCTACGATATGGGTTTTGATATTAATGCCTGTTACTGAAGTTTGACCGCCATAACTGCCTGCCATCCCCAGACTCAATAACAAATGCTTTAAGCCAATTTCGGGCAATACTTGCCCCCGTGTGCTTAGTACTTGCACCATTAACGTACCGGGTTTAATGAAATGGCGGGTGAACAGGTTGTCGCTATTCTTTTTCGTTTCAGCATCAAACAAAGTGCCATCTTCCATCGCTCGATTATGGAAAGTGGAGTCCACACATTGCTCTTTGGACTTAATGCTGAGCGCATCGGAATAATTAACCGCTGAGCGTACAGGTAAGACGCGATTTTCATAATTCGCCGAATCACCGAACACCAGCGTATTTAAGTCAAACGCATCTGATACTTTTTGACCTTTATAAAGCACGGTTTTATTTTGCGCCTGCTTACCGCCCGCGCCCAACGCCCGCAAAACTTGCAAACCCCGACCCCGTTCAATGTATTTGAATTTATTGGGTACGGCGCGTACATACAGATCATCTAACCACTCAATATCGGTGATTTCTTGCTCAGCATTCCGAAACACCACGGGCGCAATCGCTTCACGAATAAGAACTAAGCTGACACAGCCTAAATTCTTCAGCTTAGGATGCACATAAGTTTTTTTCTCATCAATGTGACTCGTTGTAGTCAATTGATCAATTTTGGCTAAATAAGCAGTCAGTGCTTGCATGAAAAACTCCTTTAAACAGATTCGGTTAATGCTTCAGAAGAGCTGGTCTCAGCGCTGCTATGGCGAAAGCCTTGTAAAAAAGCCATGCGATAGACGCTCCCCAATAGGCGGCGTGCTTTTTGTGCAGGTGGTTTGCCGTGTAATACACCGATCCAAACTTCACGCACAAATTGGCTAGCGAAATTCATACAGGCAATTTCCAAGGATTGCCCGTCGCGGAATTTGCTGGCAGACATTTTGTCTTTGCGCCCTAAATTGGTTTCTAGCTCACCCGCAATGCCATGAATAAAGGAAGCATTATCCGTTTGCCCGGTGGCACGTAACCCCATTGCAGTATCCAAACACAAATTAAATACCAGCATTTCTTCATTGGTTGAGGCTTGTCCGAGGGGGCGGCGTTGAATTTGGCTAGCGGCTTGTCCTAAACGGACTAAAGCACCATCGGCAGTAGTCATTTGTTGAGTCTCCTGTAGCAATTGGAATTCGTGATACATCCATGCAGTTAAGCTATTAAGCGAGCCAGTTTTTTGCGGATTGGCATGTTTCAAACTATCGCGGGCATGACACCACACTAAGCAAGTGGCACTAAAACGCGTGCGCGGATAGGCATAGAGATTGAGTGCGTCATAACCTAAACCCGTGGTTTCAATTAAAGCTTGAGCGAGTTGCAATTGATGCAAAGCGTGAGGAATTTGCTCTAAGCGCAGTTCTTGATAACCGATTAAGGCTTTGAGCAAGCTAGGCATGGCATCAAAGTAGAAAAAGGCTTTTTGTGCAGTTGGTAAGCCTCGGAAAATATGAATAGGTCGACCCATCCGCAAACAAGCTCGCAGCATTAAGCGCAAGGTATTAATTTGCTCTTCGATTTTTTCAGGAATACGTTCCAATCGCGCTAAACGACAGCGATTCTTATAAGCTTCTAAACCTTGATAGTGAGCTTTTACTTTGTCTTTGCTAGCTAATTGATAGATAGAAATGGCTTGAATATCTTTATCTTCATTCAGAATCAGAGCACCAAATAAGCCCGTGGTCACGGGTGAGGAAATTAAGGTAGGAACGCCATCCTCTTTACCGCCTTGGCGCTTAAAAGCATTATTTCTGAGTTTATGTTCCACCACCGAAATAGCGCTAATCGGTATTTGACCCTTGGAAGGCGCCGTGAGCGTGTCTGGTTTACCATCCCGTCCGGTAAAGGCTGAAGCATTGATTTGATGCATACCGGGGTTTTGATTGACCCAAGTAGCGGCAGGAAAATCCGTAAATAAACAGCGCCCAGTATCAGACTCATTCAAAGGGTGTAGGCGGGTTTTAGCTAGCAATTGCCGTAAATGTAATTCAATAGCGCCTGCTATCGCCTCTTGATCGACTGAAAAATGTTCTCTAAAACCAATGCTCTGCTCTGTGCCTTCTAACCATTGCACTAATAAACCTGCCTCACCCCAAATGTTTACTTTAAGCTCTGGCTCTTGTTGAGCCAGCGCAGTAAGCCATAAGCTCAGCAATACACGGCGGGATTCTCCCGATTCAATTTCGGCAAGCCATGCAGGTAATGGTTTTTTAAGTAAGAAATTGACTACTTGTTCGCGTTCATTTTGATCAAGTAGTACCACTTTTTTCGGCGCAGCTACTTTAAGATTGAGCAAGAGCGCTAATGATGCAGCTTGCAAAAAGTATGCTTTTGCTTTAGGAGAAAACTTATGCGGATCAGCATAAATTTGACGGGTTTGTCCTGCTTCTTTAGCCCATTGAGGCGCAAGTCCAAGTGGTGCTAAGCACTCATCTAATAAGGCAGTGAGTGGTTTGACTAAGCTATTTTTAACCGTAAACAGCTTACCCAGCACGCTTAAATTTTCTTCCTTATCAATGAAGTCCGTTACTAGCTCTTGATAAGCGGGACGAGCATTACGAATCTCAAAGACGGCAGGTGTGGCTAGATTAGGGGCTCGTAGCGTCAATGGAAAAGGCAAATGCTTGAGGATAGCAGTAATAGCATTGGTTTTAATCAACTCGGCTTGTGCTTTAGGGATTAAAACAAATAAGCGCCCATCTTGATGCGTTTCTAATAACGGCGGAATACCTGCAATCCGCTGACAGGCAAAGGACAAACGCTGCTGTAACTCATCCAGCAAAAACGGATGATGCGGATCATAAATGTCTAGGGCTTCCCATTGAGTTAATAGGCGCGTAGTCAAACTTTGGTCTTGGTCTAAACGCGCCACGATTTTTTCCAAACCACCTTGGCTACTATGCTCCTGCCATAGCCCGTCTAATTTGTCTGCCAGCTTCACATAACGCTCAACCGCAATCGTATAAGCGCGTGGAATTGGCGTACTGGTGATATGCCGATAACGTTGCGTTTCCTCTGCCTGCTCAATCAAAAAGCGAATTTGTTCCGCATTGAGATCAATTTCACCTAAATACTCGTGAATCCCATAACGGGCTAAACCTTCTGTTACATGCTCTAGGCTTAACTCTGCATCGCGAGCTAATTGCAGCATTTTGTCTAGGTCATGCAAGAAAGCGATAACCGCTACCACGGTTAGTGTGCGAGTTAAGGCTTGTGCGTCTGCTGCTTCTAATTCCTCTGTGCCCAAAGCGGCAACAGTATCTAAAGCACACAGCACTAATGCGCCGCGTACTACAGAGAGCAAATGATCTAACAGAGTAATGTTCTGATTTTTTAAATAACGCTCGCGCTTATTGGCATCATCATCCCAACCCCCTTTGCCACTAATCAGCATGAGGCGAAGATGGCGAGTATCGTTAAACTGAGCAGCCTTTTTTTCCTTGTCACTGACAGTACCGATACGCTCTTGCAGTACCTTAGTCTCAATCACTTGTTCCATAAAGCGCTCATAAACTTGAGCCGCAAGCTCACCCGCTTGGCGCATGAGAGTGGTGTTCATCAGCTCACTCCTTGTTCTAGTAAACCCAAACACCCAAAACCATTGCGAGTTTTTTCTCCAATTCCCGCATACCACGCAAAGCGCAAATCGTCTTCACTGCCTTCTAATAACAGATGGGCTTGCATCCCGATTACAAAGCTTTTTTGACCGCCCTGATGCTGTTTTAAATTAATAAGTACTGAGTGTTTTGGATTAGCTCGTAAGTAAAGTGAGTCTGGCGTGATGTTTAAGCGAATCTCGCGCCCAGCTTTTGCTGAAAGTTGATGGCTAATCATTTCACTTAAATCTAAGCCATTGAGTTGGGTATGCCAGTGCTTATTGGTAGCTTGTGAATGATTGCGAAGCACTAAAGGTGATAACAACAAACAAGCGAGTTGAGTTTGCTTTGGAAAAAATGGATCAGGCTCTAAACTGATTTGAGCGCCACTAAAATTAATAGACTCTCCATTCCAACGCCTTTTACTGAGTTGATCGGCTTTAAGTTTAGTGAAAGCTCTTGCTAGCTCTAAATCAGATGTGCTAAGGATTAAGCTATGCATGAAGCCAGTATGACCACGATGCCAACCTAAAGGTGCAAAAGTCCATAGTTTTGCGTTGCGCCCTAAGACAGTGTCCATTTCAATACCTGTTGCGGCTAAGGCATTAATAATGGCATCGTGAATAAGATCCTGATGACTATACGTTTGTGCAGGTAAAGGATGAGGTAAATTAAACCGAATCCGTAACATGGGGTTATCCTTGTGACGATTTAATATACACTCAGTATGGACAGAATAACCCCAGCTCGCAACCCAAAGACCTGCAATGAATAGAGACACATTAAGACGTTTTGCTTATATTGAAACCTGTTTATACTGGGGAGGCGGAATTAATGCCTCGCAAATTTCAGAAACCTTTGAAATAACACGGCAAAATGCTCAGAAATGTTTAGATGCTTATCGGGTTTTGTTGCCTAATCAAATGAGTTATAACGCTTCTCTAAAGCGCCACTTTGCCACGGATGCGTTTAAGCCACAGTATATCAGTACACAGCCTGAGCTATACTTAGATTACATGCGCGGCAATCAATTGGCCGCTTATTATTGGTTAGAAGATGAATGGGGTGGGCTTCGGGTCGTCGATATTGATCGGCTTTTTCGTACCCATTTAGACAGGCAAGTGGTGCATCAAATTATTAATGCCATTTCCAGCCATCAGGCTCTGCTGATTGATTACCACAGTAAATCGCAGTTACATAAACTTACTATTTCACCAAACCGTTTAGTTTATACAAGTCGCCGCTACCATGTGCGTGTCTATTGCCATAATTGGAAGAAGTACATAGACATCGTGTTATCTAGAGTTTTCAAGACGCAACTCGATACCGAGGAATGGATTGATGGAGCAGCAGATCAAGAATGGCATAGCCCATTAACCTTATACTTTATGCCTAATCCAGAGCTGCCTGAGCAGTTGAGGCAAACATTGTTAATTGACCATAGATCTAAACTAAATGATGTATCGCAGGGCAGCGAAATCTTAACTATACAGACTTGTAAGGCTTTAAAAGGTTATGTGATGCGAGAGATGGAGAGGGTCGATTGGAGATATAAAATGCGGCTTTGGCTGTTGGTTGGTGGAGAAAAGCTTTGATACGAGACATAGAATAAAAACAAAAAAGCCCTGAATCAGTTAAGATTCAAGGCTTGATATTTGGTGCCGAAGAGAAGACTCGAACTTCCACGGGTTGCCCCACTAATACCTGAAACTAGCGCGTCTACCAATTCCGCCACTTCGGCTAAGAGAGTAATGTCTCAAGTGCGGGGCAGAATACCGAGCCTGTCTTTTTTTGTCAAACAAAAATTCGGTCAGTTTGGTATCCTAGACGCCTAAAAACCACAAACATTAAAACAAGGAATTCTGTTGAAACTAAAAGATCCGTATCTCGAACGCGAGGCTGAAAAATACGATAACCCCATTCCCAGCCGCGAAGTTATTTTGCAACTGTTGACTGAAAGCCCCCACCCCTTAGATTTTCCAGACCTAGCCACTGCTTTAGGTCTGTCTGAAGAAATCGATATTGATGCGCTACGTAAACGTCTGCGTGCAATGGAGCGTGATGGGCAAATTCTCTTTAATCGCCGCCGCCAATATGTGCCTGTTTCTCGTGCTGATTTAATCTCAGGGCGGGTGATCGGCCACCCTGATGGCTTTGGCTTTTTGGTGCCCGATGATGGCTCCCCTGATTTATTTCTGCACGCCAAGCAAATGGATAGCGTCATGCACGGCGACCGAGTGCTCGCTAGTGTACGCGGTTTAGACGCAAAGGGTCGGCGTGAAGGCGCAGTGGTTGAAGTACTGGAGCGTGCCACTGAACAAGTAGTAGGACGCTTAGTGGTTGAAAGCGGAATTGCTTTCGTAGTGCCCGATAATAAGCGCCTCACTCAAGAAATATTGATTCCACCTGATCAATTGCATGAAGCCAAGCCAGGGCAAATTGTTGTCGCAGCAATTATCGAACACCCGACTAAGCGCTCACGTCCGATTGGTAAAATCGTCGAAGTGCTCGGTGATCACATGGCGCCGGGGATGGAAATTGATATTGCGATTCGTAGCCACGAATTACCGTTTGAATGGCCGTCCGCAGTCACTGAAGAAGCCGACCGCTTTGGTTATGAAGTACCCGAGCGTGCTAAGCAAGACCGCGAAGATTTGCGCTTACTACCCTTAGTGACAATTGATGGCGCTGATGCCAAGGATTTCGATGATGCCGTCTTTTGTACACGTGAAGATCAACATTGGCGCTTATTGGTCGCGATTGCCGACGTTTCCCATTATGTGAAACCTGGCACTGCTTTAGATAAAGAAGCCACCTTGCGCGGCACTTCGGTTTATTTCCCCGGCAAAGTCATTCCGATGCTGCCAGAGATTCTTTCCAATGGCCTCTGCTCACTGAATCCACAAGTCGATCGCTTATGCATGCTTTGCGAGATTCGTTTGGATGATGAAGGTACGGTCATTGATTTCCAATTCAAACAAGCGGTGATGAATTCGGCAGCGCGTCTGACCTATGAGAAAGTTGCGGCAATGGTGGTCGATCATAATACTGAGCTGCGGGCGCAATACGCTGAATTAGTGCCACATTTAGATAATCTGTATGCGCTCTATCACACCTTGAATCATGCAAGGTTAGAGCGCGGCACCATTGATTTTGAAACCACTGAAACTAAGATTATTTTCGGTGAAGATCGTAAAATCGACGCGATTGAACCAAGCGTGCGTAATGATGCGCATAAGATTATTGAAGAATGCATGATTCTCGCCAATGTCTGCGCAGCACGCTTCTTAAAAGAGCATGACATGCCTGCTTTGCATCGTGTACATG
Organism: Thiolinea sp.; assembly: GCA_049292455.1. Lineage (GTDB taxonomy): Bacteria > Pseudomonadota > Gammaproteobacteria > Thiotrichales > Thiotrichaceae > Thiolinea. The sequence goes on from JBATRF010000005.1 coordinate 76,715, forward strand.
CACCACCCACTGCAGAAAAATTGGAAGATTTACGCGCTTTCTTAGCCGGTGTTGGCTTGTCTTTAGGCGGTGGCATGGAGCCAGAGCCAGCGGATTATGCGCGTGTATTACAGCAAGTGCAGGGGCGTGCTGATTTTCATTTGATTCAAACCGTGCTGCTACGCTCGCAATCACAAGCGCAATACAGTCCTGATGCAGAAACAGGTCACTTTGGCTTGGCACATGAAGATTACGCGCATTTCACCTCACCGATTCGCCGCTATCCTGACTTGTTAGTGCATCGGGGCATTCGCCATATTTTAACGGGTGGAACGGCGGCTAATTTCAGCTATAGCCTCGCGGATATGCAGTCCCTTGGTGAACATTGCTCAATGGCCGAACGGCGGGCGGATGATGCGAGTCGTGATGTGACTGCATGGCTGAAATGCGAATACATGCAAGAGCATGTGGGCGAAGTGTTTGATGGCATTATTACGTCGGTGACCAATTTTGGCTTGTTCGTGGAGTTATCGGATATTTATGTGGAAGGCTTGGTGCATGTCACTGCACTCACCAATGACTACTATCGCTATGATCCAATTCGTCAACGCTTAGCTGGCGAAAGCTCAGGGCGAACTTTCCGCTTAGCCGATAGCATTCGGGTCAAAGTAGCACGTGTGGATTTGGACGAACGCAAGATTGATTTTGTCCTCGCTGATGGCGCAGAAAAAAGCGAAAAGCGCAGCAGCCGGACGAGCAAAGTCAGTAAGGCCAAGGCCAGCAAAAGCCCTAAAACCAGTAAAAAACCTGTAGCACGTAAGAAGAAACGTTAATGGCTAAAACGATTATTTACGGCCTGCATGCCGTGGAAAGCGCCTTGCGCAATGATCCAGAAAATATTGGTACGATTTGGCTGGAGAAAAATACCCGCAATGATCGCTTGAAGAAATTACAGGCACAAATCACGGAAGTCGGTGGCCTGAAAACCACCACGGCTGACGTTGATCAGCTGAATAAAATGGCGAGCACCGGTCGTCATCAAGGCGTGGTTGCGGAATATTACAAAGCCAAAGACTACACCGAAAATGACCTCTACGACCTGCTGGATGAGTTGGATAATGACAGTATCCAGCCCTTTCTGTTAGTGCTAGATGGCGTGACTGATCCACACAACTTAGGTGCTTGTTTGCGCACTGCGGATGGCGCTGGCATTCATGCGGTGATTGCCCCGAAAGACAATGCAGCGAGCATTAACCCGACCGTGCGCAAAGTCGCCTCTGGTGCTGCGGAAGCTGTGCCTTTTATTACTGTGACTAATCTGGCGCGTACTTTAGATAGTTTAAAGGAGCGGGGAATTTGGCTCACTGGAACGAGCGATAAAGCACAAAAAACCTTATATCAAGCTGATTTAAAAGGTCCGATGGCTTTAGTGATGGGCGCGGAAGGTACCGGCATTCGCCGCTTGACTGAGGAGCGTTGCGACTTTCTGATTTCGATTCCGATGTCTGGGCAGGTGTCGAGTTTGAATGTGTCGGTGGCCACGGGGATTTGTTTGTATGAGGCCTTGCGGCAGCGGTTGAAGTAAGGCAACTCAAGGATTAAAGCTAGATGTTTTAATCCTCCAACAAATACTCCCCACGCGACTCCAGCTTCTCCTTACCCACGATCTTAGCAATGGAACAGCCCGGCCAAACATACTTATGAATATTGCGCGAGATAATCACGCCATCGGTTCCCGCTAAAATAGGCATGCGCTCCACAAAAGCGCCGTCACCCTCTAGGCTAATCAGATCAGCAAGAACATCACCTTTTTTGACGGTATCACCCAGCTGCACTTTATAAGCGAGCAAACCAGCTTGTTGTACACGAGTCATTTCCGTAGCGGCTAAATCCGTACCTGCAGGCGTTGCGGCTGGACGGGCGCGAATTAACTCACCGCCAATCAAACCTTGGCTTTGCAGGAAACCATATAAGCGCTCAGCATCGTCTTTATTGAGCGCATCAAAGGTATCGAATTGCCCACGATACTCAAGGGTCGCAGAGTGGCAAGCTAAGGGTATCGGTTTATCAGGATAGGCTTTGGCTAGATCCAGCCAGACATTCGACCAAACCTCATCGAAGGAATAACCGCCGCTAGTTTCAGCGAATAAAGTCGCTGCTGCCCCCATCCAATCGGATAAATCTTGCATGACTGCAGCGGATTGCGGGGCACTAAAAATATGCAGCAAGGCCTCATTATCGCAGTGCAAATCAAGCACGTAATCGGCATCAAAAGCTTCCTGCATCACGAACTGGCGTTGCTGTTGCAGCGCATTAACGGGTGTTTGTTTAGTCAGCCATTGTTGAATGGCAGTACGTACTAAGTGAATATTTGTTGCCGCTTGGTCAGTCAGTTGACCCGCAATCGTGGTTTGAATTGCTTTAAATAAATCCGGCCAGTTGCGATTAAAATTCACCCCCGACGCGCGATCATAACGACCTTGATGCTGACGAAAACCAATATCGCCCATGCCTAATGGATTCACCATGGGAAACACGACAAACCGTGCTTGTAGCAAGCCCTGTTCTTCTGCTCGCTGGAGTAGCTTCAACAAGTGATGCAGTACTAAAATCCCCGGCTGCTCATCGGCATGCAAAGCGGCTTGTAGGTAAACCTTTTTCTCTGCCTGCTCAGCACCTAGCTTAAAATAAACCAGCTCGGCCGTTCTACCAGGTGAATCGCCAGTGATATAACGAATAATCTTTTCCATAGTGATTAGCGCATGTAATTAGGCTTAATTTTCAATTTCACATCGACATTCAAGTGCTTAGTTAGGCGCTTGTAAATGAGGTTGCAGATATAGAAAATCAGCATCGAAATCACTAAGAAATAGAAAGCAGCAGCAGAGAAATGCAAGAATAAATTATAGTCTTTCTCAAATAGCTCACCGGCCTTATTCATTAGATCCTGCTGGGCGTTAATCACTGGCATGGTGAAATACACTAGGGTCGTGGAGTGGAACAAAAATACCACTTCATTGGTATAAGCAGGCCAAGCTAGGCGCAGCATATTTGGCCAAATGGCGGTACGAAATTCCTGTTTTTTACTCATACCGACTGCCCGCGCTGCCTCAATTTCACCTTTAGGCACCGACTGCAAAGCCCCATAGAAAATCTCAGCCGAATAAGCGGCGGTGTTTAGCACTAATACAAACGGGCCAATAAACAAAGGGCTTAACATGAGCCAATTCAGCCCAATGGGTTTCCATAAAATCGGATTCAACGCCAAGCTCATCGAGTAAAACATAAAAAACTGGATAAACAAGGGCGAACCGCGAAAAGCATAAATATATGCACGCGATAGGAAGGACAGTAGTTTATTTTTACTGCCTTTCCCTAAGGCTAAGAAAATCGCAAAGACAAAACCAAAGGGGATCGCTGCGACTAAGAAATAGATATTGTACAAAGCTGGGTTAAACAGAATAACCAGATCGTGAACAAAGGGGATATTTAATAAAGCATCCATTAATTAGCCCTCGCCATTCCGCGCCCAGCGCGTGCTTGTAGAAAGCTAAAGAATTTTTCTGACAGAAAGGTCAGTAAGATATAAAAAACAAATAACACCAAGTAATACTTCCAGCGCCAATCAGGGTGAACTAAACCGGCTATTGGCAAATAGTTAGGTGCACCTAAACGATCGGCCCAATCGACAATATCTTTGATTTGCAACAGGGATAATAGCGAGGTGGCTTTCACCAATAAGAGCCAAACATTGGATAGCCCCGGCAAGGCATAGACCCACATTTGCCTCACTTGAAAACGCCAAAAGACTTCACGCTGCGTAAAACCAAAGGCTTGAGCAGCCTCCAATTGACCTTTAGGCACTGCTTTTAAAGCACCATAAATGACATTCGCTGCAAACGCACCATAAACAATCCCTAAGGAGAAGCAAGCCATGGCCATGTATTCAGTGGTACTTAAAAACCATTGAGCATCCTTACAAGCTACCCCGCCAGCCGCAGCGACTGCATCAGGTGAGCAATACATTTTGGCCATCACATATTCAACGCCTTGCTCGAAGGCTAAGGGGAAGAATAAGAGGAACAGTACATCAGGGACACCACGAACCATCGTGGTATAAATATCACCGATCCAACGCAAGGGAGCGAAGGTTGAGAGTTTAGCGGCAGCACCTAATAGACCGAAGATCACCGCTAAACCTGCGCCACACACGGCAGCAATCAAGGTGTAGCGGATACTCGCGTACCAAGCTAAATGTTTACCATTAGTGAGATAGGCTAAGGTAGCCATACCGTCGGGCCCCAACCAGTCGGAGAGCCAAGTGGGAAGCATCTCAAGCATGAAGGATCCCTTGCTAGATTATCAACTAACTGCGCTAACCCTCTAATTAGCTTGAACTAGAGGATTAGATGACAAGCCTGTTACCAGTGCTTACTTTTTGTAGAATGGACCCGCATCGAAGTACTTTTTAATCAGCTCATCTAAGCTGCCGTCCTTTTTCATCTCAGCTAAAGCACCGTTCACTTTCTCATGCAGTTTTGTATCATCAGGGCGCATACCTACCCCAATGCCGCCACCAATCATTTCCTCAGGGCCTATGACCACTAATTCGCCATTTGAGCCTTTGGCATTAGTTCTCACAAACTCACCATCAGCTAATACGGTATCTACTGTACCCGCCATCAAGTCAGCTAAGGTCTGATCGGCTTTCTCATAGGATTTCAGCGTATTCTTGCCAGCCCATTTTTCTTGAGCAAAAGTCGCTTGAATCGTCCCACCTTGCACGCCAATATTTTTGCCTTCCAGCTTGTCAAACTCTAGCTTGGTATCTTTTTTCACTAAATACAGTGAAGGGTCAACCGGCTTATATTCCTCACTGAAAGCAATACTTTTCTTCCGCTCATCCGTAATCGACATGCCTGCCATGATAACGTCGTAGTTGCCTGCCAATAGGTTAGGAATAATCGAATCCCATTCATTCACAATGAACTCACAAGTCATGCTAGTGCGCTTACAAATTTCATTGCCCAAATCGACTTCAAAACCAGCCACTTTGCCTTGATCATTCATGAAATTATAAGGAGCATAAGCGCCTTCTGTGCCAATGCGCAGCTTGTCTTCTGCAAACACTTGACCACTGGCTAAGGCTGCCCCCAACGTTATTGCTAATAACCACTTTTTGCTCATGCTATACACTCCAATTGGATATTATTTCATAGAAGTATTGGATAAAAACTGCCGTAAGCGTTCTGATTTCGGCTTACTAAAGACCTCTAAAGGATCGCCCTGTTCCTCTATTAAGCCTTGATGTAAAAAAATAACTTTATTTGAAACGTCACGCGCAAAACCCATCTCATGTGTGACTACCAGCATCGTCATTCCCTCTTCTGCAAGCTTGCGCATCACCGAGAGGACTTCACCGACTAATTCGGGGTCTAAAGCTGAGGTAGGTTCATCAAATAGAATTGCATCTGGGCGCATGGCTAAGGCACGTGCAATCGCGACGCGTTGCTGCTGACCACCTGATAAAAAGGCAGGATAAGTATCAGCTTTGTGCGCAATACCTACTTTGTTTAGATAATCCAAAGCAATGTCGCGAGCTTCTGCTTTGGACACACCTTGCACATGCACTGGCGCTTCCATCACATTTTCTAAAATGCTCAAGTGCGCCCAGAGATTGAACTGCTGAAAGACCATGCCGACACGGCTACGTAAATGCTGTACTTGCTTCGGATCATCCGCAGTACGCACACCTTTATGATTGGTTTTGAGTTTGATCAGCTCGCCAGCCAGATGGATTTCACCTTCATCGGGCATTTCCAGCAGATTGATACAACGTAAGAAAGTGGATTTACCGGAACCTGAAGAACCAATTAAGGAAATAACATCACCCGCCTCCGCCTGCAATGAAATTCCATGTAAAACCTCTAAGGAACCAAAGCGCTTGTGGATATTCTGCACATCAAGGACTACCGCCATTGAATCACCTTCCTCTTCTCATTCCCAAGCTATTGATAAGCGGCATTATGAGCTGCCCTGTAACCTGAATGCAACATTCAAAACCAGATCCAGCGATTAGTGTTAAATATCCACAACTACCCTTATTACATCTTGCAAGATTGATGCCCGTCGCCTATGTTGTATTTATCACACACTGCTTCTAGAGAAACCCACAATGTATAAATTGAAACGACTTGCAGCCGCTTTGCTCCTGACCTTGCCAGTGTCTTTGGTGTATGCGGCCGATGTTAGCTATCACTATGGGGACCAAGACTATAGCGGTAAAACCTTACCCGCTGCGGTTCGAATTCAATTAAATGAACTCGAAACTAAAGTCAATCAGCAACGCAAAGACATCATTGATCAATATATTTTAGATGCTTGGCTACGCGACAAAGCCAAGGAAGCAGGCAAAACACCAGAGGAATATGCCGCCAAAGCGCTAGAAGTGAAAGAGCCTGACGAGAAAGCTTTACGCAAATACTACGATGCGAATTGGGAACGTATTCAACGCCCCTATAAAGAAGTCAAAGACGAATTAATCGCAGCAGTTTGGGCAGAGCAGCAACAAGAAAAAATCAAAGAAGTACTGCAACAGATTGCTACTGAAAAGAATTATGAAGTGAATTTGCCCGAACCAGAGCCTTTAGTATTTGACATTAAAACCGAAGGTTATCCGAGCAAAGGTAGCACAAATGCAACAGTGACTTTGGTAGAATTTGCCGACTTTCAATGCCCACACTGCAAAGAAGGCTCCGAGATTGCCGATAAAGTCATGAAAAAATACAGCGATAAAATGCGTATCGTGTATCGCCACATGCCGATTAATCCTTCAGGTATTTCCCGCAAAGTAGCGGCGGCTTCAATTTGTGCTGATCAGCAAGGTAAGTTCTGGGAATACCATGATTTAGCTTTCAAAAACCAAGAAAAGCTAGATGATAAATCGCCAATGAAACTCGCTACCGAGTTGAAATTGGATGAAGCTAAAATGAAAACCTGTTTAGAAGATCCCAAAACCGATGAGGCTCTAACCGCCTCTGAAACCGAAGGCCGAAATTTAGGTGTAAATGGCACACCTGCCTTCTTTGTGAACGGCCAACCCTTCCGCCCACAATTAGATATGGAAAAGGAGTTAACTGCTGCCGTTGAAAGCGCTTTGGGCAAGACCGCTGACACCACTCCAGCGCCAGCTTCCACAGAGAGTGCTAGCACGACAACGACATCTGCGACTAGTACTTCTACCTCAACTACGAGCACCACTACAACGGCTCCAGCCTCAACGGCTCCACCTAGTACTGAAGCAGCAGCTCCTGCGACTGGCTCTGGTGTAGGTACTTGTACCAGTGGCGCTGGCACTGCCGCGACTGGCACCGATTCTGCTAATTGCAAGCCTGAATAAAGTCAATCATCAGGGTATCGCTTAATTAAGGGATACCCTCAATCTTAGCCTTCATCCAAAATTCCCTCAGATCTTGATTGTCGTCAATTTTTACAAAAAAAATTAAAAATTTTCGATTTATCAGAATTATTTTTTTAATAAAATGATCTATAAATAGGCAAGTACTAACCTTGAGATGAATTGTTTAAGTAAGATAACTTTCAATGTATGTACTTGTTTCATTTGACTAACTACAGTTAATTTAATAGGGAATTTCATGAAAAAAAGTATTTTTTATAGCTCTATCTTCACAGCTATCTGTTTATTATCTGGAAATATTCAAGCCGCGCCAGCCACTCGTGTAGTAACTTCTGATGACCCTTTGGTAGCTGCCTGTAGCGCAGCCGTTACCCCCAAGTTAAAAGCAGCTTATGGCTCACAAGCCAGCTTGGTATTGTTTACCGATAAATTAACTGGCTACTTTGTTTCTAATCATGGGATTGAAGGCATCAGAGGCCAAGGTTTTGTAAAGAACGACAAAGCAGGCAAAACGCCAAAGCTGAGTTTTGATTGCGTAGTTGATCTCAATAAAAACAGGGCAACTCAAGCCAGTTATAAAGTAACGACTGTTGCTAAACCTCAACCCATGACCCAAGTGGTGGGTGCAGATGACCCGATGCTTGCCCCTTGCTCCATGGCTATTAATAAACAACTTAAAATAAAATATGGTTCACAAGCGAATCTAGTCATGTTTACTGATCGTTTAACCGGCTATTTTGTTTCCAATGGTGGCATCGAAGGTTTAAGAGGCTCTGGCTTTGTGAAAAATGACAAAGCGGGTAAAGCACCTAAAGTCACCTTTGATTGCGTCGTTAATTTGAAAAAGAGTAAAGCAACGAAGGCCAGTTACAAGCTCAGCAAGTAAATGATAAGCCGTGTAATTGGCACTTAAACTACAGACAGGGCTAAATTTAGGGTTTCAGCGTTTTTCACTGAAACCCTAAGTTAAAACTTAAGCTACTTCAGCAATCGACTCAGCCAAAATAGCCAAGCCACGCTTTAATTGCTCATCGGGCACAGTTAAAGGCATCAGAATCCGCACTACATTCCCATAAATCCCGCAAGACAAGAGTATCAAGCCTTTATCTCGGGCTTTTGCGACCAAACTAGCCGTTAATTCAGGGGAAGGTTTTCCCTCTTTCATCAGCTCAATCGCGATCATCGCGCCTAAGCCACGCACTTCAGCAATCACTGGATATTGCTTAGCCAGATTCTGCAAATAAGCAGTGACTTGCTCGCCAATCGCACGGCTACGCTCTAATAGATTTTCTTCTCTAAAAACCTCAAGCACGGCTAAGGCAGCCGCACAAGCCACCGGGCCACCGGCGTAAGTACCACCTAAACCGCCAGGGCCAACCACATCCATAATCTCAGCTTTACCGACCACACCGGATAGTGGGAAACCACCAGCGATGGATTTAGCAAAGGTGGTCAGATCAGCCGCAACGCCCATTTGCTCCATTGCAAAGAATGTGCCGGTGCGCCCTGCTCCGGTTTGCACTTCGTCAGCAATCAGTAGAATGCCGTGCTTGTCGCAAATATCACGCAAGCCTTGCATGAACTCTTTCGGTGCTACATAAAAACCACCTTCGCCCAATACAGGTTCTAGTAGGATCGCAGCGATATTTTGTGGCTCAGCATCGAATTTGAAAATACGCTCAATCGAAGCTAAAGCGTCTGCGGTACTAATCCCGTGTAATTTGCTGGGGAACATCGCGCGGAACACATCACCGGGCATAATCCCCATGCCAGCGCTATACGGTGCGACCTTGCCGGTCAGAGCCAAAGTCGCCATAGTGCGGCCATGATAACCGCCACCAAAGGCAATCACACCGGTACGTTTGGTGTAAGCGCGAGCAATTTTTATTGCATTTTCAATCGCTTCTGCACCGGTGGTGAATAGCGCTGATTTCTTAGCGAAATTACCCGGAGCTAATTCATTAACTTTTTCGCACAGCTCTACATAAGGTTCATAGCCCATGACCATAAAGCAGGTATGCGAAACTTTATCTAACTGTGCAAGCACCGCGGCTTTCACTTTTGGGTGCAAATGACCCGTATTGAGGACTGCAATCCCGCCTGCAAAATCAATGAGTTCGCGGCCTTCCACATCATGTACGGTGGAATTTTGTGCCTGTGCAATAAAGTGAGGATGCAACAAACCCACCCCACGTGCGACTGCAGATGCTTTACGCTCAATTAAACCAGCGTTCGTTTTTTTCATTCTAAATGACTCCAAGCAAGCCAAATGGCTTTAAATATTCATACACAAGTATTTAAGTTCTAGATATTCATCAATTCCATGATGCGAACCTTCGCGGCCTAAACCGGACGACTTCACCCCACCAAACGGGGCAACTTCGGTCGAGATCAGGCCGGTATTAATCCCGACCATGCCATATTCCAAAGCTTCCGCAACGCGCCATACGCGCCCTAAATCACGGGCATAGAAATAAGCCGCTAAGCCAAATTCAGTGTCATTCGACATGCGAATCACATCAGCTTCATCTTTGAAACGGAATAAAGGCGCCAAAGGGCCAAAGGTTTCTTCTTTGGCGAATAACATGCCAGGTTGAGCTTCCGTCACTACGGTTGGCTCAAAGAAAGTCCCACCCAAAGCATGGCGATGCCCACCAGTCGCGACATGAGCACCTTTACTGACTGCATCGGCTAAATGCTTTTCGACTTTGCTGACTGCTTTCTCATCAATTAAGGGGCCAGTGGTAATGCCATCCTCAAGGCCATTCCCCACTTTGAGTTTTTCGACAGCAGCGACTAATTTCTCTGCAAACTTCTCATAAATCCCATCTTGCACGTACAAGCGATTCGCACAGACACAAGTTTGGCCTGCATTACGATATTTAGAAATAATCGCACCCTGCACGGCAGCATCCACGTCAGCATCATCGAAGACAATAAATGGCGCATTGCCGCCAAGTTCTAAGGACAGTTTTTTGATGGTGGGAGCACATTGCTCCATTAACTTCATACCAACTGCTGTTGAACCGGTAAACGATAATTTACGCACCACCGGACTGGCGCACATCACATCACCAATTGAGCGTGAATTATCAGCGTCCGCTGTGACCACATTAAACACTCCTGCTGGAATGCCGGCTTGAGTGGCTAATTCGGCTAAAGCTAAAGCCGAAAAAGGAGTCTGTGGCGCTGGCTTTAACACCATCGTACAGCCTGCTGCCAAAGCAGGCGCGGCTTTACGGGTAATCATCGCTGAAGGGAAATTCCACGGCGTAATTGCAGCAGCAACTCCAATCGGCTGCTTAATCACTACGATACGCTTATCGGCTTGATGCCCCGGAATAGTTTCGCCATAAATACGCTTACCTTCTTCCGCAAACCACTCCACAAAAGAAGCCGCATAAGCGATTTCACCACGCGCTTCAGTTAAAGGTTTGCCCTGTTCTAAAGTCATCAGATGCGCGAGTTCTTCTTGATTCGCCATCATCAGTTCAAACCAGCGCCGTAAGCGACTAGCACGCTCTTTTGCGGTCAAAGCACGCCAAGCGGGTAAAGCCGCTTCAGCCGCATTGATCGCAGCTTGCGTATCAGCAGCACCCATATTCGGTACTTCGCCTAATAGCTCATGCGTGGCTGGGTTGTGAATAGGATAACGGTTCTCGGTCGTGGCATTGACCCAAGTACCGTTGATGTAAGCGTGTTGTTTAAAAAGTTTGCTTTCTTTTAATTGCATGGGAAGATCCCTAAAAATAAATGGCCGAAATAGTGATTCGCGACCTTAGAGTTTGGCGCTTTCACTCCGCCGCCTTAGCCATTCCACGACTAATAACAGCAGCACTGAAAATAGAATCATAATCGTTGCCATAGCTGCAATGGCAGGACTAATATTCTCACGAATCCCGGAAAACATTTGCATCGGCAAGGTGCGTTCTGTAGGGCTAGCGATAAACAAGGCTACTACAACTTCATCAAATGACGTTGCAAAAGCAAATAATCCTCCAGAAATCACTCCAGGTAAAATTTGCGGTAAAACAATAGTGAAAAATACCCGTACAGGATCAGCCCCTAAGCTCGCACCTGCACGCATTTGATTATAGTCAAAGCCTTGCAGGGTCGCATTTACGGTGATCACTACAAAGGGTATGCCTAACACAGCATGCGCTAGTATCAAGCCTAAATAAGAATTTAATAAGCCGACACTCGCAAAAAAGAAGTACATCCCTACTGCCACAATCACTAAGGGCACAACCATCGGCGAAATGATTAAGGCCAAGATCCAGCGCTTACCGGGGAATTCCGCACGGTTTAAACCGACTGAAGCTAAAGTTCCCAAGGCCATCGCAAGTAAGGTAGCTAAGGGTGCAACAATCAGGCTATTTTTTAAAGCGGTCATCCAAGGCCCGGGGCTTAAGACTTGCTCATACCATTGCAAAGACAAGCCCGGCAAAGGATAGGTCAAAAAGCTCCCGCTACTAAATGACAAAGGAATAATCACCAAGACTGGCAGCATCAAAAAGACTAACACCAGTCCGCAAAAAACTCGAAAGCTCCAGTACCAAACTTTTTCTGGAGTTGAGGCATAGATAGGCATGGCCATGATTGCTTACCTCCGGGTGGTATTTTGTCGATCGACTAAGCGCTGATAAACGACATAGAGCAGCAAAGTCATAATTAAAAGTAAAGCGCCTAAAGACGCTGCCATCCCCCAGTTATTGGTGGTATTGGTGTAATAAGCGACATAGTAGCTCACCATCTGATCAGATGGCCCACCGAGCAAGGCTGGAGTGATGTAATAACCTAAAGCCATAATAAAGACCAAAATCGTGCCTGCCCCTACCCCCGCTAACGTCTGCGGTACATACACTTGCCAAAACGCAGCAAAGGGATGAGCGCCTAAAGAAATAGCAGCACGTTGATAATGCGGAGAAATGCCCTTCATGACGCTATACAAAGGCAAAACCATAAAGGGTAGTAAAATATGCACCATCGCCACGAACACGCCAAAGCGGTTGAATACTAATTCAAGGGGTTGGTTAATAAACCCCAATCCCATTAAAGCATTATTGACTAAACCACCGGATTGTAAGAGCACAATCCAAGCAGCAGTTCGCACTAACAGTGAAGTCCAAAACGGTAGGAGCACAAAAATCATTAATAAATTGCTCGTGCCTGTGGACAAGGTTGATAAGAGATAAGCCAATGGAAAACCTAGTAATAGACAAAACAAGGTGACTCCACCAGCAATCACCAAGGTACGCCAAAACACATTGATATAGACCTGTTTTTCGGTGGCGACCTTGACAATATCCCCATTCGCATCACGCTCACGATCTAAAGCAGCTAATAAATAGCGATCGGTAGTGCTGGGAGCTGCTCTTTGAATAATTTGCCAAGTAGGTAGTTCAGCCCAACGCGGATTAATCGTTTTGAAAGTTTCTTGCCAACTGCCATTAGGCTGCTCAGGTAATTTGCGCACAGCTTGAGTCAATAGCGTACGTACCGAAGGATCTTCATAATTGAGGCGCCGACCTACTGTGCCTAAACCACCTGTATCGACTGAAGTTTTTAGCTCTTTGGCAAAAGCTGCAAACACGGCTTCGTCTGGTAAGGCTTTACCATCCCAAGCATTTAATAGAGCTGCCGTTTCAGGCATCGCCTTAGCTAATTCGCTATTGTCCACGCTACGCCATAGCATGCTGCCTATCGGCAGGACAAAAGCGACTAACAAAAACATAGCCAAGGGCGCAACTAGCAGAAAAGCTCCCCATTTGCGGCGGCGCTCAGCTCGTTGTAATTGCGCTTTAAGGCTGGAACTTCCGATGGAACTCGCGGTAACTGTAGTCATATTTAGCCTCCGTAACAGGCTCTGTTGAGCCTGTTAGCAGATTGAGACCCGAACTGAGGTTATTGAGTTTGTGCAGCCCAAGCATTGAAACGTTGCTCAAGCTCTTCACCATGATCCACCCAAAACTCAGTATCGGTGGCTAAAGCACCGGCTAAGTTATCCTTGTAGGTAGGCATCTCTTTGGCTTTTTCTGCAGGTAAAGCCTCGATGGCCGCTGGATTGACTGGGCCATAAGGAATTTGGCTAGCATAAGCGGCTTGAGTATCTGCTTGGCTCGCGAAGCGAATGAAGTCATAGGCAAGATCGACACTTTTGCTACCTTTTGGAATCGCCCAATAATCTAAGCCATAGATACTACCAGCCCAGTTAATCACTAGTTTGCGCCCTTCAGCTTGAGCCGCAGCAATCCGTCCATTATAAGCAGAGGACATGACGACATCGCCTGCCACCAACCATTGTGGTGGTTGCGCGCCGGCTTCCCACCATTGAATATTAGCTTTCAGCGCATCCAGCTTTTTAAAGGCACGATCTACCCCTTCTGGCGTGCCTAGCACCTTATAAACATCAGCTACCGGGACTCCATCGGCCAGTAGAGCAAATTCTAAAGTGAATTTAGCGCCTTTGCGTAAACCGCGTTTGCCCGGAAACTTAGCTACATCCCAGAAATCTTGCCAAGTTTTGGGTGCTTCTTTTAGCTTATCGGCATCGTAAGCCATTACAGTTGACCATACGAAAGTGCCCACTCCACATTTGTGTACAGCATCCTCTAAAACTTTGCCTTTTAAACCTAACTTGTCCCAGTCAATCGGCTCAAACACCCCTTCAAAGCAACCACGCGTGAGTTCTGGAGCCTCCACTTCCACCACATCCCAACTCACATTGCCGGTTTCAACCATCGAACGAATTTTGGAGAACTCACCGTTATAGTCGCCCGGTGTCAGTTCAGCTTTGTTCTTTTCTTTAAAAGGTTCGTAATAGGCTTTTTGCATCGCATCGCCTGAAGCACCACCAAAAGAAATGACCGTTAAGGCTTGTGCGCTACTGGCTAACAATAAACCAGCTCCTAGCAATGAACTGCTGAGCAAGTACTTAAGACTTTTAGCATGGGGTCTAGCAATAACTTTCATGGACAAACTCCTTAGCAGAATTGAGAGCGTTTTAATTAATCAATAAAGCACGAGCATCTTCATCACGCCAACCTAGCTCGAGTGCTTGATTGGGGGCAACGGACGTAGGCAGCTCACTGATCGGAACTTTCACCGCAAACTGATCATTGCCTGCCAATTCACAGCGTAGGCGCACGTGGTCTCCTAAATAAATCAGCTCGCGAATTTGCGCCTGAAACCGATTGGGGAGACTTTGACAGATCTCACCGACCCGTACCCGTTCAGGCCGAATTGAGAATAAAACGGCTTGGCCGGTCTTTAAGTCAGCCTCGGTGTAAGCTCCAGTACTAAAGCCATTACCCCATTGCAACTGACAAGTATGAGAGCTTGGATGGAGCGCTTGCACGCTAGCAGGCATGGTATTGTTCTCACCGATAAACTGCGCCACAAAGGCATTGGCAGGGTATTCATATAAACGATGCGGCGAGTCAATTTGTTGAATTACGCCGTCATTAAACACGGCTACCCGATTCGACATCGTGAGTGCTTCACCTTGATCATGCGTCACGAACACCACGGTTAAGCCCAGTTGCTCGTGGATATGCTTAATTTCCATCTGCATATGTTCACGCAGCTGCTTATCCAAAGCACCTAAAGGCTCATCCATTAACACTAATTGCGGCTCAAAGACTAAGGCCCGTGCTAACGCAACCCGCTGCTGCTGACCACCGGATAATTGGGAGGGTTTGCGTTTGGCATAACCGCTTAATTTGATCATATCGAGTATCTTTGCCACTTTCGCTTTGGCATCAGCACTCGGCATTTTGCGGGTTTTTAAGGGATAGAGTAGATTCTCTTCCACCGTCATATGCGGGAATAAAGCATAGTTTTGGAAGACCATGCCGATATTGCGTTTGTGGGGCGGCAAAGTATTAAGTCTTTGCTTGCCAAGGAAAATATCACCTTGCGTTGGCACTTCAAACCCCGCCAACATCATTAAACAAGTAGTTTTACCGGAACCAGAAGGCCCTAAGAGTGTGACAAATTCGCCTTGTTGAATATCAAGGTTCAAATCCCTAACCACCAGCATCTGGCCGTCATAAGTTTTTTGCACACCCGTGAATCGCACCAACGGTTCTATTGCTGTACCTGGCTGCATACTATACCCTCCTCCTTTGTACGCGAGCAGGCCAAACTGTGTTAAATAAAATTGACAGTTCTCGTACTAGCGTTAAATTTATTTATCGCATAACTGCAAGTCTTCTGGCAAGTAATTTATGCTAATAAATTCGAAATCGGTTTAAGGGCGCGTTGCGGCGCATCAAGGGAAGGGCAACATGAATGAGTCAACTCCAAGTACCCAGTCGATGGATACTGACTTTGACCTCGGTGCGCGCTTACGTTATGTGCGCCAAGCGGCCGGGCTGTCGCAGCGCGAACTTGCCAAGCGTGCGGGTATGACCAATGCCGCCATTTCGGTGATTGAAAATAATCAGAGCAGCCCTTCTGTCGCTTCTTTAAAAAAAGTACTGGAAGTCATTCCGCTTTCTTTGACTGAATTCTTTGCCTTGGAAACGCCTGCCGAATACAAAATTTTCTTTAAACAAGAAGAACTAGTACCGATTGCGCAAGGCGCAGTGAGCTTTCGCCAAGTCGGCGATATGCGCTATCACAGCTTACAAATTCTGCATGAACGCTATACGCCCGGCGCAGATACTGGCCGCAGCATGTTGCAACATGAATCTGAAGAAGGTGGGATCATCCTTGAAGGGATGATTGAGCTTACCGTCGGTGAGCGTAAAACTATTTTAAAAGCAGGCGATGCTTATTTATTTGATAGCCGCCAGCCGCATCGTTTCCGTAATATTGGCAAAACGGATTGCGTGATTGTTAGTGCTTGTACTCCGCCCTATTTATAAAAAATCCTAAATTTCAGCCTTTAAATGTCCAGTAGAATTAATTTATCGACTGGTTTATGGCTGCTAATAAAACCAATAATTATAAAAGCCTCCTAAGTTCCTGCATTTGCCTTGACAAGCTTTCGATTCACTACTCAACCCATAGAGTCAAGCTCCGTTTGATGAGCAGAAAGTGCATATTGCAGTGTCGATGTTCAGCATTAATGAGCAAGCATGGCGCGAGGGTTTGGTACAAGCCAAACACCAGCTTGAGCAATTGCAAGGGGTGTCTTTGATTGCCAGCACCGATTTCGGTGGCCCAGCAGGTGAAGTGAACCCGTTTGGTTATCGGGATGGCTTTACCTTTCCCGCGATTAAAGGCTTACCCAATCGAGGTTTAAATGGGCAGGATCACCCGATTGCCTTGGGCGAATTTATTCTGGGGCATCCTTCTGAAACGGGTGTGCCGCACCTCAAACCTCAGCCCGATATACTCGCCAATAATAGCTCGTTTATGGTCATGCGCCGTTATAGCAGTCACTTGGGTGCATTCAATGATTTTCTGCGTGCCAACGGCAACACACCCGAAGAACAAGAGTTACTCGCCGCCAAATTAGTCGGGCGTTGGCGTTCGGGTGCTCCCTTGGCTTTAGCGCCAGAAAAGGATGATCCTGAATTGGGGGCGGATGATAAGCGTAACAATGACTTTGATTACGCAGATGATCCTGATGGCTTAAAAACTCCGCGCGGTGCGCATATTCGTCGCGTCAATCCGCGCCAAGGCAAATTAGCCATTCTGACCGATGTGAATGTGCATCGCATGATTCGCAATGGCACGACTTTTGGCATCGCCTTCGATCCTCATGCTACTGCTGCCGATGATAAAGGCGCAGGACGCGGGATTTTCTTTATGCTGATTAGTGCTAAGGCTTGCGAAACCTTTGAGTTCTTGCAAAAAGAATGGGTAGAAAATGGCAACTTCCAAAGCCTAGGCAAAGAGAAAGACCCAATTCTTGGGCAACAAGAGGAGGGGGCTATCTTCACTATCCCTAAGCAACCCGTGCGCCAGCGTATTCACGGGATTCAGACCTTCAATGTGTTGACGGGCGGTGAGTATTTCTTTGTGCCCAGTTTGCCTGCTTTGCAATGGTTGAGTGAGGAACACACTTAACCTAGTCAGGTTAGCAAGGGTGTGCTGGTTTTAGAGTCAGCACATCCACCCCATCACCCTCAATCCCCAAACCCTGATGTGTAATCACCAACAGCCCCTGCTGCTTCGCGTCCACCCAAGCCAAGATATTACCCATCACATTTAAAGCCATTTCAGGGTCTAAACCCTCAGTCGGCTCATCTAAAATCAACCAACTTGCAGGTTTCAATAAAGCGCGTGCAAGAGTCAAACGCCGCAATTGCCCGCCGGATAAGCGCACTCCCGTTTCACCTACCCAAGTTTGATAGCCTTCGGGTTGTTGTTGAATGAATTCGTGTAATAACACTGCGCCACAGGCGGCTTCGATTTGAGGTTGGCTAGCAGCAGGATTCGCCAGCAATAAATTATCCAAAATCGTGCTATTAAAAACGTGTGAGTGCTGTTCTGCCACCGCAAAATGCGCTCGCACTGCTTCGCCCGCATAGGCTTGAATTGGTTGCTCATTCAGCAATAAATTGCCGCTAGTGGGTTCGCGAAAACGCAGTAATAAATTGAGGAGTGTGCTTTTGCCGCAGCCATTTACGCCTAGAATAATCACTTTTTGGCGTGGTGCGAGGGTGAAATTAAAGTCTTTTAGCACCCAAGGACTAGCGTCTGAATAACGAAAACTGAGCCGTTCAAAGCGAATATTTAGCGGTTCTTCGAGCACAAGTGGCTGCACAGGTTCATGCACCAGAGGTTGCTGATCGGTTAAGGCAAAAATGCGCTTAGCCGCCGCTAAAGTTTCGCCCCAACTCTGCCACGCCAAGGGCAAAGGTGCGATGGCCTCAAAGCTGGCTAAGGTTAATAAACTGAGCATGGCTAGGTTTGCAGGTGCGAGTGTGTGTTGCTGCACCAGCGGAATCGCCAATATCAGCATCAGCCACATCGCCAAATTGGCGCATAGGCTTAAAGAGCTTTGCGCAAGGCTATTCAGGCGAGTTTGGCTTTGTTGCAATTGGGCTAAGTGTTGGGAATGTTGCTTGAGTTGTTGGGCTTGTTGCTCGGCAGCACCATACACCAATAACTCGCCCATGCCTTGCAAATCGCTGACTAATTGGGTGCGCAAATCGGCAGACACTTGTACTAATTTTGCGCCGTTGGCTTGATTGAGTCGGTTCATCAACCACGGAATTATTACACCTGCCAACACTAATAAACTCAGCTCCACCAGCGCCAACAGTGGATGATAATAAGCCAGTGCCGCTACCAATATCAGGCTAGCCAGTAGCGCTACCACACTCGGTACGAGGATGCGCAAATAGAGATTATTCAGGGTATCAATATCGGCGCGAATCCGGCTCAGGACATCACCGCTGCGATACTGTTGCAACACCGCAGGCGCGAGTGGTTCGAGCTTGTCATAAAACCACACGCGCAATTCGGACAATAAGCGGAAAGTGGCTTCGTGTGTCACTAAGCGCTCACCATAACGCCCCGCCGTGCGGGTAATCGCAGCGCCACGAATTAAGGCAGCAGGCGTGAAATAATTCATACTTACCCCCGCCGCACCCGCCAAGGCCATTGCGCTAATAAACCAGCCCGACAAGGCCAGCAAACCAATATTCGCCAATACCGTGATCAGCGACAACAACACACCGAGCAGCATCCAACCCGTGTAAGGTTGATACAAACGCAGTAAGCGCCACAGCACACTCATACCCGCTCCTCGTAAGCTGTGAACATGGCGCGATACGCTTCACAAGTCTGCATGAGTTCAGCATGTGTGCCAGAAGCCAACACTCGACCTTGCTCTAAAAACGCAATGCAATCTGCGCTTTGAATCGTGTTCAAGCGATGCGCAATCAGCACAATGGTATGTTGACCGTGAAGCTGCACCAAACTGTCTTGAATCAGGGTTTCGCTAGCCTGATCTAAATGCGCGGTGGCCTCATCCAGAATGATTAAAGGTGCTGCTTTTAAAAATACCCGCGCAAGTGCAATGCGCTGCTGTTGTCCGCCCGATAAGCCTTGCCCTGCCTCACCCAATAACGTGTCATAGCCTTGTGGCAAACGCTCAATAAAATCATGCGCTTGCGCAGCTTGAGCGGCATGTTTGACGGCTTCTAAACTCGCCGAACTACCCAGCCGAATATTATCTGCCACACTCAAAGCAAACAGTTGGGCACGCTGTGGCAGCCATGCGATTTGCTTATGCCACTCTTGCAGTGCAATCTGTTGCAAAGGTGTCGCACCAATCAAAATCTCACCCACTTGGGGCTGGATAAAACCTAATAGCAATTGCAACACCGTGCTCTTACCTGCCCCACTTGCCCCGACTAAAGCGAGAGTTCGCTTGGCAGGGATCGTGAGATTGAAGTCATTTAAAGCTTGGCGACCGTCGGGGTAATGAAAGCTCAAATTTCGCAATTGAATGGTTTGAGTGTGTAAACCTTCCCAATCTGCAATTGTATTATTTTCGCTTAGATCCGGTACTTGCAGAATCTCCTGCATGCTCCCGACCACACCCAAGGCTTGCATACGAGCATGGTATTGCGCACCTAAATTACGCAGTGGCAGGTAAAATTCAGGCGCGAGTAATAGCACGAAAAAGCCGGAGAAAAATGCCATTTCGCCCCAAAACAAGCGAAATCCCACCAAGACCGCAACCACCGCAATACTCACACTGGCAAAGAATTCCAAAGTAAACGAGGACAAAAAAGCCACGCGCAACACCGACATGGTGCTTTGCCGATACTGCTCTGAGACTTCGCCGATGGCTTGGGCTTCGCGCCGACTGGCATTGAATAGTTTGAGCGTGGTTAAGCCTTGAATCACATCCAGAAAATGCGCACTCATGCGTGATAATTGTTGCCACTGTTGCTGATTGCGCTTTTCCGTACCTTTGCCAATCAAGATCATAAACAGTGGAATCAAAGGTGCTGTGACCACAAACACCAGCGCCGACAGCCAATCTTGCGTGAGCGCCACCAGCAAAATCATCGCGGGCAGATACACACTCAAACGCATCGCAGGCAAATAACGCGCGTAATACGCCTCAAGCTGCTCCACGCCATCGCTTAAAGTACTCATCACCGCACCGCTACGCTCTTCACTGAGCCATGCAGGGCCTAGGCTTTGTAGCTTGGCATAGAGTATTTGGCGCAACTGGAGTTTGACTTGTAATGCACCCTGCAAAGCCGCTTGTTCGCTCGCCCAAGTGCAAACCGCACGCAATAAAAACACTAATAATAAAGCACCCAGCCAAGGTGTTAACTGCGCTAAACCGGCCTGTTCAAATAACACCGCATTGAGAATGCTTGCCAAGAGCCATGCTTGAGCAATCAGCATGACACCCGCCAACACACCCAATAACACCGCTAGTTTCGGCCATACTCCGGCATAACTCGCCCATGCGTTTAAGGCTTTACTGTGTTCGGGATTGGGGCTGGCTGCGCTCATATTGACCTATAAAAAATGCAAAAGGGACAGCACAACGCTATCCCTTGTTTGAAGCCTGTCAGCGCTTATTCATCCGCATCAAGGCCGTTCAATTCCAGCCACATGACATTAATAATGCCAAAGGAACTGGCGAGCAACACGCCCAAAATCCACGCGAAATACCACATGAGAAGGCTCCTTTAATAAGCGGTATGATCATTGGAACGAATAAACGCCACGGTAATCTTGCCCCAGAGCATGCGGTAGCACCACAGGGTATAGAGCAGAATCAAAGGCACAAAAATCAGCGCCGCCCAGAGCATAATATTCAAAGTCAGATGGCTAGAGGCCGAATCCCAAATCGTCAAACTGTGGTTTGGATTGAGGCTCGAAGGCATGACGAAGGGGAATAGGGACACGCCTGCGGTGAGAATAATCCCGACCAAACTTAAGGAGCTAAAGGTGAACGCCAAGCCAGCATGCCCGGCTTTTGCCATCGCCCAAACACTCAAGGCTCCCAATAAACCTAAGACCGGGGCAATAATCGCTAAGGGATAAGTTTTATAGTTCGCGAGCCACGCCCCATCCATCGGCACCACCACCTTTTTCAAAGGATTAGGCAGCGCATCTTTGGGCGGCATTTCGGTAATGGCATAACCTTTCACCCCCAGCCATAACCAAAGCCCAGCCAGTGCAAAGGTCGCCATCACACCTAAGGCGATTAAACCAGCCATTTTCTGCGAGCGTTGATACACCATCTCATCAGTACGCAGCATCAAATAAGTTGCGCCCTGCATCATAAACATCAACAAACTCACCAAACCTGCCAAAATCGCAAACGGATGGAATAGCGCAAAGAACGAACCGCGACTGGTTAAGCGCATATACTCATCAAAGGAAAACGGCACGCCCAATAGCAAATTGCCAAAGGCCACCCCAATCACCAAGGGCGGCACAATGCCCGCGATTACCAAACCCCAGTCCCACATATTGCGCCAAGTCTGGTTCTCTAATTTGGAGCGATAATCAAAGCCCACCGGGCGGAAAAATAGCGAGAATAAGGTCAAGACCATCGCCCAATAAAACGACGAAAATGCCGCGCCAAAGGTAATCGGCCAAGCGGCAAAAATCGCACCTGCTGCTAGAATCAACCAGACTTGATTACCGTCCCAATGCGGTGCTATCGCATTAATCGCCACACGGCGCTCTTCATCGGTTTTGCCCACCACACGCAGCAGCGCACCCACACCCATATCGAAGCCATCGGTGAGTGCAAAGCCAATGAACAACACGCCGACCAACACCCACCAAATCAATTTTAAGCTTTCATAATCCAATAACATGTTGGCTCTCCTTAGACGCGATCATTGAGTTTTTGCGCATAAGCGTGTGCTGTGTGACCGCCACCGCCCGCTTGCTTTTCAAAGAAGTAGCGTCCGGTGTGTAAGCTGCTAGGGCCAAGCCGTGCGAACTTAATCATCAGGAACATTTCAATCACCAAGAGAATGGTATAGAAGGTGACGAAACCGAAAATACTCCCCATCAAATCGCCTGCACTTAAGGTTGAAGTGCCTAAGAAAGTCGGCAAAATCTCACCAATCGCCCACGGTTGACGCCCGTATTCCGCCACAAACCAACCCGTTTCAATGGCAATCCACGGCAAAGGAATGCTGAAAAAAGCTAAGCGTAATAACCAAGGTTTGTTCCAAGCCGTGCGCTTGGCAGTGAAATAGAAAGACAAGGCAAACACCATCAACATAGTGAAACCCGCCGCGACCATAATGCGGAATGCCCAGAACAATGGTGCAACCGGAGGCACTGTGCCTTTCGCTGCCAGCTTAATCTGCTCTTCAGTCGCATCGACTACATTGGGGGTGTATTGCATCAGCAATAAGCCATAACCTAAGTCTGATTTAATCTGCTCGAAAGCTTGCTTGTCGGCTTCCGTTGCCGTGCCTTGGCGCAATTTTTGGAATAAACCATAAGCATCCTTGCCACGCCGAATGCGCTGCTCGTTTTCTGCCACCAAATCATGAATGCCCGTGACAGGCTCAGTCAGCGAACGCGTCGCAATAATGCCCAGCGCATACGGGATTTTTAGCGAATAAGTGTTCTCACCCGCTTCCTGATCCGGTGTCGCAATCAGGTTAAATCCGGCAGGTGGCGGCTCGGTATGCCATTCGGCTTCGATCACTGCTAGCTTCATTTTCTGTACTTCGCCCGCTTCGTAGCCGCTTTCGTCACCGAGTAAAATCACCGACAAAATCGAGGCCATGCCGAAACCCGCAGCAATCGCAAACGAGCGTTTAGCAAACCCTGTATCACGCTTTTTCAGCAGATACCAAGCGCTAATACCGAGCACGAACATCGAACCTGTGACATAGCCCGCCGCGACGGTATGGACGAATTTAACTTGGGCAACGGGGTTGAATAACACTGCGCCGAAATCGACCATTTCCATGCGCATAGTTTCGTAACTGAACTCCGCACCGATTGGATTCTGCATCCAACCATTGGCAATCAGAATCCATAAAGCCGACAGATTCGTGCCCAACGCCATTAACCAAGTGACGGTTAAGTGTTGCACCTTGCTCAAACGATCCCAACCGAATACGAATAAGCCCACAAAGGTCGATTCAAGGAAAAACGCCATCAAGCCCTCAATCGCCAAGGGAGCGCCAAATACATCGCCGACATAATGCGAGTAATACGCCCAGTTAGTGCCGAATTGGAATTCCATCGTAAGACCAGTCGTGACACCCAAGGCAAAGTTAATCATGAATAACTTGCCCCAGAATTGAACCATGTCTTTGTAAACCTGCTTGCCAGTCATAACATAGACCGACTCCATAATTGCCAGCAGGAAAGTCATACCTAAAGTGAGGGGTACAAATAGAAAGTGATAGAGTGCAGTCAAAGCAAACTGCAAGCGTGAAAGATCCACAACTTCTTGTGAAATCATAAGTGCTCCTAACGGCTATTCCCAAGCGAGCCCGTGCGCTCAAATTTGAGAATGATGTGAGTAACCTAGTTTTTTAGGAGCAAAGCCACTGGGGGCTGAATTTTGATCTAGATCAAACACCCTGCACTTAGCCTGACTCCCGGCTACCAATCTTTCGCGCTAACTTGATTTGGAGCATTGATATTATGCAAACAAGGCCAAAAAAATCAGTGATCTAAGGAGATAGCTCAAGTATCTATTCGGCGGTAGGAAATAATTTTAATCTCTATTACCAAGATTAAATAGGGGTCGGCTCGAACTCTTAAATGTGACGATTATTAGCTGCCATACGGCTATGCGTGATGTCGTAGTCATGGTTGAAGTAGTGACTACTGGCTGGTTTAAAAAATTAAACCAGCTACTCATTCCAAAAATTATTAAATTATAATATTAATTATTATTTAATTTTATGTTAGTTTGATTTATTTGCTGACTATTAATTTGAGTAGATATAAGCTGCATATTAGATTTATTTAAGTCTTGCGATACACTTTTTTCTCTTAATAAATCCAGTGACTTCGGTGGTTTAATAACAACTCTAGGGGATGTTCCACAGTGCTCATCTGCAACCTCTTTAGCCACAGTTACATTGCTTGTAATTAATGCAATGACCATTGCACCGAAAATTATCATGGTTTTCATAATTTTATCCCTCGCTTGGATATATGTTGTTAGGTGATTCAGCAAGTTCAGTATACAAATCCATCTTGATGTTGAGCATCACTTAAATAAGGGTTTAATGAGCGATAATTTTATGCCCTCTATACCCTAATTATGGGATTGGATTTTTTTGAGGCTTATTTGGTAGTTCTTATTGGCTCGTGAGTTCTAACTTGGGCTATTTAACCTCTCTCAGCTCCCGTAATCTGGGTAAGCACAACCGTAATCCATGTAACGCACTGGTTGTCGAAACGGGCTAACTTAAAGCTCTTTCCCTGATAAGCCCAAGATTGTTACCAAGATCTACTCAGTCACAATAAGCGTTTTGATCGGTGTTTTTTCGTTTGCCGAGTGAAAATGCCTAGTCTGAAAAATTGCCAGTTTTATAGCTTAACCTCTTTGGTGGAGATGCCTGATAAGTTTTTTTGCCTTATGGTTTTAAGATAAAGCGATTGGCGGGAGGTATCAAGTGAATAGTAAAATGGGCATAATTTAGTTTTTCTAGGCTCGAAGCATGGTATAATTTTAAGACCAATTTTCTATACTTAGATCATTTATGGCTTCGCCGAAACACTCCTTAGCTAAAACAGGTTTCCTAGCAAAAATTCCAATTGGGTTAATTTTTTTGTTAATTGGAACTGTTACGTTTGCCTCTATCTCATTGATAGTGGATATATTGGTAGCTATATCTGGGGAAATTTCATCTGACAAGCTAGGAGTTTTTGGTGACTTTTTTGGAGGAATTCTCAACCCAATTGTTAGTATTGTCGGTTTTATAGCCGTCCTCTATACCCTTAACAGCCAGCGAGCTGATGCTGAGGAACAAAAACAAGCAACCGCTTTAGCAAATAAAACGCAGATTAAACAGCAGTTTGAAGGGACGTTTTTTACTTTGCTAAAAAAACTTGAAGACCATCAGCACTATCTTTCACAAACTTATGACTATGCCTTTGATGAAGCTGAGACGTTTTTTATTCAAGATACTGCTTTTTCTGAACTTGATGACTATCAGCCAACCTCTAATGAAGAGGTGATTGATTTTTTATATGCAAAATTAATGTTTAAGGAGCTAACTTTTCACACTTATTTAAAAATAGTTAAAAAAATTCTTATACTTATTAATGAATTAAATTACCCATATTTGAATTATGAAGTAGTAAAAGATAAAAATTTTTATATTGAATTATTACTACTCAGTATTCCAGAACCATTAATCTTAATATCAGCCCTAGAACCTTTTTACCAAACAGAGCCTCAGAACAAATTAATAATAAACGACCCTATACTTCTGAGAATGATAGAAAATACTGGTTTTTTGCGTACACTAACTTTTTCTCCTCTTGATACTAAACCAATTCTTGGCGATGCCACGTGGAGTAATGCCAATAACCCCGTAACTAAAGCTTTACATGCATATTACAATCTATCAGCTTTCAAACCCATCGAAGCTCCACACACCAACTCTTAAAACTGACAATAACACCAATCCTGACAGAGCCAACTCAGCCTAATAAGTGTTGCAAGGTATTCAACCACCCATGCTCCATACCAACACCGGCCAAGATCCCCAAACAACCAAATCAACAGCTGATAAATCAGAAAGGAGATAAAGGTGAGGGTGATGAATTTGGAGAGAATGGGCTTAAGCCGCCATCGCCGCTATCGCCGCCATTTAACAAAGCCCCTTGCTTGTCCGTGTGCACCTCCAGGCTTTGCTCTAAGTCACCACATTGTTGCTAAGAGCTGGTCGATCTTAGCAACAATGTGGTGTTGTTCGGTGAGGTGCGAGAATTGATACTTCTACTTTTTTAAGATTGCTGGTGCTTAATCCGATATTTCCTGCTGTTGTAGAGCAAAAATTTTCAATTTTTTGTCACATGAAAGATGAGTTGATGGCATAACAAACATAAACAACAGGATCAGGAAAAAGCTAGCAATTATTTTTGAATCAACGCAGCTATCGACAAATATTAGCAAGCAGAAAATAAATACTCTAACTAGTGAAAACTGATCCAGATAGATTTTAGAAAGATCTAACCAAAGGAATAAGGCAGAAACAAAAAAGCCCTTCAATCATTTAATTAATTGAAAGGCTTTAAAATTTGGTAGGCATAATTGGACTCGAACCAACGACCCCCACCATGTCAAGGTGGTGCTCTAACCAACTGAGCTATATGCCTGTCGTTGAAGGCTGCAAAATATACTGAAACTTGTTGGCGCTCGCAAGCCTTTTTTCAGCTTAATGCTTATAGAGTTGCGGTGCACGTGCTCTATTCATCATTAAACCGCCGCGCCCTGGCTTGGTTGGGCGTACAACGGCTTTAAAAGGCGACTCAAATACTGCGACGACTCTTTTTGGAGCAGGCGCTTGCCTGAAATTGGCAGGGCGCACTGCAACAGCTGTTGTATTTGGATTGAGTACGGCATTTTGGAAAAATACAGCAGGGCTTGCAGGCAAAGTATCGTTTTTCGTCGCCGAATCAGTAAGGCCAGCCAACTTATTATGCACATGCATCACATTGCGCACATAAGATTGAGTCTCACGATAGGGCGGAATCCCTTTATATTGATCAACTCGCCCTTCGCCAGCGTTATAAGCCGCCAACACTTTGCTTAAATCGCCATCAAAACGCTTCCACAACCAAGCCAGATAACGCGTCCCGCCTTTAATATTTTGCTGGCTATCCAGCGAATCAGCGACCCCAAAACGTTCCGCTGTTTCTGGAATCAACTGCATTAAGCCTTGAGCACCTTTAGGAGACTCAGCTTGTTGGTTGTAGCAGGACTCAATCGCAATCACTGCCTTAATCACCGCTTCGCTGACTTGATATTGAGCAGCATATTTTTTAATGCTGGCTTGGTAAGGCTCAGCACGTTTATCTAAGGTTTTAACGGACATATGTGCACAAGGGTGCGTCACTGCACTGACCGGCTCAGGGGTAACACTACTCGCCCAAGCGCTTGGTAAGGCAAGCAGTAAACAAACGCCCAATCCCAATCTCGCTAAGCGCGAGCTAATAGTAGCCATGAAGAAATCCATATCTGCCTTAATTTATTAGTAGACGCGAATATAAGGCCTAATTTCCTGAAGTAAAGTTCAACTAGTTAAAGTATAGGTTTAATTCCGCCTAACTGACTCTGTTTTTTCAAGCTTTCCTCTCAGTGCCACAGAGATTGAGACTAAGGGTAGCTTAGCACTATACTCAAAGCATTATTGCCGATGGAGGAGCTGATCATGGTTGATAAAAAAGCTATCGACGCATTTAGCCTAGCGAATTTGTCAGCTGAATTTTATCAAGCGCCCTACCCTTTTTATCATGCGCTGCGCAAACTTGAGCCGATTAAAAAGATGTCCGATGGCAGTTATTTGTTAACCCGCTACGAAGATATTCAGTTCGTTTATAAAAATCCCAAGCTCTTTAGCTCCGATAAGCAGCGCGAGTTCAAGCCGAAATATGGCGACTCAGCGCTCTATGAGCATCACACTACCAGCCTAGTTTTCAATGATCCGCCACTACATACCCGCGTGCGCAAGCTAATTGCAGGCGCTTTGCACCCCAAAGCTTTAGATAATTTAGAACCCGGCTTGATTCAATGCGTTGATGGCTTGCTCGATAAGATGCAGGGCAAGTCGCAAGTTGATTTAATTGAAGATTATGCGATGCATATTCCGATTGAAATCATAGGCAATCTACTTGGTGTGCCACATGACGAACGTGAACCCTTGCGCGGCTGGTCGTTAGCTATTTTGGGAGCACTAGAACCAAAAATTTCGCCTGAAGTGTTTAGGCATGGCAATCAAGCAGTGCTTGATTTTCTGCTGTATTTGGAAGATTTGATTGAGCGCCGTCGAGCTGAGCCGGGCGATCCAGAAAAAGATGTGCTCACGCGCTTAATGCAAGGTGAGGAAGGCGAAGCGCTCAGCCATCAAGAGCTGCTACATAACTGTATTTTTCTGCTGAATGCGGGGCATGAAACCACCACTAATTTAATCGGCAATAGCCTCTATGCTTTGCTAGAGCATCCTGAACAAAAACAGCTACTCCTTGAGCAACCCGAATTGATTAATTCAGCAGTGGAAGAGTTTTTGCGCTTTGAAAGCTCGAATCAACTGGGCAATCGGATTAGCACTACTAAAACTGAAATTTCTGGTGTCACCCTGCCCGCCCAAACCCAAATTACACTGTGTATTGGTGCCGCCAACCGTGATCCAGAGCGCTTTCCTGAACCCGATAAGCTGGATATTCAGCGCAGCCAAAATCGGCATTTAGCCTTTGGTTCAGGCATCCATCAATGTGTGGGCTTGAATTTGGCACGCATGGAAGGACGGATTGCGATTGGACATTTTCTCAAGCGCTATCCTAATTATCGCCTAGCTGCTCCTGCTACTCGTGGCGGACGGGCGCGCTTTCGGGGCTTTTTAAATATACCTTGCCATCTTAACTAACAAGTATCGACTGGGAGAAAATTCATGAGCATTGGCTATACAAAAATCGGCAATGGTGCTGAGCATGTGCTGGTATTTCATGGCTGGTTCGGCGATTACACCGCTTGGGAACCGACTTTCAAAGCCTTAGATACTGAAAGTTTTACTTATGTGTTCATCGACTATCGCGGCTATGGCAAATCGGCGGCTTTGACTGGTGATTATTCGATGCGCGAGATTGCAGCGGATGCAAATCAGGTCGCACGCGAATTAGGCCTCAAATCTGTGCATGTGATCGGTCATTCTATGGGCGGGATGGCGATGCAACGGTTTATCCTTGATTGCGATCCTGAGCTGCAAGTCAAATCGGCGCTGGGCGTTACCCCAGTGCCTGCTTGCGGTGGGCAATTGGACGAGAATGCTTGGGGCTTGTTTGAAGGTGCGATTAAGCAAGATCAAAACCGCTATGCGATTATTGACTTCACCACCGGCAATCGCCTAACAGCTTCTTGGATTCACAACATGGTGAAAGCTTCACGCGCCACCACGCATGAAGCGGCTTTTGCAGGCTATTTGAATGCTTGGGTGAAAGAGAACTTTGCGGATGAAATCAGTCAAATTCAAACGCCGATGCTGGTTTGTGTCGGTGAAAACGATGGCGCAATCAATGCGGAGGCCATGAAGGCCACCTATTTGACTTGGTATCCGAGCTGTGAATTACAAGTCATCCCGAATGCAGGTCATTATCCGATGCAAGAAACGCCGGTTGATTTAATCACGCGCCTAGAAACTTTCATGCGACAACATAGCTAGATGCTAAGCCAACTGATGATTCGCCCTGAACAGGCTGCTGATCAAGCAGCCATTGAGCAGGTAATTCAGGCAGCATTTTTAAGCGAAATTTACAGCAATCAAACTGAGCATTTATTAGTAAATGAATTGCGTAAAGCAAATGCTTTAACCGTTTCTTTAGTCGCTGAACTTGATCATCAAATTATTGGGCATATCGCGTTTTCCAAAGTCACTATTGATGAGGAAGAACATCACTGGTTTGGCTTAGCGCCTTTAGCCGTCGCTCCGCAGTGGCAGAATCAAGGCGTGGGTACAGCGCTGGTACAAGCCGGTTTAAAGGCCTTACAAGCTTTAAATGCTGATGGTTGTGTCGTGCTAGGCGATCCACATTATTATGGTCGGTTTGGCTTTCAGGCTTCGCCGCATTTGAGTTTGGCCGAAGTACCGGCTGAATATTTTCTGGGTTTAAAACTCAAAGAGCATGCAGTGCAAGGCGCCGTTGAGTATCATGCGGCTTTTGCTATTTGCGACTGATATGCAGTTTTGCGCTACGTTTAAAAAAATGACTTGGCCCGTTTTGTTGCTCCTGTGGCTGTTTTTTATTCCACTCGCGGCTCTGATCTATACCTCATGGAGCTATCCACTCAATTGCCACTGGAATCCGCGTTGCGAACCCTTGGGCATGCCTAAAGTAGAGCTAAGCAGTTATGAATTAGCTAGCTTTTTTCGCCATCAATTAGCCACTCTGCCCACTCCACCTTGGTCAGAAAAAGAACTGCAACACTTGACTGAAGTACGTGGTATTTATGATCAGGTGTTTTGGCTATTTGTGGTTATAACTGCCCTATTTATCTTGGATTTACTGATCAACAAGCGGGTATGTCGCTATCGACGCTATGCGATCCATAGCCGTAATCTGATGTTGGGCCTGCTGGTATTAATGCTTGCAATCAGTCCGTTCTTTAGGTTTTTTTGGATGGAAATTTTTCATCCTTTGGTGTTTAGTAATGAGCTGTGGCGCACTGATCCTAAGGATATTTCGTGGTATTTAATGCCAGGCAATTACTTTTTACGAGTGATTTTATTTCTGCTAGCCACTACTCTAGTGCTCAATCAGCTGCTGATTTTTTTACTGCCTAAAGATAAAAATAGATGATATTTCAACGCCTAGCTTGCTTACTCCTGTTATTAGCGCTTAGTTTCACGGCTCAGGCGGCTAATTACGCAGGCTTTACGGTTAGAGAATACCAGCCCGCACAAGAGCAATTAGCTTTATATTTAAAAGACGAAAATGGCGAACCCTTCAAACATTTTGAGCGCTTAAAAACTTGGCTAGCTGCTAAAAACCAGCAACTGCTGTTTGCAATGAATGCGGGCATGTACCAAGCCAATTTCGAGCCGGTCGGCTTATTAGTGTTGGAGGGTAAGCAAGTCGGCAAACTCAATCTGCGCGAAGCGCAAGGCAATTTTTATTGGAAGCCGAATGGTGTGTTTTTTACGGATGAAACCGGAGCGCATATTGTCGAATCCTCCGAATACCCTAAGCTTGCCAAGCAGGTACAACTAGCCACTCAATCAGGCCCTTTACTGCTACAAAATGGGCAAATTCATCCAAAATTTACCCCAACAGCTATTTCACGTCTAATCCGCAATGGTGTAGGCATAGCAGGGGATAAAGTTTATTTTGTGATTAGCGATAAGCCTGTGAACTTCTATGAATTCGCCAGCTTTTTCAAAGATGAGTTGCAGTGTACAGATGCTTTATATTTAGATGGTGTGGTGTCGGCTATCTATTCCGAAGAGCTGAAAATCAATAGCCAGACCACGCTTTTAGGCCCAATGCTAGGCATCACCGCACGACCCTAGTTTTGCGCCGACACCGCCAGCCGAATACCCAATCCAATAAACAAGGCCCCGACTACTTTATTCAACCACACTTTAGCTTGTTGACCGACTTGCAACCGCTCACTAGCAAACGCAGTAAACAACGCAACCGATACACACCAAATCAAGCTATTCACATCAAAAATCGTCCCCAACACAATAAATGCCAACACGGTATTCTCGGAATCAGCAGCAATAAATTGCGGCACGAAAGCTAGGAAAAATAGCGCGACTTTCGGATTCAGTGCATTGGTGAGAAAGCCTTGGCGGTAGATCGTGCTTAAAGACTGGCGTGGTTGTTCGAGTAAAGGATGATCGCTATTGGCTTGGGTTTTCTGGCGCAAGGCCGTCCAGCCTAAATAGATCAAATACGCCGCGCCGACTAATTTCACCACCACAAAAGCGGTCGCCGAGGTGGCTAATACAGCCGATAAGCCAAACGCCGCCGCAAAGATATGCACATATACACCGGAGCAAATACCGAGGCTTGCGGCAACGCCCGCTTTCCAGCCTTGCGAGGCGCTTTTGGTCATAATGAATAGGGTATCGGGGCCGGGCATGAGGTTGAGTAATAACCCCGAAATAATAAATAACCAAAGGTCGTGAATGCCAAACATACGCCGCTCCTGTCTTGAACGCAGTAGTATCCCAGCTTGATTGTCTACTCGCAATTAGGCTTAAACGCAGCCTTTAGAGCTTTTCGTTATACTTAACAGGAGTGTTTTTCTGAGGTTTTGAATGCATGCTGGTGTTGCTTATCGAGGATCATCGCCTACTCGCGGAAACGATTATGGATTATCTCAATAGTGAAGCCATCGAGGTGGATTATGCCGCCACGGGTTTGCACGGCCTGCAATTGGCGACGCAACAAGCTTATGACGCGCTGATTTTGGATATAAACTTGCCGGATTTGGATGGGTTTAGTGTGTGTCAACGTTTGCGTCAGCAATACGGTTTGGATTTGCCGATTTTAATGCTGACTGCACGCGATCAACTGCAAGATCGGCTGCAAGGTTTTGCCCAAGGTGCGGATGATTATTTGGTGAAACCGTTTGCCAATCAAGAATTGGTGGCGCGTTTGCAAGCCTTAGTGAAACGTAATCGTGGGCAGGTGGTGAATAAGCGCCTGAGTTTGGGCGATTTAACCGTCGATACCAGCACCCAGCAGGTCTGGCGGGCGGGGCAGGAAGTGATTGTTTCACCAACTAGTTTTAAAATTCTGCGGATTTTAATGCGCGAGTCGCCCGCGATTGTGTCGCGTGAAGCCTTGCAACATGAACTTTGGGGCAGTGATATTCCCGACACCGACGCACTACGGAGCCATTTATATAATTTGCGCAAAGCACTAAATCAGCCGGAGCAAACTGAACTGATTCAAACCGTGAAAGGGGTGGGGTTTAAACTGACTAATTAACCAACTGCACACGCACACTCGTGCCTTGCCCCAACAAACTACTCATGCTGAGTTGCCAGCCATAGCGCTCGCACAAACGGCGCACAATATCCAAGCCCAAACCATAGCCATCACTCCCCGTATGCACGCGCTGAAAGGCTTGTTGCGCCAACTCCAATTGCTCAGCATTCATCCCCATTCCGGTGTCGCGCACCTCGACCGCATTGCCCTCAATCAATACCGTCACCGAGCCTTGGCGCGTGTAATTGCAGGCATTGCGCATGATATTGCCCAAGACAATCATTAGGGCTTGGCGCGGCGCATGGATACTCAAACGCTGCGGCTCGATACACAGCAGTTTCACATGCTGATCGCTATTATGGGTTTGCTCGACTTGCGCGATTAAGCCTTTCACCAAGTCATTCACCGCCACCGTTTCGGGTTGGCTAGCTTGATTTTCCTCGCGGGCGAGCAGCAATAAAGTTTCAATCAAGGATTGCATATCGCGGGTAGTGACTTGCATGCGCTCCACCGCACGCTGCTGCAAAGGCGGATGGGTTTGCTTTTGCAATAATTCCAGCGAGCCACTAATCACTGCTAAAGGGGTACGCAATTCATGACTGACATCGCGGGTAAATTCGCGTTCGCGAGTCAGTTGTTGCTGCAAGCGCGTGGTAAATTCCTGCAAGGATTGCGCTAAGATTCGCACCTCATCATTCACCCCGACTTGAGTGTATTCATCCAATTGCAAATCGGCGAAATCATGCTTTTTCCCATCAAAACTGCGCATGGTTTGCGCCAAAGACACCAAAGGCGACAAAGTGCGCCGCGATAAGCGATACGCCACCCAAGCGGATAAATAAATCACCATTAGCGCCAAGCTCAGTGGCACAACACCAAAATAAAACGATAATTTGCCCACACTATCTTCATCAAACACCAAAAATAAGCGCTGATTGCCTTGATCCTCCACATACACCAAAGGCTTGGCTTGCCCGATTTTAACCCGCGCATAACCCGGCTGCATCGCACGTAATTCGGCAGGCACTTGGCTCACATCGGCGTTTTTGGCGAGATAGCCGCGCAAATTATCCGTATTCGGGGCGGGATGATTCGGGTCTTGTGCTGCCCACGTCCAGTAATGCACGGCCTCGCCTTCGAGCGCGGTTTTCACCATCACCCGTTCCACAATCCACGCCGCCGTATACACCCCCAGCACGGTAATCACGCTAATAAACAGCATTTGCAATACAAACACCCGAATCAGCTTTTGGTAAATGCCATTAGTACGCATGCCGTTTTCTCACAGAATCTTCACGTTAGTTTGACATTGACCTTGCTAACTTAGCCAGTATCAAGCCCCTTTGGGCATTTGGAGTGAGCTATGCTACCCGATGTGTTACAGCGTTTTACCGAAGTTTATACCCACTTACAAAAGGGCCAGTTGCAGGCGCTAAAAACGGTGTATAGCCCCAACATTGAATTCCAAGACCCACTGCATCGCGTACAAGGTTATGCCGCATTTGAAGCCTACTTCACCGCGTTATATGCCAATCTGGAATCCTGCCAATTCGTGATTAAAGACTTGTTTTATCAAGATAATCAAGCCTGCGTGATTTGGGTCATGACCTTCGTGCATCCGCGTTTAAATAGCGGCAAAGCAGTCGCTGTGGAAGGTGCAAGCCATTTGCAATTTAATGAGCAATTGATTGAAAAACACCGCGACTACACCGACCTCGGGCAAATGCTTTACGAGCAAATTCCAGTGTTAGGCAGTGTGATTCGCAGTGTAAAAAAGCGAGCCGCCGCATGAAAACTGTACTCATCACCGGAGCAACTTCCGGCATTGGTCAACAATTGGCGTTGGATTATTTAAAAGATGGCTGGCAAGTGCTTGCCTGTGGACGCAACCCTGACAAACTGGCTGTTTTAAACCAGCAAGCTGCCAATTCTAGCCAATTACAAACTTTGAGCTTCGATATTACCGAACGCGAAGCCGTTTTAGCCGCAGGGCAAAGCCTTACCCAAAGCCTTGATCTAGTGATCTTAAACGCCGGAACCAGCATCTATATCGATGACGCCAAACACTTCGACAGCGAGCGTTTCACCCGCTTAATGCAAACCAATTTACTCGGTGTTGGACACTGCCTCGAAGCCTTCACCCGCCATATTCCAGCAGGCGGGCAACTCGCGCTAGTCGGTTCAAGTGCTTATCTGTTCCCCTTCACCCGCGCCGAAGCCTATGGTGCAAGTAAAGCGGCGATTGCCTATTTAGCGCAAAGTCTGACGCTGGATTTAAAAAAACATGGAATTTCAGTGAGTCTGATCACCCCCGGCTTTGTCGAAACCCCCCTCACCGATCAAAACGATTTCACCATGCCGATGCGCATTCCGGTTAGCAAAGCGGCGGCGGATATTCGTCAAGGCTTGGCTAAGCGTAAAGCCTTAATCAGCACGCCCGCGAGTTTTGTATTTGGTTTGCGGGTTTTAAACCGTTTGCCCTATCGCGTGCAACTGTGGCTGGCACAAAGGCTGGTACGTTAATGAAGATTGCGATTGTCGGTTCGGGGATTTCGGGTTTGGTGTGTGGCTATTTGCTGAGCCGCGAGCATGAAGTGCAAGTGTTTGAAGCTAATCATTATATTGGCGGGCACACCGCAACCATTGATGTGAATGTCAACGGTAAAACGTGGGCGATTGATACCGGATTTATTGTATTCAATGACCGCACTTACCCCTATTTTCAGCGCTTTTTAAATGAGTTAGGTGTGCCTTATCAGCCCACCGAAATGAGTTTTAGCGTCACCAATGCGCAAAGCAGTTTGGTGTATAACGGTAACTCCTTGGACAGCCTATTTGCGCAGCGCTCCAATCTGTGGAATCCACGTTTTTACGGCTTACTTGCCGAGATCGTGCGTTTTAATCAACGCTGCAAAAGCTTAGCTGCGCAAGGTGTGCCGAGCGATTTAAGTTTGGGTGAATTTCTCCAACAACAAAAATTTAGTGAGTTTTTCGCCCAGCACTATATTTTGCCGATGGGAGCAGCAATTTGGTCAGCCAGTTTGGGCGAAATTAAAGGCTTTCCGCTAAAGTTTTTTATCCAGTTTTTCCATAATCACGGCCTGTTGAATATTCAAGATCGCCCGCAGTGGTACACGATTGTCGGTGGCTCTAAACAATATATTCCCTATTTCACCCGCAAGTTCGCTAAGCAGATTCACCTCAATACGCCCGTGAAAGCGATCAAACGTACTGAGCAAGGTGTGCAAGTAACGACTGAGCACGGCACGCAAGACTTTGATGACGTGATTTTGGCTTGCCACAGTAATCAGGCTTTGCAGCTCTTGAGTGATGCGAGTGCGCCGGAAAAAACCATTTTAAGCGCGATTCCTTACCGTGAGAATGAAGTGGTGTTGCATCACGATGAGCGCTTATTGCCCGCTATTCCCAAAGCCCGCGCGAGTTGGAATTATCATCTGAGCGACTCGACTACTCAGCCCGCGACAGTCACTTATAGCATGAATATTTTGCAGCGTTTGCCTGCGGATGCGCCGCAGTTTTGTGTGACTTTAAACAATACCCACGCGATTGAACCGAGCAAAATTTTGGGCGAATACCGCTATAGCCATCCGGTGTTTAGTCAAAGCATGGTCGAAGCACAAGGCCGCCGTGCTGAGATTTGTGGGCACAACCACACCCATTTTTGCGGTGCGTATTGGTATAACGGCTTCCACGAGGATGGCGTCAGAAGTGCGGTAGAAGTCTGCCAACGCTTAGGAGTGCAGGTATGAGCCTGAATAGTTGCTTGTATAGCGGGACGGTTGGGCATTGCCGTTATAAACCCACGCTGCATCGTTTCCGTTATGCGATTTTCCTGTTCGCCTTGGATTTGGATGAGCTGAATAGCCTGCCCGATTTAGGCTGGTGGTTTAAGGTCAAACGTACTGCGCTAATGAGCTTTCGCCCCAGTGATTATTTGGATCATGAGCCCGAACTCACGCGCCAAAACGTCTGGCAAAAAGTGGAAAGTCTCGGCGGTGAATTACTTGACGGCAAAGTGATTTTTGTCGGGCAAGTGCGCTGTTTAGGTTTTTATTTTAGTCCGGTGAATTTCTATTACTGCCATGAAGCGAATGGCGATTTGCGCTATTTACTCGCCGAAGTCAGCAATACGCCGTGGAATGAGCGCCACTGTTATTTGATTGATGCGCGGACGCAAGAGCCTAGCAAAAAAGCCTTTCATGTCTCGCCTTTCATGGATTTGAACATGGAATATCACTGGCGTTTCAGTCCTTTAGAGGAGGCGCTGCTGGTGCAAATCACTA
Organism: Thiolinea sp.; assembly: GCA_049292455.1. GTDB lineage: Bacteria > Pseudomonadota > Gammaproteobacteria > Thiotrichales > Thiotrichaceae > Thiolinea. The sequence goes on from JBATRF010000005.1 coordinate 114,011, forward strand.
ACCAAGCTGAGCAACGCCTATTTCATGCCTCAATGTTGCTGCAACGCAAACCCTTGAGCAAAGCCGAATTAAAAGCCCAGTGGCTACGCATTCCCGCGATGACACTCAAAACCGTCGCCACGATTTATTGGCAGGCGCTGAAATTGTATTGGAAAAAAGTGCCTTATGTGCCGCATGTTACGCCGTCTAAGGAGAATAAAGTATGACCAGTGTTAGCACTGTCAAATGGACTAAAAATCGTAGTTTTGGCTCAGCCACTTTCGCCAAAGCCTTGTTTTTAAAGCTGTTAGCTAAACTGGAATACGGCTACTTAACCCTGCAAGACGCGGAAGCTTTTTACACCTTTGGCGATCCGCAACATGCTTTGCAAGCGCATATTACTGTGAATGATCCAGCCGGTTATGCGCGAGTCTTATGGGGCGGCGGTACGATTGCAGCGGGTGAAACTTATATTGAAGGCTTGTGGGATACGCCCGATTTAACCAAACTGATTCGCGTCTTGGTGCGCAATCAGCACATGATTGATCAACTGGATCACGGCTTTTCGTTTTTAAGCCAAATTGGGCATCGCATTGCCCATGCCTTGCGCCCCAATTCCAAAGCAGGCTCTAAGAAAAATATCGTCGCGCACTATGACCTAGGCAATGAATTTTATAAGCTGTTTTTAGATGAAACCATGCTGTATTCCAGCGCCATTTTTCCAAGCCCCACTAGCACTTTGCGCGAAGCGCAATTGCATAAATTGCATCTGATCTGCGAGCGCTTGCAATTAAAGCAGAGCGATACTTTGTTGGAAATCGGTACAGGTTGGGGCGCATTAGCGGTCTATGCGGCTGAACATTATCAAGCCAAAGTCACCACCACGACTATTTCTGACGCCCAATACGCTTATGTGCAGCAACTTATTAAAACCAAAGGTTTAGATCAACAAATCACTCTGTTGAAGCAAGACTACCGCGAATTAACCGGGCAATACGACAAGCTGGTGTCAATCGAAATGATTGAAGCAGTGGGACATCAACACTTGCCGCAGTTTTTCAAGCAATGCAATAAGCTCCTCAAACCCAATGGGCGCATGTTCCTGCAAGCGATCACGATTAGCGACCAACGCTATGATCGCTACCGCAAACAAGCCGATTTTATTCAACGCTACATTTTCCCTGGCGGCTTTTTGCCTTCGATTACGGTGATGAGCGAGCAGTTCACTAAACACACCGATATGAAAATCAGTGGCTTAAATGACATTGGTTTGGATTATGCTTTAACCTTAAAACACTGGTCACAACGTTTGCAGGCAGAGCAAGACAAGCTGGCAGGCTTGGGGCTAGATCATCAATTTTATCGCCTTTGGCAATTTTATCTGCATTATTGCGCGGGCGGATTTAAGGAACGTTTGATTAGTACCGTGCATTTGACTGCGGATAAGCCGCTATATCGTGATCAAGATGCTGCGGCTTATGATGCTGATTGACTTCGCCCTTTTTCAGGCAATCTGGTGGGTCGCAGCACTTTGGGGTAATGCGGCTTTAGTGTGGCTGGTGCTATTGCTGGGCGTGCATCTGCTGGTACTGCACCAACATATTAAGCGTGATCTGCTAGCCATGTGCCTGATTGCACCTGTGGGTTGGGGCATTGATTTAAGTTTGCAAGCCTTGGGCTTTTGGGATTTGCATAGTCAGTTGCCGTTTTGGTTGCTGGTGATTTGGGCGGGGTTTGTGTTGAGCTTGTTTTATAGCTTGGCTTGGTTGCAAAAACTTAAGTCGATTTATCAAGCTTTAATAGGAGGTTTCGCTGGCAGTTTAAGTTATTTCGGAGGCGCTAAGTTGGGAGCCTTAAGCTTTAATTACTCAGTATTTTCCTCATTTTTATTAATCTGGGTCATTTGGTTCATCTTGCTGCCGCTATTGGTACATGGTGTATATTTATTTAAAAATCAAATATTAAATAATACAAATTGAAATAACTGGCATTTTATCGGTCAATTCTTGCCTTTAATCTAACTCTCTTATAAATTGTAACGAATTATCTCTAACAACTGACACCCATAATCAAATAATAAGGAAGTGTGTCTATGCGAGTTTTTCTATCCGCACTCTTATTCGCAGCTGCAAGCTTAGTAAGCTCTATTTCAGCCGCAGCAACAAATGAACCGCAAATTATTCAGGTGGTTAAGCTCAAAGCTGCACCTGTCACCGATGGTTCAGGCGAAGAGTGGAAAGAAATCCCCAGCATTGAAATTCCCTTGGTTTATCTGGGCAAACCTGACTTGGTAAAAGCAGTTTTAGTCAAAGCAGGTGTCTACGCTGATACCGTTTATTTTTATAGTGAATGGGAAGATGGTACTGAAGATATTCAGCATAAACCGCATGTTTGGGATGAAGTTAAGCAGAAATATGTAGAAGGCCCCCAACGTGAGGATCGCTTTGCACTGGAATTTGCCATGCAGGGCGATTACGACGCGAATTGGTATGCTGGCAAAGAATTTCAAGCTGATATGTGGAATTGGAAAGCAGCCCGAACCAATCCGATCAATATTAGCCATGACAAAATGACCATCATTAGCCGTCAAGCTCTTGCCGAATCCTATAAAGCTACCCTGCCTGACGGTAGCATTATTTATATCCAACGCCCGAATGATTCAGGCGAAGAGCCTTATGAATCCAAACGCTATTTCAAAAAGCAGCAAGACTTAATGCCCAAATATGCTCCCCGTCAGCAGCTACCTAAAGGCACGGATGATATTAAAGCCAAAGGCATCTGGAAGGATGGCAAATGGCATTTAGAACAAAGCCGCAAATTGGATACAAACCAGGCCGACGATGTACGCTTTGCCTTAGATAGCACGGTCAAGGGAGCGATTGCGGTGTTTGATCATGATGACAATGAACGTCATTACATCTCGCAAACTCTATTATTTCAATTTTAGCTTGAGCGGTAGACCAGTCTAATGCGTATTTTCAGCAATCTGCGTTTGCTGCAACTGATTGATAGCGCTCTCTTGTTGACGCTCTTGAGTGTGATTGTGCTCTTGTTGTGGTTTAGCCTGAGTAATTTATCTGCCAAAGCACAGCAAAATCAACAGGATGCAGCTAGCGCTATGCAAAAAGCCTACACCACCTTTCAAGAGCAAATGAAATTAGAAGAGCTGTTGGATAAACAACGCCAAGCTTATGATGCTTTGGATGATGAGTTTTTCCGCTTTGCCAAAAATCCAAATAGCGATCGCGGCAATTTACCCTTATTACATGCTTTATCTGATAATTTGAAAGAGCAAAGTAATGAGTTGCTAAGGGTTTGGCCTAAAACAGCAGAGCCACAACTGAAGGATCAGTTTGAAGAGTTCACCGGCATTATGACTGGCCTGATTGATGAATTAGAATCCTTATCCCCAGGCCATTGGCAGCAGTTAGCACGCGATGCTCACAACATCGCGCATGACGCTCAAGATTTGGTAGAAAAGTTAGCCAATATTGATAACCAAATCGGCTTTCAAGTGATGACCGCTATTCAGGATTCGATCCAAAACAATACTAGCAATACCTTTCAAATGTCTGCCCAGTTAGACATCATCAAATACCAAGCCTTGCTCTCGGCCATTTTTATCATTGCTGGCTTGCTCGCGAGTCGTTTTTACTTTTCTAGCCACTTCAAGCAATTGATTCAAGCGGCTCAAACGGCCCAACAGTTGGCCGAAGAAGCAGTGAATACCAAAGCACGCTTCCTCGCGACCATGAGCCATGAAATTCGCACACCGATGAATGGCGTCATCGGCATGACCCGCTTACTCATGAATACACCGATGAGCAAGAAACAATCCGAATTCGTAGAAAGTATTCATTTGAGTGGCGAACACCTGCTCACAGTGATCAATGATGTTTTAGACTTTTCTAAAATAGAAGCAGGCAAACTGGATCTCAAGCATGAACCGCTAGAATTGCGCTCTTGCATTGAAGAAGTACTTAATTTGCTCAGTTCTAAAGCCATAGAAAAAAATCTAGAGCTTGCCTATGCGGTCGCTCCAGCGATACCGCTGTTTATTACAGGGGATATGGCTCGTCTACGGCAAATTCTTACCAATTTAGTCGGCAATGCCATTAAATTCACCCCACAAGGCGAGGTTTCTATCTTTGTCACTGTCAATAACCAGCAGGGCGATGACTATGAGCTTGAGTTTGAAATTTCCGACACTGGCTTTGGCATACCAGTAGATCGTTTAGATAGTATTTTTGAATCCTTTAGCCAAGCGGATAATGCTCTAACCATTCAAGGTGAAGGCACAGGTTTAGGTTTAGCGATTTCGCGACGCTTAGTTGAAATGATGCAAGGTAGAATCTGGGCTGAGAGCACCTTTGGCGTTGGCAGCCGCTTTCATTTCACCCTAAAAACTCAGCAAGCAGAAGGTAAGCTCAAACCTTTCCTCTATCCGAATATCCCAGAAATTGCGGGTAAACGGATTCTGATTATTGAAAATAACCCAGTTAACCATCAGGCCTTACAAGATTTTTGCAGCGCTTGGGGTGCGATTACTCAAGCCTGTACCAATACTAACGAAGCTATTAGCCTGTTAATCTCAGGAAATACTTATGATATTGGCTTGGTCGATAGCCGACTACCAAATGCTTCTGCACTGGATTTTGGTCGTTATGTACGTAGCCAGTATAGCCTTCAAGCATTCCCGCTGATTCTGATTGCGCCGCCCAATGACCCGCATCCAAAAAAAATTGTCCGCGAGCTATTTAATCTGTATCTAACCAAACCAATCACACGGAGCCGCTTATTTGATAGTTTAATGACGGTACTTGGCGAGCTTAATCTGGTCACTACCCGAATTGAACAAGCACCACTCAAACTCGGCGAACGTCTGCCTCTATCGATTTTACTGGCAGAAGATAATCCGATTAACCAGATAGTAGCTAGCTCAATTTTGGATGAAATGGCTTACAGAGTAGAGATTGCCGAAAATGGCCGTCAAGCTATCGAAGCTTTGCGCGTTAAGCCTTTCGATGTCATTTTTATGGACATGCAGATGCCCGAATTGGATGGGCTATCGGCGACGCGCCTGATTCGTGCTGAATTCCCTGCTAATCGCCAGCCTATCATTATTGCGATGACAGCCAATGCGATGGAAAGTGATAAAAACGCCTGCTTAGCCGCCGGGATGAATGATTACATTAGTAAACCTATTTTGCCCGAAGCGATTGAAACAGCCCTTGAGTACTGGTGCTCAGCTCAAACCAACAAACCAAAAGAATTAGCTTATGCAAATCTTAGCCACTGAAACTTTAAAGCAATTACCAGCATCAATTCTGCCACGCTTGATTGCTATTTTTGCCTCAACTACGCCTGAATTATTGGTCGAAATTCAGCAGACTGCTACTAATAATGACTTGCATGGCATGGCACAAGCAGCGCATAAACTAAAAGGCTCGTGTGTGAGTTTGGGTGCTGAGAAAATGGCCGATCTTTGCAAAACATTACAGGATAAAGGTGAAAGCAATGATGCTGTTGATATTTCTGCCTATATTGAGGAATTAAATAAGCTCTACCCCGTAACCTTAGCCACGATGCAGAATTTATAAATTAACAAATCCTCGGCAACTGCTCCCCGACCAACATATCCAATAAGCGATCCCCACCAAATCCGGTATTCAACAATACTCTCCCTTTGGGGCTAGCCTGCACCTCGCCAATAATCGCACTATCCGCCCCCGCTGGATGTGAGCGCATAGCAGCTAATACCATCTCGGCAAATTCCGGCGGAACCACCGCCACCAATTTACCTTCATTCGCCAAATACAAAGCATCCAGCCCTAAAATCTCACACATACCGCGCACTTCAGGGCGCACTGGAATTTTATTGTGGTGTAAGCGAATCCCGACTTGGGAGCTTTGGGCAAACTCATTTAATACGGTTGCAACCCCGCCACGAGTGGCATCACGTAGGCAATGAATCCTGGGGCAAACTTGCAGCATGGTGCGCACCAAATCATGCAAGGGTTGGCAGTCACTTAAAATCGTGCTTTCCAAGGCCAATTCACCACGTGCATCCACAATCGCCGCGCCATGATCACCGATAAAACCATTAATCAAAATCTTATCGCCGACTTGCGCCTTGGTAGCGGAAATATCCAAATGTGCGGGAATCACTCCGACGCCTGCGGTATTAATGAACAGCTTATCGGCTGAACCTTTATGCACTACTTTAGTGTCGCCCGTGACGATTCTTACCCCTGCTGCATCAGCCGTAGCCTTCATAGAGGCAACGATTTTAATCAACTCATCAATCGCAAACCCTTCCTCCAAAATCATCCCGCAGGTCAGATACAAAGGCACTGCTCCACTCATGGCAAGATCGTTCACCGTTCCAGTTACCGCCAATTTGCCAATATCGCCGCCGGGGAAAAAGAGTGGATCGACCACATAGCTATCCGTCGTGAGCGCCAAACGGTTGCCGTGTGCCATTAAAGCGCTTAAATTAAAACGCGCTTGATCCTCTAACGCGGCTAATTCGGGGTTGGCAAAGCCTTGCACGAACACTGCATCAATCAAATCACGCATAGCTTTGCCGCCTGCACCATGCGCTAAAGTAATGGTTTTTCCGGCAAGTTTATTCATGCTGCATCCCGCCCATAACCGTGATTGTAATAGGCCGCACATGCACCCTCTGAGGATACCATTAGCGCCCCCATTGGGTTTTCGGGGGTGCAACGTTTACCAAAAATCTGACACTCCCATGGCTTAATTAAGCCCTTAATCACCGCACCACACTGGCAATCTTTGGGGTCGGTAATGGTGAGGTTTTTCACTTTAAACTTCTGCTCGGCATCAAACGCAGCATACTCAGCCCGCATCCCCGCCCCCGAATGATCGATCGAACCCAAACCACGCAGCTCAAAGAAATCGCGTGCTTCATACACTTGTTGCATGGCTTTGAGTGCGGCGGCATTGCCTTCCGTTTGCACTACACGAGCGTATTGATTTTCCACTTCACATCGGTTTTGCGCCAATTGCTGCAACAACATCCACAAAGCCTGCAAAATATCCAACGGCTCAAAGCCAGTAATCACCAAGGGCTTATCATAATCGCGGGCGATAAATTGGAAGGGATTGAGACCGATCACCATCGCCACATGCCCCGGAGCCAGAAAGCCATCCAGCATTAAATCAGGTTCATCGAGTACGGCTTTAATCGTCGGTGCGGTGGTAATGTGATTGCAGAAAAGTGAGAAATTATGAATGCCTTCGCGCTCGGCTTGGAGCACAGTCAAAGCAGTACTGGGCATAGTCGTTTCAAAGCCTAAAGCGAAAAACACCACTTCACGCTCAGGATGCTTTTTCGCCAAAGCTAAGGCATCCATCGGCGAATACACCATACGAATATCCGCACCCTCAGCACGCGCTTGCAGCAAACTTTTTTGCGAACCGGGCACACGCATTGCGTCCCCAAACGTGGTAAAAATCACCTCGGGATGTTCCGCAATCGCCACACAATCATCCACCCGTCCCATTGGCAATACACACACCGGACAGCCCGGCCCATGCACCATCTCAATACAATCGGGTAGCATTTGCTCAATGCCATAACGAAAAATCGTATGCGTGTGCCCGCCGCAAAACTCCATAATCTGCCACGGACGCTTTAAGCGCGGCTCTAATTCGCGGGCGAGTTGGTGAATGGCTTGACCTAAATAGTGCGCTTTTTCACTATCGCGAAATTCATCGACAAATTTCATGCCATAGCTCCTGAAGTTTGCATCGCGTTAAGTTCCTCTTGCATCTCGCCCAATTCTTCAAGGATTTGCAGGGTGCGTTGCGCTTCGGCTTCATCAATCCGGCTCATAGCAAAACCCACATGCACCAACACCCAAGCGCCCATATAGCTTTGTAAATCAACACCCTCTTCGGCAATGCAGGCAATATTCACTTCACGCAGCACGCCGCCAATGTTCACCTTCGCCATGAGCTGCTCGGCATCGGTAATCACCGCAATCTGTCCGGGAATCCCTAAACACATATACCCTCTCCTCCAAATTGTGCGGCAGCGATTGCCACCTGCCCCAAAGCCAAACCACCATCATTGGCAGGCACGCGCTGGTGCATTAAAACCGTAAATTCCGGCGCTAAACCATCGCTTACTGATTCGAGTAAAACACGGTTTTGAAATACCCCACCGGATAAAGCAATGGTTTTTAAATCATATTGATGCGCTAACTTAGACGCTGTTTTAACCAAACTTTGCGCTAAGCCTTTGTGAAAACGGGTAGCGATAAAGGCTTTAGTTTTACCCGCCGCTAAATCGTTTAACAGCGTTTGCCACATAGGACTGGGATCGAGCTGTTGGTTATGAAAAGCAAAGGGATAACCCTCTATTTCCTTCAATAAACCCGCATCCATGTAAGCCTCCAACTCAATCGCCGCCTGCCCTTCGTAAGTGACTTGCTCAGGGCAAATACCCAAGAGCGCCGCTACCGCATCAAATAAACGCCCCATTGAACTGGTCAGTGGGCAATTTAAACCACGCTCCGCCATAGCGCTTAAGGTAGTGAGTGGCTTGGTTTGCAAATACTGAATAGCATCCAAGTCGGCATAATCACGCTCAATTTGCGCCCAATTCCCTGACGCATATAAATGCGCAAACGCCACCCGCCACGGTTGCAAAATCGCCTGTTGTCCGCCGAGTAGATGCACAGGTTTCAAATAAGCTAAACGCTCAAAACTTGCGTAATGCGCCTTTAAAAACTCGCCACCCCACAGCGTGTGATCCAGCCCATAACCCGTACCATCTAGCACAATGCCTAGGACAGGTTCAGCATCCGGTGCATACTCATTTTCCGCCAAACACGCCGCCACATGCGCATGATGATGTTGCACTTCCAGCACGCGCACACCCTGCTCGGCTGCCCAATTTCGACCCCACTGACTGACCTGATAATTGGGGTGGGTATCCACTACAACTGCATCCGGTTGGTATTGATAAAGCGTTTGGTACAAGGCTAAATGCTGTTGGAAATCCTGCAAAGTTGAATAATTAGCTAAATCGCCATTGTGTTGGGATAGCACCACTTGACCTTGCTCCAACAAGCAAAAAGTATTTTTTAACTCAGCCCCTAATGCCAAAACTTTCGGTGTTGTTTCAAACCCTTGCGGCAAAGCAATCGGGGCAGGCGCAAACCCACGCGCTCGACGCAATACCCGCATTTTTCCTGCCATAAACCGCAACACCGAATCATCGACTCGATTGGCAATTTCACGGTTATGCAGCAATTGCGCCTCAGCAATTTTACTCAACTGCTCAAGGCTTTGCTCATTGCTAATACACTGTGGCTCACCCGAAACATTCCCCGAAGTCAGCACTATTGGTTGCTCTAACAACTGCACGAGCAAATGATGCAAAGGTGTATAGGGCAGCATAAAACCGATGAGATTTTGGTGTGGGGCAATGATCTGACTTAAAGGGCAATCGGGTTTGCGCTCTAGTAATACAATGGGCGCAGCAGCGGATTGTAAGGCGGCTTTTTCTGATTCATTGATTAGGCAAAACTGCTCGATTTGCTCAAGGCTTTTTGCCATTAAAGCCAAAGGTTTAGCGGGGCGTTGTTTGCGCTCACGTAGGGTTTTTAAGGCTAATTCATTGCGTGCATCGACGGCTAAATGCATGCCGCCAATGCCTTTAATTACTACGATTTGCCCTTGCTTGATGCGTTCGGCAAAGGCTTGAATCGCGGCATAATCCTCAATTCTTTCCGTAGCCGTTTCCAGCCAAACGTGTGGGCCACACACGGCGCAAGCATTGGGTTGAGCGTGAAAACGGCGATCAGTAGGATTGTAATACTCCGCTGCACAGGCTGCGCATAAAGCAAATGCCTGCATCGTGGTTTGCGCTCGATCATAGGGAATGCCCATGACAATACTTAAGCGTGGCCCGCAGTGAGTGCAGTTGGTAAACGGATAATGATAGCGGCGTGAGGCGGGATCAAATAACTCAGCAATACAGTCTGCACAGGTCGCTGCATCGGGTGCTATATGCGTGTGTGCGGGCGAATAGTCACTTTCTAAAATCTGAAAATCGTGTGCAGAACTTAAAGCAATCGTTTCAAGCTCAAGGCTATTAATCTGTGCCAGTGGCGGTTGTTCGGCATGAAGGCGTTCAATGAATTGTGCTAAATGAGCTGCTGAACTTTGCGCTTCAATCAACACGCCAGCCCCATAGTTTTGCACCGAACCTGTCACCCCTAATTCATTGGCAATGCGCCACACGGTTGGTCTGAAACCTACCCCTTGCACTATGCCGCGAATCCGTATGCGTGTTGCTTGCATCAATGTACCGTACACACCATGCAGGGGTCGAAGGAGCGCACAATGTGTTGCACATTCACCGCCCCCTCGTCTGCTACTGCTGTGCCAATCAGCGCTTGTTCCAAAGCACCCGCCTGCCCTAATTCATCGCGCGGGGAGAAATTCCACGTAGTCGGCGCAATGATTTGATAATGAGCAATTTTACCGTCGCGCACCGTGAGCCAATGCCCGAGACTACCGCGTGCGGCCTCCACCAAACCGATGCCTTGCGCCTCATCGGGCATACGGGCGTGCGCACAAAAGGCTTCATTAGTTTTAATACTTTGACACCAAATCTCCATTACCGGAACGAGTCGCGCCAGCTCCAACAAACGGGCAATCACCCGACTCGCCACATTGCCGCCCGTTGCATTGACCAAATCATTAATCAGCGGCTGCTTATCCATGAGTTGACGTGCAATCGCACCTGTTTCCACTACTCTGCCGCCTAAACGTGGCGCTTTACACCAGCTATACGCACCGTTTTTCTCCCAATGCGGTTGGGTTTCGCCTTGAAACGGATGCGCTACCCGTTGCGCCGCCTGCATCCAACTATGGCTAATGTCTTCGCTAATGTTGGCAAGATTTAAAGTTTGAATAGCGCCACTTTCCCACACCCCTTGCGGGTATAAATCGGTGTAAGCGCCATAAGATAAAAAGCGGTCGATGCTACGTCCTAAATCAGTTAAATTCAACGCTTCCACTAACTGCAAAAAACGCCCGAAATCACTAGTTGCATGCGCTTCGCACCAAGACTTTAACTCATCCAAATTCGCTAAATTGCCGACCCTTTCCAGTTGATCGCCAAACACCACCCTCTCTAAAAACGCCCTAAAGCTACGAATCATTAATAGCAAACGCAGCTTTTCCTGTGGCTCTAAAGCGCGAGTACTGCCGCCGGGTTGAATACTCAAGCTATGCGGCCATTTGCCTGCCAGCAGCCCGGTAATATGCAGCCACTCGGCACGCGCTTTTAACACCTCAGAATGTGCAGTTCCGGTTTGAGCTTTGAAGCGTTGATTAATGGACGCAAACCAAGGCTGGTGTTGATACACCTCCCGCGCAAAATCCGGCATAAAAAACAGGTAAAAATGGGTGAGGTGATCCGCGATATTTTCACAGGCGAGAATTAAATTCGTGACCAATTCGCCATTCGGGGTTGGGCTTAAACCTTGGACTTGAGCCAATGCTTTAGCAGCGGCTACCGATTGCGCGACGGAACAAATTCCGCAAATGCGCGGGGTATAAACCAGTGCATCACTCGGCGCTTTGCCCACCAAAATGCGCTCAAAACCGCGAAATAAGGACGAATTCACCCATGCTTGACTAATCACCCCTTGCTCGGCTTCAAAGTGCACTTCGAGATCACCCTCTACCCGATTGAACGGGCCTAAGACACGGCGAGTCATCGTTTGCGCCCTCGGTTTTTGCTGGTGGGCGCGATAATCACTTGCTCGGAAACTGCATTGGTGCGCACCCGTTCTGGGGTGGCGGCTTTGGATAAAGAAGCTAAGGCTACAAACCACGCTTTGGGCATATCGGTCGGCAAACCGACGGGGATTCCGGCGATTTTGGGTGTCACTCCAAATGCCTGCTTAGGCTCTTCAAACTCCGGCGCGGTGCAATTAATACAAGCATAGCCCCCGCGCAAACACGACCCCGACCCATTCCAAAGCCGCGTATTGCAATCCGCACGCGCCTGCGTACCCAAACAGCCGCAATGCTCCATCATACAGCCCAAATCGGCAGGCTTTTCGGCGCTGGCTTTGTATTCGTAAAACTCGTTACGTGGGCAACCGTGATGCACTAAATGATTGGTATAAGCGCGTGGACGATTGAGTTCATCCAAGTGTTCTAAGCGCAATTCACCCAACGACAATTGCACCAACGTATCGGTAATCCAAGCCGGATGCGTGGGGCAACCTGCAATATTAATCACTGGAAAATTGGCCTTTGAGCGCCAATCCGCCCCCAATAAACCACTCAATTGTGCGCCGTCATACTGCAAGCCTGTGGCCTCAGCAATATTCTCACCCGCAGCAGTTATCCCCCCAAACGCGGCACACGAACCCATTGCCACCACATACTGCGTCTTGGCACTCAAGTCTTTCAGCCACTGCATCATGCTTTTATTGGTGCCGGACAGCATATGAAACGCGCCCGAACCATTCGGCCCACATACCACCGAGCCTTCCAAACACAACACATCAAGCGCGATTTCATCCTGCAAAATGCCATTCAAGAGCGCAATGCATTCGCCATTCGAGGCTTCGCTTAACGAGGGATGCCAGAGCAAATTAATATTGGTCAGTTGAAATAATTGATATAAATCCGGCGCTTCGGCATTCAGTAATGACATCGAGCAGCCGCCACAGCCACCCGATTGTAACCACAGTACATTCACGGCTTAGCTCCTTTGGGTAGCGGCAAACTCAAGCGAAAAATCGCGCCATTTTCGCCATTTTCATAATAATTGCGTGCGCTTAACGCCCCTGAACACTGCTCGGTTGCCAAACCATAACTAATGTACAAGCCTAAACCCGTGCCCTTACCCACTGGTTTGGTGGTGTAAAACGGGTCAAAGAGTTTGGGGAAATCCGCCTCTTTGATGCCTAAACCATTGTCTTGTATGTCAACATGCACGGCTTCATTATCTGCAATTAAGCGCAAACTGAGCTTGGGTTGACTTACCGTTTCCATCGCATCTAGCGCGTTTTGAATCAGGTTGACTAGAATCTGGCTCACATAGCCTTCGTAATTATGTACCGCACATTTTGCGGGGAAAATTTGGGTGAGTTCCGGTTCGAGGGAGCTGGAACGCACTAACCATTGTGCAGTGCGTTGGCAGAGGGCTACTAGATCAAAGCTTTCTGGTTTGAGGCTAGCGGGCGTGGAGAATTGGCGTAGGTTCTTAACGATTTCGCTCACCCGTTCCGCGCCTTCCATTGAGCCTTCTAGGAGTGGGCGAATGTCTTCCATAATACGATCAATGCGCAACTTTTTACGGAGTGCTTCCCGCTGATTAAGCGGCAAATTGCTATGCACCCCTTCCAAATACTGGCGAAAGCGCTGCTCATAACTCAGTAGCGCATGCATATTGGCAAACACAAAACTAATCGGATTATTCAGCTCATGCGCCACCCCCGCTACCAAACGTCCGAGGGAGGCCATTTTCTCGGATTGAATCAATTGGCGTTGAGTGTCTTTGAGAGCTTGATGCGCTTGAGTGAGTTCGGTGTAAGCGCGTTCAAGTTCAGTATTTTTCTCTTCTAATTCAATTTGGTAGCGCACTAAATCGGTGTAAATATCATCCATACGCTGAATGACTTCCACCCATGCATTCTCCTCAAACTGGCTGGGTAAGCCTTGATCTAACCCCACTTGTTTGAGGAGGGTATTGGTCATGCCGAGCCTGCTGCGTCGAGGCGTTCAAGCTCGTAACGCTCTAATTTGCTGCGTAAACCGACCCGCGATAAGCCTAATTCTTCCGCCGCACGGCTTTTATTCCAGCGGTGGCGCGTTAACACTTCTTTTAAAATCCGCGCTTCGAGCTGTTCAACACGATCTTTCAGTGTGCCTTGCAAGTCATCGGTCAACAGACGCATATCTTGGCGGTATTCTTCCGGTGTAGCACGCAATACCTGCGCTGACACCACATTGGCTTCCAGATAATCGCCTTGGCACAGGACTAACATGCGCTTCACTTCATTTTGCAATTCGCGCACATTGCCCGGCCAGTGATACGCCTGCAAACAGGCGATGGCTTCTTTGCTAAAGCCTTTCACCTGCTTACCCATTTGTTGCATCGACTCCTGCAAGAGCGCTTGCGCCAGATACGGCACATCCTGCAAGCGATGGCGCAAAGGCGGCAAATGAATCGAAAACGTGGCTAAGCGATAATACAAATCCTGCCGAAAACGACCTTGCCGCACTTCCTCGGTTAAATCTTTATTAGTGGCGGCAATGACGCGCACATTAATACTGCGCGTGGTGTTAGTACCGAGCGGACGAATCTCGCCTTCCTGCAATACGCGCAATAATTTCACCTGAAACGCGGGCGAAATATCCCCAATCTCATCCAGAAAAATCGTGCCTTTATCCGCCAGTTCAAATAAACCCACCCGATCCGCAATCGCTCCGGTAAATGCGCCGCGCTTATGCCCAAATAACTCACTTTCCAGCAATTCATCCGGCAAAGCGCCACAGTTTTGGGCAATAAATACTTCATTTTGGCGCAGGCTATTGTAATGGAGCGCTCGCGCTAGTAGCTCTTTCCCCGTTCCCGACTCACCTGTGAGCACTACATTCACATCATAGGGGGCAACTTGGAAAATCTCCTGACACACCGCATTCATACAACTATCGGGGCCGCGTACTACACCCATTTCCCAGTCATAACGCTCTTGCAAAGCAGCCCTTTTGCTCTGAATAGCAGCGCTCAAGGTGCTAGGCTTGAGTTTGAGCTCTAAAGCTAAACGCTCGTTTTGGCGTTGTAATTCAAACAGTTCCACTGCATTACGCAACTTCAGGCGTAGCTCATCAGGATGCCAAGGTTTACTAATAAATTGATAAATCCCCGCCTCGTTAATCGCGCTAATAATATCGTCCGAATCAGTGTAGCCAGAGATAATCATGCGCACGATTTCCGGCCATTGTTCGCGCACTTGACTCAATAGCGTGACACCCGATACATCCGGCATGCGCTGATCACAAACCATCACCTGCACCCATTCGCGCTCTAAAATCGCCAGTGCTTCCGTGGCGGTATTGGCGGTGTGCACATCAAACTCATCGTCTAAAATGCGCACCATCGATTCCAAGGAACGCTTTTCATCATCGACAATTAGAATGGTGGGACGCTCAGTCATGCACTTATTCCTTGTGCGGTTTGTAGAGTCGGATGCCCAAGCAGGCGCAATTGTTGATTCATGCGCAACCATTGATACCACTGCTGCATGCCTTCACCTGTGGTAGCGGACACTTGCAGGACTTGAATAGACGGATTCACGCGCTTAGCGTATTCAATGCATTTAGCCACATCGAATTGCAGATAAGGCAGCAGATCAATTTTATTCAACAGCAGCAATTGCGCTGCATGAAACATATCGGGGTATTTAATCGGTTTGTCTTCGCCTTCAGTGACGGAGAGAATCGCCACTTTATGCGCTTCGCCTAAATCAAAAGCGGCAGGACAGACCAAATTACCGACATTTTCAATGAATAAAATGCTGGCAGCAGCAGGCTTAAGCGTTTCCAAGGCATGTCCAACCATATGCGCGTCTAAATGGCAGCCCTTTCCAGTATTGATTTGCAGCGCAGCCGTACCTGTGGCGCGAATTCGATCTGCATCTTGGGCAGTTTCTTGGTCGCCTTCGATCACGGATAAACTGATTTCGTCTTTTAAATCGGTGAGCGTGCGTACCAACAAACTGGTTTTACCTGATCCCGGACTGGATACCAAATTCAAAGCGAATATGCCTTGTTCGGCTAACCAGCGCCGATTCTGATTGGCGTAGTGGTTATTTTTGCCCAGAATATCTTGCTCGATTTGCACCATACGCGTTTGGCTTAAACCCGGCGCATGAGCGCGGGCGGGGCCTAGTCCGTAATGTTGAGCTTGAGTGATCTGGGTAAAGGGTTGATTAGTATGCGGGTGGGCATGAGCATGATGGTGATCGTGAGAATGATCATGCTGATGGGCGTGATCGTGAGGGTGGTCATGCGGGTGACTATTATCATGTGCATGCGCGTGTACCTGCCCTTCCACCCGCGTTTCGCCTTGACTACAACCACAAACTGTACACATTACTCCACCTCCAATTCTTTAATTCGCATTTCATCGCCCACACTCACTTGCAATTGATAACTGCCACACAGCGGGCACGCCTCAAAGCGCTGGCGAATTTCCACACCCTGCGCACAGGGCATACACCAAGCGTGCGCGGGTAAATTAATAATCACTAATTGCGCGTGTTCGGCAAGCGTGCCACGCTGCACTACTTCAAAGGCAAACTCCAAGGCCGATACTTCCACGCCTGCCAATGCGCCAATCTCTAACCAAATGGTTTTGACTTGAGTAAAACCTTGTTTAGCGGCTTCAGTTTCCAGCACTTGTATAATGCCTTCCGCGAGGGACATTTCATGCATGCTGTAACTCCAACTCATACGCCACGCAAGGGTCAATCGCCGCAATCCATAGGCGAGCATAGTGATCTAACTGCATTGAATTTTGTGTCGTTTGTAGGAGTGTTTGCAAACCCGCTGCGGCAATACCCGATGCGGCAAAATTCACATCAGTCGGGGCTAGGATTTTATAAGTTTCAATCGCTTGATCGGCATTCAAAGTCACTTCATGCTGCAATTCGCCCCGCGCGGCTTCCACCCAATCGTTTTGCCAACTAGGTGCATTAGCTAACTCTACCAAACGCGCCAAATGACGGGTAAACACTCCATTACCATAACGTGTCAGTGACGCTTGAATTACGGGCTGTTGAGCTTGACGTTTTAATACGGACGCCTCTTGAGCCAGCGGAAATGCATTCGCCCCTAAACTGGCTAAATGCTGTTGTTGCAACTGCGCTAAGGCTTGGGCGGGCAAAGTTGCTTGAGCATCGATCCATGCTTGAAGCGCTTGTAAGGTATTGAGTCGGCTCCACTCATCGACAGGCATAGCAAAAATATGCGTATCTAAAAAAGCGTCCCAAGCGTCGAGAATATCCGTGTCGATAATGGCTACTTCACTATCCAAACTGAATGCTTGACCCGCTTTAAACCAACTGGCTTTAGCTTGTGGCAAGACGCGCATCGCTTGCTGGACTAAAGCTGGATTGGGGGCTTGCTCATTCCAATCCATTAGAATGCGCAACACATGCTCACGCTGAGTTTCTAAATTGACCAGCTCTTGCTGAGCAGTTTGCAGCTCTTTATTCATCGCAATGCCCAACGCTTGCTGACAAGCATTTAAAGCCGCTAAACTCTGTGCATAGCTGCATATACTAAACAACAGTGGAATATGCTCCAAAACCTGCTCAACAGTTTTCCCCACTAAAAGCTTTTGAATGGCGGCTAAAGGGCGCTGAATCTGCACACTCGCGCTTCGAGTGGCTAGATTTAAAACAATGTGAATGCGTCCCTCTAAACCTACTTGCATTTTATCCTCGCAAGAAGCGCCCTTGTAATAGCGCTCGTCGGGTTAAAGGTTCGGGGTTAATGGCTTGGCTTGGAATAGATTTAGGTGTTTCGGCTTGGGCTTCAAGCGTAAGTAAATTGAGTAAGGCAATGTCAGCCGTCGCGACCGCAGCCGCTTGGTTTTCAAATTCAAAGACCGGAGAAAACAGCGAGCAGCTGAGATAAAAGCCAATCTCAGTTTCATGCCCGATTATAAATTCGTATGCGCCGGATGGTAATAACACACTCTGCTTTGCACCGACTTGAAAATTTTGCTCAGTGTCTTCAGGTAGCAGCATCACATTCATAAACCACGGCGTGAGCAAAATCCCCAAACGGTAGTTTTGCCAGCGTTTAAACCCCAAGGCTTTGACTTGCAAATTCGGATTTAAAATCGGAATGCCTTGCATGCGCTCGCGTTCAATGGCTTGGAAGGTTTGCTCCAAGCAGGCTATCCACGCGCTCGCATCCCAAGTATCACGCATCGCTTAACACCATAAATTGCGCTTTGGGCGCATCGCATTCGGGGCAGCGCCAGTGATCGGGCAATTGGGCGAACGGAGTTCCGGCAGGAATTTGCCAGTAATCACAGCCTTCAGCAGGATCGTAAACGCGCCAGCAAATTTTGCATTCCAGTTTGTCGGTGTCTTTAATGCGCGTATTGTCGCCGCCGTAGGAGCTTTCAAACGGGCTGTGACTTTGGCTCACTGATACACCTCCAAAATCTCCGCTAGGCGCTCGGCACTGTCGCTTAAATCTTCCGGTGCGGCACTGGCCACGGCAGGCACATCAACGATTTCAATGGTATTGAGGATCAGTGCGTCTTCGGAGTTGTAGTATTTCACCCACCACACATTAGGTTTGCGGGTGCTCCCAATGCGGCAATTGCCATAACCACGCGATAACACGGTAATCTCGCCCACGCCCAAGCGTTCACCTAAAAAGGCTAAATCTTCCGAGGACAAAGGCAATAAGCTCAGATTAATCACATGCGGCAAATCGCCTGCTTGCCATGTCGCCATCTGCTCGGCGATTTCGGTAATTAACGCAGGCGCATTGAGTACACCACTCGGCAAATGCGTTAGATCAGTATCCAAAGGTGTGGAAGCTGCAAAGCCACTGACGCGCACGATGGAAGGAATATCCGCGACTTCAATACAATCCGCGATTAAGCGCTTTTGAGTGTCAAAGGTCTGTACCCGCCAAATACCCGTCAACACCGATTCTTGCACTTGCACCAATGGGCTGCCGCTATACACCACGCTCACTTCGCCTTCGTTCAAGACTTGATTGACCAAATCTAAATTGGCTGCATCAAAGGGGAATAAATCATATTTTAACGCGGGTGTGCCTGCTTGATAAGTTTCAATCCCACGCTGTAAATCAGCGAGTAGCGCTTTGGCGGCGACTAGATTTTCCACTTCCTCCGGCTCTGGCAATAGCGGCGGGTGGAAGGTGGGCATAGCGCCCGGAGAACCTAGAAAGCTAAAGCTTTCCGCGTCTTCATCTTCCGGCTGCGAACCGATCCCCACGACTGGAATCCCAATCGGTTTGCCATAAAATTTTTCGCTCATGTGTAGCTCCTTAATGACTCACTACGGGAATACCAATCGCAGGCGGGCGCGAGCCTGTGCTGGCTAAAATCGTATTAATTTCATCCAAATACACGCCCCAATCCTGTATTCCGGTTATTGCCCCCAAATAGTTTTGCCCGCGCAAAAACACTAAAGCAGGCCACGATTGAAAGCCGTATAAACTTTGCAATTTCTTCTCATCACTGCGTGCCACGATGGCAGGGGTAAATTTCCCCTGAAACGCCTTCACCAATTCGGGCAAGACCACCGCTACATCATTGGATTCGGGGAAGCGGCTGGGTTCTTCGGTGAAAAACAGCACGGTGCAGGCGTTTTGCTTAAGAAAGTCATTCAAGGAGCTAGCATCCACCGTCGGATAGCTAAACTCGCGCTGCAAACGCTCAATTAAAGGTGACGACATAGATTTATCCTTTGGGGGGCAATTGCGCTCGCAAATGCTCAGGTAATGGCGGTTCGCGCCCAATTAAATCAGCAAATAATGCATCGAGTTGATGGCTGGATGGCAGCTCACTCTGATTAATCAGGCTCAAAGCACTCAAGGCTTGGCGCATTTGCTCAGCGTATTCAGGGCTTAAGACTTCGCGGGCTGCACCGAGAAAATTGAGTATCCAAGTGCCTTGCGTTTGTTCACCCACCAAGATCATATCAATGAGTTCGGTTTGCCCGCCCCCTTCACACAGAGCATGCGTGCCGCGCATTTCAATCACTCGCATTGGAACACCCATACACATTAATTCGGCCTCCTGCTGTCCACATTCACACTCAAAGGCTGCTCGATTAAAGATGGCTTGGGGTCAAATTGCATGGCGGGATCAGCCAGCACTCGTTCATCACCGACTCGACATGCCACAGCAGCGGAAGGTCGCCCTGCTTCGTATTGGGATAAAGCAAGTTGCGCGGGAGTTAAGCGCTCTTGATCGGGTAAAGGTTCGGTACGTTTGCGGGCGTGAATGCCTAATTCGGCTAAGTAATCTAGAGCAATTTCCAGCGCGGGCTGGATTTGCGCTTTCACAGAAGGACGCAAACTGCCGCCGTAATCTTCTAACTCAATCGGCTGCACACCGATCAGCACTAGCTTTTCAGGATAGGAGTCGAGTAATCGCGCCATGGCTAATACTTCTTGGAAGCCCGTTTGATGCAAGCTCATCTTCTTCGCGCCCATAAAATTGGGTACATCGGCGTCGTGGATTTGCTGCAACGTGCCGCCTGCTAAGCCGTAATCAATCGCATCGAAGACAATTAAAATATCGGCGGCTTGGACGTGTTGCACGAGGTAAATGCCTTGTGTGCCGCCATCCATCAAGGTGACATTTTCAGGAAAGGTGTATTGCTGGTGGAGGGTTTCAATGCAGCGTACCCCAAAGCCTTCATCGGCCCATAGCACATTGCCTATGCCAAGTAATAAAACCTGTTGGGTGGACACTCGCTCTCTCCTGCTGTGTTGATTGGAATATCCTATTACAGTTTTTTAAAAATTTGCAAGGTTAATTTCCAGTGAGTTGGCTAACGTTCAGGATGATTTCAGGCTTATGCTGAGCAGCACGACCGCTCACGCCCCTACTTAGCCTTGATTACCTTGGCAAAATAATCGGATGGATGGCGCAATTCCAAGGCTGGCACTCGGCTTGCATAAGGCTGCTTATGCCAGACCTAAATTCGGAGTGAGGAGCGATTTATGTTAGAGACCTTCTATGATGTCATGCGCCACCAAGGCATTTCGCGGCGAAGTTTCCTGAAGTATTGTAGCTTGACCGCAGCGGCCTTGGGCTTGGGGCCAGAGTTTGCGGGCAAAATTGCGCATGCTATGGAAACCAAACCGCGTATTCCGATTTTGTGGTTGCATGGCTTGGAGTGTACTTGTTGTTCTGAATCGTTTATTCGTTCCGCGCATCCACTGGCTAAAGATGTGATCTTGTCGATGGTGTCACTCGATTATGACGACACCATTATGGCGGCAGCGGGTCAACAGGCCGAAGCCATCATCGAAGAAACCATTCAAAAATATGACGGCAATTTCATCCTCGCGGTGGAAGGCAATCCCCCACTCAATCAAGACGGTATGTCTTGCATTATTGGCGGCAAACCCTTCCTCGATCAGCTCACTCATGTCGCTAAACACTGCAAGGCAATTATTTCGTGGGGTTCGTGTGCCTCGTATGGCTGTGTGCAAGCCGCTAAACCGAATCCGACTCGCGCCACTCCAGTTCATAAAGTCATTCACGATAAACCGATCATTAAAGTCCCCGGTTGCCCGCCGATTGCGGAAGTGATGACTGCAGTGGTGACTTATATTCTGACCTTTGAAAAATTCCCCGAACTAGATCGCCAAGGCCGCCCGAAAATGTTTTATAGCCAGCGCATTCACGATAAATGCTACCGCCGTCCGCATTTTGATGCGGGGCAATTCGTGGAAAGTTTTGATGATGAAGGCGCTCGTAAAGGCTACTGCCTCTACAAAGTCGGCTGCAAAGGCCCGACCACTTATAACGCGTGTTCCACGATTCGCTGGAATGAAGGCACGTCCTTCCCGATTCAAGCCGGACACGGTTGCATTGGCTGCTCAGAAGATGGGTTCTGGGATAAAGGTTCGTGGTATGCCCGCTTGACCGATCTTAAACCATTTGGCGTGGAAGCGAATGCCGACACGGTTGGCATGGTAGCAGCAGGCACGGTTGGGGTCGCGATTGCAGCCCATGCTGCGGCTTCGGCCGTCAGTCGTGCTAAGGCGAATCACGCCAAACAGGAACAACCCGTCGCCACTTCGGATCAAGGAGAATAAACCGTGGCAGTTATTACAACACCCAATGGCTATAGCTTAGACAACTCAGGACAACGCGTGGTGATTGATCCGGTCACACGGATTGAAGGTCATATGCGCTGCGAAGTGAATATCGACGCCAATAATGTGATTCGCAATGCAGTATCCACCGGAACCATGTGGCGCGGCTTGGAAGTGATTTTAAAAGGGCGTGATCCGCGTGATGCTTGGGCCTTCGTGGAGCGCATTTGTGGAGTATGCACTGGCTGTCATGCATTGGCGTCAGTACGGGCGGTGGAAGATGCGCTGGATATTAAGATTCCACTCAATGCCTATCTAATCCGCGAAATGATGGCAAAAACCCTGCAAGTGCATGACCATGTGGTGCATTTCTATCACTTACATGCCTTGGATTGGGTGAATCCGGTTAATGCCCTCAAAGCTGATCCGCGTGCCACCTCGACTTTGCAGCAAACTGTGTCGCCTGTGCATCCGTTATCCAGTCCGGGCTATTTCCGCGATATACAAACCCGGATTAAGCGCTTTATTGAATCCGGGCAATTAGGCCCATTTAAAAATGGTTACTGGGATAATCCGGCCTATCGCATGCCACCGGAAGCGGATTTAATGGCAGTCGCGCATTATCTAGAAGCGCTCGATATGCAAAAAGAATTTGTCAAACTGCATACTGTATTCGGCGGCAAAAACCCGCATCCGAACTATTTAGTCGGCGGTGTGCCTTGCGCAATTAATATGGATCAGAATTATTCTGCCGGTGCGCCGCTGAATATGGAGCGCTTGAATTTCGTCCGCGCCCGCATTGAAGAAATGATTGCTTTTAATAAAAACGTCTACGTACCGGATGTGATTGCGATTGCCAGTTTCTATAAAAATCAGCTTTGGGGCGGTGGGCATGGCGCAGTGAATGTGATGGATTACGGTGATTACGCCAAAGTGCCGTATGACAAATCTACCGATCAATTACCGGGCGGCGTCATCCTGAATGGCAATTGGAATGAAGTGATGCCGATTGACCCACGCAATCCTGAAGAAGTACAGGAATTTGTCACCCACTCATGGTACAGCTACCCCGATGAAAGCAAGGGTCTACATCCTTGGGATGGGATTACGGAACCGAACTATGTGTTAGGGCCAAATGCTAAAGGCACACGCACCAATATTCAGGAGCTGGATGAGGGTGCTAAATACTCATGGATTAAAGCGCCGCGCTGGAAAGGTCATGCAGTGGAAGTAGGCCCCTTGTCGCGCTACACCATCGCGTATGCCAAAGGGGTTGGGTATGTGCAAGAGCAATTGGCTCGGAGTATTGCCTCTTTCAATCAATTAGCAGGCACGGCTCTTGATCCTAAAGGGGTTTTACACAGCACGATTGGGCGGACTTTAGCGCGTGCCTTGGAATCCGAATATTGCGCGGACATGATGATGGACGATTGGCATGCGCTGATTGCCAATATTAAAGCGGGTGATACTGCTACCGCAAATATGGACAAATGGCATCCCGATACCTGGCCTGCTGAGGCTAAAGGGGTGGGCAATGTGGCGGCTCCACGCGGAGCGCTTGGGCATTGGATTCGGATTAAAGACGGCAAAATTGAAAACTACCAATGTGTCGTTCCAACTACGTGGAATGGTTCGCCGCGTGATCCAGCGGGGAATATTGGTGCGTTTGAAGCCTGCCTGATGAATACGCCCGTGGAGCGCCCGAATGAACCCGTGGAAATTCTGCGTAGCCTGCATAGTTTTGACCCGTGCCTGGCTTGTTCTACGCATGTGATGGGCCCCGATGGCGAAGAACTCACGACTGTTAAAGTTCGTTAAGGAGAGAGTGTATGCAAACGATAAAAGTATTCAGCGTTGCGGGATTGGCTCTACTGACGAGCACTACAGCGTTCGCGCATCCGGGTTCACATTACGATTTAGGCAACTGGCAGTCCTTAGCACACTTCCTGACTAGCCCCTATCACCTGACAGGTTTAGTCGTGTTAGCGGGTGTGATCACAGGTTTCGCTATTTGGCATGCCCGCCGTGGGAGTTAATTATGTCCGATTCCAAAGAATCAACTGCTTTTCAGCCTGCGGTCTATGTGTATCAAGCGCCCGTACGCATTTGGCACTGGATTAATGCTTTAGCCATCGTGGTATTAGCATTGACGGGTTATTTTATTGGCAGCCCTTTGCCGACGCTTTCCGGTGAGGCGAGTGATCATTTTTTAATGGGCTATATTCGTTTTGCTCATTTTGCGGCAGGTTATATTTTAGTGATTGGTTTTCTGGGACGAATTTACTGGGCCTTTATCGGTAATTCGCATTCACGCGAAATTTTCCTGCCGCCTTTCTTTAAGCGCGAGTTTTGGTCAGGGGTGTGGCATGAAATGCGCTGGTATGCGTTTTTAGAGAAAGAACCGCGTAAATACACCGGACATAATCCCCTCGCTATTCTGTTCATGCACTTTATGTTTGTCTGGGGCATGGTGTTTATGATTATCACCGGAATGGCGTTATATGGCGAAGGTGCGGGCTTGGATTCGTGGCAATTTGCGCTATTTAGCTCGTGGGTGATTCCGCTGTTTGGACAAAGCATGGATGTACATACGTGGCATCACTTGGGGATGTGGTGGATTTTATTGTTTGTGATGGCGCATATCTATGTAGCCATTCGCGAAGATATTATGTCGCGGCAATCCTTGGTCAGCACCATGATTAGTGGCTGGCGCACCTTTAAAGATCAACGCAAAGTGGATGATGGACACTAGTCTGCTTAAATTTAGTTGATCTTTGATTTTAACCCGACTAAGGTCGGGTTTCTTTTTTCTAGCCGAATTTGCTCAGGCCTATGCTCGCACTTAACCCCAATAATATTTATTTTGTCACGCTTGGCAGCACGACAATCCTAGCACTGCTGGTCACTCTACCTATTGTTTTTAAATGGAAAATTCCAAATTCGAGCTTTTCTTTGGTACGTGCTTTGGCAACCTTCGCCGCGGTTTGGCTGCTCTGGGGTAAATTATCTGGCGAAGCCAATTCTGAACAAATGGCAACCCAAGCCGTCTATGTGCAAATAGGTGCTTTTAAATATCTAACGCTGCAATTCACACTGGATGTGCAGAAAAATTGGCTAGCCAGCGCTCAGTTAGAATTAACCAGCTTGCTGCTTACTTTGGTTGTGACTGTCATGGCAGCTGTTGGGATTAGTTTGATTTTAAGTAAGCTAGCCAAGATTAGTGATCGACGGCATTGAGCTTTGGAAAAATTTTTCATGTAACTACCCTTAAGCACCATTAGTCAAGCGCCTCAGATTTGCGTATCATTGCCCCCTCACAAATTGCTGACGGCCCCAAGCGGACACCACACCATGGCATTTAATACAATTGAAGAAATTCTTAGCGATTTAGCAGCAGGCAAGATGGTTGTCATCGTTGATGATGAAGATCGTGAAAATGAAGGCGATTTACTCATGTTGGCCTCCATGACTCGCCCCGAAGACATTAATTTCATGGTGAAGGAAGGTCGTGGCCTAGTTTGCCTCACGCTCACCCGCGAACGCTGCAAGCAGCTCAATCTGCCTTTGATGAATGCGGCTACCGATGAAGCGCATCGCACTAACTTCACTATTTCGATTGAAGCGGCTGAAGGTGTTACGACCGGCATTTCGGCTTATGATCGTGCGCATACGATTCGTACCGCTGTTGCACCGAATGCACAGCCTGCTGATATTGAACAGCCAGGGCATATTTTCCCGATCATGGCTCAACCCGGTGGCGTATTAACCCGCGCTGGGCATACTGAAGCCGGTTGTGATCTAGCACGCTTGGCCGGATTTGAACCTGCTGCGGTGATTGTCGAGATTTTAAATGAAGACGGCACGATGGCGCGCCGCCCTGATTTAGAAATTTTCGCGGCGAAGCATGGCTTGAAAATGGGTTCAATTGAAGACTTGATTCGCTATCGAGTACAAAATGAAAAAACCGTTGAGCCTATCTATGAGCGCGTAGTGAATACCGAAGCAGGTGAATTTAAACTGCATGCTTATAAAGAATTGGGGCTGTCGAATGTGCATTTAGCCCTAGTTAAAGGTGAAGTCAGCCCTGAGCAGCCGATTTTGGTACGGGTGCATCTGGAAAATGAACTCTGCGATTTATTAGCGCTCAAAGAGCCTCATTGTGGTTGGCCACTGCGGGATGCGATGCAACGGGTGGCGGATGAAGGCGCTGGAGTGATTATTATCCTGCGAGAACCCAGTAATAATAACCAAGATATGCTGAATCGCTTAAAAGCGTTTGAATCTCAGCCGATTGTGCAGGACAATACGCCCTCTTCGCCGGCTGACCTCAAAACTTATGGCATCGGTGCGCAAATTCTCGCCGATTTAGGTGTGCAAAAAATGCGCGTGATGAGTGCCCCAAAACGGTTTTTAGGCATTGCAGGCTTCGGTTTAGAAGTTGTTGATTACGTTCACAATTGAGTTCAATTGACTCATTGAATTCAAGGATTAAAGGTTGAGCATGACAGGCATTAAAGTGACTGAAGGTGATTTTACCCCACAAAAAGCGCGTTACGGCATTGCTGTGGCCCGTTTTAATGGTTTTATTGTGGAAAGTTTATTAGCCGGTGCGCTAGATACTTTAAAACGCCACGGAATTGAAGCAGACGACATTGAAATCGTGCGCGTCCCCGGCGCTTACGAGCTACCAGTCGTGGTGCAATCGATGGCGGTGAATGGCGACTATGATGCGATTATTGCCCTCGGCGCAGTGATTCGTGGCAGCACCGCCCATTTTGATTATGTAGCCGGTGAAGCTGCTAAAGGCTTAGCTTCAGTCGGTTTGGCTCATGATATTCCAGTGATTTTCGGGGTCTTAACCACTGATACCATCGAGCAAGCGATTGAGCGTGCGGGCACAAAAGCAGGCAATAAAGGTGCTGAATCCGCCTTAACTGCGATCGAAATGGTGTCTTTGTTAAATAAGCTGCGTGCCTGAAATGTCCAAAAAGCCTTCTCGTAGACCGCTCAATGAAATGCAGCAGCTGATTGCTAAACGTCGCGTTGCGCGCCGCTTAGCGATGATTGGTACTTATCAATGGCTAATGACTGGTAATACCTTTGAGGAAATTTATCTGAATTTCCAACAAGATCTAGAGCTAGCAGAAGATTTCCGAAAATGCGACGCTGCTTTTTTTCATAAAATGCTGCGTTGGTCAATTGAAAATACTGAACAATTAGAAACCCTATTAAATCCGCATTTAGATCGCAAATTATCACAAGTTGACATGATTGAACACGCCGTCATGCGCATTGCGACTTGTGAACTGATCAATAATCCCGAGACACCCTATAAAGTGGTCGTAAATGAATCTGTGAATCTCACCAAAAAATTTGGTGCTGAGCAGGCGCATAAATTTGTGAACGGAATTTTAGACAAAGTTGCTAGTCAAACTCGTCCAGAAGAGTTCAAGGCCAGCCAGTCATCTGCTTTAACTTGACCACTGATTAAACTCTTCGTTTTTTATCCACCTATTATCGACTAAACCACGTTCTATTTGAGTTAGGGCTTACAATTAAATTGTCCTAAAAGAACAATAAGGAGCTATTAATGCAACACGTAGATCAAGAAGAAGGCCAACAGCGCCCATTAGTTTACACCCACAAATCGACTTGCCATGTTGAAGAGCATGCCCCGCAAGCCGGTAGCCACGACAGCCTGCCTTTAGTGTATACCTGCACTTTAAAATTCAATACACGTAAGCAACAAGTCGGTACACTAGCGACTACTCAGCAACAAGGCTAATTAGCACCACATTATCATGCAGCAGTACCTTGATTTAATGCGCCATGTGCGCGACCAAGGTTGCCAAAAAGGAGACCGCACAGGTACAGGTACCGTGTCGGTCTTCGGCCACCAAATGCGTTTCGACCTTTCTGCAAGCTTTCCCCTGCTCACCACTAAGCGCCTACATCTACGCTCGATTATTTATGAATTACTCTGGTTTTTGCAGGGTGAGACCAATATTCGCTACCTAAAAGAAAACGGTGTGAGTATTTGGGATGAGTGGGCGGATGATAATGGTGAACTAGGCCGTGTTTATGGTTATCAATGGCGTTCGTGGCCGACGGCAGATGGACGCCCTATTGATCAAATCAGCCAAGTGATTGAGCAGCTCAAAAAAAGCCCAGATTCACGGCGCATGATCGTGAGTGCTTGGAATGTAGCGGACATTGAAAATATGGCTTTGCCACCTTGTCATGCCCTCTTCCAGTTTTATGTCGCAGATGGGAAGCTCTCTTGCCAACTTTATCAGCGTAGCGCGGATATTTTCTTAGGCGTACCCTTCAATATCGCTTCCTATGCTTTATTAACTTTAATGGTTGCACAAGTCACTGGCTTAAAACCGGGCGAATTTATTCACACTTTAGGCGATGCGCATTTATATCTGAATCATTTAGAGCAAACCGAGCTGCAATTAGCGCGCGAGCCTTATCCGCTGCCACAAATGAAATTAAATCCAGCAGTCACTTCCATTTTTGATTTTAAATACGAAGATTTTGAATTAGTTAATTACCAATTCCATCCTCATATTAAAGCACCTGTAGCAGTTTAATCATGCAGGCTGAAACTTTAGCGGCATTTATTCCGACCTTCTTTTTCGTCTCGCTCACGCCGGGTTTTTGTATGACTTTGGCCTTGACTCTCGGCATGTCGATTGGCTTAAAACGTAGCCTACCGATGATGTGGGGCGAGTTGTTGGGTGTGGGCTTAGTTGCAACTTTAGGAATCCTGGGCATCGCAGCGGTGGCTTTGCAATTCCCGACCGTTTTCTTAGCCTTCAAAATTCTAGGTGGCTTGTATTTAGCTTGGATTGGCTTAGAAATGTGGCGTTCGCGCGGCAGCCTAGCCATTCCCGAAACACCGGATGCGGCGATTTCTATTCGGCCTTGGGATTTAGCGATACGTGGGTTTGTGACTGCAGTCTCGAATCCTAAAGGTTGGGCATTTTTATTATCTTTGCTCCCGCCCTTTATTGATCATAGCCGTCCGCTGGGTTGGCAATTAGTGATTATGCTCAGCATTGTTCTAAGCATGGAATTTGGCTGCTTATTAGCCTATGCCAGTGGTGGTCAAGCCTTACGTCACTTACTACTTAAACAAGCGAATGTGCGCATGATCAACCGAATCACTGGCACACTGATGATTGCTATCGGGATTTGGCTGATTCTAGGCTGAAATTTGCTTATACTTAGCAGCCCTGAGTTCCAGTACTGCCGAGTTTTTATGTTCCTTGACGAGTTCCATAGTGCCGAAGGCCATACGCTGCGGATTAGCGCCCAACAAGCCAGCCGCTTTGCCAAAGAAATTGCCGATGACTTTAACCCGATCCACAATCCTGATGCGCAGCGCTTCTGTGTGCCCGGCGATTTATTATTCTCTTTAGTGCTTGCGAAGTATGGCCTTAGCCCGAAAATGACTTTTATTTTTAAAGGTATGGTGGGCGATAATGATCCTTTAGACTTTAGTCCTAGCGATGCGCCTGAAATTAATATCAGCAATGGGGCAGATAAGGTTTATTTGCGGGTGGAGCGTGAGGGCGAAATTCTTAACAACCCTGAACTCGCTGAAACCTTGAGCCGCAATTATGTCGCTTTCTCTGGGCATAATTATCCCTATACGATTCAACCGCTGCTCACCTCGCAAAATGTAATGCTCAATCCAGAGCGCCCTTTAGTGATTTATGAGCGTATGCTATTTGAATTAGATGATTTGAACATTAAAAATCCAGTACTCGAAGCTCGGCAAGCCGAATTAGTCGTGAATGGTAAACGCGGCGAAGTGAATTTGAATTTCGCAATTAAATCCGAAGGGCTAGTGGTCGGACGTGGTTTTAAGCGCTTATTGGTCAGTGGTTTAATTCCACATGATGATGCCGTGGCAGAACAGTTAGTTGCCGATTATTTAGCCTTGAAAACGAATTATCGCCCGACCATTTAACGGTTTTTAGCCTACTTCCAAGCTTGCTACTGCTAAGCTCTAGCTATCCGCCTTATCGAGCTTAGCAGTGCATGAAAACTAACTTGAACCCAACTACCACTACACAACAACCTTCTGAATCAGATGCTATTTTCCTCGGTCTTGCGATTTTTGTTTATACCTTCATTACCAGCCTTAGCCTGCTATTTCTATCGTTTGCTAATGAAGCCTCAGGCTTAGAAACAGGCATCCATCTTGATCTAACAACTCTATTCAAGTTATGGTCATTCGGCGGTATCGCGGCTGGAGTTTTGGCTTATAGTTGGTTGGATAGTATCTCTTGGCAATGGGTAGCTCTGGGCGCTAGCTTATTGTTAATAGTCTGCCAAGTGCTTGCTAGTTTTGCACCTAATGAAACGAGTTTATTAGCGACCTATTTTATTCGCGGGCTTGCAGCTGGAACTTTAGCAGTTCTATGCTTTGTGAGTGCTGGCTTGAGTCAACAAAAAGTTAGGCTATTTGCCTGTGCAGCTTTAGGTGGTTTATTAGCACATATCTTCTTTATGGTCAGCGCTTATTTGTTCGCTGTTATCTTTAGCACTAAAATCTCTTACTGGATATTAACTGCGCTAACTTTTTTTAGCCTGCCCTTAATGTTGGCCTTTCCCAAGGCTCGACAAGTTTTACCCAAAAAAATAAATAGTAGCACTAAGACTATGCGAGGCTTAATGCTGGGTATTATCGCTATGCTCGTCTTTTCTTTAGCCACCAGTTTAAGCAACTACACAACTAACATTTCTCTATTTTCATTGAAAGCAGATTCACAGCTACGCTGGATAAACTGGGTTCTAATTTATAGTGAAGTAGCCAAACTATTAACGATTGTTAGCGTGATAATCTTAGGTAATTACCTACAATCGCGCCTTGTTATAGGTATTAGCTATAGTTTGTTAATTATTTGCTTTTTGAGTTTAGCAAGCTTGAATTTACTGGATATCAATTCCATCAGTTTTTTT
This sequence comes from Thiolinea sp., assembly GCA_049292455.1. Taxonomy (GTDB): domain Bacteria; phylum Pseudomonadota; class Gammaproteobacteria; order Thiotrichales; family Thiotrichaceae; genus Thiolinea. Next base: position 144,863 of record JBATRF010000005.1, read on the forward strand.
GTAATTTTTGCCTTTCTAATCCAGAGTACTATTTTATTTCTTGAGCCTGTAATTTCTAGCAGTATCGCCTCTTTACAAGCCAGCGCTACCTTCGTGAACACTCTATATTTGGTGGGCCTAATCGGCTTAATGCTGAATTCTTTTTTGCGCGACTGGCTTCACGGCCATGATTTAGCCATCCTGATAACGATAATGATTTTTTTAGGCGTATCGTTGTTAGCTTATTTATTTAGCCAAACTAGCACCCAACACGACAAAGACTAAAGAAGTCAGTAGCCACATCAGAATCACATATTTAAGGTTCCAAAGAAATGCATCGCGCCCTGCAACTCCAAATTGCCCATGCAGCATCACATTCGTACCTGAAATAGGATTAGCAACGACACCAAGACTCCACATGGAGAGAAATAAAACAGCTAAAAATTCTAAATTAGGCTGCAACGGCAAAACTAAAGGGCCAATCACTGCCACACTTATAATCGGGTGAATGCCAATCATCGAGATCAGAATCGCCGCCCCCAATAAAAGAGCCGCTTCCACACCCGTAAATTGAGTTAACATTTGAAACTCTCCCACGGTTGAAAGCGCAGTTTGCAAGCCCAAGGTTAAAACGCCTGCGCCTAAAAATAAAGCTAACTCGCGCGCCATTCGCGGAGCCGCAGAAACAAGGTGTTGGCGAAAGTTAGGCCAAGCGGTTTGCCGACTGCGCATCAAGAGTACGATAAATACTAAAGCTATCGAACTAGTTGAGACTAAAGCCAAAATGCTAATTTCTGGCAAGAGTAAATGCAGGCCAATCACCAAAGCAGCTAAACTAGCGGGGATCAGCAAACTGCGAAGCTGCATTGGGTAACCGGGAAAATCACTGACCTTATGCAAACCCCAACCTCCGGCTAATACGGTAATCAGGCTTAAAGATAGCAGAGTCAAAATCAAGCCATAAGCCATCACTTGTAGTAATTGCGCACCCGGCGCATAAGTAAGCGCCACACCCATCGCCGCAAAAAACGGCGACCAGAAAGCAGCTGCGGAAAAGGATTGCCCCATTAAAGTTACTGTATCGCGACGCAATAAACCTTGATCGTAATAGCGCCCTGCTACTAACACCAAAATCGAAAGATTAATGATTGCGCCTAAGATATGAATGCCGAGCATGGTTTTAATAAAAGCTAGACGCCCGCGGGGTAATTCACCCGCTTCTGCGGCAGGAAGTGCTACTAATCGCAAAAAGCTCACGCTATACAACATGACTAACAAGCTATTATTTTGAACTAGCAGATTGGGGACAGAGATAGTTGCACCCTGACTAGCCCCCCAAATTAACAGCAAGCCCCCTATTCCCGCTAATACTAGAAATTGAATAAAATTACGCCAGGGAGTAAAGGTAAACAGCAGCGCTAAACTTAGCCAGCCGCATAAGCCGCTAAGCCAAGCGGGAAGACTTGGCTCAGCAATAGGCAGGAAATTGAAAATAGCCATCAACGCCAGCAAGAGGCTGGCGCTTAATTTCAGCACTGACTATTCCCACTCAATCGTCGCAGGCGGCTTGCCAGAAACATCATAAACCACCCGCGAAATACCTTTGATTTCATTGATAATGCGGCGTGAGACTAAATCGAGAAACTCATAAGGCAAATGCGCCCAGCGTGCTGTCATGAAATCGATGGTTTCAACCGCACGTAAGGCAATCACATAGTCGTAGCAGCGTCCGTCACCCATCACGCCTACCGACTTGACCGGCAAAAACACCGCAAAAGCTTGCGATGTCTTATCGTATAAATCATGGCGATACAGTTCTTGGATGAAAATAGCATCCGCTAAACGCAGTAAATCAGCGAATTCTTTTTTGACTTCGCCAAGGATACGCACGCCTAAACCAGGGCCTGGGAAGGGGTGACGATAGACCATTTCATGCGGCAAACCTAGCTCAACCCCCATTACGCGCACTTCATCTTTGAACAACTCGCGCAAGGGTTCGACTAGTTTGAGCTTCATATTTTCTGGTAAACCGCCTACATTGTGGTGCGATTTAATCACATGCGCTTTACCCGTTTTGCTACCAGCCGATTCGATCACGTCAGGATAAATCGTTCCTTGCGCTAGCCATTTCGCATTACTTAGTTTTTGCGATTCTTCATCAAAAATTTCGACGAATAAGCGGCCAATAATTTTGCGTTTTTTCTCTGGATCAGTTTCACCCGCCAAAGCGCTCAGGAAACGCTGTTCAGCATTGACCCGAATGACTTTAACGCCCATATGTTGAGCGAAAGTTGCCATCACTTGGTCGCCTTCTTGATGGCGCAATAAACCAGTATCTACAAACACACAGGTTAATTGTTCGCCAATCGCACGATGCAACAGTGCTGCAACGACTGAAGAATCCACGCCACCGGATAAGCCCAAGATCACCTCATCTTGGCCAACTTGTTCACGTACTCGTTGAATACTGTCATCAATAATATTCGCGGTCGTCCACAAACGTGCACAGCCACAAATATCAGTAACAAAACGCTCTAACAAACGCTTGCCTTGGCGAGTATGAGTCACTTCAGGATGGAATTGCACCGCATAGAATTGACGCGCTTCATCTGCCATGCCTGCAATCGGCGCACCTTCCGAGCTAGCCATCAGTTTAAAACCAGCAGGCATTTCGGTGACTTTATCGCCATGAGACATCCACACATCCAGCAGGCCAAAACCTTCTGCGCTCACATGATCTTCGATGCCTTGCAGCAATTGGGTATGACCGCGCGCGCGTACTTGCGCATAACCAAACTCGCGATGATCCGAATTTTCAACCTTACCACCGAGCTGAGCGGCCATCGTTTGCATGCCATAGCAAATGCCTAAGACGGGTACGCCTAAGCTAAATACATTCACTGGCGCAAACGGAGCATCACCCGCTGTGACTGACTCGGGGCCACCCGAAAGGATAATGCCTTTGGCACCAAAAGCCGCCACGTCTGCTTCGCTCACATCCCAAGGGTAAATTTCGCAATAGACGCCCACTTCGCGCACCCGCCGCGCGATCAATTGGGTGTATTGTGCGCCGAAATCGAGGATCAAAACGCGTTGGGAATGAATATCTTGGCTCATAAATCAGTTCTCAAAAAAAAATCCCCTAAACGGGGAGTGAGCTTGTGCAGGCAAAAGTGTTGAATACTGCTACCCGCACACATAATGCCATTAAACGCGATAGTTCGGCGATTCTTTGGTGATGGTTACATCATGCACATGCGACTCACGCATCCCTGCACTGGTGATGCGCATAAATTCCGGCTTGCTACGCATTTCATCCAAATTCGCGCAACCGACATAGCCCATACTGGCTCGCAAGCCGCCCATCAATTGATGCACGATAGCCGACAAAGGGCCTTTATGTGGCACTCGACCTTCAATCCCTTCGGGGACTAATTTATCCACCGCATTTTCAGATTCTTGGAAATAGCGGTCACTAGAACCTTGTGCCATTGCGCCTAAAGAACCCATCCCACGATAAGATTTGTAAGAGCGGCCTTGGAACAGTTCAACTTCACCGGGCGCTTCATCCGTCCCTGCAAATAAACCACCCAGCATCACCAGATGCGCACCAGCCGCTAAAGCTTTCGCAATATCACCAGAGAAACGAATTCCGCCATCGGCAATTAAGGGTACATCGGTATCTTTCAGCGCTGCTGCGACATTCATCACTGCAGTAATTTGCGGCACACCAACGCCTGCCACAATCCGTGTAGTACAAATCGAACCAGGACCAATCCCGACTTTGACGGCATCTGCCCCTGCTTCCACTAAAGCTAAAGCAGCAGCACCCGTGGCGATATTGCCACCAATCACTTGAATATGCGGGAAATTGGTTTTAACCCAGCGCACCCGATCAATCACCCCTTGCGAATGTCCATGCGCCGTATCCACTACAATTACATCCACACCCGCAGCGGCTAAAGCAGCGACCCGCTCTTCAGTCCCATGCCCAACGCCAACCGCAGCACCGACTCGCAAACGGCCTTGATCATCCTTACAAGCATTCGGGTAATCATGCGATTTTTGGATATCTTTAACTGTAATCAATCCACGTAGCTGGAATTGATCATTGACCACAAGCACTTTTTCAATCCGGTGCTTATGTAACAAATATTGTATTTCGTCTTTCTCAGCACCTTCACTCACTGTAACTAAACGTTCTTTGGGCGTCATGATGGTGCTAACCGGCGCATCTAAGTGCGTTTCAAAGCGTAAATCGCGTCCAGTCACAATCCCCACTAAATCTTCACCTTGTACGACGGGGACGCCAGAAATACGTTTAGCGCGAGTCAATTCTAAGACATCTCGAATAGTCGCATCAGGAGAAACTGTAATCGGTTCTTTGATAATACCGCTTTCGTACTTTTTAACTTCAGCCACTTCTTGAGCTTGTTTAGCGATACTCATGTTTTTATGGATAATTCCCATGCCACCTTCTTGCGCTAAAGCAATCGCTAAGCGTGCCTCAGTGACGGTATCCATCGCAGCAGACACAAGCGGCAAGTTAAGGCTAATGGTACGAGTCAGGCGGGTTTGCAGGTTAGTATGGGCTGGCATAACAGTAGAGTGGGCAGGAACCAGCAGGACATCGTCAAAGGTGAGAGCTTCCTGAAGAATACGCATTGGAGTGATCCGGCTCTTAAAATAAAAGCGCTTCATTATAAGGTTTGGTCCAGATGCGGTAAACTGCTATCGCGAAATTGTCCTAAAGCATTTATTTTTTTCTAAAAATAAGTTTTTATACTTAAGGTTTTCTATAAACTATAAGCCGTAAGCCCTAGAATAACTTACCCTCAGTCAATAACCTGCAACACTCCGGTGAATTTTTACTCATCAAATTGAGTGTTTATTATACAAACTATGACAAATCAACGCCTAGTCCTGAGTGTGTCCCAACTCAATGCTGACGTGAACCAATTGCTCGTGCAGGGTTTTCCGGCATTATGGGTTGAAGGTGAGATTTCGAATCTCTCCCAACCTAGCTCTGGACACCTGTATTTCGTCCTTAAAGACAGCCAAGCTCAATTGCGCTGCGCTTTGTTTCGCCCTAAAGCTTTAGGTTTACGCCTTAAGCCTAGTAACGGCAATAAAGTGTTGGCTTATGGACGGATTGGACTTTATGAACCGCGTGGTGATTATCAATTTATAGTGGAACGCATGGAGGCGGCTGGCGAAGGCGAGCTGCAACGTCGTTTTGAAGAGCTTAAACAGCGCTTAGCCGCTGCTGGTTTATTTGCCAGCGAACACAAAAAGACTTTACCCAGCTACCCGCGTTGCATTGGCGTGATTACCTCGCCAACCGGTGCTGCTGTACAAGATATTCTCAATGTTCTCCAACGCCGCTACCCACAAATTCCGGTATGGATTTATCCTGTTGCCGTCCAAGGTGAGGCAGCAGCCCCACAAATTGTACGTGCTTTGCAGCAAGCGAATCGCGAGGCGGCTTGTGATGTGCTGATTTTGGCGCGCGGTGGTGGCTCACTTGAAGATTTGTGGGCGTTTAATGAAGAAATAGTCGCTCAAGCTATTCATGCTAGCCAACTGCCAGTTATTAGTGGTGTGGGTCATGAAATCGATTTCACGATTGCTGATTTTGTGGCCGATGTGCGAGCGCCTACGCCTTCCGCTGCGGCAGAATTGGTCAGTCCTGATTCGGCTCAATTGTTAGCTAAAACGCAGGCACTTAAGCATCAATTACAGCGTTTAATCCAACAAGCGCTCAACAGCCATCAGCAAAAACTTGAGCAAATTCAACAGCGCCTACAGCGTCAACATCCTTTAAATGCTTTGCAGCAAAAAGCTCAGCGGTTAGATGAATTAGATTTGCGTTTACGGCGGGCTTTAGAACTTAAACAGGAGCGCTTCCAGCTACGCTTAGATATACTTGGACAACGTTTACAGTGGCAAAATCCAACGCCACGGATTCAGCAATTACAAGATAAATTACAACAACAGCATCAACAATTACAGCGCTTAATGGAGCAGCACTTATTTAATAAGCGTCAAGCTTTAGGCTTAGAAGTTGCCCGCTTACAAGCCTATAGCCCGCTTGCGACCTTAGAGCGTGGTTATGCCCTAGTGATTAATGAAGAGCAGCAACTAGTGAAGAGTGTGTGGCAGGTTCAAGCTGAAGAACAGGTGCAAATCCGTTTACACGATGGCGAGCTAAGCTGCCAAGTGGTGGCCACTAAACCTAACAGCTAGTGGCCAAATCCTGATCAATACAATAATGAGAACATCTTGCTACGATACTTCTTTACTAAAGGATCATTAGCACCCAATAGATCGAAACTCGCGATCAGGCCTTGACGACCGGCATCTTCGCCAAAGCTACGATCAGCCTTCATGACTTTAAGGTAAAGTTCCAAACCTTCTTCAGTACGGCCTTGAGCGACACGAATTTTTGCTAGCTCAATCATCGCAGCGTAATCCTTAGGATTCCGCGCTATGCGCTGCTCTAACTCAGACGTATCTTGGCCTTCCGACTGCTCTTTAAGGCGAGCCAATTTAATATCCGCCCGCAGCTTTTGGATCAGTTCAGGCTCTACCGCATTTTCAGGAACTTGATTGACCATCGCTTCAGCCTGATTAATATCACCTGAGACCAGCAACATTGCCGCTAAATCTAAAGCTGCTTCATGGAAATCAGGTTCATGTTGTAAAACCTGCCCCATTAAATTCATCGCGCCGTCTAAATCACCCTGCTCTTGCAGCATTAAAGCTTGTTGGCGATAAGGCTCGGTGGGGCGAGTGCGATGCTTATTCAAGAACTTGCGCACTTCAGACTCAGGCAAAGCGCCCATAAATTCATCAACGATTTTGCCATCCTTGAAGAGCTTAACAGTGGGGAGACTACGCACACCTAATTGCGAAGCGAGCGCTTGGTTTTGGTCAGTATTGACCTTAACTAAAATAAAAGCCCCGCGATATTCATCAATCAGCTTAGTTAAAATGGGTGTAAGCGTTTTACAGGGCTGGCACCAATCTGCCCAAAAATCCACAAGTACAGGCACTTGCCGAGAGCTTTGCAGCACCAATTGAGTAAAATTTTGCGTATTGGCTTCAAAAATATAAGGTGAATCCGCCATATAAAACAGTCCTAAAGAAAAGTCAGAATGACTTAACAATAAGGATGAAAATGAAAAATACAAGCTAAAAAAGCAAAAACCGACTCTTTATCTAAGAGCCGGCTTATCGGAGTCAGGCAAACTAGCCTGTCGTGGAACTGTTGAAAACGCCTACTTTAGCGTGTGGTGGTGATAGTTACTTGAGCGCTCGCCTTGCCACCACGGCCATCACTGATGGTATAGCTAACCGTTTCACTACCGGTACGTGAACCTGCCTTATACGATAATTCTTTGCTTGTCTTGGTGATATAACCACGGCGTGCTTGTTTGAAGCTACTGATCGTTAAAGCATCCCCATCAAGATCATAATCATTATTCAGTACAGGAATCAAGACAGTCTGCCCTGTAACGACCTTGATGGAATCTGCAACGGCCACTGGAGCACGATTACGAGTCATTACCGGTGCTGCGGTCACATTGACAGTCACTGTTGCGGTGGCAGTTGCGCCGAAAGTATCTGTGATCGTATAGCTAAACGTATCGGTTCCCACAAAGCCACTAGCAGGCTTATAAGTTGCCGCTGTTTTGGTAAAGCTAACCACACCCTTAATCGCTTGAGTAACTGCGGTGACCGCTAATGCGTCTGCTTCTGGATCAGAATCATTGGCTAACACATTGATAGCAACGCTACTGTTATTCGCCACAGTTGCTTGATCTGCAGTCGCAAGCGGCGCTTGATTAGCAAGAGTCGTCGCACTCGCTACAGTACTAGGATTTGTCGTATTACCGGCTAAATCACGCGCCTTAACAGTGAAACCATAGCTGGTATTCGCGGCTAAACCACTCAAAGTAAAATCAGGTGATTTCAGCCAGCCACTGTCGGTACAACCATTACTAGCGGTAGCGCAGGCAAAATAATATTCCACACTACCACTGTCATCAGTAGCGGTGCTGGCAGTCATATGCAGGCTATCACGGCTTTTAGCTTCGGGTGCTACTGCCCAAGTCATCGGATTAGGATTCGGAACAGTGGTATCGAGCGGCGCGACTGGCAAGACACCTTCAATGTAGTACTGGCCTAAACTGCCATAATCACTGTAATGAGCACTACCCACACCATCCACCGCTAAGTAATAAGTGCCTGCAGCTAAGTTGGTATTAATACCTGCATCCGTTTCATCGGCAGGATTGCTAGTGACCAACAAATTACCAGCAGCATCGTATAGATTTAAAGCAATATCGAGATTGCCACCACGCTCTGCGGTAGCTTCGCGCAAAGGTGTAGCTTGGAGCACTACATTGCCTGCACCCGTATTAAAGCTAAACACATCCACATCAGTACGGCTAGTAATGACGCCTTTATTCGCTTTGGAGGCATCCATTGGATTATTAACTAGGGTAGTGGAGTACACATGCCCCGTCGTATCGACCACTAGCGGCGTAGATCCGGTGCGGGTATTACTATGATCATCCATTTTAGCATTTAGCTTAGAGCTAATAATCGCAACATCATCTTGCGTTTGATTAGCACCAGTATATTCACCCGCACTCCATTGAGAGAGCTGCATATAATAACCAGCCCCCATAATCGGCGCCCAACTGGTGAAACCTGTACCCTGCCCCGTGTAATAACCAGAAGTACTCGTACCATCATGGGATAAGCCTAAGTTATGCCCAAACTCATGCGAAACTACCTCAGCGATATTATCGGGGCCACCGACTTGATTGTGATAAACAAAGGCGGGTGAATACAAGTTGGCGAAATTAGGATCGCCCCAAACATTCAGATAAGCGACTCCACCCGAATCTTTCGCTGGCATTGCTAAACCATTCGCATCGATATTCTTGGTAATAAGCACGCGCCCTACTTTTGGTCCAAAGCTAGCAGGCAATTCAGTGGTGACATCAATATTAAAGGGTGCATAATCCTCAGCTGCGCGCCGCCAGACTTCAGCCATATTGGCTTTTTCAGCATCACTAAAACTGGTAGGCGAGCCATCAATGTCATAAGGCACTGCATTGAAACTCGGATTAGTGCTTGAATTCCAAGCAGTACCACTGACTACATGGCCATCAAAATCCAAATACACCACATTCGCCGCACCCGGGTTACTATGCAGCTTAAATACATCGACCCCTGCAGGTAGCGCTTCAGCCATAGCTGCTAGGCGCGAGGCACTGGATACATTCGCCTCTGAGTTAGCCGGATCAGCGATATAAATACCGCCATTCTCATCAGAGCGCATATACGGTAAGTCGCGATCATGGAAACGGCTTTTATCTAACCAGCGTTTAGCATTTTCACGAGCTTTAGGGGATAGTCTATTTAATTTGCTGCTGAACTGCCCTAGTGGCAATTCGCTTAATTGAAAGGGGTGATTAACACCATAACTTCTACCTTGTGCTTGTGCATCGGCGGTTAACGGCGCTGAACATAAGACAGCAGACGTACTAAGGCCGAGCATGATTTGCACAATTTTATTTTTCTTCATGAAGTTGACACTCTTCAATATTTTTTGTGAATGAAGCAGGTTTAGTAATTTAAAATTTTTATAAACTCACTAAGTTCCGCAAGCTTAAACTGAACGCCAGCCAGCTCACAAGTGCCATTCGGCGGTTTTAGCTAAACTTTTTTCAGCATAAGCTTATCGATTAAAAGCAGATGCATCCGTATTTAGTTTCGGTTATGCTTGCAAGCCATTTTTGAGGGTCGACAAAATCCCCTCAACAAGCTCGAATTCTGAGGAGCGTTGCGACAGGATAATCCTGCCAGGCTCAGAAATTTGAAGGACAATTTAAGTAACAACGGCGCTCAGTCATCATTAATAGATTGATAGGAGATTGATAATGACTGAGGCGTATTTGTTCACCTCCGAGTCTGTATCAGAAGGCCATCCCGACAAAATGTGCGACCAGATTTCCGATGCGATTCTGGATGCCATTCTTGCCAAAGATAAATATGCGCGCGTTGCTTGCGAAACCTTGACCAAAACTGGCATGGTTGTGCTCGCAGGCGAAATCACCACCACTGCGGAAATCGACTACGAAAATATCGTACGTGGCGTAGTGAATGATATTGGCTATAACAACTCAGAAATCGGTTTCGACGGCCACACTTGTGCAGTCATCAATGCACTGGGCAAGCAATCCCCTGACATCGCGATGGGTGTTGACCGTGCTAAGCCAGAAGACCAAGGGGCTGGCGACCAAGGTTTAATGTTTGGTTATGCCAGCAATGAAACCAGCGTCTTAATGCCAGCCGCATTAACTTATGCGCATTTAATGGTTAAGAAACAAGCTGAAGTCCGTAAAAACGGCACTCTGCCTTGGTTACGTCCTGATGCGAAATCACAAGTTACGGTGCGTTATGAAAACGATAAAATTGTCGCGATTGATGCGGTCGTTTTATCGACTCAACACAACCCAGAAATTAGCTTAGACGATCTTCGTGTTGCAGTGATGGAAAATGTCATTTTCCCAGTGCTGCCTACTGAGTTATTGCACAAAGACACCAAATTCCATATCAATCCAACTGGCAATTTCGTGATCGGTGGCCCAGTGGGTGATTGCGGTCTGACGGGCCGTAAGATCATTGTAGATAGCTACGGTGGTATGGCGCGTCACGGTGGTGGTGCTTTCTCTGGCAAAGACCCATCGAAAGTTGATCGCTCAGCTGCTTATGCTGGTCGCTATGTGGCGAAAAATATCGTCGCGGCGGGCTTAGCAGATCGTTGCGAAATCCAAGTGTCTTATGCCATTGGCGTAGCACAACCAACGTCTATTACGGTTGAAACTTTCGGTACGAACAAAGTCGATCACAAACTGATCACTAATTTAGTCCGTGAGCATTTCGACTTACGGCCATATGGCATTACCAAAATGCTGGATCTGTTACGTCCTATCTATCGCCCGACTGCAAGCTACGGCCATTTCGGACGCGAAGACTTAGATCTGCCTTGGGAACGTACTGATAAAGCAGCTGCTTTACGCTCTGCTGCCGGTCTGTAATTAATTCCTCAGCCTGAGGAGCGCTGCAACGGTTAGTCAACCATTTGGCTAACCGCTAGGCTCAGGCAATCTTTATGATTAACTGCGCTCATTCAATTGAAACATTCGGAGATTGAATGATGAACGCGAAAGCAAATACAAACACCAAGCAAGACTATATCGTTGCTGATATGAAACTGGCTCCTTGGGGCCGCAAAGAAATCAAAATCGCTGAAACCGAAATGCCCGGTTTAATGGCGATCCGCGAAGAATATGCTGTTAGCCAACCTTTGAAAGGTGCACGCGTAGCCGGTTCTTTGCACATGACGATCCAAACTGCCGTACTGATCGAGACTTTAAAAGCGCTCGGTGCAGATGTACGTTGGGCGTCTTGCAATATTTTCTCGACTCAAGATCACGCAGCAGCTGCGATTGCTGAAGCGGGCATTCCGGTATTCGCTTATAAAGGCGAAAACTTGGAAGAGTATTGGGACTACACGCATAAAATTTTCGAGTGGGCTGATGGTGGCACACCGAATATGATTCTGGACGATGGTGGCGATGCTACCCTGCTCCTGCATTTGGGCGCGCGCGCTGAAAAAGACATTAGCATCGTGTCTAAGCCGACTTCTGAAGAAGAGACTTATCTGTATGCTGCAATTCGTCGTCGCGTTGAAGAACAACCAGGTTGGTACAGCAAGAATTTAGCCGCCATCCGTGGTGTGACTGAAGAGACCACGACGGGTGTCCATCGCTTGTATCAGATGCATGCACGTGGTGAGCTGAAATTCCCAGCAATCAATGTGAATGACTCAGTTACTAAGTCTAAATTCGACAACTTGTATGGCTGCCGTGAGTCTTTAGTTGATGGCATCAAGCGTGCGACTGACGTGATGATTGCAGGCAAAATTGCGGTCGTTGCGGGTTATGGCGACGTAGGCAAAGGTTCTGCACAGGCTTTACGCGCGCTGTCTGCTCAAGTTTGGGTGACTGAAATCGACCCTATCTGCGCCTTACAAGCAGCCATGGAAGGTTATCGTGTCGTGACTATGGATTATGCAGCGGATAAAGCTGACATTTTCGTGACTGCAACCGGCAATTTCCACGTCATTACTCACGATCACATGGCGAAGATGAAAGACCAAGCCATCGTTTGTAATATCGGTCATTTCGACAATGAAATTGATGTCGCGAGCCTCGAAAAATACGAATGGGATGAGATCAAACCACAAGTTGATCATATTATTTTCCCAGACGGCAAACGCATTATCCTGTTAGCGCAAGGTCGTTTAGTGAACTTAGGCTGTGGCACTGGCCACCCGTCTTATGTAATGTCCTCTTCATTTGCCAATCAAACGATTGCACAAATTGAATTATGGACTGAACGTGATTCTGGCAAGTATCCAGTTGAGGTTTATACCTTACCGAAGCATTTAGATGAGAAAGTTGCGCGCTTACAATTGAAAAAATTGAATGCACAATTGACTCAACTGACTGATTACCAAGCGCAATATATTAGCGTTTCAGTGGATGGCCCTTACAAAGCAGACCATTATCGTTATTAATCGGTAACTGCTATAGCCCGCTGCTTTAAAGTGGCGGGCATTTCACTCCTCTAACCAATTATCCTTTTATCTCAATTAGATAAATTAATTCTACTTTTGTGCTAGCTAGAAATCGCTGCCATGCCTCAATGAGCTTTAATAGCTTTTTCAAACTAATTATGACTTGTTCGTCCCGTTGACCGCTTTTTATAGTGATGTATGTAGCAGAGTCTGCACTTAGACTATATTTAGCAGCATCTAGGCTAACTCCATCAGCATCTTTAACCCACAGCGCTAAGTTACGCTTTAAATCTTCGCAACCATGGCTAGTTGAGTGACTCTCTAAAAACTCACTGATGATTTTATACTTCTCTGGGGCGAGTACTACTTTTTCATTTCTGTCATTGAAAAATACTATTTTTAATTCCATCTTACTGGCTTTGTTTTGATTAAGTTTTCACATCTTTAGATGTGTAGACAAACATTAGCTATGGAAGCTGGGTACGAATAGATGGTATTTATGAAAATCTAGTGCCGTTTATTCACACTTATGAGCAATATTTAGGCTAGCTGCTCACTCAAACATAGATAAACAACTAGCTATTTAATTAACCACCCTTCTTCTGCATCTTCGCCTTCAAATCCGCAAATGGATTATAAGTCGCCCCTGCTGAAGCCGTATCACCCGCTGAACCGCCATAAGCAGCTTCAGTCAGTTTTTGATGCTCATAATCATGGCAATACAAGCAAAGCAACTCCCAATTGCTGCCATCGGCAGGGTTATTATCGTGATCATGGTCGCGGTGATGCACGGTTAATTCACGCAAATTACTATGATTAAATTCACGGGTGCAACGTCCACAGATCCACGGATACAGTTTTAAAGCTTGCTCACGATAACCTTTGGCACGCTCATCAGCTTGGCGGCGTGCCTTTAAAATTACTTCTTGCTCTTTCGCATTCATCTCCCGATTCCTCGCTGGTTTTACAGGCTTGGTTGCACGTTTATCAGTGCCTGCTGGTATAAGCTCTTAGTTATCTTACAATAGCATGAACCCAAGCTTAAAATCATGGAGTGTCAGCCATGCAAATAGTCACTGAAATTATTCGCGAAAATTTATCGCCCAGCGAAGTGATGGCGCTGCGTCAGGCCGAATTAGCCAAAGGCCATTTGGTCAATGTGAATCGCCTGCATAGCCAATTGGTGGAGATTGAAATCATCCATCAGCATCGAGTTATTGATGTGACTCCCATGCATCGCGAGCCGCATGCTTTTAGAACACCGTTAAACTGAGAGCTTTAGGGAAACTGAAGTTATGTTCAACCAAAAATAGCCTTATGCAGTGCAAAAATGTCTGTTTGTCCGTTTTCTTGCCTTGCTCTTAAAAAGAGTTTGCCAATTTCCTTAAATAGCTTATATTTCGCAGCATCTGTGGTGAAGTTTACGGTTACTTCAAATTCAATTGAAACCATACCCGTAAGCGCTTGTTCCCAGATACTTTGGTTGTGGTGTATATAACAGTTTCATCGTTAACCTACAGGTCGTTGGTTCAAATCCAACATCAGGTGTAACCCTGATTAGCTCAGCTGGATAGAGCAGTAGGCCGTAATATGTTATAGCCTTGTTCCCAACCACCCTCAATTATTAACTACTTGACTAACGGCACATTGGACTTCACATAGAAATTCAGCGCTGCCCTATCTAATAACACCTATTTTAACTTTAAACCCTGTAGTTTTTCGTGTGCGGCAATACATCACTGAGCTAATTTTTTGGCTTTTGTCATGCGAATACTTCCAAATCTTTAACTTCAACCTTTTTTCTAACGTGAGTTCAGCTGCTCGTGATTCTGCATTTCAATTAGAAAAATAGCTTAGCGGTTTAGCTATGATTAGGATGTGTTGGCTAGCTACGGAAAATTTTTACCTTTTGAGGAGCACTAGCGATGGCAAAAATCAATCAAAAAGCCGCGCCCCTCACGACCCATGAGGGCGCAGTGGCGATGCGTTTAACCCCTTACCAACAATTGCGGCGGGCGACTTGCGCCTGCTTATTGTGGGAAAACAGCTTTTACGAATCCGGTCAAACCATTGCCGATCGAATTAAAGCGTTAGTGCCACAAGTCGAGCCAGCATTGGTTAGCCAGTTGGCGATTGAGTTGCGTCACGAGCACAATCTGCGCCATGTGCCTTTGTTGGTGACGCGCGAATTGGCACGTAAAGCACACCCAAATAACTTGGTGGCAAACACCTTGGCACAAGTAATTAGCCGTGCTGATGAATTGAGCGAGTTCTTGGCCTTGTATTGGCAAGAAGGTAAGCAACCGCTGTCTAAGCAAGTCAAAAAAGGCTTGGCAGCAGCGTTTCAGAAATTTGATGCTTACCAATTGGGCAAATACAACCAAGACAAAGCGATCAAATTGCGTGACGTTTTATTCTTAGTGCACGCCAAACCCAAAGACGAGGCGCAAGCAGCGATTTGGAAGCAGTTGGTGGATAAAACCTTGCCTGTGCCTCCGACTTGGGAAAAACGTTTATCGTCTGGCGAAAACAAAAAAGTTGTGTTTGAAGACTTAATGCAAACCAAGGCTTTAGGCTATTTGGCGGCCTTGCGTAACTTGCGCAATATGCAGCAAGCGGGTGTGGAGAAAGCGCAAGCTGCGCAATACTTGCTGGAGCACAAAGGCATTAGCCAAGTGTTGCCGTTTCGCTTCATTGCGGCGGCGCGTGCTGTTCCGCAGTGGGAGGATGCGATTGAGCCAGCCATGCTGAAAGCGACCGAAAATTTGCCTAAGTTATCCGGCAAAACCATCATTTTGGTGGATCGCTCCGGTTCAATGGGTTCGCCTTTATCCGCGAAATCGGATTTGAATCGCGGTCAAGCGGCGGGGGCATTGGCAGTTTTAATGCGTGAGATTTGCGCCGAGGTGGAGATTTGGTGGTTTACGGCGGATTTAGGTTCGGTGGGTCAACAAATCATGAAAAAGATCGTGGGCAGCAAAGACACTAGCAAATGGTGCGCTCCAGTACCCAGTCGGCGTGGTTTTGCTTTGGCGGAATTATTGCAGCCTTTGAATGCAGGAACCGATTTAGGCGGTGCGGTTACTCTGATGTTTGCTAAAGCTTACCAGCGTTTGATTGTGTTGACTGACGAGCAATCGGCGACCAACGTGCCACAGCCTGAGCAGGGAATGAACTACCTGATTAATGTGGCGAGTTACCAAAACGGTGTCGGCTATGGCAACTGGGTGCATATTGACGGCTTCTCCGAATCGGTGGTGAAGTTCATTCAAGCGCACGAGCAGCTTCTCGCGGAGGAGAAAGCGCGTGCAGCCCAGTAATATCCGGCTAATCCTTAAACCTTGAAAGCCCGCCAATTGCGGGCTTTTCTTTTATCAGGGCTTTAAGGCCGTTGGATTTAGTTGGGTAGCATTTAGTGATTCAGGCGCTTAAACTATTATCCGGTTGTGGTGTATAAAGTAGTTACATCGGCGTCTTGCGATGCAAATCGTGTTGGTTCGAATCCAACTCAGTGCTTGCACTGATGGCGGAATAGTAGACGCACAAGATTAAAACCTACTTTAGTTTGTTCCCAACCACTTTATCTTGAACACTACTATAAAAAAATTACGTAATTACTTTTGATGTGCGTAGCGTAAAATTAAGTGTGTCTTTTTGTGTTTCGATGACTGCGTTATATAGTTTATAAAGCTCGGCAATTTCCACTATTTGCCTTTGTGTGGCTGGTAAACCCGATTGATTGAACTGCCTGTTCCATACATATAAAGCTTTATTTGCAGTTTCGGCAAAGTCCTGTCTAGCAAAAAGTTTGAGTATAAAAATCAGTTGATCCCATTTATTCAAGGTTTGAAAAACGAATAGGCAAACTTTGATCGTATGTTCTGAGTTTGTCGATTCCAAAATATCCAGAAGCTCGCTTAGGCTGGGCATGCTTAATGATTTTTTGAATAAATAGGAAGCTTCTTTTGCCACACTAGGCGATTTATCGCTTAACGCCACAATTAAAGATTTGCGTGCCTCATCGTCATGACTCAACCTAACTACGGTTTGTAAGGCAGCTTTACGCACGCTGGGGAGTGGATGAGCGCTGAAGCCTCTAATCAGTGGTAATTGTTGCCTAGCATTGAGCTGACTCAGCCCCAGAAGCGCACACCTTATTTTTAGTGCACTTTGATTGGGAGATAGCAAAACTTGGCTAAACACATCCTCAACAGGATAGTTTTGCTGCGCAAGATGTCTGATCGCTATAGTTTGTATACTGCTGTGTTTATCGAAAAGCATTTGCTGAGCTATATCTGCCCCCTTTTCTGGAAAATGAAGCAGATACATCTGGAAAGCCTCACGGCGCACAGGCATGAAGGGATCATTAATAGCTCTTTGCAAGGCTATTTCCATATCTGGCAAATTTAAAGTCCGTAATCTTTCAGAAGCTAAGGTTCTAATGAGTGTATCTGTATGTGCTAAACGGGTTAGCACAAAATCTAAACTGTTAAGCAACTGATATTTGAGGCAGAACTTGGTGATTGCTCTAGCGGTTTGAATGTCACCTTGTTGCAAAGCGCCTAATAAATACTGTTGATTTTCTGGTTTTGCGATAAAGCCATGAATATTTGTAATAAGCTCACGATGATCGGCACGTGAGTAGGTATTCAAACAATCTATATGAGCTAAGTTAGCGATAAATACGCGGACATTGTTGTGAGTTAAAAGCTGATAAATAGCTAAAACTGCCGCTCTGCGAACTTGAGGAACCCAATCATTGGCTCGGATTAATAATTTTGGCAGAGCGGACGCGATACCTAACACACCTAACTGTGTCGTAGCTTTTTCACGTTTATAACCATTAGGATCTTCTAATAGCGTCAATAAAGCATTAATTTCCGCAAAATTTAGCATTAATTAAACCTTTCTAATCTGACACAACAAGGACTTAAACGGCGGAAAGCCACTAATCGGATCAAGACTTTGATCGTCAGTCAGTTCATTAATATTCGCGCTATTCCAGCCGTGGAAAGCGTGTGCCACACCTTTCTTCATCTTATCGGTCACCTCAGCACGGAAAACGACTTTGCCACGACGTGAGCTGATTTCCACCGTATCGCCATTTTGGATTTGGCGCTCTGCTGCATCATCGGGATGAATCTGCACTCGTGGATAAGGATCGAGTTTCAGCATCGGTGCAACATTATGTTGCTGCGAATGAGTGAAGTATTTCTGCCGCCCACCTGAGGTTAAAACCAATGGATAATCAGGTAGTAATTCAGGTGTAGAGATTGGGCTTTCGGTCGGCTCACGATAAGTCGGCAAGCCATCGTAACCTTGTTGCTTTAATTCCACTGAGTCGAATTCAATTTTGCCGGTGGCGGTTTTGAAACCGTTGATGCGCCATTGGCGGTCGGCGTCTAAGAAGCCGCGCTCGACTAATTCCTCAATTACCGGGCTATACACGATCACGCCTTCGGGATTGGCGTAGGCTTCCTCGCGTACTTCTTTAGGTAAACCTTCCGCCATTTCCGCCCACGAAGCTTCTAAGTTACCATTCCAAAACTGTTCCGCCATGCCTAAGCGCACGCCAATTTCGAGAAAGATTTGCCCGTCGGGTTTGGCTTCGCCTCGTGGTGGTAAGGCTTGGTGGCGGTATTTCACTTCGCCTTGATAAGCGCAACCCGGATAAGCGATTAAGGCGGGGCGCTCTAAACTAGTAGCTGCAGGCAAGACAATATCGGCTTGTAAGGTTGCCGGATTATGGAAAAAGTCAGATACCGCAAAGAAATCCAATGTACTTAAAGCATGCTCCATGCGCTTAGAATTAGCCCACATTGCAGTATTAATGCCCATCGCGAGCAAGGCGCGCATCGGTTGCGGTTTGCCCTCCAGAATGCAATCCGGCATCAGCATGCTTTGTCCCGCAGGCCAATATTTAGTCCAAATCGGGAACACTTCATCACCAATGCGCGGCGGCAATTCCTTCACGCAGACATCGAATAGCTCAATCGGTTTAGGCAGCACTTTGTCATTGAAAAAGCGATTGCCACCCTCACGATCAATCATACCCAACACTGCTGAGAGCAAAATCATCGCACGGTGATTTTGGAAGCCATTGCTATGTTGTACGGTCGACGTCGGCGACATAGCGATTTGTGAAGGCAACACGGTGGCGAACATTTCCACCGCCGCACGTAAATCCGCTTCTTGAATGCCACAAATGTCCGCTACGCGGCTTGGGGTAAATTCGCGAATATAGTCACGAAACGCCTCCAAGCCATTTGCCCATTCGTCCAAAAACGCCTGATCTTGCCAACCATTTTCGAAGATTAAATGATGAAAACCGAGCGCCAAAGCACCATCTGTGCCGGGGCGAATTTGCAGGTGAATATCCGCCAACTCAGCGGTTTCAGTGCGGCGCGGATCGACTACAATCATCTTACGATTCTTTTTCTTTTTGGCGAGATGATGATTTTCAAACGGTGGAATTGAGCCAGAGGCATTGGTCGACCAAACCAACACACATTTAGTTTTCGGCGATTCGACCGTGGACGTGGTTTTGAGCTTATAACCGTAAGTGAGTTTTTCCGCGACCATCGTCGCCGAGAAGCAGCAGCCGGATTCGGTGAGATAATTTGGGCTACCAAAGGCATGCGCCAAACGCTGCAATTGCGGGCGCGCTTCTTTGGTATAACCCGCGAAAAATCCCACCGCAGGCGCACTGTATTTCGCTTTGGCCTTGTTCAATTTCGCAACAATCGTATCCAGCGCCTCATCCCAAGAAATCCGCGCAAACTGCCCAGAACCCTTAGCGCCCACCCGCTTCAACGGATACAACAAACGCTCCGCATGATACTGCCGCTCCAACTGCATCTGCCCACGCGGGCAATTCGGCAAACCTTCCACCGCCACCGCATCGCCTTGCGGATTGAGGGTCACGGTAAAGGCGCAATTCGCATCGCATTCGTAGCAGGTGGTGTGTTTGATAGTTGTCAAATTTTCAGTCATCGGCACTTCTCATTATCTGAACGCTGCGTATCATAGCGACTCTCAAGCTAAGTGCCTAAATTCATTAAAGATTAATGTATATTTTCTTATTAAATTCATATAAATCCAAAACTTAGCCATTAATAAAGGCTAGCTGAAACTTATTTTCAATTTCTGAATAAAAAATCTAAATATTATTTTATTAAAAATTGATTGGATCGAACCTTTTGATCTTGTAATAGTTTAGTCTCGTCAACTAAGCCTAATAACTGGATAATGCGGACATTCTCTATAAAAACACTTGCTTTACTTGAGGGTAAAGAATCACGTACTTATTATGGTGCAACAGCAGAATTTAAATTTCGTGACTCTGCAAAAGATGCTAAAGAGCCTAAAAACTATCAGTACTTTTCACTAGAAGCTGTTAACTAATCAGAAAACTTAAAGCTTTCATCTTAGACTGGGCAGAATCCTGCACAGAGTGGATTCTGCTTTTTAGTTTTCAAAGGTTTGATACCCAAGTACCAGAATGCGATGCTGTCAAGGTGGCTTGGTAGGAATTAGCTAAACCATCAATAGATCCAGATCCACTCTTAAACAATGAGATAAAAGAACAATGCATTTAGTCACTCTCTATCGTCCCACTGGCCCAAAAGAATTAGCCTTAGTCGAGCAAAGCGGCTTCACTCGTTGGCCACCACGCTTGCCTGAACAGCCAATTTTTTATCCTGTGACTAATGAGGCTTATGCTAAGCAAATCGCTGTTGAATGGAATATCAAAGCCAGTGGTGTGGGTTATGTGACGCGCTTTCAAGTGCAAAAAATCTTCATGGATCGTTATCAAATTCAAAAAGTTGGAGGCGCAATTCATACCGAATGGTGGATTCTAGCTGAGGAGTTGGAGGACATGAATGATAATATCGTGGGCTTGATTGAGGTGATTGGCGAATACCGCTAGTCCTAACATTAAGTCCGCAATCCACACACATCCCTCCTCACTTCCCTCTATACTTCCCCCATGGAAGCACAAGATTATTACCAAGCCTTACTCAGTCACGATGCGCGTTTTGATGGGCGCTTTTTCGTGGGGGTGACTAGCACTGGTGTTTATTGCCGTCCGATTTGTCGGGTCAAAGCGCCTAGCCTCAAGAATTGCCAATTTTATAGTTCAGCAGCTTTGGCGGAGGCGCAGGGTTTTCGTCCCTGTTTGCGTTGTCGGCCTGAGCAAGCGCCCGGCTTATCGCAAATGGATGCGACCCACACGCTGGCGCATCAGGCGGCGCAATTGATTAAGCAAGCGCAGGTGCAAGATACGGTGGATCTCGCCCAGCGTATGGGGGTGAGTGAGCGACATTTGCGGCGTTTATTTCAAACTGAATTTGGTGTACCACCCAGCCATTATTTGCGTACCCAGCGCTTATTAATGGCGAAAACCTTATTGACCGATACCCAATTGCCGGTGAATAAAATCGCGCTGTATGTGGGGTTTGGCAGTACCACGCAATTTTATCAACACTTCAAAACCCACTACCATTTAACGCCCACCCATTGGCGGCGCAAAACGCCCACACAAGCAGGTGCTATGAGTTTCAAACTGTCGTATCGTCCGCCGCTGGATTGGGCGCATTTACTCAGCTACTTCAAAACACGTTGTATTAAAGGTGTGGAAGTCGTGCGTGAACAAAGTTACGTGCGTACAGTGGCGCTATTGGATGCACACGGCACATTGCATCAGGGCTGGATTAGCATTAGCCCCGATCCCAAACAAGCCGCTTTGCAACTCACTGTTTCGGATAGTTTGGAAGCGGTGATTCCGCAAGTATTAGCACGAGTGCGTTCGCTGTGTGATCTGGATTGCGACCCCGAAACCATCCATCAAGCCTTAGGCGAACTCGCGAATCCTGCTACAGGTTTGCGTGTGCCTGGCGCTTGGGATGGCTTTGAAATTGCAGTACGAGCGGTGATGGGGCAAGTGGTGACGGTGAAAGCGGCTTTGACTTTGGTCGGGCGCATTGCGGAATTAGCCTATTGCAAACTTGAAACCCCTTATCCTGAGTTGTATCAGCGCTTTCCCTTAGCGCAGGACTTTCTGAAAATCAGCGATGCAAGCTTTGCCGCTTACAACATCCAGCCGCGTAAAGTAGCCATGTTACGCGAGATTGCCACACTCATCACGCAAGGCGAATTGGTGCTCGACACCAGCGCCGATTACGCCAAAACCTATCAACAACTCCTCGCCGTCAAAGGGATTGGCCCGTGGACGGCGAGTTATATCGTGATGCGTAGCTTGCGCTGGCCGGATGCATTTTTGGCCGATGATTATTGGATTAAAAAGCTGCTCAAGGTGACTAGCGCCAAACAAGCCGAAACCCTTGCGCAAGCATGGAAACCGTGGCGCAGCTATGCAGTGATGTATCTTTGGAGAAATGGATCATGCACGTAATTGAATTTTCTACGCTTTTAGGCCCAACCATTGTGGCAGGTGATGAGCGTGGTTTGGCAGGCATATGGTTTAATGATCAGCGCCATTTTGCAGGAATTCAAGACACTTGGATTCATGACGAAACTGAGCTATTACGCAGCGCTAAACACCAATTACTCAGCTATTTCGCTGGGGAATTGCAGCAGTTTGAGCTACCCCTAGCACCACAAGGCACAGCGTTTCAAGAGCGCGTGTGGCAAGCCTTGCAAGGCATTGATTATGGCGCAACTTGCAGTTATGGCGATATCGCCCATCAATTAAATCAGCCTAAAGCGGTGCGGGCGGTGGGTGCTGCGGTAGGGAAAAACCCTTTGAGCATTGTTATCCCTTGCCATCGTGTGTTGGGGAGCCAGAAGCAGTTGACGGGATATGCGGGGGGCTTGGAGAGGAAGAGTTGGTTGTTGCGGTTGGAGCAGGATACGAAATTGAAGGCTGGGGCGTATGTACTTAAATCTTAAACTTACCCTTATTTAGGGTTGTGCATTTGTCCATCTAGATCTTTGATTTGCTCAATGATCTGGATTAGTTTCTGACCATTTGAGGTGAGTGAATATTCGGTTCTAGGAGGTATTTCGGGGTAGGCTTGTTTGTTTAGCAAGCCGTAATCGGTCAGTTTGCGTAAACGTTCAGACAGTACTTTCGTTGAGATACCACTAATATGACGCTCCAAACTACCAGGGCGTGAGATACCATCTGCTATAGCCAGCAAGACAGATACTGACCATTTGCAACCAACGACATCTTCTAATTGCGTATAAATCGACAGTTTAGATTTTGGCATTTTTTATTACCCTAGATTTCATCATTTTACACCAAAAAGTGCCTATCCTACTGGAAAGTGCCTACTAGGTTGGTGCTAGCGCTCTTTGTAAGATAGGCCTGTGTCATATGACATGAACTCTATCTAACCTAGGAGAAAAACAATGAGAAGCAAAGCAATTTTTTACCATGCCGGTTGTCCTGTCTGTATTGAAGCGGAGCAACATGTGGCTTATGCGCTTGATCCAGCAAAATATGAGCTTGAGATTGTCCATTTAGGTAATGATAAATCGCGCTTGTCTGCAGCAGAATCAGCAGGTGTTAAATCAGTGCCTGCCTTGGTGATGGACGGAAGTGCATTTCATATCAACTTTGGCGCCGATCTTGATGCATTGAGATAACTAGTTGGCTGGAGCGGACTTCTCTGCCCCAGTCTTATCTAATTTTAATGAGCTTCATTAGACAAGTGTTCTGGTTAAGGTATAAACCAGACCCAGCAAAGCTGCCCCCCCAATCACTTTCATCACATCCACCTTGTATTTCCACAAGGCAATAAAAACAGCCAGCGCAATCAACACCGGAAACCACTCAAAGCTTCCGGCAAAAGGCGCAGCTTCTGTGCCTTGCGGCCAGAAAGTGTGCCACGCGAAAAACACAGCTAGATTTAAAATCACACCCACTACTGCTGCTGTAATGCCTATCAAAGGCGCGGTGTATTTCAAATTATCGCGCGTGCTTTCTACCAAAGGGCCGCCCGCGAGTATGAACATAAAAGAAGGCAGAAAAGTGAAGAAAGTCGCCACCGTAGCGCCCGCTAAACCTGCTCCCAAATAACCCACCCAAGTCACGATCATGATCAGCGGCCCCGGCGTGGTTTCGCCTAATGCCAAGCCATCCATCATTTGTGGCCCGGTAAGCCATCCGTATTGATCGACTGCACCCTGATAAACATAAGGCAATACGGCATACGCACCGCCAATGGTCAAAAAGGCGGCTTTGGTGAAGAAAGCGCCCATCGTGCTTAAACTCTCTTGACCAGTAAGACTGAACATAGCCAGCAACCAGACCACCACAAATACCGCAATCGTGAGTGCGAATTTCAGCAGGGAAAATTTCGCGTGTGCAGGTGTGGGCGTATTGTCATCAATCACTGCCGCGCCATAACTTTTATTCGCTGTACCATGTCCAGCGCTGCCAGTAAATTTATCCGGCATGATTTTGCCGCCAATCGCGCCCAAAATTGCCGCTGCTAACACAATCCACGGGAAGCTGATGCTGAAGAAGAAAATCGCAATAAATGCTAGCGCTGCCATAGCCCAGAGCACTTCATTTTTCAGTGCTTTCGAGCCAATCCGCCATGCGGCAAACACCACAATCGCGACTACCACCGGTTTTATTCCATAAAAAATGCCCTGAATCAGCGGTACATCGCCCCAAGCCAAATACACCGCCGCTAATACCGACAGCAGCACAAAAGCAGGCAAAAAGAACAATACACCCGCCATAATTCCGCCGAGTACGCCATGCATTAGCCAAGCAATATAAATGGCTAATTGCGTTGCTTCCGGCCCCGGCAAAAGCATGCAGTAATTGAGGGCGTGCAAGAAACGGCGCTCAGAAATCCAGCGTTTTCGCTCCACCAAATCAGTATGCATAATCGCGATTTGCCCGGCGGGGCCACCGAAGCTAATGAAGCCGAGTTTGAGCCAATAGGTAAAGGTTTCGTGCAAGCTGGGGGTTGGCGGTGGGGTTTGTAGATCACTCACGAAGCAAATTCCTAGGTAGAAAAAATATAATACAGCTCAGTGATGGCAAGCCTTACACTTCGTGAACAGATTTAGCCTAAAGCTTTTGCCACCAAAAAAGTCACAAAGCGGCTTAACACAAAAGCGATACAAATTGGTAGGACAAAATAATGCACGACTAAACTATCCGTTTGGGTGAGCAGTGCTTCAGGAATGAAAGAGCGTAAGGAAATAAAATAAATCGCAATCACCACAAAGCCGACTGCATCAAGCAGCAAAGCGAGCAATACAGCCCACACTGAAAAGCTAAACAAGCCATTAAAGATTAAGCTCAGTAGAAGAAAGCTTAAAGCCATGCTGAGCACCGCCACTTTTTTCTTGCCGGTGTACCAATAATACCAGTGGCTACGAAACCAATGCATGCTTTGCTAACCCTGAAACTTGAGTCATAGCATCTTAACGACTAACAGGCGCAAAAGCTTTTGCCAGCGCCCGATTCAAGGGTTTATGGCAGGATCGCAAGATGGGTTTGAATGAAATTTGCCACATCGTCGTACACCTGTTGGTGTTCAAGTTCATTCAGAATTTCATGGCGCAAGCCCGCATATTCGCGTGTTTGCACATCGTAATGCATCGCAGTTAATTTTTTCACAAGACGTTTAGTGCCTTTCCCAAAACCAGTCACTGGATCTTGCGCACCCCAAATCAGCAGGATTTTTAAGTGAGGGTCGAGCTTAATGAGTTCTTTTTCAGCGAAGGCATAGCGCATAAAACCGAACATTTCGACATAGTAATGTGGGCAAATCGCATAGCCGCATAGAGGATCATCAATATAATGCTGCACATTTTCAGTATTAGCGCTGAGCCAATCTGAAGGAGTGTTACAGGGTTTAAAGGGGCGGTTATAACCTTTGAATACATTCGCAAAAACAGAAGAATTCGTGGGTCGCAAACGCTGTTCGACCTTGGCGGCATGATAACCCAGCTCCAACATCCAAACCGGATTTACCGGTAAACCCGACAAAATCAATAGGCTTAAATTTTGATGCTGCTCAGCATAACGTAAAGCTAGAGCTGAACCCATACTATGACCGAATAAGACGTTTGGTAAATCGTTCGCAAAACTTTGAAAAAACTCACTGATATCTGTAAAGGCAGGCGACAAACCCTCTTTACCAAAGTCGCCGATTTCGTCTGCATATTTTTCTATACCATGACCGGGTAAATCAAACGTAATGATATTCCCGCCCTGCTCGCTTAAGTATTCTGCAAAAGCCCGATAGCGCTGCCCATATTCCTGCATGCCATGCACAATCACCATATTAAAACGGGCAGTTGTTTTAGCCGGAAAATAATCGTGCTGGCGCATTAGGAATACTCTTTGCTTAACTCTAATAAGCTTCAAGCATAGTGCAAACCTAAGCAGAAACTAATAAATGCTTAGATAATTGAGCTTCTAATTCCAGATTAAATTTATGCGCACAGTGCATATGTTCGCGCATTAAGCGTTCGACTGCTGCAGCATCTTCTGCGTGAAATGCTTGGACGAGTGATTGATGATAATGCAGATTAGATTTGGAAAATTCGCGCTGTTCAGGCAAGCGGACTTTTTTAAATATCACTAAGTCTTTCAGTAAATCATTCAGAAAGCGGCCAATAAAACCTAAGAGAGGATTGCCACAACGTTCAGCTAATAAGCTATGAAAATCTAGTTCAGCGATACGTTGCTCTAAACGCTGCTCAATACTGTCAGTCGTTGGCATGCATAAATTCGTTAAGCGCTCTAATTCGGCTAAATCCTCGGCGGACAATTTGCCTACCACTAAGCGCGCAATTTCTGGCTCTACCAAACTACGCAACTCGTAAATATCGGGGCCAGTAGGATGTTGGAAATGCAGATAATTGCGCAGCATTTGTGAAGCTAAAGGGTAAGGCACTTGTACTAAAACCGCGCCGCCATTCGGG
Source organism: Thiolinea sp. (assembly GCA_049292455.1). Classification (GTDB taxonomy): domain Bacteria; phylum Pseudomonadota; class Gammaproteobacteria; order Thiotrichales; family Thiotrichaceae; genus Thiolinea. The sequence goes on from JBATRF010000005.1 coordinate 171,426, forward strand.
CCGGTTTTAATGCTAATCAAGCCCTGTACTTCTAATGACTTGAGCGCTTCACGCACGGTACCTTTGGAGCAATCAAATAATTCGGTCAACGCTTTTTCATTCGGTAGACGATCACCGGGCTGAATATTACTCAATACCACCCAACGCTTGACCGCATCTACAATTTGATCGGCACGCTTTACGCGCCGGGTTGCACCGGCAGTAGCGGCAAAATTATCGATTAATCCAGTTTCAATACTTTTAGTCATAGAGCTTTAAGTTAGGGTCAGATGCTTACATGCTAACTCAAACGACTCTACAAGCTGAAAGAAAACTTGATTTTTAGTATTTATTATAATAAATAGCATAATTGTACTGACTACCCTGCACTACCCTTCGGAGGAACGAATCATGCAAGCATTTCAATGGGATGACCCTTTACTCTTTGATCATTTACTCAGCGCTGACGAGCAACAAATTCGTGATGCTGCCAGAGCTTATTGCCAAGAAAAACTTCAGCCGCGTGTACTGATGGCTGCACGCGAAGAACGCTTTGACCGTGAAATCATGAATGAACTCGGCGAACTGGGCATGTTAGGCGCGACCGTTGCTGAAGAATACGGTGGCGCAGGTTTAACTCATGTCGCTTATGGTTTGATTGCGCGTGAAGTTGAGCGGGTCGATTCTGGTTATCGTTCAGCAATGAGTGTGCAATCTTCCTTAGTCATGTTTCCCATCGAAAGCTATGGTAGCGAAGAACAAAAGCAAAAATACCTACCCCGCTTAGCCACTGGCGAAATCGTCGGCTGTTTTGGTTTGACTGAACCGAATCACGGCTCCGATCCGGGCTCGATGCTCACGCGTGCGAAAAAAGTCGATGGCGGCTATAGTCTCAGCGGACAAAAAATGTGGATCACGAATAGCCCGATTGCCGACATAGCAGTCGTTTGGGCGAAATCAGAAGCGCACGGCAATAAAATTCGTGGCTTCATCGTTGAGCGTGGCACTGCAGGTTTTAGTACGCCCAAAATTCATGGCAAGCTGTCTTTGCGCTCCTCGATCACGGGCGAGATTGTACTGGATGAAGCGTTCGTACCGGAAGAAAACCTATTACCCAATGCTTCTGGTTTAACAGGCCCATTTGGATGCTTAAATAAAGCCCGCTTTGGGATTGCTTGGGGTGTCTTGGGTGCTGCCGAATCATGCTGGCACTCGGCACGTCAATATACTTTGGATCGGATTCAATTTGGCCGCCCACTCGCTGCTACACAATTAGTACAAACCAAGCTTGCCAATATGCAAACCGAAATTACCTTAGGTCTGCAAGCTGCACTGCAAGTCGGGCGCTTAATGGATCAAGGCACTTGGTCACCTGAAATGGTGTCGATGATTAAGCGCAACAACTGCGGAAAATCTTTAGATATCGCGCGGGTAGCACGGGATATGCACGGTGGTAATGGTATTTCTGATGAATTCGGCGTGATGCGTCATATGGTGAATTTAGAAACAGTGAATACCTACGAAGGTACTTATGATGTACATGGTTTAATTTTAGGGCGAGCACAAACCGGGATTCAGGCTTTCTCCTAAACTCAGTTTTTGGATGACTCCAAGCACCTGGGCGAAGTTTAGTAAACTCGCCCTCTTTTTTTCATCAAGGACTATTTATGGCTGCCAAACCACTGCAAGGTATTCGAGTTTTAGATCTATCGCGCATCTTGGCAGGGCCTTGGTGCAGTCAACAGCTGGCTGATATGGGTGCAGAAGTCATCAAAATCGAAAAACCGAATGAAGGTGATGACACCCGTCGTTGGGGGCCGCCTTGGTTAGAGAATTCCAAAGAAGCGGCTTATTACTTAAGTGCTAATCGCGGTAAGCAGTCGGTCACGATTGATATGGCACAGCCAGAAGGCCAAGCACTGCTGCATGAACTGGTTAAACAGTGCGATGTTGTGCTGGAAAACTTCAAAGTCGGCGGCTTGAAAAAATACCATCTCGATTATGCCAGCTTAAAAGTACTTAAACCTGATCTAATCTACTGTTCGATTACTGGCTTTGGGCAAAATGGCCCGTATGCCCAGCGGGCAGGCTATGACTTTATGATTCAAGGCATGGGCGGCTTAATGAGCCTAACCGGCCAGCCTGATGCGGAAGGTGGTGGCCCCGTCAAAGTAGGTGTGGCCTTTGCAGATATTTTTACAGGCATGTATGCAGCCAATGCTATCCTCGCTGCCCTCTTCCAACGCCAACAAACCGGCATCGGTACGCATATCGATTTAGCGCTACTGGATGTACAAGTCGGTGTGCTGGCTAATCAAGCGCTGAATTATTTAACCTCAGGCCAAGTACCACAACGCTTAGGCAATGCCCACCCGAATATTGTCCCCTACCAAGCGTTTGCGACTGAAGATGGCTATTTAATTTTAGCGGTGGGCAACGATGCTCAATTCCAGCGCTTCTGTGACGTAGCAGGCTGTGCTGACTTGGCTCAGGATGAACGCTTTTTGACAAATGCGAAGCGGGTTGAACATCGGCAAAGTTTAATCCCCTTACTGATACCTGTTTTGCAGCAGCGCACCACCGATCAATGGTTAGCTGCTTTAGAAAAAGTGGGTGTACCTTGTGGCCCTATCAACACCTTAGACCGAGTCTTTACTGATCCACAAGTGCAATATCGGCAACTAGAAATTGAAATGCCGCACCCTGAAGCAGGTAGCGTGAAATTAGTTAGTAACCCCATTCGCTTTGATAATGAAGCACTTAATGCAAGTACCGCTCCACCTTTGATAGGCCAACATACCAAGGCTGTACTTAAAGAGTTATTAGGTTTGGATGAACAACAGCAAAGTATTTTAAGCGCTAAAGGCGTCATTTAAAAAGCGAAGCACGCAAAACTCCAAGCCTACAACTTATAGGCTTGGACTGAAAAACGCCCTGCTTGCTGCTTAGCTTCTGCCAAGGCGAGATCTATTTCTGTATTAAACTGCTCAATCGATAAAGCTTGCTTGGCATTGCGTTTAAGTGTTGGGCTGCAAGTAGCCAAGCCTACACTTAAGCGCAAATCCTCTTCGGAATCCAAGTCTTCCTGTACAAAACGCCCTTGTAAACGCTCTGCAATTAATAAAGCCTGCTCCGCGGAAGTATTCGGTAAAAGCACCTTGAATACACAACCTTCTACATAAGCCAAACAATCAGAAGACCGATATAAAGCGGTTTTAATCATGCTAATGAAATGCGGCAATTGCTTAGCGTCCGAGGGTTCTAACTCTAGTTTGAGTGCAGACAAATATTGATGTTCGCGCGCTGCATATTGCCATTCTAGTTTCAGTAACACATCGAATTCAGCCGCATTCAATAAATTATTCTTTTGCGGTTGGCGCATTTCGACCAGTAGCTGTTGTTCATGCTCTTGGTGAGTACTTAACAGCAAGGCCATCGCATTTATCGCAATCGTGATGGTTAAGGAGGCGAAAATCATTACCGTAGCACTGGCCCAACGCCCTTGTAAGAGCATAAAAAATATCCCAGGCAAAGCAATGAGTGCCGTTTGAATATAAAAGACCGGCTGTAAAATCGCAGCACGCGGAATATTCAAACAGACCAACACGCCGAGTAAAGCGAGTAGCTCATAATCAATGGTATGTTTATGATAAATAATGACTAAGCTTAAGCAGCCCCATAAAGCACTACTGAGGCTGGTTAAGTAAAAATTGTAATCAATTAATTTACGTGCTTCTGCCTCAGCTCCGTATTTTTCGAGCGAAAAGCTGGAGTCGATAAATAGACTAAAACTAGTCGTTAAGAAAATCAGAAAGAGCAAGCTCAACAATAAGGCCTGATCTAAACCTAGTTCCCATTTTAAGGCATATAATTTGCCAATGATTAAAATAGCGAGGAAGGAAAAGCCCCAATAAACCCAGCGATAACGCCGTAGCATGCGTGCATAGCTATACCAAGTCACATGCTGCGCACTGAGTTCGTCAGCAGAAATTCTCATTAAGCCCGATGTTGTCATACGCCCCCAACCCGCTTCGTTTTAAGCTTTTATTAGTCGCCACCTTAACACGAAACAGTACAAAAACTAAACAGCCTCAGCGGTTTACTTAGGTTTTTCCATCCATGTCACCATATCGCCGATCACTTTCGGGCCTTGCAGATCACGCATCAACAGATGCCAGCCATTGGGATAGCGAATTTGTTGAGTTTTGCCATTTTTAGGTAAGCGCGCCCAGAGCATATCAGTCGGTTTCTTCGGTACGAGTTGATCCTTTTCCCCATAAAGTAATAAGACAGGCACTTTAACTTGCGGTGCTGCTGCATAGGATTTATCCATTAACTCGACTAAACCCGCCACCGTATCGATGCGCGTTTTACGGATCATCCACGGGCTTTTCCAGATCCGTCTGAGCATTTCGGTATTATCAGTGGGGCGGATATTTAAACTTTCCCCCGTCGGTGACCATGAGGGTGCAAAACGTTTAGCAATTTCCAACGACCAGCGCTGATAAAAGGGTTGGGTTTCACTGATCCAGACAGCAGGCGCTAATAGGATAATGCCATCGACATTTAGCTCACCACTACCTGCGGCTAACAGCGCGACCGCGCCGCCCATCGAGGTACCGGCTACATATAAAGGTTGCTTCGGCTGCAGTTTGCGTAACAGTTTAGTCACTTCACGGGTATCTTCTGCCATCCGTTCAGCGCTCGACCACAAACCTCGATACGGCGAACGTCCAAAGCCACGCTGATCATAGGCCCACACTGCCACTCCTTGCTTGGCAAAGGTTTGGCCTACTTCGTCAAAAGCACCAGGATATTCATTGAAACCATGTAGGAGTAATAAATTGGCTTTGGCCTTGCCAGTAGGTAGCCATTGCTGGGCTACTAGCTCAGTACCATCACCGGTGCGAAACACCGGCTGTTGCATCAGACTAGGCTCAACGCTTTCTTTCCCCAAGGGTACATTCGCTGTGGTACAGGCGCTCAATAAATAAGCGCTAATGAAGATACTAAAAATCAGTTTTAAGCAGTGTCGATAATTCATTATTAAGCCCAGAATGCACAGTTGTACTTGCGCTAACCCTAGCAGGACAAACACCTTTCCGCTACCATGCACCTAAAACAAGCCCAAAACCGATCGCTTCTGAGGGATAAGATCATGAATAGCAATGCAAAGGATCCGCATACTATCACTGTCAATTTACGTTCTAGTGATGGTTATGTGTGTGATATTAAAGCAGGCAATCACCAGCTAGTCGCTGACGAACCTGTACCCTTAGGCGGCACTGACTTAGGCCCTACTCCTTATGTTTATTTAAAAGCAGCCTTAGGTTCTTGCACTGTGATCACGATTCGTATGTATGCCGAACGTAAATCTTGGCCCTTAAAAGACGTAAAAGTCACCCTACGTCATAGTCGCGATGGCAATAAAGAAAGCGTGTTTGAGCGTGATATCACCTTAGTCGGTGACTTAGATGCTGACCAGCGCCAGCGCTTATTAGAAATTGCCGACCGCTGTCCCGTGCATAAAACCTTAAGCCACGGTGCTACCATTTTGAGTAAACTAGTCGACTAATTTAAAACCTACTCTAATTGAAACGAACGTTCCTATGCTGAAAATTTACAATAGCCTGCACAATCGCAAAGAAGACTTTATCCCTATCGAAGCGAACAAAATCCGCATGTATGTCTGCGGCATGACAGTGTACGACTATAGTCATTTGGGGCATGCGCGAATGATAGTCGTCTTCGATATGGTCTACCGCTATTTAAAAGCGGCAGGCTATGAAGTCACTTATGTGCGCAATATCACCGACATCGACGACAAAATCATTAAGCGTGCGAATGAAAATGCTGAGCCTTTTACGGCACTCACTCAGCGTTTCATTGATGGGCTACATGAGGATGAACAAGCCTTAGGCATTCTTCCACCTACTCATGAGCCACGTGCTACTGAAAATATTCAAGAAATGCTCGCGATGATTAGCACCTTGATTGACAAAGGCTATGCCTATGTCGGCAGTAATCGCGATGTTTATTATGATGTGTCTAAATTTGAAGGCTACGGCAAATTATCTGGGCGCAAATTAGAAGATTTACGTGCAGGCGAACGGATTGCGATTGATGAAGTGAAAGATGACCCTCTTGATTTCGTGCTTTGGAAAGCGGCTAAAGAGGGCGAACCTGCTTGGGAGTCACCTTGGGGTTTAGGACGTCCGGGTTGGCATATTGAATGTTCCGCGATGTCGAGCACTTTATTAGGTACGCACTTTGATATTCATGGCGGCGGGCATGATTTGCAATTTCCGCACCATGAAAACGAAATCGCGCAAAGTGAAGCCTGCAATGGCCATCAGTATGTCAATTACTGGATGCACAATGGTTTTATTCGGATTAATGACGAGAAAATGTCAAAATCCTTGAATAACTTTTTCACCATCCGTGATGTGCTGAAAGAATATAAAGCAGAAGAAATCCGCTATTTCATGCTGAATGGCCATTATCGTAGCCCCTTAAACTACAGCACTGAGCAACTCGATAATGCACGCGCCTCCTTAACGCGGCTTTACACTGCTTTACGAGATTTACCGACCGTCGAAGCTGCAGAAAATAGTGAAGCTGAGCAACGTTTTCGTGCAGTGATGAGTGATGACTTTAATACCCCGGAAGCAATTGCGATTCTGTTTGAATTAGCACGCGAGATTAATCGTCTACGCATGGAGCAGAATGATGCTGCCGCAGCGGAATTGGGCGCGGTACTCAAGAAGCTGGCAGGGATTTTAGGTTTATTAGAGCGCGATGCAGAAAGTTGGTTTAAAGGTGAAGCCACTGGCGGTTTAGATGATGCGGCGATTGAAGCTTTAATCCAAGCTCGTTTGATGGCACGCACTAACAAAAACTGGGCTGAATCGGATCGTATTCGTGATGAATTAAAAGCTCAAGGCGTGCTCCTTGAAGATAAAGCGGGTGCTACCACTTGGCGGCGCGCTTAAGCAGTTAAGCTCTTTAGCTGGTGAGGCCAGCTAAAGAGATATTTGCAGCCTACACTCAACATGCTAGCGTAACTCTACTACTTGATTGGAGGAGACTAACATGTTGAAAAAAATAGCTATCTGCTTAGCTTTAACCCTACCCTTTTCTATTTCTACAGCCCTAGCTGAGAGCTTTGATCCGGGCGTGCCCGCGCCTAAAGTACCTGCTGATTATTATGCGGGTGCAGAAAAAGTCGTGGTGCATGTTTCAGTGGATGGCGACGAGAAAAAATACCTAGGCATTTTGGCGAATATCAATAATTACATCAAAGCTTTAGACAGCACTGGCAAGAAAGCTGAAGCAGTGGTGGTGATGAATGGCGATGGCTTAGGTTTATTGAAAGTTGCGAAGGACTTAGAGCTAGAAAATGATGCTAAATTGCCGCTGCAACTGGCTGATCTCAAAGCAAAAGGGGTCAAATTTCAAATTTGCTACAATACATTAATCGGACGCAAAGTTAAAATGGCTGATTTGTATGAAGCTAAGGCGGAAGATGTGGTTCCCTCTGGTGTCGCCGAGGTAGGCCGCTTAGAGGCACAGGGTTATCGCTTATTAAAGCCTTAAGCGCCAACTATCCCCTTGATTTGACCCTCGCTAGTTAGTCTTTTAGAGTCAAAATTGAAGCTAACCATTTTGACTCTAGTCGTTTAAGTACTTCAACAAAACTTTTAATAATTATAAAGAAGTAGCCAACCATGCCCGAGAATAATCCCTTTTCTAGCCTAGCTGATGAAAAACCAGCTAACCCTTTGACTGCACGTGAGAAACTCTTTGCTGACATGGGCTTAAGCCCAGATGGCAAACCTGAACTTGCCGATGTATTTGCAGGCTCTGACGATGCCTTTCTAGACGCTGATTTTGATTTAGAACCCGCCGTAGGCGTGCAAGCTAAGCCTGATCATTTCATTAGTCTGGGTAAAGTTGAGCCTAAACTCGCTGCAGAAGAAGATTTGGTTGTTGATGCCATTTTTTCTAGCACTGAAACTGAGAAAATCGAAGCACCCGCTGTTCAAGTTGAAGCATTCACACTGCATTTTGCAGAACCAGCTGTAGAGTCCATTGAGGAGGAGCAAGTTCCTGGATTTGCTGAAGCGGCTGTCAACCAGCCATCAGCAACTACTGCTGCCCTGCTCAAATCATTAGATCACGCTGGCCTAGATACAGTGGTGGCTGCTTATACTGATCTGCAAAAAAGGTTAGCTGCTAATCAAACCGTGATTAGCGCGGAACGTGAAGCGATTGCTGAATTACGTAACCACATGCGCCAGCTAAATGCGCTGGATCATCATGATCTGACCGAGAATAGTGCTGGCTTGGAGCAAAGTCGTAAGCTCATTCAAGCAGACAGTTGCCAAAATTTGCTGCGCTCAATTAACCAAGTCAATGAAATGATTCAGCGTGATGGGCAGGGTGTTGCTCAATTACTGACACCGATTAAAGCAGGGGTGGAAGTGTTAGAACTCCGTGTCAAGCATGTGAATGCGATTGAGAGTTTACTTAAGCACATACAAGAAGGTTTGGCCTTACAAAAGCAGTTAAACGGCGCTGATAGTTTACTGCGTGATTTAGCTAAACATTTAGGTTTAACTCTAGCTTAAATGAAATCAAAATTGTAATTTACCTAAAAAGCCGCTGAATAAGCGGCTTTTTAGTTTTTATTCCGCACTATACTAGCTGCTAGAGCTTACAATTGACCCTTTGACATACAGCTTGTCATAATGCTTTTCCGCTAAGCATATTCATAATGACAACAGCACTAGGAAATTAATCAATGGAACCAGAGCATCAGGCTGCTAGCCCTGAAAACCCACAGGCAAATGGACGCCCGCGCAGTCGCGGTATTTACTTACTCCCCAACCTCTTTACCACGGCTTCGATGTTTAGCGGCTTTTATGCAATTGTCGCTGCTATGCAAGGACATTTTGAAACCGCTGCGATTGCAATTTTTATTGCGATGGTCTTAGATGGTTTGGATGGGCGGGTTGCACGCATGACCAATACTCAGACCGCTTTCGGCGCTGAATATGACAGCATGTCGGACTTAATTTCCTTCGGTGTTGCCCCCGGTTTAGCCATGTATCAATGGTCGCTAGTACATTTTGGTGAAATGGGTACAGGCTGGGGAAAAGTGGGTTGGCTGGCAGCCTTTGTCTATGTTGCTTGTGCTGCCTTACGTTTGGCTCGCTTTAACACGCATATTGGTAAAGGTGACAAAAAGTATTTTACCGGCCTGCCCAGCCCGACAGCAGCTGCTTTAATGGCGGGCATGGTTTGGGTCTTCAATGATATGAGTTATTCGGGCAACAACCTGCAATTCCCTGCGCTACTTATGACGCTAACCGCTGGGTTATTAATGGTTAGTAATGTCAGTTATTACAGTTTTAAGGAATTTGACCTAAGAAATAAAGTCCCGTTTGTGGTGATGATCGGCATTCTCTTAGTCTTCGCCTTGACGACAATTGATCCACCCAAAGTGCTGTTTACCGTCTTTGTGGTTTATACCTTATCAGGGCCAGCCATTTGGATAGTGCGCCGTTATCGGCGGATGCAAAGACGCAAAAAAGAGCATGTTAGCCCACCACCAACGACACCGTCCCAGCCTTAATTCAAGTGGGGGTATCTGCAAAATTCAGCTATCCCCGCTTTGTGAAAACATCCACTTCTGCTTACAAGCTAAAACTACTTAGAAAACTTGAGCTTCCCAGTGATTTGTTGTAGTTTTCTGAGCACAGATTTTAAATTTTGAGATTCAATGAATACACGCAGCACGACAAGATTTTGGTCAATTGGCTACACTAGCCAAAGCTGCTTCCTGCCTTTCGCTCTGCTATGCCGACTGCCTTCACGGGCAGAATAAGGGAATAACCTGGCGAGGTTAACACGCACTCCCCGTTTTACTTTATGATTACAACCATAGCAGCTCTTTGGAGACACTCATGTCTAAACAACGTTTAATTATTTTTGATACTACTTTGCGTGATGGTGAGCAAAGCCCTGGCGCCTCTATGAATCAAGCCGAGAAAATCCGTATCGCTAAAATGCTTGAAAAAATGCGTGTGGATGTGATCGAAGCAGGCTTTCCGATTGCCAGCCCCGGAGATTTCGAATCGGTCAAAGCGATTGCAGGCTTGATCAAAGAAAGTACCGTTTGCGGCTTAGCGCGTGCTTTAGATGCTGATATTGAACGCGCAGCAGAAGCCTTAAAAGGCGCGAACTCTGGACGAATTCATACTTTCATCGCAACCTCGCCGATTCATATGCAAAACAAATTGCGTATGACGCCTGATCAAGTGGTTGAGCAAGCGGTGTATGCGGTGAAAAAAGCCCGCAATTACACCGATAATGTCGAATTCTCTTGCGAAGATGCAGGCCGCTCTGAATTTGAATTTTTATGTAGGGTGATTGAAGCCGCGATTGCAGCCGGTGCAACGACTATCAATATTCCCGATACTGTGGGTTATCAAATTCCGCATGTGTTTGGCGATATGGTGGGGCGTTTAATTCAAACCATCCCGAATGCGGATAAAGCTGTCTTCTCAGTCCATTGCCATAATGACTTAGGCTTAGCCGTGGGCAATTCTTTAGCTGCGGTTATGCAGGGCGCTCGCCAAGTGGAGTGCACGATCAACGGCTTAGGTGAGCGCGCCGGGAATGCATCTTTAGAAGAAATCGTAATGGCGATTCGCACCCGCCACGATGTTTTCCCCGTGGAAACACATATTGATACCACTCAGATTGTGCCGACTTCACGTTTAGTTTCGAGTGTCACGGGATTTGCTGTGCAGCCGAATAAGGCGATTGTTGGTGCCAATGCGTTCGCGCATGAATCGGGCATCCATCAAGATGGTGTACTCAAGCATCGCGAAACTTATGAAATCATGCGCGCCCAAGATGTGGGTTGGTCAGATAATAAGATCGTGTTAGGCAAACATTCCGGCCGTAATGCTTTCCGGACTCGCTTACAAGATTTAGGCATTGAGCTGAAAACTGAAGCAGAAATCAATGCAGCCTTCTCGCGTTTTAAGGATTTAGCGGATCGCAAGCATGAAATCTTCGATGAAGATTTGCAGATGTTGATTCTGGAATCGCGCTCAGCCCAAGAACAAGCTGCTTATGAACTCGTTTCTTCGCGGGTTTGCTCGGAAACGGGTGAAGCACCAGTCGCAACGGTGACTTTAAAAGTACGTGGTGTTGAACAACATGCTGAAGCTATAGGTGGTGGTCCGGTAGATGCGGTATATAAAGCGATTAAACAGATCACCGGCGAAGAGGCCGCGCTACAGCTGTATTCAGTGAATGCCATTACCAGCGGCACGGATTCTCAAGGTGAAGTCACCATCCGTTTAGAGCAAGCAGGCCGTTTAGTACATGGACATGGGGCGGATACGGATATTGTGATTGCTTCCGCCAAAGCTTATGTGGATGGTTTGAATAAACTAGCCTCTAGCCAGCAACGTGCTCATCCGCAGCATAGCGGAGTGTAAACCAGCTTGGATAGACAGACTCGTAGCCGCTATCTCAAAGCGATGGGTATTCCCCTATGGATACCTAAAGATTTGGATACGGCTATTGAGCCTGAATTAGCAGCAGAAATAACTCCGCCCACTTTAGAGTCTGATTGGATCGAGCCTGTTCCTCCAGCAGTCAAAGCAACTCACTCATCTATGGATTTGAGTGAGTTATTTCCAGATCAAGCTAAAAAGCCAATTGTCGCAGCTCAAACTATTAGTACTAAACCAACCGTCCTAAATAGTAAAACACCTGATTGTAGCCAACTCAATTGGGATGAATTACAAGCTTCCGTCGAAGCCTGCCAACTGTGTGAACTACACAAAACCCGCACCCAAACCGTATTTGGTGCTGGTCATCAACAAGCACGCTGCATGGTGATTGGTGAAGCCCCAGGCGCGGAAGAAGATCGCCAAGGCTTGCCCTTTGTAGGTAAGTCCGGTCAGCTGTTAACGAATATGCTCGCCTCGATTCAGATTGCCCGCGAAAACATTTATATCGCTAATATCCTCAAATGCCGCCCACCGAATAATCGTGATCCTAAACCCGACGAAGCAGCCTGCTGCCGTGGTTATTTAGAGCGGCAAATTGCGCTGATTCAGCCCCAGCTTATTATGGTAGTAGGTCGTATTGCTGCACACAATTTACTTCAAACTACCACACCGCTAGGGCGCTTACGCGGTAGCGTGCATACTCTACCGAATAGCAACGTGCCAGTGATTGTGACTTATCATCCCGCTTATTTGTTGCGCCAACCGGCTGAAAAGCGCCGCGCTTGGCAGGACTTGCAATTAGCACGGGACTTTCTAGCCTCGTTAGCCACTCAAACTTAAAGCGCTTGTTATGCCTGAAGCTAGCCCCATTTTACCCTTACGCCCGATGCTACTTAATGATCTTGAGCGCATCATGCTGATTGAAGAGCGCGCTTATCCCTATCCTTGGACTTTAGGGATTTTTCAAGATTGTTTAAAGCACAGCAATTATCATGCCTATATTTATGAGCTTAATCAGGAAATTCTCGCCTATTGTGTCTTATCAGTTGCAGTAGACGAATTACATATCTTAAATATCACAGTAGAACCCAAGCAGCAAAAACAGGGTTTGGGGAAACGCTTGCTGGCGACAGCTGAGCAAATTGGGCAGGGTTTAGGGGCGCAAGATTGTTTTTTAGAAGTAAGGCCATCGAATACAAGCGCGATTAATTTGTATTTATCCCAAGGCTTTAATGAAATTGGCTTGCGAAAAAACTACTATCCAGCCAAGAATGGGCGGGAACATGCCATTTTAATGGCGAAAACCTTATTTTAAACACCAACGAGGGTTAGTGGTGTTGCGCTTGCAGTGTTATTATTGCGACTTTTGGCAACATCCTTAAAACATTAATGTCTGCTATAGGGCTATTACAGGGAGCTTCCGACAATTTGACAGGACTAGCGCAGCCAATGCGCATCCCCGCGTCTGAACATAACATACAACAAGAACAAATTTGTGAACGCGCTGATGCGATTATCCGCAAACTACAGAAATCAGGCTATGAAGCCTATTTAGTAGGTGGCTGTGTCCGTGATCTTTTGCTCGGTTTAATTCCTAAAGATTTCGATATTGCGACGAGCGCTCATCCTGAGCAAGTCCGCAAAATTTTTTCCTCCGCACGCTTGATTGGTCGGCGCTTCCGCTTGGCCCATATTTATTATGGGCGCGATTATATTGAAGTTGCCACCTTCCGTGCACCACATGATGAAAGCTCCCAAGGTCAAGTCAATGAGCAGGGACGTATCCTGCATGATAATGTCTATGGCAGCTTGGAAGAAGATGTCTGGCGACGGGATTTTACCATCAATGCACTCTTCTATGATCCTGTCGGTGGCGATGTGATTGATTATGTTGACGGCATGCAGGATTTATCCAAGCGCCGTTTGCATTTAATCGGTGATGCCGAACAGCGCTATCGTGAAGATCCAGTACGGATGCTGCGCGCTTTGCGCTTTGCCGCTAAATTAGATTTTGAGCTGGATGGCCCAACCGGTGAGTTGATTTACTCGATGGGGCATCTGCTACATGGTGTTGCTCCCGCCCGTTTATTCGATGAACTCTTAAAACTGCTGCATAGTGGTCATGGCTGGAAAACCTTCCTGCTACTAGAACAATATCAGCTCCTCCCTGCTCTACTGCCAGTTACTGCAACTAGCCTTACGCAAGATACTCAAGGCGTGTATCGCAAGTTGCTACAGTCTGCTCTCACCAATACTGACAATCGCATCGCCGAAGGCAAATCGGTCATGCCAGCCTTCTTATTTGCAGTACTCTTGTGGGAACGTGTGCATGCACTGACGGTACAAGCTCAACTCAAAGGCCATCCTGAATTACAAGCGCTGCATATTGCGGCTACTGATGTATTGCGCGATCAGGTGAAAATCACGGCTATCCCACGTCGTTTTAGCAATGTCACCCGCGAGATTTGGGGCTTGCAATCGCGCTTCCGCCATCGTGATTTACGCCGCGCGAATATTCTATTTAATAATCCGCGTTTCCGGGCTTCGTATGATTTTCTGTGCTTGCGTGCTAGTGCCGGTGAGCAAGCGGTAGCTGACGATTGTGAATGGTGGACTCAATTCCAAGAGGCCACTGCTGAAGATCGCCCTAATTTGTGCAAAAACGGTGGCAAAAAGCGCCGACCTAAACGCAAAAAGGCCAAACCTGCTGAATGAAAACGCTAGCTTATATTGGTTTAGGTAGTAATCAGGGCGAATCCATTGCTACCTTGAAATCTGCTTTAAAGCAATTAGCAGAACATGCCTCCATTGAATTACAGGCGGTCTCCAGCTTCTATCAAACCAAACCGGTTGGCCCACAAAATCAGTCTGATTACGTGAATGCAGTGGCAGGTTTAAAAACCGAATTAAGCGCGCAAGCGTTGTTAGCAGTGTTATTAGAGATTGAGCGTTTACATGGGCGAGTACGCGATCCGAATTTGCGTTGGGGGCCACGAACTTTAGATTTAGATTTATTGCTATATGGCGATGCAATTATTCAAGAGACTAATTTGGTCGTGCCGCATCCCGAATTGTGTAAACGGGCTTTTGTGGTTTATCCGCTGTTGGAGATTGCGCCTGATTTGGCCTTGCCTTCTGGAAGCTCACTCAAAACCTGCAAAGAGCAGCTAAGTGCTGATGATTTACAAAATATCCTTACTTGAGTTTAGCTTTCAGCCCCTACCAGCAGCAGTTTCAACTCAAGAATACATTGAAAACTATGGTTTGAACTGTGAAGAATTTAAGAGTAGTTAAAACAATAATTGCGAAAAATACATAAATTACATAAAATTAGTATATTCAGCATTTGGAATCGTTAAGAATGGCAAACCTACTCACTGCTCGCATTTCCGCTACCGAGCTAGCACGCAATCTCGCTAGCATCATTGATCAAGTGCGGGTATCTCGCTATCGTATGGTGATTACTCGTGGCAATCAAGATATTGCCCAAATCACCCCTGTGGCTAATCAACATTTCACCCTTGCTGACCTGAATACTTTGCTAGAACGCAATCGCCTCAGTGCTAAGGAGCGCCAAGCTTTCAGTGATGATTTAAAAAGCATTCGCCAAGCAGCTAAGCTACCTGCTTCACCTTGGGAATAAAGCATGGGTTTAATTCTTGATACCAATGTTTTCATTGACCTTGAACAGGAGCGCTTGCAACAAACGACTATTCCAGCGCTACAAAATGAAGCCGTTTTCATGGCAGCCATTACGGTCGCAGAGCTGCTAGCTGGGGTAAAACTTGCCAAAACAACTGAAGAACATATACGCCGCCACACTAGCGTAGAAAGTATCCTGAGCCATGTGCCTGTATTAGAGTTTGATACTGAAGTGGCACGTACTTATGCCGAATTATATGCGCATGCGCTGAGCCAAACTAAACGTAGCAACCTAAATGTGCATGATTTACAGATTGCTGCGACGGCTTTGGTCTATGGTTATAGACTACTAACCACGAATACGAGCGATTTCGAAGGAATACCAAGCTTAAAAGTAATTAGCCCTAATAAGGATGCTTGAAAAAAGCTAGAGTGTTAAAAAGCAAAGTCAGCGAGCTAAACCTTCCGCCAAACCAAAACCCGATTATTCACCGGCATTTCATAATCAGCTTGCAATTCCATACCTGCTTTAGCAGCTAACACCTGCAAATCTTCAAAATTACGAATCCCACTTTCAGGATCGCGCTGCTTTAGCCATTGCTCAAAGCGTGCATTGCTGGCGCTGGTAAATTGGCCGCCATAATTAAAGGGGCCATACACAATAAACAAGCCATTAGCTGCTAATAAACTGCTGACACCCGCAAAGCAAGCTTGCACTGCTGCCCAACTCATAATATGCAAAGTATTCGCGGAAAAGATTGCATCGATTTTCAGCTGAGGCCATTCAGTTTGCCGCACATCCAACACTAAAGGTGCGAGCACATTAGGCAGCTGCGTATCCTGCAACCAAGCCTTGATTCCTTGATGATATTCAAGCTGATCGCTAGTTTGCCAAGTCAGATGGGGAAGTTGTTCGCCAAAATAAACAGCATGCTGCCCAGTACCACTACCAATTTCGAGCACAGACTTGTGCTCAGCCAACAGCGGTCTGAGTACGGCTAAAATCGGGTCGCGATTTTCATCGCAAGAAGCGGCATAGGGTTTCATTTAATTTTCGACTGCTTTGAATGCAGCATCGAGGGTTTGCCAAGTGTTGACGATATGGCAGAAAATATCAGCCGTTTTTTCGGCATCATACACGGCAGAATGCGCTTGCTCGCCATCCCAATTCATCCCAGCAGCTTGTGCTACTCGTGCCAATACAGTCTGGCCGTAGACAACAGCACCCAAAGTGACCGTATCAAGCGTGCTAAAGGGATGGAAAGGATTGCGTTTGCAATCATTCCGCTCAGAGGCTGCATTGACGAAATTAAGATCAAAGGGCGCATTATGCCCCACTAAAATTGCGCGATTACAACGATTTAGCTTCACTTCGCGGCGCACGACTTTGAAGAACTCATCCAAAGCACGCGGTTCAGGCATAGCCAAGCGCAAAGGGCTGAACGGCTTAATGCCATTCACTTCTAAAGACTTGGGATCAAGATTGGCATTGGGGAAAGGTTCGATATGCCAATGATAAGTGCGGTGGCGCGATAATTCGCCTTTTTCATCAATGCGTAAGATCACCGCTGCTACTTCCAGCAGAGCGTCTTTACGAAAGTTGAATCCGCCAGTTTCCACATCGATGACGACAGGCAAAAACCCGCGAAACCGATTGCTTAGTGGAATAATCTCAATTTCATCACTCATGGCGTTGAGCTTACCGGATGTGGCTGAAAATAGGTAGGAAATTGCAGGCAATTCGATTTGTTTTTTATAAGCAATTGATTTATAAATTTATTTATTTTCAAGCACTAAGACGACTTTCCTTTCAAAAAGGATAATGTTATGTTCAAAACAATAACCTCTGTTTTTAGCACTGCTAATTTGCTCTACCCGTTTGCAAGGAACTGTCATGAGTCTAGAAAAAATCCCGCAAGATATTGATACCCAAGAAACGCTTGAATGGGTTGACTCCTTAGAGGCAGTGATTGAATCGGAAGGTCTGGAGCGCGCCCATTTCCTGCTCGAACAACTGATCAGCACGGCACGGCAAAATGGCGCTAACCTGCCCTATTCTGCCAATACTGCATATATCAATACGATTCCACCGCATTTAGAAAAATTCACGCCCGGCAATCCAAGTTTAGAACTGCGTTTACGCTCGTGGATTCGCTGGAATGCGGTCGCAATGGTGGTGCGGGCGAATCGGAAAAGCGCTGAATTGGGTGGACATATTGCAACTTTTGCCTCGGCGGCGACTTTATATGATGTGGGCATGAATCATTTCTGGCATGCGCCTTCACCACAAAATGGTGGTGATGTGATTTATGTGCAAGGCCATGCAGCCCCCGGCATGTATGCACGCTCGTTTTTAGAGGGGCGCTTCACTGAAAACGACTTGGATAATTTCCGCCAAGAAGTCAGTGGCCAAGGCTTGTCGTCTTATCCACATCCGTGGCTCATGTCGAATTATTGGCAGTTCCCAACCGTGTCGATGGGTTTAGGGCCGATCACTTCGATCTATCAAGCACGCTTCATGAAATATCTGCAAGATCGCAAACTCGCCGATACTGAAAATCGGCATGTTTGGGCTTTCGTAGGTGATGGCGAAGTCGATGAGCCGGAAACGTTAGGCGCAATCTCTCTAGCCGGACGTGAAAAGCTTGATAACCTGATTTGGGTGGTGAACTGCAATCTGCAACGTCTTGATGGCCCGGTACGTGGTAATGGCAAAATTGTTCAAGAGTTAGAAGCTGTGTTTCGGGGCGCGGGTTGGAATGTAATTAAAGTGATTTGGGGTTCGTATTGGGACCCGCTGCTCGCCAAAGACATTAATGGCAAGCTCAAGCAGCGCATGCTCGAAGTGGTGGATGGCGAATTCCAAAACTATAAAGCTAAAGACGGCGCTTATGTACGCGAGCATTTCTTCGGGGCTTATCCTGAGCTGCGTGAAATGGTGGCACGCATGAGCGATGCGGATATTTGGCGCTTGAATCGCGGCGGGCATGATCCACATAAAGTCTATGCAGCCTATTACTCAGCGGTGAATCATGAAAATCAGCCGACGGTTATTCTCGCGCATACTGTGAAAGGCTATGGTATGGGTGCTGCAGGCGAAGGCCAAAATCGCACCCACCAACAGAAAAAACTCACGAATGAAGAAATGATTGCCTTCAAAAATCGTTTCAATATTCCTTTAAGCGATGAGGATGCGGCTGAAGCCAAATATTACCGTCCCGCTGATGATAGTGAAGAAATCAAATACTTACATGAGCGACGTAAAGCCTTAGGTGGTTATTTACCGCAACGTCAAACACATGCAGCCCCACTCAAAGTTCCTGAACTCAGCTTATTCCAAACTTTATTAGATAGCAGTGGTGAGCGCGAAATGTCCACAACGATGGCTTTTGTGCGCCTGCTGACCATTCTGACTCGGGATAAAAATATTGGTCGACATATTGTTCCTATCGTGCCGGATGAAGCGCGCACGTTTGGCATGGAAGGCATGTTCCGCCAATTGGGAATTTACTCTTCAGTGGGTCAGCTGTATGAGCCGCAAGATAAAGACCAAGTGATGTTCTACAAAGAGGACAAATCCGGGCAAATCTTAGAAGAAGGTATTAATGAAGCAGGCGCTATTTCCAGTTGGATTGCAGCGGCGACTGCTTACAGTACACACGGTGTCTGCATGGTGCCTTTCTATATTTATTACTCGATGTTTGGCTTCCAGCGGATTGGCGATTTGGCTTGGGCAGCAGGTGATTGCCGCGCACGTGGCTTCTTAATTGGCGGTACGGCAGGGCGAACTACGCTGGCCGGTGAAGGTTTGCAGCATCAAGATGGGCATGGTTTAGTCCAAGCCAGCTTGATTCCGAACTGTATTTCCTACGACCCCACCTTTGCCTATGAATTGGCGGTGATTATTCAACATGGCATGAAGCGCATGTATGAAAATCAAGAGGATGTCTACTACTACATCACCGCGATGAATGAAAATTATCAGCATCCTGCCATGCCACAGAGTGCGGAAGAAGGCATTATTAAAGGCATGTATTTATTCAGTGGTGGGGGCAAAAAACGTAAGAAAGTTCAGCTCTTAGGTTCAGGGGCAATCTTGCGTGAAGTGATTGCTGCCGGTGAAATGTTGGATAAAGAATGGGGTGTTGATGCCGATATTTGGAGTGTGACCAGCTTCAATGAAATTGCCCGCGAAGCCCGCGATATTGAGCGCTGGAATTTGCTGCATCCGCTGGAGGATGCGCGCCTACCTTATATTACACAATGCTTAAAAGATCGGCGTGGCCCTGCGGTTGCGGCGACCGATTATATTCGTAGCTACGCTGATCAAATCCGCGCTTGGATACCGATGCATTATAAAGTTTTAGGTACCGATGGTTTTGGTCGCAGCGATACCCGCGCTCAATTGCGCAGGCATTTTGAGGTGGATCGTTATTACATTGTCCTTGCTGCCCTCAAATCCTTAGTCGATGAAAACTCCTTGCCTGCGGTGAAAGTGATGGAAGCGATGGAGAAATATCAAATCGATCCGAATAAACCTAACCCCTTATACGTTTAGGGAGACGAGATCATGGCTATCCAAGAAGTTCGTGTCCCTGATATTGGTGACTTTAAAGAAGTAGAAATCATTGAAGTGCTGGTGAAGGTCGGCGATAGCATTCAGGCAGAAGATTCGCTGATTGCAGTCGAATCTGACAAAGCCTCGATGGAAATTCCAGCACCCACAGCTGGTATAGTGAAAGAGGTACGGGTGCAGCAAGGTGATCGAGTGTCTAAAGGCAGCTTGATTCTTACCCTTGAGCTGCAGACTCACATTGAGAAAAAACCGCCTGTTGCCTCAAACTCAATTACCAGCCCAGCCTCTGCTGGCACTCATCTGCATCCTTTTGATCTTAAAGCGAATCCAACTGCTTCTGCTCCAAAAGCGCCCAGCCAAGCCAAAACGGTTGTGGATCACGAGGCCTTCAAGAAAGCCTATGCAACACCTTCCGTGCGTAAATTTGCCCGTGAACTAGGCGTCGATTTAAGCCGAGTAGCGGGCAGTGGTCGCAAACAACGCATCACTCAAGAAGATGTTAAAGGCTATATCAAAGATGTGATGGGGCTAGGTTTACAATCCAAAAATGCGGCGACTTCTAATAGTGGCTTGGGTATTCCACGTATGCCTGAAATTGATTTCAGCCAATGGGGTGAGATAGACACTGTGCGCTTGAATCGCATCAATAAACTCACGGGCGAATTTCTGCATCGCAATTGGCTGAATGTGCCGCATGTCACTCAATTTGATCAAGCCGATATCACTGACTTAGAAGCCTTCCGCCAAGAATTGAATCTTGAGCAGGAAAAAATTAAAGCCCCCAAAATTACTCCTCTGGTTTTCATTATGAAAGCGGTAGTAGCTGGCTTAAAAGCTTATCCGCGCTTTAATACCTCGCTCGATCCTTCCGGCGAAATGCTGATTCAAAAAAAGTACTATCACATTGGCATTGCAGTCGATACACCCGATGGCTTAGTCGTGCCGATCATTCGCGATGTAGATAAAAAATCGCTGCTACAACTAACGGATGACTTAAAAGAAATTTCCGCCAAAGCCCGCGAGCGCCGCTTGAAACCTGCCGACTTGCAAGGGGGTTGTTTTTCTATTTCCAGTTTAGGTGGGATTGGCGGGACAAAATTTACCCCAATTATTAATGCGCCGGATGTGGCGATTTTGGGTATTTCCAAATCGGCCATGCAACCGATCTGGAATGGTCAAGCATTTGCACCCCGTTTGATGCTGCCCTTGTCACTATCCTATGATCATCGGGTGATTGATGGCGCGGATGGCGCACGCTTCACCACCTTCTTAGCCAAGATGTTGGGTGATATTCGGAGGCTGCTGGTATGAGTCAAATCATTGAGGTGCGCTTACCCGATATTGGCAATTTTGATCAGGTCGAAGTGATTGAAGTCCTGGTGGATCATGGCGATCCTGTGCAGCTTGAAGACTCCTTAATCACGGTTGAATCTGATAAAGCCTCAATGGAAATCCCCTGCCCTTATGCAGGTACTGTGAAAGAAATGAAGCTGAAAGTCGGTGAACTTGTTTCCAAAGGCTCGCTGATTATGCTGCTGGAGTTAGCGGATACTAACCAAGCTAAGCCTGCTTCAGCTCAAACTAATCCCAGCGAAGCTATTAGCCAAGCAGCTGATTTATCCACTCAAGTATTGGTGCTAGGCGCTGGCCCCGGTGGCTATACCGCTGCCTTTCGCGCTGCTGATTTGGGTAAAAAGGTTATCTTGGTTGAACGCTACCCGAATTTAGGTGGGGTTTGCTTAAATGTGGGCTGCATCCCTTCTAAAGCTTTATTACACACTGCCGAAATCATTCGCGAGGCAGCCACTGTCACTCAACACGGTGTAAAATTTCCGCCGCCGGAAATCGATTTAGCTGCTTTGCGCGCGCACAAAAATGCAGTAGTCGGCAAGCTCACTAGTGGTTTGAGCGCTCTTGTTAAGCAGCGTAAAGTCCAAGTGGTACAAGGCTCCGGGCGCTTTAGCTCGGCACATACTTTAGAAGTCACGGCTGAGAATGGCAGCAAGCAAAGTATTCAATTTGAGCAGGCGATTATTGCAGCTGGCTCGCATATTACGAAGCTGCCGTTTATTCCTTGGGATGATCCGCGCATTCTCGACTCCAGTTCTGCTTTAGACTTGCCTGCCATCCCTGAGCATTTATTAGTGATTGGTGGTGGCATTATTGGTTTAGAAATGGCCACGATTTATCACGCCCTTGGCTCAAAAATCACCGTCGTCGAACTCTCAGCGGGTTTAATTCCGGGAGCGGATCGGGATTTAGTGCGGCCTTTAGAAAAGGTATTGAAAGCGCGCTATGCAGCAATTTATACCGAAACTCAAGTCAGCAACATCGAATCCACTCCAGCAGGGTTGGTTTGTTCTTTTGTAGGTAAAAACGCACCTGCTCAGCAAACTTTTGATTATGTGCTAGTCGCTACCGGACGCGCTCCGAATGGGAATAATCTAGAGGCTGGCAAAGCAGGTGTATTTGTCAGTGCTCGCGGTTTTATTCAGGTCGATGAGCAAATGCGTACTAATGTCCCGCATATTTTTGCGATTGGCGATGTGGTAGGTCAACCGATGTTGGCGCACAAAGCCACCCATGAAGCTAAAGTCGCTGCTGAAGTGATTGCTGGGCATAAGGCGTATTTTGATGCACGCACCATTCCCTCAGTCGCGTATACCGATCCTGAAATTGCTTGGATGGGCAAAACCGAAGAGCAATGCAAAGCGGAAGGCCTTGAGTATGAAAAAGGCGTATTTCCGTGGGCAGCCAGCGGTCGCTCACTGTCTTTAGGCCGTTCAGAGGGTCTGACTAAACTTTTATTCGCCAAAGACTCTAAACAATTAATCGGTGCAGGTATCGTCGGGCCACATGCGGGCGAGTTAATTGCAGAAACGGTATTAGCTCTGGAAATGGGCGCTGATGCTAATGATTTAAGCTTAAGCATTCATCCCCACCCTACTCTGTCTGAAACGGTTAATTTTGCCGCTGAAATAGCTGAAGGTATTTGTACCGATATTTATGCACCCAAAAAGAGCTAAGCTTTAAATTTATTGGCGAGTAAAAGTGATGTTTAAGTCCTTGTGCCTAGCTGCCTTAGTAAGCTTGAGTAGTTTCTCTCTCAATTGCCTAGCAGCAGAAAAAACTGTAGGTGTATTCGTAGCCTTAGCCGATAACGAGCATCAAGGGATTGTGCCTGTTCCTAAAGCTTTAGGAACAGGCGATGATCCAGAACGCAATCTGTATTGGGGTAGTGCAGACGGCTTGGCTACAGTATTTAATCGTAGTAAGCAGTGGAAGCTGACTGAACATACAGATACTGCAAACGGCGATGTCCTACGCACCCGCACTTATCAGCATCCACAAACCAATACACTGCTCTATGCACGTGCTTATAACGGCGCTGCAATTCAACAAGCTGTAAAAGATTTTGAAAGCGCGATTGCGAATGATAGTTACGATTTAGTGGTATTTATCGGTCACAATGGTTTGATGGATTTTCAATTAGCTGCCCCCACTGCTCAGGCTGACTCTAGCAATACTCCCGACAGTATTGTCCTCGCCTGCAAAAGTGAAAAATACTTTAAAGAACGCATTCAAGACGCGGGTGGGCGTCCGGTGTTATTAACGACGCAATTTATGTATCCCGGTGCATTTATTTTGCATGCTGCTTTAAATGATTGGTTGGCCGATGGGGATTTAGGCAAGATTCGTGCGAGCGCTGGGCAATCGTATGCCAAGAATCAGCGTATTTCTACGAAAGCAGCCACTGGCGTTTTTTCGAACTTAAACCCATAACGCCTATTGGAAATGAGCCTACTAGTAGCAGCATTTGCTACTTTGCTTGCTAAAGCTAGTGATGGGACTTAGGCCATTGCATGATGAACTCATCGACCTAATGAGAGTGCCATCATGCGTTATCTAATCAATTATCTACTCATTGCGCTATTAAGCTTGAGCCAAATCAGCTGTACCACCAGCACCCCTATCCAAGGTTCCGGCCTGAGTTCTAGCCAAGAAACGATTACTAGCTTTTTGATTACACCTGATCGCGGAACTTTAGTGGTCGTTGGGCAACAGCATCATTTTATTATGTCCTTACAAGAACCTTTGCGATCAGTCTTGCAATGGAAAAGCCTGCATAAATTAAAGCCAAGCTTTGGGACTTTTCATGTGGATAACAATCAAGCCGTGAAAGGCACTTACACCTTGCAAGCTAGTCTAAGTCATTTACAAATTAATGAGCGCCAGTTTTTAGAGCAACGCGGTTTCCGTTTAATGAGTGATCAAACCACCTTAAGCTATACCGCTGCTATTAAGGGAACACGTTATTTAGCAGGCAATGTACAAGTGCCACAAACCGCTTACTTCACTAGGCCTTATGACATTAATGTAATTGCGCCAGCGACTACTAGCCGTCAAGCTGAAAATATTAACTTAACCCCCATCACCCTAGTGGCAGGTGGCGTGGAGTTAGTACTAGGTAGTATTCTCCTAGTTCCATTAGTACTGAATGAGCTACTGGTGACTCACTAATCATAAGCCTAGTTCTTGCATCCTTAAACTAGCCATCAAATAAGCGGTCACCACTTCTTTAGCAGCAGGCTTAATCTGCTGCTATCCAACAGTTTTAAGCGGCAAATTTTAAACTTAAAAACTCTATTTAAGCCTACTATACTTCAATTTATGTTTTTTAATGACACTCTAATTTAGAGCTTGTTTCTTTAAATTGCTCATTTAGAAAACTCCCGATTTTCAGCAGATTAACGCTTATTAACAGGAAGTGTCATGGCTTTTTCAACTCATCATCCAGTCACAAAATTTTTATTATTTGGAGTTCTAGCTTTTATTGCTTATGAAGTCATTGGTGGTGTATTAATTTATGCAGTCAACCGCACTGACCCTACTAACTATTTAGCTCAACGTCAGTTGCAAATGCCTGCAGGTCGCGGGCCTGACCGTATTGCCTTGGTTGAGGAACCTACTTTCTCTGGGCAAGCACGTCTTGAATTAGTACAAAAAGCCACTAAAACCATTGAAGTAGCCTATTACTCGATTCAACACAACGATACTGCCGGACAAGCTTTTTATAATTCGCTTTTGCAGGCTGCAGATCGGAATGTAAAAGTACGCATACTGATTGATGGCATAGTGAATATGGGTTTTAAAAAATCCCCTTATCGTGATGCTTTTGCAAGCCACCCGAATATTCAAGTTAAATTCTATGAGCCATTTTCACCCTTAAAACCTTGGCGCTTTCAAAATCGTCTGCATGACAAAATACTGTTAATTGATGGGCAAATGCTGCTCACAGGTGGGCGTAATGTAGGCGAACGTTATTATCTGCAAGATGACCCCATGGCTGTTTATGATCGAGACATTTTGCTAATGCGTGTTGGTGGCGGCGATCATGACCAAAGCGCATTACCTGAAGCCAGCGCCTATTATGACCGCTTATGGAATAGCGAATTTACCGAGTTAGTGACTGCTAGCAAAGACGCGAAAAAAGAAGAAGTAGATAAATTTCTTGCTGAAACCCGCGCATGGGCTGAACAAAACTTAAAGCCTAAAGCGAATCCGACCGATTGGCTGGCTCTCTCTGTGCCTACCAAGTACATGCGCATTATTCATAACCCCTTACAACGCTACCAAAAAACGCCGCATATCTTGGCAGAAATTTCCGAAGCAGTAAAAAATGCGCAATCGCAAGTGATGGTGCAAAGTCCTTATATTATTATCAATAACCCGATGAAGCGCCTTATTCCAACCGCAACCAAAGCGAAACTCACGGTTCTGACTAACTCAGCTGCAGTCAGTCCCAATTTTTTTGCCGTTTCAGGTTATACCAATGCCCGTAAGGATTTAGCTCAACAAGGCTCGGT
Source organism: Thiolinea sp. (assembly GCA_049292455.1). GTDB lineage: Bacteria > Pseudomonadota > Gammaproteobacteria > Thiotrichales > Thiotrichaceae > Thiolinea. The sequence goes on from JBATRF010000005.1 coordinate 197,024, forward strand.
GTATGAATATCAAGGCAACGGCTCTTTGCATGGCAAATCTTATATTATTGACAATCATTTAAGCATCGTAGGCACTTTCAATCTTGACCCACGCAGCGCTTATTTAAGTACTGAATCGATGGTGATGATTGAGAGTGAAGAATTCGCTGCTATCTTAAATAAGCGCATGCAAGAACTGATCGGTCAAAGCCTGCTAGTGAACCCAGACTTGAGTTATGCCAGCTCAGCCACAGTACAACCGAAAGAGATTAGTAGCTTCAAAAAGAATAGTATTAAAGTCTTCTCCTATATCATCCGCCCCTTTGTTTACATGCTGTAAGGCGGTTTAGTTTAAGCAGCAAAAGGGCTGGAGGCATTGTCAGTAGTAGGCGTTTTTAAGTTGCTGCAATGCGCAAGTTTTTCGGCTATGCTGTGCAGGCGTTGAGGACGGGTCCAGAGTAACCCATGCAAGGAGAAGTCTAAATGAGTCGTGATGTTGTTGTATTAAGTGCTGTACGTTCCGCGATTGGTTCTTTCGGCGGAAGTTTAAGCAGCATCGAACCTGCTGAATTAGCCGGTCAAGTCATGAAAGAAGCAGTACAACGTACTAGCGTTGATCCTGCTCAAATCAATTATGTAACAGTTGGTAATACCATCCCAACTGAATCTCGTTTCCCTTATGTTGCACGCGTAGCTTCTATTCAAGCTGGCTTGTCGATGGAATCGGTTGCGATGGCAGTCAATCGTCTGTGTAGCTCTGGCTTACAGGCGATTGTGACTACTGCTCAAGGCATTATGCTCGGCGACTACGACTATGGTGTTGGTGGTGGCGTGGAAGTGATGTCACGTGCTGGCTATCTGTCTCCTGCGATGCGTAATGGTGCGCGTATGGGCGACACTACTATGATCGACACGATGGTGGCTACACTCACTGATCCATTCGGCGTTGGCCATATGGGTATCACTGCTGAAAACTTAGCCGCAAAATGGGGCATTACGCGTGAAGAGCAAGATGCATTAGCGGCTGAATCACATCGTCGTGCTACCAATGCGATTAAAGAAGGTCGTTTCAAATCACAAATCCTGCCAATTACGCTGAAAACCCGTAAAGGCGAAGTGGTATTTGATACTGACGAACATGTGAAAGCGGATACTACTGTTGAAACTTTGGGTAAAATGCGCCCAGCGTTCAAGAAAGATGGTTCAGTTACAGCAGGTAATGCTTCTGGCATCAATGATGGCGCTGCCTTCTTCGTATTAGCGGCGGCTGATGTCGCTGCCAATGCAGGCCAAAAACCAATCGCCCGCTTAGTCTCTTATGCAGTGGCTGGTGTACCGAATGATGTCATGGGCGAAGGCCCTATCCCTGCGTCTAAGCAAGCACTGAAAAAAGCAGGCTTGTCTTTAGATCAAATGGATGTGATTGAATCGAACGAAGCCTTCGCTGCGCAAGCGATTGCAGTAGCTCGTGGTTTAGGCTTAGACATGAACAAAACCAATGTGAATGGTGGCGCGATTGCTTTAGGTCATCCAATTGGTTGTTCTGGTGCTTTCATTGCGACCAAGGCACTGTATGAATTACAACGCACTAATGGCAAATATGCCCTCGTCACCATGTGCATCGGTGGCGGCCAAGGTATTGCTGCTGTCTTCGAGCGTATGTAAGACCTAAGTTTAGGTGGAGCAAAATACTCCACCTATTCAAACAAACTGCTTAAATCCCTCTTAAAATCGGCTCAGCTAATAAATATTATTTATTAATAATAAGAAATCCGACGATTAGCATGCCTGTCTGTGCGCATTTCATGTGATAATTCCCCACTAGAATAGGTTGATCGCCCGTAATACCCCATCAACCCATGATAAAACTCTAATAAACTTAAAACTGAAGGAAAGTTACGCAGAGGCATATGCATGATGAAAACAAAACTAATTAAAATCTGTGCCCTATCTGCTCTGTTATCTTGCGTGATAACAAACGTAGAAGCTGAAATTTACAAGTGGACTGATGCCTCAGGTGCGGTTCATTATACACAAACTCCACCACCTGATTTATCCAAAGCGAAAGACATTGCGGAAGACATTAGCCTCTCTACCGGTAAAGCCAAGCATGCTGACAAGGCTGAGACTAGCGCTAAGTCCGATGAAGACAACAAGGGCAAGCCCAAAGATGAGCTTGATCAAGCTAAGGATGAAGGTGCTAAAAATGAAGATAAGCATCGCCAATTCTGCGATCAGCAAAAGTCTTCTTTAAAGCAATTATTAGCTAATCCAGTGATTCGTTGGCGTTCAACGGATAATGAGGAAAAAATCCTTAGTGCTAAAGAACGCGCCGAGAAGATCTCTGAAATGGAAAAGAATGTTAAAGAATTGTGTAATTCGACGGTACTTCCCGATAAAGTTAATAAAGCACAGTAATCGTTAATTATGCCCTGTGTTCATCAGGGATAATTTACAAATCCTGAGGGTAGCCTAGAGTAGGTTGCCCTCAGGGCTTTTTAACTTATAGACATTCAAATGACCCAAACAAAGTATTGGTTAGCATTGGCTATGCTGACGGTAGGCAGCTTAATCCACTATCCAGCCATGGCTGCTGCAAAGCCAGATGAAAGTGTCAAAATCGCTTTATCCGGGCAACTAGAAACCTCCATTCACCGTTTCAGTCAAGCTTCTCAGCGTATTTTGTGGCTGACGACTCATGAAACTAAAAAGGCCGATTTTAGCTTAGCTAAACAATTAGCCGATGCAGGTTTAGAGGTTTGGATAGCACCCTTAGAAGCTAAAACTAAACAAGCAAAAAACACTCAAGCCTTAACCGCAGCTGCTGTAGCTGAATTAATTGAAGAATCTTTCCCTAGCCAAGCTGACCATAAACTTTATGTGTTCAGTACCGGTGATAGTGCCAAAGCAGCCCTCGAAGGCTTAAAAACTTGGCAGGACGCACGTGGCAGCTCTGCCCAATTAGGTGGCTTGATTTTAGCCTATCCGCATTTACAGTTAGGTAGCAACAAAACTAAAGAAACCAAGTTTATTGAAGCTAGCTATCAACTCAAATTGCCCGTGTATATTTTCCAAGCGGCCAAAAAACTTAAACTAGACACTGCGGAAAGTTTAGTAGCCGCTTTTGAGCAAGGTGGCAGTACGGTTTATTCCGAAGTCGTCAAAGATGTCGCGGATGGCTATTTACAAGGCAAAGCCAATTCAGAAGAGGAAATACTACAGCTTAGCGTCTTTCCCGCTCAATTAAGCCAAGCTTTGGATAAACTTAGCGAGACTCCGCTAAAATCGGCCGAGCCAGCAGTCAAACTCAGTGAAGCAGCTCCTTTACAAGAGCATCCCACTAAGGAACTAGCGCCCGAGTTACGTCTTGAGGACTTAAATGGAAAAACGCACGATTTAAAGGACTATCGTGGCAAAGTGGTGCTGCTAAATTTCTGGGCAACATGGTGTCCGCCTTGTATTAAAGAGATTCCGTCTATTAATAATCTGCAGAAGCAATTTTCAAGTGATGACTTTGTTGTGCTAAGCGTGGATGTGGGCGAGGAACTAAAAGATGTTCAAGCGTTCTTAGAGCATATACCTGCAGATTACCCAGTGCTATTGGATAGCGAAAGTAGCCTAACGAGTACTTGGCAACTGACCGCGTTTCCAAGTACCTTCATAATTGATAGAACTGGACACTTGCGCTATATGTATTTCGGCGGCTTAGAATGGGATGAGCCGCAGATTACAAAATTTTTAGAGAAAAATTTGGAAATAGTGGCAAAATAATTGCATACCTTTCATCAAGTGGATGAAAGGACGCAAAACACCGGAAGGATTTAGCCGTAATGGCAAACGTAATGCGTAGGCTCTAAAACTTCGATATCAAATGAAGTGTTCGCGCCTACTGAGAAAGACTGCCCTGCTGTATAGTCCTGCCATTGTTCGGTACCCGCCAAACGCACACGGCAATGTCCTTGCTGAATCTCCATAATTTCTGGAGCAGCAGTACCAAACGTTAAACTAGCGGGTAAAATAACCCCTACGCTTTTGCGTTTGCCATCCGCGGTAAAAAAAGTGTAGCTGATACATTTACCGTCAAAATACACATTACCGGTGGTTTGTAGGCGGACATTTTCGATTTGGCTCATCAGGTCGATCCTTAACAGATTACAATAGGAATAAGCACCCATTAGAAGGGTAATAAAAAAAGCGTAGGCAGTGTAACAGCAGCGTAAACAGCTTGGAATCTTTCCAGCAGCACAAACACCTAAGACCTACACTCCACAGTCACAACCGTCTAGAACAATTAGAACTAGCATAAAGAACACTAGGATTTAGCATGCATGCTTTGGATAAATTAACAGCGCAGGATATTAGCAAGCGCTTACAACAAGTTAGCTCTCATCGTACCTTTGATGTACCCAGTAGTTTAATTGGCGACCATTTTCGTGATGCCGCCGTGCTGGTACCCTTTGTACGTTTACGGGATGAATGGCATTTACTTTACATTCGTCGTGCCTGCTCAGAGCGCGATCGACATAGTGGCCAAGTGGCGTTTGCAGGTGGCAAACGTGATCCACACGACCCTGATTTATACGGCACAGCCTTACGTGAAGCTCATGAAGAGATTGGGATTAACCCAGAAGATGTCATTATTTTAGGTGATTTAACTCCACACCACAGTATCAGCAATTTCAAAATCACCCCGATTGTAGGGCAAGTACCTTGGCCTTACTCCTTACATTTACAACGCAGTGAAGTGGATCGGGCGTTTACGATTCCTTTGCATTGGTTGGCGGATGCACGCAACCACGAACTACGTTTGCGCGAATTGAAAGGCACGAATGTACCAGTAGTTTATTTTAAAGAATATGATGGTGAATTGCTGTGGGGTGCGACTGCACGCATGACTTTAAATTTGTTGTCTATGCTAGGCGTGGATTTTAGTGAGCTGGATCGGCCTATGGCTCAAGCAGCCTAAATTTTTAGTGAGAGAGATAAAATAAGCACCTGAAGCAAGCTTCAAGTGCTTATTGATTGCTAGCAGCTTATTCGCTGCTAACTTCGTTTTCGACTAAGTCATCAGCTTCTTCAACGTCGACTTCAAGATCATCTTCGCCTGTGCTCAAAATGGGTGCGATCTGCACCAATTTTTCACCTTCATTTAAGCGAATAAGAGTCACGCCTTGAGTATTACGCCCAACCACCGAAACTTGCGCGACGGGTGTACGCACTAAAGTACCCCCATCGGTAATCAACATAATTTGATTGCCTTCAGTGACTTGAACCGCACCTATCGCTTGCCCATTCCGTTCTGAAGTTTGGATAGCGATCACACCCATACCACCACGACCTTGAGCCAGGAACTCATCGACGCGAGTCCGCTTGCCATAACCATTTTCGGTCGCAGTGAGAATTTCACCTTCGCCTAAAATCAGCAAGGCATTAACCTGTTGATTTGCTTCTAAACGAATCCCGCGCACACCCGCAGCACCACGGCCCATCGCCCGTACATCACTTTCAGGGAAACGAATCGCTTTGCCCGCTGAAGTAAACAACATGACTTCGTTTTCACCATTGGTTAGGGCGACATCGACTAAGTAATCATCACGCAAATCGACCGCAATAATCCCAGCAGTACGTGGACGCGAGAATTCTTTGAGCGGTGTTTTCTTCACCGTACCATTCGAGGTGACCATGAAGATAAACTTGCCTTCTTCATATTCACGGATTGGCAGAATCGCATTGATACGCTCGCCATCTTCTAGCGGTAATAGATTCACCATCGGTCGACCACGAGCATTACGGCTCGCTAATGGCAATTGATAAACCTTCAGCCAATACATCCGCCCACGACTGGAGAAGCAGAGAATCGTATCATGGGTACTCGCTACGAACAGCTTCTCCACGAAGTCTTCTTCTTTCATCGTCGTTGCAGTTTTACCGCGACCGCCACGACGTTGTGCACGATAAGTATCCAGCGGCTGAGCTTTGGCATAACCTTCATGCGAAAGCGTAACGACTACTTCTTCGTCAACGATCAAATCTTCTAAGCTTAAATCTTCGCCGATGGCATTGATTTCAGTACGGCGCTTATCGCTATAGGTTTCGCGTAGCTCCAGTAACTCATCCCGAATCACTTGCATTAAGCGTTCTGGATTGCTCAGAATATCGAGCAAATCGGCAATACGCTCAAGTAACTCACGATACTCTTCGAGAATCTTATCTTTTTCTAAGCCGGTTAAGCGATGTAAGCGCAGATCCAGAATGGCTTGCGCCTGCTCTTCTGAAAGCCAATATTGACCTTCACGTAAGCCCAATAACTCATCCAAATCATCAGGACGCGACATTTCCGCACCCGAACGTGTCAGCATCTCCGAGACAATCCCTGGATGCCAACCGCGTGCCATCAAGCCTTCTTTGGCTTCTGCTGGGCTAGCAGCACGCTTAATTAAATCAATGATCTCGTCGATATTCGACAGCGCAACCGCCAAACCTTCTAAGATATGCGCACGCTCACGCGCTTTACGCAGATTGAAGATAGTACGGCGGGTAACCACTTCGCGACGATGGCGCAAGAAAGCTTCAAGAATCTGTTTTAAATTCAGCAGTTTCGGCTGAGCATCGACCAAAGCCACCATGTTGATCCCGAACACGGTTTGCATTTGCGTCTGCTTATACAGGTTATTGAGCAGCACTTCGGCAGATTCACCGCGCTTAACCTCAACCACCATGCGCATGCCGTCTTTGTCAGACTCGTCACGTAGCTCTGAAATGCCCTCGATCTTTTTATCTTTAACCAGCTCAGCAATTTTTTCTAGGAGGCGCGCTTTATTCACCTGATAAGGCAGCTCGTGTACCGCTATCGTTTCGCGTCCAGTCTTCTCATTGACCTCAATTTCTGCACGTGCGCGCACATAAATCCGTCCACGCCCTGTGTGGTAAGCCTCACGAATCCCGCGAGAGCCATTGATAATCCCTGCAGTTGGGAAATCTGGCCCTGGGATATATTCCATTAAATCATCAATTTCTAAATCGGGATTAGTGATCAAAGCTAAGCAGGCATTCACCACTTCGTTGAGATTATGTGGCGGAATATTAGTCGCCATCCCCACCGCAATCCCTGAGGAACCATTCACTAACAGATTCGGCACACGGGTCGGGAAAACCGCAGGCTCGTGCTCTGCACCGTCGTAGTTCGGGACGAAATTAACCGTTTCTTTATCAATATCCGCTAATAATTCGTGCGCAATCTTCGACATACGCACTTCGGTATAACGCATCGCTGCTGGTGCGTCGCCGTCGACTGAACCGAAGTTACCTTGACCATCGGCCAGCATATAGCGCAAAGAAAAAGGCTGAGCCATCCGCACCACAGCGTCATAAACCGCAGTATCACCATGAGGATGGTATTTACCGATGACGTCACCGACTACGCGCGCTGACTTTTTATAGGCTTTATTCCAATCATTCCCTAATTCACTCATCGCAAATAAGACCCGGCGATGAACAGGTTTTAGGCCATCACGTACGTCCGGTAGCGCACGCCCAACGATAACACTCATGGCATAGTCTAGATAAGACTGGCGCATTTCATCTTCGAGGTTAACCGGAATAACTTCCTTGGCAAAGTCAGCCATATTTATTGTTCGACCGTTTAAGATAGAGGCAGCTATTGTACCAGAAAAAGCATAGAAAAGGTCAAAACACAGCGTTGAAACGCATGCTGAATGCGGGTTTTAGCAGTTATTTTAAATCTAAAAAACCAGAGTCAGATAAATGTTTAACGCTGATCTAAAGCAGGGTGTTGAATTTTAAAACTCATTAGCACGACCCCAATTCCAGCGACACCTAAAGCCAACAGTGCTAAACGCAAACCGATATGATCGGCGAGATTGCCAATCAAGGAGGGACCTAATAAAAAGCCGATATAACCTAAAATCGTAATCACTGAAATGACTTGCCCGGCTTGTTGCGGAGCAATATCACCGGCAAGTGAAAATACAATCGGTACCACTGCAGCCAGTGCCAAACCTGCCAGTAAAAATCCAATTAAAATCAGTGGCGGGTAGACAGTACTGACTGATAACAGAATACCAGCCGCTGCCATAACTCCAGACACTCTAAGCACTAAACGTCGCCGCCAATGCAAGAGAATCCAGCCCGAACTTAAACGCCCAATCATCATCGCAAAATGGAATACAGCAGGCCCTGCTGCACCTACTATGGTTGGTAAATCTAAGGATAAACGTAAATAGACTGCTGACCACATTTCTAAGGTACCTTCAGAAAAGAAAGTCAGCGCAGTAATCGCAGCGAGTAATAATAAAATCGGGGTTCTGAATAAGACCGTGTTGCTAGTACTTGAACTTGCTTCTTGTGCCTGCTGTTTAGGATGGCTAATCAAATGATCAACCTGCGAACTCAAGGCATAGATTAAGCCTAATCCCAGCAAAACAGCCGCTACTAATAAATAAATAGTACGAAACTCGACGCCCCAAAACAGTAATAATCCAGTCGTCAAAGCAGCTAAGGAACCCATACCGCTATAACCAGCATGAAAGAAGCTCATGCGCGTATCACCGGTATTTTGTTCGTAATTGACTGCAGCCGCATTAATTCCTACATCCAAAGCGCCTGATGCAGCCATTAAACCAATGATCGCAACTATTAGCCAAACATAGCTACTGATCCAATAAAAGGAGGCATAAGACAGCGCGGAAATAAGAATGCTGATCAGCATTAAACGGCGAGCGCCCCAACGATCAGCGAGACGCCCGGTGAGCAGCATAGCCGGAAAAGATCCGACTACGCCTAAAGTCAGGGTTAAGCCCAATTGACCGGAGCTTAACCCAAAAGCACGCTGCAAATCGGCCATCATCACTTGCCAAGAGCCAAAAATAGCCCCTAAAGCAAAAAAACCACTAATCACCAACCAAAAAGCAGCTCGTTGCAAGCTTAGGTATCCATCCGCCAGATATGTTCTTTATCACGACTACTTAAGGACTGCCCGAGCATTTCGAGATTAACTAAAACAATCCCCTCTTCGGTGACATAGAACCGTTTTTCATCGTCTTCTCTATTTTCACCGATGATAGTTCCATCAGGAATCACGCAACCTTTATCCACGATAACTTTAGTCAAGCGACAATTATTGCCAATGCTCACTTTGGGCAGAATAATACTGTCTTTAACTAAAGAATTATTGCCAATACTCACCGCAAAGAAAGCAACTGAACGCTTCATACGCGCACCCGACAAAATACAACCTGCCGATACTAGCGAATCAATCGCCTCACCCCGACGGCCATCTTCGTCAAACACGAATTTAGCAGGCGGATATTGCGGCTGGTAAGTCCAAATCGGCCACAAGCGATCATATAAATTAAGCTCTGGTTCGACAGCGCACAGCTCCATATTGGCTTTCCAATAGGAATAAACTGTGCCGACATCCCGCCAATAAGCCGGTTCACCAGTCGCTTCATTACGGAAAGAATAAGCACGCGCATTCGCAGTATGAATATGCTTAGGGATAATATCTTTGCCGAAATCATGCGAAGACTCATCGCTGAGCGCATCTTCACTTAAAGTTCTGAATAAGAACTCGCGGGAGAATACATAAATCCCCATTGAAGCCAGTGCAATCCCCGGCTTACCCGGCATATGCTCAGGCTGTTTGGGCTTTTCAGTGAATTTGGTGATATGCATGTTTTCATCCACCGACATCACACCGAAACCGGTTGCCTCCTCCACGGGTACTTCAATACAACCAACCGTGAAATCAGCGCCCGATAGCACATGCTGAACGAGCATGTCGGAGTAATCCATTTTGTAGATATGATCGCCGCCTAAGACGATGACATATTCAGGATCATGCCGATGTAAAATATCCAGATTTTGATACAGCGCATCTGCAGTACCCTGATACCACTCTTTCTTCTCAGTCCGTTGTTGTGCAGGAAGAATCTCGACGAATTCGCCAATTTCAGCCCGCATAAAATTCCAAGCGCGCTGCATATGCCGAATCAGAGAATCTGATTTGTACTGAGTTAAAACGCCAATCCGGCGAATGCCTGAATTGACGCAATTGGATAAAGCAAAATCAATAATTCGGTACTTGCCACCAAACGGAACCGCTGGCTTAGCACGTCGCTGGGTTAGATTCTTTAAACGCGAACCCTCCCCACCGGCTAATACTAAAGCCAAGGTATTCCGGCTAAGCTCGCGCGCTAAATTAGGGCGCGAAAAATCCATCCGTGTTGTCTTATTATTTTCTTCACTCATGCTAAGCTCCTCTGTGGGTGTAAAACCTCGCTCCTCCTCCACTCTAGCACCAAGATTGCTATCTATGGATTAGGTTTATCATACTCTTTTGTGACTTCAACCAAGCGAATTACATTGGTTGAACCTGGCTGACCAAAGGGCACGCCCGCAGTCACTACAATGCGATCTCCTAAGACTGCAAAACCCTTACGCTGCACCATCCGCGCTGCTTTCCCCACCATATCGGATAGAGAAGTCACATCGCGCGTTTGTACTGCATACACTCCCCAAACTAAAGTAAGTTTGCGTGCGACATGATGCGAAGGAGTTGAACCTAAAATCGGCACTAAACCCCGCGCCCGAGCTGCACGTAAAGTCGTCGAACCCGTGCTACTGAAAGTCACTATCGCTACACAACGGCGTGCGGTGGCAATGTCAGATGCTGCGCGGGCAATCGCATCCGCATCGGTTGGTTCACCATCCAACGGATAGCTTTTCAAACCATGATTACTGCGCACATCACGTTCAGTTTCCGCAATAATCCGCCCCATAACCTCAACTGCTTCCAGTGGGTATTGGCCTGCTGCCGTTTCTGCAGATAACATGACCGCATCTGCACCATCATAAATCGCCGTGGCCACATCCGATGCTTCTGCACGAGTCGGGACTGGCGAATTAATCATAGATTCTAGCATCTGTGTCGCCACAATGACGGGGCGGCCTAAAGAACGTGCAGTTTCGACGATGCGTTTTTGAATAGCAGGCACGCGCTCAGGTGGCAACTCCACCCCTAAATCACCACGGGCTACCATGACTGCATCCGATAATTCAACAATACGATGCAGCTGATCTAAAACAGAAGGTTTTTCCAATTTAGCTAAGACGCCTGCGCGACCATTCACCAAATTGCGCGCCTCGATAATATCTTCGGGACGTTGTACAAACGACAGTGCGACCCAGTCCACACCTAGCTCTAAGCCAAATTCTAAATCCGCCCGATCCTTTTCAGTCAAAGGGCTAATCGGCAGTTGTTTGTCAGGGACATTCACTCCTTTACGATCAGAAATCACGCCACCGACCATGACTGTAGTGACTGCAACCATCGGCGAAGCCTGAATAACCTTTAAACGCACTTTGCCATCATCGACCAATAACTCATGATCAACTTCAAGTACATCAAAAATCTCTTTGTGCGGCAGGCTAACCCCTTCTTGATCACCGACCCGTTTTTCCAAATACAGCTTAAACGTATCGCCTTTCTTTAAAGTGATTTTGCCTTCTGCAAAGGTGCCAATCCGCAACTTGGGGCCTTGCAGATCCATCAAAATACCAATCGGATGGTCAAATTCAGCTTCCATAGAGCGAATTAAATTGAAACGCGCCCGCTGATCTTCATGTGTGCCGTGACTGAAGTTTAGGCGAAATACATTCACGCCTGCTTCGACTAACTTACGCATCACCTGCTCATCATTGGAAGCGGGGCCTAAGGTTGCGACAATCTTGGTGCGCCTGTCTAATTTAAAAGGACTTTTCATTTCTTGGTTATTCCATGTTATTCATTGAATGATTGAAGCTTTAAGGCGTCGGTAATTGTGTGTTCAAACGCTGTAAATAAGCTTCATAGCGCTCTTCAAGGGAGACTATGTCCGGCGCTAATTCAGGTTGTGAAAAATATTGGCTCGAAACTAAATAATCTGCGGTGCTTTGATTACAAGCCAAAGGAATTTCGTAAAGTGTGGCTAAGCGTACTAAAGCTTTGACATCCACATCGTGCGGTTGGGGAGTCATAGGGTCTTGCAGGAAAATAACACAGGCCACTTTTTCTTCTGCAATTAAAGCACCGACTTGCTGATCGCCACCGAGTGGGCCACTTTTTAGCGGATGAATATCCAATTCAGGATAAGCCTGCTTTAACAAGCGCCCGGTCGTACCTGTGGCATAAATCAAGCGCCCTTGTAGATGCACTAAATTTCTGCCCACCCATGCAATTAAATCGGGTTTAGTCCGATCATGTGCGATCATAGCTATTGCTAATTTTGGCATTAGCAGGCACCTCTTGTGCTGAGCCTTGCTTGACAAGGCCGAATTTTTGACCCAACAGCGAGTAAACGCTAAGCTATTAGACTTGCTTCAAAGCCTGAGCCGCTTGAGCGAGTGTTTGGATAGCTTGCCAATCACCTGCTTGTAATAAATTATCCGGCGTCACCCAAGAACCGCCTACACACATCACATTCGGTAATGCTAAATAATTAGCTGCTGTTTTCTCTGTGATCCCACCGGTGGGACAAAACATCACTTTAGGCAAGGGGCCATGCAAGGACTTTAACATGGATACCCCGCCGGCTGCTTCAGCAGGAAAGAATTTTAAAGTATCTAAGCCCAACTCCAGCATACGCATTACTTCTGAAGCGGTCGAAGCACCCGGCAATAACGGCAAACCTTCATCCGCTGCGGCTTTAATTAAATCATCAGTCGCACCAGGGGAAACTGCAAATTGTGCTCCGGCAGCTTTGGCAGCTTTGACATCTGCTAAAGTTAATACCGTGCCTGCACCGACTTGACTACCGGGGACTTCGCTCATTAAGCGAATCACATCTAAGGCTGCTGGAGTACGTAAAGTGACTTCCAACACTTTTAAACCACCCGTGACTAAAGCTGCTGCTAAGGGCTTAGCATGCGCTGTATCCTTGACCACCAAGACCGGAATCACCGCTACTTGCTGGCACATCTCTCGTAATGAAAACATTGATCAGTCTCGGTTAGGCACGCAGCGCGTGAATATGTTGTAAAAGACCTGCAGTTGATGCATCCACATCAGCAGGAATCGTGCGCTCGTGCAGCGCAGGGGCTAAAGCATTCGCTAATTTCTTGCCTAACTCCACACCCCATTGGTCATAGGAGTTAACACCCCAAATGACACCTTGCACAAATACTTTATGTTCAAATAAAGCGACTAAACGGCCTAAAGTATGCGGATTCAATTGATTATAAATGATGGAAGTCGAGCAACGATCACCCGGGAAAGTACGATGTGGAACTAGATGTTCGATTTTATCGGCGGCGATGCCTGCTGCTTGCATATCAGCGCGCACTGCATCGGCATCACGCCCAAAAGCCAGCGCTTGGGATTGAGCAAGCACATTGGTCAGTAAAGTTTCGTGGTGATGTTGAACATCGCCAAACTCACTGCTGACGCTCGGATTAGCGGCTGCCAAAAAATCCACCGGAATCACATTGCTGCCCTGATGAATCAATTGGAAGAAAGAATGCTGAGCATTGGTGCCCGGCTCGCCCCAAATCACTGGGCCAGTTGCTTCTTGAATTGGGCTACCATCTAACTGCACGCGCTTACCATTCGACTCCATGTCAAGCTGCTGCACATAAGCTGGAAAACGGGCTAAATGCTGGTCATACGGAATCAAAGCGACAGTTGAATAATTGAGAATATTGCGTCGCCAAATACCGACTAAAGCAAATAAAACGGGCAGGTTCATTTCCAAAGGTGCTGAGCGAAAATGCTCATCCATCGCTTTAGCACCCGCTAAAAATTCTGTGAAAGCCTGTTTGCCTATGGCAATCGCGACCGGCAAACCAATCGCCGACCACACTGAATAGCGTCCGCCGACCCAATCCCAAAAACCAAATACGCGCGCATCATCAATTCCATACGTCCGAGTTGCAGCCAAATTAGTGGAAACGGCGGCCACATGCTGCCCGGCTTGCTCGCCTAATGCAGTCTTGAGCCAAGCTAAAGCCGTGCTAAAGTTCAGCATCGTTTCAGCGGTAGTGAAGGTTTTCGAGGCAACGATAATTAGGGTGGTTGCTGGATTTAACGGCGCGAGGGTATCGACAATATGCGCGCCGTCTACATTCGAGACGAAATGCACATGGGGGCCATCATGCCAAGGCGCTAACGAGGAAGTCACCATCACTGGGCCTAAATCCGAACCACCAATCCCAATATTCACGACATCGGTAAAGGTTTGACCCGATACTGTTTTATAAGCGCCCGTCCGTACTTCTTCAGCGAAATTGAGGAAGCGCTCACGGACTTCTGCGACATCCTTCAAGACATCCTGCCCATCCACAATCACATCTGCAGGAATGCCATCCCGCAAGGCCATATGCAATACCGCACGATTTTCAGTGCTATTGATTTTTTCACCCTGAACCATCGCATCACGACGTTGCTCAACCTGTGCGGCATAGGCGAGTTGGACTAAAGCATTTAATGCAAAAGGGTCAATTTTCTCTTTAGAAAAATCAATCAATAGATCATCTACGCTAAACGCTAAAGTAGCGAAGCGACTTGAATCAGTAGCAAATAGCTCGCGTAAATGTTGGGCCTTTAAACGAGCGGCATGCGTTTCGAGAGCTTGCCAGTTTCTATTAAGATTGGATTTCATATCTTATTTACACTCCCGCCGCGAATAAAGAGCTAGCACCACCGGAAGCAGGGCCTACGGCTTGGCGGAATACTTGGAATAATTCTCGGCCTAAACCAGCCTCATTTGCGTCTAAGTTTGCCGTTACATTGGGGCGGCTATCAAAATCAGCTGCCAATACAGTCAATACACCTGCCTCTGCATCTAAACGAATCAGATCACCATCACGAATTTTGGCAATCGCGCCGCCATCCATCGCTTCAGGGCTTAAATGAATCGCAGCAGGCACCTTGCCACTCGCACCCGACATGCGCCCATCGGTGACTAAAGCAACTTGTTGGCCGCGATCTTGTAAGACACCTAAGACTGGTGTGAGGCTATGCAACTCTGGCATGCCATTCGCTTTCGGGCCTTGGAAGCGCACTACACAGATAAAATCGCCAGTGAGTTCGCCTGCCTTGAAAGCAGCCTTTACCTCTTCTTGATCGTGGAAAACCTTAGCTGGCGCTTCAATAATCCGACGCTCGGGTTTCACGGCTGATACTTTAATGACCGCCTCGCCTAAATTACCCCGCAAAGCCACTAAGCCACCGGACGCTTGGAAAACCTCAGTGTAAGGACGCAAAATGTCGGTATCATGACTGGTAGTAGCCCCATCCACCCAAACTGCTTTGCCATCGGCATCCAACTTCGCTTCTTGGCTGTAATGATCTAAACCGAAACCAGCCACGGTATGCACGTCTTCATGCAACAGACCAGCCGCAAGCAATTCACGAATCACAAATTGCAAACCGCCTGCTGCATGGAAATGGTTCACATCCGCTGAACCATTCGGATAGACCCGTGCCATTAATGGTGTGACTGCGGATAAATCAGAGAAATCTTCCAAGCACACGATTAAACCTGCTGCCCGCGCCATCGCGATGATGTGCAAGACTAAATTGGTCGAACCGCCGGTTGCATTCAAACCGACAATGCCATTTACAAAGGCTTTAGCGGATAAGACTTCACAAGCTGGTGTGTAATTACCTGATTCAGCGGTTAGACGTAGTACTTGTTCAGTACCCGCAGCCGTTAAGGCTTCACGTAAAGGTGTATTCGGATTGACAAAGCTGCTTCCCGGCAATTGCAAGCCCATGAATTCCATGAGCATTTGATTGCTATTCGCTGTGCCATAGAAAGTGCAAGTACCGACATTGTGATAGGACTGCATTTCGGCTTCTAATAGCTCAGCCCGCCCCACTTGCCCTGAAGCATATTGCTGGCGGACTTTGGCTTTTTGATCATTCGAAATCCCTGAAACCATCGGCCCTGCGGGTAGGAAAATGCAAGGTATATAGCCAAAGGTGGCAGCAGCAATCACTAAACCAGGCACAATTTTATCGCAAACCCCTAAGAAAGCAGCGGCATCAAATAGGTTATGACTTAGTGCAATGCCTGCGGCCATCGCGATGACATCGCGGGAAAAGAGTGATAGCTCCATTCCTGGCTGGCCTTGAGTCACTCCATCACACATAGCAGGTACACCGCCTGCCACTTGTGCAGAAGCACCTAGCGAACGGGCAACCTTTTTAATCAGTTCAGGATAAGTTTCAAAGGGTTGATGCGCTGACAACATATCATTGTAAGCCGTCACGATCCCAATATTGGGTGCTTTGCTGGCAACGATTTTGAATTTATCAGACACTGGACTAGCGGCGACGGCGTGGGCTAAGTTGCCACAAGCCAAGTTATGGCGATTATCGCGCACTGCGGCTTGCTGCATACGGGATAAATAGAGATTGCGAGTTGACTGACTGCGCTGCTCGATACGAGCCGTCACCTCGGCGATGACTGGGTGAACGTTGGTATTCATAATGTTCTCGATCCGCGCTTTTTAAGGTGCGTAGTGAATCGTTAAACCGTCACCAGCTTGCCGCAATAGCGCTTCAATCGGCCATTGGTGGGGCTGGCCAGCGGTCATGTTGGCCTGAGCTTGTTCTAAAAGTTGTTTTTTATCAGCACCCGTAATCAGTAAGTGCAGATGCTTAGCGCTTAATAAAGCCGCTAAACTGAAAGAAATCCGTGCCTCTGGCTGATCGGGTGTGAGTACTTCTAATAAAACATCAGCATTCTCAGGGTCTAAACCGGTTGCTAAATTGGGTGCCTGTGGGAATAGCGAAGCAAAATGCCCATCATTACCCATCCCTAGCACCACCACATCTAAAGGCAAAAAATCTTGCTTTAACATAGCAGATAAAGCAGCTAAATCTTGGCTTGACTGCCCTGCTTGATACAAGGCTTGAAAATTGGCAGCAGGTTGCAGGCCGCTTAATAAATGAGTATCCAACAACAAAGCATTAGAGCGCTCATTGTCAGCTGCGACTTGGCGCTCATCGGTTAAAGTAAAGGCTACCTTTGACCAATCGACGCTTTGTTGAGCGAGTGCTTTGAAAAACAATACCGGCGTCGTGCCTCCCGCAAAAGCAGCAGTAGCTTTATCTTTAACTTGAATGGCAATTTGTAATTCATCGGCCACTAGCTGAGCTAATTGCTCAGCTAGTACAGCGCGGCTTGCATAGGAAACTAGGTTCATTCCTCAATTTCCCTCCACCGCCGACCATCTCGTGCCATCATTTCGACCGAGGCAATCGGACCACGGCTACCTGGATCATAACCCTCAGGGCGTAAGCCAGATGCTTCCCAAGCTTCGATAATCGGATCAATCCAGCGCCACGCTGCCTCAACTTCATCACCGCGCATGAACAGCGTTTGATTGCCCCTGACCACATCCATTAGCAAGCGCTCATAAGCGTCGGGCATCCGCCAATTACTATCGCGGCCTTCTGCGAAGGTCATATCTAAAGGAATAGCACGTAAGCGGAAGCCACCTGGCCCTGGGTCTTTAGTCATGATATTCAGCTGCAAGCCTTCATCCGGCTGTAAGCGAATGACTAATACATTGGGTTGGGTCGGAGTTTCTAAATCACCAAAGACGGAGTGAGCTGGTTCTTTAAAAACTACAGCAATCTCTGTCATTTGCGCTCTGAGCTTTTTGCCAGTCCGCAAATAGAACGGCACACCTGACCAGCGCCAATTATCAATTTCGGCTTTAATGGCGACATAACATTCTGTTTTGCTATGCGGATTGCCCACTTCTTCTAAATAAGAAGGCGAATTGGGGCCATGCCCTAAATATTGGCCACGCACGGTATTGGCTAGCACATTCCGCCCAGTCAGTGGACGCAGCGAACGCAATACTTTGAGTTTTTCGTCACGCAAAGCATCCGCATCGAATTTGTAAGGAGGCTCCATCGCCAGCAGACAGAGTAGCTGCACTAAATGGTTCTGCACCATATCACGAATGGCGCCTGCGGTATCGTAATAGCTACCACGAGTGCCTACCCCTAAGGATTCGGCAGCCGTAATTTGTACATGATCAATGCGATTCGCATTCCATAATGGCTCAAATAGGGCATTGGCAAAGCGCAAGGCCATCAGGTTTTGAACGGTTTCTTTGCCTAGATAATGATCAATCCGGTATACCGAACTTTCATTAAAGACGCTACTAATCTCACGATTGAGCGCCATTGCACTCTCTAAATCGTGGCCTAAAGGCTTTTCTACGACTAAGCGTGCTTTCAGCGTTGCTAAACCGACTTGAGCTAAGCCTTGAGCAATAACGCCAAATAAAGCGGGACCAACTGCCAAATAATAAACACGAATATGTTCAGGATACTCATCCAAATAAGCAACTAAATCACCCCAAGCACTGGAGTCAGTCACGTCAATATGCAAATAACTCAAACGACCAATAAAGCGTTCAACTACTTTAGCATCTAATTCAGCAGCCGCTACGTGTTGCTGTAGAGCATCGCGAGCATCGGCTTTAAAAGCGTCGGTATCTTGATCAGTACGGGCTAGGCCTAAGATACGGGCTTCAGCTGGAATTTGCCCATCGGCATCGCGGCGGAATAAGGCAGGTAGTAATTTGCGCATTGCCAAATCACCTGTGCCACCAAAAATGACAAGATCAAACGGTTCAACAGGAATAACCATGCTGCTCATGAATACTTAATCCCTTTTGTGGTAATTAACAAACTGGTTGTTATTGAAGCGCAGCTTCGACTTCAGCACGGGTAGGCAAATTAGCACCTCGGCGTGAACAAGTAATGGCAGCAGCGACTGCAGCGGTATGACCGATTTTGAACAAAGTTTCGTTGTTAAGCTGTTCAGACCAAACAGCTGTTGAATTTTTTAAGTTAAGCACAGCATCTAATAAAGAGGCTTGAAACGTATCCCCAGCACCTACTGTATCAATCACCTTGACCTTTAAACCAGCGACATCAACTCTAGCTTGATGGCTCCACAAGGAAGCACCGTTACCGCCACGGGTCAGGGCTATTAATTGCGGACCCTGTTTAAGCCACTCTTCAATAATAATCTCTGGTGGCTGATCTGGATAAAGAGAATGCAAATCCTCATCACTGACCTTGACCACATCACATAAAGGAATCAGCTCAGCAATGCGGTTACGCCACACGTCTAAGCGTGGCTCGACATTCAAGCGTACATTGGGATCTAAAGAAAGAAGGCGCTTGCCCGAATGTTGCTGGGCAAGCGCAAAGTACGAATCGGCCGTCGGCTGTGCAACGATGGAATAGGAACCGAAGTGAATAACCGCTGTACCCTCTAAATCAACATTGACGTCATCTAAAGTTAACAAACGATCTGCCGCGCCGTTACCGTAAAAAGCGTAACTAGGTACGCCAGCAGCATCCTGCTGGACGAAACCTAAAGTAGTCGGTGCTGGCTTACGCGCAATCAGATGAGTTTTAACCCCTTCCGATTGCAAGCTTGCCATCAGCCGCTCACCAAGAAAATCTGTGGAAAGCCCGGTCAACATCGCCACCGGACAACCTAAACGTGCTAGCCCTACAGCTACATTCAGCGGTGAACCGCCTACACGTGCACTAAGCGGTACTTCAAAAGCTGCTTGATCCACAACTTCTGCTGTAAAAACATCAAATAGTGCTTCACCACAGACCACAAACATGATTGGCTTTACCTAACTCAAATTAGAATGTGTAGTTAAAGCGTACGCGAGCAGCTGTTGCTTTGGCATCAGCACCGTCGACTCCACCCACATCAGTGGTTTTAGAGGTACTAGCTGCAAAAGTTACAGTTGCATCTTTGCTACCAAATAATGGAACGCTATAAGCACCATAGAAGGAATTCAACTTAGGATCTGCACCTGCCATATCATCTTTAGCAGTGACATAGCCTACACCCCAAGGACCTTGAGTAAAGTTTAATGCCACCGAGGTTTTATCCACACCATCATCATCTGCATTCTTTTTGCTATAGCTAGCATTAACAGTGCCGCCAGCTACATCAAAGCCTGCACCGACACCGAAACCTGTATGAGAAGATTCTGTAGTAGCACCAGCTGCTTCACTCTTAACGCTTTCCAGACCAGCACGGATAGTAGCCATACCCGCTTTGTAAGTCATGGCTGGACGAATTGCAGTGTACTTATCAAAATCATCCGTGTTTTTAGCAGCCATCACGCCCAGCTCAAAATTCATCGCATCGTTAGGCTTTAAGTGGAAAGCAGTATGAATCACGCTATCTTTACGACCACGAGCATCATTAGTGCCATAAACAGAATAACCGCCCGCATGCTCAAGAACTGTATCTTTACCTACTGGAAACAAGTCTATACCTTCAAAACGACCGATTTGTACATCCCAGCCACTCCGACCCATTTGAAGATAAACATCGTCATAACCTAAAGAGCTACCTTTAAAAGGCACTAAAGGTTGTGCAACACCTTTCACAAAATAATTGTCGCCTTTGAGTTCACCAGTCGCATTTAGCTTGACACGACCACCATTATAATAACTGGTAGTTTTTTCATCATTGACATCTGTAGAATTTTTTGCAGTCAGATCTAACTCAACATCCCCACCGATGCTGAAGGTTTTTTCTTCTGCTTGAGCATTAAAGCCGACTAATAAAGCAGCTATGCCGCAAGCAACGCTCAATTTCAGTTTGGTTTTCATTGCAATTACCTTCGCTATTCAATCAAAAACACGGTTATTAAAACACACTACCAAAGCGCTTTGAAGTACAAAACACGCTTAGCACGTCAAAACACTTCCCACACTAACTCTTTAATTTTTTCAACAGCTGAAAAAAATAATCTCGTAAAGTCACATACTTGTCAACTTAGAAAGCTTTGCAAATAACCGTATCATTAATAAAAAGTTAATGTTGCTAGGTTAATGGCTTAGTTTAAGGCTGTCAATAATTAATTCAAATTGATTTATTAAAGATACACCTCTACCAAGCAAGATTCTGCTTCAGCTAAAGATGCAAGTACCGTACCAGCTCATAAAATATGTTAGTCGATAAATTTTCACTTGCATTTTGATAATTAGAATATTAATATTTACTTATATTAGATCCCTACTTAATTTTAATACTGTGCACCAGCACAACTCCTGCTAGAGGTATTCATTTCATGCAAGTTAGAAAAATTACATTAGCAATAGCTATTTTTGCAGCTGCTACGACTGCGTCTGCTACTGATTTCTTTAATGGTTTTGATAACGGCACGGGTGCAGGCAATGCTCAAGGTGCGGGTCAAGGTCAAGGCTCTACCACTGGACAAGGCACTGGCTACGGTACTAGCAAAGGCAATGTTGATGGTTGGGGTACAGGTAAAGGCACTGGCGACGGCGAAGTTGATTTCTCAATTAACTTCAAAGGCAAAGGCAATACCGATATGAATTCTGATATGGTTGGCCGTGGCAATGGCACAACGAATGGGAACTTCAACGGCCAAGGTACAGGCTATGGTTTAGGTTCTAACAATCTAAATGGCTTTACTAACAGCGCTACGAATGGCGGTGGCTATGCGCCTTCTTGGGGTGGTATGCCGAATTGGGGTGGTTATTATCCTTACCCACAGCAGCAAACCATGCCGATGATGCAGATGCCACAGATGTATGCACCTCAATATGGCATGCAACAACCGTATATGCCGATGATGCCACAGATGTATGCACCTCAGTACGGTATGCAACAGCCAATGATGCAAGCGCCGATGCAAATGCAAAATCCAAATTTTGCACAAATGCAGCAACAGATGGCGGCACAACGGGCACAAGCTGAAGCCTTCTATAAGCAACAAATGGAAGAACAGCGCAAAATGATGGAAGCACAAAGCAAAGCCGCTGCAGCAGCTGCGCCTGTAGCTCCGACTGCGCCAACAGCACCGGCAGCTCCAGTAGCTGCACCTGCTCAAGCTCCAGCTATTGCACCTAGCACTGATCCTGCAGCTCAAGCACCCGCAAAAACTAACTAATTTTTAGTTGCTCTCTTTCAAGCCTACTTAATTTAAGTGGGCTTATTCACTGGCTTGAATGCAGTCCTTAATTAATTTTGGCCCTGCATAAATAAACCCTGTATAGATTTGCACTAAGGCAGCGCCTGCTTGCAACTTAGCTTGTGCATCCGCTGCCGACATAATTCCACCGACGCCAATAATTGGAATCTGCCCACCTAAGTGGGAATGAAATAAGCGAATCACCTCAGTCGAGCGCTCAGTGAGCGGTCGTCCACTTAAACCGCCCTGCTCTGCTCCATGATTCAATTGCGCTACGGCAGTTTTATCTAAAGTAGTATTGGTAGCAATCAAACCATCCATGCCACAGGCCAGCAAAACCTCAGCCATGCCTGCGATTTCCTCAGTACTTAAATCAGGTGCTACCTTCACTGCTAAAGGCACATAGCGTCCGTGCTGCTCGGCTAACAGCGCTTGCTCTTGCTTCAAAGCTGCTAACAAACGACGCAGTTCATCGCCATATTGCAAGCTACGTAAACCGGGTGTGTTAGGCGAGGAAATATTGATCGTGACATAATGGGCATGCTCGTAAACTTTACGTAAACCTATTAGATAATCATCCACTGCACGCTCGACTGGGGTATCAAAATTTTTGCCAATATTGATCCCTAAAATGCCTTGATACTTAGCCTTAGCGACTTGCCCTAGCAGATAATCTAAACCCTGATTATTAAAGCCCATCCGATTAATAATCGCTTGAGCCTCTTTTAAGCGGAATAAACGCGGCTGTGGGTTGCCGGGTTGTGGACGCGGAGTCACAGTACCAATTTCAATAAAACCAAAACCGCAACTAGCCAAAGCGTCAATGAATTCGCCATTCTTATCCAGACCAGCCGCCAACCCAATACGATTAGGAAACTGAATCCCCATCACTTCCATAGGTTTAATTGGCATGCTGGCTGGTTTGCCATTTAAACCTAAATTAGCTGCTAGTTTTAAGGCATTTAAGGCTAGATGATGGGATGACTCAGGGGGTAATAAGAACAGCGCTTCACGCAGCAAGTTATACACGGGCAAGACCTCGAATGACAGACGAATGCAAACGGTGGATTATGCTAAAACTTATGCACTGCAACAATGCTGGTTAGGAAAAACAATCGCAAGCTTAAGGTGCAGCTATGGCATAATAAACGTCTTTTTAACGACTGCAGAGCTGAGGAGAATGCATGGCAACGCCACCTTTTTACCCACCGCAACGTATTTTAATGGGCCCTGGCCCCTCTGATGTTAGCCCGCGTGTTTTACAAGCGATGGCGCGCCCTACTTTAGGCCATCTTGACCCCCTATTTGTAGGGATGATGGATGAAGTCAAAGCCTTACTGCAATACGCCTTCCAAACCAAAAATGAACTCACCATGCCTATTTCTGCACCGGGTTCAGCGGGGATGGAAGCTTGTTTTGTGAATCTCGTTGAGCCAGGCGATAAGGTCATCGTCTGTCAAAATGGGGTGTTTGGCGGGCGCATGAAGGAAAACGTTGAACGCTGTGGTGGCACAGCGGTGATGGTGATGGATGATTGGGGCAAACCTGTTGACCCGAACAAAGTCGAAGCGGCACTCAAAGCTAATCCTGACACTAAAATCTTGGCTTTCGTCCATGCAGAAACCTCAACCGGCGTGCGCTCAGATGCCAAGTTACTCACCGATTTAGCGCATCAATACGGTTGCTTAGTCATCGCCGATGCAGTCACTTCATTAACGGGTTCTGAGCTACGAGTGGATGATTGGGGCATTGATGCGATTTACTCAGGCACGCAAAAATGTATGTCCTGTGTACCCGGTTTGTCACCAGTGAGCTTTGGTAGCCGTGCTGTCGAAGTCATCCAAAATCGCAAAACCAAAATCCAAAGCTGGTTCTTAGATATGAGCCTGATTATGGGCTATTGGGGTGGCGGGAATAAGCGTGCTTATCACCATACTGCGCCTGTGAATACGCTTTATGCGCTGCATGAAGCTTTAATCATGGTGCAAGAAGAAGGCTTAGAGCAAGCTTGGGCACGTCATCAGTATCATCATCAAGCCTTAAAAGCAGGCTTAGAAGCGATGGGGATTCGCTTTGTCGTGGAAGAAAGTGCACGCCTGCCTCAATTGAATCTCATCACTGTTCCTGAAGGCATTGATGAAGCCGCAGTACGCACACGTTTACTCAACGAGTACAGTATGGAAATTGGTGCAGGTTTAGGTACTTTGGCGGGTAAAGTTTGGCGAATTGGTTTGATGGGTCATGCCTCAAATATGCAAAATGTGCTGACCTGCTTAGGCGCTTTAGATGCGGTACTTAGCTCGATGAAAGCACCGATTGAATCGGGTGTGGCTGTGCGAGCTGCACAAGGTTTCTATAAGCTTTAAAACTGCAAAAATAGCAGGTGGTTGCAGTTAAAAACTGCCTGCTTCTACGCTTTTTGGCAAAGCAGTTTGTTCACGTAGCAGCTGTAAATGATGCAGCGTGGCATAGCCATCGGCAGGAAAACCAGTATCGGCTTGCCAACGCCGCAAAGCAGCTCGTGTATTTGGCCCAATCGTGCCATCAATACCATCAGTGCTATAACCAACTGCACTCAAGCGCTCTTGTAACTCCGCCTTTTCTAAACGGCTAAGTGGCTCATCGTTACGTGGCCATGAAGCTTGCACATCTCGCCCACCTTTCAAACGTTCCGCTAAATAGCCCGCAGCCAACGCATAGCTCAGCGCATTATTGTATTTAAGCAGTGCATTAAAATTCGGATAAGTTAAAAACGCCGGGCCTTGATAACCCGCAGGAACAATCACCGCTGCACGGGTCGTATGCGAAAGATTTAGTGGCTCACCATCAACTCGATACACACCTTGCGCCATCCAATAACTCAAGGCTTGCCAATTCGCCGGTTCGGTTTCTGTCCAATCAAACGTCACTGGTAAAACCACCTCAGTGCCCCAAGCTTGACCTTGTTGCCAACCGGATTGCGCTAAATAATTAGCGGTTGAAGCTAAGGCATCGGGAATGCTTTGACGCAAATCGCGCTTACCATCGCCGTCGAAATCAACCGCAAATTCTTCAAAGGTGGTCGGGATAAACTGAGTATGCCCAATTGCCCCCGCCCAAGAACCGCGCAAACTGTTAATCGGCATATCACCATTTTTTAGAATCGTTAAAGCGGCTAACAGCTGCTTAGCCCAAAACCCGCGCCGATCTTCACGGCCTTGATAGGCTAAAGTCGCTAAGGAACGAATCGCCGAATAATTGCCTAATTGCTGGCCATAGCTGCTTTCCATCCCCCAAATCGCCACAATATATTCAGCATCTACATGATAGATCGTGCTGATCTTGTTCAATAATGGGGCGTATTCTTTTAGAACATACTGACCTTGCTCGATCCGCTCGGGAGAGACTGCACTATCCATATACTCCCAAACCGGACGACTGAATTCTGGCTGATAAGCATCCAACCTCAGCACTTTTTTATCCGGTAAAAGTCCACGAAAGGCTAAGTCTAAAGTAGCTTCATCAATTCCTCGCTGCTGCGCCAATTGCCGAAAATTACTTTGCCATGTCGTAAATTCTTGATCAGAAAAGACTGTATATCCAAACAAGATTACGCTAAAAAGAATGCCAAGTTGTAGTGTACGCGCTAGCTTGCGACCCATCCCTAAAACCAAAGACGTCAATTTAAGGCGCTATCATAAACAAACTTCAGCATGGCTGCATCGCCTGTTGATGCTTATTAGTGCATTCGGAGCTTTTTATGCCTCAAGCAGTATTTCTTGATTATGCAAGTACCAGCCACAATGACCTTAATTTAAGCAAGCTCCAGCAGGCTTGTGGGCAATTAAGTTTATGGGATGACACGCAGCCTGACACGCTGTTAGCACATATTGGCACCGCTGAAATTGTGATTAGTAATAAAGTACTCCTCAACGCCGAAACACTGCATGCACTCAAAGATCAATTAAAGCTCATCTGTGTAGCTGCCACTGGCACGAATAATATTGATTTAGTCGCTGCGAAGCATTTAGGGATTCCGGTTTGTAATGTGCGCAATTATGGCAGCCGCTCGGTAGCTGAGCATTGCTTGAGTTTGATTTTCGCCTTAGCACGCCAGCTGCCTGCTTATCATCAAGCCGTACAAAATCAGGCTTGGCAACAGAATCAGCATTTTTGCCTGTTGGACTATCCGATCATGGAAGTAGCTGGCAAGACCTTAGGCATTATTGGTTATGGCACGCTAGGCCAAGCGACTGCACAACTAGCTACTGCTGTCGGTATGAAACTCTTAATTGCTGAGCGTTTAGATGCTGAGACAGTGCGTCCTGATCGAGTAAGCCTAATTGAACTGCTAGCGACTTCCGATTTCATTAGTCTGCACTGTCCACTAACTGAGCAAACCCAACAATTCATTAATGCTGAGCGTTTAGAGTTGATGAAATCATCGGCTTTTCTAATCAATACTGCCCGTGGTGGCTTAATTCAGGAGGCTGATTTATTAGCAGCCCTACAAAAGGGAACGATAGCGGGAGCCGCTTTGGATGTGCTCACTATTGAGCCACCGCCAGCGGCTAGCTTATTGCTCCAACAGCGATTGCCTAATCTGATAATTACGCCACATATTGCTTGGGCAAGCCGTACTGCACGGCAGACTTTAGTTGACCAACTCGCTGATATTGTTGAGAGCTTTCAGCAAGGCAAGCTTATCAACCCAGTCACTTAAGTACCCGATTAGCGCCTTAAAACTTAGGTTTATCCAGCTAGCGGCTGCAGCTAAAGGCACCGCGCGCTATGGTGAGTGATTGCGTTGTGTTGCAATTGCTCATTAGGGTCAGCATGCCTAAGCTTATTATTAAACGTGAAGTCCCCAAGCGTTTTACTCGGCAAGCTATCTTGTTTTGGGTGCTCGGTTTATTGCCCGTTGCTTTATTGGCAGGTTTCTTAACAGGCAACCTAATCAGCCAATTACGGCATACCAGCCTGGAAGCGGGCGCAACACCAATGCAGCCTTTAGCACCACTTAAATTTTCTGCCCCCGAACTACCCAAAAGCCAAACACCTACATTACCCTTACCTGCTGCCTCTGAATTAACGAATGATACTTTAAACACTCAGCCTGAACTTCCAACTAAGCAGGACTCTGCAACACAAGCAGCCACCCCTGAACACTCTAAGCTAGTTAATCCACCTCAGCCGCCAGCTAAAACTAATCAAATATCTAAGAAAACTGCGCCGCAAACTAAAGCTGAACCTGCTGTAAAAACTCCGCAGGCTCAAGCGCTTAGAGCTAATAAACCAGCACCATCGATAAATCGCGCTAATACCAACGATCAGCCGAATAATCGCAACCATCCTGCCAGAACTCCTAGCACCGCTCATAAACCTGTTAAATCACCCCAAACAGTCAGTGAATCATCACGCCCTGCTCCTAGACCAGTTGCTAGTACTCAGACGGCTGTCAGTACTAAGGCAGCAGCTAGCTCAGCTAAACCTGTTAAGGCGCGCACCAGCGCTAGCCAGTCAGAGCGTGGAACTAATGATGATTACCGACTACTAGAGCAATCCTTGGGCATTCCCTTGCAATAGCGGCTTGCATTGCACGGCTCACAATAAAGGTGATTTTCATGTCATTTAAGAAAAAAATGATGCTACTGCTGCTGGCATTTTTTGTCTTAGCAGCTTGTACTACAACCATCATTCAAGCCCCTGTGCTATTAGAGCTAACTCAGCCAGTGCCTTTGCAAAAAGCGACCGAACGCGGCGCTAAGCATTTATTTGCTTTAGTCCAGCAAGAACGTGGCTGGCGCAATGAACTGATGTCAACACGTATTCTGGTGCTGCCCACGATGCAGGAAAAAACTCAGAAAGTTTTAGAACCGACCAAACAGATTCAACCCTATCTACAAACCCAAGCAGCTGGTTTTAAAGGCTTGCAGCTTGTCACTGCAGAAACCCAAGGTTCCACTCAAGCCAATTACGAACTCCATAGCACCCTACTGATAACGCAAACTCAGGGTAAAGAAAAAGTCGTGCTGACGATGTGGATGGTCGAGCCTAAATCCAAACGCACCCTATCCACCGTTAGCTCCGCGATTCGAGTCGACAATCCAGTCAGCAAACCCAGCATTGGACATAATCAAGCACCACAGCCCTGGTTAGTAGCTTTGCAAGCAGCCAGTAATTTAGTCTTAGAAGCAGCCAGTCAAGATCGCTCATGGCGTAGCCAATTAGGTGCTACCCAAATTTTATTAGTACCGATGTTTGATGCTAATTCCAAAGAAAATCTCGATTTGACCAGCGGCCTGCAAGCTCAGCTACAAAAACAAGGTCGTGGCAATTTAAAATTTGCACCGATTACTCAAAAGCTGTTGCCGGATGCGCACTATATTATTCATAGCGCGCTCGCCTTAGATAAAAACAGTGATGGACAAGCTTATGAATTAAATGTGTGGCTGCGCGATGCTAAAAACGGACGCTTACTAGCACATAGCCTGAATAAAGTTCTTGCGCAAGGCTTGCCTTATGCCTTAACCCTTGAAGCTAAAGATAGCCCGGTTTACACCGAGACACTCAATCCTAATGCTAAGGGTTTTGATTTGCGCCAAGAGATGCAGCGGCCTAATTACCAAGCGCGCTTAAATTTAGAGGCAATCCTCACCGATGCTGCAAAAGCCTATGGCAGCGCTCAATATGCCCGAGCTTTAGCTTTATACGAAGAAGCTAGTAGCTTAAAAGAAGGAACCAACTTACGCACTTGGGCAGGACGCTATTTATCACTCTTAAGACTAAATCGTGCCGCCGAAGCAAGGGTTGCTTTCGCAGAACTGCTGAAATATGGCTTTAATAATAAAAATACACTTACCTTTAAAATTTTGTTTGCAGTCGACTCGACCAAATTTGAAGGGGGTGGCTTTTTGGGCAGCCAATATAAAGTTTGGACAGAAGAAATCGCTAGCTATTTGAAATACAGCCAGCGTTGCATGCTAGTTGCGGGTCACAGTAGCCATAGTGGTTCAGAAGAATACAACCTCAAACTGTCTAGCGCACGTGCTGCGGTTATTCGCCAATTGATGACTGCCAAACAGCCCGCTGTAGTGACTCGTACTCAAGCTGAAGGGAAAGGCTTTCATGAGAATATCGTGGGGACGGGGACTGATGATTTACGCGATGCGGTCGATCGGCGGGTAGAGTTTCGTAGACAAACCTGCCAGTAAGCACGTTACTCACCCCCGTTAGCTAAACACTAACGGGGAGTATTTAGAGCTAAGCCTTAGCTCCTGCAGCTTTAGCGGCTTTCTTAGCTTTTTTCACAATTTTTTTAGCTTCTTTATCAGCTTGCTTTTTATCTTTCTTTTCTTGCTTAGCAATTTGCTTTAAAGCTTTCTCTTCCTTTTTACGCTGCTTTTCAACCGCTTTTTTAGCTTGCTTCAGTTGTTTTTCAGCATCACGCTCTTCTTTAGCTGCTTGCTTAGCCTTGGCTTTGTCTTCAGCCTTTTTCTTAAGTTTTTTACCCACTTTAGCTACTTCAGACTTAACCTCTGTTACTACACTTGGAGTGGACTCAGCCTTAGCTTTAGCCTTACTAGAGCTAGTTCCTTTAGCTGCTTCGGCAGGTTTAGTCGCTTTACTAGGTTTCACTTCGGGTGCTTTATTTTCTGCTGATTTAGCCGCTGCAGCAGCTGCTTCAGGTGCTTTCTTTGCTCTAGATCTAGTAGGCGCTGGTTTAGCTTCAGCAGTAGTTGCCGCAGCAGGAGCTTCAGGGACTTTCTTTGCTCTGGATCTAGCAGGCGCTGGTTTCGCTTCAGTAGTAGTGGTAGCAGTAGCAGCCGGTGCTTTTTTTGCTCTTGACCTAGCTGGGGCTGCTGGTTTGGTAGCAGCTGCTTCAGTTTCGGTGGCAGAGCTAGGCTTTTTAGCTGCTGGTGTTCTAGCACGGCTCGGACGCTTAGCTGCAGGTGCTTTAGCTGGTTCAGTCATGGCAGGCGCTGCTTCTGTGCTAGAAGCCTCGTTAGTTTCGGAAGTATCTGCTGAAGTGTTCACTGTTGGATTGGCTGCTTCTAGGTTAGTTTCTGTTGTAGTTTCTGGGTTAGCTGCTGAATCAGTGCTGGCATCAGTTTGAGCTAATAAAGACTTGGCGCTTTCTAAAATACCTTGGGCTGTGCTTACACCCACTCCTGGAATGTCCGCAAGATCTTGCTCAGACATAGCCGCGAGTTGTTCAACGGTATTAACGCCATTTGACTCCAAACGAGTTTGCATGGCGGGGCCAACGTATTTAACGGAAGAAAGTGATATTGTCATAAAGCCTATACTCCTTAGCATATTCAATTATTATTGTAGAAGCCTGATCGTATAGTTTGCAGAAAATAGCAAAAAAAGCCAGTTTTTCTAACAAGATGCTAACTGGGATAAAGTTCTGCAAGCGCCTGAGTATGACTAATAGCTGGAGTGGATTCTGCCTGTTGATAGTTCTGAATGGCCTGCCATAACTCTTGCCCTTCCCATACATGTGTGGTTGAGGCATATAAAACGGTGCTGAGGTCATCCAAAGCTTGCTTAAGGGGAAGATCCGCTTGCGCCCTCAGTGCTGCTACAGTAGGCGGCGAGAGTTTTAAATCCTCGCGAATCCATTCATGTAACCCTTGAAAAGCAGCCTGTGCATCGTTTTGCTGGCAAGCCAATTTAATCGTTTGCAGTGGCGGCACGACTTTGTTAGAGGCCAGCATAACTTGGGTTGGTTTTTGCTTACGCTTTAACAGCATAAAAGCTAAACCTGCTAAAGCAGCTAGAACTATTAAGCCAATCACTAAGACTTGCCAATTAATCTTGGCTGCAAGCTCTGGCTTATCGACTGCTTGAGTCGAGGGTGGAGTTTCTTCACTAGGATTTAATAAATTACTTGCTGCATCGGGTGCTGCCGGTGGGCTAGCACTAGCTACAGGGTCAGCTGGATCAGTGGGTTGCTTAGTTTGCCCCATTCCGACGACTTTCAATGGGGTGGGGTCAATGCGAGCTGTTTGCATTTTTTTAGCTTTAAGATCCCACCAATCAATTTTAATCTCTGGCAAAACGTAACTACCATCAGCCGTTCCCATCAACACCCATTTTTCTTCGCGCATACCAATCACGCTATTCCCACCCAAGTCATTGCGAAACTCAGGTTGATTGGCATAACCCTTGATCCCCATCGGCGGTTTAATATCTAAGGCTGGCAGCTGCTCAGCCATCAGGCCATCCGCAATAATCGCAATGGTTAAAGTAACCGGTTCACCCGCTTTGAGGGTCTTATTTACCGACTCCCAATGGGCATTGAGCGTCAGGCTATTTGCGGGTAGCCAAGTAGATTTCACTTGCGGATGCGGCTGCACCTTAATCACTAGTGGTTCAGAGAAGCGGCGCACTTGCTTACCGCCAATCCCAAAGGGGTCCAACTGCCGTGAGCGTCTATCATCTAACGCCCCTTGGAATACCGTGCGCCCAATACTGATTTCACCACTGACTTGTGGGAACACAGCATAGCGCCGCTCAATCATTTGATAGCGGATACCATTGCGATTAACTGTGCCGCTTTTAGTATTGCCTAGTTGCTGAATTAAGCCTTTACCCTTTTCTAGCTCAGGGTGCGACATACTAGCGCGGGTGGGTAAGAGCGGGACTACATGCAATAAGCGCTGGGTAACAATCACCTGTTGTTGCACGTAAGGATTCGATGGCTCAGCACTGAGCTCTACTAAAATATCGGTATTCGCATTGCCGTTGGGCTCAGCGCCTTGATCGACGACTTGAATAGTCATGGGTTCGCTACTGAGCGTCCCGAAGCTAATACTAGGAATTTGCAGCGTGCCAGTGCGGTTGGCAAACAGCGAAACAATCCAGCCGGTTTGCTGAGTCATTTGCCCATTAATGTACTGCATATTGGTACTAGTGGAAGTACCTGTCACCTGGAAGTCTTTACTTAAAGGCGTCAAATCAGGGGCAACCGTCAGCGCTTGATCGGTGGAAAAGGTTAAGGTGAAATCATCACCGACCTGCACCGTATCCCGGTCGGCTTGCACTTGCACACCCGCCGCCCAGGCCTGACAGGCCAAGACCAGCCATAATAAGCCCAGCGTTAGCAGCTTAGACAAAATCATTACCAAGCCTCTCCTTGATTAGGGCGCGCACGTTGTTGGTATTGATATTGGAACTTGCGCCGCCACAAACCAGCTGGATCATCAGGAATACGCCGCAACCACTGTTCAGTGGCTTGTTGCTGCTCAGCTGCTTTGGGGTCCATTTGCGCAGTTTCAGCTTGGGCTTGCTCTTGTTTAGAATTGTCTTGTTGTGCTTCCTGCTGTTTCTTTTGCTCGGCTGCTTTAGCTTGCTGCGCGCGTTCCTTCGCAGCTTGCTCTTGTTGAGCTTTAGCCTGTTCTTGTTGATCTTGCTGCTGTTGGTTTGGTTGATTCTGCTGAGCTTGGTTATTTTGACCCGACTGCTGCTGATTTTTTTGGTCTTGCTGGCCTTGATTCTGTTGCTGGTCTTGGGAACCTTGTTGCTGTTGTTGCTGCTGCTCTTCTAATTTTTTCTTCAGTAAATCTCGATTGTAGCGCGCATCTTCATGTTTAGTATTTTGGGCTAGCACTTCTTCATAAGCAGCAATCGCTTCAGGTAATTTGTTTAAGCGCGCTAAGGCATTACCATAATTATATAAACCTTCCACGCTCTTATCTGCTGAGTATAGCTTAGCGGCTTGCTCAAAATTGCCTGATTGATAAGAAGCCGCTGCTTTCCACTGCGGATTTTCAAACAATTCACTGGCTTGC
Source organism: Thiolinea sp. (assembly GCA_049292455.1). GTDB lineage: Bacteria > Pseudomonadota > Gammaproteobacteria > Thiotrichales > Thiotrichaceae > Thiolinea. The sequence continues at coordinate 229,786 of JBATRF010000005.1, forward strand.
TGGCTTTGCCCTGCTTGCAAAGCGGCTTGAGCTTGTTGGTCAGGGGTTGCCCATAAGTCATTCCAGACAGAAGCTTGCACAGGTTGTGCTTGGGGCAAACAAATAAACATTAAGCTTAAAGATAACAACCAGCCACGGCGAAACAATAAAGCCGCTAACGGCAAAATGGCTAATATCAACCAAATGCCAGCATTTACCCATGTATCTACTTGACGCTGACCGCCTGAAATCAAATTCTGTTCGCCTGCTTTAGCGGTCCAAGCTGCTGCCAAGCGATTCACATCAGCATCGCCAATCCCCGCCGTCACATACACCCCATTACCCGCTTGAGCCAAAGCTTTGAGGCCAGCTGCATCTAGTTTAGGCAACACCGTTTTACCCTGAGCATCTTGCAGAAAACCACCATCGGCGAGAGGAATCGGCGAGCCATTCACTGTACCAACTCCCATTACTGAAACATTGATATTACTGGATAAGGCAATTTGTGCCGCTGCCAAGGCTTGTTCTGTATCGGTCATACCATCGGTAATTAAGAGGATATTGCCGCTTTTCGCACCAGCTTGTTGCAATAGCTCCATCGAGCGCTCAATCGCCAAACCCAAAGCCCCGCCTTGCACTGGCATAATATCGGGAGTAAGGTTTTTCATTTGCGCTTCAATCGTTTTTGTATCATCAGTCAGTGGCGAAACTGGGAAAGCGTCACCCGCAAAAACCACTAAAGCCGTTTGTTCGCCTTTACGAGTTTGCAGAATATCCATCACCTTAAACCGCGCTTGCTCTAAACGATTCGGAGATAAATCCTGTGCATACATTGATGCTGATAAATCTAGAGCGATCACTAAAGCTTGTTGCTGACGAAAAACAGGGACTTCTTTCTTTTCCCAAGCAGGCCCAGCAATGGCCATAACACTTAGCACTGCCATCAAGGAAAATGCTAACAAAGCAACCAGACTCTGCCGCCGTTCGCGCCCAGTTAAAACAAAAGGTGCTAGCGCCGGATCCACTAAATCTTGTAAAACACCTTGCTGCTTGCGTCTGCGTAAAATCCATAGCCACAAGGGTACTAATAACAATAGCAGCCAAAAAGCATGCGGGTAGAGAAAGTGAAAATCAACCATTTAAGCCTCAGCCTCCATGCGTACTACAAAGGCTAAAAACCCTAAAACAAAGGCTAGACCCAAGGGCCAACGGAATAACTCCTGTTGTGGACGCCATTCTTCAGCTTCATGCTCAACAGGCTCTAGGCGATCGAGTTCTGTATAAATCCGTTGAAACTCTTCGGTATCACGTGCACGGAAATACTGTCCACCCGTTTTACTCGCAATTGATTTTAAGGCTTCCTCATCGATTTCTGCAGCGGGATTAATCAACTGAATGCCAAACATACTACGGGCTTGCGGGCTTTCAGAGCCAATACCCACTGTATAAATTTTCAAACCTACACTAGCTGCCATTTCCGCCGCTGCTGCTGGACTCACTGTACCTGCGGTATTCGCGCCATCCGTCATCAGAATCAAGACACGATTTTTTTCTTGGCTATCCTGCAGGCGCTTAATCGCTAAGCCAATCGCATCACCAATCGCAGTACGTTCACCGGCTAAACCAATCACAGTTTCATTCAGCAGTGTATTCACTGTTACCCGATCAAAGGTGAGCGGCGCTTGTAAATAGGCTTGATCACCAAATACCACTAAACCAATCCGATCTCCGACCCGCTTTTGAATGAACTCACCCGCGACCACTTTGGTGGCCACTAAGCGGTCAACCACTTGATTATTGAGATAAAAATCCTGCTCCTGCATACTGCCTGACAAATCGACGGCCAGCATTAAATCGCGACCCGAAACTGGTAAGGCAACTGTTTCTCCTACCCAAATGGGTCTAGCCGCCGCCGTGACTAAAGCCAGCCAAGCCAAGGCAGCTAGGATTAGGGCTAGCCATGAAACCCAAATCTTTTCAGACGCTGATTCGCCTTGTAAAAAATCTTGTAAGAAAGGGACTTTCAGCGCCACACCTGTAGTTTGTTTGACAGGTCGCCAAAATTTACGGATTAGAAAAGGAATAGGTAGCAAAGCAAAAAGCCACCACCAAGCAAACTCATACATGCTGTTTACCTGCTGACGATTGCGAGCCTAGCCATTGGCGTACCTCTTGCACTAAAGCCTGCACATCCACATTACCCTGTGCACGATAAGGTAATTCGGTTAAAGCTTGCTGAAAACGCTGACTAAACACAGGCGAGCCACCTTGCTTATCCAAGAACTGCAACCAAGTAATCCCAGTTAAACCTGCCACACTACGCCGCCCGTATAAACTAATCGCAATCCGCCGCAATAGCACCGACAGCTCCCGCACTAAGCCCAGCGGATCGTTATTGTATTGCTGTTCAATCCGATCTAATTCTTGGAGAGCTGAAGCTTGCGCGGACAGATTAATCTGTTGAGTATGGGCGGGACGTTTTAGCCACCACCAAACTAAAGCGACTAGGCCTAGCACTGCGAGCACGATCAGCAACCACCAACCCCAAGCGAGCGGCCACCAGCTGATTTCAGTGGGTAAATGAATATCACGTAAAGCTAGCTCAGTCGGATTCATCGCATCCCCCTGACTAACTTCAATAAACGCTCATTGCTCGTATCTTGAGTGGATAATTGAATTAAAGAAATCCGATACTTACGCGCAAACTCTTGCAAAGATACCTGTGCTTGGCGCTGGCGCTCATGATAATCACGCCGCCACACTTTTTGTTTGAGATTGACCCACAAACTGCGCTTACCATCGGTAACACGCAACACACCTTGAGGCGGCAAGCGATCTTCTAATGGATCACGCACCAGCACTAAAGTTATATTCGCTTGACGATGAATCATCGCTAATTGTCGTAACGCAGCCGGATTAGCTTGGCGAAAATCACTGATCACAAACACTTGCGTGCCAGACTCGGTCACACGCCGTAAACGTCGCCAGCTATCTTGCAATACAGCGCTATCACTGGTGGCAGCTTGCGAATTATCTTGCTGCGTCGCTTCAGTCAGAGCGCGCATAAAGCCTAAGACTGAACTGCGGCTACGTGAGGGTTTAAATTCAAGATGCTCAGCCGCTGTTTGCAGCACGCCACCCGCACGATCACCCTCCGACAATGTTTTCCAAATGAGCACACCCGCAGTTTCGGCAGCAACGACGCTTTTGAAACGTCCACGGGTAGCAAAAAACATCGAAGGGCGTAAATCCAGCCAAATGAGCACGGGCTTCTCGCGCTCTTCTTGGAAAATTTTAGTATGTACTTTGCCGCTACGTGCGGTCACCCGCCAATCAATGGTGCGAACATCATCGCCTGGCTGATAAGGGCGCGATTCGGCGAAATCCATGCCACGCCCTTTGAATACCGAGCGATGCAAACCGACTTGGCGCGCCCGCACATGTCGCTTGGCCAAATTCAAAGTACGCACTTGCGTCTGCAGCTTAATCAACGACTGCAAGGAGCTATAAACTAAACCATCACCCGGACGCATTAAGGCACAGCCACCAGTGCTAAGAGTTCGTCAATTAAATGATTAGCACTCATCCCATCGGCCTCAGCTTCAAAAGTCAGCAGTAGACGATGACGCAAGACATCATGGGCGACGGCTTGTACATCCTCAGGGCTAACAAAATCACGGCCTGCTAACCAAGCATGCGCCCGCGAACAACGATCTAAAGCCAAGGTAGCCCGTGGGCTAGCACCATAAGCAATACTGCCTGTCAATGACTTGCCATAACGCTCTGGATGGCGAGTCGCTAATACCAATTGCAGCAAATACTGCTCGATATTATCCGCCATATAAATCGTTAAGACTTCCTGACGAGCAGCACGAATTTCTTCAGGGCCAACCAATGGCTCCTCGATTAATTTTTCGCGCTTTACATCTTCCATTGCCTCTTTACGCCCCAGCAACAGGATTAAGCGCTCTTCTTCAGCAGTCGGATAATCAACCAAGACATGCATCAGGAAGCGGTCTAATTGCGCTTCAGGCAAATGATAAGTACCTTCCTGCTCAATCGGATTTTGGGTCGCCATCACGAGGAAAGGATCAGGTAATTTCCAAGTCGTACCCGCGACGGTAATTTGACGCTCAGCCATCGCTTCCAATAAAGCAGACTGAACTTTGGCGGGTGCACGATTGATTTCATCGGCCAGAATCAAATTATGAAAGAGCGGGCCTTTTTGGAACTTGAAGCTACCATCATTCGGATGGAAAACTTCAGTACCAGTAATATCCGCAGGCAGCAAATCTGGGGTAAACTGTACACGATGGAAGCTACCCTCCATGCCCTGCCCTAACATTTGAATCGCACGCGTTTTCGCTAAGCCCGGCGCACCCTCTACTAATAAATGACCATCAGCGAGTAAGGCAATCAACAGGCGATTAATCAGGGATTTTTGGCCAACAATTTTCCGTTCAAGATAACGCGCCAATTTGTCAAAATTTTGTTTTTGGGTCATGCTCGTGAGCGTCTTTATTAAAATGTGATGAAATATACTTGGTATTAAAGCAGATTCAAGTTAACAAAAGGAAATGATTATGAACATGCAAGGACAGATTGAAGCAAAGCTCCGACAAGCTTTTAGTCCTGAAGTTTTAGAAATTACGAATGAAAGCCATCTGCACAACGTTCCGCCTGGTTCGGAATCGCATTTTAAAGCAGTGATCGTCAGTGAGCAATTTAATGACAAACGCCTCGTAGCGCGGCATCGGTTAGTCAATCAGGCTTTGGCGACAGAATTAGGCAATATTCACGCGCTCGCGCTACATACCTTGACGCCTGAGGAATATTTTAAGCGAGCGGGAGCCGTTGCCGACTCCCCGCTGTGTATGGGTGGATCAAAAGCTAGTTGAGTTAGCTAGCAGTACCTTCCAAGAGCTTTTGCAGGTTGCGGCGGGCATTTTCGTTGCCTTGCCCTACCGCAGCAGTCAGCAATTTTTCTGCTTGTGCGCGATCTTGCTTAACGCCATTTCCGATAATGTACAGCACCGCTAGGTTATTCTGTGCTTCAGAAAAACCAGCTTTGGCGGCTTTCGCATACCATTTCGCGGCTTCGGTATAGCTTTGTTTGACACCACGCCCGTCTTCATAGAGTAGTGCTAAATTATGCTGTGCTTTCGGGTAACCCTGCTTGGCTGCTTTCGCATACCATTTGGCAGCCTCCGCCGTGTTTTGTGGAATAGCAGGGTCAGTACCATCTTCAAAGAGTGCGCCAAGCATTAGCTGTGCATACATATCGCCTTTCTGTGCAGTATTAATCACTTCCTGCACACTCATATTGCCAAGCTCAACCTTGGATTCATTGTGCTCGACGGACATATCCGCTGCTTCGGCAACTTCTTCTGCAGCCACCTCAGGAGCGCCTTCAGCACCTGCTGCACCCTCCTCCGGCTGTACTGCTAGCTCCTGAGCTTCTGGAGCTTCCAACGCTTGCTGAACAGGCTGTAGTGCTGGACGCTGACGGGCTACTTGACGAGGAACTGGAGCTGGCATCGGAGTAGCTACTTCTTCAACCGCTGGCTGAACTACCTCACCTGTAGTACCTGATTGATTAAAAGCTGCATATTCCTCTTCAGTCATCGCAGGCGTATCAGCTTCTAGTGCTGGCTCGCTAGCAGCAAACATACTTTCGCTTGCGGCCGCAACTTGAGCATTATTAACATCAGCTGCTGTTGCTGCTTGTGGAGCGCGCACTGAAGCTCGGCTAACAGCCACTGGAGCCGTTTCACTAGCCGTATTGCCTAAGGCTAGCTTGGCTGCTTCACTGCCGCGTTTAGCTGCTTGGGTGTACCAAAAATTAGCTAAGCGTTGATCTAACGGCAGATACTGCCCATTGCTATACATCACGCCTAAGCCATATTGTGCTTCCACATGGCCTGCACGTGCTGCTTTCTCCTGTAATTTTAAGGATTCTGCAATATTTTCTGGTCTAGGATCTTGGCGCAATTGCAAGGCCAGCGCATATTGGGCATTCAAGTCACCTTGGGTAGCTTTGGCTTTTAAGGCTGGTGCAGGACTAGCTTTTTGCTGCGCAGCATAGCCTTGACGGTTTTCATACCATTGCTCAATGCTATCACCCTTGGCAACAGCTTTAGCTGGTTGACGTTGAGGTTGTGCTGGTATAGCTTCGGCTGCTGGTGAAGCGGCTTCTTGCAAAGGCGCAGAAACCTGCACATCTTGACGCGCAGCCCAAGGCGGCGGCGCTTCTGTTAAAGAAGCACTCTCTGCCTGAGCAGTAGTAAACTGTGTTGGTAAATAACTAGCCAACAGTACTTGCGAAATAAATAAAAAAGGTCGGTTGCGTATTATTTTCATTATTATTATTTGCCCCCGTGGGTTTGTTTGGGTACGGCTAAACACTTATTTTTTTACTGATTTTTATATAACACTCCAGTTAAACAGGCACTGAACTAAGCACGCTCTAAGCGCGTGCTTGTTGAAAATTATCGAGCCACATTGCCACGCGCTTTAAAGTTTTCTGGAGCTGATCACTTTTTACTGGCTTGGTTAAGTAGGTCGAAGCACCTGCAATAACGCCTTGGACTTCATCTAAAGGTGAAGTTTTTGCACTAAGCATAATGATCGGTGTCTTTTTCATTTCCTTACGCATGCGCATTTGACGGCAAGTTTCATAACCATCAATGCCGGGCATAATAATATCCAAAAACACTAAATCATACGTATGACTGGCTACCTTTTGTAAGGCTTCTTCACCGGTTTCTGCAAAATCAGAAGCGATACCAGCTTGACGTAATTCCAGCTCTAATTGCTTACGAATCGCAGCACTATCATCGACCACTAAAGCACGATGATGATATTCACCCCCTAACTCTTCGGGTGGCGCGGCTACTGGAGTGACCTCTTGAACTGAAGGTGTTACCTGCTCAGCCACTGGAGTTACGATAATTTCAGCTTGAGGAGCTACCACTGGCAGCTCAACTTCAACTGGCTGCTTAGCTTCAATCACTGATTCAGTGGGCGCTACAGGAGCTTCCTGAGCCTTAGGCTCACTAACAGTTACTGAGCTAGTTAGTTCAGCGTCTGGTTGAGTGCTAGTTGCTTCTACAGCCGTTTCAGCTGCTGGAAGCAACAATTCGGTTGGCTGTTGAACTGGGGTTGCTACTACCGGAGGTGCGGCGGCTACTATTGGTTCAACGACCGTTAGATGTACTGGCTCAGTCGCTTTAGGTTTAGCTTCAGCTAGACTATCGGTCCATAACTTACGGGCTTCGTCCAAAGTACGCATAACCCGAGTCACGAGCAGTGGACGCTGCATTAATAAATCATAGGGCTGATCGCTATCTTGATCCGCTATCCTCACCAATAGCGCACCTGCAGGGTGCAGGGTCGCTACATCGACACTAGTCTCATTGCTCACCACTACCAGCTGAGCCGCAGCTAAATCAGCCAACACATAGTTACGCCCTTGCGCTCCACTAAAAGTCACTACCCGCTTTAATACCGCTTCTTCGCGGGCATCAAGCTGGTAGAGGCAAACGCCCACTGTATTATCTGCTTGAGCCATAGCTCCATTCACTCCTGAAGAAAGACTTATGCAATCGCCAACTGCGTATCTAGCCATTTTTGTATTTGTTCCTGTAACGCTGCTGTTTGTACGGGTTTAGTTAAATAACCATCGACACCGGCTTGCTCAGCTAAATCACGATGCTTACGCGTACTACGCGAAGTAATCATAATCACTGGCAAATCCTTCATTTCTGGCCAGATCCGAATCGCTTGAGTCATTTCCAAGCCATTCATTCTTGGCATTTCCATGTCGGTTAAGACCATATCGACTGCGATGTTATTCATGACTTGCAAGGCATCTAAACCATCTACTGCGGTGTGTACCACATGCCCCATGCCTTCTAAGACTAGGCGTAGTGCTTTGCGGTTACTAAGCGAGTCATCAACGACTAAAATGGTGGAAGCTGCTTGACTGGGTTCAATAACGACAGCTTCATCGGGCGCTTGTAATTGCAGTTTGCCGCTCTCCAAATCACGCACTAAACGAATCATATCGAGCACAGGTGCGACCGTACCGTTTGCGAGAATACAAGCACCTTGCACCCCAGGCAGATAATTCAACCACGGAGCCAAGTTCTTAATAACGATATCGCGTGAAGGTAATACTTCATTTGCATAGAGCGCATGTGCACCGGTTTCACTACGAATAATCAGCACGGTATGCGCCTGCTTAATATTCACAGCGACGGTTGGCCAATGCAGCAACTGTGCCAGCGGCTTAACCGGCAATTGATAACGATTGGTTTGAATGCGCCAAACGCCATTGTCATCAATGCTTTCATCCGCCGCGACATACAAGACTTGCTCAATACTATCCGCAGGTACTGCCACCCAGTTCTCACCGGCACGCACCACCAGTGCATGCGTAGAAATCAGAGTTTGTGGCATGTCTAGCACCACTTTCGTACCTGAACCAGCTTGGCTGCTTAGATTTAAAGTACCGCGCAATTTTTCAATCGCGGTTTGCACCACATCCATGCCGACGCCACGCCCAGACACTTCGCTGACTTCGTCCCGAGTACTAAAGCCGGGCTGCATCACTAAGCGTAACAAAGCGTCTTCAGCTAAGGGGGCATCTGCATGAATCAGACCACGCTCAATACCACGGGCACGAATCCGCTCTAGATTCATCCCTGCGCCATCATCCTCTAAGCTCAGTGCAATATGATTACCGCGCTGGGCGAAGCTCAAACTAATCTGACCTGATTCTGGCTTACCGGCGGCAATCCGCTCCTCCGGCGTTTCAATCCCGTGATCGACTGCATTGCGTAATAAGTGTAGTAGAGGATCAGTCACGCCTTTGAGAATATCGGCATCGACTTGTAAGTGCTGACCGTGAATTTCAATCTCAGCTTTCTTACCAGTTTTGCGGCAAGTCTCACGCACGATGCGCTGCAAACGAGGAACTAGTGAGCTGACCGGCGTCAAGCGCATGGACAAGACCGCTTCACTCAATTGGCGCTGAATACGCTGTTGCTGATACAGCTCGTCGGTCAGGCGACGAATCATTTGTTGCAAACCTTGGACTAGCTCATGGCTATCTGCGGCTGTTTCCATCAACAAATTATTCGCACTCACCAAATCGCTATAGGACTCTAGTTCCAGCTCATCTAAGGTTTGCCCGTCTTTTTGGGCCGCTTTTGAACCTTTAGCCTGCCGCTGGGCTTGATGTTCAATCGCAGTTTCTAATTCATCTAAACGCTGGCGAATCTGTTCATCATGCTGATAAAGCTGCTTGCCGATTCGGCTAGATTGCTGCAGCAATTCCGCTGATTGGCTGCTGGAAGTAATCAATTCGCCTGCTAAACTAAGCAAGCGTGCCACACGCTCCTCATTGACCACAATCGAGTCGCTGGTAGCTGCCGCAACCGGAACTAGAGGCGCATCATCCTCTTCATCGCTAAACTCAGTGACTAGAGCGTCAGCTTTGTGCTCGGTAATAAAGCTTGGCAAACTAGCCACCGGCGCTAGCGTGGGTAACTCCTCGTCAATGCCCTCTTCTTCTGCTGTTTGCTCTAAACGCTCTTTCCAGTCTTTTAACTGAGCATTAAGGTCTGCGTATTCTTCCGGTAATCCTGTCCCTGCTTTCAAATGATCAAATAAAGCCTCTAAGCAATCCGCTGAAGCTTCTAAAGTATCCCCCAAGCCATCCGGTACGGTTTGTAGGGAAGCAGCATCCAATAAGTCTTCCAGCTGATGGGTGAAATTCGCAATCGGTTCCACCCCCACCACGCCACTCGAACCTTTGATCGTATGCACCAAGCGTGAAGCATGGCGCTGCTGCTCGCGATTACTGCCCCCTTGCGCTACTAGGCGAATCAAACGGGCGGCTTCACTAATATGCCCCGGCGTTTCTGCTAAATAAGCAGCCAATAACTCTGGATGGATATCGGGCGCAAAAACTAGCTCAGCCGTAGTGGTTGACTCAGTTTCTGTAGGCTCTTGCTCATCTTGCCCACTCGCACGTAGATTCAACAGAAATTGCTGTAGAAGCTGCGGATCTAGTGGTTCAGGCCAGCTGAAATCCATCAGCTCAGCGGTAAGCATTGGCAAATGACTGAGCTCATCAGGTTCGCGCAATACGAGAGCGGTCATTTCTAACCAACCAAAATACTTACCTTCGGCTAATAAATCGGGAGCAGCGCTGGTACTCATGGACGAGCGCGCCCAATTCACCACAGCCACTACATCCTGCCAAGCGTACATCTCGGCAGTCATGCCTAAGCGTTCGTACTCAGCTGATACTTGCTCGATTTGCTCAGCAGAATCGATGCTGGGATCCAACATCGATAACTGTAAGGCAACTTCTTCGAGCTCTTCAGCGAAGGCCAAACGGTCTTCATCAAGCTGATTGTCCATCAAGGCCTCCTCATACTAGAACCCTTAAGATTCCAGCTTGAATACGTTGACGGACTTGACTAAACGCTGACCGGCTTCAGCCATGCTACTGGTCAAATTGGTCAAAGAGAGTAACTCTTTACCGGTCGACTGAGTGGCTTCGACGATACGTTCAGCACGCACTTGTAGATCTTGGCTGATCTTGACCTGCTCGGCAGAATCCGCCGCAATCCTCTCTACCGATTGCACCAATTCGTTAGTGGCATCCAAACTACCTTGCATTTGGGCAGCCGCTTGTTCTGCCAGCGCGGAACCATCCACAACTTCAGAAATGGTCTGATCCATATTCGCGATCGTAGTATTCGCTTCCTGCTGAATATTCCGTACCAAAGCACCAATCTGATCAGTCGACTCGCGTGAGCTTTCTGCTAAATGCTGAATTTCTTCCGCGATCACCGAGAAGCCCCGCCCTGCTTCACCGGCTGCTGTTGCCTGCATACTGGCGTTCAAAGCAAGTACCGTCGTGCGCTCAGAGATATTGCTGATAATGTCAATAATGCGGGAAATTTCTTGCGAACGTTCACCAAGGCGCTTCAAACGTTTACCGGTTTCTTGCACCGTATCGCGAATTCCAGAAATACTGGTTAAAGTGCGTGCTACTGACGCTTGCGCTTCACGAGTAGCGCGCGATGTAGTATCAGCCACGCGATTGGCTTGTTGTGCTGAATCAGCGATGGAATCCAAACGGCGTAAGATATTGCCTAATTGCTCAGCGGTTTCTTCTGCTTCGGTGCGCTCTAAGAGTGCTAGTTGGTTGACCGACAGTGCGTGTTGGTTTACATCTTGCGATGTGGTGTCAACCGTCATGGCTACTTCACGAACCTGCTTAAGAACATCGGTCGTATCTTCTGCTAACTGATTGATCGCATCAGCTAACGGGCCAGTGGCATCTTCAGTTACTTTCGCACGGACAGTTAAGTTACGTTCGCTCAAATCAGCAACCGCTTCTAGTAAAGTAAATACAGATTCGTTGAGCTGTTGGTGTTCTGCATTAATTTTACGTTGCGTAGAAATACGATCTTCCACCATGCCGTCGAAGGCTTGACCTAATTCAGCCAATTCGCTACGTCCACCGAGTTCAACGCGCGCATTCAAATCACCTGCAGAAATCTCGCGGATCGTGCTATTTAACTTACCTAATTGATTGCCAATTGAGCGATAGATCAAATAACCCAAAATAGTCACTAACAAAATGCCAAACAAACTCGCCCCGATGGCGATTTTCAGGAAACTTCTAGCATTTTCACTGGTGGTTGCTGACAAGACAGTAGCCTGTTTAATATCAGCATCGACTTGAGCACCAATTTTAGTGCGGAAACCTTCAGTATCTTGGATAAGGTCATTCTGCACAAAAATCTCAAGCTGACTACGATCTTGGGCTTCCAAGAGTTTTTCGCCGCGCTTCATCGAGTTTATTAACTGGCCAACTTGCTCCTCAGCTCGCGTGTATTCTTTGCGCAAGTCTTCATCATCTAGGGTATCTGCAGCTTTCAAAGCCTTATATTTCGGCATGGTCACTTCAGTTAACTCTTTTTGTGCCGCTTTCAGCTCTTTTAAACCCTCTTCCCAAGTTTTAGTTCCTAAAGCTACTTCATGTAATAACAGCAAGTGGTCGCGTTGACTTTCACGAACCAACTCATTGCCTGTAGCTATCAATTCGATGTGCTTAGCTAAGGCATCTAAAGCATTGTTGTTTTTGTTTAATACCACTACTGTACTGTAAACAATCAGCAGTAACAGAACTAAGGGAACTACGACCAGTAAGAAAATCCGTTGGGCTACTGGCATATTCGCCAGGAAACCAACCTTTTGATTGTTGTTAGCTAAGTCACTCATTTATACCACCCTTTCCAAGTTGAGCTGTCCATAGGCGCCCATTTGTTATTTGCTAGCGCTGTCATAACGACTAAATCAGAGCCTTGATTGTCACTACCAAAATCGAGTGGCAGTCCACCTAAATCAAATTGCTTACCCTTTAAAGCAGCGACTACATTAGCGCGAGTCATGTCTTGCCCTGCGGTATCCACATCCGTCATAGCCTTGAGTAACATGCGTCCGACGATATACCCCTCTAAGGAGACATAGCCTAATTTATCACCTAAGGCTGTACGAGCCTCCGCTACAATCGGTAATTCACTATCCAAAGGGGGGACAACTTGGGTCATGAGCACACGATCCTTGACACCGAACTCATCCAATTGCTTCAAAAGATTATCTGCACCAGTAAACGATACCGCGCTATAAATCCAAGACTCTTTTTTGCCTTGTGAATAGGTTATGAAACGAGCGACTGATTCATAACTACCTACCGTTACCACAAACTTACAGGGTCGGCCGTGTTTAGCTTCCCATGCTTTGATGGAGTCATAGCCGTCACGAACGGTTAGGCTATTGCGCTGATAAACACCAACGGGGCCAATACCATTGCGTTGAGCACCTTCACCATTTTGCTCAAGAATTTTATCCAGCGATTCCTCGATATTATTAACACCTTGCTTATCCGCTAACACTGCTTTTAAGCCTTTCAAGCCAGACATACCATAAGCATCGTCTTGTACATAGGCACAAATAGAGGCTGGTGCATAACCATTTTTCATAGCCTCTTCGACTACTGCTTTAACCTCTTGCTTGTAGCTTGCACGATAATTAATGACATCCTCTTGATCGCCGCGTAATAGGTCAGATCCTGTAAAAAAGCCAATGGCAGGTACTTTTTTCTCGGCTAATAAGGGCAAAGCGGCAGCAGCAGTGGGAGTGCCTACATTGCCTACAAAGGCGAACACATCTTGGCTTAATAGTTTATTGACCGCTTCAACTGTTTTTGGCGGGCTGTAATTATCGTTTTCACTCAACAATTTGATTGACCGAGTACCGACTGACTTATCTTTTAAGGCAGCTTCTAGCCCCGTCAACATGCCGGTGCCTAAGCCTTTAGATTGACCTTGTAAATCTAGGGAGGTCGCTAAGCGAATTTCATTAGGGTTGGCAGTTTCAGCCTGAACCATACAGGGTAGGACACAGAGTGATACCCAAGCTAAATGCCGAAAGATACTTTTTTTATTGTTCATAATTAGTTATTTCTCTCTCACAGTGGCGGTAGCCCCACCAGGCTTATTTTTACTGAGTAGTCTAAATAAACGCCCATGATCAGCTGCTAGCAACAGAGCATTATCTTGACTCCAAACGGTTTGAATCCATCCCGGCATCCCCGGAATTCGACTACTTTGTTCAGTTTCATCGGGCACAGTAATCTGCTTGGGGAGTTCGTCGCAACTGACCACGACTGGGGCAAAAGCCTCATGTTGCAGCCACAGTAAATATTGCTTTTTAGGACGTTGCTGCTTGAATAGCACACCATGCATATCAATGACTGGACAAAGATCGCCACGTACATTGGATAAACCGGCACACCAATCCGGCGCATAAGGCACGGGATAAACCGTATCCAGTGTTAGCACTTCAGAGCGAACACCTGCCTCTAGCAAAATACGATAATCACCTACCTTATAAGAGAACGCTGATTGCACCGTCCTACTCCTTACCCAATTTAATTATTATCAACAGTTGCTTACTTCCCTCGGTTCAACAACTGTGCGGTTTTAGTTATGTTTTTACTGGCACCTTAGCAGGCTGTGTTTACAGTGTTGTTAATTGCGCCAAAATCGCCTCAGACGTGTAGGGCTTCACAACATAATTATTAGCACCTAACTTCTTAGCCCATTGCATATCCACCGGATTTGACTTGCTCGAGACCATAATAATAGGCGTTTCAGCGGTCGCTGGGTTGCGGCGAAGATTGCGACACGTTTGATAACCATCACCATCTTCCATGATGATATCGAGAAAAATGACATCGGGATTATGTGTTTCTGCCAACATTCTAGCTTCATTACCCGAAGTGGCTACAATCACCTGATAACCGGCATTCTGCAGAATTTGACTTAAGTGGAGACGCTCGGTTTGCGAGTCGTCGGCGATCAAAATTGTTTTTATTGCGGGCATAAGTCCACCTAGATGAAGTGATTCTTTAAAGAAACAGGATAAGAACGAACAGGGTAGCCTGCAGGATCAGCAAGCCTGTATTTGGTGAGTGAGAGCAATATCCACGTAAGTTGCATACAGCCATTCCTATCTCGTTTTACACTCAACTCAATAGTTGCAGAACCTTATAACTAGGGAGCGTTATAAGGCCTAAAGGGTCGTTTTTGAGTTGTTATTATTGACCATTTAGCGAAAAAGTCTGCGCGTATAGTTAACCAAAGCTTGCTTGTTAACTATACATCCAACTGATAATAGTCAATATTTCATCAAATGCAACTTATAAAGATGAGTGACACTGCCTAGTTAAGTCGCCTTATTTTTATACACTATAGACAGTGCCTTTGCCTACACTCTTAAGTCGATTTATTGAAATCTCGCCAGAGTTGGCGTGCCATCCATAGCAATAGTGCAACTGCAACCAACAAAACACCCCATAACAAATAAGGTAGCCATTGCTTATAAGAAGCTTGAGCCTCTAGTGGCTTCAGCTGGCGCTCTGCGCCTACTTCAACCTTCACAGCTTGCGCATTAAAGGGTTTGGTTTTAACCGACTCTGCCAAGGCAGTATCTAAAGGCTTGATTGGATCACGGCTACCATAAAGTAAACGAAAAGGCCCTGGATCCTTGCCAGAGATAAACTGTAATTCTAAGGGCTTCCAAGCCAATTCCACAGCCGCCCTGCCTTTAAACGGCACGGGTTGAGAAAAGCTCCAACGCCAGTCTAACGCCTGTTGATAATACCAATCTGCTGGAGGGATTTGTGCCGGAGCACGTAGCTCCCCTAAATCTGACTCTAAGCGATAATCGAGGAAGTTGCTTGGATAAGCATAATCACGATCTGCCCCATAGCGCTCTTCGGGATTTCGACTGGCTAATTCGCCCGCATAAACCTCACCTACTTGCTCTAGATGCATCCGCCATTGCTCTATGACTACCGAAGGTGGGATCGAGTAATGAAATTGCTGGGGATTATCAGTACTCAGTAGCTCAATGGTTTTCCAAGACAAGCGCTGTTGATTTTGCCGTGGAGCCAGACCTGTCACACTCTGCAAAGAGCTGAGAATCGGTGCAAAATCAGTCTGCCCAGAAAGTCGCAAAAAGCGCGCATTGACAGGTTGAGCGAATTCAATGCTGCGATTTTCTACACTTAAAGTCTGCTCTTTCAGTAGATAGGGCAGTTTTGTGGTGCTCACTGGTTGCCAGTGCTGTAAATCATCGCTGCTTTCAACTGTCAATGTTTTAGGTAGCCATTGCGCAAGATGGCTGCTATCCCACTGCAAATTTAAACTCTGCAAATTAAAGCGCTGCTGCTCACTAATTGGCGAGTTTTGAATAATCAAATAATGGCGATCTGCTAGAGCCAACTGCTCAAGTTTAGGTGCATTCGAGCTAGGCTCTAACTGGAGTAATAAACCCACTTGAGTAGGATCATCGCCCCTAAAAAAGTTTAAATTACGCTCCTCTGCGGGGAGTTCAACCGCCTCACTAGGCTTGATCCAAGAAACCATCACTTCATTTTTCGCATTGACGACCTGCAAATCAGGTTGGTTAGCTTGTAAGAGGTGTGCCAACACGAACCAGGGCAGCTCAACCGAACGCACCGTTCCTTGGGCCTCCGTTAAAGGTGCTTCATAATGAAACTCAGGTTCAGCTGCCTGTGGAATGATGGGCAGCAAACCGCAAGCTATGACGATGACTTTTAAAATTTTCTTAAACATGAGCAGCCTCCTTGCGAGCAGGCGGTAATGGCGCTAAATAGCCAATAAAGAGTAAAAGCACACCGACACCGATAAACGAAATAATCCGCTCGACCGTATCGGAGGAGGCAAAATCAATCAGGAAGAGTTTCAAGACCACCGCACCTAGCAGCGCTGCACCCGCACTCCAGAGCACTCGTCTACCTAGGCGATTGCCGCGCCACGTTAACAACAAGCCGGAAACACCCCAAACCAAAGCCAAGGTCGTTTGCGTAACGGGATTAACCAACAGCTCAGGAAACTCCCAAGCCAAGTCATACCAATGATGTAGTACCCTTAAAACCGTTACATTAAGCCAAGTAAAACCAATGAAAATCAGGCTATAACGTAGAATCATAGGATTGTTTAAACCACCATCTCGTTGCCAATAACGGCTAGCCATAATCAGAGTGAAGACAAAGACTAAAGTTACGATATCCAAAGGATTTAACACTGGCAGCCAAGGTAGTGGCTCAGCTTGACCTGAATGACCCAAACTGATTAAGAACCAGAAGGCTACTAACAATAAGCTCGGCAGAGAAACTGTATAAAACAAGGTAGCTTGCTGTGATTTAAACGGCCAAATAGCTGCTTTTAAAATTAAGCCAGCGATGCCTAAGGCTATTAAAGGTAACGCTGCCACCCGCCAAGCATTGCTCATGACAAAATAGTCACTTAACAACAGTTGGAATTGGGTAGTCAGGAGAATAATAATGATCCACAAAGTGAAGCTGTGCGCTAGTTTCAACCAAGTCGGGAACCAAGCTTGGCGCTCTAAGCGATACAATAAGCCATACCAAAGACCTAAAGCGCTGCCCCAAGCGATAAGCAAATAATCTTCAAATAGCGAAGCCTGAGTAGCGATATTAATCAACAATGCCAAGACGAATAACACCATAGGCACAGTTAAAATCCAGCTGAGTAAATGCCAGTAAGAGCGAGTCGTCAGGAAGAGTAACACTGCGCTAATAATAGCAGCATAGAACAAATGCGCCTGAATCGTATATTCAAACCGAGGCATACCGCTGGGGTAAAACTCACTCCAAACAATTTGTAGCTCAAAGGCACTGAAATGAAGGACTAGTGCGCAAACTAATAGAACTACTGCGAGACTGGCCTCAAAACCGCGTTTACCGATGAACTCCTTAGATAATAATCGGCTTGAAACTAGCATCGCTAAAGCGATCAAGGTGCTCGCAATAAACAGCCCATTAATAAAGGGTTGGACAAAAGTCAGATAATCCAAGTTGGAATAGAGCGCCCAAATTGAGGCTGGCGTTGCTAAAATGATGGCGAAAAAGCTGAAAAACTGCAGAGCAACCGCCACCATACGTTGCGCAAATTGCTGCTGACGAATTCCCAACCACAGAATCCCTGCACCTTCAATTGCCCAAGCTGCGGTCGTAATCGCTGCATCCTGCGCTGCAAAAGGAATGGTTAAAGTCGCAAATATAACTCCAAGTACTAAAAAGGTTTCAGCTAAAAGCTTTTGTGCTGTGCCATACATCCGCCAAATCCAGAAAGCCAAACCTAAATAGAACAGGCTCAAAACGACCGTACTAAGTGCTAAGCCATACTGACTGAAGAAAGTGATTGGTCTGCCCTCTGCAAACAGCGGCATAAATAAGCCAACTTGCATACAGAAACCAATAATGGGCGTGCCAAAAACTAAACTACCATCGACCTTATCTTTGAAATTAAACGGTCTACGCGTCGCAAACAGAATCGCAATCGCCACATAGAACAAGAAGAATAAAATCAAGAAGCCTTCAGTGGCCCAAAAATCTTCTGCACGATAACTAAACCAGCCCCAAGCTCCGGCAATTACAAAGGTAAAGACAAAACCGATCAAATTGAGTAAACGCCAAGATTTAAACCAAGCAATCAGGAAAATGCCGAAATTCAACAGCGCGTAGAAACTGAACAGACCGATATAATTATTGCTGCCGCTTGAAGTCAACAAGGGTGCTAAGAAACCACCTACGGTCGCAAATACCGCGAGTGGCAAGCTATTTTGTAGGACTGCTAAAGCCGCTCCAGCAAGGACGATTACAAACAGCAAGGCAAAAGCTGCAAACGAAGGAATCAGATGATAAAGGCTGTAAGCGCCGAACACTGTCAAATACAGCAGCCCGATCCCTCCAGCCTGCAAGATCAGACCGTAAGCCCCCGCTCGCTCCCGAAGCCGCCAGCCAAAACCGAGTAAAGCTAAGGCTCCAGTCGCAGAACCCAATAAGCGCAACTCAACTGGAACTAAATTGTGCTGAATCGAATAGCGTAATAAGAACACGACCCCGAAGAATAAAATCACTACGCCTAAGCGTACAAAGGGATTGCCACCCAATAACCAATCTTTGGCTTTGGTGAATAGCGAAAAGCTAGGCTGTTTGGGCGTTTGCTCAGTGTAAGCACTTGCAAGTTCAGGCTCTGCCACATAATCAGGCTCAAGAGTAACTTGCGGCTCAATTGAGGGTGCTGGTGTATAGCTACTCAACGGTGCACTGCTAGCCGACGAGTCTGGCACTGGTTCGCTGACTGGCTCTGGACTCGTATCCACCACAGTCTGCTGGGGGATGGCAACACCTTTTAGCTGTGTTTCTAGTTGGTGCAGGCGCAAACTTAAGCCATACACCCAACCCAGTAAAAAGCCTAGCGCGCCGCCAACAATAGGGGAATTACCCGAAAAAGCGGCCAATAAAGCACCGACAATTAATAGAAAGATACTGAAGACCATCATATTGACCTGTAGCGATTTTTTGTCAGTATATGCAAGTGCTGAAAGGCCACTAACTGCTACAGGATAAGTGGCAAGCTGCAAGCTATTGAGTAGCGCAGCATGCTACTTTGCATCACAAAGATTAAAGCTTGGCAAGGTTTAATGCCTTTAACCAGTGCTTGCGGTAGGCTATCTCTCATCTCAACTGCCGTACTACAATTATGTCTCTGTGGAAATCAATCATTACTTTATGTTTAAGTTTTATGCTTTTTAGCTTCCAACCTGCGTCTGCCATTATGCCGCCCACTAAAACAACGATTTTAGTGTTTGGCGATAGCCTCAGTGCTGCTTATGGGATTCCGGTCGAAAAAGGCTGGGTGAATTTATTACAGGAAAAACTCGGCGAAAAATTCGTGGTCGCCAATGCCAGTATCAGTGGTGAAACTACTAGCGGTGGCTTAAACCGCTTAGGCCAAGCTTTGCCTGCCATGAAGCCACATTATGTGATTATTGAGCTGGGTGCGAATGATGGTTTACAGGGTAAATCCATTAAGGAAATGCAGGATAATCTTGAGCAGATGATCAAGCTGGCTATTGATGCACCCGCTAAAGTCATTCTGATTGGTATCCACATGCCACCGAATTATGGTGCAAGCTATACCGAAAAATTCGATCAAGTTTATAAAGATTTAGCAGAGAAATATCAGCTCACCTTCATTCCGTTCTTATTGGAAGGCATCGCCACTGATTTTAGTTTAATGCAAGCGGATGGCCTGCATCCCACTGCCGAAGCGCAACCTAAAATCCTTGAGCACCTCTGGCCTACTTTAGAACCTGTCTTAGTTGATGTGGTCGGCCAACGATGAGGTATTTAGCTCAAGTTAGTTTAATCGGCTTAATAGCTAGTTTAACCACCGGCTGCTTAGATACCTTAGGCCCACAAACAGGTTCGCATAAGCCCTTGCCTAAAGGCGTGAGTATTTCTGAAACGAGAACCCTGCTAGCCGAAGCCAATATCGTAAGTATCGCTGATGGCGATACCTTAACCGTACTTGGCCCCGATCAGAACACTTATAAAATTCGCCTCCAAGGGATTGACTCACCCGAGAAAAAACAACCTTTTGGTCAAGCTTGTAAAGAATCTTTAATGGATTTAACCAGGGGACAGCCTGCACAGGTAGAAGCCTTCAAAAAAGATCGCTACGGTCGGATCGTGGCAAAAGTAAAAGTCGGCGGCAAAGATTTAGCCTTAGAGCAAATTAAGCTGGGTTGTGGCTGGCATTATGCGGCTTATGAGAAAGAACAAAGCGCGCGTGATCAGAAGTCTTATGCGAAAGCCGAACAACAAGCGCGTGCCGCTGAGCGTGGTTTGTGGCAAGATGCAGCACCCGTTGCGCCTTGGGATTTCCGCAAGCAACAGCGCAATTAACTCGATCAGTGAGAAGCCACTTTGCTAAGTTACCGCCACGCCTTTCATGCGGGCAATCATGCCGATGTGTTAAAACATGCCACCTTGAGTTTGGTGCTCAATAGCTTTAAACAAAAGGATAAGCCCTTTGTGTATATTGATACGCATGCGGGTGGCGGAATTTATGATTTAGACAGCGAATGGGCGCGTAAAACTAAAGAATCAAATAGCGGCATTCAGCGTATCTGGCATGAGCCAACTAAATGGCCGGAATTGACCAATTATTTTCAAATCCTAAAGACGTTAAACAGCGAACAGGCAGGCCAACAATTTTATCCCGGCTCACCGGAAGTCGCTCGCCAACTGCTCCGCCCGCAAGATCGTTTAGTTTTAATGGAATTGCATCCACAGGAAATTGACGTATTGCGCAGCAACTTAGCTAGAGATAGCCGCGTTAATATTCATCATCGTGATGGCCTTGAAGGCTTAACTGCACTCACCCCACCCACTCCGCGTCGTGGTCTTGTGCTGGTAGACCCGGCCTATGAGCGCCACGAAGAATATACGCAAGTCGTGCAAGCGGTAAAAAAAGCTTATACGCGCTGGCCGACGGGTACTTATATGATTTGGTATCCGATGCTAGCTAAAGCACGGGATCGAAGCTTGCGCTTATTGCATGATTTAAAAGAAAAAAGCAGCTTTGAAAGCTTATTAGTCGCCGAATTGAGCGTAGAAGCACAACACCCTGATTTAGGTATGCATGGCTCTGGCTTAGCGATTATTAATCCACCTTGGCAATTAGATCAGCAATTAACAGCGCTGTTGCCGCGCTTAGCCAAAACCTTGCAATTAGAATCACAGGGCAATTGGCGAGTCGAATGGCTAATGCAAGCCGTCTAGCTTAAACGGTTAATTGATAGCGCTGTTGAATCCAAGCTTGGGCAGCTTCCAGATTTGGCAGCACTACAACGGCTTTCGAGAAATCATGACGCTGGGATTGCGCATTTGGAATCGCGATGCACGCTATCCCTGCTGCTACTGCCGATGCCACGCCGTGTTCAGTATCTTCGATAGCGATACATTCACTCGCATCCAAACCTAAACGCTGCTGCGCCAGCAAATAACAATCTGGCGCAGGCTTGCTATGCTCGACATCATCATAGGAGACAATGGTTGAAAAATAGTCTGCTAAAGCATGTGAGCGCACCGTGGCATTCACAATCTGCGCACCAGCTCCAGTCACAATGGCCTGCCGAATGCTCGGCTGCTGCTGAAAATAATCGAGAATAGCCTGCGCGCCCGCCATTAATGGAAAGGCATGTTCTTTAAGGTAGGCATGCGCAATTTCCAGTTTTTTGGCGACTAAATCGTCCACTGCTGCGCTCAGTTGAAAGCGCTCGATCAAATCAATTGCATTATCAATGGTGGGCAAGCCTGAATAAATCCGCATGTACTGATCAGCCGAAATACTCACTCCATAAGGCTTAAGCACTTCCAACCACATTTGATAATGCACGCCCTCCGAATCAACCAGAGTCCCATCGTGATCGAATAACACTGCTTTAAGCACCATGCGTTTTCTCAGCCTGAGTCCATTGGCTATAGGGATATTTGAGCAAGCTGACATTGTAATAGCGCTCTATGCCTGAGACATCAGCACCTGCCCAGCTAGGTCTTTGGAAGTGCTCGCCGATTTCATTTAATTCGACTTCTGCGACAAGTAGGCCTGAATTTTCGCCCGCAAATTCATCAATTTCCCAAGTTTTACCTGCAAACGCTACAAAGTGACGAGTTTTCTCAATAATTGGGCGAGCACAAAGCTGATCAAGCAGCTCAGACGCATCTTGCAGAGGAATACTATATTCGTATTCAGGGCGATGCGTGCCAATCGTCATACCTTTAATATTTAGGCTAGCTTTGTCATCAGCAATGCGCACGCGTACCGAGGCGGCTGGATTATTACTCAGATAACCTTGGCGAAAGACTTCAGAACGACTGACTAAATTGCGCCATTCGTCTGAAATTAACAGAAACTTATGCTCGATTTCCAAAGCCATCATTGAAACCTATATCAGCAAAACAGCAGTCTAGCAGATGACTAGACTTAGCCAATAGCCTATGTCTGCTAGCTTTACAGAATAAAAAACGATGTTCTGATAAGAATTATCGAGGATTAACAATTAATATTTCCTTTGCTATTAAATCCATCTGCTGATAATTAGCTCGCATTGTCATCGAACTTACATACTCATTTCATCGACCTAGCTTAAGTAGAGCTACTAAAATGAATGGGAAAGGTGTTTGAAAAATAATACTTTTTGGGGTTCGGAATTCAGAATTAAATTCAATGTAAATTATTTTTGGACATAGAAAACACATGGATCGGGTTTTCAAGAACAACAAAGCAGCACTTGCAGTAGCACAGTCTGCTCCTTTCTTAACTGTGATTTATCTCTGTGATTGCTCTGGTTCAATGGCAGGTAGCCGGGTCGCTGCCGTCAACACAGCGCTTACTAAAGTATTGCCTGAATTATCGACTCTTTCTGAGCTTTACCCGCAAGCCAGTTTGCAAGTTGGGATACTGAGTTTTGCGAATAGTGCACGCTGGCATCTCGCTCCCACTCTTTTAACAGAGCTAACTTGGGAACCTTTGGTAGATGCTAGCGGGCTGACTGCCCTAGGCGCTGCTTATGAGTTGTTGGCTGCTTATCTAGCCCATCTTGAGCAAGCAAACTCTCTACCTCCGCTGTTGGTGCTACTTTCAGATGGTATGCCAACGGATAATGTTAATCCTGCTTTAGAAAAATTAGCCACTTACCCTTTAGCGAATCGGGCTGTACGGTTTGCCATTGGCATTGGTGATGAAGTCGACCCATTGACTTTACAAGCCTGGGTACAAGCTTGGCGGCAGCAAGACTATGTAGAGTCAACAAGCAACTGGACAGCGAATCGTGCGGCTGTCGCTAATTCAGCGCTGGAAGTATCTGAGCTGGTTTCCTCCATTACTTTAGAGGCTGTGCGTCGTTTATTAGCAGATACTGATCATGAATAAGTCGATTCGACGTATTTTAAAAAGTATTGTGCAGACACACGGGACGGTATTCACCCAATCCTCGCGCTTATGTAATGCTTATTTAGCCGATTTAATGCCCAACTTTCCAGAAGAACGCCGTCACTTAGTAGCTGCGCTTGCTTATGGCCTGCCGCATAAAGTCTTAGCTAAACCCAGTCGCCAGCAATACAAAGAACTCGCTTTAGCCTTTGGACTAGCTCACTCGATACCCGCTCCTGATGCTTTAGCAGTCGCAGATACTTGGTCGTATGCACTACAAGATACTGCCTTAAACCAACAACCAGCTACCTACTTCTCTTGGATAGAATGGCCTAGCTATCTAGGTGGAGCCTTCACAGGCATCGTGGTTTTATTATTAGGCTCAGCTATTGCGTTTTACAAAAAACCGGACAGTTTTATCGCGATTGAAACAGCCCCAGAAAAACCTCATTTCAACACCACAGCAACTCGCACAGCAGCCAACCAACAAGCTCCTCTCCAAACGCAGCTACCCACAACTAAAGCGCTAACGAGTAAGCCTTTACAGCCTATCCAATTAACTGAGCTGCCATTTTTATTGCCTTTAGCAGTCAAGCCTAGCCATTTAGACAGCTTAGATATCGAGAGCATTCAGCCTGTACTCCTGCTTAAAAATGCTCAAGCACTTGCTCAGCCTCCAGCTAGCCTCTTCATTGAGCCCTTGACTCAAATCTCGCCTAGGTCAGTCCTAAATTCTGCATTCTATACACCTTCTAAAGCTCCCTTGAATCTCAGGCCACGAGCGCTTAACAGCATACCAGCAAATTTAGTAGCTGCACCTCAACCAACCAAGCAGACTAAAGCGCCAATACCTCAAGCTCAGTTAGCTCTAGAACCATCAAAAGCCATTCCAAAAGGCGATCAGGTAAAAACTAAGCAATTCCTCCAGCAAGCTTTACAAGACGCCCAAACTTTAGTTGAGCAAATCTTACGCCTCCATAAAAAACAAGCTGATCAACAAACCATCGCCAAACTATTCAAGCTAACCGGTGATCCGTTTTATCAGCAACAGCTAGCTGAACTCGATGAGCAAGTGCAGGAATTAAATTTAAGTATCGACCATTGGGCAGCATCTTATGGCAAACAAGTAGCAAAACTCTGTGGTTTGTCAGCTACTGGCTGGCAAGATGAACAGCTACTCAGTAGCAGGCAGCGCAGGAATAAACTGCAAGCCAGCGTCGTACAAGATTGGAAACAGTGTAAAAGCCTGTCTACTCAACAAATTAAACAACAACTATTAACCCGCTATCAGACCAAACCTTAGTGCATATTTGAAGAAGCTCAGTCTGCATTGGCCGATCAATCAGGAGTATCCGATGGAGAAAGTTAGCAATTGGGGGCGTAAGCTAGCTTGGGCTTTAGCTTGTGGCAGCGCTTTAACCGCCTGCTCAACCACTGCACCTCTCGATGAACAGAGCGCTAATGCCATCCAAATGTGCAAACGAAACTTACCTGTTAGTGACAAGCTTAAATTGCAGTCAGTATCGGTGGGTTGTATGGCCAGCATGGCTCTATCTAAAGCTATCGGCAGCAATAATCCTGTTCCATTGATCTGTATGGCAGGGGGCGCTTCCGGCTTTTTGTTAGGGGAAAGTATTGCTGAACGCAAATGCAGCTATATCACTCAAGCGGATCAATTAAATGGCGAAATCGCCCATGCAAAAAAGATGAATGCAGGCTTTGTAGTTGTGCTGGCTCAACAAACGACTGAATTATCTGCCTTTGAGCTGATGCTCACTGAACTGCGCAACCAACAGCTCGCCGCTGCTGCGCAGGTTGAACAAAAAGCTGCCTTGGAAGCTAGCCTTACCGAACAAGTCGCTAAAGATCAAATGATCCTTAAACAAGTGCAGGATGAATTTAGATTCAAGCAAAAAACGCTAGCCGATACCAAGCGTTTAAATCAACAGGCTAAGGCCAATGAATTACTGACCGAAATCCAAGCCTTGCAAAAAAACCTTAAGCAATTACAGGAAACGAATGCGAAATTTAATCGACTTCGCCAAGACTTGCTTCAGGGATAAGGTTCGGGCAAGCATAGTTTTACCCGCCCTTCTTTTGGCTGGTTGTTCATCTATGCCTGCCTCTGGTACGAAACAGCTCGCTAGCGATCCCTCTCAGGGTGGTTTGCTAGCCACCATTCAAGCCTTACAAACGGGATCCTACGAACAGCATCTGCAGTCAAAGCGTACTGAATTGCAGCATTGGCGAGGTGAACAGGCTAAGCAGCAGACTGCTATTGCTCGGCTTAGCGAACAACAAGCACGCCTCCAGCAAAAGAAAATAGCACTGACTAAAGCGTCAAGTAGCCATACTTTACGCACCCAAACTAAGCAACAACGGATTATCGCCTTACAACAACAGCACACTGAACTACGTGCTGAAACACAAAGCTTACAAGCTGCGATTCAGCGACTTGATCAAAGTGTTCAAAATCAAGCACAGCAGCAAGGGGAAGAACAACGGCGGGTTTCTGCTTTACTGGCTGAGCGTGAGCGGTTACGCCAAGCCTTAAAACTCTTGATTAGCAGTGATAACTCATTGACTAAGGATCTTTAAAAAACATCCAACCAAGTATTAGTAGCGCACCAAGGCCGAACCCCAAGTAAAGCCGCCACCAAAAGCTTCCAACAGCAACATATCACCTCGTTGAATACGCCCGTCCCGAATCGCAGCGTCCAGCGCTAAAGGAATTGAGGCGGAAGAGGTATTGCCATGCTCGCCTACGGTCACGACGACGCGATCCATTGGCATATTAAGTTTTTTGGCGGTCGCTTGAATAATCCGAATATTCGCTTGATGCGGAACTAACCAATCGACATCCGACTTGGTCAGATTATTAGCTTCAAGGGTTTCATCCACAATCCGGCCTAAAGTATTCACGGCCATTTTGAAGACTTCATTGCCTTTCATTTGCAGAAAAGCACCAGTTTCACGGAGTAATTGATGGTTACGCGAAATGCCCGCTGAGACATTCAACAGCTGCTCATACTTGCCGTCAGAATGTAAATGGGTGGAGAGAATGCCCGGCTCTTCAGAGGCTTCTAACACTAAAGCGCCTGCACCATCGCCAAACAGTACGCAAGTAGTACGATCATTCCAATCAAGAATGCGCGTCATCACTTCACTACCCACCACTAAAGCGCACTTACTAGTGCCTGCTTTCATGAAGTTATGGGCTACACCTAAGGCATAAATAAAGCCTGAGCAAGCCGCATTCACATCAAAAGCGGGGCCACCTGAAATGCCTAAACGGCCTTGTAACAAGCAAGCGGTACTGGGAAAGACTAAATCAGGGGTCGATGTGCCAAGCACAATCAGATCAATATCTTCAGGACGTTTACCAGCCATTTCTAAAGCACGGCGCGCCGCTACTTCTGCTAAATCACAAGCGCTTTCAGTCTCCGCTACATGGCGCTGGCGAATCCCAGTGCGCTCTACAATCCACTCATCATTGGTGTCAACGGTTGATTCCAGCTCACGGTTAGTGACTATCCGTGGTGGTAAATAGCTGCCGGTACCAATAATGCGTGCATAGCTCATACTGCTTGTCCTTCTAGCAAGGCCGCGATTTGCTTATTAATCCGCTGCGGAACTTGCTTAATAATTTCTGTGCGAGCAATGCTGATGGCATTGGCAAACGCTAAACTATCTGCCCCACCATGACTTTTAACAGCAATACCCTGCAAACCTAATAAACTGGCGCCATTATAACGCCGAGGGTCAATTTCTTGTCGAAAATTATTCAGTACGGGCATCGAAATCAACCCAGCCATTTTGCTGAGCAAATTACGGGTGAAACTGCCTTTGAGCTTGGTGGAAATAAATTTCGCTAAGCCTTCGCTGGTCTTTAACGCTACATTACCGACGAAACCATCACAGACAATCACATCCACTTCACCCAAATAAATGTCATCACCTTCGACATAGCCAATGTAATTGAGCGCTGAATCTTCCAGCAAAGCATTCGCCGCTTTAACCTGCTCATTGCCTTTAATAGCTTCTTGGCCAATATTTAGCAATCCCACTCGTGGGTTAGGTATTTCATCAATCGCTTTACTTAGCTCTGAACCCATCAAAGCAAATTGATATAAATGCTCAGCGGAAGAATCGACATTAGCACCTAAGTCCAGCATGTGCGTATGCCCATGCAAGGAGGGCATGACGGTACAAATTGCAGGGCGATCAATTCCTGGAAGCATTTTCAGGACAAAGCGAGCGGTCGCCATCAATGCGCCGGTATTACCTGCACTGACTACAGCATCTGCTTGACCTTCTTTGACTAAATTAATGGCTACTCGCATTGAGGAGTCTTTTTTGCTTTTCAAAGCAAACGCGGGCGAATCCTCCATCGTCACTATTTCTGAGGCATGCTTAACTTGTAAGCGCTCGCTCTCAGTCATTTGTTGTGAACTTAGATTAGCTCGAATTTGTTGTTCATCGCCTACCAGGATTAAGGCAACATCCGGGTGATTTTCTAATGCTTTTTTTGCAGCAGGAACAATCACACTCAGCCCGTGATCCCCGCCCATTGCGTCTAAAGCAATGCGGTACCAAGTACCCATGCTGTTTCTCTCCTACAAAAAAATCGCGGGTCAAAGCCCGCGATTTTTATTCGTAATAGTTCGATAAGGCCAAGCCTTAAGCATCACGCTTGATCTTGATCTTCGTCGTCAACTTCAACAGCAGTTTTAATAATTTGACGGCCACGATAAAAACCACCTGGAGTCATATGATGACGTAGATGAGTTTCACCAGTCGTTTGGTCTACTGAAGTGGTACGAGCGGTCAATGCATCATGTGCACGACGCATGTCACGCTTAGCACGTGATTTACGAGTTTGTTGGACTGCCATAGCAATTTTACTCCGATTTCTTCCAGTCTTTTAAAGCAGCAAAAGGATTTGCTTTTTCTTCTGCAGCCGAATCGTCTAACTCATCAGGCGAACCTTCGAATAAAGGTTTCACTGGCTGACAAGCCTCATGTCGAGGTACTACCGGCAAGGCTAAAAGAATTTCATCTTCTATAAAATCTCGCACGAAAATACGCTCATCGTCGACAATGTATAATTCGTAACCCTCTTCTTCGGGTTCACGATCGACCTGTGAGGTAGTCAATACCACATTAATTTGTGTATCCACTTTCACAGGTACAGGCTCCAAACAACGTTGGCAGCTTAAAAGTAGCTCGCCTTTTACTGACCCTGTAATCAACGGTAAACCGCTGGCAGAATGAGTAAAAATCATTTCTACTGCAAACTCACTATCCGCTGGCTCTGCTGCTAGCTGATTTACACGCGGTAATTGCTGCAAAGGGAGCACACCCGTTAATGATCGGCGTTGCTCGATCAAACGGAAAGGATTAACTTCAATGGGTAACCTGTTCGACATAAGCGCGCGATTATATGAATCTAGGGGTAGGAGTGTAAAGAAAAATCACAAATTCTCGACGAGAAAGCTGCTTGATTTTTTAGGTCTAGCGTAAGATGCTGCCCATTTTTACTAAACAACTCTCTTCCAACTCTGACTGAAACACTTATGCCTAAAACCTTAGTCTTAGCCTCGACCTCCATTTATCGGCGCGAATTATTAGAACGCCTACAACTGCCTTTTGAGACTGCTGCTCCGAATATTGATGAAACGCGCCTAGCCAATGAATCAGCACAAGCCATGGTTGCCCGCCTTGCTCAGCAAAAAGCAGAAGCTATTGCCGCTCACTATCCTAATGCACTTATTATTGGCTCGGATCAATGTGCAGTCTTAGGCGATCGGGTTTTAGGTAAGCCACATACGCATGAGAAAGCGATAGAGCAGCTACAAGCATCCTCCGGTAGAACAGTAGAATTTTTAACAGGATTATGTCTTTATGATAGTGCGAGCCAAAACTTTCAGCTGGAGGTAATTCCTTTCCGAGTCGAATTTCGCGAGCTAAGCGCTGTAGAAATTGACAACTATCTACACCGTGAACAACCTTATAACTGTGCAGGTAGCTTTAAATCAGAGGGTTTAGGGATTAGCTTATTTAAACGTATGCTAGGCGATGACCCGACAGCTCTGATCGGGCTACCTTTGATTCGGTTATGCACAATGCTCCGTGAACAAGCTTATCTTATTCCAAGTGCTATTTAGTTAAAGCGGCAAAAACTGGTTGGGTATCAGGGCGAATACCTCGCCAAAGCTCAAACGCCTCCGCAGCTTGCTCGATTAACATGCCGATCCCATCAAATACTTGAGCGGCACGATTTTCATAGGCCCAACGCATAAAGGGGGTTGGTTCATTGCCATACATCATATCGTAGCAACAGCCACCCTCTACCAAGCAGTTGGGTGGTAAATCAGGCATTTCACCTTGCAGGCTCGCGGCAGTGCCGTTGATGATTAAATCAAAAGAATCGTTAATGGCTTCAAAACCACCACCGTGTACTTCGCCAAACTTGCTAAAATCATTGGCTAGCTCCACCGCTGTTGCAGCCGTACGATTAGCTAAGACTATTTTTGCAGGCTCTGCTTCTGCTAGCGGCTGAATAATCCCCCGCACTGCTCCACCAGCACCGAGCACTAACACTTTTTTGCCTTTAATCGCAACCTGCTTATTCACCAGCAAGTCACGCATCATGCCTAAACCATCAGTATTGTGCCCATAAATACTTTGATCAGGGCGGATCATTAAAGTATTAAGAGCACCTGCGGTTTGCGCGTAAGAACTCAGCTGCTGTGCAAAGGCCCAAGCCTCTTGCTTAAAAGGAATAGTGATATTGCAACCACGCAGGCCATTCGCAAAAAGCTCACTGACTGTCTGCTCGAACCCACCTAGAGGTACTAAAAGTGCTTGATAATCTAGGTTTTGCTGGGTTTGTTCCGCAAACATGTGGTGAATTAAAGGGGATTTACTATGTCCAATAGGATTCCCAATGACCACATAACGGTCAATTTGCAAAGGCATAACGCTTCCTTTTATTCAGTTAGTCCATCGACAATACTACTTCGGTATTGCTTTTAGATTTTAACTGAAAAGCTCGACTACGTTCCTTATTGTTTAACACTGCTACTGCTTTATAAGCACCAGGGCGTAAATTTAGGGTAGCCGTATGGCGTGCGATAGTTTCGACAGGGTTACGCATATCATCCATGCGATAAACCTTCCACAACACATTGGTGAAAGCTGGGTTATTTTGTAAAGTTGCCACTAACTTCACAATACCATCTTCTTCTAACACAGTAGTTTCAGCTACTGCCATTTTTAGTGGTTGCCACGCCAATACCGCAGTAATCACTAACACTCTACAAGTTCTGCCCTTATTTTCGCCTCTCATAACTCACTCTCCATGACAGGTCAACAGCGCTGTTTATTCTTATTGTCGTCCTAGTCTTATCTTAATCAGAATCCTTTCTGCAGGGGTTTAAGACTATTTTCTATCCAAGTTACTGCTAATGATAGCTGATACGCTTAAAATTTAAGCGGTTTTTTTCACATCCAGTAACCACCTCAGCGACACAGGCTATCGGAAAAGCCTGCAGTCTCACTTTTAGTCACGCTATACTGTAGGCAAAGATCGCCATTTTAGCAGAGCAAATTCATAACAATGCAAGCGCAATCGAATTACAACACACTCAAACAACGACACTTATTATTTGGTAGCCGTGAATTCGTCATCAAAGCGCCTGAGTCCTTGCTAGTCAGGGAGCGCTCTCTAGGCCGTTTACATGAGACCCAAATCCCACTGAGCGTCTTAGATCCATCACCGACTTATTCATCTTCCTTTTCGTTAAAATGGTTATTTCACACTTTATTTGTCGGTACTTTAACAGGTTTTGTATTTTATTGGGCATTAGTTAAAGACATGCTAGCCCTGTATATTCTGGCTGGAATTTTAGCTGGAACGACTTTAGTCCTCGGGTATCGCTTCTTTTTGTATACCACGCGTCTGGTAATTTTCCGCCATTTGTATACACGAGAAAATTTTCTTTATATTTGGCAGAACCGCCCGAGACGTAAAAAAGTACAAGAATTTGTTCAGACCTTGACCCTACTCATTCAAGAACAGCAGCAGGGTAAAACGAATCTCACTCATCTTTTGAATAATCAGGCTAGTGTTAGCCTTACAAGCCCATCGCCCGCCTTGCCAGCTGATATTTAAGTAGAGGTAATTGGTTAACGGTGCTTAAACCGGTATTACGCAGCATTTGCCAAGGCGCTAGCGTATTGCCAAAGAGTAAGCTAAAGCCTTCCATCGCTTTTTGTGTCAATAGATTATCCCCACGCCGTGAACGCTCATAACGACGTAATAGCTTCAATGAACCATAATCAGCCGCTTCATTAGCCAAAATTAATTCCGCCAAGGTTTGCGCATCTTTAAAGCCTAAATTCACTCCTTGCCCTGCCAGTGGATGAATGGTATGCGCCGCATCGCCCAATAAAGCAATTCGCTCTTGCACATAAGCTTGTGCATTTAAACCGCGTAAAGGGAAAGCAGCACGCTCGCCAATGCTCAGAACTTCACCTAAACGAAAGTCCAGTGCTTGCCCTAATTCGCGTTTAAAGCGCTCTTCACTCCATAATAAAGCAGCGTCGGCTTGATCTGCAGGCAAAGTCCACACAATGGAACAAGCATTCGGATCAGGCAAGGGCAGGAAAGCCAGCGGGCCGGCTGGGAGAAAACGTTGCCAAGCGGTAGCTGCATGCGGCAAAGCCGTGTAGACGGTGCAAACTAAGCCTTTTTGCCCATAATCTAAAACTTCATAGGGTAAGTCCGCCAAACTGCGCACGGCTGATTGAGCACCATCTGCGCCAATCAGGAGGCTAGCTGTTAGATTACGCCCATCGGCTAGCGTGACTTCAATATGCTGACTAGTAACTGTAAAACTGCTTAAGCGGGTGGGACACAGCAACTCAACACTCGAATAGTTTTTTAAAGTTTCTAAGAGTGCTAATTGCAATACCCGATTTTCAACAATATGCCCTAAATCTGGCTCGCCCAAATCAGCCGCTTCAAAACGAATTAAACCAGAGCCAGTTGCATCCCAAACTTGCATATTTTCATAAGGAGCAGCGCGCTTGGCTACTACGGCTTGCCAAGCGCCCGCCTTCTCTAGTAAGCGCTGCGAAGCACGGCTTAAAGCGGACACGCGATTATCAAATGGGTCATTGGCAGAAAAAGCTTGCGGAATAGTTGCTTCCAAAACGGCGACTTGCTTGCCCGCTTGGCCGAGTAGACCAGCCAAAGCAGCGCCTACCATGCCACCACCTGCGATAATAATTTCGTAATCCATATCTATTCCTAGCTTGATCTTCAACACAATATAGCAGGATTAGGCTTTAAGATTAATGTCCCAAGCGCTGCAAACTCGCTATACTTGCCGCCATTTTCAGCTTGATCTAGGACTGTTTCGCTATGGCACATGATGCTCACGATACCGCAAATATTCTTGTCGAGGCTTTGCCTTATATTCAACGCTATGCCGGTAAGACCATTGTCGTGAAATACGGCGGCAATGCGATGACTGAGGAAAAGCTCCAGCTTGGTTTTGCCCGCGATATTGTGCTGCTCAAGCAAATTGGCATTAATCCAGTGGTGGTGCATGGCGGTGGCCCACAAATTGGCGAGATGCTAAATCGCTTAGGTAAAGAAAGTAAGTTCATCGAAGGCATGCGCGTCACCGACGCTGAAACCATGAATGTGGTAGAGATGGTGCTTGGCGGCTTAGTAAATAAGCAAATTGTGAATATGATCAATCAAGCCGGTGGACGGGCGGTGGGCTTAACGGGTAAAGATGGGCATACCATTATCGCTGAAAAAATGGCGATGAAAACCAAAAATGCCCAAGGTGAACTCGAAGAGGTTGATTTAGGCCATGTCGGCGAAGTCACCAAAATTAATTCACGCTTCTTGCGCTTGCTCGATGAAGATCGCTTTATTCCAGTGGTAGCACCGATTGGAGTCGGTCTCGATGGCACGACTTACAATATCAATGCTGATTTAGTCGCCGGCAAGATCGCTGAAGTCTTAGGTGCAGAGCGCTTATTGCTCCTGACCAATATACCAGGCGTTTTGGATAAAGCAGGCAAACTGCTGACTTCTTTGTCCCAAGAAGATATTCGCCGCTTAATGGATGATGGCACGATTCATGGTGGGATGTTGCCTAAACTCAATTGTGCGATAGATGCTATTCGGGGTGGTGCTAATAATGCCTGTATTATTGATGGTCGGGTTGAGCATGCTTTATTGCTAGAGCTGCTAACTGATCAAGGCATGGGCACTATTATTACTCGCTAATTTTACGTATTAAGCTTTTCTACCCTCTGTGCTAAGCAGGGGGCATTGCATTGGATAAATCATGACTGCTTACCCCCAAAGTACCCAAAGCCTGCTAGATAAAGCCACCGCGCTAAGTGGTGCGGGCTTCGATATTGTTTACGATTATAAGTTGCCGATTTCCTCCAGCGTAAAAATCGCCGGACGCGAAGGCCGTGAACAGCATGAAATTATTCTGCGCCTGCCCAGTGATGAAAATAATTATTTGATTGCATGGCAAGCGGCTTTTGTCTTGCATCAGTTCCAAATGCCAGAAACCGAGCGCGCTAATCTCAAGCCTGAACCCGCTGCTTTAGCGCCGATTAAAAATGAACTGCTGCAACTGCACCCTTCCGTGCCGATAGCGCAGCGTGAGAATTTTAGTGAGCATGTGATTGGTGGGATTTTAACGCAACTGCGCTCCATGCCGGTTGGGATGTTGATTGATATTGCCCTGCATCGTGACTATGAAGAATTGCATGCCACTCAGCGCCAATCACTGATTAATCAAGTGGTGGAGCATATCGGCTGCTTGCAAATGACACCGGATATGTTCCCACGGACTTTGCTACGTGCTAATCAAGTGATGAATGCTGCCCAAGCTTTAATGGTTGCAACCCTATTTGAAATCCCTGATATTTTCGCCCCCTATCAAACCGTAGGGATGGAAGCCGCCGCGACTTTATTGCTGGATGCCTGCCTGAATCAGGTATTTGATGAAACCTTAGATCGCGAGCTGATTGATATTTGGGGTCGTACCTTGGGGATTGAGGATTGGTATCGTTGGGCTTAATCGTTTAGTGGGATGAATAGTTTTAACTCTTCATCCTCTAGTTTACTGGCTCAAACTCAAAGCTAAAGCTTCTGCTACTCGAATCCCATCTACTCCTGCCGATAAAATCCCGCCTGCATAGCCTGCACCTTCACCGGCTGGATATAAGCCTTTCCCATTTAAGCTTTGCAGCTGTTCGTTACGCGTAATGCGTAGCGGCGCAGAAGTACGAGTTTCCACGCCTGTCAGCACGGCATCGTACATGGAAAAGCCTTTGATTTGCCGTTCAAACGCAGGCAGCGCTTCCCGAATCGCAGTGATCGCATAGTCCGGCAAACTAGTCGCCAAGTCAGTTAAATGCACACCTGGCTGATAGGAAGGCTCAACTTGGCCGAGTTGCTTCGAAGGGATGCCTTTTAAAAAATCACCAACTAATTGCGCAGGTGCTTGATAATTTCCGTCGCCCAATTCAAAAGCACGTGACTCCCAACGCTGCTGAAAAGCCAAACCTGCGAGTACATTGCCTGGATAATCTTCTGGTGAAATCCCTACGACGATACCTGCATTCGCATTGCGCTCGGCACGGGAATACTGACTCATCCCATTGGTGACCACTCGATTTGCTTCCGAAGTTGCCGCCACCACTTGCCCACCGGGGCACATACAGAAGCTATAAACGGAGCGGCCATTCTTGGCGTGATGCACTAATTTATAATCTGCCGCACCAAGTAGTTCATTGCCCGCATGCTTACCGAAACGCGCTTGATCAATTAAAGTTTGTGGATGCTCAATCCGAAAGCCAATCGAGAATGGCTTAGCCTCCATAAATACTTCACGCTCAAATAGCATCTTGAAGGTATCACGAGCGCTATGCCCCAGCGCCAAAATCACATGATCACTCCGCAGCTGCTCGCCATTCGCGAGGGTTACGCCGCGCATCTGTCCCTGCTCAATCAGCACATCAGTGACATGCTGCTGGAAGCGAACTTCGCCGCCCAAAGCTTCAATCTGTGCGCGAATATTTTCAACCATTTTGACTAGACGGAAAGTACCGATATGTGGTTTGCTAACATAGAGGATTTCCTCAGGCGCACCGGCTTTCACAAATTCCGCTAAAACCTTGCGACCATAATGCTTCGGATCTTTGATTTGGCTATACAACTTGCCATCGGAAAAAGTGCCTGCGCCCCCCTCTCCAAACTGCACATTCGACTCTGGATTAAGCACACCTTTGCGCCACAAACCCCAAGTATCTTTAGTCCGTTCACGTACCTGCTTGCCACGCTCCAAAATAATCGGTTGGAAGCCCATCTGTGCCAGCACTAAGCCTGCCATAATCCCACAGGGGCCAAAGCCAATAATAATCGGGCGATGCGGCAATTCTTTCGGTGCTTGGGTGACAAAGTGATAGCTAGTATCAGGGCTGATAGACACATGCGGATCTTTAGTGAAGCGCTGCAAAATTTCAGCTTCATTCGCCACCTGTGCATCCACGGTATACACCAAAATAATTGCATCGCGCTTCCGTGCATCATAGCCGCGCTTGAATACACTGAACTCAATTAAATCAGCGGGATCAATCGCTAGTTTTTGGACGATGGCCGCTGTTAGTGCTTCAGGGGCATGGTCAAGCGGGAGGCGAAGTTCGGTTAGGCGTATCATGGCTGTGGGTTTAACGGTAGTCAAAACGGAGCTGCATTGTAAGCTAGTTAAGAGGAAATATCCGCTGCTTCATAACCTAGCTACCAAGCCGCTACTTAAGCTGATGTTTAAACTTCGTAATAAACCAAAATAATATCATTAAAAACAGTCTGCGATTAATAAGTAAAAAATTAAACAAACTGTTATTTCATCGCCTAAAATCAGCTTAGAAAAGCTATTTTTCTACCAACTTCTAAGCGCTTAAGTAGCGAGGTTCATCACATGCCAACCTTCGATAGCAACCAAATAAATACCTATTTGCAAAACTTTCGTAGCAACCCTATTGAAACTATGAAACAAGCCCCAGCCAAGCTAGATCCTAGTGGGCAGGCTATAGATACGGGCTCATTTACTGCCGAAGATCAACAAACAGCAGCTTATCATGAGAGTCGCGATCAATTACGCCAGCAGATGCTGGAACAAGCGGGTACTAGTCGGGCAGCGATGGCTGCTAATGATGATCCGCGTAATTTAGTCGATGTTTTTAAATACGATAATTTACCAGCTATCCACGAAGCCAATTTACGCTCAGCACAATTAGCCGCTCAACCTTGGAGCGGCGATTATTGGGCAACGGCTAACGGCGGTTTAGGCAGCCGTTATGCAGACTACAACAGTTTCAAAGAAGGCTGGGATAAAACTTACGAATACACCCGCACTCATCCCTCTAAAGTTATTCTCAATAGTGGGAGTGAGCCTTGGGTTAATGAATTATCGCCTGCTGAAAAATACGATGCCTTGGTCGGTGATGCGAAAGAAACTTTGACGCAAAGGTCATGGCTAACTGGTAAAGAATACTTTGATCAACATCAGGAAGTTCCCGGATGGTTTGGGATTTGTCATGGTTGGGCGCCAGCTTCATTTATGATGCCGCGCCCAGTTAACAGCATCAAACTACTCACACCCAGCAACCTAGCAATAACCTTTTATCCTTGTGAAATCAAAGCACTTTGCTCCTTGCTCTGGGCGCAAGCGGCTCCTAAGTCTCGCTTCATTGGCGGGCGCTGTAATGCAGAAAAAGTCAGTTTCGATCCAGAAACAGGGCGAACCATCACGCTGTATAACCCTTATCTAAATGAAGAGCTTGCAGCTGAATTTCCGCCCGAAGAAGGTCAACCTAGGCCGGGTGAAGTCGAGGTTACTTTATCTAGTACTCACTACGATGATGAGGGTAATGAGTCCAGAACCGGTGGGCGCCCCACTGAAGGCCAATGCTTCGATAGCAATCCTGGGGCTTGGCATCTGACCGTGGTCAATCAGATTGGCGTTTCGAAACGAAGTATGGTGATGGATGCTACCTTCGATGCTCAAGTGTGGAATCAGCCAGTACTTGGCTATAAATACACCTATTTTAACCCGCAAACCCTCCAGCAAACTGAGGATTTAGCCCAAGCCAGTATTAGTAAAGCAGCGTTTAGTAGCGACATTTTCAAAAAATACCGCAGCCCTAAAGCAGCTTCTTTTGTTGGGATTGTCATGCGCGTTTCTTACATGGCTGAAACGGGCAGTGTCCAAAATACACCGGATGCTCCTGAACATGATGCCATTGCAACGGCCGATTATTATTACGACTTGGAAATTGATGCTGCCGGAAAAATCATTGGCGGCGAATGGTATTCCAATACTCATCCTGATTTTCTGTGGACTCCACCTAAAGGCGGTGTAGCGGTTAGTCGTTATGAAAATTTAGCGGTGGGCGCTTGGGATAGTAAACAAGCTTTGCCTGAAAATTGGCGGGCTGCAGCTATTAAAGCTTCTGCTGATATGACCCCGCTCGCCAAAATCGTCGAGCAGATGCTGAAATTATCCGTTTAAAGTTTAAATGCAGGCTAATTAAAAGCGAGTTGTGAATCCAGCTCGCTTTTCGACTAAATTAAGCTTAAACCTGCAACTCCGCCAAATCCCGATACAAGTCCAAAGCCTCTGGATTCGCCAAAGCATGGGTATTCTTTACCGGTCGATTATGAACCACTTCACGCACTGCTAATTCTACTATCTTGCCGGATTTAGTCCGGGGAATCGCCGCGACTTGGATGATTTTGGCAGGTACATGCCGAGGCGTGCATTGAGTCCGAATCGTGTCGCGAATTTTCTTGTTTAAGGCTTCATCTAGACTGTAACCTTCACGTAGCACCACAAACAGCACGACGCGCACGTCATGATCCCAATCCTGCCCAATCGCGATGCTTTCGAGTACTTCGTCTAGCTGCTCAACATGACGATAAATTTCGGCAGTACCAATCCGCACCCCGCCCGGATTTAAAGTCGCATCTGATCGCCCGAAGATAATCACTCCGCCCTGCTCGGTCAGCTCGACATAATCGCCGTGATGCCAGACATTCGGGAAGCGCGCGAAATAGGCCTCATGGTATTTCTGCCCGTTTTCATCGCCCCAGAAAAAAGCAGGCTGACTAGGGAAGGTTTTGGTACAAACTAACTCGCCCTTCTCACCGATGACAGGCTGGCCTTCATCATTAAAGACTTCCACCGCCATCCCCAAACCACGGCACTGAGTTTCACCGCGATACACCGGCAAAATCGGGCAGCCGAGCACGAAGCAAGAAACAATATCTGTCCCGCCCGAGATTGAGGATAAACAAACATCCTGCTTAATTGAGCGATACACATAATCAAAGCTCTCCGGCGCAAGCACTGAACCGGTTGAGCAGATCGTGCGCACGCTGGATAAATCATGCGTTTTGATCGGCTCGATGCCCGCTTTATTCAGTGCTTCTAAATACTTGGCCGAAGTACCGAACAGCGTCACGCCAACCTCTTGCGCATAATCCCAAAGTACATTGCCATTCGGATAAAACGGCGAACCATCATATAGCACCAAGGTTGCGCCCGAAGCCAAACCACTCGCCAGCCAATTCCACATCATCCAGCCGCAAGTGGTGAAATAGAACAGCTGATCGCCGGGGCGAATATCGCCATGTAACTGCTGCTCTTTCAGATGCTGGAGGAGCACACCACCGATTTTGTGCGTAATACATTTAGGCTTGCCGGTCGTACCGGAGGAATACAGCACATACAACGGATCATTGAAGCTGCAAGGTACAAAGTTGATTTCCTCCGAAGGCTGGGTAAGCAGTACTTCTGCCCAAGGCAAACCCGGCAAATCGCTTGTTAAACCTAATAAAGGAATCACTACAGTCTGCTTTAAACTCGGTAGCGCTAACTTGACCATTTCCACTTTGGCGCGAATATCAATCTGCTTGCCGTTGTAGAAATAACCATCGGCGGCAAACAACACTTTGGGGGCAGTTTGGCCGAAGCGCTCAATCACACTATCCTCACCAAAATCAGGGGAAGTCGAAGTCCAAATTCCACCTAAACTTGCCGTCGCTAACATAGCCACCATGGTTTCAGGCATATTCGGCAAGTAGCCTGCTACGCGATCACCTTTGACCACGCCTTGGGCTTGCAGCCAATTGGCAACACTCGAAACCTGCTCATAAAGTTGGCTATAAGTCAGGCTGGAACGTATTTTATCTTCAGCTTTGAATTCAATGACAATCGCATCTTTACTGCTAGCAGGCAGGCGCAACAGGTTTTCAGCAAAATTTAACTGCGCATCAGGAAACCATTCCGCTCGCTCGATATCCTCGCCATTCACTAAAATGCGCAAACCTTTCTCGCCAATGACATTGGCAAAGTCCCACATTGCTGACCAAAATAGCTCAGTATTCTCAATCGACCATTGATAGAGTTCTGGATAGGTTTTTAAATTGTGGCCACTACGATCTTCAGCGAATTGCATGAAATCATCAATTAGAGCAGCCTCCATGCGCTCAGGGCTGGGTGACCACAACAGGGTTGATTGCTCCATTTTATCCTCCTCCAAATGTTGATTTAGCTTGTGGGGCGGGTATTGCAAGCGCGGGGAATCACTTGTAAGCGCGAATTGGGGTCAATGGCCTCGCTCCACAATTTGACCGGTGTATTGCTGCCAAACGGCTCATCATAATCCAGCCATTGCACTTCACGCGGCGCTTTCTGCTCCGTATAAAGAGCATCGTAGCCCAAATAGCGAATATATTCAGCGTGGCGCTTGGCTTTATTCAAATCCTCAAAAAAGCCCAGAGAAATGGCATTTTCATAAGGCCCTGAATCAATCACTAGATGATCTTTGACATCGAAGCGCTTCATATCCTGCACAACGGCTTCTGCTTCAGCCTGCGTGGGTAAAGGAGGTATATAGACTAAATAATTGAGCGTTTCCATCGTTTGCAGCGAACGCTTGGCAACCGCCAAACCATAATTGCGGACTTTATCCAAAACTTCATCCGCGACCCGCTGGCTTAAATAGGGGCCAATCGTATAGCAACTACTCGGCGAGCTACCGGTAGCGCTGCTATAGACTGCAGGCGCTACATCTTTAGCGAGCTTTAAACTTTGAATATTAGGTTCCGTTAAAGGAATGGGTTCGGGTAAATCCTCTGGCCCCCAAACATTTAAAGCGAAAATGCCTAGATTCAAGAGCAGCAACAGCACCACTAAGGCTTGCATGCGTCCTGCTCCGCCACATACTGCAAACCATCCATCAAGGCATCAGGATAAGCTTGATGCTCTAAACGTAAGTGTTTGCTGAGTAGCTCCGTATCACCACCGCACAGCAGGACTTGGGCTGATTCAGACATCTGCGCTTGCATCCGCGTACAAATACCTTCGAGCGCGCCCACCAAACTAAACAAACAGCCACTGCCCATTGCTTGCAAGGTATTGTTATTAAAGACCTGCGGGTCATCAAACGGCGTCGCGGACATATGCGCTGCTTGGGTACGACGAATCAGTGAGTCGCTTAGCAGCTGTAAGCCTGGCAGAATTAAACCGCCTAAATGCTTGCCATCAGCCTGCATGGCATCAATCGTCACTGCTGTACCGCAATCAATCATGATCACCGCTTGAGCGCCTAGCAGTTTGCGAGCTGCTAATAAACCGACTAAGCGATCTGCGCCAAAATGGGCTGGATTCGGGTAGGCAACTTCAATCCCATAAGTAGCTGCCGCGGGTTGTATTAGGCTTAAACGCAGCGCGACTTGGTTGCAAAAAGCAGTTAAAGCCTCGGTAAAAGCACTGCCCAATACATGCACTAATACAAGGTGCTCAACGGTTTGTTGCGCTAGCAAAGTTTGTAAATGCTGCAAAGTGCCCGCTTGTGGTGAATAATCGCCATAAGATAAAGCTTTTTGTGGGCTACGTTGCCCAGCATCGAGGCTCGCCCATTTGAGGCGGGAATTGCCTGCATCTATCAGAAGTGTTGTCACTGAAGCTGTCTCACCGATACATCTGCTGAAGAAAAAGCCCTGCGGCTGCCATCCGCAAGCGCCACCTGCAATTGCCCTTGTTTATCTAAACCGCAAGCTCTGCCTTGCAGGATTTCTGTGCCCGTATCAATCCGCACGGGTTGCTCATGGAGCCAATCCCATGCTTGCCACTGCTGCTTAAAATTATTCATATCGAAATCTGGAAAGGCTTGTAAAGCCGGGACTAATTGCTGGAGTATAGCCGCGATTAGCTGGTTACGGTCAATGGGTTGCTGCATGATTTCCGACAGATCGCACCATGCTTGATCAATGTTTGCACCAGCCTCGCTTGGCATACTGGTATTTAAACCAATCCCAATCACCACTTGCTGCAAAGGTTGTGCGGTTTGCAACAAAATGCCGCCTAATTTGCGCCCCTGATAATAAATATCATTCGGCCATTTGAGCATGTGACCTTGCAGACCGTAGGCAGCTAGCGCTTCCGCAACTGCAACACCGACGACCAAGCCTAAGCAGCCATAGTTCGCAGGCACTTGCTGGAAACACCAATGCAGCGAGAAATAAATATTGCCACTCTTCGGCGATTGCCACACTCGCCCACGCCGCCCACGTCCTGCGGTTTGTTCTTCAGCCAAGCAAACACTGAAGCAAGTATTCGACTGCTCTAACAGCCAAGTGTTAGTCGAATCGAGACACGGAAAAATATGAATTTCTTGCAAAGCAGCACGCAACTCGGGCGGAATTTGGCTAAGTATTTGCTGTTGATTTAAAGGAATGAAAGCTGGCATACGGCGCTTAAGCAAACTAAAAACCTGACCTTAGCGTAAATGGCCTGATAGGTATAGTTAATAGGCGCAGACTGCTAGGCAACTGGCATAGACCTTGCCTAAACTCAACAATAGAGTGCTACAACGGTCGATTGGCAAACGCACCAAAATGGCGCATTATTTCAAGAATCCAACCCAGTAAGAGAGGCGAGTAAACGATGGCAAATCTTCCCCAAGTCATTCGGATTGAAAACGGCGAAGCAGTTAAACATACTTTCTCAGTTGAGGAGTTTCAGCGTCGCCAACGGCAGTTACGCGCCTTAATGGCCGAGCTACAAGTGGATGCTGTCCTGTTTACCTCGATTCACAATATTAATTATTACTCGGACTTTTTGTACTGCTCGTTTGGGCGACCTTATGGCTTGATCGTGACTCAAGACAAAGTCGTGAGCGTATCGGCGAATATTGATGGCGGCCAACCGTGGCGACGCACCGTGGGCGATTACAATCTGGTGTATACCGATTGGCAGCGTGATAACTATTTCCGTGCCGTACAACAAGAAATTAAAGATGGACAGCGTGTCGGTGTCGAGCATGATCACATCACGTTAGAACGCTTGAACAAACTGCAAGCGGCTCTCCCCGCTTCACAAATCGTGGATATAGCTGCAGCTGCGATGCGCTTACGCATGCTCAAATCTGCCGAAGAAATCGCACATATCAAACAAGGCGCGCAAGTTTGCGATATTGGCGGCGCTGCTTTAGTCGCAGCGGTGCACGAAGGTGTCCCAGAACATGAAGTCGCTTTAGCTTCGACTCAAGCGATGGTGCGTGAAATTGCCAAACGCTATCCGCATGGCGAATTGATGGACACTTGGACTTGGTTCCAATCCGGTATTAATACAGATGGCGCACACAACCCCGTCACCAGCCGCAAAGTGCAGCATGGGGATATTCTCTCCCTGAACTGCTTCTCGATGATTTCCGGTTATTACACCGCTTTAGAACGGACTTTATTCTATGGCGACTGCGATGCAGCCTCATTAAAACTCTGGGAAGCGAATGTGCATGTGCATGAAGAAGGCTTGAAACTAGTTAAACCGGGTGTGCGCTGCTGCGATATTGCGCTGGAATTGAATAAAATCTACGAAAGTTATGGCTTGCTGCAATATCGTACCTTCGGCTATGGGCATAGTTTCGGCGTGCTCAGCCATTATTACGGACGTGAAGCAGGCTTAGAATTACGTGAAGATATTGAAACCGTTTTAGAACCGAATATGGTTATCTCGATTGAACCAATGATTATGCTCCCTGAAGGTATGCCGGGCGCGGGCGGTTATCGGGAACATGATATTTTAGTGGTTACTGAGAATGGGGCGGATAATATTACGGGCTTCCCGTATGGGCCGGAGAAGAATATTATTCGGGCGCGTTAAATTTTAATATCGCTTTAGCACCTCGTAGGCAGGCACTATTGTGACGAGGTGCAAGAGCTTCAAAGATTGATTCATTCTCCCATCTAATCAGCGTTTTTTGGATTGACTTAACCCATCGCTGATTGAATAAGAGAAATATCTTTGCGTACTAGTTCATTAACTAACTGCTGCACGTTAACGCCTTTGGCCTTGGCGTGCTCAGCAAACCAGACTTCAATATCTTGATCTAAATAGACTGGAATATTTAGGCGCACAACTGGCCGGTAAAGGCGTCCCCGCACTCCTTTAGAAAAATCATATTCTTCTTTCATCAATATGTTTAGCCTAATTCGCTTGGTTTAGC
Source organism: Thiolinea sp. (assembly GCA_049292455.1). Classification (GTDB taxonomy): domain Bacteria; phylum Pseudomonadota; class Gammaproteobacteria; order Thiotrichales; family Thiotrichaceae; genus Thiolinea. Next base: position 273,807 of record JBATRF010000005.1, read on the forward strand.
CTGATCACGACCAGCCAACAGCATCTCCACCTGCCCCTTCATCACATCCACAATCGCATACACGCCCACATGCCGATTCGGGCTTAAATTCTCCGCCAATTGCAGGCGCTCGAACAATCCATCCACATCCATTGCTAAAATAGTTTCTGGCGTTTTCCCTGAAAACAATTGCACCAACAGAGCAACTACGCCTTTAATAATCGCAGTATCACAATCGCCATTAAAATAAATAGTATTAGGCTTTTGTGTGTCCCAATGTGCGCGCACCCAAACTTTGCTCATACAAGCTTTAACGCGGTTGGCATCAATCTTTTCCGATTCAGGCATGGCTGGCAGCGCTTCGCCTAATTCAGTTAAATATTGATAGCGCTGCTCCCAATCTTCTAGGAATTCAAAATCACTGGCGATTTCATCGATTTCAGTCATGCTTTCTGCTTTTATACGTTAAAGGATTCGCCGCAGCCGCAAGCGTCTTTCACATTCGGGTTTCTGAATTCTAAGCCCTGATTCAAGGCATTATTGCGTACATAATCAATCTCAGTGCCTTCTAAATAAGGCAAGCTTTCGGTATCAACCACTAGCTTTATACCATGCTGATCATAGACATTATCATTCGCGCCCAAGGCATCAACATAATCGACCACATACATAAAACCCGTGCAACCGCTTTTACGCACACCTAAACGCATACCTAGCGCATTGCCGCGTTTATCTAATTGCTGGCGAATATGTTGCGCTGCTTTTTCAGTCACATTAATCATTATCTACTCCTAATACATATCTAAAGCTAATAGAGCCTCTTCGCTCATGCGCTCTTTGCCCCAAGGCGGATCCCAAACCAAGTTGACATTCACCTCATTCACTTCAACTTTGGAACGTGCAGCGGTTTCCACTAGTCCCGGCAAACTACCCGCAACCGGACAAGCGGGACTGGTCAAGGTCATATCAATATCGACATTATTATTCTCATCAAGGTCGATTCGATAAATTAAGCCAAGGTCATACACATTCACCGGAATTTCCGGGTCGTAAACTTGGCGGATCGCAGCAATAATTTCCTCTTTCAACCAAGCACGGCGGGCAACATTTTCATCTTCAAACTGCTCAGCTTTCTCTGCCTTATTTAGGCGCGATAATTTAAACATGCGTCCTCCTACAAATCAGCCGCAACAGGCGTTAAGCGCTCTTGCAAAATAGCCAAGGCTTTTGTTTCCAAGGCTGGATATTCACAATGCGCGATCAATTCCGCTGCAAAGCCTTGGCAAATCATGCCAGTCGCCTCCGCTTTTGGAATCCCGCGTGCGCGCAGATAAAACAGCATTTCAGGATCAATCTGCCCGACAGTCGTACCGTGGCTACATTGCACATCATCCGCATAAATCTCTAAACGCGGCTTGGTGTCAATTTCGGCATCCCGCGACAGCAGCAAATTATCATTACTCAAACGTGCATCAGTTTTCTGCGCATCTTTTTTCACCAGAATATTGCCGTCGAATACGCCTTTGCCTTGCCCATACAAAATACCTTTAAAGGTTTCGCGGCTACTACAATCGGGCACTGAATGCAGCACATCCAAATGCATTGACTGAACCTGCTGCTCACCGGCCAAATAAAAACCATTTAACTCACAATGGGCATGCTCACCGGCAAAATCAAGATGGAATTCAGTACGCGACCAAGCACTACCCAACGACAGTGTCGTGCCTTTGTATACACTGCCAGCCGCTTGTTGCAGATACAAACTGGTCAAATGGCGAGTGCGTAAACTGTCATTCTGCAAGCGTGGATGCAGCAATTGCGCGCCCTCGCCTAAGAAAATTTCCGTCACACCATTATGCATATTCAAACTATCAGCAAACTTCACATGCTGCTCAAGCAAAGTCAGGCTGGCATTCGCTTCCACTTGCACCAGCAGGCGGGGATTACTCACCACATCGCTATCAAAGCTATAATTGATATGCAGAATTTCAACGGGCTGCGCCAGCTTTTCAGTGACTCGAAGATAAGCCCCTGACCCGGTCAAAGCAGCACTCACTGCCCCAAACAGATGTAAGCAATCACCACTTAAGCTGCCTAAACGCTCAATACCTGCTGCTGAATTCTGAATCGCTTGCTCTAAATCGAGCACCTCTAAACCAGCTTGCTCAGGCAAAGTTGACAGTTCCGGCATAAAAAAGCCATTCAGTAGCACCACACACACATGATCTGTGGGCGTGACGCGCAAAGGCGCAATATCTTCCGGCTCTAATAAACCTTCTTCACGGCTAGCAGCGCTGAACTGGTGATCTAAAATCGGTGCGAGTGGCGTATAGCGCCAGCCTTCTTGCTTACGATTCGGCAGCTCCACTAAGCTTAAGCGCTCGCGACCAACTGCTTGGTAAGCATGTTCGGCAGGTGCTGCCGCCGCTAACGCTTGGTAATAATTCAGCAAAGCAGCACTCATGCTGCAGCCTCCTCTTGTAGCCAGCCATAGCCCTTTTCTTCCAGTTCTAAAGCTAGTGACTTATCACCTGAGCGAATAATCCGCCCACCACTTAAAACATGCACGTAATCCGGCTGGATATAATCGAGTAGCCGCTGATAGTGAGTGATCACCAACATCGAGCGCTCTGGGCTGCGCAAACTATTCACGCCCATCGACACCATGCGCAATGCATCAATGTCTAGGCCCGAATCGGTTTCATCTAAAATGGAAAGCGTTGGCTCCAACAAAGTCATTTGCAGAATTTCATTGCGCTTCATTTCCCCGCCCGAGAAGCCGGTATTCACTGAACGCTTTAATAAGCTTTCATCCATTTCCAGCGCTTTTAATTTAGTGCGCACCAACTTGATGAAATTCAGTGAGTTTAATTCTGGCTCACCCCGCGCTTTGCGGATGGCATTTAACGAGGCTTGCATGAAATAAGTATTATTCACACCCGGCAATTCCACCGGATATTGGAAAGCCATGAAAATGCCTTGATGCGCGCGCGCTTCGGGCGACATTTCCAACAGATTTTCACCTTTGTAAGTAACTGTACCGCTCGTCACTTCATATTCTTCGCGCCCCGCCAGCACTTTGGATAAGGTGCTTTTACCGGAACCATTCGGCCCCATGATTGCATGCACTTCACCCGCGCCCATGTCGAGGCTCAAACCTTTGAGAATTTCCTTGCCGTTAATGCTAGCGTGTAAATCTTTAATTGAGAGCATGTTTCTTCCTTTATTAACCGACTGCACCTTCTAAACTAATCGCCAGCAATTTACGGGCTTCCACCGCAAATTCCATCGGTAACTCGTTGAATACTTCTTTGCAAAAACCATTCACAATCATCGAGACCGCATCTTCTTGCGACAAACCGCGTTGGCGGCAATAGAACAATTGATCTTCACCAATCTTCGAGGTGGTCGCTTCATGCTCAACTTTAGCGGTCGGATTCGCCACTTCAATATACGGGAAAGTGTGCGCGCCACATTTATCGCCAATCAGCAACGAATCGCATTGGGTATGATTGCGCCCATTTTCCGCGCCTTTATTCATCCGCACCAAACCACGATAAGCATTCTGCCCGCGATCCGCCGAAATGCCTTTGGAAACGATGGTACTAGTGGTGTTTTTGCCGATATGGAACATCTTGGTTCCGGTATCCGCTTGCTGTGCACCACGGGTCACAGCCACTGAATAGAACTCACCAATCGAATCATCACCTTTCAGCACACAACTTGGATATTTCCAAGTAATCGCCGAACCGGTTTCAACTTGCGTCCACGAAATCCGCGAACGATCACCGGCACATACGCCGCGCTTGGTGACAAAGTTATAAATCCCGCCTTTGCCATTTTCATCACCTGGATACCAGTTCTGCACGGTCGAATATTTGATATATGCATCTTCTAAGGCGATCAGTTCGACGACTGCTGCATGTAGCTGATTTTCATCGCGTTGTGGCGCGGTGCAACCTTCGAGATAACTGACATAACTGCCTTTCTCAGCAATAATCAAAGTGCGCTCAAATTGGCCGGTATTCCGTTCATTAATACGGAAATAGGTGGAAAGCTCCATCGGGCAGCGCGTGTTTTCGGGGATATAGACAAAAGTCCCATCAGTGAAAACCGCAGCATTGAGTGCAGCAAAGTAATTATCGGTTTGTGGAACGACTGTACCCAAATACTTTTTGATGAGATCAGGATGCGCACGCATCGCTTCAGAAATTGAACAGAAAATCACGCCTGCTTCGGCGAGTTGCTTACGAAAAGTGGTCGCTACTGACACGCTATCGAAGACTGCATCGACTGCCACACCCGCGAGCATTTTTTGCTCTTCGAGCGGAATACCCAGCTTTTCATAGACACGCAGCAATTCTGGATCCACTTCGTCCAAGCTTTTAGGCGCATCACCCGCTGATTTAGGCGCTGAAAAGTAGGAAATTGCTTGATAATCTATCTTGGTGTAGTTCAAATGCGCCCAGTCTGGCTCTTCCATCTCTAGCCACTTCTGATATGCTTGTAACCTCCATTCCAACATGAATTCGGGTTCATTCTTGCGCGCAGAAATATAGCGAATGACCGATTCATCCAGTCCTGGCGGTACAGTTTCTGATTCAATATTGGAAACGAAACCAGCTTCATAGCCTGTTTTGGCTAATTCAGCTAGTTGTTGCTCTGCAGCATCCATGACCCTCACCTTTGCAATAACCTAGCGATTTAGTCGGAAATATACGCGAAACTGAGTCTAAATGCCAATAGGCTTGCGTTTGCTCGGGAATCTTTGCCTGCTTAACTGTTGACTAGCACCAGCCATTAGCTTTCAACTGAAAACCATTTAATGCTTTTATACGAAGCCGTTCGCCAATCTATAGTCCTCACTATGTAGTCGATCTGCAAGCGATTCCGCTTGGTACTGAAACCGGAACCGTTGCGTTCATGGCTTTATTAGCTGAGCCTAACTAAGCTTCCAATCAGCAGTAGCGACTAGTTATAAGGAGTTACTGCTGGCATTTTCAAAATTTGAATTCTTATTCTTTCAGCTCTAAATTTTTAATTTTAAAAAAGACAGAAAACGAGTTTTTGTACTATGATCTGCTAACTATAGTCATAGAATGGAGAGTGATTTTCTTGCCTATTTAAGGCGCACTACTTCATTGTTTTTTCGGGCGATTTATTAATTTCAAACCTTTTATTAGCTTCTTAATCAAATGACCTATTGATTAAGTGTGCTTGTATTTATTACAAAACTAAGGATTCCCCAAGATGAAGAAAAGGCTACTTGCTTTAGTGTTAACTAATTTACTAGCTAGCACTGCTTATGCAGATACCACCACACCAGCTGCTACTGTTGCAGCACCAGCCACTGCTCCGGCTGCGACCGCAGAACCTAGTCAAGCGCCTGCAGCAACACCTGCTCCAGCTGCTAGCACTGAACCTGCACCGGCTGCAACTCCAGCTCCTGCTGCACCAGCAAAGCTGGTCCAATCAGCTGCTCCGGCTGCAACTCCAGCACCTGTTGCATCAGCAGAGCCTGCTCAAGCTGCTGCTCCGGCTGCGGCTCCAGCACCAGTAGAGCCAGCTCAGGCCGCTGCTCCAGTTGCGACTCCAGCACCGGCAGCTACAACAGCAACTGCCGCACCAGTTGCTGCAAAACCTGCGCCAGCAGCAGCTGCTAGCACCGAAAGCCCAGTAACCGATGCTTTGCTACAGAAAGTTAAAGAAGCGATTAAAGCAGATACCCCTCGTTTAGAAGGCATTTTCAAAGATATCCATCAAAACCCAGAATTAGGTTTTATGGAGCAACGTACTGCAAAAATTGTTGCGGATGAGCTGACTCAATTAGGTTATGAAGTTAAGACTGGTATTGGTAAAACTGGGGTAGCAGGCATTCTGAAAAATGGCGATGGCCCCATTGTCATGTACCGTGCGGATATGGATGCGAATGCGGTCGAAGAAAAAACCGGCTTACCCTACGCTAGTACTGCACGGGTAAAACGGGAAGACGGTAGCGAATCCCCAGTCGCGCATATGTGTGGACATGACGCGCATGTAACTTGGATGCTTGGCCTAGCTAAAGCGATGGCTGACATGAAAGACCAGTGGAGCGGCACTTTAATTGTCGTCGGCCAACCTGCTGAAGAACTGATTATGGGTGCGAGCGAAATGACTCGCGATGGCTTATACACTAAGCATGGTGTACCGGTTCCAAACTATTTATTAGGTTTACATACTGTGCCTGGCCCAGTCGGTTATATCGCAGCACGCGGCGGTACCATTATGGCGGGTACGGATCAATTAGATGTGACCTTCCAAGGGGTTGGCGGACATGGCTCTACTCCACAGTTTGCCAAAGACCCTATTGTGATGTCTGCCAATGCCATTATGCAGTATCAAACTATCATCTCGCGGATGCTGGCACCGGATGAAATGGGTGTAGTTACCGTAGGCTCAGTACAAGCAGGGGCAGACAATAATGTCATTCCGAATACTGCTTTGCTCAAGCTCAATTTGCGCTACTTTAAAATGCCAGTGCGTGAAAAGATGCTCGCAGCTATCAAGAATATCAATGAAGGTATCGCCCGCACTTACGGTATGCCAGACGATCAAATGCCGACGGTGGTTATGAACGGTCACTCAGCACCTTTAGTTAATGATCCTCAGCTGGTACGTAAACTGTTAGTGCCTATTAAGAAAGATATTGGTGCGGATCACATCTTAACCGAATACGCGGCTGCTACGGGTTCAGAAGATGTACATATGTTACGTGGCGAATATGAAAAAGATGTGCCTGTATCCTTTATGTTCGTAGGTGTGGCTGATCCGGGTGTATTCGCACAAGCGCAAAAAGAAGGTAAAGCAGTGCCGTATGCAGCCCACAATCCTTACTTTATTGTCGACTTAAAAGCGATTCCAGTGGGTGCTGAAATCGGTACTTTGTCTGTAATGGAATTATTGGCTAAAAAACAGTAAGCCTCCATCAGCTTAGCAGAGGTTAGTCAACGGCCTCTGCTAGCAGTTTTTTCAGCCAGCCGCGCCCTAAATAACTTAAACTAAATCTCCATCGTTTCTTCTTAAGAGTTAGTTATGCGTGTCTTTTCCGCTCAAGAAACAGCAGCAGCGCTGCCCTACCCTACTCTAATCGCTAAAATCAGTGAGTTGTTTGCTGCAGATGTTAGCGCACCTTTACGCCATCACCATACGCTAGCGAATCCACAGGGCCAAGACAGCACCCTCCTAATCATGCCTGCTTGGCAAAATCAGCAAGGCTTTGGCGGCGTCAAGATTGCCAATGTGACGCCCGCTAATGTCGAGCGCGGTTTGCCTGCAGTAACTGCAAGCTATTTGCTATTTTCAGAAACAACCGGTGAGCATTTAGCGCTATTAGATGGTTCAGTATTAACTGCACGCCGCACGGCTGCTGCCTCTGCCTTAGGTGCTCGCTATTTGGCTAATCCACAAGCCTCCACTTTATTAATAGTGGGTGCAGGCCGCGTTGCGCGTGAACTCCCTGAAGCCTTTGCTAGCTTATTCCCGCTGCAAAAACTGCTGATTTGGAATCGCTCCCTCGTTCGGGCACAAGAACTACAGCAAACTTTAGACAGCTTACAGCGTTGGGAGGTTGAATTAGTTAGCGATTTAACAACAGCGGTACAACAGAGTGACATCATAAGCTGTGCCACTTTAGCGCAACAGCCGGTTATTTTGGGTGAGTGGTTACAAGCAGGCCAGCATGTGGATTTACTGGGTTCTTTTACCCCCAAAATGCGCGAAGTTGATGATATAGCGATGCAACGAGCGCAGGTTTATATTGATACCGAGGCGGCTTTACACGAATCAGGCGATTTATTGCTGCCCATCCAAACCGGAGCGCTAAAAGCCACGGATATTCGTGGTACTTTTTATGATTTATGCAAGATTAGCCAAACTCAACATGATCCCAAACTCATTACGCTGTTTAAAGGTGTCGGGCATGCGGTAGAGGATTTAGCGGCAGCGATGGTGGCTTATCAAGCGAGCACTCCGTCAAAATAAACCCAAGATAGCACTTGCATATTAACTATATTTGGTACTATATTGGACTCAATCCCGATGCGAGGGAACCACTTAACTAGCTAATTCTGCAGGAATTTAGGCCGTGAAATATTTTTGCACTTCTGTTTGCTTGTTATCCTCTTTTTGCTATTCAACTACTTTCGCTTTAGAGGCTGCTTGTGAGCCGTTAATCAAATCGAGCGAGGCAAAAATTGCTCAGCCTGCTTGGCACTCTGTTCATTCTGAAGGTGAAGCCATTAAGGCTGGCGATAAGTCTTATATGAAAATGGATGGCAAATGGATTGAATCGCCTTTGGATTTAGCTGAAGTTGAAAAAAAAGTGATTGAAAGCGTCCAAAGCGGCGAATTGAAAGTGACTGGCTGCAAAGAAGAAGGCACAGAAGAAATAGACGGCAAAACCATGCGGGTTTTCGTGTATACCACTGAAATACCCAACTCAGGCATACCCGCTGCGACTGCCAAGCTGTATATCGGCCAAGAAGATGGCCTACCTTATTTGCAAACAGGTGTAGACGAAAAGGACTCAACGAAGGTGACTTATACTTATAAAGATGTAACAGCCCCCCAGCTGTAATTTTCCTCAACCTGGCCTAGCGTATTAAACTCCTAATTCACCCTTAGATCGCTAGGCTCAGGTTTTTCTAATAAGAAATCCACAAAAGCTTGATTGGCTCTCGATAAATAACCCTCCCGTCGCCAAGCAATACACAAATCCAACCAAACTGGCTCAGCAAATGGCAAATCCACTAAGTCTGGATCATTCTCTAAAGCCATGGCTAATAAGGTAGAAATGCCAAAACCTTGTTTGATAATCGACTTAATCAACGGAATCAAATTGGTTTCAAAACCCAGCAAGGGCTTGACTCCGACTTCGGCAGCTAAGCGATCCACCACTTTGCGATGGAAATAGCCCTGGCGAAATAGCACGAGTTCCTCTTTAAAAAATTCGTCAATGCTCACAGAAGTTTGTTGAGCTAAGGGATGCTCAAGCCCAACCACTACCCGCATTTCCTCACGCAAAATAACCCGCGCTTCTAATTCATCCGGTAAGAAATCGCGCACAATCACGGCTAAATCCAGCTCTGCTGTTTCCAACATTTGCTGTAATTGTGAAGTTCCACCTTCAATCACTTGCAAGCTGAGATGCGGGTAGCGATGCCGAAAGGCCATTAAAATCGGCGGAAAATAGTACGAACCCATCATCCCGGGAATCCCTACCCGTACTTCGCCTTTGCTTAAACCTTTCAGCTCTTGCATCTCCAAACGTGCATCAGCAGCAGCTTGCAAGATACGTTGTGCATGCACCCATAAACGCTCGCCTTCAGCCGTTAAACTGACTTTACGATCATGCCGCTGGAAGAGCTGTAATTCCAATTCGGCTTCAAGCTTACGAATCGACACGCTGATGGCGGGTTGCGCGACATGCAAACTTTCGGCGGCGCGCGTGAAGCTACCTAAACGTACAATTTCATGAAAATAGCGCAGTTGTTTTAAATCCACTGTTGGCTCTATCAGTAAATAAAAATTATCGAAACCATGTTTATTATATATTTTCTTAATTGTTGCACTGCAGTTATTGTGAGCCTAGTTCAAATACGGATAGCAAAAGATGATTGCCGCAGGTACACGTGAGTTTTGGTTTGCCACTTTAGCACTCGCTTTGGGTTCGTTTATGATTTTCGCCAATGTGCATATGACCCAGCCGCTACTGCCACAATTAGCGCAAACCTTTCAACTCACCCCCTTGCAAGCCAGCTGGAGCCTGACTGCGACGATTTCAATGCTGGGTTTATCCCTATTGATTTATGGCCCGCTCTCTGACGCTCTGGGGCGTAAAAGTATTATGAGCATTAGTTTGCTAGGAGCAGTGCTCACCACTTTGGCTATTTCCCAAGTAGAAACTTATAGCAGCTTACTCATTTTGCGCGGCTTACAAGGCTTGTTTTTAGGCGGTTTACCTGCAATTGCGATTGCTTATATGGGCGACGAATTTGAGCGTAAAGCCGTCTTGGTAGCAGTGGGGCTGTACATTAGCGCGAATAGTTTAGGTGGTGTTACTGGACGTTTAGCTAGCGGCTTTATCGGTGAGCATTATACTTGGCAAACGGTATTTTTGGTGTTGGGCTTCAGTAGCTTAGTTTTAGTGTTGCTATTTATTTGGCTACTGCCTAGCTCCAAACATTTTCAAGCTAAGCCCTTCCATCCACGTTCAGTCATTTTGGATATGAAAGGCCATTTACAAAATCCACTGCTCCTGACGGCTTATTTAATCGGCGGCTTGAATATGCTGGTATTTTTAAGCCAATACAGCTACATCACCTTCGTCCTTGCTGATGCGCCCTATCATTTGTCAACTCATGCTTTGGGGATGCTATTTCTGACTTATTTAACTGGGAGTTTAGCTTCAGCATGGTCAGGTCGAGCTGCTTTATGGTTGAGCCAGCCGATTTGTATGATTGTGGGGATACTCTTGTTAATGATCGGTACTTTGCTAACTTTGGCAGGTAATTTGCCGATGATCGTTAGTGGATTTTTGCTGAATAGCTTTGGCTTCTTTCTGACTCACTCGGTGTTAAGTAGCTGGGTGAGCCAACATGCTTTGAAAGCCCGTGCAAGTGCTTCATCTCTATATTTAGTGTTTTATTATTTAGGGGCCAGTTTGGGTAGCTTTTATCTGGAACCCTTCTGGCAGTGTGCTGCTTGGCCAGGAGTAGTGCTGGCCTCATTGTTAGTATTTGCGCTGACTTTGACTGCAGCGGTTTGGCTGTATTTTCGCCACAGCCATAGTTCAGCTGTCCCTACGAAAGCTTCATCGCAAACTAGTATTGCTTGAACCTAGTTGCACTTAAAGTTTAGCTAACAAGACTGAAGTGAATCCAAGCGAGCTAAATTTATGTACTGGGAATATGAAATTACTGATCGGCAATTTGATGAGTTGATGTTTTACATAGATGCCAAAAAAGCTGTAGGTATTACGGTAAAAATGAATTGGCCTGACGAGGCGGGCGTCATCACGATTAACACTTTGTGTGAGTATTTCGATTACAACAAATCCATTGAAAATATTCGCGAGTGGATCGCAAGCAACCACCCGCTACAAGCCGCTGAACTTAATCGGAAGTATCCAAATGGCAAAGAATGGAAATGGTGAGCGGAGCTGCTGCTTAGCGCTTCCAACTCGGATCACGCTTCTGCAAAAACGCATCCACTCCTTCGAGGGTATCCTCTAAATAAAAATTACAAGTGATGGCTTCATTCGCTAACTCATAAGCGGTGGCTAAGGGTTGGTTGAGCTGCTGATAAAACAGTGTTTTACCCATTTTCACTGCTTCAGGCGGCTTAGCGGCAATCTTGGCAGCCATGACTGCTACTGCTTCATCTAATTGTTCAGCCGGAACCACTTGATTGACTAAACCATAGCTTTTTGCTATAGCCGCATCGATAAAATCACCCGTCAGTAACATTTCTAAGGCTTGCTTCCGGCCTAGATTACGACTTAAGGCGACCGCAGGTGTGGAACAAAACAAGCCTAAATTAATACCTGAGACGGCAAATTTAGCTTTTTCACTGGCGACAGCTAAATCACAAGCCGCCACTAATTGGCAACCTGCAGCGGTGGCGACTGCATGTACGCTGGCTATGACTGGCTGCGGCAGCTGTTCAAGACGCTGCATCATTGCGCCACAATCACTGAATAACTGCTTGATTAGCTTCGGATCATCACCTTCACGCATTTCTTTTAAGTCATGCCCTACACAAAAAGCACGACCATTGGCCTTAATCACCACCACTCGCACATTAGCATCTTCACGAATTGCATCTAATTGAGCCGTTAAAGCCTCGATCAGCGCAGCCGATAATGCATTAAATTTATCGGGGCGGTTTAAAGTTAAGGTACAAATACCCTGTTGATCGTCACGTAATACCAAACTATCTGCAGCAGATTGCATGTCTCTCTCCTTCCAGCAAAACTATCTCTTTTTCGATTATAGCGGGATACGACCCTAATTTTCTCAGGTGTGTTCAACTTTATGTCGATGAATTTGATATGCTCCTGCAGGTAGATACGAGGTTGCCAGCATTCCCTAGGGTGCTTACAATGCTCGCTTTGTGAAAAATGTCCCTGCTAAACCAGCCTTGGTACATTTAAAATTAGCATTTAGGAGTTTCTTATGCCCTGGAATGAACCGGGTGGTAATAATCAAGACCCTTGGACAGGGAAAAATAAAACGACCAATAAACCGAACAACGCTGATGAGATAGTTAAGCAAATTAATCAAAAGCTCAGCGGTCTGTTTGGTAAAAAGTCTAACAACAGTGGCGACTCTGAAGGCCCCACTAGCCATAAAGGCCTATTTATTATTTTAGGTGTGCTAGTCGCTGGTTGGCTGTTTTCTGGTTTCTACATGGTAGATGCGCGGGAAGAAGCGTTAGTTTTACGCTTTGGCGCTTACCAATCTACCAGTGGTCCCGGTTTGCATTGGCATTTGCCTGTCCCGATTGAGCGTGTCGAATTCATCGATGTAGCCCAAAATCGTAGCGCTCAAGACAATAGTAATATGCTCACTAAAGACGAAAATATTGTCGAAATTGCAGTGACTGCACAATATCAAGTCAGCGATGCTGAAGACTATGCCTTCAATGTATTTAAGCCGGATGATCCTGCGAATCAAGGCCAAGGCACTTTATATCAAGCGATGCGCAGTGCCAGCCGCGAAGTCATTGGCCGCAGTAAAATGGACTACATCCTTGGTGAAGGTCGTGAGCAAATTGCTGTTGAAACCCAAAAACTTATGCAGACGATTTTGGATAATTACAAAGTTGGCTTACGCGTCATCAAAGTTAACTTAACCTATGCAGAAGCGCCTGATGCTGTTAAAGATGCGTTTGACGAAGCTAACCGTGCCCGTGAAGACGCGAATCGCTTCCAAAATGAAGCAGAAACCTACTCCAATAAAGTGCTGCCTGATGCCCGGGGTCAAGCGGCGCGCTTAATTGAAGAAGCCAATGGCTATCGTGATCAAGTGGTGGCACGTGCAGAGGGTGACGCGGCGCGCTTTACTCAGCTTAATACCGAATACCAAAAGGCTCCAGAGGTGACTCGGGAGCGTTTATATCTGGAAACGATGGAAACTGTGATGACCGGCACACGTAAAGTGTTAGTAAATAGCGAAAACAGTAATAATATGCTGTACATCCCTATTGATTCAAAAACAGCGCCTAGTGCACCTGATTTGCCAAGCGTGGCAGCAGCCATCAATAGCACTGCGAACGGCTCTGAACCTGCAGGTACAAATTCGGTTAGTGTGAACTCGCGGCAGCAACGCCCAACCACACCCGGACAAACACGGGAGAGCCGTCAATGATTGATACTAAACAACTCATTATTGGTGGCTTAGTACTGTTCGCGGTTGGCGCTTATGCGACAGCCTACACAGTGGATCAACGCGAGCAAGCGATTAAATTCGCTTTCCGGGAAATCGTGGATGATGCCATTAAGCCCGGCTTGCACTTCAAAATTCCTTTCATGAATACTGTTAAAAAATTCCCCGCTCAGGTACTGACCTATGAGTCAAAGTCAGAGCGTTTTTTAACTGGTGAAAAGAAATATGTCTTAGTCGACTTTTTCGTGAAATGGCAGATCGAAGATGTAGCCACTTTCTATCGCGCAACGAATGGCGGGCGGATGATTGATGCCTCTAATCGCTTGGGCGATATCATGAAAGACGGCTTACGCAATGAATTCAGCCGCCGCACGATTGAGCAAGCGCTCACTGAACAGCGTGATCAAATCATGCAAGGTTTGGAGACCAAATCGAATGAAGCCGCTAAGCAATTAGGGATTAAGATTGTTGATGTGCGTGTCAGCAAGATTGACTTTCCTGATGAAGTCAGTGAATCGGTCTTCAATCGGATGCGTTCTGAACGGATGCGAGTAGCGCAGGATTTCCGTTCACGTGGTCAAGCCGAAGCTGAAAAAATTCGCGCGACCGCGGATCGTAATGCAACCGTAACCAAAGCTGAAGCTTATCGTGATGCTGAAAAGTTACGCGGTGAAGGGGATGCGAAGGCTGCTGAGATTTACAGCAAAGCCTATCAAGCGGATGCTGAGTTTTATTCTTTCTATCGCAGCCTTGATGTTTACAAGAAAACGATGGGTAAAGCAGGCGATACTACTATGGTATTAGAGCCAAACTCAGAACTGTTCCGTTATTTCAATAATCCAAGTAGCGGAGCTGCACCTGCCGCACCGACTGCACCTGTTGTCCAGTGAATATCGACTGGTCAGATCTTGTTAATGCACTTGCCCTCTTGTTAATCCTTGAGGGCTTGCTGCCCTTCATCAGCCCTAGCCAACTTAAAAAAGTGTATGCACAGATTCAGACTTATCCTGAAAAAACCCTAAGGATGTTTGGGCTAATTTGTGTGATAGCTGGTATTCTGTTGCTGTTTCTAACTGACTAATCAACCATGCCAATGACTGACCAATACTGGGCGCTACCAGACGGGATTAGCGAAGCATTGCCTGAAGAATCATGGCGTTTGGAAGTGTTACGCCGTAGCCTTTTGGACATGTATGCTACTTGGGGCTATCAACTAGTGATGCCGCCTTTAGTGGAATACATGCAATCGCTGAATACTGGGATTGGCTCGAACCTCGATCTGCAAACCTTTAAGGTCACTGACCAATTAACCGGTCGGACGATGGGCATTCGCGCTGATATGACACCGCAAATTGCCCGGATTGATGCGCATAAGCTACAAACTGAGCATCCTAATCGGCTCTGTTATATTGGTAGTGTCTTGCGCACGCTGGCTTTTAATGAAGATGGCTCACGTTCACCCTTGCAAGTCGGGGCAGAACTCTTCGGCCATGCGGGTGAGGACAGCGATTTTGAAGTCATTGCCCTGCTGTTGACCACGCTTGAGCATTGCCAAGTTCCTGACATTACTTTAGATATTGGGCATGTGAATATTTTCCGTAGCCTTGCCGTACAAGCAGGCTTGAGTGCTCAGCAGGAAAAAACCTTCTTTAACATGCTTGAGCGCAAATCCCTACCTGATATCGAAGCGTGGTTAGCTACCGCGAATTTGCCTGCTGCTGAAACAGAAATGCTCCGCCAATTACCGCGCTTATATGGCAAGCCTGAGATTTTGAAACGCGCTTTAGACGTATTATCGGCTGCCAATGAGCAGGTTCAGCAGGCTCTAGCGTATCTCGACTCCTTAGTCACCCGCATCCAACGCGAATTCCCAGCTTGTAGTATTCATGTCGATTTAACTGAACTATCCGGTTATGACTATCATACTGGGATTGCTTATGCGGTTTATGCACAAGGCAGTGGGCGTGAAATTGCACGTGGCGGTCGTTATGACGGGATTGGCAAACTGTTCGGGCGTGCGCGCCCGGCGACTGGCTTTAGTACTGATTTAAGATTACTCACACGTTACTGGCAAGCACAACCCCAGCAACCGACCAAAATATTTGCACCTGCTGATACTGATCCTTGTTTAAACACCACTATCCAGCAATTACGTTCTCAAGGACATTGGGTAGTGCGGCAATTACAAGGTGATACCGTGAAAACTCCGCAAGACGCAGGTTGCGGACAACAATTAATGAAGCACGGCAACGAATGGATTATTACGGAAGTTTAAAGCGAGAAAGTCATGGGTAAAATCGTTGTTGTTCTAGGCACCCAATGGGGTGACGAAGGCAAAGGCAAGATAGTCGACTTACTAACCGAAAATGCCGCCGCGGTCGTGCGCTTTCAAGGTGGCCATAATGCAGGTCATACCTTAGTCATTGGTGGCGAAAAAACGGTTCTGCATCTGATTCCATCAGGCATTCTACGCAAAAATGTGGAGTGCATGATTGGCAATGGCGTAGTGCTTTCCCCTGAAGCGCTCATGAAAGAAATTGCTACCCTAGAAGCCAAAGGCGTAGCCGTGCGTGATAATCTGCGGATTTCTGAAGCTTGCCAGCTCATTCTGCCTTATCACATTGCCTCGGATTTGGCGCGTGAACGTGCCCGTGGCAATCAAGCGATTGGCACGACGGGGCGAGGGATTGGCCCTGCTTATGAAGATAAAATTTCCCGGCGCGGTTTACGGGTGGGTGATTTATTCCAAGCTACTGAATTTGAAGCCAAGTTACGCTTTATTCTCGACTTCCATAATTTCACCCTGAAAAATTATTATCAGGCTGAAGAAGTAGATTTCCAGCAAACTTTAGATAATGCTTTAGCCATGACTGAAGTGTTGCGTCCGATGATTGCCGATATACCGCAACGCATTTCTGAGCTGCGTAAAGCAGGCAAAGACATCATGATGGAAGGCGCCCAAGGTACTTTGCTTGATATCGATCACGGTACTTACCCCTATGTGACCTCGTCTAATACTACGGCTGGCGGCGCTTGCACAGGTGCAGGGATAGGCCCACGGCACATTGACTATATTTTAGGTATTACTAAAGCTTATACCACGCGGGTTGGTTCTGGCCCTTTCCCGACTGAACTCTTCGATGAAGTAGGCAAATACTTAGGCCAAAAAGGCAATGAATTTGGCGCGACTACCGGTCGTCCGCGTCGTTGTGGTTGGTTTGATGCAGTGGTGTTACGCCGTGCGATGGAAATTAATAGTGTTAGCGGTTTATGTATCACCAAGCTTGACGTGCTTGATGGCTTAGATACAGTGAAAATCTGCACGGGTTACACTTTAGAGGGCAAAGCTTATGAAGTGCCGCCAGTGATTACTGAAGAGTTCGCACGCTGCCAACCTGTCTATGAAGAATTGCCCGGCTGGAAGGATTCAACCTTCGGTTTAACGCGCTACGAAGAACTACCTGCGAATGCTAAAGCTTATTTGAAACGCTTAGAAGAAGTCGTCGAAACGCCTGTTGATATTATTTCTACTGGACCGGATCGTGAGCAAACGATTATTTTAAGGCGTCCTTACGCAGCCTAAACCACAAAAAAAGAACCCCACCGCTAACTTAGGGGTGGGGTCGTAAGCCACTTTGGGGTTTGTGGCGAGGTTTGCACCGTTCTGACATTCTATTCTCTTTCCTTTTGCAGGCCGCATGCCAATTAGCTAAGTCTTTAGTTATCAAGTAATTTTTTAATTATTGCTTAATTATTAACAAAATTTATATAGACGAATTAAGACAAGTTTGCCAATAATCTGTCAGTTTGAGACACTAGGAATCCCCTATGTCACATGGGCATAGAAAACTTGAGGCCATTTATCACAAACGGTTTAAATTGCCTTGAACGCGTGCGTATAATGTTGCGACAAATCAAAATCATGGCAGATTCTATGCAAGAAACTTTTTTAAATGATCTGGCAAAAAGCCAAGCCCCTGTCTTTTGTTTCCTCGTTAACGGGATCAAATTGGAAGGGTTTATTATTGCTTATGATCAATTCTCAGTGATGTTGGCTTCTAATCGCGATGCGGCTAGCTCCCAGCTAATTATGAAAAGCGCTATTTCCACTATCGTGCCGAAAGGTGCGGGTTCAGTAGCGCCCAAGACTCATTAATTCTAAAACTAAGGATCAATCCCAATGGATGCAATCAAGATTCTCGGCAGTTTGTTAAGCAGTGGCGCTTTATCGGGCGGCTCAGGCGGTAATGTACTTGGCAACATCCTTGGGTCAGCACTCGGTGGCACAAGTAGCCGCCAAGGTGGCGGAATGGCGGATGTCCTTGGGAGTTTACTAGGTGGTGCACAAAATAATCCTAATCAAGGTGGTTTAGGTAATGTTCTAGGTAGCTTATTGGGCGGCCAACAAGGCACACAAAACCAAGGTGGTGGTTTGGGTAATGTGCTCGGCGGCTTATTAGGTGGTCAGCAAGGCGGCCAAAATCAAGGCGGTTTAGGTAACGTCTTAGGCAGTTTGTTGGGTGGACAGCAAAACAACTCATCTGCAGGTCAAGCCGGTGGTTTAGGTGGTCTTCTAGGTGGCTTAATGGGCGGCCAACAAGGTCAAGGTAGTCAAGGTGGTGGTTTAGGCGATTTGTTAACCGGTGCGGTTAGCAAATATATGCAAGGTCAAAACCCGAATGTACCCGATCTCAGCAGCCAATTATTGCCTGATCAACATGCCGCTGAGCAACAAGCGACTCTAATCATTCGTGCCATGATCAACTCTGCTAAAGCCGATGGCTCCATTGATCAGCAAGAGCAAGAGCGCATCATTGGCAAATTAGGCAATATCAGCGATTCTGAAGCTGATTTCATCCGCAAAGAATTTGAAGCGCCTTTGGATGTTGCAGGCTTTGTCCGCAGTATCCCACAAGGTATGGGTCAGCAGATTTATGCAATCTCCTTAGCAGCTATCGATCTCGACACTCGGACTGAAGCACAGTATTTAAGCCAATTAGCACAAGGCTTGAATTTATCACCTGAAGTTTGCAATGCCTTGCATGAGCAAGTGGGTGCACCTAAGCTTTATTCTTAAGCGTCTCATTTAGCTTAAAGATCTTAAGGGTCTGCTTAGTGCAGGCCCTTTTACTTTTTGGCTATAGTCAAGCTGTTGATTAAACAATAATTTACAAGCCTAAGCTCAAAGCTGCTAGGCTATGACGCCTGAAAACTCAAGAGCCTTGGCTGTATTGGGCTTTTATGCAGTCAAGCTGTTATATTTTGCCATTTCCAAATACTAGAGAACTTGTTGCTATGCATGCTGCTAAAGACATGAAAGCCTTAGCGCGCGCGGTTATTTCCGCTGAAATTAGCGCCTTACAATCTTTACCCGAACGGATTGATGATCAATTTGTTGGAGCTTGTGAAGCCATTCTGAAATGTCGTGGGCGGGTGATTGTCACCGGCATGGGCAAATCAGGGCATATCGGTAGCAAAATAGCAGCCACTTTAGCTAGCACTGGCACTCCTGCTTTCTTTGTCCACCCTGGTGAAGCGAGTCACGGTGATCTAGGTATGATTGTCGATGGCGACATTATTATTGCCCTATCTAATTCAGGGACGAGTGAAGAAATCCTCGCCATTATGCCAGTAGTGCGCCGGCTCAAAATTAAGCTGATTGCGATGACTGGTAAACCTGAATCTGAATTAGCTCAGCTAGCGGACTTCCATATTTATACAGGCGTCGATCATGAGGCTTGTCCGTTAGGCTTAGCCCCCACTTCTAGCACCACTGCTACTTTAGTGATGGGTGATGCGCTCGCGATTGCTTTATTGGAAGTACGTGGCTTCACTGCCGAGGATTTTGCCCGTTCGCACCCTGGCGGGCGCTTGGGCAAGCGTTTACTCGTGCATGTACGCGATATCATGCATGTACAAGGGCAAATTCCTAGAGTCTTACCACAGTCAGATATCCGCGAAACCATTCTAGAAATGACCCGCCACGGCTTAGGTATGACTGCAGTCGTGGATGAAAGCGATTATTTATTGGGCGTGTTTACTGATGGCGACTTACGGCGTTCGTTTGAAAATGGACGTGACTTACAAGGGTGTCCGATTGCTGAGCTCATGACCACTAGCTCGCACACCATAGCACCCGATGAGCTGGCAGTAAGTGCACTGAATATCATGCAGGAGCACAGCATCACCGTATTGCCTGTAGTGCAGGCAGGGCAAATAGTCGGTATTATCCATATGCATGATTTATTGCGAGCGGGTATCGTTTGATGAAAATAAATAAAGAGCTTGCGAGCCAGATTGAGTTATTAATTCTCGATGTAGACGGAGTGCTAACCGACGGCAGTCTGTTTTATGATAATAATGGCCAAGAATATAAAGCGTTTAATTCCCGTGATGGTCACGGCCTACGCATGTTGCAAGATGCGGGGGTGAAAGTCGCTATCCTCACTGGACGTAAATCCGAACTTGTCCAACATCGTGCCAACAACTTAAATATTCCTGCTGAATTAGTGTTCCAAGGCTTTCGGGATAAGCGTCCTGCTTTTGAGGCTTTATTAGCCCACACAGGCATTCCCGCGCATAAAATTGCCTATGTCGGCGACGATGTAATCGATTTGCCAGTCATGACTAAAGTGGGCTTAGCGATTGCAGTGGCGGATGCGCACCCCTTCGTTCAAGAGCATGCACATTGGATCAGTAATAGACCGGGTGGACGAGGAGCTGTACGTGAAGTCTGTGAGATGCTCCTTGATGCTCATGGTGAACTGCAAGCTATCTTAGATCGTTATTTGCAATGAAATTTTTGCTGGTACTCGTCAGTGTGTTATTGGCTGTTATCTTGCTGCATAACCTTGAAGATTATCTAAGCCAACCAGAGCCAGAGAAACTGACTCAAGACTATGTCGCAGTCGATTACTATCTGACCGATTTTAGTTTAAGTGCCATTACAGCTACTGGTGCAGTTAGTCATACGATGGAGGGCTTGTATTTGGCTTACTCGCAAGATACTAAGGTGAGTCAGATCGTGATGCCACGCATTGTTAGTAAAGATACCAAGTCCACCGAAGTGGTGGATGCAGCTACGTTAACTGCGGATGAAGCTGTGATGCATCATGATAAGCAAGAAGCAGAATTAAACGGCAATGTACGTTTACACATGGCCAGCCAAACGAATAATGCTTTTGATTTGCAAACTTCCTTTTTGCGCTATCGCTTTGCTGATCAGCAACTGAGTACTGACCAAGCCGTGAATATTACGAGTCCACAATTGGTTTTACAGGGTACCGGGCTGGAGGCTAAACTGGACGAAGCCTATTTGAGATTAAATTCCAATGTTAAATCAACCTATCAAGCTGCACCTTAAACTCTTAACAGGCTTACTACTCTTAAGCAGTACAGCAACCCACGCCATTAGTAGCGATGTGGAAAAACCAGTCTCGATTGAGTCAGATTCGGTGGTTTTCAATAAAGAAGCGGGTACCGCCGTCTATGCAGGCAATGTAGAAATTAAGCAAGGCACACTGAATATTCGCGCCAGTCGGATTGAAATCTCCGCCCCTGACAATGAAATTCAAACTATTAAAGCGACTGGCTCACCAGTTAGCTTTCAGCAAACCATGGATAGTGGCAAACAAACCGTAGGGCGAGCAAAAACAGTTCAATATTTTGTTTTACAAAAGAAACTGGTCATGGATGGCGATGCGAGCCTTAGCCAAGATCGTGATAATTTTGCCAGTAATCATATCGAATACTCTACGGCGAGTGGCGAGTTAAAAGCGGGTGGTCAAGCGACTGCCGCAGGCGAAAAACCAGGGCGAGTACGTGCAATCTTCTATCCAACGAATAAAGCTCAATAGCGCATTATGGCCATTTTGCATGCAGAGCATCTGCAGAAAAGCTATAAGAAACGCCAAATTCTCAAAGATGTTAGCCTAGCTGTCCATAGTGCTGAAGTGGTCGGTTTACTCGGCCCGAATGGTGCTGGTAAAACCACTTGCTTCTATATGATCGTCGGCTTAGTGGGCGCTGATGGCGGCAAAATTTTCATCAATGACCGCGATATTACCCAAGCACCCATGCATGAACGGGCGCGAGCGGGTTTAGGCTACTTAGCGCAGGAAGCTAGCGTCTTCCGCAAGCTTACGGTGACCCAAAATATTCTCGCCGTCCTTGAACTACGCAAAGATTTAAATCGCGCTCAACGCCAAGAAAAGCTCGAACAACTGTTAGCAGAGTTTCAGATCACGCACCTACGCGAGAGCCAAGGAATTAGCTTATCGGGTGGCGAACGGCGGCGGCTAGAAATTGCGCGTGCACTCGCGACTGAACCTGAATTCATTTTATTGGATGAACCATTTGCGGGGGTTGATCCTATTTCGGTGCTAGAAATCCAAAAAATTATTCGCCATTTGGTTGCACGTGATATTGGTGTACTGATTACTGATCATAATGTGCGCGAAACCCTTGGCATTTGCCACAGAGCCTATATTCTTAGTGAAGGGCGAATTCTTACTGAAGGTTCGCCCGACGATATTCTGAACAATGAACAAGCACGTAAAGTTTATCTAGGTGATAACTTTCAACTTTAACCCCCGTGCTTCACTGAGGATTCACCACCTATGCGGCATTTTTGCAGTTGTATGTATTTAGGTCTACCATGGGATTCATGGTGCGACCCAACTGTTCAATCTGGAAAAAAGAATAACTAATGCTCAGACAAGGACTCGATATTCGTATTGGACAAACGTTGTCCATGACTCCCCAACTGCAACAGGCTATTCGTCTGTTACAACTTTCCTCTATCGAATTACAGGAAGAAATTCAGCAAGCGCTTGAAGAAAATCCACTGTTGCAATTAGCTGAAGACGCTAGCTCGGCTAGTGAAGATAACAATAATGAATATTCGTCCAATACTGACTCAAGCACAGATAGTACTGAAGCTGCTACTGAGCATGAACTCAGTGAATTTGGTGAAGCCGATGCTGTAAGTTCAATGGATAGTGATATCCCAGAGGATATGAATTTAGATGCAGCTTGGGATGATGTCTACGATACGGGTACAGGTAGCAGTAATCACGATGCTGACGGTGACAATCAGTCCTTCTTAGAAAACCAAGCTGGCTCTTCCGAAGACCTGCAAGAGCATCTACTGTGGCAAATCAGCATGAGCCAATTATCCGAGATTGATAAGCGCATAGCCGTGACTATTGTGCAGTCATTGGATGAAGCGGGCTATTTATGCGAGTCTGTTGAGGAGATTCTTGAGAGCCTAGTGAATGAGCTACCCATCGAGCTAGATGATGTTGAGATGGTCTTAAGATATGTTCAACATCTGGACCCTTTGGGTGTGGCAGCGCGTGATTTGCGCGAATGTATGTTGATTCAGCTTTATAAACAACCGGCTAACGAGTTACAAAAACTAGCGGTATGTTTAGTCGAAAAGCATCTAGACTTATTAGAGAAACGCGACTATAAAGAAATACAGAAGCGACTAAAAATCAATCAAGACACTTTCGAGGCAACCATTACTTTGCTAAGAACCTTGCAACCAAAACCGGGCAACGCATTTTCTTCTAATGCCACCGACTACATCACACCCGATGTATTTGTGCATAAAATTCGTAACGCTTGGGTGGTTTCTTTAAACAACCGTGTCACCCCAGAACTGCAGATCAACCAGATGTACGCTGATCTGATTGGGCAAGTTAAAAACAGCACAGATTCGCATTACCTCAAAAACAATCTTCAGCAAGCGCGTTGGCTCATTCGTAGCCTAGAAAGCCGTAACAGCACGATTCTTAATGTCGCTAAAGCCATAGTTGAACGCCAAGCAGCTTTCATGCAATATGGTGAACAGGCTATGAAGCCCTTAATTTTACGCGATATCGCTGAAGAGTTGGAAATGCACGAATCGACTATTTCTCGCGTTACGACTAACAAATACATGTATACCCCTCGCGGTATCTTTGAATTCAAATATTTCTTTTCAAGCCAGCTAGATACCGATACGGGGTCTAGTTGTTCCTCTACGGCCATCCGCGCCATGATCAAACAATTAATCGCGAAAGAAAATGCCCGCACCCCTTTGAGCGATAGTAGCCTTACTCAGCTGCTCAAAGACCAAGGCATCAATGTCGCAAGGCGCACGGTTACCAAGTATCGTGAAGCCATGTCTATACCGTCCTCACATGAACGGAAGGGCTTGGTGACGACTTAAGTCAACCACTAAGAGGTTGGCTATTTTTATAGACCTTGTTTTAAGGAGTCTGCACATGCAACTAGAAATTACCGGTCATCACATTGAAGTAACTCCTGCTCTAAATAGTTATATCAAAGAAAAACTGGATCGTATCAAACGTCATTTTGACCAAGTACTGAATGTGCACGTTATTCTGGAAGTAGAAAATAAGACCCTGCATAGTGCTGAAGCAACTATTCATGTGAGTGGCAATCAAATCTTCGCCAATGCTAAAGAAGATAATATGTATGCTGCTATTGATGCCTTAGCTGATAAATTGGATCGCCAAGTTCTAAAACACAAAGACAAGCTCAAAAACCATCACCGTGATGAAAACCTCCGCACGATTCAACTGCAAGCCGCAGAGTAAAAGAGACTAACGATGGATATTGTTACCCTATTATCGACGGATCGAATTGCTCGTGAGCACGAACTATCCAGTAAAAAACGTGCTTTTGAAAAACTAGCAGAATTATTAAGCCTTGAGGGCAGTGAAGACGGCTTCGACAATGAAGCTGTATTTAATGCACTCATCGCCCGCGAGAAATTGGGTAGCACTGCATTGGGGAATGGCATCGTCCTTCCCCATGCATCTCTTAAAGTACCTTATGCGAAAGCAGCACTACTGCTTTTAGATGAAGGAATTGAAATGGACTCACCCGACAAGAAACCCGTGCATTTGCTGCTGGCGCTTATCGTCCCTGCTGGGCAAACTGAATCCTATCAAGGCTTGTTAAGCGAACTTGCGATCACTTTAAATCGCAAAAACTTATGCAGCACCTTGCTTGAGCTGCGTGAGCCGGAGCTGATTCTTGATTATTTAGCCTCTTTATTCGTACAAAAAATCGCAGCTTAAAACACTTATTCTAACATGCAGATTGTCATTATTAGCGGTATGTCAGGAGCGGGTAAAAGTTATGCGCTCCAAACCTTAGAAGATACTGGCTACTACTGTATTGATAACCTCCCTTCGCAATTGATTGAAGCGCTGATTCAAACGCCACAAATCGCTAACTTAGAGCGCCTAGCGATTGGCATTGATATTCGCGGTGGCAAATCTAGCCTCAAAGAAATTCCAGGCATGATTGCCCGCATCCGCCAACAATATCCAAAAACACATTTGATTTATCTGTACGCGCAAGCTGATATTATTCAGAAGCGCTACAACGAAACGCGCCGCAGCCATCCGCTGATTCACGAAGAAAAAGAACTCGCCAAGGCCATCGAACTTGAAGAAAACCTTTTAGGTTTTTTAGCACAACAAGCCGATTGGCGAGTCGATACCTCACAAACCAATGTCTATGAATTAGGGCGCTTATTGCGCTCACGCTTAGGCGAAAACCACTTACGTAATTTTTCGCTAATGTTTCAGTCGTTTGGTTATAAACATGAAGCGCCTTCGGATTCTGACTTTGTCTTTGATGTACGTTGCTTGCCGAATCCCTATTGGGTTCCAGAACTACGCGCTTTGACTGGCCGCGATGCTGCGATTATTGATTGGCTACAACAACATCCACGCGTCCAGCAATTGTATGCCGGAATTCGCGACTTTTTAGAGCTATGGATGGACGATCCAGAATCTTGCCAACGCAGTTATTTAACGGTATCGATTGGTTGTACGGGTGGGCGGCATCGTTCAGTTTATATCGCCGAAAACCTCTATCAACACTTCCGGCAAAAGCTCGGCGATTGTGTGCTCTTACGCCACCGTGAGCTTAACTATCTTAGCTAAGCTTGATAAGCACTTGATTAGTTACTGTTTATTCCGCTCATTTCTGTTATCATAACAATTTATTAGCACATATAGAAAATAATGAAGTTATACCATCCTCATCATTAAGCTTAATGCAAGCTTAATAAATATCTATTTGCATCTGAAGCATTTGATTATTAAAAAGGCGGGCTGTATTCGCAAGCCTAGCTAATTATTAGTGAATACTGATTCCATTTTCTAAGCAGAGAGAACTTATGGACAAGTTAAACCCTTATACCGCGAGCTTCGTGCTGGCTACCGCTTTCGTGTTCACACAAAGCTTTCAAGCCGCTGAAGCAGCCGGTTGTCAGGTCTTAAGTAAAAATACTTTAGAGAAAAAGGCCGACCCTTACGATGAATCTATCCGCTCCGCCGCGCAAAAATATGGCGTCAGAGAAGATTTAGTCAAAGCCGTTATTACTGTTGAAAGCTGCTTTAAAAAGCGTGCCCGTGGCAGTTCCGGTGAAAAAGGCTTGATGCAACTGATGCCTGCTACGGCGCGGCGCTTCAACCTGAAAAACGGCTACAGCCCTTGGGATAATGTGCATGCGGGCACCAAATACTTAAGCTTTTTATTACAGCGTTATGATGGCGACCTAAGCCGTACAGTAGCTGCTTACAATGCAGGCGAAGGTAATGTGCGCCCAGGCGGCAGAATCCGCAATCAGCATTATGTCAGCAAAGTGATGAGTGCTTATGGGAAATTTGCTGGTGGATCTAAAGTACCGCAAGTACTTAAAGCGAAAGCGACCGAAGAAAGTTTTGCCTCTCTTAAGCCTAGCAAAAAGTCAGCTAAAACCAGCAAGAAACAAGCAACTGAGATGGCGAGCGTATTACCTTGGAAAGAAAAATCCAAAAATCGCTTAGCCGATGCCTCTAAAGTGCGTACTGCTGCTTTTACGGTCAAACGTGGTCATACTGTTTATGAAGTAATGCGCCAAACGGGTGTACCAGTTAATAAGTTGATTAGTTTGAATAAATTAGCAATGCCTTACCATTTAGATGCTGGGCAAAAACTGCGTTTGAGTTAAGCCAGCCTATTGATAGCCAGTTTAAGTAAATTAAGCTGGCTATTAGTTTGGATAAACGCTTTAAAATAGACCTTCGATCTGCCCTTGCTCATTGATTCCAATTGAGTTGGCAGCTGGTTGGCGTGGTAGGCCCGGCATAGTCATAATATCGCCACAGACTACTACGACAAACTCAGCGCCTGCAGCCAAACGCACTTCACGAATCCCTACCATATGCCCACTTGGTGCGCCGCGCAGTTGCGGATCTGTCGAAAAGCTATATTGGGTTTTTGCAATACAGACAGGTAGATGCCCAAAGCCTTCCTCTTCGAAACGGGTAAATTCAGCGCGTACTTTTTTATCGGCAATAATGTCATCAGCGCCATAAAGCTGAGTCGCAATCGTGCGTACCTTCTGCCAAAGCGGCAAACTATCATCATAAATCGGGGCAAATTGGCTAGCACCACCTTCTGCTAAGGCAACGACTTTACGGGCTAGCTGCTCAGCACCCTTGCCCCCGTCAGACCAATGCGTACAAACCACTGCTTCGACCCCATAAGCAGCTGCCGCCTCAGTCACGGCTGCCAACTCGGCCTCCGTATCAGTATTAAAGCGATTAATACCCACTACGACGGGCACGCCAAAACTTTTCACATTACGAATATGCCGCGCTAAATTGGCACAACCTTTTTTGACTGCTTCCACATTTTCCTGACCAACATCAGTAAAGGCCACACCGCCATTCATTTTTAAAGCACGCACTGTTGCTACGATCACGGCTGCCGATGGATGGAGCTTGGCTTTGCGGCATTTAATATCGAAAAACTTTTCAGCGCCTAAATCAGCCCCAAAGCCTGCTTCAGTCACGACATAATCCGCTAATTTAAGCGCGGTTTTGGTCGCCATCACTGAATTACAGCCGTGGGCAATATTTGCAAAAGGCCCACCATGAATAAAAGCGGGGTTGTTTTCTAAAGTTTGCACTAAGTTCGGCTGTAAGGCGTCTTTCAAAAGCGCCGTCATAGCACCATCGGCTTGCAAATCACGCGCGCGCACCGGTTGTTTTTGTCGATCGAGGCCAATGATAATATTGCCTAAGCGCTTACGCAGATCTTCTAGGCTGGTCGATAAACACAGAATCGCCATCACTTCAGAAGCGACCGTGATATCAAAGCCATCTTCGCGTGGATAGCCATTAGCAGCGCCGCCCAAAGAACTGACAATATCGCGCAAGGCACGATCATTCATATCCATGACGCGCTTCCAAGTCACCCGCCGTGCATCAATTTCTAGCTCATTTCCCCAATAAATATGGTTATCAATTAAGGCTGCTAGCAGATTATGCGCCGAGGTAATTGCATGAAAATCACCGGTGAAATGAAGATTAATATCCTCCATTGGAATCACTTGCGCATAGCCACCACCCGCCGCCCCACCCTTCATGCCAAAACAGGGGCCAAGGCTAGGTTCACGCAAGCAAATTGCCGCTTTTTTGCCGATTAGATTTAACGCATCACCCAAGCCAACTGTTGTAGTGGTTTTGCCTTCACCAGCAGGGGTTGGGCTAATCGCGGTGACTAAAATGAGTTTGCCGTTCGGTTTATCTTGCAGAGAGTTAATAAAATCGAGGCTGATTTTGGCTTTAGTATGCCCAAAGGGGCTAAGTGCTTCCCAAGGAATATTTAATTTTTCGCCAATATTTTTTATCGCTAAAGGGTTTGCCGCGCGGGCAATATCAATATCGCTATTCGCCATAAGACTCCATCCTGTGGTTTGAAGGATGAGCCTCACTATACACTTAATTATTTTTTGATTGAACAGTCAGTCAATGAAAAGGTTTTAATCTTTGCCTTCAGCTTTGCGCGCCGCAATCTCATACGGATTATCCAAATAAAAGCGCTTACCTTTAGCCAGTACCCACGCACCTGCCCCAAAATAAACTAAGGGAAAAAAGAAGCCCCAGCGTTCGAATTGACGTACATGTTCACGCTCATGCATGCGGGTTCGATTCAGATAATAGGGTGAAATGCCAACAACGATATGCCCTAAAGTAATCGCAGCGGCTGAACCGAACAGAGGCAAACCTTTATTTAAACGCTGCCCTAATTTTCCACCCCAAACCTCAATAACACCAGAGTGCACTGCATAATCACCACCGCTCCAGCGGGCGAAAACCAGCAAGGGTAAAAATAATAAGGTCACTGGCCCTACCCAAAGATATTTGCAGAATTGGAAGATGAGGCCTCTAGAAATCATCATGAATCTTTGCCTTCTTAGTATCAATATACAAGCAGAGTGCTAGTCAATGATTAAGCAACTGCATCTAAGCTGGAAGTTTGGCTACTGGAATTTTTATCCATATAGCTACTATTCCCAACTGTAGAGAATTGCGCCCCGGTATCCATGCATAAACCACTTTTAGCTGTTAATAGAACGGCATCCAAATATTCTGGCAAAGGACGCTCAATCTGCCCATCTAGGCGCAATTGAATCAAATGAATAGCACCACCAAACATAGCTGCTGCGGCCACCCAAGTATCCATCTGGCGGAATTCGCCGCATTCCATGCCTCGCTCGACAATAGCACGCATCTTCGTGAAGGCTAAGGAATCCGAAAGTCGTGGCTCTTCAGGTAAGAATTCAGCATGCTTAGCATGAAAAATGAAAGCAATGATATTGCGATGGGTTTCTGTATATCCGAATAAATCGGCAATGATACGTTTGCACTGTTCTATAGGTGAACCACCTGCAGCGATTACCTCATCAACGACTTGGTCAAGCTCATTCAGGATGTGCTGGTATAAAGCACGTGCAATCCCCTCTTTACCGCCAAAATAATTGTAAATAGAGCCGATACTCACTTGGGCTTGTTTTTGAATTTCGTGAATAGAAATATTGTGGTAACCCTGTTGCACGAATAAATCGAGCGCAGCGGTCAAAATACGGCAATCAATAGGTTCTGGCTGAGGAATGATCTTTTTCAGGTATGGCATACGACTCTAAGTTATAGGTTATGGACAGTTTACTGGCTAGATACCTACTTTACAGGGCGCAAGAGGAAATTGAAAATTAGGATTTTCACTGCTGGAAATATCGGTTTCAGCACTAACTTTTAATGGCTAAACCAGCTTTACTGCTAAAACTTAGCTTGATTAATTTGGGGCAGAATAAACTGCCCCAAACTTTTAAGTGACTCGTGTTAACGCATCGTTTTATTCAAACTTGGTGGCCCTTGGAAGCTCTTACGCACTCCAGCCCCCCACCATAAGACTAACAAAACAATACTTAAACCTACGACCAAATAAAGCACTTTATCATTCGGTGGTTGCACGCCTACCCAAACCAACACTAAACCGCCTAGTGTAGCAAGTACGGCTACCACCTTGGAAAGCGCACCTAGATTGAACGGGCCTTTATGCGTCCAAGTACGCCCTTCTGCCCAGATACCTGCAGCAATCGGCATAATATAAGAGATATACAATAACACCGCACAGCCTGTGGCTAACACTAAGAAAGCATCACCATACAGGGTGGCAATGATCGCCGCGGCTGCCGCTGTCCAAATCGCATTAACCGGTGTTTTATACTTATCATCTACTTTTCTCAAGGTGCTGGAGAAGGGCAAACCACCATCACGTGAAAAGGCGTAAGTCATTCGCGAAGCAGAAGTCACACAAGCTAAACCGCACAAGTAATTACAGACCAAAATGCCCGTTGCTAAGACTACTTTCAACCAAGCCGGTACAGAGCTTAATAAGGCGTCTAAGAAGCCAACACCCTGTTTAACACCATCCGCTAGATTAGGCATTACTAGTACAAACGTACACACCATGATATAGCCGAATAGCGCTGACCAGAACACAGCATTCAGAATACCTTTGGGCACATTGGTAGCCGCATTTTTAGTTTCTTCAGCAGTGTGAGCCGAAGCATCAAAGCCGGTAATCGTATAAATGGTTAATAACAAGCCGAGTAAGAAGACCACTACTATTGAATCATTTTGCGGCCAAGCACTGCCTTCAGCCCCAGTGAAATTAGTGAAGGTAAACAAGCGACTGAAATCTAAGGCAACTGGCGAAAAAATTAATAGGCTAGCGATCAATAAGATGGCCACAATAAAAATCAAATAACCGGATAAGTCGGTTAAGCGCGTAGTTAAGCGGATTCCAAAATGATTCAATAAAGCTTGTGAGAGGGTGACTCCGGCGATAAATAAGGTCTGATGCCAGAAGCCAAAACCGCTCGTATCCACCCCAATTGCAGGCAAGAATAAGGATTTAAAGAACGGATCATAAACCCCAAAGTTGACTGAGGCGGTCACGAACACGAGGCCGAGTAAGTTAAACCAAGCAGCCGTCCAACCAAAACCTTTGCCGCCTAAAATCGAACCCCAGTGGTATAAACCGCCTGCAGTTGGATAAGCTGAGGCAATCTGTGCCATCCCTGCAGCAACTAAGCCTGCAAAGCACGCGCCGACTAACCAACCTAGGCCAATACTAGCGCCCCCACCTGCCCCGAGTGCGGATGGGAAGGCACTGATGCCTCCGGCTAAAATACAAATAATAGAAAATGAAATCGCGAAATTTGAGAACGCACTCATGCGCCGAGATAGCTCTTGTTTGTAGCCTATGCTGGCTAATAACTTGGCATCATCATCCAACCTTTCTTCACTCATTATCGATCTCCTAACTGTTCTGTGGCAGGTTTATTTTAGACTTATATTTTTGATAAATCTGTAAATAAGCTGGCTGAATTATTAAAAAGATTGAGCACACTAAGTGCTGATAACTGTTTGAACGGAGGGAGTTTACAGACGTTCTAGGTAAGCCACGCCACCGAGTTGGCGCATTTGGCGGAGGATAAAGCGTTGGCGCTTTTGAATGTACTTCGAGGGCTTCACCACACTGTAGACCTCAGGCAAAGGCAATACGGCTGCTAATAAAGCAGCATCCTGTTCAGAGAGTTTTTTTACCGGCTTATGAAACAGAAAGTCACTGGCAGCGCCAACCCCATAATCCGCATCGCTAAATTGAGCGATATTCAAATACACTTCCAGAATGCGCTCTTTACTCCAGAGGGTCTCGATGAGCACGGCTAAGCCCCATTCCATACCCTTGCGGACATAACTGCGCCCACCCCAGAGGAACAAATTTTTGGCGACTTGTTGAGTAATGGTGCTACCACCACCACTCGACTCACCTTCTAAAGCCGCTTGAATCGCGCGCTCAGTCGCTCCCCGATCGATCCCCCAATGCTCAGGGAATAGCTGATCTTCCGCTGCCACTGCTGCCAAGGCCACTGGTGGCGGAATATCTTCCATGCTCACCCATTGATAATGAACTTTAGGTATCGAATCATCGAAGAAGGAAGCAACAGACTGTTGCAACATAAAAGAAGAAGTAGGCACGGGCGCTACACGAAAAATCAACAACAGCAATACGGTTAGCAACAACAGTAGCAACGGAATCCGCCATAGCCAATGCAGATAAGTTAATTTGAAACGGGGTATTGCCAACAAAGCCTGACTCGATTCTAGATGAAAATAGCACTCTAACCAATTCACTGGGCGGGGACAATCTGTGTTTCAATCCGGCAATTCCCCGCAATCGCACAAGCTTAGAAATAACGCGGTTTTTAGATCAGTCGACATGCCTTGGCTCTTTGGCTTGGATGCAGATTTCTCAGCGCTGCGTGGATTATGCTAAGATCCGCGCTCTCGTAAATGGGGAAACTCCATGACAGCTGCACTCGCGATCACAGATTTACGCAAAACTTACGATAATGGCTTCACTGCGCTCAAAGGCATTAACTTGAGCGTACAACAAGGCGACTTTTATGCGCTCTTAGGCGCGAATGGCGCAGGCAAATCCACGACGATTGGTATTGTCAGCTCCTTAGTCAATAAAACTTCTGGCACGGTAAGTATCTTCGGTTATGACCTTGACCAACAGCGCGAAATGGCTAAAGCGCAAATTGGTTTAGTCCCACAAGAGTTCAATTTCAATGTCTTCGAGCCGGTCGGTGAAATCTTAATTAACCAAGGCGGTTATTACGGGATTGAACGTGCCATTGCTGCTGAGCGCACCGAAAAACTCTTAAAACAACTCGGCCTGTGGGACAAGCGCAAAGACCAAGCACGCACCTTATCGGGCGGGATGAAACGGCGGCTAATGATTGCACGTGCTTTAGTCCATGAACCGCGTTTATTAATTTTAGACGAACCGACGGCTGGGGTAGATATTGAAATTCGCCGCTCGATGTGGGAATTCCTCACCGACTTAAACGAGTCAGGGATTACGATTATTCTCACCACCCACTATTTAGAAGAAGCAGAAAGTTTGTGCCGGAATATTGGGATTATTGACCAAGGCCAATTGATCGAAAACACCAGCATGAAAACTCTGTTGGGGCGTTTGGATACAGAAACCTATGTGTTCGATTTGGTCAATCCTGTTGAGCAAATCGAAGATACGGGCGCTTGCCATTTTGAATTACGTGATTCAACGACGCTTGAAGTTTCTTATCACAAACAAGATTTTTCTTTGAACCAAATTTTTGCCTTTTTAAATGAAAAAGGCTTACAAGTAGCTAGTATGCGCAATAAAACCAATCGTCTTGAACAGCTCTTTATTGATTTGGTGGAGGGCAATAAAGCATGAATGCTCAACAAAAATGGACAGCCTACTACACTATTCTGATTCGCGAGATTTTGCGCTTCTCGCGGATTTGGATTCAGACTATTCTGCCACCAGTGATCACTACCGCTTTATATTTCATTATCTTCGGCAATCTAATTGGCCCGGCGATTGGTGAGATGGGTGGCTTCACTTATATGGAATTTATTGTTCCCGGCCTGATTATGATGGCAGTGATCACCAACTCGTATGCGAATGTGGTGTCCTCGTTTTACGGCAGTAAATTCCAAGGCAATATCGCTGAGATGCTCGTTTCACCCGTACCGAATTGGATTATCTTGGCAGGCTTTGTCAGTGGCGGTGTCGCACGCGGCATGGCCGTCGGTGCAGCAGTCACGGTCGTATCGTTAATCTTTAGTAAGCTCTATATCGAACATTTATTTGTAATGTTCACGATTGGCTTATTGACCTCTACCCTGTTCTCGTTAGCAGGCTTGATCAATGGTGTATACGCTAGAAGTTTTGATGATATTTCTATTGTGCCCACTTTCGTACTTACCCCGTTAACCTATTTAGGCGGCGTATTTTATTCCATCACTATGCTCCCGGAAATATGGCAAAAGGTTTCCCTACTTAATCCAGTGCTGTATATGGTGAATGGCTTCCGCTACGGCGTATTAGGCATTGCGGATATTCCTATTTGGGTGAGCTACCTCATTATTCTAGGCTTTATTATTGCACTGGGTAGCTTCAGTATGTATTTATTGAATCGTGGAATTGGGATTAGAAGCTAAGCTGCTAACCAAATAAGACTACCCATCATGACTAACACCGAGAGGATGAAAATATAAATCAACATCCGTGTGCTAGTTAAAGGATCAAAAACGGACTGGGGGCATTTATGCATGATAGCCTCCTCTAGCTTGATGGCTATACTGAATTATTTTTATTCTTATTGAGGAGATAATTGCCCTTGCTGCTCCATCTCCTTAAATTCAGTATAGACCTCAGCGATTCAGAGTCTATAACTTGCTGATAAGAGGTTAATTAGCCAATTCTTTCAATGAGTTAAAGCAAACTTTCAACCAATTGCAAATCCGCTTCTGTATCATCCTAAAGGCATGAAAAACATTAACACTCAGTTGATAGATGCCCCGACCGGCACTTTAAAGCCCTTGTGTTTGGTGTAACGACTCCTTATCCCTACACACGAGTAACACACTGTTAGGCCGCTTCCTTGATATTGAACTCTACTTGCTTTCCAGCTTTTGCTAGCAAATTGACTAAATTATCAATCGTAAAGAGCTGGATTTTGCCTCTATACAAGTTACTCACTCTTTCTTGGCTAATCCCCAAGTGCTCTGCCGCTTCTTGCTGTGTCTTAAACCGTGTTTTTAAAGCGGCTTCTAAGGCTTGCATCAACTGAGCACGGATTAACAGATTTAAAGCTTCGTCGGGGTTAAATAAATCAAAAAATACGCTCTTGGCTTCGTTCATGGCTTCAACTCTTCTATTAAGTCTTTAAGGCGTGTTCGGGCTAACTCGATATCCTGTGGTACGGTGCGCTGTGTCTTCTTTTGGAAAGCATGCAACACATAAACAGCATCCTCGAATTTAGCAAAATAAATGACTCTAAACGCACCAGATGCTTCACTAATACGGATTTCTTGAACACCTATGCCGATCGTATTCATCGGCTTCCAATCTTTCGGCTGCTGGCCTTCTTGTACCAGGCTTAATTGGTGTAACCAGCTTCCTGTCGGGCTTCTTCAGGAAATGCTTTTAAATCCTTTAAACTGCTACCGCACCCGCACCATTTTACATTCTTCATACTTCACCAGTATATAAAATTTTATATAAAATATTAAATGCGTTCTAGCAGCAAATCCCTATGAAAAGCAAGCGGTTCATCCCTCACATACAGAGAACAGGTAGTGCCTGAAACGGTGTAATCATCTTCCGGCGGTTCATCACCACAAGCATGGGGAACATTGGTGGAGAAGAGCCACAAAGGCTCTCCACTCACGGTTCATCCCCACACATACGGGGAACACCCTCTCGCTGAGATTGATCAGCAAAAAACATTCGGTTCATCCCCACAGGCATGGGGAACACGATTTGAATACAGCATTCTGAGAAATTCCAGCCGGTTCATCCCCACAGGCATGGGGAACACGCTATCTTTGCCTTCAGCACTGCATGTACAGCCGGTTCATCCCCACAGGCATGGGGAACACCTTCAATCCCTACCCTAAAGGGGGTTATGGGTCGGTTCATCCCCACACACACGGGGAACACCTACCTGACCTTGAGTCCCCTACCCTATAAAACGGTTCATCCCCACACACACGGGGAACACGCCACTGACTAGAGCCGGTCAATTCGATGTAGCGGTTCATCACCACACACACGGGGAACACTGACCGCAAGTGGGGCAAGTCTCATAGCGATGCGGTTCATCCCCACACACACGGGGAACACTTGCGGGTGATGGACTGCCTAGCTTTAACGGACGGTTCATCCCCACACACACGGGGAACACTTAGAGGGCATGAAGTTCGTAGAATCATGGGGCGGTTCATCCCCACACACACGGGGAACACAACACCAGTGCGTTCCATATCCCCCCTTTGCGCGGTTCATCCCCACACACACGGGGAACACTATGCTGCTAAAGGCGCGATCCGAGTCAGGGACGGTTCATCCCCACACACACGGGGAACACTAAAAAGGCTGGTGTATGGATACAGATAACCGCGGTTCATCCCCACACACACGGGGAACACTGACCCAAGTGGCGAAGGCGATGATGCAGCGGCGGTTCATCCCCACACACACGGGGAACACCGTTTGGCATCGAATAAGTCAAAAAATAATTCCGGTTCATCCCCACACACACGGGGAACACTGCACCGTCGCAAAGCCCTCCTGATCAGAGGGCGGTTCATCCCCACACACACGGGGAACACCGTGCGCATCCCCTGGCATTGGCCGACAAAACCGGTTCATCCCCACACACACGGGGAACACCTGATCCGCATCAATCACATTCTTTTCAGAGGCGGTTCATCCCCACACACACGGGGAACACTAGGAGAGTGACCCATCTGAAAATGGTTAAGCCGGTTCATCCCCACACACACGGGGAACACTCGCGCTCTTTGAGCTTATCTATAATTGGCGGCGGTTCATCCCCACACACACGGGGAACACGACATTGCAAAAAGAGTTGCGTGAACTGCAGACGGTTCATCCCCACACACACGGGGAACACAGCGGTTTGCCAATTGGTGGAATAATGTAACTCGGTTCATCCCCACACACACGGGGAACACAACTTGGGATTAAAAGCTTCGAGGAGGTATTCCGGTTCATCCCCACACACACGGGGAACACATCGGATCAGACCAAAATTCCTCGACCCACTCCGGTTCATCCCCACACACACGGGGAACACAACTGGTACGATAATCCTTTCTTCCCGGAAACCGGTTCATCCCCACACACACGGGGAACACCTGAAAAGCCATTGCAAGCCGATTGCAACGAACGGTTCATCCCCACACACACGGGGAACACTCTTCTTTTACCCAGTCAAGGCCTACTAAGTTCGGTTCATCCCCACACACACGGGGAACACTTTTTTTGATGCCTTCACTCATAATTTAACGCCGGTTCATCCCCACACACACGGGGAACACCTCGATCATCAATTCAGCCAATAAGCGCGATACGGTTCATCCCCACACACACGGGGAACACAGCACTACTACTCCTACGGTCAGCGTACCTACCGGTTCATCCCCACACACACGGGGAACACAAGTCCCAGCTCTGTTTCAGTGCACTGCATGGCGGTTCATCCCCACACACACGGGGAACACCTCCTGTAGCTTCATCGAGAGTACGGAATACCCGGTTCATCCCCACACACACGGGGACCACACCCCCATAGTTGCGAGTAATTTTAATATAGCCGGTTCATCCCCACACACACGGGGAACACCATAGCTTGCATTAGAGCAAGTTCAGATTCACCGGTTCATCCCCACACACACGGGGAACACGTTTATGCATCTTCCCGGTGAAGAGAAAGAGGCGGTTCATCCCCACACACACGGGGACCACGGATTCGGACGCAGCACCGATGTTGGCACGACCGGTTCATCCCCACACACACGGGGAACACGGGTAAAACCCAAAACTCAGAGTTTGTATCGATGGTTCATCCCCACACACACGGGGAACACCTCTGCACTTCCAGAGAGCAGATTCATACCCTCGGTTCATCCCCACACACACGGGGAACACATAAGGCCAGCAATCGCTGGCTAACGGATCGTCGGTTCATCCCCACACACACGGGGAACACAGAAAGCTGAGTCTGCACGCCCTCAAGTCCGACGGTTCATCCCCACACACACGGGGAACACGAGGAGCCGCAGGCATAACTGGCGGCTATTTCCGGTTCATCCCCACACACACGGGGAACACATGGGAAGGCTGTTCAGTTAATCCTGAATGGCCGGTTCATCCCCACACACACGGGGAACACAAGCAGTCCCTGCCATCGGTGAAGAGAATGTACGGTTCATCCCCACACACACGGGGAACACCCGTACTTCTTTGGCTGCCACTTAGCCAGCAGCGGTTCATCCCCACACACACGGGGAACACCCCATCGCTGTGGTGATGTGTTGATACTGATTCGGTTCATCCCCACACACACGGGGAACACTCAATGGGCCCTTTTGCGCCCACGAATAACTGCGGTTCATCCCCACACACACGGGGAACACCTATGAGCGAGCAAATCGCCATTGCAACCAGTCGGTTCATCCCCACACACACGGGGAACACATTAGAAACCATTTCGCCAGCCTCAAAACCGTCGGTTCATCCCCACACACACGGGGAACACGTTTTGTCGTAATCCTGTAGCCGCAGCGTTAGCGGTTCATCCCCACACACACGGGGAACACGCTTTGGCGGTGTTTATGAGTGATTTTGGAAGGGGTTCATCCCCACACACACGGGGAACACCGGTGCTGATGCGGTCAAGGACAAGTCACCAGCGGTTCATCCCCACACACACGGGGAACACATCGCTTCGGCTGTCGTCTTGTGTATTCATGCCGGTTCATCCCCACACACACGGGGAACACCGGACACAACGACCCATCCGAGCGCCGATTCCCGGTTCATCCCCACACACACGGGGAACACGGTCGCAATTGCGACCATATACTACACACATGCGGTTCATCCCCACACACACGGGGAACACGTAATCCATATTCACCCTGAAAATACCCAGCCGGTTCATCCCCACACACACGGGGAACACTCTAGCATGGCTGCCATTAACTCAACCTCGTGCGGTTCATCCCCACACACACGGGGAACACGCCAGAGCGCTTATTGAAAATGGCTAGCTAAACGGTTCATCCCCACACACACGGGGAACACAAGTGTTGAAAAAGGTCATACGCTGCCCCTTGCGGTTCATCCCCACACACACGGGGAACACATCATGATGGTAGACAGCAGGATAAACGATGTTCGGTTCATCCCCACACACACGGGGAACACGCAGCGAAGGAGACTTGCCTAGGTCATAAGGGCGGTTCATCCCCACACACACGGGGAACACAATGAAGCAACTATTACTAAGCGCCCTGTGCGCGGTTCATCCCCACACACACGGGGAACACTCATGCGCAAACCCTTGGCAGCAATCTCTAAACGGTTCATCCCCACACACACGGGGAACACGTGCGATTTGTAGATTCACTCAATTTTCTGCGCGGTTCATCCCCACACACACGGGGAACACTTGCTGAGCTAATAGGATTAATACAATGCTACCGGTTCATCCCCACACACACGGGGAACACACTAAGTTAATGCCTAGTGAAGCGGATAAGCGCGGTTCATCCCCACACACACGGGGAACACGCTAACTCTAAGGCCTTCATCTTGTCATGCACCGGTTCATCCCCACACACACGGGGAACACGGCAGCTAAGCACTGCCCTAGAGATCATCATGACGGTTCATCCCCACACACACGGGGAACACCTCCGCTAGTCCGTCGGCAATATCACCGCCCACGGTTCATCCCCACACACACGGGGAACACGAGCCATAGTAATTTGTTTTTGTGTCCGCTGGCGGTTCATCCCCACACACACGGGGAACACCACATGCAGCCATACCTCTGTTTTATTCAGCGCGGTTCATCCCCACACACACGGGGAACACCTGCACTGGTCGCACGATCAGAACTACACCCCGCGGTTCATCCCCACACACACGGGGAACACTGGGTGATAGTGTGCGGTTTAAGTCCCATTCGCGGTTCATCCCCACACACACGGGGAACACGCCACAATCAGCCCACAGGCTGATATAGGTCACCGGTTCATCCCCACACACACGGGGAACACAGAGAATATCGCCCTGCGGCAATAGCTTCACGCGGTTCATCCCCACACACACGGGGAACACAGTCATCAAATCATTGGCCTTAACACCACGCCCGGTTCATCCCCACACACACGGGGAACACGTTTGTTCTCTACATACCCAACTGATTAATCAACGGTTCATCCCCACACACACGGGGAACACTCTCTTTCCTTACAATTTAATGATTCAGCTGCCGGTTCATCCCCACACACACGGGGAACACGCTTCCCTAGGGCAACCATGACTTAGGGTATCCGGTTCATCCCCACACACACGGGGAACACTATTCATTGGTTCTATCATTTCTTACTCCATGCGGTTCATCCCCACACACACGGGGAACACAATCAAGCCCAAAGCTGTTTGGCGATAGTGCTCGGTTCATCCCCACACACACGGGGAACACACGCGCCGCCAACGCCAAAAACGGGATCGCCTCGGTTCATCCCCACACACACGGGGAACACAGTGGCGAGCCAGCCAAAGCAGGCAGCCCTACCGGTTCATCCCCACACACACGGGGAACACATGAGATTAGTGGTGAGGTGCGCTTGGGGTATCGGTTCATCCCCACACACACGGGGAACACTTCACTGGGATTGGTACTGCAATTAGTGGCGGCGGTTCATCCCCACACACACGGGGAACACAAGGCTAACCGGCTGCTAGAAGAGGCGGGCGGCGGTTCATCCCCACACACACGGGGAACACGCGCAAGTGCAGCAGGCGGTACAGGCAAAAACCGGTTCATCCCCACACACACGGGGAACACAAAGGTATAGGGTAAAGTCGACGCATTTCTCCCGGTTCATCCCCACACACACGGGGAACACAAAAGCCATCCCTTTGCGATTACGCCCAATCACGGTTCATCCCCACACACACGGGGAACACGCTATTGCAGCAATCACCTGCACTACCGCAACCGGTTCATCCCCACACACACGGGGAACACGTCTTATAATCCGGTGATCC
The DNA here is from genome assembly GCA_049292455.1 of Thiolinea sp. Taxonomy (GTDB): domain Bacteria; phylum Pseudomonadota; class Gammaproteobacteria; order Thiotrichales; family Thiotrichaceae; genus Thiolinea. Next base: position 314,291 of record JBATRF010000005.1, read on the forward strand.
TGACCATCGCCCGCGGTTCATCCCCACACACACGGGGAACACGCCAGCGCTGCCTTCGTCGTCGCGCCAGTGAGCGGTTCATCCCCACACACACGGGGAACACCCTGAAGAAGCGGATATGGCGAATGACTGGGACGGTTCATCCCCACACACACGGGGAACACTATGACAGCAAATACTGGATGCAAAAAACCGGCGGTTCATCCCCACACACACGGGGAACACATTGATATCCAGATAAGCATCATCTTGGAAGCCGGTTCATCCCCACACACACGGGGAACACACGCACATTGACAGTGGCTTGCTTACTTTTGGCGGTTCATCCCCACACACACGGGGAACACGACCTCCTCAATATTAGCCCCCATCCCCGACCCGGTTCATCCCCACACACACGGGGAACACGCGTAAACGCAAAAAGGACAATCACCTGCCTGCGGTTCATCCCCACACACACGGGGAACACTCGAGATGCCTACAAAAGCCTAGTCATGCAAGCGGTTCATCCCCACACACACGGGGAACACCACGCCTCGCCATCTTTATCTCTGTCCAAGGTCGGTTCATCCCCACACACACGGGGAACACGGTAATATTGCAGCCGATGACGCTCGCAGATTCGGTTCATCCCCACACACACGGGGAACACATAGCGCCCAGTCAGCTTATCTTCTTGATAAGCGGTTCATCCCCACACACACGGGGAACACTACCCGATCAGGTAATGAGAGCATAACAACAACGGTTCATCCCCACACACACGGGGAACACAACCACCAAATGGATTATGACCATTCTTGAGGCGGTTCATCCCCACATACACGGGGAACACAATGCTTGGGTTCGGGGCAGTGTTGACCTCGGCGGTTCATCCCCACACACACGGGGAACACCAGTCCACCTAAAATCCCCGTCACACCCAGATCGGTTCATCCCCACACACACGGGGAACACGGGAATTCTTCAATCAAGAACTGAATAACACCCGGTTCATCCCCACACACACGGGGAACACAATCCAGAGGCTCCAAGCGTCAACGTACAATCCGGTTCATCCCCACACACACGGGGAACACAAAGTGGCGGTAAATTGGCGGTTCACTCCCCTCGGTTCATCCCCACACACACGGGGAACACTCATCCGCCTTGAATAGCCAGCCTAATACGCCCGGTTCATCCCCACACACACGGGGAACACCGTGCGGGATTTTACACCGATGCGATTAGCCACGGTTCATCCCCACACACACGGGGAACACAGACTCGACCGTTTTTCGGTTAAGTTCGGTATCGGTTCATCCCCACACACACGGGGAACACTCTACCAAGCGGTAAGGCAAGCGCAACAGCAGCGGTTCATCCCCACACACACGGGGAACACTTTATCATGCCGCCTAGATAAAGGCGTTCTAGTTCGGTTCATCCCCACACACACGGGGAACACGCTCTGCAAGCTGGCGATTCATACGCTGTAACCGGTTCATCCCCACACACACGGGGAACACTTAGCTCGCGCTCAAGAAAAAATCGCCGATCTCGGTTCATCCCCACACACACGGGGAACACACCAATCATAACTAATTGGTTTTAAATACGAAAATACCACCACAAAAATCTACCGATTTTCCACACCCTTTTACTAACTTGTTAAAGAGCATTCTCGCCCTCCTCTGGCAAGAAAGACACCAAGCGCAAACCCTCCATATCCACGGGCATGCGGCGGTTTTTACCCAAAGTCTGAAAATCAAAACCCGATTCCGTATTCGTCGCCCAAGCAACCACCACATTGCCCTCACCATACAACGCCGAACACTGCTCCCAAATCATCTCGCGCACCCGCTTAGACACATCCCCCACATAAACCCCAGCACGCACCTGCAACAACCAGATCGCCAAGCGTCCCCGCAAGCGCGGCGGCACATTCTCCGTCACCACCACTAGCATAGCCATCTACTTACTCCTATGCCCCGCCTCACCCAAACTATCCGCCACGGGAATCGCAGGTGGCACGGATTCAGCAGGCATCTCTGGCGGCTTTATTTCGCCTGCTGCTAACACTTCCTCAATGAGAGGAATGATTTTCCCCAAAGTTTTCTGTTCTCGAAACGCATCACGGCACGCCATACGCACTTGGCGCTCCGCATCAAACGGGTTCTGTGCCGCAATCTTAAACGCAATCGGAACCACCGTATCAAACTTCAATATATCTGCCACATCATAAACAAATGACAACGGTTTACCCCAATGAATAAACCCAATCGCTGGCGCATAACCCGCCGCCAATACCGCCGCTTCAGTAATGCCATACAAACACGAGGTCGCGGCACTCATACATCTATTCGGCACATCACTATCGTCCCACGCATCCGGGTCATAATTGCGTCGTTTCCACGTCACCCCATACTTTTGTGCCAATAACTCATAGGTTTTACGCACCCGCGCCCCCTCAATGCCGCGCAATTGCTGCACACTGCGCTTAGCAGGCGCTGGCTCACCAAACCGCAACTCGTACATTTTGCGCACCACTTTCAAACGCAACTCATCATCTAGCGCTAATTTGGCTTGGTACAACAAACGATCTGCGCGTGCACCACCGGGCTGGCCTGAAGAATACAAACGCACCCCTGACTCACCCACCCAAACCAATAAAGTCCCCACTTCCGCCGCCAACTTAATCGCTGCATGCGACACCCGTGTCCCCGGCTCTAATAAAATACAAGCAATCGAACCCACCGGAATATGCTTACGCTCACCTTTTTCATCAATTAAAACAAAGGCATTATCCTTCACATCAATCTGGCCATAGCGCAAAAACACCATCGAAATACGATCTTTCATCATCAGCGGCTTCAGGGGTAAAAAGGAGGTATCGGTCATGATTAGGCTCGTTTAATCAGCATGAGACCACAGCCAAAGGCTTTAGAACGCCCCAAACCTTTGAATAGCACCTCACGAGTGAACACTTCAGCATCAATCACTTGCAATTTGCCCTGCAAATCGGCACTGGTGAAAATACGCCGATTGGGATCATCCGGCTTAATCACTTCATGGATTTGCGTGTTCTCGACAACCAACGATTCTGACTGAAGCTGAAAACCACCCTTTGTCCCTTGCGCTAACAACCAGTCGTGCAACTCATCCGACTTCAGCAAACCAATCCGTTTACGTTGCTTAACGCCTTCATCGCGCTGAAGTGTTTTCACCGCATTAGCCCGTAAACTGAACTGCAAGTTATCCCCTGCTTCCAACTTTGGCTCATACAAACGGCTGCAACAACGCAGGTAATCAACCTTCACTTCTGGCTCACGTTCCGACAACAGATAGTAAAACGGTAGATCACCCTCATCCGTGCGACGGTACATAAAATCCCGTTTTGCTGTCTCATCCTTTGGCAACAAATCCCAAATCATCTGATGCTCGTAAAACAGGTTTTTATCGACCTGACTCAATACTTCGACCATGCGTTGCCAGCAGGAGCGTACAAACTCAACCTTACTTAAATACATCAGCTTCCTCCCGCTGTTAACAACACGTACTCCTCACGACTGACAAACTGCCAACGCGCACGGCTTAATGGCTGGTCATAACGCGGCACACGGTAGCTTGCCTTTAATGCCGTTTCACAGCCAGCCGTTTGTTCCCAGTAGTAACGGGGTTGGTTATCTTTGAACAATCCGAATAAACAGCCATCAATCGAATAGTGGTCTAACACTTGCGCAAAGTTAGTCGCCTTCAAAATCAGCGGATTTACAGGAGCTGCAAGCGGACAAGATTTACGCCCCAAATACAAGTGGTAATGCGGCTGCTGCAAGGCTTGTTGCAATTGAGTTAAATCGTATGCGCTTTGCCCTTCCAACCAAACCGCCACCACACTCAAACTTTCTTGCTGATAGCTGCGAAACGATAAAATTGTCCCTAATTTCGGTTCAGACAATTCATCCTTGCGGGTAAACAAATGCTTGGCTTTTTTATTCTGCGGTGGCACTTGTGCGGTATGGAAATCACGCAGTGCTAATCCCGGTGCATAGAGCTTAACAGCAAAATAACAAGCATCACTGAGCTGCTGATGTTGCGCCTCATCGTCACGTTCAATACCCAAGGCAGCACCCAACAAACCCAGCAAAGCAGAACGTGAAGGATGATCAGCCGTCGGGCGTTCCTGCCCCACGGCTTGATCGCCCCATGACACCAGCGGCGCATAAAGCTGGAATACCAGATAATCCCGCATACTTACTCCGCAACAAATTGGAGAATGGCATTGAAACTACCTTCACCCTTTTGGGCATTCATGCTATGATGAGCATCAGCACACGCACCATAAACGGCATCAAAACGTTCCCGCTGCATTTCAAGTGCGCCAATCGCAGCACTCATCGGATCATCACCCTTGACTGCTTTCAAAAAAGCCACCGACAAGGAACGCGGTTGTTGTGTCCCTTTCTCTGCCAGCAAATACGAGGTATAAGCACGCGAGGCAAATGAATTTTGCTTGCCCGTCGGTGAGACTTTTGCAGCCGTTTCCACTAGGGCTTGAATCGCTTGATTGGCTAATAACTCGTCTTGTAGATTATCCACCAACTGCGTTTTATTGATGCACAGGTACAAGTAAAAAATACCCGAACCAAAACCCGCTTCACCCATGTGACCTGCACCAGCATCTTCATCATGCTTATTCAGATCATCAACCGCTGTGAAAAAATCATCTTCAATTTTTACCGAATTGACAGTAATCGCATGAGCAACCTGCACTGCTGCCTCAACATTTTTATCAGGACTATCCGCCAGCATTCGCCCGAACATGGCAATATCCACGGCTTTAGGACGTTGACGCAGCAACTCCACCTCTTTGTCAGTTGGCTCACGATTTTCTGCGGCTACTAGATCAGCCAAATCCAAGGCTGCTTGCTGTTCTTCAGGCGCGATATGTACCAATTGCGACATATAAGCTTTGAAGGCTTTATGCGCCTCAACCTTGCCAAACTTACTGACTATTTTCTCTGCCCATTTTTCGGCATCTTTTTCTTTAACACCTTTAGTAATCAGGTGATTACAAACATCATGCCCGAAACGTTTGGTTCTAATGCCTTTCCACTCACCCAATGCTCCTTCTTCAAACGCGGAAGAAGTACGCCATGCACGTTTTAAACTTTGCGATGAAACCCGTAAACGCTCCGTACCGCCCACCAGTGCGGTTTTTGGTCTGCCCAAATCATCACGGTTCAAGTTGGAAGGTGGGTAAGCAGTCAGTAAATGCAGTTGAATAAATTGCGACACAATCAAGCTCCTTGTTCATCTTTTTGGTAGGTGAATACTTCTTGGTAATAGTCTTTGGCGAGTTTAAATTGAAAACTCTTCTCGCCACGATACTCATCAGGTTTTTTCAACGCTCTAAAACGATAGAAAATATCATCGGCTACCAATACTGGATTAACCTTAACCTCCTTATCCAAATGGCGTACTATCCGCCGTAGGTCTATGGAAAAGTCATCATTTTGTTGAGTGGATGTTTGCAACAACCGCTGAAAACGTAACTCACTGATTAGGGGTTTTTCTGCACCACCTTCACGTTCACTGCCCATCTGCACCGCAAGGCGTGTTTTATATGTTTGCATTAAAAGCGCAAAACGCTGTTCCGATTCTTGCTTAAGCAACTCATCTGATGGCTTTAAGTGTGCTAATACATAGGCAACATTATTAATAGCTTCCTCAGAAACCTTGAGTGCTAATTTCTGTAAAGTAAACTGCAAACGTAGTGAACCGATTTCTTTCATAGCAGACTCAGCACTATCACATCGGCGCAAAGCAGCACGCTCGCCTTTACGTTGTTCTAATCCAACCCACCAATTGAAAATGGCTTGTTGTTCCGGCGTATTTCTTAATACCAAAAACCACGGTCGATCACTCATTAACGGACTCCTATACCTTGAGATTTCTTAGTGCCATATTGAGAAAGTAGGCTAAACTATCCCCTTTTAGTTGCTTGCCTGTAGGGGTTGCTTTTAATGATTTTCCATGACGGGCTTTAACAACTCGCTTCAGGTCGCCATCTTCGTTGGCACTGGTCAAAGCGTAATCATCAAATAGCTGAAAAGCGAAGTGCTTTAAGGTTTTCCCCCATTCTTGAAGGATAGGTGAAACGGTGTCTTCATTGCCTTTATTAACTGCCACCACCAAGGGTGCTAGCAAAGAATAGAAGGCACTTTCTGTTCCTGACCAAAAATTAACATCAATAGCTATCGCTTTTTCATTGAATTTCTTGGCATTTTGGTCGTTTTTCGGATTGGCAAACCATGCAATTTTAATCGCACTTTTAACCGCATGAAGAGTATCGCTTGCCGCTTTCAGCATGATTTTGACAAGATGTTGCAAATCCTCATAAGCAGCAGGTTCAATATCGTAAAGTGGCATGGTAGCTTCATACCAACAACGCGCTTTCATATTGTCCATGTCATAACCGAACGCCCATAACCTTGCTTCAAATCCACCCTTTATCCAACTTCGACGCGAATCATCACGGTATTTTTGTACGATCAAGGCGGCTGCACGTTTTTTATTGCCGTCTTCATTCACCGCTGCCAATTCCAGCCAATGCCGATAACCTAAACCACCGGGTTGTGCTTTAATCGAGTAGGGTTCTTTACCTGTTTCGGAAGCATACGGTGTCAAGGGATGCGCCCATGAACCGGCATAATTCACGCCGTAATTTTGGGTATGGTATGCACTCACCAAGGTATCACTGGTTTCACCGCTAATATCACACACCCCACCCCCAGCACCCCAATGCAGACGGATACGGCGCGGCATAGACCAATACATTTGTAACGGATGCGCATGTTCAGGATAGGTTTCTGAACCTTTATCTTTACTGATACGAGTTTTAGCCATCCACGGAAAAATAGCACTCTGTTGTTCCAAGCCGCCATTACCTTGTAGTTCAAACATTTCGTATTGTGTTAATACGTTCAGCCATAGGCGATGCCACAGCATGTTGTATTCAGGTTCATCAGGCGGTAACACTAAGGTAGTTAATGGCCCTCCACCCCGTAAAGAAACCCGATGCCCCTGACCACCAGAAGGCGCATTGATTTGCAGCGTAAACAAGGCAATCGCCGCCCAATACGGCGAAATACCCTCAACTGCTCCACCTTTGATGAAATGATCTTGATTGTTTTTTAGCGTATTCTCACCCGGAGCTTCGATAAGCAACCCTGCTATGTCACTCTCTACCCCGTCAGCCAGATCAAAATCCTGCATAAAAGCAGGTTTGCCGTTTGCGGTATCCAAGTTAAAAGCGGCTTCAAACTCGACAAATGCAGTGGAGAGTTCTGCCTCTGTTGGTGGTTGCTTCCAGTATTTCACCCACTCCTTGCGGTCAACGGGTGCAAACGTGGTTTGCAGCAAGCCAATTAAGAATTGATACAACGCACCTTTGAAATCAGCGCGGGGAGCATAGAGATCAAAAAAATCAGGGTTGCCAATTGCACTGATGCTGATTTTTTGTTGCTGTTGAATAGATGTTTTTACATTTAACCAAACATCGGTCACAAGATTCATAAGACACCCTTTTGGCCTAATTGCTTTAATTTCTCAACGCAGTATTTAGCACTGGGACAACGCTTATGTGATGCGGCACGCTCTAAGTCAAATTGATATTTTTGGATAAATGTTTTCGCAAAATCAGACTTTGAACCATTTGAAGGTAACTTTGCTTTAAATAACTTGGCTTGTTTTTCCAACCTATCCCATGGTTTGATATAAGATTCGGGTTCGGACTCACGAAAATTTCCACTGTCTTTGCCTAACCACAATTGCATTGCCTTTGTATCTGCCAAAAACCATGCTTCAATCGCGTTCCGAGCAATAATGATCAAGTCAACCGCTTGCTCACCGATGTGTCGTTTACGCTGCGTAATACACTGCACTGCATCATCAGGATCAAGATCCGCTAGTACCACAATATAATGAGGCTTGTAGGCTTTTCTAATCACCCGCGCTAAATTCTCTAACTTGGCAGCACACATATTACCATTGCCTTTACAATTCGTGGTGCTTGGATTACCTACCAATGTTATTCCACAGCTCTGTTTCAACCAACGCCTAAAATGCTCACTACGTATCAATTCAACTTCCGTGTGTCCTTCAACAATAAAAGCAACATTTACCATGGCACTCCTCCGTCAAAAAAGTTAGATAGCCATAGCTCATCTAAATCTAGCGGTTCTAAATCATCATCTGTCAATTCTCCCATGGCAGTATGTTTGATTCTCGTGTTGCCTAACTTTTTATCCACCAACCAAAGTTCATTTAAATGTAACTGACGCACAATAGCCTCACTATGCGTTGTCATCCAAAGGGCAATATGTTCTTCAGTAGCTAGATTTCTTATTAAATTAATCAATTCATGAAGGGCCTTAGGGTGTAATCCCAACTCAGGTTCTTCAAACAAAATCAAGCCTTGTTCTTTCGGCGCATCAAGAATCGCCACTAACAAACAGAGTAAATAAATAGTGCCTGTCGACACCATATTGGCAGGGAATAGATTTCCTGTTCCAGATTCTTTGAAAGAAATGCCCGTGCTATTAGTTAGATTTTTTTTACCCAAACTAAATTTTTCCAGCCCTGATACCACCATGCGCATCCAGCTAAGGATACTGTCGTGAGTATCTGAATCTTTTTCCAAGCGCTGTAATACAGACGCAAGATTACTGCCATCACTGCGTAAACTAGAACTATCGTCGCCTCCACGATTAGCTTGTGCCGCATACAGTGGTTGAATACGGTAAATTCTTATATTACTTAATAGCTCTCGTAAGGGCAGCGTGTCATATAATAATAGGGCTGAGTGAGTGTCAGATAAATTTTGCTCTATGCCATCAATCGTTGGCTTTCCGCCCCATATACGAGACAATGATCTATGCCCATCAATTAACAACGTTTCTTCAATACCTGCTTTGCTATCTAAATTACTTAATATCAATGTGTAGTCGTATTCTTTTCCCTCTAAATCACATATCAACTTCAAAAGAAAGTTAGGGGCAGCTCCAGGATAGGGATACCTAGCAGGTCGAAAGTGCTGATACCCTCCTTGCTGATTCAGCGCTGCCTCCACCCCACTGCGGATAAACTGCCCAACAAAGTCCAGAGCATCAAAAAAATTGCTTTTTCCACTGCCGTTCGCACCCGCAAACACTGAAAAATAGCCAATATTTTTCATCTCAAGGTCATAACAGCTTTTGAAATGCTTGATATGTAATTTTTTGATAAAAATACTCATGTCTCTATCCCAACCATAAACCAATCTCCTCATTGTAGTGGACAATCACGCCACGACCACTGGAATCTATTGCACTCCCAACCCATGATTCACCAGAAGCCTCGTGGGTTAACGGTACAATCACACTGTACTGATCAAACAGTTTTTCAGTCTCTCTCAGAGCAGCCAAAGCTGTGGCTAACGCAGCATCCTTAACTACCGCAGCCTTTGCCAACTGCTTACAACTCACTCTAACGCTGCTTAAATCCCAGCAATAGCGATCATCACTCACCCACGGACGCAACAAACCATCCTGCCAACAAGCAAGGTAAACAGTATGGGTATCATCCCCCAAGCGAGTTGCCAGCTTGACCTCCTCATCCCAAGCACGGCTGTTGACGGTGTAACCTAATACCAGTTTCAATGCCAACGCATCCCCCATATCCTTCTTGGCATGTGTCTCACCTAGGGCTTTTTGGGTACTACCCGTCAAAGCTTCTGGTATGCCCTCATCTGCTTCGTCATACACAAATTCCAGCAACTGCCGAGCGTCTTCCGGCATTGTCCAACCTTGCATCCGCGCTAATATCTGACTGGTACGCCACAACACTAACGTATGCGGGTATACAAAATGGGCTTTTGGGAATAGTTGTTTATACCAATCCTGCTGGGGTGCATCCGTCAACGACGGGGAAAAGACAGTGAGTGTTGGCGTACCACGCTGATCCAGTTGCCCATGAGCAAGTAGCTTGCCCAATGCATCACGGCTGTGACGTTGCAAACGCCCTGCCCGCTGGATCAACAAGTCGATAGGCGCAAGATCGGAAATCATCACATCGAAATCCAAATCCAACGACTGCTCAACCACTTGTGTTGCAATTAATACACGCCCTTGGCGTTGTTCTGGGGTCGATTGCTTACCAAAATAATCCAACACCTGCCGCTCAATCGCCAAACGGTCATGCAAGGCATAGCGGCTGTGGAATAAATGCAATTTGCCGCTTTCGATCCACTCGTAACCTGCCAATTGCTGCCACGCATCGCGGGCATCGACAACCGTATTGCGAATCCAGCAAACACTTTTTCCTAACTCAACCGCTTCCTGAATCGTTTGCAATACAGCCTTTTCATCATGGCAAAACTGTACTTGCACCGCTCGCCGCACGGACTCACGAGTCTGTAAAGGTTGCTCCAAAAGAGGCAAATCCTTGGCAACGCGGGTCAATAAAGGGTAATCGGTTTTATCTGTGTAGGGTTTGGCGGCGTATTTCTTGCCATAGAAAGCGGCAATCAGGGCTTCCCTTTGGTATTGGGTCAAAGTAGCCGACAACAGAATAATGCTGCCACCCAATGCCGCATGAAACTCCACCAGCGTTTTTAGCAGTTGGTTGGTGTAAGCATCATACGCATGGACTTCATCCAGAATCAGTACCTTGTTGAGCAAACCCAGCAAACGTAACGACTGGTGACGGGCAGGCATCACGCCCAATAAGGCTTGGTCAATCGTGCCAATGCCCACATCAGCCAACAATGCTTTTTTACGGTTGTCTGCTAACCAGCGATTACACTGAGCCGTAATATTTTCTTCATCGGCATAGTTCTGTTCTGCCCGCTGTGCAGCCAACAGTGATTCCTGAAACTTTTCCGATAAGTGCCGTGCGCTATGGCTGAGGATTAAACTGGGCTGACTACCTTCTGCATAAAAGCGCAGGTAAGCATCAGTCATACGCTCATACATCGCGTTCGCCGTTGCCATCGTTGGCAACCCTACATAAACACCTTCAGCTTGCCCAGCCTCCATCAAACGCTGTGCCAACATCAAAGCAGCTTCTGTTTTACCTGCACCCGTCACATCTTCGAGGATAAACAGTTGTGGTTCAGCACTGATCGGCACGGTCGAGCAGTACGCTTGCAAAGGCGTGGGGTCTTGGATAAAGGGGAACAGACTTTGCAAGTTCTGATGTTCTACCCGTGGTTTGGGCAACAAACCCGCTGCCATGATAGCTGTCTCTGCCGCTGGCAATGCCACATTTTGCCAATACAGAGACAAATCCATCAGTTCATCGTGGTAGGTAAACACAGCGTGGTTAGAACCCAACCAGTCACACAACACTGCAAAACCTGCCAGTATCCAACTTACTCTAGCTTGCTGCTTTACCCAGTCAGAGTCAGCACCAGCATTGACTACGCATTCAATATCTGGGCTTATCAGTTGTTGCCAAGCGTTGAAATACGCTAACGCTGCGGCTTGATCAAAATCAGTGAAGTGATTTTTTAGGGGTTCGTGTTTATCGGGAGGCCAACCGTGATGACCAAACACAGGCTGCAACCAATATTTGATGGCATCTTTGAGAAAATCTTCACAGTCGGGGGATTGCTCTAGCCATTCATCTTTCAAAAAGCGCTGCCAAAGCATTTCACCCAAGCTGTCATGACGAACACTGTAGTTTTTCTTTTTGATGATGCTGTCGGGCCAAAATTGCTGGCGTAAGTCCGAACGCAATTGTTGGAAACTTTCGGCAAATTTCCCAAGGTCATGAATACCCAACAAAAATACGCACCATTGCACAGCATTTGATTCAGACAGCCCCATTAACACTGCCAACCGCTTACGCAAAAAGGCATGTTGCTGCAGCATTACCTGCCCCACTGCCGCCACATCCAACGAATGATAAGGCAAGAGATGATAGGCTTGAAAAAGCTTATTCGGTGTAGAACGCTGCCAGCCTGACTGTTCAGCTCGCTGTTGTAACTGCTTTTCGGTCAAACCATAACGGCTAGCTATTTCAGCGTCCAAACCCCGCTTTAAACAGTAGTCCACCTCAATAGCTTGTTTAGCCTTACCCCAATAATTAAAAAAACTTTGAACAAATTGCATGAGTTTTCCTTAACAACAAACTCAATTATTTTGTCAAAAAAAATACATAAAGTATTTAGGAATTTTACATTTCTTGGTAAAAAACTATAATATGCTTAAATTTATATAACCGACATGCAAAAAAACAACCGGAATTATTTCTTAAATAAAAAACCATAATAATAGGTATTTAATAAATATATCAAATATCGATTTATTTTTATTTTCAATACATTACAGCAACAACAATCTTATTACGGCTCGTTAAAAAGGGTGCAGACAAGGTTATTAGGTACTAAAAATATTCTGAATTATATGCGAAAGACTCTACGAAATATTTTTTTCAAATCAAACCTTCAACCAATTGCAAATCCGACTCCGTATCCACCCCCGGTCCCGGAATTGTTTGCGCTAAATCGACATGAATCCGGTAGCCATAATACAAAGCCCGCAATTGCTCTAACTTTTCCAACTGCTCAATCAAGCAAGGTTCTAAGCGTGCAAAGGCTTTTAAAAAGGTGGCACGATACGCATACATTCCCACATGGCGCAAAGCATAATCAGCAGCGGGATAACTGCCTGCTTTGGCTATATCGCGCTGAAATGGAATTGGCGCTCGACTGAAATATAAAGCTAAGCCATTTATATCTTTCACCACTTTGACAATATTCGGATCAGCCAATTCATGCTCGTTTTGCAAAGGCGTAGCTAAAGTCGCAATCATTGCTTCAGGGTGGGCTTGCAAATTATTGGCGAGCTGATACAAATTTTCGACCGGAGTCAAAGGCTCATCACCTTGCAAATTCACCACCACTTGCTCATCCGCCCAGCCATAAATTTGTACCACTTCTGCAAGGCGATCACTGCCTGTTTCGTGGGTGCTTGAAGTCATGCAGACAGTCGCACCAAAGCCTTCACACACCTCCTGAATACGTCGATCATCGGTAGCAATGACAATGGTTTCAAAAGTTGCTTGCGCTTGAATCGCGCGCGCATACACATGCTGAACCAAGGGCTTACCTTTTAATAAGCGCAAAGCTTTCGCAGGTAAACGAGTCGAAGCATAACGTGTGGGAATGACTAAAACCGGTTTCATTCTGCCAAGCTCTCGACTTCTTCTTGAGTCAATTCACGCGCTTCTTCTTCCAGCATCACTGGCGTACCCTTTTTAATCGGATAGGCCAAACGCGCAGCCTTGGAAATCAGCTCTTGTGCATCCTTGTCGTAAATCAGTTTACCTTTAGTCACTGGGCAAACCAGAATATCTAATAATTTCTTATCCATGTGCTGTTAACTCCTTAAGGCGTTGCAACAATTGTGTTGCAAACGCTGTTTTTAAATGGGCTTCAATCGGCAGATACCAAGCTTTTTGAATAATTTCTGCCGGAAAGTTTCGGCATTTTACCGCATCTTTCTCGGTCATCAGTATCCATAAATCATCTGCAAAGTTTAAATCGCTAGCAGCAAAAGCATGATGATCAGGAAATGGATGTTCAATCAGATTTAAACCCACTTGCTTTAAACTAGTGAAAAAGCGGGCTGGATTACCAATACCAGTGATTGCATGTACAGTCTGGCCGTTTAAATCACTCAAACTTTGCTGCTTAGAGCCTGCTAAGGCAAACAGTTTCGAGCCTAGCATTTGCATCGCATACTCTCCGCTTTTCGCAGTGCCATTCGCGACTACAAAATCACATTCTTGTAAGCGTTGGGGCGGTTCACGCAAGGGCCCTGCTGGTAGACAATAGCCATTCCCAAAGCGCCGCGCACCATCCAACACTGCAATTTCCAGATCACGCTGCATGCGATAATGCTGCAAGCCATCGTCGGCAATCACCAGATTACAATCCGTTTGCGCCAACAGATGCGCGATTGCTGCATTGCGCTGTCGCCCGATCACTAAAGGCACGGCGGTACGTTGCACAATCAGTAAAGGTTCATCACCAACCTCACTGGCTGAATCTTGCGCGCGCACTAAATGCACCGCTGTCTGCTTACCACCGAAACCACGACTCACTACGCCGGGTCGATAACCTGCTTGTCTTAAGCATGTAATCAGCCAAATGACTAACGGCGTTTTCCCCGTCCCACCCACGGTGATATTGCCAACCACGATAATGGGAACTGGAAAGTCTTGTTGTTCTAAGCTGAGTTTGACACGCCGCCGCTTAGCTAAATAACAAAACAAATAACTCAAGGGACTTAAGACAGCACGGGCAAGGGGTCGATTTTCGTACCAAACTGACTCAATCCAGCCGCTGAGCCACTGCTTAGCCGCACTCATGTTGGCACTAGCTCAGTGAATTGCATCGCATGTAAGCGGGCATATTGACCATTCAAGGCGAGCAATTCGGTATGTGTGCCCGTCTCAATAATTTCACCCTCTTGCATCACTAAAATGCAGTCGGCGCTTTCAATCGTCGACAAGCGATGCGCAATCATGAAGGTAGTCCGGCCTTGCAGCAGATGCTCTAAACCGGCTTTGATATGCCGCTCAGATTCAGTATCTAAAGCCGAAGTAGCCTCATCTAAAATCAAAATCGGGGCTTCCGATAAAATCGCCCGTGCAATCGCTAAGCGCTGGCGTTGTCCACCTGAAAGCAAGACGCCATTATCACCAATCAACGTATCTAAGCCTTTCGGTAGCTGTTCAATAAACTCCAAAGCATGCGCAGCTTCAGCCGCTGCCCGAATCTTTTCTAAGGAAGCTGACTGCATTTCACCATAAGCGATATTGTTCCGAATTGTGTCATTGAACAGCACGATATCTTGCCCAACATAAGCAATCTGCTTACGTAAATCATGCAGACGCAACTCAGGCAAAGGAATACCATCTAATTCAATCTGCCCGCTTTGGTAATCGTAAAAACGTACTAACAAATTCACTAAAGTGGTTTTACCGCTCCCTGAACGCCCAACTAAAGCAATCTTTTGCCCTGCATTAGCCTTAAAAGAAATACCTTTTAAAACTTGCTTATCAGTATTGGGATAAACAAAACCTACTTGCTTAAACTCGATATGACCTTGGCAATGCTCAAGACTCCGCGTGCCTCTATCTGCTTCAGGTGGTTCATCTAACAATTGGAAAATACTTTCGCCTGCGGCAATGCCGCGCTGCAATTGGCCATTTAATTGGGTCAGATTACGTAAAGGTGTCAGCAGCATAATCATCGCCAAAATAAAGGACATGAAAATGCCGGGGGATAAAGTTTCTAAAGTGCTTTCCCGAGTGGCAATATACACAATTGCAGCTAAAGCAACTGCGACTAAAAACTGCACCAATGGAGTTGATAGCAATTCAGTCAATAAGCGCTTCATTTCCAGCTGCATATTATGTTCATTCGCCTGTTGAAAACGCTGAGATTCGTAATTTTCACCATTAAAAATTCGCACGACTTTATAGCCCTGCACCAGCTCATTACTAATCTGCGTCACTTCCCCCATTGAGCTTTGCACCTGCTGGCTTAAACGTCGCAAGCGTTTGGTAGCATATACAATCACGATAGTAATTAAAGGTAGAATAATCAACAAACCCAAACTGAGCTGCCAGCTGCGATAAAACATTAAAGCGAGCAAGCCAATAATAGTGGCTGTTTCTTGAATTAACACAGTGATTCCGCGGGTGGCTGCTGTGGCTAATTGATCGGTGTAAAAAGTCAGATGCGAGAGTAATTGCCCGGCACTATGCTGCTGAAAATAAGGCACTGGCAAACGCAATAAATGGTTGAAGACATCACCACGAATTTGCTGTACGACACTACGCCCAACGAGTCCCATGAAGTAGCCGGACACAAACATGGCAACACCACGTAGCAGGAAGATGCCCATAATGCCCAAAGGCAACCAAGCAATCACTTCAGGGTCACGCTGGAGGATGGCCTTATCTAAAAGTGGCCCCATGATATAGGCAAACAGTGGCTGAGTGACTGCTCCAACCAATAAACCAATAACTGCAAGCAGCAAATACGGCCAATAGCGCAGAGAATAACTGGCTAAGCGTCGATAGACTTGTAAACCAGTGATTCGTTGGGTTTCGGACATGCGTGCTACTTCTGCCGTTCAGCTTGAGTAGTCGCCATTGAGAAATTGGTTAAACCTAAACGCCCAGCAATGTCCATCGCCGTCACGACCGATTGGTAATTGACATTTGCATCCGCAGAAATCACTAAGGAAGGTGTGCCTTGTAAGGTATTTAATACTTCAGTCATGGCTTGGAACAGGGTCTCAGGTTGAGTATTTAACACTTCGCGTCCATTTACATAATAGCGGCCTTGGCTGTCAATCAATAGCTCGATTTTATTCTGATTATTCTGTGGCTCTGCATTTTTGCTGGCGGTTGGTAAAGCAATCTTGAGCGCCGAATTGTGATTAAAGGTGGTGGTAACCATAAAAAAGATAATCAGCAAAAACACCACATCAATCATCGAGGTCAGATCAACATCGACACTACTGGATTCGCGAGTACGGAACTTCATACCTAGCCTCCACTCGCCATACGCTGGCGCGCTGCAGCGATGGCAGCCGCCGCTTTTTCATTTGCACTGGGTTGATTACTGGCAACACTTGGGGTTGCGCGACGGTTATTAGTTTGATTAACAATTTCAATCAATTTAACCGCTTCCTGCTCCATACCAAATACATAATTATCCACTTTTGCTTTCAGCAAACGGTGAAAAATAACCGCTACTAGTGCTACCACCAAACCGGCTGCCGTGGTAATCAAGGCTTCCGAAATCCCCCCGGCTACGGCTGCTGGATCACCTGCGCCTGCTTTAGAAATTTGGCTAAACGAGCTGATCATGCCGAACACTGTACCCAACAAACCCATTAAGGGTGCAATTGAACCAATAGTAGCTAAGGCTGGTAAATAGCGCTCAAGACGATGTACCGCATGCCGCCCGGCTTCTTCGACATTTTCTTTCATTACATGGCGCGGTAGATTGCTGCTGGCTAAACCAGTCGCTAGCACGCTGCCGACTACTGAGCTTGAACCTAAATTATCAATCGCATTGGTGGAGACTTGGCCGCTCTCTGCTAATTTACGCGCCATTTCGACATCAGCCGCAGGCATTACTTTACTTTTGCGTAAAGCCCAAAAGCGTTCAAAGATAATAGCCAGCGCAATAATGGACGCAAGGATGATCGGAATCATCATCACGCCGCCAGCTATAATTATTTCTAACATGGGTTAAGCCTCGTACTTTTTATCAATTAGCCTAAGAATATTACTTGCCCATTTTCCCGACAAACGGTGAAACCTTCGCTGAACGCTTTATTTAACGGTTTAAAGCAGCATCCTGCAGCCATTGAGCTACCTCTTTGGCAAAGTAGCTAAGGATACCATCCGCCCCAGCGCGCTTCATCCCTAATAAGGCTTCCAAAACGCAGGCTTTTTCATCAATCCAGCCATTCATACCGGCTGCTTTAAGCATCGCATACTCACCACTGACCTGATAAACATAAGTGGGCGCTTTGAATTGATCTTTCACCCGCCGCACAATATCTAAATACGGCATGCCGGGTTTGACCATCACCATATCGGCACCCTCTTGCAAATCCAAGGCGATTTCCCATAAAGCTTCATCGCTATTCGCCGGGTCCATTTGGTAGCTGTATTTATTACCTTTGCCCAAATTGCCTGCCGAGCCGACCGCATCGCGGAACGGCCCATAAAAGCTAGACGCATATTTCGCAGAATAAGCCATGATGCGCGCATGAATATGCCCGTCACGCTCTAAAGCCTCACGCATCGCACGAATCCGCCCATCCATCATATCCGAAGGCGCAACCACATCTGCACCCGCTTCCGCATGGGATAAAGCTTGTTTGACCAATACCTCAACGGTTTCATCATTGACGATATAACCTTCAGCATTCATCAAGCCGTCTTGACCGTGTGAAGTGAAAGGATCTAAAGCCACATCAGTCATCACGCCTAGCTCCGGCACTGCTTCTTTCAAAGCGCGGATAGCGCGTTGGGCTAAACCCTTGGGGTTATAAGCCTCTTCCGCCTTGTCTGATTTTGCTTCCTGTGGGGTCACTGGAAATAAGGCCATTAACGGCACGCCCAATTTGGCCACTTGCTCAGCTTCTTTGACCAGTAGATCAATACTTTTACGCTCAACACCGGGCATCGAAGCCACCGCTTCCCGCCGATTACTGCCTTCCAAGACGAACACGGGATAGATTAGATCATCCACAGTTAATTGGTTTTCACGCATTAACCGCCGCGAAAAATCGTCACGCCGCATCCGACGCATCCGTGTTAAAGGGAACCTACCGGGGAAATCAGCCATGAGTCAGCCCTGAGTCAAGATAAGAGGGGCTTATTTTGCCTAAAACTTCGCAAGCTGACTAGGACTAGGCTCTCACTCAATGGGTTAATGCTGTTTAATGCACGGTGGCGGGGTTGTCACACTGGCGCGTCGCCGCTTCGCGGCGTTCCCTGTCGCCACCCCCACCACCCGTTCCCTACGGCAAATGGGTGCCAAACGCAAGGCTTTGAGAAGTCAGAAGATTATTAAGCAGAAATCAGTATTCAGAAAACAGCATTCAGCAATCAGCAGCCAGGGAGAAGGCACAAACTCGAAACCCCAGGAGGTCGCCTCGATCAGAAGGATGATACCTGCTACGAACCGCACAACGCAGATCATCAGTGGTATTGAACCAAGAACCGCCGCGAATGATGTGTAAAGAATACTCATCCCAACTATCCCTACACCCTTCTTGCTCATCCCATTGAGCATAGGAAAAGTCCGGCGAACCAAGTTTCTTTCCCCACCGGCTACTCGTCCACTCCCAGACATTACCCGTCATATCATGCAAGCCAAATGCCTTGCCCGCCGGAAATAACCCTACTGTTGAGGTTCGCCCCAAGCCTGTATCCGCATAATTTCCCAAGGCAGGCTCAAGCTCATGCCCACAGGCATACCGCCAACCCGCGCTGCCACGGGCAGCATATTCCCATTCAGCCTCTGTCGGCAAACGTACCTTGCCTTGATACTCCCCTTGCACATTCAACCACTCACAAAATGCCAAAGCCTCATACCAACTCACTCCCACTATCGGATGATTCGGGTTATTCCACTGGCGCCGCTCCCAGAACCACGGCTGACGACGAGTTTTTTCGCCTGCCAACCAATCTTCATAAGCTTTTTTCAGATAGGGTTTATCATTCAACAGTGACAAATCCGCTTTTTCCCCTTGCCACCACTGATAAGCAGCTTCACAGGTGTGCCAATAGCGCTCTGTTTCATAACCGCCCGCTTCAACAAAGCAAGCAAACTGTGCATTGGTCACTGGATAACGACTCATCTGGAAAGATTGCACTGTCACCGCGTGGGCAGGTTTTTCATTAGCATAGCCTTCCTCCCCCTCAGTCCCCATCAGGAAGCTCCCGCCCTCAATGCTTATCCAACCAATATCGGGTAAGGTTTTATTCTCGGGCTTCACACCAATATGTGGACGTGGATCACCCAGCTCACCCAACAAGCGTCCTGCTTTAGCACGCAAAGCCACCGGAAACTGATAACCGCCCTCCACCAGATAGAGCAAATGCTGTTGCAACTGCTGATTGAGCTTGCAGTATTGCTTCGATTGAAAACCCTGTAAGGGCTTTTGCTGCTCAATCATCGCACGCGCAGCCAAAAATAGTAGCTGCCATTCCTCTTCAGGGTAATTCGGATAATCCAGTGTTTCGGGTACGTAGTAACTCAGCAAAAAGGAAAATACATCCGGCCTACTATTACCCACCACTTTGGCACTCATCAGCAACAGGAAAACCTCACTCCACCACTGTTCTTCACGACGCAAGCGGGTATCCATCGCATCCTGCCAATCATCCTGATCCGTAATCGCCAACGCTGCGAGATAAGCCTGAAACCAACGGTGGTAAAATTCAAAACTGTTACCCTCACCCGGACGCAAAATACCACTGCGATAACGGATAAAATCCAGTAGGTTGTTGGGGTTACAATCGGGTGAAAGATGGTCTGCAAACAGCCCCTTGATGGACTGATCCTCAATTTTCAGGGTCTGCTGGTCGTGTGCCACCAAGGCCAAAGCTTTTAAAGCCTGTTTTCGAGTGGCCTCAGTTTCCTTCAAGGCGCGGCGCTCAAAATCTTCCAGCGGATAATCGGGGTTTTCACGACGGCTACGCTGTGTCCAGCGCTCCAGCATCAGGGCAATGGCTTTATCGAACAGTTCAGCACGGGAATGCGGTAAAATACCGGCTGCAAAATGCAACGAAGTCAGCAAAGTCAACATCAGCGGTAAACGGGCAAAATCCAGCAAGTCTTCGCGGTCAAGCAAATCTGCAAACAACTGGTGGGCTTCCTTTTGCGCCGCTGCGGGCGTGTAATCGCGGGCATCCCGTAGCAGCAGATACCAGTTATTGATGAACTGCTCCACTTGATGATTCTGCATCGCTTGCAGTTCCAAACAAGGAAAAGACTCCAGCCAATAGGCATGCTCACGCTCAAATACATATGGGCGGCTGGTGATGATCATACGGGCTTGCGCCCCCAAGTCTTTTAGCAAGCAGTCGATAGCCTCCAACATTTGGGTTCGCAAACCCTCTGCTTCTGGTACTTCATCCACACCATCCAGCAAAATCAGCCCTCGTTCCAGCAAGCTAGGCTTGAGGACTTCCCAAGTGGTTTTACCTGCTTCCATCCCGACCAAGGCTGTTACATTGTCTTCCATAGCCTGAAACAGTAAGTTATCTGCACTTAATGACTTTTGCTTGCCCAACCAAGCAGCAGAACGCAAGCGCACCCGAATGACTGGCAAATAACGAAAATCTTTCGGCAGTTTTTCATTCAGCTTGTTGATATGTGAGCCAGAAACCTGCCATGCCAAATTATCCATAAACATGCTTTTACCAGAACCAGCCTCACCCAGTACCATAACGCGCTGGTATTTGTCTTCTGCACTGGCCTGCATCAGTGGTTTGCGTGATTCGCCCCGCAAATGTAATTTGCTCTCTCCATCGTCTACCGCACGCTCGCTACGGCAAGGGCTAACATCCATTTCCTGATACACCACTGGCAAGGTCACGCTATGACGGACACTGCGGGCATATTCGGTGAACTTCTCATCCACCAGCGATAAATCAATACGCTCACAGGAGCGATGTAAGGCTTCATAGTAAGCATTCAACAGTGTTTTGCTATCTTTCGGAGTAGTTTTCTGGGCTTTGAGGAAACCAGCTACCGCCACCAAAAAACTACCGCCCCCTGCAATACCGGCAACAATCTGCACCATATCCCGGATTCTGGTTCGTTCGATTGTATCCATTCCCCAAAGCCATAACCAAAAGCTAGTGAATGGCTCAATCAACAACCAAGCCAATAAGGCGAACAGCACTCCCCCCAAGGCAATAATCCCTATACGTTTTGACACGAGCCATACCCCACATCATTTTTTAAAAAATCGAGCTAAAGCTTAATCTGGCCGATAAACGGTGGTTTTGCAAATAGAAATACCCGTTTCTTCATTTCACCTTCTTTGCCTCCACCCCAATCCACGCTAAAGTACTCACCCCTCATCTCTGCTAGAGAACACTATGCCAGCATCCCACTTCAATCCAGACCGTGAACCACTGATTGCTGCCTTAGAAGCCATTCGCCCACTCCCCTTAATTCTCAGCAAGCCCGAAGAACTCAAACCCTATGAATGCGACGGTTTAAGTGCGTATCGGAAGCTGCCGTTAGTGGTGGTCTCGCCGGAAACGCTGGAACAAGTACAAGCCATTTTAAAGATCTGCTTTGCACGAAAAGTACCTGTAGTCGCACGGGGCGCAGGCACTGGCTTATCGGGTGGAGCCTTGCCGCATGAACAAGGTTTGTTATTGAGCTTAGCGAAGTTCACTAAGGTTTTAGACATCAATCCTGAGCGCCGTACTGCCACGGTGCAACCCGGCGTGCGTAATCTGGCGATCACTCAAGCCGTCGAGCATTTAGGGCTGTATTACGCGCCCGATCCGTCTTCGCAAATCGCCTGCACGATTGGCGGCAATGTGGCCGAAAACTCCGGTGGCGTGCACTGCTTAAAATACGGTTTGACCGTGCATAATATTTTGCAAATTAAACTGATCACGATGGAAGGCGAACTACTCACTATCGGCAGCCTTAGCTTAGATGCGCCGGGTTATGATCTATTAGCCCTAATGACTGGCTCGGAAGGCATGCTGGGGGTGATCGCTGAAGTTACGGTTAAACTGCTGCCTAAACCTGAGCGCGTCCAAGTGCTGCTGGCTGCTTTCGATGATGTAATTAAAGCGGGTGCTGCGGTCGGAGCGATTATTTCTGGGGGGATTATTCCGGCTGGTTTGGAAATGATGGACGGCCCTGCGATTCAAGCGGCTGAAGACTTCGCCCACGCAGGCTATCCGACCGATGCAGCCGCGATTTTACTCTGTGAACTCGATGGCACGAATGCAGAAGTTTCTGAGCAGCTGATGCGAGTACACGATATTTTGCTTAACAGTGCAGCCACTGAAGTACGTACCGCCAAAGATGCCCAAGAGCGCGCAACTTTCTGGAAAGGCCGTAAATCAGCCTTCCCGGCGGTGGGGCGCATTTCGCCTGATTACTACTGTATGGATGGCACGATTCCACGTAAACATTTACCGCATGTTTTACAGTCAATTAATGAATTCTCGAAAGAATTTGAGTTGGCAGTCGCCAATGTTTTCCATGCAGGCGATGGCAATCTTCATCCCTTGATTTTGTTTGATGCCAATCAGCCGGGGCAATTGGAGCGTGCTGAAGCCTTTGGCGGCAAGATTTTAGAATTATGTGTTGAGGTTGGTGGCACGATCACTGGCGAACATGGCGTGGGGATGGAGAAGATCAATCAAATGTGCGCGCAGTTTAATAGTTTAGAACTGACTCAATTTCATGCGGTAAAAGCAGCCTTTGACCCTGAAGGCTTACTCAATCCGGGCAAAGCCGTGCCGACTTTGCAGCGCTGCGCTGAGTTTGGAGCGATGCATGTGCATCAGGGGCAACTGCCGCATGCGGACTTGGAGCGTTTTTAATGAGTGAACAAGATTTGAGCCAAACATTGCAAGCACAAGTTCAAGCGGCTTATGCAAGCAGCACTGCTTTAACTATTCAAAGCGGTAATAGCAAGGCTTGGCATGGCAACCCCACTCAAGGCGCAGCCCTTAGACTTGCTGAGCACAGCGGTATCCTCAATTATGAACCGAGCGAATTAGTCATCACTGCGCGGGCAGGTACGCGCTTAACTGAATTAGAAACTGTCTTAGCCGCAGAACATCAATGTTTAGCCTTTGAGCCACCCCATTTTGGCGCAACCGCGACCCTAGGTGGCACAATTGCCTGCAATTTTTCTGGCTCAGCACGCCCTTATTTAGGCGCTGCCCGCGATTTTGTGTTGGGTTGCAAGCTGATCAATGGCCGAGGCGAAATTCTCCAATTTGGCGGCCAAGTCATGAAAAATGTGGCAGGCTATGATGTGTCGCGCTTAATGGCGGGTGCTTTGGGTACGCTCGGTGTGCTCTTAGAAGTTTCGCTGCGGGTGCTGCCTAAACCAGAAACCGAGCTAACTCTCGTTAAAGAATTAACTGCTAGCGCCGCAATCCAACAAGCCAATGCTTATGCGCGCTTAGCTTTACCGATGACTGGTTTTGCGCAGTTTGAGGGACGAGCTTATCTGCGCTTAGCGGGTACTGCAGGCGCGGTTCAGCAAGCAAAAGCAATAATTGGTGGAGAAGAGCTGCCTGAGGGCGCAAGCTTTTGGTTCAATTTGCGCGAACAGCAATTGGAATTTTTCCAAAGCCAACAAAATCTCTGGCGCTTATCCGTGCCTGCAGATACTACTGTGCTTGAGTTAGGTGGTTCAACACTTTATGACTGGGGCGGCGCACAGCGTTGGCTATTCAGTGATTCAGAGGCAGCCAATATTCGCGC
The DNA here is from genome assembly GCA_049292455.1 of Thiolinea sp. GTDB lineage: Bacteria > Pseudomonadota > Gammaproteobacteria > Thiotrichales > Thiotrichaceae > Thiolinea. The sequence continues at coordinate 338,340 of JBATRF010000005.1, forward strand.
TGCCGTAACAAGTGTCGGTGGGCATGCGACTCTATTTCGTCAAGCGCAGCAGACTCAATTGACTGCTAGCCGCTTTCAACCTTTAGCAACTGAATTACTGCGTTATCATCGCCAGTTAAAACAAGCCTTTGACCCCAAAGGTATTTTTAACCCCAATCGCTTATATCTTGGCCTATAAAGAGCAGCATCCATGCAAACTAATTTAAGCGAGCACTACCGTCAAAGCGCGCAGGGTCAAGAAGCGGAAGCTATTTTGCGCGCTTGCGTGCATTGCGGCTTTTGTACCGCCACTTGCCCTACTTATCAGCTGTTAGGCGATGAATTAGATGGCCCACGCGGACGCATTTATCAGATTAAACAAATTCTTGAAGGTGCTGAGCCGACGGCTACTACCCGCCTGCATCTAGATCGCTGCTTGACTTGCCGTTCGTGTGAAACTACTTGCCCTTCCGGCGTGAAATATGGGCGTTTGGTAGATATTGGCCGGGAAATTATTGAAGAGCAAACAGAGCGTCCACTGTTTGAAAAAATCCAGCGTCGGGCTTTGCGTACTATCCTGCCCTATCCGCAGCGTTTCCGCTCTTTACTTTCACTCGGCTATTTAGTTAAACCCTTACTACCGAATGCTTTAGCCAAAAAGCTCCCCATCCAACAAGGCAATCGCTATCAATGGTCTAGCAAGCCACAAACTAGGAAAATTTTAGCCTTTGCTGGCTGTGTGCAAAGTGTCGTAACACCCTCAACTAATGCAGCGGTTTCACGGGTTTTGCAAAAACTCGGCATTGAATTAGTGAGCGTGCAGGAAGCCGGTTGTTGTGGTGCAGTGAGCCAGCACTTAGCTGCACCCGCAGAGGCTTTAGACTTTATGCGGCGCAATATTGATGCTTGGTGGCCGTATCTTGAAGCAGGTGCAGAAGCGATTGTGATTAGCGCGAGCGGCTGCGGAGTGATGCTGAAAGATTACGGACATTTATTACAAACTGACCCTAAGTACGCGGCTAAAGCTCAACGTGTTTCGGAGCTAGCCAAAGACATTAGCGAGCTGTTGCACGAATCTGATTTTGGCAAAACTCATATTCCTGAACACTTAAAACGTGTCGCCTTTCACAGGCCTTGTACCTTGCAGCACGGCTTAAAACTCAATGGCCTGGTAGAAAATATTCTCCAAAAAGCAGGCTTTGAATTGACTGCAGTAGCGGATGCGCATTTATGTTGCGGCTCAGCAGGTACTTATTCGATCTTACAAGCTGAGCTTTCGCAGCAGCTGCTAACTAATAAGTTAACTGCTTTGCAAACTCAGCAACCACAAGTAATTGCCACGGCGAATGTTGGCTGCCAACTGCATTTAGCAACTGGCACTAAATTGCGAGTGGTACATTGGATTGAGCTATTAGATCAGGCTTTATCGACCGACTTACTAGACTAAAATCACAGGGGTAATTAGGCTCTGAACCTGTTTTCTGCTAAAAATCCCTATCTTCGCTCGCTATCGAAACTTGTTTAAAGGAAATTTGCATGAGTAATGAGCAGCTCAGTAAAAAGCTGGATAATTTAGCTTGGCTATTAGATAACTCGATCAAAATCCCCGGCACTTCTTGGAAAATTGGCCTTGACGGTATTTTAGGTTTGATTCCAGGTGTAGGTGACTTAGCAGCTGGCGGCTTATCCACCTATATTCTCTATCAAGCAGTCAAACTCAAAGTGCCCAAAGCCATTCTTGCACGCATGACTTTGAATATCTTGCTAGAAAGTGTGATTGGCGTCATCCCAGTAGTCGGCGATCTGTTCGACTTTATCTTCAAAGCCAACCAGCGCAATGTTGATTTAATGCGCCAATACGTCTTAAATCCCAAAGATACCACCCAACAAAGCACCCTTGCCGTAGTCGGCGTGATTGTTGCGCTTTTTGTAGTGATGGGTTTGATGGTTTGGGGCATGTTTGCACTAGTCGCTGCGGTTATTCACGCCTTTTGATCGTTTAAAGAGGCCTGTTGCAGCAGGTCTCTTTCGCGCTCTAGCCAGATGTCGGAGAGTAAATTGGCTAGCTTATCCAATTGAGTTGAATTAAGTTCAGAAGTATCTAGATTGGGGCGTTTTCTTAGCCTAAATAAGCGACTGCGCTCAGGAAAAAATTTGCTTCTAACCCATTCATTAGACTCTTGAAACTCTTGCTCATAGGCTAGATAGAGGTCATTAGACAAAATATACTTTTCATCTGAAAAATATTTATCCCAGTAGCTAAGTATTTCTCTTCGTAAGGCTAACCTTGGACGCTCATCTAAATTAGGAATGTGTTCATTAATCCGCCTTAGCAACTCCAAGCCTAGTGTGGAAAGTGCCTTATTCTCATTCTTAGGCTGATTAAATTCAGAGGAGTTAGATAACCTTAATAAACTTAAAAAATCATCTAATACAGAGCGATTTAGTAGGAAATCTTTTTCAAACAATCTAACTTCAAGACGCTCTTCCCCAAAAACACTACTAAACAACTCAATGGTAAACTTATGATTACAAATACGATTGTAATTAGCTGCTTGAGGGAAATGGGGTGATTCTTTTTTAGAGCCACTTTTGATGCTAGTGGAATACAATGAAGCCGCTGCTTGTGCAGGGTCTCTAATATAAAGAATAACAGAGAAGCTAGTAACACCTAAATGTTCTAAAATATCTTTAAGACGCGCTAACTCCGAATAGTTTGTTAATCTTGATTGAATATGTTCAGAACTTACCACAAGAGCCTTTATTTTTTTACTCGCTAACTCTTCTCTCATTCCATTGGTGATTATCGACTGTAAGTGCAGTAAATCAGCATCAGTATTAACTTTTTTATTAGCGGTCCAGCGGTCTCTACGATCTACGTCATAGGCAGCCACTACAGCCCACATATTATTCGGATACCCAGCACTCCTTAAATACCCAAAACCCAAAGACTCCAGTTTTTCAGCATTCAAATGCAAAAAATCTTGAATTAAGGTCGTACCCGTTTTTTCGGTGCCAATATGGAGATAACAATGCATAGCGTAGTATTTAAAATATTTAATTAAAAAGTTACTTAAAACAATCAATAAAGTGTGAAGAGTAGCTGTTGTGTAGGCACTATTCTAACCAAATCAACAGCCCACTGCCGCAACTATTCAGTACTCAGCCCGCTCCACTCATTAGAAATGAGCCTGTACACTGCTGCACCGCTGGTTCACGGCTCAGTTGGAATGGCGTAAGATTGCTCCACATTGATGGCCTGACACATCTAGGCTAAGGAAATTTTTAATTTGGAGTATGTTAATGGCAAGAACTCGTGACCAAGCACCTAGCGCACGCGCAACGGTGAAACAAACCGCAGCACGGGCTGATTATGAAGCAGAAACCGTTTATGGAATTATTGATCAAGCCTTAGTCGGAACCGTTTCCATCGCTATCGATGGGCAGCCGTTTGCGCTGCCGATGATGGTCGCACGCATTGATGATCATATTTATCTACATGGCTCGCGCACTTCGCGGATTATCAAGCATCTGACTGCAGGTCATGAAGTTTGTGTGGCCTTCACGATTATTGATGGGATTGTAGTGGCGCGCTCTGGGATGAATTGCTCGGCGAATTATCGTTCTGTGGTAGTACATGGCAAAGGTGAAGCAGTAGAAGGTGCCGAAAAAGCTGAGCTACTACATCAAATTACTTATACGCTGATTCCCGGCTCTAAAGGTGATTATCGCGAGCACTTACCGGAAGAATTAAAGGCGACTTCACTCATTCGCATTCCCTTGAATGAAGCAGCGTCTAAAGTGCGAGTCGGTGGGCCAAAAGATGATAAAGATGATATTGCTTTACCACATTGGGCTGGAGTGATTCCTTTAGCGCATGTGTACGGTGAGCCGATTCCATCAGAAGACTTACCGGCTGGCATTGCAACCCCTGACTATGCGTTGAACTTTCCGCTAAAGAATTAGCTTAGAGCAGAGCAAGCTGCAAAGCTTGCTCAAATCGGTGGTAAAGCGCCTTTTAATAAGACTAAAGCGCCGGTTTCAGTGCGTAAGCGGCCGTGATGCAAACCCTTTTCAGCAAAATGATAATCACCGGCTTGCAGCTTTAAATCGCCTAACCATAAATCGCCTTCAAGCATTAAGCATTCTTCAGAAAAAGGATGCGGATGTCCCTGCATTTCAAAACCGGGGGCTAAGCGTGCTAAATAAGTCAGTAAACCTGAATCGCCTTCTTGATGCAGGATTTTGATTTTCGCGCCCGGTAAGGGCTCGAGCCATTCACCTTCGTGTGCACGAATCGTTTTGAAGCCCGGCTGGATAGCAGCTTCTTCAGCCTGAACTTGATCTAACAGCTTGCTGCGCATTTGCGATTTAAGCGCTGGTGGCAAAGTATAAGCTGCTTGGTTCTCAGCTAATAATTCAAAAACATCCTGTTCTAGCCCGTGGTTCATAGTTAAGTGTTCGTTACTGCTATTCATAAATACCCCCATGCGGGTATGTTGTCGTCAATGCGGTACGCAGTACAGCTTGTGCTCGCCGCAAGACCGTTTTAACTGTTCCGAGTGGCTCCCCTGTGTAATCTGCAATCTCTTGATGGCTCATACCTCGATAAAAAGCCAGCATAATCCATTGACGCTGTTGCTTATCTAAAAGTTTCAAAGCGGCGGCTAATTGCTCAGTGTGCTCTAACTGAGTCAGTTGTTCGAGTGGGCTTAAACTGTGCTCATCCGCTGCGTCAAAATCTTCAGCGATAGGTAATTGTTGCTTGGTCGCGGTGTTTTCCCGGCGTAAGGCATCAATCGCTCGGCTGTGCGTCATCATCATTAACCAAGCCAAGGGCGTGGCTTGACCCGCTTGATAACTCGCCCGATTCCGCCATGCTTGTAAGTAAACATCATTCACGATCTCTTCCGCCAACGCTGAGTTGGAAGTAATCCGCATTGCCAGGCCAAACACATAGCTGACGGTCAGGTCATATAGGCGACTTAGCGCCTCCTGCTCGCTGTGTTGCATACGCTCAACGAGCGCATAAAGTTCGGTCTGATTATTCACTACTAATGGCTACTGAAGGCAATAAAACTTAGCTTAACATAGACAATTATAAGCATTCTAATTAGCGTAGTGTGTTTCAACCGATATTCCGTATTTATACAAATAAAGCCGTATCAAAGGCACGCTCGACGAACCAAATACTGGCTAAGACAAATGTTAAAGCAGCGCTCCCATACAAAATTGGCACTTGATACAGCCTAGTAGCGCGCAGCAGATAAGCCAGTGGAAATACCAGCAATACCAACATCAACTGCCCTAACTCCACACCCACATTAAAGCCTAATAACGCTTGAATTAGAGTTGCTTGCGGCATCGACAGCTCACTCAGTACACTCGCGAAACCGAAGCCATGTAATAAACCAAAACCAAAAGCTAGCCACCATTGATCATGCTTCACAATCGGATAAAAAATATTGAGCGCCAAGACAATAATCGACAAAGCAATCGCTGATTCGACCAAGCGCGAAGGTAAGCTAACAATGTCCAAGGCAGCCAAGGAAAGCGTAATCGAATGCGCTACGGTAAAGGCAGTAATCACCTTGAGCAAATTCCAGAACGCAGGCCGGAAGCTCTCCACCTGCTCCCAACGATAATCTTTAACTCTCAGCACAGCAGGTAAAATCAGCATGCTAATGAATAACAAATGATCCAAACCGATCCAAATGTGATAAACGCCCTCCCCTATATAATTCACAAAGGTTGACCAGCCGTTGCTCTGTTCGGGAGAGATACTTAACTGCGGTTTATCTTGCGAAAAAATCATCGAACTAGCCGCTACATCAGCACGTTGATCTAAGAGAATCCCGCGATGCGTTGGGTCAATATCGAATAATAATTGGTAGTTAAAATCTAACTGAGCATTCGCTGCTAAGGAGCAACTAGGCTGCAGCATTAAGACCGCATAAGCACCATCGGTATGCTCATCAATCTGCACTTGTTGTAGGCTCAAACTACAAGCCGCCTGATCTTGCTGGAGCTGAAAGCGACTTAAAGCATAAGCACTAATCGCCGTTTGCTGCTGTTTGATTTCCCCCCAAGTGATTTGCCCATCTTGGTTAGTATCGACGCCCACTGCCTGTTCTAAATCGCGCAAGGCAATATCCCAACGCAACTGACCATCTGCTTGCAAAAACAAATAACTGTCACTCGGTTTATGAGCAACTGCATTAAAGCTAAACAGCAGGCAACAAACGGTGAATAAAATTTGTAGGCAAATTTTCATGAGGCCTTCTCCGCTGGAATTTGTGCTAAATAGCTTTCAAAGCGTGCATCTTGCTGCTTGGTTTGTTGCAACCAAGCTTGCACTTCGCGGGCGGTGGCCCAATCTTGATTTGCTAAAGCAGCACGCAACAATAAAGTAGTATCTTCTGCTTCTTTTTGCTCAAGCCAATTCGCTTTAGCCAGTTCAAGTGCTACTTGTTTATCACTCTCAAAACTTAACAGATACCAAGCCTCATCCCGCTGATGCAAACTGCTATTGCGTAAACGTGCGGCTGCGTAGCGAGCCTTTAATTGTTCACGATAAATTTGGGTTTGTTCAGACTGTTGGGCTTGTTGACTGGCTAAAGCTAAACGTAATAGCAACGCATCATCACTGCTTTTATCTTTGAGTAGGCTCAGCACTGCTTCAGGGCGCTGCTCACTGAGCAGAAAATCGCTATAAACCCGCAATAGGTAATTATCTCGATGTTGCAGCTCTAAAGCCTTCAGGAAATGCTCTTCAGCTACTGCATTTTTGCCCAGCCGCCAAGCGATTTCGGCTAGATTGGTTTGTACCCATTGTTGGATTTCGGGCGATTGTTGTGTTGACTCAGGTAATAGGCTCGCCTGCAATTGATAAGCACGCTCGGCTTGCCCGGTAAAACTTAACACTTGGCTAAAGCAGAGCGAACCATACCAAGTAGAAGCTTGGGTGGTCAAAGCACTGCAACTTTGTTTAGCGGCCTGGTAATCACCTTGCACCCATTGCACCACCGCTAAAGTTAACCATGCTTGGCTAGAGCTAGGCTGCTCACGCACCAACTGCTTTAAGTCTTGTAAAGCAGAGGCATAGTCATGTTGATGTTGGCGTAAAGTCGCACGTAGCAATAAGATGTCAGATGGCGGATTTTCCTGTTTCCACCAAGGCTGCAGCAGCGCTTCTGCATAGCCGTAATAACGTGGATCAGACTCTGTTCGACCTAATTCAATATACAAACGTGCTAAGCCTGCACTCGCCTCGACTGAATGCGGATCTTGCGCCAACACCGCTTTGAATTGGCGGATTTCAGCTGAGTTGGTTTGTAAAAAGTCCGGCAGTACCGTAATCACCGCTTGATCAGATTGCGGGGTATACGCTGCTGCTGGTAGTGCTGGGCTAAAAGCCAATACGCAAAGGATGGAGCAAGCAAAACTCCAGCGGGGAATAGGCTTGTTATTAATGTTTCGCTTCATCTTAGTTACTCCATCCTTGCGCATTGACAATCTGCTACTCGCTTAGGGGTTAATTAGGGGAGCCGGCCAGCGGAGTAGTGAGGTAAGGGAAGCTGGCATTAAACTGCTCAGCGCTTTGCATGACGCCATCGGTATAAGGCAAATTACCGCTAGCCGCTTGCTCCGGTGTGCATAAGTTCAAACCTAAATGGCATAGTAAACCCATCGCAACCCGTATCTCGGCATCGACCACATCATCGCCAGGGCGACGACCATTCGGGAAGCCTGCGGTGTCTCCAGCCGCAACGCCTAAGTTCTTTTGTGCCTCTTTAGCTGTAGGCGCAATATTCATATTTAAACGCACCATCTCGCCCACTGAACCATTCGCATTCACCCCTTTTAAGCCGGTCAAAAAGGCAGCTACCAAATCAGGACGATTGGCTACCGTTGGTGCTTGCACGCCAAACAAAACATTGAGTAACACAGGCAGAGTCGGCTTAGTCACATAATCAAGGAATTGCGCATCGTCTTTAGGTTGGCTGGCATTGAAGCGATTTTTGTCAGGTAAGCCGATGACGACTTCATTCACTAGCGGCATGCCTAAACGAGACACTTGTACCCATGGGCCGGTTGAGGTTTTGGCTTTTAAATTCTTCGGAGTTTCTAGCAAAGTGCTGGTTTGCGGCAAACTAGCGGTGGTCCATAAGCCGACAATGCCATCTCCACTACCTTTTAGGCAGGCAATTGGCACTTCTAAAGCCAAGGTAGTGACGTTTTTATCCTTAAGTGCATCCGTTTCAGCATTAGCGTCACCGAGCGGATTAGTATTCACTAAATCGAAAATTTCGCCCAGATTGACAGCGAATGGGTCCTTACGTTGCCCAACAAAGACCCTGCCCATCTGTGCATTCGCGGGGCAGCCATTCAAACGCACTTTTTGAACAAAGGTATTAGCATAATCCTCGTAGGCTTGAGTGCTAAAGGTTTTACCGCCGATATTATCAAGTGGCTTGCCAAAGAAACCACGATTCGTATCGGCATTCATCGCCTTCATTGGTTCACCAGTACGGCGATCACCCTTGATGACATTCAGGGTATAAAATTCACGGAAATTCGCAGCGCTTTGATCTTGTTTAGTCACTGGCCCCACATTGATTAAAGGCACTGGAATATCCTTGCCTGCAATCGGTAAAGCGATCCCCTTCCCTTTATTGCCGAGCTGCTGGCTAAAATCGAATTGGAAGGTTAAATCTTCCTTAGAGTCACCGTTGTTATCGACATGAATCTCATAAATCGCATCAGGCGACATACTAAAATAATTCGGCCCACCATAAGCATCTTGCAGTGGATTGTAATTAGCAATCAAAGTCACAAACCCTTCACGCCCTGCTTCATAGCTACGGAAAGCATAAAAGTCGGTGGCATCCACTTTGGGATTCTCAGTAATAAAGGGTGCTTCACGATGGCTAGAAGCTTGCACAGCGCTAGAGATAGCTAAAGCTAAGCAAGTCATTGGCAGCATTATTAATTTTAGTTTCATGGCAATTTCCTCGATAAGTAATGATGAAGACTTAAGTGTTTATGAAGTCACTTAAGAGTCATTACGCAGCGAGGTGAAAACTGGATTTGAATTTTTCTGCGAGGATTGAAGAAAACCAGGGTGCGTCGATGAATACTTGAAACAACTACTGAGCTTGCTCCAGCGCTTTGCTGTTCGTTTACAGACGTCAGCTACCAGAAGACCGGCAGAATCTGAACTTTAGAACATACTTAAAGCGTCTCGCGCGGCGCACAATTTCTTTCTAAGAGCATCAAGGCGCTTGATAAGGTCATTAGCAAGTATATCGCCAAACACCCCTTCAACTAATTAAATACATGACCGTTGATGGCTATAGAAAATCCACTAATACCTAAAAAATACCATTTAAATTACAAACACTGCTAAAATACTAAAGACTAATCATTGTTACGGTAGGTTTCATGCAACAAGCCCCTGTTATTGAAGATATACCTAAAACTAAACAGTGGCTAGGCGGCGACCTATATGGCTGTTTTTCGTCCACTCAAGTAAATATTTGCCGAAGTCTTTATGAATTAATAATATCCCTCGCTTTATAAATAAAACTTGGTCTTTGGAAATGGAGCTTCATATAAAAAGAGGAGAAGCACTTAGTGTTTGCTATCGAAAACTATAGTGGTTTTTTAATTACCATTTTAATATACAAACTAGTACCCGGCCCTTGTATGATTACAATTTTAAATACCACAGCAAGATATGGTATTGCGGTTGGTTTTATCACTATGCTTGGCGTCTTAGCTGGAGATTTTCTTTATATGTGCGTTGTGATAACTGGTTTAACGTCCGTCATGAAAACCAATCCTTTAGTTTTCCCAGTTTTACAGGGGTTTGGTGTGGTTTATTTAGCTTTTATAGGTATGCAATTATTACGCACCAAGATATGCAATGGTGAAAGAGTAGTCATACAACGTCATTCACATTGGATTTATTTCCGCCAAGCTTTTCTGGTTAGTGTAAGTAATCCTATGGCCATGGTATTTTTCATAGCGTTCTTCCCTTTGTTTTTAAGTATAAATGCACCTACCAACACCTTGTTTTTTATGATGTTGCATGTCACTACGCTCTGTTTTTTGTACCAATCTGGCTTGGTCTTGTTAAGTAATGCGGTTTTACAACGCTTGCGTTCAATATCCTCAGCACAGCTTTGGGGCGCACGTTTAGCAGGTCTGTCTTTGATTGGCTTTAGTATTAAATTGGCTCTAGATAATCCAAGCTTACATTAGACTTCTGATAAAAATTATTTTAGTTTGAACACCCAATCAAACCAATAAAGACTGCCCTCTAAACAGGCAGTCTCTATTTTACTCAAGGCTATTCGCGCCCTTCTTGCAAATGATAGCTACGCACGCGCCGACCATCGGTTTCGACTGAATGCAGATGCACGTCATAGCCCCAGAGGCGATGCACATGACGCAAAATTTCATAGGAGTCATTGCTCAAGGGGCGGCGGTTATGCATATGATGGTACAGCGTCAAAGAACGATCACCACGAATATTCACGCTTTCGACTTGAATATCAGGCTCTTGCGAGCTGAGGTTGTATTGCTGGGATAAAGTCTCACGCAGCAAGCGATAGCCTTCATCATTATGGATCGCAGTGACATCAATCACATTGCGCCGATCATCATCTTGCAGTGCAAAGAAATGGAATTCACGCATGATTTTGGGCGACATGAATTGCAGGATAAAGCTTTCATCACGATAGTTGCGCATCACCTGATTCAGAGTCGTAATCCAATCAGTGCCTGCAATATCTGGGAACCAGCGCTTATCTTCCTCCGTCGGCTCTTCGCAAATCCGCCGAATGTCTTTCATCATCGCAAAGCCGAGCGCATACGGATTGATACCAGAATAATAGCGGCTATCGAAATCAGGCTGCATCACCACATTAGTATGTGAAGTCAGAAATTCGATCATGAAGCCTTCATTCACCAAACCTTCGTCATACAGCTCATGCAAGATGGTGTAATGCCAGAAAGTCGCCCAGCCCTCATTCATCACTTGAGTTTGGCGCTGCGGATAGAAATATTGCGCCACTTTACGCACAATCCGCACAATTTCACGCTGCCAACCTTCTAGCAGCGGCGCGTTTTTCTCAATGAAATACAGGATATTTTCTTGGGATTCAGGCGGATATTTAGGGATTTCATGGTGCTCATCCACCTGTGCTTTCGGTGGTAAAGTGCGCCATAAATCATTGATATGCTGTTGAATATACTGTTCGCGCTCTTGCTGACGCAAAGCTTCTTTAGCCGCTGAAACCGGTACGGGGCGCTTATAACGATCCACACCATAATTCATCAAGGCATGACAAGAATCTAGCAGCAGCTCCACGGCTTGCACGCCATAGCGTTCTTCGCATTCGGCAATGTAGTTTTTAGCGAATAATAAATAATCGACGATGGCCTCAGCATCTGTCCAACTGCGGAACAGGTAATTACCCTTAAAGAAAGAGTTATGCCCATAGCAAGCATGCGCGATGACTAGCGCTTGCATAGTCAAGGTGTTCTCTTCCATCAGATAGGCGATACACGGATTGGAGTTGATCACGATCTCATAGGCCAAGCCCATGCGCCCGCGCGAGTAGTTCTGCTCGACATTGACGAAGTGCTTGCCATACGACCAGTGATTATAAAAAACTGGCATCCCAATCGAAGCATAAGCATCCATCATTTGATCAGAGCGGATGATCTCGATTTGATTGGGATAGGTATCTAAGCGAAATTTGTCACGCGCAATCCGCGCAATTTCGCGGTCATAGGCCTCGATGGTTTCAAAGGTCCATTCTGAGCTAGTCGAGAGATAATTTTTATTCATCATTAGTCCTACAAGGTAGGTAAATTGCTGCGTCGACACTGCCAACACAGGCTAGTTATCACTACTCTAGCAAACCACAGTTGCTGAGAATAGTGAAATATCAACACTGCCAATCCTTATTTAATTGAGTCAGCTAAGCTGTTCTTTTAGCTTATTTTTAAGCAGATGAACCTACTCTGACTATGCGCTGTTACTTGTAAATAAATTAGGGCTAATGCTAGTTTTCGATTTTTAATAAAAACCCACAATTAGCGGAGCTAATTTATTATGCAAACCACAGTAGCAAAAAAGACCTATTTCCGTTCTTTACTCCTAGCTACAAGCATTTTTTGTGCCTGTTCTAGTTTGGTTAATGCGGATGCAAATGCTGAAATCAATACCTTGCTCAAGCAAGATCCGCAGTTACAAATTACTTGGAATGAAACTCAAAGTAAGGCTATTTATCTTTCCGGCCAACTCAGTACGCAGCACTATAAAAACTCGCAACATTTAGTTGATGCTTTTATTCAACAACATCGCGGCCTAATTGGTTTACCGACTGCTTCAAAACTAATGGCTACGACAAGCGCATCAACGCCTGCGGGTGAGATGCTTAGTTATAAGCAAATGCATAAGGGTTTAGACGTGGTGGGTGCAAAATTAGTTGCACGAGTTCACCAAGGTCAATTAACTACTCTAGCTAATCATTTGGTTACAGACCTAGATATTTCCCCCACACCGAGTATTGAGCGCGCTGCTGCGATTAGTTTAGCCGCTCAAGATTTAGGTCAAGCGCAGTTAAATGCTGAAAAAATCGATTTAGTGTATTTGACTTGGGAAGGCAGCCAATATTTAGCTTGGCGGGTTCTTTTCCCACAGCAACAGCAGCCGGTCGCACAATATCAAGTGTGGATTGATGCACATAGCGGTGAAGTGATTTTGACTGAAAATCGGATTGAGAGCTTTGCCCGCCCCAGTCATCAACCCATTAATCCTAGCCAGATTAAAGCGTTTAAACCGACTAGCTTACCCACATTTTTTAGTTTAACGGCTGCTCTTAATGAAAGTGAATCAGTAGAACTGGCAGGTAGTGCCATCGGCCAAGGTAAGGGTTTAGATGGTAAGCTGAAAAAATTTAAAACCTACAGAAACTCAAACGGTCAATATCTTTTGCATAGTCGCCAAGGCAGTAATCCCGCTTTAAGTTATTACACTTATGAGCTCGACTACTCGGATGAAGACCTAAAACCTAAGCTACTGAAAGATGCGGATAATGTTTGGAAAGATCCAGCTGCAGTCGATGCCTATACCAAAGCGATGACGACTTTGAATTTTTATCGCAGCCTAGGCTCTTTGAATGCTTGGTATAAAGAGAGTGGGCTGAGCCAAGGCGTTAGATCAGTAGTGCATGTACGCGATATTGATATTCCTTTAGATAATGCTTATTGGAACGGTCAAGCGATGTATTATGGCGATGGCAGTACTATTTTTTATCCGCTAGCAGGCTCCTTGGATATTGTTGCGCATGAACTCACACATGCCGTCAGTGATGCCACCACCAATCTAATCTATTGCAATGAATCAGGCGCTTTGAATGAGTCATGGTCGGATGTCATAGCAATGCTTTTAAGTTTAAAGCGTGGCGATGCTCAGCCTTATTTGATTGCCGAAGACGTGATGAAAATTAAAACTCAGCATGGCATGGAGGGGCGCTATGCCTTACGCCGGATGGATGACCCCGCTTTCCGTTCCGATCAATACGCAAATAATGACTTCTCTTTGGACAGATTAAAAAAAGGCGAAGATGTTTGGGGGCAACCAGCTAGTACCAGTGAACAATATGTTGTACGCCGCTGTACCTCTGCTAACGATCTGGGCGGTGTCCATATTAATTCAGGTATTGTGAATCGTGCTGCCTATCTCGCCAGCCAAACATTAGGCCATCAAGTCACCAATGCAGTTTACTATCAGGCCTTATTTTATCTTTCGTCCACATCCACCTTTAAAGATGCACGTGCCGCTTTAAAGCAAGCAGCCACGGATTTATATGGCGCGAATAGTGCTACCGTTAAACAAATTGAATCGGCTTTTACTACAGTAGGTATTAACTAATAGCAGGCCATAAACGCAGAGCTAGGTATCTTTATCTAGCTCTGCTACTTTCCGCTTTTACCCGTCACTTAATCTAAATGGAGTTTAGTTATTATGCTAGTGAAAGCCCCGCAACTAACACGCTTATCTAATGTCTTACTAGTGGCCAGTATTATTGCTGCTTGCACTACTAGCGTCTGTGCTGATACACAGACCGAATTGAATACGCTACTCAGTCAAGACCCCAATTTACAAATTACTTGGAATAAAGCGCAAACTAAACCGACTTATCTGAGTGGTACACTCAGCCTTAATCAACAGCGTAGTTCACAGCAATTAGTTGAAGCCTTTTTACAAAAAAATCCTAGCCTAATAGGCTTGCCACCAGCTTCTAAGCTCAAGCTAGCACAAAGCAAGCAAACCCCTGCTGGAACTGTGTTGAGCTACCAGCAAACTCATCATGGTTTAGAAGTAATTGGTGCGAAGTTAGTGGCAAGAGTGGCTCAAGGTCGTTTAACCACCCTTGCTAATCACTTGGTTAACAATTTAGATATTTCTGCTAAACCCAGTATTGAGCCAGCGGCTGCAATTTATTTAGCGGCTCAAGATTTGGGTGATACAAAGTTAGCTGCGGAAAAAAATGATTTGGTCTATTTGACTTGGGAAGGGAGTCAGCATTTAGCATGGCGAATTCTTTTTCCTAAGCAGCTTCAACCCTTGGCTCAATATCAAGTTTGGGTAGATGCGCATAGTGGCGAAATCATTCTCACCGAAAATCGCGTAGAAAGTTATGCACGCCCCTCTATTAAATCCACTCCGAATACTCAAGCTAAGGCCTTTAAATCCACCAGCCTACCACCCTTTTTCAGCCTGTCCGTGGCTACAAACGAGCTTAGTGAGCTAGAACGGGCGGGTGCAGCTGTTGGCAAAGGTAAGGGTTTAGATGGCAAACTGAAAAAATTCCAAACTTACCAAAAGCCTAATGGCAATTATTTGCTACATAGCCGTCAAGGTAGCAATCCCACTGTGAGTTATTACACTTACAATTATCTATCGGGTGAAACTATGCTTTTCCAAGATGCTGATAATGTCTGGGATGACCCTAGCGCGGTGGATGCTTATACCAAAGCAGTGATTACCTTTGGCTTTTATCGCAGTTTAGGCCCCATCAATGCTTGGTATCCCGATAGTGGCTTCGTCCAAGGTATTAATTCAATCGTTCACGTACGTGATTTTGAATGGGATATTGATAATGCATTTTGGACAGGTAATGCCATGTTTTATGGTGATGGTGATGTCTATTTCTATCCTTTAGCAGGCTCACTGGATGTAGTTGCACATGAGTTAACGCATGGCATGACTGAGGCTACGACCAACCTCATTTATTGCAATGAGCCAGGGGCTTTGAATGAGTCATGGTCAGATGTGATGTCGATGTTATTGAGTTTAAAACGTGGTGATCCTGAGCCTTATTTATTAGCTGATAACATCATGAAAATTAAGACCACTCTGAAAGGTCGTTATGCCTTACGCCGCATAGATGATCCAACCTTCC
The DNA here is from genome assembly GCA_049292455.1 of Thiolinea sp. Lineage (GTDB taxonomy): Bacteria > Pseudomonadota > Gammaproteobacteria > Thiotrichales > Thiotrichaceae > Thiolinea. The sequence goes on from JBATRF010000005.1 coordinate 353,804, forward strand.
GTTCTGATCAATATCCAGGTAATGACTTCTCTTTAGCAGCTTTAAAAGAAGGTAAAGATGTCTGGGGGCAACCTGCTAGCATGAGTGAAAAATATATAGAGCGTCGGTGTACACCTGCCAATGATGTAGGTGGCGTACATATCAACTCAGGGATTGTCAACCGTGCTGCTTATCTCATCAGCAAAGCTCTAGGCCCTCAAGCAACCAGTGCCATTTACTACCAAGCCTTATTTTATTTGACATCAGTGTCTGACTTTAAAGATGCACGGGAAGCTTTAAAGCAAGCTGCCACCGATTTATATGGTGCCAATAGTGAAGCAGTGAAACAAATTGAATTGGCTTTTACCACAGTAGGCATTAACTAATTTTCGAGCTAAAGCAGAGCTGGATAGTGATATTCAGCTTTGTAAGACTTAAAAAGACATAAGCCGCTGGAGTAAATAACAGAGTGAAAAGTGTACGCTAGTGGAGAACTAGCAAGCGAGAATCAAAGAGTGAATATATTCGGTTATTACATAAAGACCATAACTTTTTTCATGGCGTGCTTATTTTTTATAATCGCTACAGTACCCGCAGTCGCTGATAACCAATCAAGGATTCAACAGATTATTTCACAGTACAAATCAGCACCTAGTGATTTAAAAGGTGCTAGCACCCAAAATATGATTAATGAATTATTACTAAACCCTAGCTCTAGGAAAGCCTTAGATTCATCAACAAAAGAAATGATCGAAGAGCAATTTAACCAAAACCTAGAAGCAGAAACCATTATCCTTGCAAGCTTAGCAGGCGTTGAATCAGCTCAAGAAAAAATAAAATTGCTAGCTGCTAGACCAATACCTAAAGAATATTGGTTTGGTACTGATTGGGCTGCAAGGCTAATGATGGCGCGTCTTGGAGATCAGGTTAGTCTTAACAATATACTGACAATTGCTAATAAACAGAATTTGCATGCAAAATCCACAACAGTCACTATTGACTTGAAATATGTTCCACAATTGACATCCCTAGATTTTTTAAAAAATCAACTTTTTAGTGATGAACGGTTAGAACCTATAAAAGACACCGTGCCAGGGTCACTCGTTGCTACATATGCTGCATCCTCGTTAGCTATAATACTTCAGAACTTCCCTCTGGATTATCGAGAAGACTTCAGTTACTCAGATGATGAAGTTATCCAAGCTCGTGAGTGGATGAGTCAACAAACAGAATGGAAGTTTAGGTAAGCTAAATAGAGCTAGGTAGTATTTACCTAGCTCTAAGTTTATTTAATCAAGCACCATCGTTTTCTTAAACAACTCACGGAATACTGGATAAATTTCTGAATTATCCCGCACGCGCTGAATCGCAAAGCGATCTGCATAATCACTTTCTAAATGCTGATATAGATGCCATAAACCTTGCGGATCACGATCACCAATTTCGATATAAGTGAAATACTGCACATTCGGCAAAATGCCATCGACTAAGGCTTTATGGCAGCGTTGATTATCTTCCTGCCAGTTATCGCCGTCTGAAGCTTGCGCGCCGTAGATATTCCATTCATCCGGTGAATAGCGTTCTTCAATAATCTCTGACATTAAAGTTAAGGCACTGGATACCACCGTACCGCCGGTTTCCCGCGAGTAAAAAAAGGTTTCCTCATCCACTTCTTGCGCTTGGGTATGATGACGAATAAACACCACTTCAATATGCTCATAGTTCTTTTGCAAGAACAAATACAGCAAGAAGAAAAAGCGTTTCGCGGTCTCTTTAATATCCTGAGTCATCGAACCCGACACGTCCATCACACAAAACATCACTGCTTTGGGCGAAGGCTTAGGAATCCGAATATGCAGATTATACTTTAGGTCAAAGTCATCAAGGAAAGGCACGGTATTCAAACGGAAGTTTAAGCGGCTAAGTTCTTCTTCTAAGGCTAAGCGCTCGTCTTCAGTGAGTTGCTGCTCTTCCTCATCAGTCTTGGCAAGCTCCGCAATGACTTCACGCCGCCGCTTACGCGCTTTACCACTCAAGGCAATCCGGCGGGCTTGAGCGCTACGCATGGTACGCACGATATTAATTTGGTTGGGATTGCCCACCTCGCTAAAACCAGCGCGATGGGTTTCAAAAGCTTCGCTACCCACTAATTGGCGTTTGACCATATTCGGCAGAGCTAAGTCTTCAAACAGATATTCGAGAAACTCAGCCTGCGAAATTTGGAAGACAAAATCATCTTCGCCTTCACCCGAATCGGAAGCATCACCTGAACCAGAGCCACCACCGCCACCCGAAGGTGGGCGTTGAATACGATCACCTTGGATGAATTCTTTATTGCCGGGGTGGACAATATCACGCTGCCCACCCTGACCATGCCGAAACACCGGCTCGGAAATATCGCGCTTCGGGATAGTCACGCTATCCCCACGCTGCATATCGGTAATATTACGGCGACTCACAGCATCCGAAACCGCTTCACGGATTTGCTCATGATAGCGCTTCAAAAAGCGTTGTCGATTGACTAAGCTTTTGTTTTTGCTATTTAAACGACGGTCAACAACATAGGCCATTACGGCGCTCCTTTGGACAGTCCACTACTGTGACTTACGTACCCGCAAATACCATTCTGCTAACAAGCGCACTTGTTTCTCGGTGTAACCGCGCTTCATCATCCGCTCAACGAAATTATCATGCTTACGTTGTTCATCCGCTGAAGATTTAGCGCCATAAGAAATCACAGGCAACAAATCTTCCGTGCTTGAGAACATCTTCATTTCAATCACACGGCGTAATTTTTCATAGCTCGTCCAAGCTGGATTTTTGCCATTATTATTCGCACGTGCGCGCAAGACGAAGTTGACGATTTCATTACGAAAATCTTTCGGATTGCTAATACCTGCTGGTTTCTCGATTTTCTCTAAATCTGAATTTAAGGAAGAACGATCTAAGAAATCACCCGTTTCAGGGTCACGGTATTCTTGATCTTGAATCCAGAAATCCGCATAAGTCACATAGCGATCAAACAGATTTTGACCATACTCTGAATAAGATTCTAAGTAAGCGGTTTGAATTTCCTTGCCAATAAAATCAACATAGCGTGGTGACAAGTATTCTTTAATAAAGCTAATGTAGCGTGCTTGTACTTCCGCTGGGAACTGCTCTTTCTCGACTTGCTTTTCCAATACATACATTAAATGCACGGGGTCAGCAGCCACTTCAACCGCATCAAAGTTAAACACTTTCGACAGAATCTTGAAGGCAAAACGAGTTGACAGACCAGACATACCTTCATCCACCCCTGCAGCATCTTGATACTCTTGGATGGTTTTGGCTTTCGGATCGATGTCTTTTAAATTTTCGCCGTCATACACACGCATTTTGGAATAGCGGTTGGAATTTTCTGGCTCTTTCAAGCGCGACAAAATCACAAACTGCGCTAACATTTTTAAGGTATCAGGGGCACAAGCCGAATGCGCTAACGAGCTATTGAACAACAGCTTTTCGTAGATCTTGATTTCTTCAGTTACGCGTACGCAATACGGTACTTTCACAATCGATACACGGTCAATGAAGGCTTCATTGTTGCGATTGTTTTTGAAAGTTTGCCATTCGGACTCATTCGAGTGCGCCAAAATCACGCCTGAGAAAGGAATTGCACCGATACTTTCCGTACCGTTGTAATTGCCCTCTTGAGTCGCCGTCAATAAAGGATGCAGCACTTTAATCGGTGCTTTAAACATCTCGACAAATTCCATCAAGCCTTGATTGGACAAGCACAAACCGCCTGAATAGCTGTAAGCATCTGCATCATTTTGCGGGAAATCTTCGAGCTTGCGAATGTCCACTTTACCGACTAAGGCAGAGATGTCTTGATTGTTTTCATCACCCGGTTCGGTTTTAGAGAGAGCGATTTGATTTAAACGTGAAGGATAGCGCTTCACCACTTTGAACTTGGTAATATCCCCACCAAACTCTTTCAAACGCTTCACTGCCCAAGGCGACATAATGGTGCGTAGATAACGGCGCGGGATACCATAATCTTCTTCTAAAATTGCACCATCTTCTTCTGGATTGAACAAACCTAAAGGTGACTCATTAACCGGTGAACCTTTAATGCAATAAATCGGCGCTTTTTCCATGAGCGCTTTTAAGCGTTCTGCCAAAGACGATTTACCACCACCGACCGGCCCCAGCAAATATAGGACTTGTTTACTTTCTTCTAGCCCTTGAGCTGAGTGACGTAGGAAAGAAACGATCTGTTCAATCGCATCTTCCATCCCATAGAATTCAGAAAACGCAGGATAACGCCGAATGACTTTATTCGAAAAAATCCGGCTCATGCGTGGATCACGCGAAGTATCTACCAGCTCAGGCTCGCCAATCGCCCACAACAGACGCTCTGCACCAGTAGCATAAGTCATTGGCTCTTTTTTGCAGAGTTCAAGGTATTCTTGCAGAGTGTATTCTTCTTCTTTTAAGGACTCATACCGTGACTGGTAATGACTGAAAATACTCATTTTTAACCCCTTCTCAGCTTAGCTGATCCGCTCACCTAGCCAGCTGACTTAATTGAAATGCGATAACAACAACTTGATGAATTTAGACATGGGTACAGGGATTACTTTTGCATTTTTCATACCGAAAACCCAATGACCACAAAACATATGTAACGAAATAGTTAAGGAAATAACAAAGACACAGTCATGTTCTAAATATTAGACTATCTAAGTCTTAAAAGAGTTTTATTCCAAGGGGAAAAAGCCCATCATGCGCCTGTGTCATATTTATTTTATTTATTGTTGACAGCGATTTAGGCTGATCGGAGATCAAGCTGCTGATCACAATCTACCCACAAGACTATGCCCCAAGAGTTAAACATGGCATGAATAAAATCACTTATATAGCGTAGTTTTAACTCAAGGTAGACTTGACCGCTGCCAAAACCGTGCATGCTCTTTTCGATAAATATTTATTATGGGCACTTGATATTTAGTTGCAGGAAAATCTAGCTGAATAGCCCCAGTATCTACTGTGTTTAACACATCAATCCCTTGCGCTTGATAACGTTCAAGCACTTGCGGGTGCGGATGATGAAAACGGTTCAGATAACCACTGCTCACAATTACCAATTCGGGTGCAACCGCTTGCAAGAAAGCTAAAGATGACGAAGTTTTACTACCATGATGGGGGGCTAGCACCACATCTGAACGTAAGTTTGCACCCTTAGTAAGCAGCGCTTGCTCAGCAGCCTGTTCAATATCGGCGGGTAATAATACCGAATAAGCCGCATTACTAATTCGTAACACACAAGCCTGATTATTCTTCTTGGCATACTCATCATTAAGATTAGGGTGTAATACTTCAAACTTAACCTCATCCCAAACCCAAGTCTGCCCTGCCACACAGACTATTAACTGAGTACTGGCGGGTAGAGACTCAAAATTATTCGCTTTATTGGTGGCTAATTGCTGGATAGGAAAATTCGCTAGCAAATAAGCAGCGCCACCGCTATGGTCATTATCGCCATGCGACACCATCAACGTATCGATAGCCGTAATGCCTTGCGAACGCAGCCAAGGTGTCACTACCACCTCGCCCATATCAAAACCATAGGGAGATTTAGCACCTGTATCAAAGACCAGCACATGCTCAGAGGTTTGAATTGCGCTGGCTAAACCCTGCCCCACATCCAAGACTGTTAACCGAAACTCACCCAAAGCGGGTTGCGGCGCTTGCCAAGTCAATAAGGGCAGTACGCACAATAAACCCAACCAACGCCCCGGCAAGCCTCTAGGTAACAAGATTAGCAATACGCCCACTAAGGCTAAAACGAGCCAATACCAAGGTATCGCTGGGAAGTGAATAAGCGCATTGGGGAGTTGTGCCAAATAAGCTAAGCCGAGCCATAACAAATCTAAGGCTTGAGCGCTTAGCCACCATAAGCCTCCAGCCCATTCGGCTGAAATAGGCAAGCATACGATCCCTAGCAGAATTAAGGGTACGACTAGTAAAGTCACCAACGGAATGGCGATTAAATTCGCAAGTGGCGAGTACACTGGTAGGCTTGAGAAAAAGGCGATATTAATCGGAATCAAAAAGACCGATAAGCTCAATTGGATGGTGAATAGTTTGACCCAAACTGATTTGGCTTGATGGATACTTAATAAAGCTAGCAAAGCTACCGACCCGAAAGACAGCCAAAAACCAATCGATAAAGGTGCTAGTGGATCTAGCACTAAGACTGCGATCACCGCTGCTGCAAACGAAGAACTAAAAGCAAACCTGCGCCTTAGCAATAGTCCTGCCATTAAAATCAACACTGTAATTAATGAGCGCTGAGTGGGGATATTAAAGCCAGCCAATAAAGCATAGCTTGTGGCGAAAACGGCTCCCAAGATGCCAGCGGCTAAGCGAGCTGGTAGATATAAATATAAGCTGGGAAATAACCACCAGATCAAGAGGACCGGCAAAAACCCAAAACCTGCCACCATCGCAATATGCAAACCTGAAATCGATAACAGATGCGCAGTGCCCGTTGCTTGCAGAATTTGCCACTGCTCTTTAGTGATCCCAGAACTAGCTGCTACAGCTAAACCTTGCACCAGACTAGTGCTGGGTTGTTCACCCAACGCTTCCGCAATAGCTTGGCTAATACGCTCACGAGTCGCATCAATCGAAAACCTTGGACTCGTGGTTAAGCGCAGAGGATTATCCTGCGAGCGCACATAAGCAGTTGCTAAAATTCGCTGCGAAAATAACCAGCGCTCATAATCAAAACCACCTACATTAGCTAAGCCATGCGGACGCTTAGCACGTAGTACTAATTGCCAGCGCTCGCCTGCTAGTAGCTCAGGCAAGACCTCGTGCTTTTGAGGATACCAACTTACGCGGATCAAGCCGTTAAAATTCACACTTGGCTCAGCCTCTGCTTGACCCTCTATCGTTAAAACCTTCTCTAGCCGAAATAAAAAGCTGTATCCTGCTCTAGATTTTTCAGGTAGATCCTCTATAGAACCAACAACTTGCAAATCCTTTCCTTCCCAAGCTTGTGGTAATTGTGCACGAAGCACCGAATTTGCTGTCCAACAAGCGTAGGAAAAACTTAGAAAAAAGCAGCTTGCGTACAGGAAATACTTGCGTCCAAGGGGTAGCAGCCTTAATAATCCCAAGATTATGAAGGCTACGGTTATCGTGAGGAGACACCAACTCTTATCGGGTAGGTTGGTGAATAAGGCTAATGAACAAATACCTAAAAAAGTGCTTACTGCAAGACCGCGCATGCTATAAAGTTCAGGGAATGCCCGTTAGTTGTTATTGGTTATAAATTAAATAATGCCGAAGCGTTTTTTCAAAAAACTTTCGCCACATCCGGATACCATTACGCAAAATAAATACATGCATTTTTTAGGTAACTCCCTGTTTTTGCCTGCACTTTGGCACTTTAATCGACATAGTGTAGCAAAAGCATTCGCGATTGGTTTAGCCTGTATGTGGATTCCCTTCCCCGGGCAATCTATTCTTGCTGCCGCCTTAGCTATTCTGTTTCGGGCTAATATTCCTATGTCAGTGGCTTTGGTGTTTGTCACTAATCCAGTGACTGGCCCACCGATGTTTTACGGTGCTTATGTTATTGGCACACTAATCCTAGATCAACCACAGATTCCCCATTTTGAAATGAATCTAGAATGGTTGGAGCACATGCTAGGGCAGATTTGGGAACCGATGGTGGTGGGTTGTGTGGTCGTTGCTGTAGCCTCAGCTTTATTGGGCTACTATGGAATTCAAGCGTATTGGCGCTTCCATATCCATCAGAAACTTAAACTGCGCCGCGAGCGCCAAGACCATAATAGCCTGCAAGTCCAAGCTCTGATGACACCACCCATTAATACAGATAGTAGTGTGGCTGCCGTCAAATTAACGGATAAACCAGACTCTAAGCTTTAGAGCTTGGCCTAAATATCGAATCCATTAGGCTGCTTGTAAGCGGCCTTCTACCAATCGATAAACCGAATCCATCCGCCGCGCTAAACTCAGATCATGAGTCACGATAACAAAAGCTGTTTGCAAAGCTTCATTCAAGTTCTGCATTTGCTCAAAAACTTGTTCGGCGGTGTGCTGATCCAGATTACCTGTAGGCTCATCGGCTAAGACTGCATGCGGGCGAGTGACTAAGGCACGTGCAATCGCCGCGCGTTGACGTTCACCGCCAGACAGCTGCCCCGGCTTATGATTAAAACGCTTGCCTAAACCCACTTTAGTCAGCATATCCTCAGCTTGTGCGGTTGCTTCGTTCACTTTCACTCCGCGAATTAACAGAGGCATAGCGACATTTTCTAAAGCCGTAAATTCGGGCAATAAGTGGTGGAATTGATAGATAAACCCTAAAGACTGATTGCGTAATAGACCACGATCTTTATCGGATAGCTGATCCATCCGCTTACCCATAACCTCCACATGCCCAGTACTAGGCAAATCTAAGCCACCGAGTAAGTGCAATAAAGTGCTTTTACCACTGCCTGAGCTACCGACAATCGCAATCCGATCCCCTGCACGCACGGTTAAATTAATGCCACTTAAAACCGGCACATCTAACTGCCCCTCTTGGAAACGCTTACTTAAATCTTGGCAAGCGATCACGGTTGCCGGAGTATTAGTATTATTCATAACGTAAAGCCTCAGCTGGCTGCACTTTAGAAGCACGCCAAGCTGGATACAGCGTGGCAACAATCGCCATTAATAAGGAAGAAATCGCAATCAAAATTACATCACCCGGATTCACTTTCGATTGTAATTCGCTAATTTGGTAAGCCTCAGCCGAGATAAAATGCGTATCGAATAAGCGTTCTAACCAAGGTACGATGACCTCTAAATTACTTGCGAGCAAGACGCCGAGTATCACCCCCAAAATCGTGCCAATGACCCCAATCAAGCTACCTTGCACCATAAAAACACCCATAATACGAGCTGGTGATAAACCCAAGGTGCGCAAGATCGCAATATTCGCTTCTTTATCGGTGACGACCATGACTAAAGTCGAAACCAAGTTGAAAGCAGCCACAGCAATAATAAGCATGAGAATAATGAACATCACACTTTTCTGAATTTGCAGCGCTTTAAAAAAATTACTTTGCTGATGCGTCCAATCCGCCACCCACAAATTGGGATAGTTATTAAGCAGTCGATTATAAATATCATCAGCCACCGTTGGTGCTCGCCAAGCATCCGCTAAGCGCAAGCGTAAACCAGTGACGGTTTCACCCATCCCTAACGCTTGCTGAGCATCAGTTAAATTCACATAAGCAAAACCAGTATCATAGTTCTGCATATCAACACGGAAGATAGCTTTGATAGTAAAGCGCTGTAAAACGGGTAATTCACTAGTATCGAGAATATCTTCAGTCGGGCTAATCAGAGTGAGAGCATCACCGACATCAACCTTTAATTCCTTGGCTAAACCAGCGCCAATCGCAATCCCGTTACTGCCTGCAGTTAAGGCTTGCATATCGCCTTTTTCGACATGCTTAAACACATCAGCGACTTGGCTTTCTTGGACTGGATCAATCGCTTGTAACAGTACACCACGTGCTTCATCGCCTTGATTCAGCATGACGGGCTTTTCAATAAAGGCTGAAATAGCTTTGACATAAGGATAGCTTTGGATGGTTTCCCGTAGCGCTTGTGCTTGAGCACTATCAAGCTGCGCATCATCTTCAGAAATGGTGACATGCGCGAGCATACCCAACATGCGATCTCGTAAAGTGACCTCAAAACCATTCATGACCGATAACACGGTAATCAGCACCAAGACACCAATCGCAATCCCTAGCATCGAAGCAAGCGATATGAACGAAACGAAATGATTTTGACGACGCGCTCGGGTATAGCGCAGGCCAATGAATAGCTCCAGCGGTAAAAACGGCTTACTCATAACGTAAGGACTCCGCGGGTTGTACTGCGGCTGCACGGCGCGCGGGATAAATAGTGGCAAGCACCGAGAATACCAAAGCTGCTCCGGCTATCCACCACACATCAGCCCAATGCAAATCCGAAGGCACTTCGCTTATATAAAAAATATCCGCTGGGAAGATTTTAAAGCCAAAGGTACGTTCAATCGCAGGCACGATGGTTTCGATATTCAAGGATAAAAGTACACCTAAAGCGACCCCAACCACCGTGCCAAAAATGCCAATAATGCTGCCTTGAATCATAAAGATGCGCATCACCCGACTTGGCTCCATGCCAAAGGTGCGCAAGATCGCAATATCAGCTTGCTTATCGTTGACGGCCATCACTAAAGACGCGACTAGATTAAACAAGGCGACCGCGACCACAAGGAATAGAATCAAGGTCATCGCAATTTTTTCGGTTTTAACGGCACGGAAGAAATTGCCGTGCTCTTTACTCCAATCAGCGACTTCGTATTGGCTACCCAGCTTGGCTTGTAACTCTCGGGCTAACGGTTGTGCAGCGAAGAGATCATCGAGCTTTAAACGCACCCCACTCACCTGCCCTTGCATTTTGAACAGGCGCTCGGCATCTTCGAGATGAACAAAAGCCGTCATATTATCGAATTCTTGCATACCGAATTGATGAATACCCAAAACGGTAAAGCGTCTTAAGCGTGGTAAGACACCTGCAGGCGTGACTTGTACTTGAGGAACCACGACTGTGACTTTGTCACCGGGCACGACTTGCAAGGAGCTAGCTAAACCTGCTCCTAAAATAATTCCGTAGGTGCGTGGCTTGAGATCCTTAAAGCTGCCTTCTAATAATTTGAAACCTTGCTCATTGACCTGATCTTGATAATCGGGATGTATGCCTTGCAAAAGAGTCCCACGCAGCAAATTGCTATTCGCAATCATCACTTGTTTTTGTACATAAGGCGCTGCACCGACCACATGCGGCTCTTTGATCAGTTTCTCGTAATTTTGCATCCAATCGGAAAGCTTGCCATCTGTCCCGGAAACCGTGACATGCGCCACTACCCCCAGTATTCTGTCCCTGAGTTCTTTCTCAAATCCGTTCATAATGGACAGAATAGTGATCAGCACCATCACCCCAAGCATGATGCCGAGCATGGACGCAAAGGAAATGAATGAAATGAAACGGTTACGCCGCCGTGAATGTGTATAGCGCTGCCCGATGAATAATTCTAATGGTCTAAACATGGGTGGCGATTGTACCTTTTGAACAACAAAATCACAGCTTAAATTGCTGTAATAATACAGTGTCGTCGTTTTGGAGCACCCCAATGAAAACCCCAACTTGGCTCTTATCATTTGCGATCTGCCTACCCTTAGCTCTTACTAGTTCTTTACCCCAACTAGCCCACGCAGAAAAAGGCGCAGAGCCTGCTGCTTTACAACATAGCTTTTACAAAAAGACTGCCTACCCACGTCGTGGGGCTAGTATGCAACAAGTCCGTAAACGCTTTGGCAAACCCAATTCTGTCAAAGTTTCTCAAGGCAAAGTAAAGAAAAAATGGCCGAAGATTACCGCTTGGAATTACGGCGCTTATACCGTTTATTTTGAGCGCAATCGCGTCTTACATACCGTCATTCACTAAAGCCGATTAGTAATAATCAATCTCTTGATAGGACTATCAGGAGATTGATCGCCAACTCCATAAGCGCCCTCTCAGCTGATCACTCCCCTCTTAAGCTAGTTGAACCAAGCTTACTTCTCAGATACGAAAACTAAGCAGCAAACCTAGGTCAACCGGCTATAATTAGCTAACACCAACAAGCTCAAAGCAGGGAAAACTTATGGATCGAGAAGCTGAAATCAATGCTCGCCTAGAAGCATTTAATCGCAATCCGGTGGCCTTTATGAATGAGAAGCCCACTAAATATGATATCAATGGCAATCCGGTGGCCGGTTTTACCCTATTTCAAGCCAATACCATCGCGAATCGGGGCTTTGTTGAAGCACGGGATATTGCTCGCCAACGCGCCTTGGCTACAGCCTCCCAAGGCACAGCGCGGGCGGCGGTAGCTGCTAATGATAATGCGGCTAACCTTGTGGATGCTTTGCGCTATAACAAACTGCAAGACATGGAAACTGCCAAATTAAAGCAGGCCAAACTTGCTGAATCGCCGTGGTCGGATGATTATTGGGGCTTATACAAAGGCGTATTAGGTGCGCGCTATGGCGATCCTAACTTCCCGAATAGCGCAAACTGGAAGCAAAATTGGAATTATGTAGCCGCTACTCCCGCCGCTAATATTCTTAAAAGTCGTAGCACAGCGGCGATTAATCGCCTGTCTCCTTCAGAAAAATACGATGCTATAGTCGGCGATCCTAGAGGCACTTTAACCCAGAGGATGTGGGCTGATGGCAAGAGCTTCTTCGATGCTACCGGTTCTGTTGAATCGTGGATGGGAATTTGTCATGGCTGGGGGCCAGCCGCTTATATGCTGCCACGCCCGAAAAAATCGATTATTTTGGTCACGCCTGAAAATATCCCTATTAAGTTTTTCCCTTCTGACATTAAAGCGTTAGGCTCACTCCTCTGGGCAAATATGCCAGCGCGTACTCGTTTCATTGGCGGGCGCTGTAATGATAAAAATCCAGCGATGGATCAATCGACGGGCAGAGTCACTTCGGCACAATGTTTTGATACGAATCCAGGTACGTGGCATTTAGCAGTGGTCAATCAGATTGGTGCTGCCAAACGTAGTATGGTGTTTGATGTCACCTTCGATTATGAAGTCTGGAATCAGCCAGTTTACGGCTATAGCTATACCTACTTTAACCCTCAAACCCGCAAAGCCACCAATACCTTAGCTCAAGCAAAAATAGCCATGAGCGCTTACACAGTCGACAAGTTCAAACGCTTCCGTAATCCACAAGCGCGCTCGGTGGTTGGCATTTCTATGCTGGTTTCGTATGTAGTAGAAACCAATCCCAGCCATCGCGAAGATGACAATCCTAGGTATGATGCTATTCAACAAGTGGCTTATGAGTATGATTTAGAATTGGATGCGAATGATGTGATTGTTGGCGGTGAATGGTATCGCAATGAACATCCCGATTTTCTATGGACACCCGCTAAAGGTACACCTGCACAAACTCGTTATGAAACGGCAGCAAGTGGCACTTGGGATGATATCCGTAAAGCAATGCCAGCTACCTGGCGAGCAGCTGCTTTGCAAGCATCGACCAATGACCGCGCACCCTTAGCCAAAGTCGTTGAGCGCCTACTTGCGTTCTCGAATGGTACGCCAGTACGGGCTGCCACAGCGGCGGCGCCCACACCAGCAGCTCCTGCACCCAACACACCTTCTGCCTAGCAATTCGACTTCGCGGATTGGTAGTTGGTTTAATCGAATTTTAGGCCGCGACCAATAGGTTTAACATGAGCTGTGCTGTAAATGAATTTACAGCACAGCAAAAAACTCATGTAATTCTGCATACAAAGCTGCATCTTGGGTGGCTTGTTGCTCATAGGCAAAATGCCCTGCATCTAATACGAATAAAGACTTAGATTCCGGTAAAGCATTATAAATAGTAAACTGACCCGGTGGAGCAACGGCGGGATCAAACAGCGCAGCTGCCACATGCATAGTTTGTGGAGCCAAACGAGCGGCACTGGCGGCATCAAAATAAGCTAAAACTTTCACGACCTCAGGATGCTGCAGCTGATAATGACGCACCGCTTCCCCACTCCCGACCGTGGGCAGCTGCAAGCGTAATGGCTGATTGCCAAACGTAGGAACGTTTAGATGCGCCCGCTTAATCCGCGCTTCCCAAGGCAAAGCTAAAGCACCAATCCCTCCACCGAAACTAATTCCCGCATAACCTATATGTTTGCGTACTTGGGGAAACAACTTTTCTAATACCGATACACTCGCCCAAATATCTTCGACGCAACCACCTAAAATATAAGTATCGCGGCTTTCGATTCCATAAAGTACATGCTCAGAAGGATTATTAGATACTTGAGGTAAAGCGCTCGCTGATAAACCACGCAAGCAAGGGAACAGTAAAGCAGCACCCGGCGGTTTCAGGCGAAAATCGGGGCCTTCGCAGCCTCCATAGCCATGCCCAAAAATCAAAGCACTGGTCACTAAACTTTCAATCGGCACGGCTAGCCAGCCTTGTAAACTGACTTTATCCATGGAAGTATAACTGATTTGGTAAACACTATAGCCTGCTTGCTGTCTTAAAAAATGGGCTTGCGGCTGGGGGCGAAGCTTACGTGAACGTTGATAGCGAGCTTGCCAAAATGCAGCAAAATCACTGGGTGGTTCCGGTGCTGGGACTTGTAACAGTGTATTAAGGGTATAGTCGTAACTGGGATCAAAAGTGAAAGAATGCGAATAGGTGCTAGTCATTGTTATTTAGATGAAAACTTAAAGCACACTTTTATAAGCCAGGCAGGGAGCAGAAAACAAATCTTTTCGTCAATAAAAAGCGGGGTTGATGTTTGCGACAACCCCGCTCGACAGTTAGCTGCCAGTAGCGATTGGAGGAGGAGTCAGGCAGCTGAGAGTGATCTTAAAACCGATTTTTATGCCCCTGCAGGCTGTGGCATAAAACCACCTCTGGCAGGAAACATCCGTGCAATCAAGCTAGCTGTCGTCCCAGGACGATAAGGAGCTTCTTGCTTTTTATGCTTATACGTTAAGCTTTCTAAACTAATGCCATCTAAAAATTCAGCCACTTGCGCATCTAGACCAACCAGCATGGCATCAATGTTCGCTTGATTCGAGCAAGCGCCTGCATCACGATCTTCACTATCGCCATGCGTTTCAATCGCACGTACTATATCGGCAATCGAGATTCGACCTGCTGGGCGACCTAAACGATAACCGCCACCGGGGCCGCGAATCCCTTCGACTAAGCCTGCATGGCGCAAGCTATAAAATAGTTGCTCCATATACGATAAAGAAATTCCTTGTTCTTTAGCGAGATTGCTTAAACGTAGTACCTTGCGATCGTTATGTAATGCCAACGCCAGCATCGCCATCACTGCACGTTGGCTTTGTGTTGTCAATTTCATCTGCCGTCTCCTATATAACGGTTTACTTAAGGCATGGAGAGAGTATACAAAAGAACAACCCTAAGAAAAATTCGAATTTTAAACAGCTTTGTTTCGTAAAAATCGAAGTATTTAGAGGAACTTTAAGGTCATGCTTAACTACAAACATCTCTATTACATGCGGGAAGTAGCTACAGCAGGCAGCCTGACTCGAGCCAGTGAGCGCCTGCATTTAACTCCGCAAACCTTAAGTGGCCAAATCAGTTTGCTTGAAGAATCACTCGGTACTGAACTCTTTAAGCGGCAAGGCCGTGGCCTTGAGCTTACCGAAGCGGGCCAAGTGGCTTTGCAGTATGCCGATGAAATTTTTCAACTCGGTGATGAATTAGAACAAGTACTGCAACAATTGCCAAAAGGCCGCGCTCAATTGTTTAGAGTCGGCGTTTCGGATTTAGTGCCCAAATCGATTGCTTATCGGCTTTTACAACCAGCGATGTCTATGAATAAGAAAATTCGTATTGTCTGCACAGAAGGCAGACTATCTGACTTATTAGCTGAATTGGCAGTACATCGGATGGAGTTGGTTATTGCTGATAGCCCAATGCCTAATAATATGAATGTCAAAGGCTTTAGCCATAAACTAGGTTCGAGTGGAGTGAGCTTTTTCGCTAGCCCAGAACTGAAAGCCAGTTTAAGTACAGATTTTCCTGCTTGCTTAGATGGTGCACCCTTACTGATTTTAAGTGAAGGTGCTGCGATTCGCTCTAAACTACTGGCTTGGTTTCATGCGCAACAAGTACGCCCGATGATCGTCGGTGAGTTTGATGATAGCGCCTTAATGCAAGCCTTTGGATTTGCTGGGACTGGCGTATTCATGGCTCCGACTGCCTTAGAAGAAATGCTAGAAAAAGAAGGCCATGTCGAAGTTATTGGTCGTAGTTGTGAAGTGGATGAACATTTTTATGCGATCTCGATTGAGCGGCGCATTACCCATGCTGCGATTAAAGCCATCACTGAACATGCTCAAGGCTGGTTGCATTAAGGATTAAATCATGTCAAATCATCAAATAGCGCAAAATCCTTGCCTGAGTTGCGGTGCTTGTTGCGCTTGCTTTCGAGTATCTTTTTATTGGGGCGAATCCGATGCTGCACCTGATGGCTATGTGCCCGCAGAATTAACTCAGCCTATTTCCCCGCATCGTGCAGCTATGAAAGGCACTGATCAACCCGAACCACGTTGTATTGCTTTAGAAGGAGCCATTGGCGGGGAAATTTTTTGCACGATTCACCCTAAGCGCCCGTCTCCGTGTAGAGAATTCAATGCTTCGTGGGAAAAAGATGAGTTCAATGAAGCTTGTGATCGTGCTCGCCAAAAGTACGGTTTAGCGCCGTTAGAGCAAGGTTGGGATAAATTATGAATAAATGTTACAGGCTTGAGCTATTCAGGTCTTGTTTATTTAATAAAATTTTTCTATAATAAACAGAAATAAAAAAGCGGATCTAAAAAACATGATCCGCTCGCTTTGTGAAGGTGACTCAAGAACTCCAAAGATCGAGTCTTTGGAAATCAAGGATAGCGTGAAAAACACAGCACATCCCTGATCAAGTTCCCAACCTACCCAACAACCAGCTCCCCAATGAATGGCCGGTTGTGAAGGTGAATCAGGAACAACAACCTCAGCTCGCGTCATTCTGAAACCTCTAAGCCATTGAGTGTCAGAACGGCGGAAACGTTATTTTTGTTATTACAGCATCGTCGTGACGACAGAATCGCTACCACAAACCCCAATTTTCGCGATTCCTGCTGAAGTTGTAGCTATTCTATTAATCCAGCACTTAATCAAACCTGAACACATGGACTGTTTTTTAATCAATTCTGTTTTTAAAGGAATAAGGCAGGATTAACAGCCGTACCATTCAAGTACACCGACCAATGTAAATGCGGCCCGGTAGCGCGCCCCGTGCGTCCAACTAAGCCTAAATGATCACCTTGATTTAAAATCTCACCATTACGCACATTAATTCGGCTCAAATGCGCGTACATACTAATTAACCCACCACCATGATCAACATAAACCACATTCCCACTGAAGAATAAACTCCCAGTGTAAATCACTCTACCGGGCGCTACTGCTTTAACCGGTGTACCCGCACCTGCTGCTATATCCATCCCGCTATGCGGTTGGCGCTTTTGCCCATTGAGGATGCGTCGTAACCCAAAGCGCCCACTATCCCGCCCTGCGACTGGACGAATAAACTCTGTATGAGCTAGCTGCCCACTAAATTGGCTAGCGAGGCGCTTTTGTAAAGCCATTTCCTGCACAATCCGCTCGGATGATTCCTCATCAGGCTCTACTTTATTTTTATCTTTAATTCGTAAGCGCTGAGTACGGTAATGCTTAGCCTTGACTTCAAAGACGATGGCTTGTCGAGCACCTGCATCAACTACTTCAATTTGCTGATTGCCTACTTCAGCATCCAAAGGAATGCCAACCAAAGCGACCCAGTTTTCCCCATTAGGAACTACCGTCACACGTTGACCCTTGTAATAGGCTTGCGGAGCTTGTTGCTGTTGGCTAGCAAGTGGAATGATGGCCAAGCCACCGGGTACGGCTTGCTGCGTAGGAAAAGCTTGCGTTGCGCAGGCAGATGCGAGTAGCGTTAAGCCAGTTAAGGTTTTTATAGCCCTGAACATTCTCAATACCTTTATTTTTAAGTGATTCTTTAGTATGTCCGAGCATAACATATTGGCCGAACGGATGAAGTCCATCCAGCCCTTTCACGTCATGGATATTTTGGCGCGTGCACGCCAGCTAGCCAGTAGTGGGCGTTCGATTATTCATATGGAAGTGGGCGAGCCAGATTTCACCACGCCCGCACCGATAGTTGAAGCGGGCCTACAAGCACTTAAAGATGGGCAAACTAAATATACGCCTGCTTGCGGTATTCCCGAATTACGTGAGCAGATTGCTGAATGGTATTGGCAGCGCTTTCAGATAAAGGTCGACCCTAAACGTGTGATTGTGACTCCGGGAGCTTCGGGTGCTTTGCAATTAGCCCTAGGGGTTTTAGTTAATCCTCAGGACGAAGTACTGTTAACTGATCCCGGCTATCCTTGCAATCGACACTTCGTACGCTTATTCGAGGGCAAGCCGATTTCGCTACCCGTCACGGCTGCCCAAAACTATCAGCCGAGTTTAGCGCAACTACAAGCCGCTTGGAGTGAACATACACGCGCCGTATTGCTAGCCTCCCCGGCTAATCCGACGGGCAGTTTACTAAGCACTGAGCTGACCCAGCAGCTTTATCAATATATTAACCAACAGCACAGTACTTTTATTGTCGATGAGATTTATCAAGGTTTAACCTATGGACAAGAGCCACAGACCGCACTAAACGTTGCTGATGATATTTGGATCGTGAATAGCTTTTCTAAATACTTTGGCATGACGGGCTGGCGTTTAGGTTGGTTGATTGCCCCTGAATATGCTGTGGATGCGCTTAATCGCTTGGCACAGAATTTATTCTTGTCACCGCCGACTATTGCCCAATACGCTGCGCTCGCAGCTTTCAAACAAGACACTTTAGCGATCACTGAAGAGCGCCGCTTTGAGTTTGCTAAGCGTCGTGATTTTCTGTTACCTGCTTTGCAAAACTTAGGTTTTGAGATTCAGAGCAGGCCGCAAGGTGCATTCTATATTTACGCTGATGCGAGCCGCTTTAGCGACAACAGCCATGAACTCAGCTTAAATTTATTAGAGACAGCAGGCGTGGCCTTCACCCCCGGTATTGATTTTGGTGACTATGCGGCTAAAACGCATGTACGCTTTGCTTATACCACTCATTTAGCTGAACTCGAGCAAGCTGTTGAGCGCTTAGCTAACTACCTACCACGATAAACTTAATGAGCATCACATTCACCACCTATTAAAGGAATATTCTGGTTAATAATGGGTGGTGCGCCGTCTTGAATAGCGAACGAGCTATACCAAAGCGGCAATTGTTGGTCATTAAAGCGCGCTAAATAACCTATATCACTAATATCTTCACTCCAGCCTATGTTGACTAAATTGCCATTGGCTGGTGTGACATATAATTGCCCTTTTTCTAGCGCAGTGACTGTCCGCAAACCTTTGGGTAAGACAAATTGTAAAGTATAAGTACCCGGTTTTAATGGATACCAACGATAGCGCCCATCTTTAGCATCCGCTATTAATACCACATCAGCGCTAGGCGTAATCTTGAAGTTTTTAATCCCACTGACAATGCGGCCTGTGGTTGCACAATAGAAATAGCCGCTTTCATCCACATCTAAATAATTCACTCGGCCATCACCATCGCGATCAGCCTCACCTTCGACTAAAGTAGGTACACGATCACCGTCATCGTCTTCATCCAAGAAATCAAAAATGCCATCATTATCAGTATCCACCGGATATTTCGGATCAAGGCCAATCTCTAGCTGATCATGAACTCCATCTCCATCGGTATCTGACTTATGATTGATTAGGCTTAAACCGGTAACAGGCTGAGCAGCTGACTTGACTTGCATACTTAAAGTAGCTACCTCAGAAACTTCTACCTCAAGCACTTCATTAGACTCATCTAAATCGATACTGCGTGCTAATCCAGCTGCCTCCACTGCTGGAACAGGCAAAGGCTCAATAGAGCTCGGAATAACTTTGTTAAACTCAGTCACCGTACTAGCTAAACTGAGCGCATCATCAATCCCATCGCCATTCTGATCTTGGCCTTGGGTAGCATCCGCATCAAACAGATTATCTAGCCCATCTTGATCACTATCTAAGCGGGTTAAACCTGCTTCTTCGGTATCAGATTTACCATCATTATCACTATCGGTATCTAAATAATCGGCTAAACCATCTTGATCTGTATCGCTCTTGGATTCGAGCACAGTAGGAATTTGATCGCCATCATCATCCGCGTCCAAGGCATCGATGATGGAGTCTTGATTGCTATTAAGCGGCTGGTTGTGATCTTTACCTATTTCAACACCATCGGCTAAGCCATCACCATCGGTATCGGCTAAAGCGGGATCGGTTTTTAGCCGTAGCTCTAAAACATCTGGCAAACCATCTTGGTCAAAATCAGCATTACTAGCATATAGAGGCTTTAACATTAAAGTTAGCAGGATTAAAGCAAGCGCTTTCGCACCTACTGCGTAGCAGGTTTTTATGTGCATTTTTATAATTATCTAAGCCCAAGCAACAGTTGAAGCCAACCTGCTTTTCTCATTGAATTCAAGTAGCAGGCTTCTCTATTAATTTTTCTTATGATAACAAGCTAGGCCATAAAAATAAAGCTAAGTAGTTGAATTATAGAGAACTAGTCTCTTAGCAAAATCAGAAAATGGCTACAGGCTGCAGTTTCCAGCTGGATTGAATACTTATTTAAAAGCAGGCAGCCCAGAAAAAGACATGGTAAAATCTAGCGCTCCCTGACTCTGGAGCAGAATGGTAATGGCTGAAGGTGCCTCTCTAACCTACCGCGATGCGGGGGTTGATATTGACGCTGGTGAAGAACTAGTACGTCGGATTAAACCACTTGCGCAAAAAACACGCCGCCCAGAAATGCTGTCTGGCATTGGTGGGTTTGGCGCTTTATTAGCAATTCCACCGCATTACAAGCAGCCTATCTTGGTCTCGGGTACGGATGGCGTTGGGACTAAGCTTAAGCTTGCGCTAGACACCGGCATTTATGACACGATTGGCATCGACTTAGTCGCCATGTGTGTGAATGATATTATCGTTAGCGGTGCTGAGCCTTTATTCTTCCTTGACTACTACGCTACCGGCAAATTAGATGTCGAAGTGGCTGAGCAAGTCATCAAAGGCATCGCTGAAGGCTGCTTACAAGCGGGTGCTGCCTTAGCAGGCGGCGAAACTGCCGAAATGCCGGGTATGTATCATGGCAATGATTTTGATTTAGCAGGCTTCTGCGTTGGTGTGGTTGAGCGTGACAAAATCATTGACCAAACCAAAGTACATCGCGGCGATGTATTAATTGGAATTGGCTCCAGTGGCCCGCACTCCAATGGCTATTCACTGATTCGGAAAATTGTTGAAGTCAGTCAAGCGTCCTTAGATGCGCCCTTTGGCGACTCCACCCTAGGCCGTACCCTGTTAGAACCCACCAAGATTTACACTAAACTAGTGTTGAACCTACTAAAGCGTCATGACATTCATGGCATTGCACATATTACCGGTGGCGGCATTACTGACAATTTGCCACGGGTGTTACCCGATGGTATCCAAGCCAAAGTTAAGCGCCATAGTTGGGAACGCCCAGCAATCTTTGCTTGGCTCCAACAAAATGGCAATGTCAGCGAAGAAGAAATGCTGCGTACTTTCAACTGCGGGATTGGCTTAATTTTAGTGGTGGCCGCACAAGACAAAGACGACATTCTTACCACTTGCCGCTTAGATCATGTACCAGCTTGGGTGATCGGCGAAATCACCACCACTGAAGCTGCTGAGCCGCATGTAACTTATGTCGACTAAGCGTATTGTTGTGTTAATTTCGGGGAGTGGCAGCAATTTACAAGCACTAATTGATGCTTGCATGGCTGGTGAAATCCGAGGTTCGATAGTTGCAGTCATTAGCAATCGACCTCAGGTTTACGGCTTAGAGCGTGCGCGCTTAGCAGGGATTGAAGCTCAAACTTTGGATCATAAAAACTTCGCTGCTCGAGCGGAGTTTGATCAAGCGTTGATGGAATTAATTGATAGCTACCGGCCGGATGTCGTAGTGCTCGCAGGCTTTATGCGTATTCTTACTGCAGATTTTGTGCAGCATTATGCTGGCAAAATGCTGAATATTCACCCCTCCCTGCTACCTGCTTACAAAGGTGTACATACACATCAACGTGCGCTGGATGATCAGGTGCCGGTACATGGTGCGAGCGTGCATTTTGTGACTGCGGAATTGGATGCAGGTGCGGTGATTTTACAGGCGGAAGTGCCTGTTTTAGCGGCTGATACCGCTGAGATTTTAGCTGCTAGGGTTTTGATTGAAGAACACAAAATCTATCCCCAAGTATTGGGCTGGTTTTGTGCTGAACGCTTAAGCTGCAAAGACGGCTATGCTTGGCTGGATGGTCAACCTTTGCTAGAACCACTAAAACTTAAGGCTTAAAAATCCTCTTCAGCTTCATTCGGTGTAAGGCCTTGCGCCTTGCACCACAGCTCTACCGTTTTTAAAGCTTGTAATAAATGCTCATGCTGCTGATCAGGCATTTCTTTGGCCAAGCGCTCATTCCAAGCCATGACCTCAGGCTCAATACGCACGAATAAATCCTTGCCGCTTTCGGTCAAACAAATATGTGCAACTCGCTTATCTTGCTGGTCTACACGCCGACTAATCAGTGATTTCTTATCCATCAAGATTAAGGCTCGGCTGACTCGTGCCTTGTCCATGCTGGTCGCCACCCCAAGCTGGCTGGGCGTCAAGGACCCTTGATCATTCAAATGCACCATCACACGCCATTCGGGAATGGTCACGCCAAAACCTGCATAAACTTTAGATAAAGCACGACTCACCATTTCGGAAGTGATCGAAAGGTGATAAGGCAGGAAATTTTCAAGCTCTAATTTGTTCATTGCAACATTTTAATTATATTAATTTTTCTTGCAAATAGTTTTCTACGAAACTAATATAGTTTCGATCGAAACTAATTTTCCGAACACACCACGAGGAGTCTGCCAGATTATGGGTAAACAATTTGCATCCGTAGCTGATCTAGATCAAAAGCAAATCACTTTTTCGAAATTAGCCGAAGGCGTTTATGCCTACACGGCTGAGGGCGATCCTAACACCGGCATTATTATCGGTGACGATTCAGTGATGGTCATTGATACTCAAGCGACCCCAACAATGGCGCAAGATGTGATTCGGCACATTCGTGAAGTCACCGATCTACCGATCAAGCATGTAGTGATGTCGCATTATCATGCAGTGCGCGTACTCGGTGCTTCGGCTTATCAGCCCGAAAACATTTACGCCAGCCGCAATACTTATGACCTTATCATTGAGCGCGGTCAGCAAGATTTCGAATCCGAATTAGGCCGCTTCCCACGTTTGTTTGCGGATGCTAGCTCCATTCCGGGTTTGACTTGGCCGACTATTGTGTTCGAGCGTGAACTAACCGTGTTCATGGGCAAGCGCGAAGTGCGCATTATGCATTTAGGCAAAGGCCATACGAAGGGTGATACCGTGGTGTGGTTGCCTAAAGAAAAGATTTTATTCTCGGGTGACCAAGTCGAATACGGCGCAACGCCTTATACCGGCGATGCTTATCACGAAGAATGGCCGAGTACTTTAGAAAAAATTGCAGCCCTCCAACCTGAAAAATTAGTCCCCGGACGTGGCGATGCTTTAGTCACGGCTGAGCAATGCTTGGAAGCAATTAACGGCACTCGCGATTTCTTAGCGCAAATGTATGGCAATGTGAAAAAGTGTCGTGCTGCCGGGATGGATCTAGCAACCACCTATGCAGACACCTATAAATTGCTGCAGCCGCAATTTGGGCACTGGGTTATTTTCGAGCACTGTTTGCCCTTTGATATTACCCGCTGCTATGACGAGGCAGGCGACTATCCTGATCCGCGTATTTGGACAGCCGAACGCGATAATGACATGTGGCATTCATTACAAGCAGTTGTTGGTAAGTAAGCTCTACTTAACCCAATGGAGCCTTGCGGGCTAGCGAGGCTTTAAAGCTTCAACCTTCACTGGAGGAGTGAATATTGTGGTTTCAACTTATATCAATCCAGTCTATGCCTTCCGGCATAGCGCTGATCAAACGGCTCATCCGCCCGCACATCACCCAGTGATTATTGTCGGCGGTGGCCCAACCGGTTTGTATTGTGCTTTAGATCTCGCCAAACAAGGCATCCCCAGCGTGGTGCTGGATGAAGATACCACAGTGAGTTATGGCTCACGTGCTTTATGCTTCTCCAAACGCACTTTAGAAATCCTTGATCGGGTGGGTTGTGGTCAGCCGATGGTCGATAAAGGTGTCACTTGGCAGCTCGGTAAAGTGTTTTTTCATGAGCGGCAAGTTTACGAATTTAATCTACTGCCTGAAGAGGGTCATCAGCGCCCTGCTTTCATCAATATCCAACAATATTACCCAGAAGAATTTTTAGTCAATCGCATTCAAGACTTCCCGGAAATTGATTTGCGCTGGCAAAGCAAAGTGACGCAAGTAAAAAAAATTGGCGATCTAGTAGAAGTCAGTGTGAACACACCCGAAGGCGATTATCGTATGAATTGCGATTATGTCTTGGTTGCTGATGGTGCGAATAGCCCGATTCGGGAAAGCCTAGGTTTGCATTCCACTGGGCAAGTTTTCAATGACACTTTCTTGATTGCCGACATTTTAATGAAAGCGGATTTTCCGACCGAGCGTTGGTTCTGGTTTGATCCGCCTTTTCATCCGGGTCAGTCAGTGCTTTTGCATAAGCAACCGGATGGCTGCTGGCGAATCGATTTTCAACTCGGCCCTGGTGCAGATCGGCAAGCTTGGCGTGATCCCGACAAAGTTCGCCCGCTCGTACAAGCCATGCTCGGCGATGATATTGAATTCGAATTTGAATGGTTGAGCGTGTATAGCTTCCGTTGTCGGCGCATGGATGCCTTCATTCATGAAGACAGAATTTTATTCGTCGGTGATTCAGCGCATCAGGTTTCGCCCTTTGGTGCACGCGGTGCGAATGGTGCTTTGCAATCTGCTGAAAACTTGATTTGGAAACTAAGCCGTGTGTTAAAACAGCAAGCGCCCACTGCTTTACTCAAAACTTATGACCAAGAACGCAGCCAAGGTGCAGATGAAAACATTATCAACTCGACGCGTGCTACTGATTTTATTACCCCGAAAAATCGAGTCACTCGCCTCTTCCGCGATACTGTATTGGAGCTAGCGGAGCAATATCCGTTTGCGCGCCCTTTAGTCAATAGCGGGCGCTTATCCTTGCCTTGTACTTATGAAGTTTCGCCTTTAAGTACAGCAGATACCCAAGCGGATAACTTCCCGAAAGCGCTTCGCCCCGGCTCTAGTTGCAAGGATGCTCCCGTCCAAGCTTTAACTGCTGCGCACAGTGCTGAGCCTTGGCTATTGCAGCAATTAGGAGATCGCTTTGTTCTGTTGGTGGATGGACGGGCTTTAGCTACAGATACACTAGCAGCGCTTGAGCAGGTACAGGATTTAGAAATTATTGTGATTGCTGATCAAATTCAATCGAACCACACCACCCTGGAAGATAGCGCTAGCTTAGTCACTGAGCGCTATGACCTGCAACCCGGCACTGCTTATTTAATTCGCCCTGATCAGCATGTGGTAGCACGTTGGCGACAGGTCAAAGCCGATGCAGTGCTCGCCGCCATGCACCGCGCTTTAGGCAAGGAGTTGGTATGAGCCCATTGAATCTTCAAGCTAACTTTTCCGATGCAGATGCTTTCTTTGCGGCGCTGGCTGATTTGCATCGCGAAGGTGATGAGCGCAAAAGTGAACGGGTCAATGCGCGCTTAATTTTGATTCTCGCCAATCATATTGGTGATCAAGCTATCCTGCTCGAAGCCATGCGCATCGCTGCCCAAGTAACCACCACCGATGAATAGTAGGAATGTTGCATGAGTGAATTGCACTATTTACACGGCTTCGGCAATGAATTTGAATCCGAAGCCTTAGCAGGTGCTTTGCCGGTCGGGCGCTTCAACCCGCAGCGCGTTAAGCACGGTTTATATGCTGAACAATTTAATTCTACGGCCTTCACTGCACCGCGTGCGGACAATCGTCGTACTTGGTTTTATCGGATTCGCCCTTCTGTCTCGCAAGGCCGCTATCGCCCGATTGAGAATGGCTTAACCCGCAGCGCACCTTTAACGGAAGCCGCCACGCCGCCCGATATGTTGCGTTGGTCACCTTTAGAAATCCCGAGTGCGCCCACCGATTTCGTCCAAGGCTTAACCACGATGGCGGTGAATGGCAGTGTGCCGGGGCAAGCAGGGATTGGCATTCATATCTATGTTGCCAACCAATCCATGCAGGAGCGTTTCTACCTAAATGCGGATGGAGAAATGCTGGTAGTGCCACAACAAGGTGGGCTACGCTTGCATACCGAATGCGGAATTTTGGAAGTTGTACCCGGTGAAATTGCGGTCGTGCCGCGCGGGATGAAATGGCGAATCGTACTTTTAGATAACACAGCACGCGGCTATGTGTGTGAGAATTATGGTCACCCACTCATTCTGCCAGAGCGCGGCCCCGTTGGCGCTAATGGCTATGCGAATGATCGTGATTTCCAAACACCCGTAGCCAACTATGAAGATCGTCAAGGCCAGTTTGAGCTGGTAACTAAATTCATGGGGCAGAATTATGCGTGTGATTTAAGCCACTCGCCGCTGGATGTGGTGGCTTGGACCGGCAATTCAGTGCCTTACAAATATGATTTAGCGCGCTTTAATGTGATAAATACGGTGAGTTACGATCATCCTGATCCGTCGATCTTTACGGTGCTGACTTCACCTTCCGGTCAAGCGGGAGTAGCGAATGTCGATTTTGTAATCTTCCCACCGCGCTGGATGGTGGCTGAAGATACTTTCCGCCCACCTTGGTATCATCGCAATTTCATGAGTGAATTCATGGGTTTAATCTTAGGTGTCTATGATGCTAAAGAAAGTGGTGGTTTTGATCCAGGCGGGGCAAGCTTGCACAATAGCTTCTCACCACATGGCCCTGAAGCCGCTGTGTTTGAAAAAGCCAGCAGTGCTGAACTCAAACCACAGCGCTATGAAAACACCTTAGCTTTTATGTTCGAATCGCGCTATGTGATTCAACCCACTCGTTTTGCTTTGCAGACGCCTGCACTCCAAGCCGATTATGTGGATTGTTGGAATGGTTTAACTAAACACTTTGGAGAAACTGCATGAAACTCGCTTCATTAAAAAAAGCTCGCGATGGTGAACTGATTGTAGTCTCCCGCGATTTAAAACAAGCCGTAAAAGCCACTGGTATTGCCCCTACTCTGCAAGCTGCTTTGGATGATTGGCAAACCATCGCACCACGCTTACAAGCGCTATCGGATGACTTGAATGCTGGTAAAGCCAGCCACGCGTTCGCCTTTGATGAAGCGACTTGTGCCTCTCCCCTGCCGCGTGCTTATCAATGGGCGGATGGCAGCGCTTATGTGAACCATGTCGAGTTAGTACGCAAAGCGCGCAATGCGGAAATGCCAGAAAGCTTTTGGCACGATCCTCTGATGTACCAAGGCGGCTCGGATAGTTTCATTGCCCCTCATGATCCAGTGCCTTTAGCTAGCGAAGATTGGGGCATTGATTTTGAAGCCGAAGTAGCAGTGATCACTGACGATATCCCAATGGGCGCTAGCCCAGCAGTGTGTGCAGAGCAAATCCGCTTAATCATGCTGGTCAATGATGTGTCTTTACGCGGTTTGATTCCGGCGGAATTGGCGAAAGGCTTTGGCTTCTTTCAATCTAAACCCTCCAGCGTATTCTCGCCGGTTGCGGTCACGCCAGATGAACTGGGCGCTGCTTGGCAAGACGGGCGCGTGCATTTGCCATTGCTGGTCACTTATAACCAAGCGCTGTTTGGCAAAGCCAATGCAGGCGAAGATATGACCTTTAACTTCCCGCAAATCGTCGCACATGCAGCTAAAACCCGCCCCTTGGGTGCAGGTGCGATTATTGGCTCGGGCACGGTATCGAATAAGCAAGATACTGAATATGGCTCAGCCGTTGCTGAAGGTGGCGTGGGCTATTCCTGCATCGCTGAAGTGCGCATGATTGAAACGATTAATACCGGCAAGCCGCAAACTTCATTCATGAAATTCGGCGATACGATTCGGATTGAAATGCTGGATGAGCAGGGGCAAAGCGTGTTTGGGGCGATTGATCAGCGGGTGGTGGAGTATAAGGGCAGCTAAACCCTTATTGTAAGCACCACCAAAATGACGGCATAATGGTTGCAACCTTTGTTAGGAAATCATTATGCCGAACCTCACCCTTAAAAACGTGCCAGACCATGTGTATGAGGCATTGAAATATCAAGCAGCGCTGCATTATCGTAGTCTGAATAATGAAGCGATCAACTGCCTTGAACGTGTCTTATTGCCACAAACAATTAGCTCTCACGAGCGCTTGACAAAAATTCGTGCGTTACGAGCCAAAATCAAAGCAGCTCCCTTTAGCCCTGATGAGATTCAAGCTGCGATTGATGTAGGCCGCTCATGATTGTAGTTGATACGAATATTATTTCTTATTTGTTCTTGCCTACCACTTATACAGAGCTGGCTGAACAATTGTATCAGCGGGATGCCAACTGGATCGCACCACCCCTATGGCGCAGCGAGTTTCGCAATGTACTCGCTTTATATTTGCGCAAAGACTTAATCGGCTTTGAAGACGCTCTAGCTTTGCAAGAACAGGCAGAATTGCTCTTAGCAGAAACTGAAATGGAAGCTAGCTCTAGCAAAATTTTAGAATTAGTGAATACCAGCCAGTGTTCGGCTTATGATTGTGAGTTTGTCGCCTTAGCCAAAGACTTGAATTTAAGATTGGTGACTCAAGACAAAAAAATGTTAGCGCAATTTCCTGAAACAGCTAAGAGCTTGCAGCAGGTGTTAGGCGTATAGATTTTTGCGGCTTATTGCAGATAGGCTTTCAGCTCTGCCAACTCTTTATCGCGGCGGTGGTAGCCGGTTTCGTTGATTAGGCGTTCGGCTTCGGTGATGTGGTAGGAAAGACTCTCACCCTTTGGGAGAGGAGTTAGGGTGAGGGCATCTGTAACCAACAACTGCGCCTTCGTCAAATGACAATCGGCTAGGCGCAAGCGCATTCCACTTATTTGTGCTAAATCGAATGCATTATCCAAATCATCCTCCGCACATCTTGGCTGCCCTATTCGACACAGCAAAATAGCGTGCTCAATTAAACCTAAAACTAGCATTTCCTGATGATTAGCCCTTCTTAAGTCTAGTAAAGCTTTATCTAGCCAATATTTCGCAGATTGTAAGTCTCTCTGCTTTAGATGAGATCGGCCAATTATTAACTTAATAAGGCCTCCATCTAATAACTCACCATGATTTTTTGTTAGATCCAATATTAAATTTGCATAATTCAAACATTCTTCTACATAGCCCTGCTCTAATAAAAAATCACAATAACGAATCCCAGGTAAAGAATAGAGCACTGGACAAATATTTAGATCGTTACTTTGTAGGGATCTTATTTCTTGAAATATCAACAATACATCTTGAAGCCTTCCAGCCTGGAGAAGTGCATCTGCATAAGTTGTTCTCTTTGTTATCTGCTCAAGAACACTTCCCGATAAATCGGCATACTGGATACTTTCATTTGCATATCTAAGTGCCTCATTCACATTACCTAAAGAAAGTACTAATTCACTTAAACTACCCGCACTGATTGCAGCGCCCTTCCAATCACCTGAATCTATAGCTATGCGCATATCCTTTCTTGTTGGGTAAAAAGCCTCATATAATCGACCTGAGGCACGCAATCTAACTCCAGCTAAATTCAGCATTAGAACTTTGCCTGACTCACTCAAGAACTCTGACGGCTGAGACCAAGGCACATTGAAAAAGCTTGATAGAACAGCCAAATCATCACTAATACCACCTAGCTTTCTTGTAATAAAAAATTCCCCTTCACGAAGTATACGTGGCCAATAAACTTCATCTAACGCTCTTTGATGCAAACTGGCAGCACAGCCATGTACCACCGCGCTAAATAATGGCTGCATATCTTCCAACGTATCAGGGCAATCTTGCTGTGGAACGGCTTTGTAGTAATCGTACAGACACTCATGCGCCTGCTCCCAGACTTTGGGCTTCAAGTCACGTAGTTGTTCACCGAAATACTCACGAATCAGCGGATGACAATCTAGATTACTGTCGTCCTCAGACTGCGATAATAGGCGGTGCTCTTCGCGCAAACTAGCTATGGTCTCTAGCCAAATTTCTTCATCTATGCCTTCGGTTAAATATGGAATCTGTGCATGCCACAACATTTGCAGCACATCTTGCTCAATAGGGTGATCGAACAGCCCCAACAAATGTAACAGCGCCAGTTCCGGTTCGCCCGCGAACCATTCTTCATAAGCCTGCATTACTTTGAAGGCATGGTGGCTATCTCGATTACCTGTCGCTTTAACCAGTGTCTTTAGAGTATCGCGCGTGCGTACATCGCCTTGATGTCGCAACCGTAACATATTCCCTAACAAGCTCAGGGCCAGCGCATGGCTACCGTATTCACGTACTGCCTTGCCCAGTTCCGCCATGCTGCCTTTTACCCCAAGCGATTGCAGCAACTGGATGCCATCCGCCACCGTCAGGTTTTGCAAATCGTGGCGGATAACAATGGGCGCGGCGCGGTCACTGAGTTCATGCAGCGCAATCCGCGTGGTGATAATGCACAAGCCGCACGGATGGCGGGCAAGCTGCCGCAGCAACTGGCGGATGGCTTTGTCTTTGAGTGCGCCGCGCATCGCAGCAATCGCGTGTTGCAACGGCTCCAAACCATCTAATACCAGCACATAGCGTTTGCCGTGCAGCAACTCGGCAAGGTGGTCGCCCTTGTCCTCCTCCGACGCAAACCGCTCGCGGGTTGAACCCAGTTTCGCAAATGCATGGCTGAAAAACGGCGTGGCAGAAGTCTGCTTGTCTTCGCTCGAACCTTGCGAATAAAATGACCAAGCGATCAGCACCGGAATGTCGCTGGTGTGGTCGAGCCAATATCGCAATAGCTTAGTTTTTCCAGTACCACCTGCCGCAATAAACTGAATAATCCGCGTCCCATTAGCCCCTCTACCTTTGGGAGAGGGGTTGGGGTGAGTGCTATCTTCGCCATGCCAGGCGTCGTTGAGTAATTGCAGTTCGGCGATGCGTCCGAAGAAGCCGCCTTTGACGGTGGGGATGCGGTCGGAGTGGATATAGGGCGAACCTGTTGCTGACTGGGAGTCGTTTAGTGTCGGGTAGTGTTTCAGCTTGCCCAACGGTTTTGCCGTTGCCAGTGGCTGACCCGTCAACACTCGATACAGTGCTTCATACTGATTACCAAACAGGTAAGCACTGCCAGATTTCAACATGCGCGGCACATTATCCAAGCTGCCATCATCGGGAATAACGGGAATAAATTTGGTGTTTTGCTGGAAATCGTCATACAGGACTTGGGAAATGATGACGCCTTCAAAATTGACACCGCGCCCACCTTCACGGTCTTCTCCTCTGAAGCGGCGTAGATAAAGCGGTGTACACACAACCAGCACAAAATCGGCAAGTTCTATCTGCTTTTCCATCCAGCGCTGCCAGCCTTCAGCAGGCCAGCCATTCAGGTACTGGTCGATATAACAATCGACGCTATCCTCCCGCAATTGGTCGGATAGTGCTAACACACGTTGCCGATGCGCGTCCGAATCATGGCTGTAACTGATGAAAACTTTGATCATAGCTTTTATAAGTTTTGCTTAAGAATGCCTAAATTCTATCGCTTATTTATAAAGCTGTCTGATCTAACTTGTAGAAGCTGGGCTAGTTTTTAAATCTCTTGTAATAAGCCCCCGGCGGCTCCGCAAACGCCCCCTTCTCACAAACACTCACCTGCTTAAAATACTCATCCGCAAACGGTGCAATTACGCCATAAAGCTGCGCACTAATCACCCGTGCTTGTTGACTTGCAGAATCAACCGCGACCAATTCTTTTGGCAATTCGGGTTCGCGCAATAAAATCCGTCGGTATTTATGAATCAGCAGGATTTTAATTAAAAAGCATAATTCGGGATCAGGTTCAGAAGTTTTTAAAGCAGCCGCTAATACCGGTGAAAACTGCTGATTAAACTCAGCATATTCTTCATCTAAAGCTTCAGTATTAAAGCATTGACGAATTAAGCGATTGGCAATTGGTATATTTTCAGGTTCAGGGGTAGATGCTTGTAAAATTGCAACATGCTCTTCGATTTGCAGTTCTTTAATTAAAGCACTGACTTCCGCCAAATCAGCCGTGGGATGCGCGAAAATACCGGTCGTGATATGGGTGAAACCGAGCCAGAATAACTCTTTGCGTAATAGCTCGCGCTGTTCCGGGTTAAGTTCACCTAATAGCGTGATCACCAAACGCCATTGCCCATCCCAGCTCGCTAGATCAGGCGCGTAAATCCGACTGGCTGCGCTTGAGAATTGGCGCAAGCCTTTTTCCGTTAACGAGTAGAAACTGCGGCGGCCTATTTGCTGCGATTTGAGAATATTTTTTTCAGACAGGCGAAACACACAAGTACGCACCAAGCGCTCATTCACACCAAGTGGCTTGACTAATTTGATCAAACTGCCTAGCCAAATTGAGCCACCATGCGGGCAAACCGTGTCGCCATAAACGGTAACAATCAGCGAGTTCGCATGAATCGGCGAGGTTTGCACAAACTGATCAATCAAGGCTTGCGCGGCTTGATCAAACGCATTTGCTGCACGTGTTTTGGGTTGTCGAGCCGGATTAGTCACGTTTCAACTAGGTTCCTGTTGTTTGACTTGATAAAGAGGAGCAAGGCCATCGGCATCAATGCGTGGGCGATTAGCTTCGATTTCAGTTAAGGGGGTGGTTTCGACCAACGTTTGCCTACTCCGCACAGCAAGCTTTTGATACGAGCGCGTACCCTCTTCCTTCCAGCCGATTTCGGTATCACTCAATTCACGAATGATACGTGCTGGCGTGCCAGCCACCAAACTGCGGGCGGGCACTTGCATGTTTGCTTTCACAAAACTCATCGCGGCCACAATCGCCGAATGCCCAATCACTGCGCCATCCATAATGACACTATTCATGCCGATTAAAGCATTTTCACCGACTTCGCAGCCATGTAAAACCGCTCCGTGACCAATATGGCCATTTTTACGCACTACCGTATCAGTTCCCGGGAAGCCATGCATCACGCAAGTATCCTGTAGATTCGAGCCTTCTTCCAATACTAAGCGCCCAAAATCACCGCGTAAGACCGCATTTGGCCCCACATAGCAGTGCGCAGCAACAATCACATCGCCGATCAAAATAGCTGTGGGGTGAATATAGCTTTCAGGGTGCACCACCGGGCGAATTCCATCAATGGCATAGTAAGGCATCTGTTTCTCCTCCAAAGTTTGGCTTCAAGCTTAGTACGCAATAGTGATTTGCGTCTACTCCTCAAGTGCTTAGTAAACCACAAAGTGATACAACAAAAAATACTTTGACTATAATTCTGTATCATATTACTATCCGCAAAATCAGATAACCAAGTGGAGAGGTTGGGTATGAAGCTGCAAAGTTATGCTCAAGGGGAATGGTATGCATCCTCGAAAGCAGGCGCTCTCATCAAGCACGCTATTACTGGCGAAGACTTCGCTGAAATCAGTAGTGATGGTCTCGATTTTCAAGCGATGCTTGAATATGCGCGCCAAGTCGGTGGCCCCAACTTACGCAAATCGACCTTCCACCAACGCGCCTTAATGCTCAAAGCCCTTGGCAAATATTTAGTTGAGCGCAAAGAAGAACTCTATACTTGCTCGAAAGCCACGGGTGCGACTCGTACCGATTCATGGATTGATATTGAAGGTGGCATTAGCACTATGTTGGTGTTCGCCAGCAAAGGTCGACGCGAACTGCCGAATAGCAATGTCTATCTGGATGGTGTTCAAGAGCAAATCTCCCGCAATGGTACTTTCACTGCACAACATATCTACACGCCAATCATGGGTGTAGCGGTGCAGATTAATGCCTTCAACTTCCCTTGCTGGGGTATGTTAGAAAAGTTAGCACCAACGATTCTAGCGGGCGTACCTAGCATCGTTAAGCCAGCCAGCCAAACAGCTTATGTCACTGAGCTGGTCGTGAAGATGATCATTGAGTCCAAAATTTTACCGGCAGGTGCTTTGCAACTAGTTTGCGGCAGCACGGGTAATTTATTAGATCATTTAACTTGCCAAGATGCAGTGAGCTTCACAGGCTCTGCATGGACGGGGCAAAAACTCAAACAGCATCCGAATGTAGTCGCTAATTCAGTGCGCTTCTATATGGAAGCAGACTCTTTGAACTGCTCGATTTTAGGCAGCGATGTACAACCCGGCACACCAACTTTTGAGCTGTATATCAAAGAAGTCGTGCGTGAAATGACCGTAAAAGCGGGTCAGAAATGTACCGCAATTCGCCGCTCGATTGTCCCAGCCGATCGTTTAGAAGCAGTAGCAGCGGCTTTAAAAGAGCGCTTAAGCAAAATTCAAGTCGGCGATCCTGATCAAGAAGGCGTGAAAATGGGCGCTTTAGCCGGTTTAGAGCAGCGCTCTGATGTGCGTGAGCGCATTGCTGAATTGGCGAAGCAAAATGAAATCCTGTTTGGCGATATGAACCAAGTCAATGTACTCGGTGCTAATAATGACACCGGCGCTTTCCTCTCACCGATGGTGCTTGCTTGCAAAGATGCACGGACTACCAATGCGCATGATGTCGAAGCTTTTGGCCCTGTCACTACTTTAATTCCTTATAGCAGTGATGAAGAAGCTATTGAATTAGCCGCTTTAGGTAAAGGCAGCTTAGTGGCTTCAGTAGCAACTGCCAATAAAGAAGTCGCACGCAAGCTAGTCCTAGGCATTGCGCCTTATCACGGGCGAGTGTTAGTGCTCGATGAGAAATGCGCGAAAGAATCGACCGGACATGGCTCGCCCTTAGCCCATTTAATTCATGGTGGCCCAGGCCGCGCAGGCGGCAGTGAGGAAATGGGCGGGGTACGTGGTGTGAAGCATTATATGCAACGCACTGCCGTACAAGGCTCACCGGATATGCTCACCGCTGTTACTGGTGTGTGGATGCAAGGTGCAGAACGCCAACTGGATAGCGTGCATCCCTTCCGTAAAACTTTTGATCAGCTAGAAGTCGGTGATGCGGTCATTACTGACAAGCGCACGATTAGCCTCGCTGATATTGAAGCCTTCGCTGAACTGAGTGGCGATAAATTCTATGCACACATGGATCAAGCTGCCGCACAGCGCAATCCTTTCTTTGAAGATCGGGTCGCACACGGCTATTTCTTAGTATCCTTAGCAGCAGGCTTATTTGTCGATCCAGCGGAAGGCCCAGTGCTTGCGAATTATGGTTTAGATGACTTGCGCTTCTCTGCGCCGGTGTATGCAGGCGATACCTTACAAGTGCAATTCACCTGCAAGCAAAAGACCAATCGCGAAACCGAAAACTACGGTGAGGTGCGTTGGGATACTGCGATTGTGAATCAAGAGGGCGCATTGGTCGCTCATTATGACGTATTAACTTTGGTCGCCAAGAAGTAGGAGGCGAAACAAAATGATGACTACCGAACAAAATTTCATGCGCAAAATCGAGGCCGAAGAAAAAATCGAGCCAAAAGATTGGATGCCAGAAGCCTATCGCCAGAATCTGATTCGGCAAATTTCCCAGCATGCGCACTCTGAAGTGATCGGCATGCAGCCCGAAGGCAATTGGATTACGCGCGCTCCCTCTTTACGCCGTAAAGCAGTACTGCTCTCCAAAGTCCAAGACGAAGGCGGCCACGGTTTATATTTGTATAGCGCGACCGAAACGCTTGGCGTGAAGCGTGCTGATTTAATTGCAGCCATGCAATCCGGCGAAGCGAAATATGCCTCGATCTTCAATTATCCGACACAAACTTGGGCAGATATTGGTGCGATTGGTTGGCTGGTCGATGGTGCTGCAATTGTGAATCAAGTGTCTTTGCAGCGCACTTCGTATGGCCCCTATTCGCGCGCGATGATTCGGATTTGTAAGGAAGAAAGCTTCCATCAGCGCCAAGGCTATGAATTGATGATCGCACTTGCTCACGGCAGCCCCGAGCAAAAAGCAATGGCACAGGATGCATTAAACCGTTTCTATTGGCCTTCACTGATGATGTTTGGTCCGCATGATGCCGAATCGGCGCATTCTGCGAAGTCGATGACTTGGAAAATTAAGCGCGAAACCAATGATGACCTGCGGCAAAAGTTCATTGATCAAACCGTGCCACAGATTGAATTTTTAGGCTTAGAACATCCCGACAAAGATCTGAAATGGAATGCAGAACGCGGTCATTATGACTCCGGCGAGATCGACTGGAATGAGTTCTATAACGTGATTAATGGCAATGGTCACTGCAACCGCCAACGCGTTGAACATAATATTCGCGCACATGAAGAAGGCGCTTGGGTACGCGATGCGATGACTGCCTATAACGCGAAATTGCAAGACAAAACTGCCGCCCAACGCCAAGCTGCTTAAGGAGAGAAATATGGCTACTGATAATCTTGAATTATATGAAGTATTTGTCCGAGCGCGGCGCGGTTTGGATCATAAGCATGTTGGCAGCTTACACGCCCAAGATGCTGAGCAAGCCTTGGAATATGCGCGTGATGTTTATACTCGGCGTAGCGAAGGCGTGAGCATTTGGGTGGTGCGTTCACGGGATATTTGTGCTTCGCAAGAAGATGATAGCGAAAGCTTTTATGATCCTTCCGATGACAAACCGTATCGGCATGCGACCTATTACCAGCTTCCCGAAGCTGTGAACAATATGTGAGGTCATGATGAGCGACTTCGATCTCAAAGCAGCGACCCAAGAATACGCCACCCGCTTAGGCGATGACTCGGTAGTCTTAGGCCATCGCCTTTCCGAGTGGACCAGCAATGGCCCGTTCTTGGAAGAAGACATTGCACTCAGCAATGTAGCCCTCGACTATATTGGCCGCGCGCGCATGTATTACACCTACGCAGCCGAACTCGCTGGCAATGGCAAAACCGAAGACGATTTTGCCTATACCCGTGATATGCGCCAATTCCATAATCTATTGATTCATGAGCTACCCCGTGGGGATTTTGCCTACACGATGGTGCGCCAATTATTCGTGGATGTGTTCAATACACATTACTTAGCCGAGCTTGCTAAATCCTCCGATAGCACCTTAGCGGGGATTGCGCAGAAAGCTATTAAAGAAACGCGCTATCACTTACGCCGTAGCCACGAATGGGCTTTACGTTTAGGCGATGGTACGGAAGCCAGCCATCAGCGTATGCAGCGTGCGATTGAGTCGCTGTGGGGTTATACGCATGAATTATTCGATGCTGATCCACTTGAAGCGCAATTAGCTGATGCGGGAGTGGGCGTGCATAACGCCAATTTGCGCTCTGCTTGGTTAGAGCAAGTCTCGGCAATTTTGACCGAAGCGACGCTCAGTGTACCCAAGGATGATTGGGCAGTGCGTGGCGGACGGATTGGTTATCACACTGAAAACCTTGGGCATATGCTTAACGATATGCAGTTTTTACATCGTGCCTATCCGGGTTGTCAGTGGTAATCATGGCTAAATCGATTCCTGTCATCCCGTTTGCTTGGTACGAACGCGCCCAGCGGCGCAAGCAATCTGCTTACCCGCAAATTTGGGATGTGCTGGATCAAGTGAAAGATCCTGAAGTGCCGGTGTTGAGCATTTGGGATTTGGGCGTGCTTTGCGATGTGCAGCAGCTTGAAGATAAGTATCGGGTGAGTATTACCCCGACTTATTCAGGCTGCCCCGCGATGGAAACAATTCGGGACGATATTGCAGCCGCTTTAGACGCTGCCAAGATTCAACCTTATGAAATCGTCACGCGCTTAAGCCCGGCTTGGACGACCGATTGGTTATCGCCGCAAGGCCGCGAGCAATTACAGGCTTATGGGATCGCGCCCCCACAAGGCGGTGGCTGTGCCCATGTACAAGGGCTGACGCCTGAAGGCGGCATTGAATGCCCGCATTGTGGCTCTAGGCAAACGCGCCGGATTAGTGAATTTGGTTCAACAGCTTGCAAGGCGTTATTTCAATGCCAAGACTGTCACGAACCGTTTGATTATTTTAAGCATTTTTGAGGGTGACCCCGATGGCTGATACCCGTTTTTATCCTCTGAGCATTAGCGAGATTAAACCGGAAACTGATACCGCGGTTTGTGTCTCGTTTAAGGTTCCCCCTGAATTAACTGACACATTCAAATTTGTCCAAGGCCAATTTCTGACTCTGAAAGCGGATATTGAAGGCGAAGATGTACGCCGTTCGTATTCGATCTGCTCGGGTGTGCATGATGGGCAATTGCGCGTCGGGATTAAGCGCGTGCGCGGCGGCAAATTTTCGAATTACGCGAATGATGAATTTAAAGTCGGCGCTACGGTTGAAGTCATGCCGCCGCAAGGCAGCTTCAATTCACCTTTAAGTGCAGATAACGCTAAAAACTATATGTGCTTAGCGGGCGGGAGTGGGATTACACCGATTCTGTCGATTATGAAAACAATTTTGGTGGAAGAACCGAATAGCAAAGTCACTTTAATTTACGGCAATCGGCGCAGCAATTCAGTGATGTTCAAAGACGAGTTGAGCTTCCTGAAAAACAAATACATGCACCGCTTCCAGTGGATCAACATCATGAGCCAAGAAGATCAAGGTGCTGATGTGCTAAATGGGCAAATTGATAATCAAAAAGGCACTGCTTTGCACAAAAGCCGCCTGATTAATATTAAAACCACGGATGAAGTTTTTATCTGCGGGCCTGAAGCGATGATGTCGGAAGTGTCGCGTGGCTTTCGTGCGTCTGGCTTGAGTGACGAACAGATTCATTATGAATTGTTCGCGAACTCGTCAGAAGATGCAGCGACTTTACTCGAAAAAGCACAGCAGCGGATTGATACCTATGGCGAAGAAAAAACCAGTAAAGTGACCGTGATTGCGGATGGACGCTCTTTACAGTTTGATTTAGCCACTGTGGGGCAAAACATTTTAGATGCGGGTATTCATAATGGGCTTGACCTACCCTATGCTTGTAAAGCGGGTGTATGCTCGACTTGTAAGGCAAAGTTGGTAAAAGGCCAAGTCGATATGGACATTCATCATGGGTTGGAAGCGCATGAAATTGCAGCAGGCTATATCCTGACCTGCCAAGCGCATCCAGTCTCTGATGAGGTGGTGGTAGATTTCGATCAACGTTAATAGCTTTTAACTAACATTCTTGATTAAAACATCTGGAGGAGAGGATTCATGAAAAACCTGAAACGCTTAATGCTGAGCTTCGCAATTGCATCGGCAGCGATGGCAGCCTCAGCACCAAGCTGGGCAGAAACAACGATTCGTGTTGGTTCTTGGCTGCCACCTGCGCATACCATGAATGCTGATGTTTTACCTACTTGGGGCAAGTGGATTGAAGAAGCTACTGAAGGCCGTGTCAAACTGAAAATTGAATACCCCGGCGGCGACCCAAAAGCACTACTCGACCAAGTACAAGACGGTGCTTATGAAGCTGCTTGGACTTTCCACGGCTATTATCCTGGCCGCTTTAAACTGACCAAAATGGTTGAATTGCCTGGCATCGAAGGCGGCGCTAAAGGCGCTTCGATTGCTCACTGGCGTATTCACGAAAAATATTTATCCAAAGCGAAAGAGCATGATGGCGTTGTATTAGCCGGTCTATTCACGCATGGTCCTGGTCAAATCCATTTAGCTAAACCGATCGAAAAATTGTCCGATATGAAGGGCAAGAAGATTCGTATTGGTGGTGGCGTACAAGCCGATATTGGTAAAGCAATGGGCTTAGAAGGTGTGGCGGCTCCCGGTTCTAAAGTGTATGAAATCCTCGCGCAAGGTGTAGCAGATGGTGCTTTCATGCCGATGGGTGAAAAGAAAACCTTACGCTTGAAAGAAGTTGCACCGTTCTCGATCAAATTCCCGAATGGTATGTATCTTGGCAGCTTCATGATTATGCTTAACCAAGAATTCATGGACAAACTGGATGCGAAAGATCGTGAAGCGATCATGAAAGTCTCTGGCGAAAAGCTGTCTGCCTTAGCCGGTGAAAAATGGGGTTCTGAAGCGGAAGAAGGCGAAAAGGATGCAGTGGCTGCGGGCAATACTATCAAAGAAGCCACGCCAGAAATGCTGACTGAATTTGCAGAGATGACCAAAGACTTTGACAAGAACTTCTTAGAAAGTGTCAAAGACAGTGGCGTTGATGCAGCAGCAGCCTTGAAAGAAATGCGTGAAATCTCCAAAGCTGAAGGATCAAAATGAAATGACGAGTGCTGAACAAATCACCCAGCACTCTGAGAAGGGGCTAGTCAGAGGACTAGCCTTAACTCTCAACCTGATCGCAGGTAGTGCTTTACTGCTCATGATGGTGATCACCTGCATCGATGTCATAGGCCGTTATTTATTTAATAAACCCTTAGTTGGTGGTGTCGAGCTGATTGAGGTTTTATTAGGGATAATGATCTTTATGGCTTTGCCAGTGATTTCTTGGCGCAACGAACAAGTCGTGGTGGATATTTTAGATCCTTTTGTGCCACACCATATCAATTTCATCCGTACTATTTTATTCAATGTAGTGACTGCGATTGCTTTAGTGGTGATCGGCCAGCGTATTTGGGATTTAGGCGCACGGGCTAATTCGCATGGCGAAGTCACTGAATATCTGCATTTGCCCGTTGGCAGTATTATTAGCTTTTTTGGTGTGATG
Organism: Thiolinea sp.; assembly: GCA_049292455.1. Taxonomy (GTDB): domain Bacteria; phylum Pseudomonadota; class Gammaproteobacteria; order Thiotrichales; family Thiotrichaceae; genus Thiolinea. The sequence goes on from JBATRF010000005.1 coordinate 394,330, forward strand.
TGCTGGTTCACCGCTTTAGTGCTGGTCACGCTCGGTCTTTATCGGGCTTGGCTGCAATACCGCTTGGCACAACAACCTACTAATCCTGAATTGGAGTAACGCTATGTTAGTGTCCTTAGTAGGTTTTGCGATCTTACTCTTCCTCATTATGATTCGTATGCCGATTGGCATCGCGATGGGTTTAGTAGGCTTCTTTGGCTTTGCTTGGCTGAATGATTGGAACTGGACAGCAGCCCTGTCTATGTCAGCCCGCCGCTTAATTGATACAGCGCGCGACTATAGCCTGACCGTCATTCCTTTATTCATTCTAATGGGTAACTTTGTTACCAAATCTGGCTTATCCCATGAATTATATCGTGCCTCTTATGCTTTTATGGGGCATTTACGCGGTGGCTTGGCGATGGCAACCGTTGTTGCTTGTGGCGGCTTCTCGGCAATTTGCGGTTCTAGTTTGGCAACCGCGGCTACTATGTCCAAAGTCTCGATGCCACCGATGCGCAAATACGGTTATAGCGATGCCTTAGCGACCGCTTCGATTGCTGCGGGAGGTACACTCGGCATCCTCATTCCACCCAGCGTCATCCTATTGATTTACGGCATCATGACCGAACAAAGTATTCGTGAATTATTTGCAGCAGGCTTCTTGCCGGGCATGTTAGGGATTTTGTTGTATGTGGGGGCAGTGGCTTGGACAGTTTGGCGCAACCCCAAAGCAGGCCCTCCGGGTGAACGCTCAACAGGCAAAGAACGCTTAGCCGCCATGAAAGGTGTCTGGGGCACTTTACTGCTATTTGTATTGGTTATCGGTGGCATGTATGTCGGTGCATTTACAGCTACCGAAGCAGCAGGCATTGGTGCAGCGGGTGCATTCATTATTGCGTTGTCACGTAAGTCGATTTCTTGGCGCACACTGTATGAAGTCTTGACTGAAACGGCACACACGTCTGCCTCCTTGTTCTTTGTGGTGATTGGTGCGCTGATTTTCTCTAACTTCATCACCCGTGCTGAATTCCCTGATTATTTATTGCAGTTTGTACAGAGTTACAACCTCAGCCCGATGATGGTCATTTTTATGATTCTGTGCATCTATATTCTGCTCGGTTGTATCTTAGAAAGCTTGTCGATGATGCTGCTCACTGTACCCATTTTCTATCCACTCGTACAAAGCCTTGGCTTTGATTTAGTGTGGTTTGGGATTTTGGTGGTGGTTGTCACTGAGATTAGCTTGCTGACGCCGCCTGTGGGTTTAAATGTCTTTGTCTTGAGCGGCGTGCTTAAAGACGTGAAAACCAGCACGATTTTCAAAGGCGTTACGCCCTTCTGGATTGCAGACCTGATTCGTTTAACTTTATTGACCTTAATTCCGGCTATTACTCTATTCCTGCCGGAAATTTTATATCGCTGATGGCAGCGAACTACTGAATTAACACACGGAATGACAGGCATGAGCTTTAAGAATATTGAGTTAGCTATCGCGGAGGGAGTGGCGACTTTAACTTTCAATCGCCCCGATAAGCTAAATAGCTTTAATACCGAAATGCATGCAGAAGTACGCGAGGCTCTAGGCCAGCTTAAAGCTGATATGAGCGTGCGCTGCTTATTAATCACGGGTAATGGACGCGGCTTTTGTGCTGGCCAAGATCTTGCGGATGAAGTGGCGAGTGCGGATATTGGCGGCACTGTTGAGCGCGATTACAACCCTTTAGTACGCGCACTGACAACGCTTCCCATGCCAGTGGTTTGTGCGGTGAATGGGACTGCGGCGGGTGCTGGAGCGAATATCGCTTTGGCTTGCGATATTGTCTTAGCCGCACGCTCGGCTTCCTTTATTCAAGCTTTTTGCAAGATTGGTTTAGTTCCTGATTCGGGTGGTACTTGGACTTTGCCACGTGTGGTTGGGCATGCACGCGCAATGGCTTTGACTTTATTAGGCGACAAAATTAGCGCTGAGAAAGCAGAAAATTGGGGCATGATTTGGAAATGTGTGGACGACGCAGAGCTAATGCCCGAAGCCCTGAAACTAGCGAAGCATTTAGCCACTCAGCCCACCAAGGGTTTGGCGATGACTAAGCAAGCGATTCATGCTGCCGCCACCAATACCCTAGCTCAACAACTGGATTTAGAGCGTGACCTGCAAACAGCGGCTGCCGCTAGCTACGATTTTAAAGAAGGTGTGAATGCTTTCTTAGAAAAACGTGCGCCAGTCTTTAAGGGGGAATGAGATGGCTGAACTAGATCCTTTTGCACGCGCTTGTAGTGATGCCATGCATGCGAATGATCGCACAGCCCATATGATGGGTATCGACATTGTGGAAACGGTAGCAGGCCAAGCTACCCTCACCATGCAGGTGCGCAATGATATGCTCAATGGGCATGATGTTTGTCACGGCGGCATGCTCTTTACGCTGGCGGATACTGCTTTTGCGCATGCTTGCAATAACACCAATAAAGTCACCCTCGCTTCCGGCTGTACGATCGACTTCTTAGCACCTGCTTATGAAGGCGAACTGCTGACCGCGAAAGCTATCGAGCGTTCACGCAGCGGACGAACTGGCGTTTACGACGTAGAAATTCATAACCCTGATGGCAAATTAGTAGCGACCTTCCGTGGGCGCTCCTATCAACTCAAAGGTAGTGTGCTACCCGAAAGCTAGAGATAACTAGCAGCACCAAGGAGGAGAAGCAATGAGTACCGGTTTTCCAAGTGAAACGCTGACCTTAGACAATTTTGCTACCGTCAGTATCGACGAATTACAAGCACTGCAGCTCAAACGCCTGCAATGGACAGTCAAGCATGCCTATGAAAATGTCCCGATGTATCGGGCTAAGTTTGATGCTGCAGGCGTGCATCCTGATGATCTAAAACAACTCAGTGATATTCAAAAATTCCCTTACACCACTAAGCACGATTTACGTGATAACTACCCTTTCGGCATGTTTGCTGTGCCAATGGAGCAAGTTTCGCGCATTCATGCTTCGAGCGGTACGACTGGCAAACCTACCGTAGTCGGTTATACCAAGGGTGATATTGAGCGCTGGTCTGATGCAGTTGCACGCGCTATTTTTGCAGCCGGTGGCAGACCGGGCGATAAAGTGCATGTGGCTTATGGCTATGGTTTATTTACCGGCGGCTTAGGCGCGCACTACGGTGCGGAGCGTTTAGGTTGTACAGTCATCCCTATGTCGGGCGGCCAAACTGAAAAGCAAGTACAGCTGATTCAGGATTTTAAGCCTGACATCATTATGGTCACACCGTCCTACTGCTTGAATATTGCGGATGAATTTGAGCGCCAAGGCTTAGATCCACGCGCTTGCTCTTTGCGGGTGGGTATCTTCGGTGCTGAGCCGTGGACACCTGCGATGCGTTTAGAAATCGAGCAGCGCATGGGCTTGGATGCTGTGGATATTTATGGTTTATCAGAAGTAATGGGGCCGGGTGTGGCGCAAGAATTCGTGCAGACTAAAGATGGCCCAACGATTTGGGAAGATATGTTCTATCCCGAAACGATTCACCCAGAAACTTTACAAACTGTGGCTGAAGGTACAGAAGGCGAATTGGTATTCACCTCCTTAGTGAAAGAAGCGATGCCAGTGATTCGCTATCGTACCCGTGATTTGACCACCCTACTCCCCGGCAGCGCTTGCAATATGCGACGCATGGCTAAGATCACTGGGCGCAGCGATGATATGATGATTATTCGCGGTGTGAATGTATTCCCCACGCAAATCGAAGAAATCATTCTGAAGATTCCAGCGCTTTCGCCGCATTATCAAATTGAGATTAGCCGCGATGGCAACCTCGACAATCTGGCCGTCAATGTCGAAGCCCGCAGCAATCAAGTGAGTGATGCTGAACGTGCTGCTGCTGCGAAAGAATTACAGCATCGGATTAAAGTGTTGGTGGGGGTTAGCACTAAAATTCAGGTGAAATCTGAAGGTGAAATCGCCCGCTCGCAAGGCAAAGCACAGCGCGTAATCGACAAACGGCCGAAATAAGCTCAATACAGCCAGTGCGGGCTTATTTAGCTCGCACTCCTGCCAATAAACCGATCCCGAAACCCATAAAGGCTAAGCCCGTCAAGCGATTAAACCACCGCAAAACCGACTCTTTTGCCAATTGGGGGCGCAACTTTGCAGCCAAAGCCGCATACAACGCTAAAAAGCAAAACGAGCACGCCCCAAACGTCCCTGCTAGCACTGCAAACTGATTGATCATAGCTTGGCTGGGATCAATAAATTGTGGAAATAGAGCCGTACAAAACGCGATTGCTTTGGGATTGGTGCTCGAAACCAGAAAAGCTTCACGGTACAAACTAAGTCGCGGCACTGTTTCACTAGATTGTGATTGGTCTAACGCGATTTTTATGGGTTTCGAGCGCAGCAGCTTAATGCCTAAATACAGCAGATACAGACCACCCACAATTTTTAAGAGATTAAACAAACTCGTCGAAGCCAAAATAAGCGCGCCTAAACCAGCAGCCGAAATGCCCATCATCAGAAAGAGTGCGGTCAAATTGCCCATGATGGCAAAAACTGCGCGTTTAAAGCCATGTGTGAGACCATTTTTGATCGCAAGAAAAACCGCAGGGCCGGGGCTTGCGGCAGTGGCGATACAAATGCTTAGGAATAGAAAGTACATAAAAAGAATACTTTAGAAATTTTATTATTCTATTTTAACGAATTTTTAGAATATTGGCTTATATAAAGCATGCTTAATAAAGATAAAAACACAGCTATTACATACAACTCAATATTAAATAAAATCAACCCACTAGAACTTCCTTGATCCATGCCGCCATTTAAGTTAACTATAAAATTCACTATGGCAACTCCAATACAATAGGAAGCTAACTGCAAGGTTGGCACTATCGAAGTGGCAGAGCCTATATCACGATTTTTATAGACTAAAGTCAACGAAGATATCAAACTACTCCAAATAATCCCCATCGAACTACCCACTAAAGCCAAACCTATAGCTAATAGATAAATTGCATCAAAAGTAAAGCTTACTGTAATCAGCAAATAGCCTAATATTAAAAATCCAAAACCCACCTTAAAGGGATAATTAAAATTCAGCATCGGCAAACTTATTGCTGAAATAGACCAAAAAAAAGAAACAGAAGCTACTAAATAACCGGAAAACCCAATAGAGCTATTAAAAACAACCTGAGTCGAGTATGGCATGAGTGTATGAATAAATGCGACCGGCATAGCCACTAGGATTAAAGCAGAGTAAAGGTATTTTTGTTTGGTCTGAGCAGCAAACATTTTATAGGGCAGCGAGGGGGACAGAGAGGCACTATCCACTTTGAAAAATATAAATCCACAGACGCAGGCTAAAACTAAAAAAACCACTATATGAACAGGATGCACGACCACTGAGGCAAGCGATAAGCTAAGCGACAATAACAGGCATAAGATTAATCGACTTAAATATAATTTGCCTGTTTTTGAAGGTTCTTTTACTAAGATCTTAGAAAAAAACAGAGGTAAAAGATAAATCAGACCTAAACTAGCAATCATCCAATAGGTTAGCTTCCATGAATAATTTTCTATAATCAAAGCCTCTATCAAGGGTGCAATGGCAGCAGCGGATAGATAAGAAAAGCTAACCAGTCCATAGGCATATTTGACATGATTTTCATCGACCGCTTCTTTTACCATTCTATAACTATTTGCAACGATCACGCCTTCAAATAATCCCTGCAGAAATCTAGAGGCTAAAATAACGTATAAACCATCAAAAGCGATAGGGAGCAAGGAAGAAATTATAAAGCCCAATGATGTGATGGAAAGCAGTTTCAATCTATTATAATTATCAAACAAAAAACCAGCTAGAAAACCTGAAAACATCGAGGAACCTAGGTACAAAACCAGTATAGCCGAAACAAACTCATCAGCTTGGTAATGCTTTAATATCGTGGGTGAGGCAACAGAGATAGAAAACCAAGTTAGCGAATAGTTAAAAACGCCTAAGCACATAATAAATACATAAGTCAGGCCATAGAGAGAAATAAAACCTCTATAGCCTAAGCTATTTTTAGAAAAGTTATTGTTCATTTGCCTTATATCTACTTTTGAAATGATGTAGCTGAGATGCACATCATTTCAAAATTTATAAATTTCTTTAAATCACCACATATTTTTCCGACATTAACTTGGCCTTACCCCCCACTAATAAGGCTTGTATAGATTGATTTGCGGTCTCTAGTTGAGCATGAATTAGGCTAGGCGAAGGCTTTGGCATGAAATGGCCTTGTTCGATAGCAAACTGCTCTTGCTTAAACCCCAGTTGGTCATACAAATAACAGGCTAAAGGGCCAGCAGCCATACCCGTAGCAGCTTCTTCACTAATACCATAGCGCGGCGCGAACATGCGTGTGCTCGCTTCACGCCCTGTGCTCACCGTTTCGGTACTGAAGATGTAGTAGCCAATTAAATCTAAGCTCTCTGAGATGGAATCAATAACCGCTAAATCGATGCTTAGCTTGGCGAGTTTACTCTGCTGATCTACCGCTAAAACTAGAAAAGTATTGCCTGTATTAACCAGCAAAGGCTCAGCTAATAAATCGTTCTCCTTCAAACCTAAAGAGGCTAATGCTGCGCGGTAATGCTCAGCTAACCTGAGGTAACGTGGTGCAGTTTGCTCCATAAAAGCATAGCCCTCAGTAAGGCGAATCCGTCTGACACCCTCAATGGTTTCCTTAGCAAACCAGCCTTCACCCAAATAACCTTGTTGTTGCAGAAAGCTAAAAGTCGCAACTGTCGCATGTCCACAATGAGCGATTTGCCGAGCAGGCGTGAAGAACTCTAATTTGTAATCCGCTAAAGAGGAAGCAGAAACAAAAGCTGTCTCTGATAAGCCCACTTGCTGGGCAATGGCTAATTTTTGTGAGGTAGAAAGCTGATCTGCATTCAGAACAATTCCGGCAGGATTGCCGCCCTGCCCTTGATCAGTAAATGCATTAACGATGGACACTTGAACTTGCATAACGAAACTCCAGTATTAAACTCAGCTTAGTTTAACGAGCTAGAGTATGCTCTAGGTCAAGCTTTTTAATTGAGCTAGCTTGTACTGGGTGACTTCAAAATAATGGGCCAACGCTAGTTGTTGCTTTTCCAGTTGCTCTAGGTGCAAGCACAGTATTTCAGCCATTTGCTCATGATCTTGAGTTGTAAAGGCTTGTACATAAGTTTTAATTTTTTCTAAGGGCATGCCTGATTGCTTGAGGCAGTTCACCCAATTGACTAACTCAATATCCTGCGCCCTATAAGTACGATGTCCGCTTGAGTCTTTATGAGTTTTATTAATTAACCCAAGTTTTTCATAATAGCGCAGCGTATGAATGCTTAATCCCGTTTCGCGGCTTAAAGCTCCGATTTTCATCCCCACACTCTTTATTTAAACCCCAACTCCCGCAAGCGTTCCTGCAAATAACTATCCGCTGTATAGCGCTCTGAAAGCACAACCTCAGGACGTGGATGCAAAAAAAGCGGTAAGGAAATGCGCGAGACATTCGCAGAACTAGCGGGGGGATTCGTCACTCGATGCGTGGTGGAAGGGAAATAGCCGCCGGAAGCTTCTTGCAGCATATCGCCGATATTCACAATCAAAAACCCAAAATCACAAGGTACATCTAACCATTCCCCTGTTTTGGTTAAAACCTGCAAACCCGGCTCATTCGCAGCAGGCAAAACCGTAAGCAGATTAATATCTTCATGTGCTGCAGCGCGCAAAGCCTGTGCAGGTTCTGAGCCTTGAAAGGGTGGATAATGCAAAACCCGCAATAAAGTCTGATCACTATCGTGGATCATCGCGGAGAGCGGCTCATGATAAAGAATAGCGACTTCGGGCGGTGAGTAGGCTTCAATCCAGCCCAACAATTCTTCAGCAAGTGCATTCGCTGCTTGGCGATAAGCGATTAATTCAGCGCGCAAGGCTTCCGGGCAAATACCCCACGGATGATAAAAATGGAAGTATTCTTTAACATCGCGCACCGAGCAGCCTTTAGCGGTTTCTGAAACTTCGGGCGGGAAATAGCCATCAAAGCTGGAGCGAAAACGGTAGTCGTACTTTTCAGAGCCTTGAAAAAACTGCAGCCAATTACGATAAATCGACTGCACTGACTCTTGGCGAATGGGATGATTTTTTAAAACCCCAAAGCCATATTCACGCAAAGATTCGACAAACTCAGCAGCTGCATGGGGCGATAGATAATCAACGGCTTGTAAGCTCATTTTGGCCTCACTCGCCAATAATCATTAGTCATGGTGTCGCGGAAAAAATCAATGATGCCTTGCGCATCGACTTTCATGCACGCTTTGTGGCGCGGGCGCTCATCCCAAGCACGCACAAAATAAGCATCGCCTTGGATGCGCTTCATAATCGTTTGCCCAGCCGCAATCCCATCGGGCACGACACACATCCCACCTTCAATGGTTTGAAACAGCTCAGGTTTGAGTACATAAGTCAGTGCGGAAATATCATGGCCATAGCAGCCCGGTACTTTGTATTCATGCTGATAAAAGTCGATATAAAAATCGGCAGCACGATGCAACATCGGCCCGACTTTACGATTATGAGTAGCGATATAACTAAATAATTTGCGATCAAAAAGCACAGTATAAGTGACATCTAAGCCGACCATCACTAACGGCCAAGCAGCAGCCATCACAATATCAGCCGCATGCGGATCAGCAAAAATATTCGCTTCTGCGACCGGCGAAACATTGCCCGCATGTTCAATCGAACCACCCATAATCACGACTTGTTTGACTAGCTTAGCGATTTCAGGGTCAAGTTCTAAGACATGCGCTAGATTGCCCAGTGGCCCCACCGCGACCAAAGTGACTTCACCCGGGTATTTGCGAACTTGTTCAATAATAAAAGGCGCTGCGAATTGATCATGTTGGCGGCGATGCGGTGGCGGGAGGAATTGATCACCTAAACCATCCATACCATGCACAAAATCAGGGAAAGGCATTGGGTCACTATGCATCGGCCAAGACTCACCGATACACACGGGCACATCAGCATCGGCCATTTCCACGAGTGTTAGTGCATTCATACAAGCTTGCGCCACACTCACATTGCCAAAAGTAGTAGTTAAGCCAAGCAGCTCGATGTCAGGGTGGGCAATGGCGGTGAAAATGGCCATTGCATCATCAATACCGGGATCAGTGTCTAGAATAATCTTATGCGCCATTCCTCAACCTTACTGTCCAAATGCCTCTACCTCGGCGGCCAAGGGGATGCTCGAAGACGCACCCACGCGCTGCACACATAAAGCAGAAGCCTTACCCGCATGCTCTAAAGCTGCACGCAAGGACTGGCCTTGCATCCACGCATGCAAAAAATATCCGGTGAACGTATCACCCGCACCCGTTGTATCCACCGCCTGTACTGGCACAGCAGGCACAAATTCTAACTGACCTTGATAAACACTACCCGCACCTTTGGAGCCTAAAGTAATGACCACCAAAGTATCCGGCCAACGCTGATTTAGCAAAGCCGCTAATTCTTCTAAAGCAGGCAGCGGCTCAATCGGCAAATCTAATAGCTGACAAACTTCAACTTGATTGACAAACAATACACTCAGCTTATCTAAAGGCAAATCTTTAATGGCTGCATTCATTGGTGCAGGATTGAAAGCGATTTTTAAGCCCCGCTCCGCTGCTAATTCAATCATTTCTTGGGTGCAGCTACATTCGTTTTGTAGCAATAGCCAATCGCCTGCTTGTGCAGTTTGCAAACTCTTGGCTAAATCCTCCGGGGTAAAGCTGTGATTAGCACCAGCATAGAGAATAATAGAGTTTTCGCCCTGATCATCGACTTGAATAATCGCATGTCCGCTGGGTTCAGCTACGGTTTGGAGGTATTGGTTAGCCACACCGGCTTCCAGCAGAATATTTACCAAGGTTTGGTCTGCTGCATTATAGCGTCCGATATGTAGAACTTCAGTGCCAGCTCGCGCTAGAGCAATGGATTGATTTGCACCCTTCCCGCCCAACACTTGCTGATAATGGCTGCTACTTAAAGTCTCACCGGGCAGCACCAAATGGGGTACTCGGTAGACATGATCAATATTGATAGAGCCATAGTTGTAAATGGGCATAAAAGTGGCTTGGGTAACTCGCGATGTCTGCATTATAACCCCATACACCCCGTCGAAAGATAGAGCTAATCCGCCGTTTCTACTGGTATATTTATTGCAGCGCAACAGTTAATCAGCTGAAACCACAGGAACCTGCATCGATGGCTAGCACATCAACACTTTACCCACTCGCTGGCGTGCTACATGAATTAAGCGCCGCGCTTAGTAGTCAACAGTCAGGTATTTTTCTAATAGCGACTGAGCAAAATACTTCCTGTCGTTTTGCGATTGCGGAGGGCAAGATTACGCACTGTACGCATAGCCGCGACAAAGGTGCTGCAGCCGTGCTTAGCCTGCTACAAGTTGAACAAGCTGCCTGCTCCTTTTCAGTGAATCTGATGCTACCTTTTAGGGCAGAAGCTGCTGTTGACCATGACTACTGCGTACAAACTCTCAATTTATCAGAACCTGTGCTTGCAGAGCCTATAGAGGCTTTGTCTGAAATGGAAACTGAAGTCAGCACCGCTAACGATGAACGGCATCAGCGTTTCTATCGAGGTGCTCATGTTTCAACACCATCCACTGCAACCGAAACTCAAGCGGCTGAGCACAGTGAAAAATCAACACTGACCCGCCGGAATCGCTTCTATCGTGGTGGTCAGGCTTTAGGTGAAAATGATCCAACTGTGTAAAGCAAGATCAAGATCATGTAAAAAAATGTAAAACCGCTGTTCGCTCACTGCTTTGTCCGTAATTATAGCCACATACCAAAACAACAAGACTTAAAGCAGATTGAGAGCAGTTAGCGTGAATACTTAGGCTTAGCGCCTGCGCCTTATTCCCTCCTCCTTAAGTTCAAAACCTTGTTGTACTAGTCAAGCTAATCCCATACGTGGGTACTTGGCTGTTTAAAGTATTTATAATGAAATCAGAAGGATTGAGTGATGGATGTGAATAAGTTGCGCCCGTGGGCAACCCCGTTAACCATTGGTACGTTTTTGTTAATGGCTGTGACTGGGCTATTAATGTATTTCCATGTGCAGATTGGTTTAGTTAAAACAGCGCATGAATGGTTAAGCATCTTCATGGTAGGCGCAGTGGGCTTACATTTAGTGGTCAATTGGCGAGTATTCAAGCGCTATTTCAGCCAAAAAGTAGCCGTTGGTATTATTGGTTTATTTGCCATTTTAACCGTCACTGCGCTGGTAATTCCGCAGCAAGGCGGCCCACGCGGTGGTGCTGATCGGCAAGCAGTGAATTTACTATTGAATCTACCCCTAACTAAACTGGCAGAGATCAGCAATAAAAGCGCAGATAGCATTCGAACCAACTTGACGCAACAAGGCTTCACAATTACTGATCCGAATTCAACCTTGCGCCAAATTGCCGAAGCCAGCAAACGTAACCCGATGGAAGCGCTCGGTAAAACCTTGCAGCAATGAGATAACAGAGCATGAGCAAATTACTGCTGGTGGATGACGATCTAGAACTGAACAAACTCCTCAGTACTTATTTAAGCCAAGAAGGCTTTGAAGTCACTGCGGTAATGGATGGAGCCTCAGCAGTAAAAGAAGCAAGCTTGCACGAATACGCCTTGATTGTTTTAGATGTGATGATGCCCGGCATGAGCGGTATCGAAGCACTCAGCCGGATTCGGATGAATAGCTCAGTGCCCGTGCTGATGCTCACCGCACGCGGCGATGATATTGATCGGATTATGGGCTTGGAAATGGGCGCTGATGACTATGTGCCCAAACCTTGCTTACCCCGCGAATTAGTCGCCCGCATTCGTGCTATTTTGCGGCGCACTGCTCCCTCTGGAAATGCGGCTAACAATGAGCCTTTACATGTCGGCGAACTGAGTCTCTGGCCAGAAAAGCGCTTAGCTACTTGGCAAGGTCAAGCTTTAGACCTGACCAGCACTGAATTTAGTTTATTGCTAGTGCTAGCTCAACAAGCCGGTAAAGTCGTGAGTAAAAATGATTTATCTGAACTTGGCATTGGCCGCCCTCTCACCCGCTATGACCGTAGCATTGATGTGCACATGAGCAGCATTCGCCACAAATTAGGCAATTTACCGGACGGGCGCTCTTGCATTCAAACCGTGCGCGGCGTTGGCTATCAACTCATTCGAGACTAAGAGCATGATGGGGCGTTTATTCTGGAAAATCCTACTGACTTTCTGGCTGACTCTATTAGTCGCCGGAGGCACAGCGGCTTTAGCTGTTTGGTGGCATCATCGCGCCCTGCAATCGGTGTCGGAAGATGTAGTGATTCGCCCTAGCTCGATTCTCTCGGTGCAAGCTGCGGCGAATACCTTCCGCTTTGGTGGCAAAGATGCGGTCTACAATATGTTGCTGGAGCAAAGCCAAGAAGCGCCCGAAATCCTACAAGTTTATGCAGTGAATACTAGCAATCAAGAACTGCTTGGACGTACTGTCCCCGCCGCCATGTTAGAACGTATTCGCAACAGTATTGAGAAAGATGTTTCTCCACCGATCGCGCGGCGAGTGCTAGCTCAAAATGAAGAATTGATTTTCTTTGCCCCACTGTCTGGGCAATTTCCCGAATTTCAAAAGCCCAATCGCCTGCCATCGCGCTATCGTGACCTGACTTGGCCTTGGTATTTGTCAGGCTTAATTGTGAGCTTCATTTCTAGCTTCCTATTAGCTTGGCATTTTTCCAAACCCGTGCGCCTGTTACGCAAAGCCTTCAAGTCGATAGCTCACGGCGATTTGAATACGCGCATTTCCCCAGAAATCGGCTGGCGACGCGATGAAATTGCCGATCTAGGCAATGATTTCGATCATATGGCGGGGCAGCTACAAACCTTAATGGCCTCACAACGGCGCTTATTGCATGACATTTCCCACGAATTACGCTCGCCATTAGCACGCTTACAAGTGAGCATTGGCTTAGCCCGCCAACAGCCTGAACAAACTCAAGCTACCTTAGATCGGATTGAGCATGAGGCCGAGCGCTTAGATAAATTAGTCGGCGAAGTGTTGACTTTATCACGCTTAGAGGCGGGTGTTGCGCCTTCGACGGATGAATATGTGGATGTGTTGGAGCTACTAGACACTGTTGTGGATGATGCGCGTTTTGAAGCTAGCGCGCTGAATCGGTTCGTAGTTTTGCATAGCAGTGACGATGATAGCTTAATTATTCCGGCACACGGCGAGTTGCTATATCGCGCTTTGGAAAATGTAGTGCGGAATGCTATTCATCACACGCCCCCTGAAACCACTGTCACAGTGACAGCCTATCAAAACAAAGTGACGAATACCTTGCATATCACTGTGGATGATCAAGGCAGCGGCGTGCCGCCTGAAGAGATTGAGCTGATTTTTGAGCCATTCCAACGCAGTAGCAAAGGGATCAATGATCGACATGGTTATGGCTTAGGTTTAGCGATAGCACGGCGGGCGATTGATAGCCATAGCGGTAATATTCGTGCGAGTAATCGGCCTGAAGGGGGATTGAGGATTAGTATTGAATTGCCGCTGTTGGCGAAGCAAACCGAAGTTTCTATTACTACTTAAAAGCTTAATCAGCAAACGCCAATTCTGCACTTTGCCAAAACGCTCGTAACAAAGGATCAGCCAAACGCTCTTGGCGTGCACACAAGCCAATCATAAACGGCTGCAAATCAGCCAGCCACGGCAAAATCCGAATCGTATCTTGGCGCGGGCTATGTTTGATGACTAGCTCAGGTACGACAGCGACTCCAAAGCCCAAACTCACCATCGCGACCACAGCTTCGTGCCCTGCCACTTGCGCATAAATCGGCGGCTGTAGATTTAATTGTTTTAAGCGTTGTAGAAAGCGTTCGCGGGCTAAACCGTGCTCAGCCAAAATCACCGGAATCTGCGTCCAATCTAAAATCGTATTTTCTTCTAAAGCAGCATCCAAACGCTGGCTCAAACTACAACTCATCGTCGGGCCGATTAAATACAGAGGGGATTGTTGCAGTGCTAAGAATTGTAAGTGCTTAGGTAAAATATCGGGCTGAGCAGCAATCGCACAATCTTCACTATTATTGAGGACGCGCTCGATACCATCGGCTTGATCACCGGTACGTAGCTTCAGCTCCACCCCCGGATAGCTAGTCCGCAAAACTGGCAGGATTTGGCTCAGCAAACTAAAGCTCGCCGTTACCGAGCCATAGACACTTAATTCGCCGCTAATTGTTTGTGGGTCATCACTTAAATCCCGCCGCAGTTGCTGCCAAGCGCTAACTGTTTGATAGGCATACTCCAGAAAATGTCGCCCTGCTGGGGTTAGGCGTACTTGGCGATTATCACGCTCGACCAGTTTTTTACCCACTTCAGTTTCTAAACGCTGTAATTGTCGACTGATTGCTGAGGGGCTTAAATGGCTGGCACTGGCTGCTTTGCCAAAATGCTGAGCATTGGCCAGTTGGATAAACATTTGGCAATCGCGGATGTCCATAATGAATCTGGTTCGCTTATTGTAATTGGATAATATACCTTCGAAACGACTCAGCTTCTTCAGTTTTTCAAAGATGCTTAACCTTGCTATCTAAAACTCTTACTACGTACTACTTTATATTTTAATTATTAAAGAATAAACTGCTCGCCCCTTATTAACAAACTATAAAATAAGGAGTTAGTTATAGTTTTAATTAAAACCTTAAAGCAGTATCGTGGACCTTTAGCACTCACCTACAGTTTAAGCTTAATTCAACAACTGCTTGGAGTTGCTTTTCCGGGTCTAATTGGTTGGGCTATCAATGATTTATTAGTTAATAGCTATCGCGGCTTGATCGTGATGTGTCTAGCATGGTTCTTACTTTCCCTGATTATGGCTAGTCGTATGATGTATGACACGCGAGTGTTTATGCGCATTTATACACAGATTACGCATACTGTGATTGTTCAGCAAAAAGCAAGTGGAGTTGATTCTAGCAAGCTAATGGCACGCTCCGTCCTGCTCAAAGAAACCATAGATTTTTTTGAGCGCGATGTACCTAGTATTATCAGTATAACTATTAGTTTCATAGGCTCTTTAGCTATGCTGGCCTTATTTAATTTACATATTTCCTTAGTAGCTTTGTTGATGTTAATTCCAGTTAGCTTATTAAACATAAACTTATGGAAGCCCATGCACCGCCTAAATCGCAGCCTTAATAATAATTTGGAGCGACAAGTTAGAGTGATTGAAACAGGAACACCTGCCTATATTGATCGTCACTTTGAATTCTTACGTTTTTTAAAAATCAAATTATCTGATATAGAAGCACGTAATTTAGGGCTGACAGAGTGCTTTGTAATTGGGGTTACGGCTTATATTTTTATTTATACTGCAAAAATTCCGCAGATTGAAGCGGGAACTATTTTCTCAGTAGTGACTTATTTTTGGAGTTTTCAAGGCAGCATGGATCGCTTACCCATGCTGTTACAGTCTATTTCCAGAGTCAAGGATGTACTGAGAAGAATTGCTGAGATCTAAACCGGAGCTGCTAACTATGTTAAGGTTAGGCATTCCTACTCATTGTGCTAAACGCAAGATCACATCGCTAATTGATCATTTTACGCAATGCTGAAAATGGCTTACAGTAGCAGGCCTAAAATTTCCCTTCTTAAGCTTGTTTGGAGTCCATCATGGGTCAAAATTATTTCAATACGCTGCCATTGCGTGTTCAACTGGAAGAACTCGGCAAATGCCGTTTCATGGATCAATCTGAATTTGCTGAAGGTGTTGAATACATCCGCAATAAGAAGATCGTCATCATTGGTTGCGGTGCGCAAGGCTTGAACCAAGGTTTGAACATGCGCGATAGCGGCTTAAATGTAAGCTACGCACTGCGCGCTGAAGCGATTGCGGAAAAGCGTAAATCATGGAAAAACGCCACTGAAAACGGTTTCAAAGTTGGCACTTATGAAGAGCTGATTCCAACGGCTGACATCGTGATGAATCTAACTCCTGATAAGCAACATACTTCAGTAATCAATGCGATTATGCCGCTGATGCAGCAAGGCGCTTGCTTAGACTATGCCCACGGCTTCAATTTGGTTGAAGAAGGCATGCAAATTCGCAAAGACCTGACTGTGGTATTGATGTGCCCGAAATGCCCCGGATCTGAAGTTCGCGCTGAATATGTGCGTGGTTTCGGTGTCCCGACTCTGATCGCAGTACACCGCGAGAATGATCCGAATGGCGATGGCTTGAAAATCGCTAAAGCCTTAGCTTCTGCCACAGGTGGTGATCGTGCGGGCGTATTGGAATCTTCACCGATTGCGGAAGTTAAATCTGACCTGATGGGCGAGCAAACCATCCTCTGCGGTATGTTGCAAACGGGTGCACTGCTGTGCTTCGATAAAATGGTTGAAGAGGATATTGACCCAGCGTGGGCAGCTAAATTCGTGCAATACGGCTGGGAAACTGTGACTGAAGCCCTGAAGCACGGTGGCATCACCAATATGATGGATCGTTTGAGCAATCCAGCGAAAATCCGCGCCTTTGAATTGTCAGAAGAATTGAAAGACATTATGCGTCCGCTGTTCCAAAAGCATCAAGACGATATTATGTCTGGCAAATTCTCCAGCACGATGATGGCGGATTGGGCGAATGACGATAAAGACTTACACCGTTGGCGCGCAGCTACCGCGGAAACTCCGTTCGAAAAGCAAGCCATCACTGATCAAGCCATCAGCGAACAAGAATACTTCGACAAAGGTATTCTCATGGTAGCGATGGTTCGTGCGGGCGTTGAACTCGCCTATGAAACCATGGTAGAAGCAGGCATCGTTGAAGAATCGGCTTATTATGAGTCTCTGCACGAAACCCCATTAATTGCCAACACTATCGCGCGTAAAAAGCTGTATGAAATGAATGTCGTTATTTCTGATACGGCTGAATACGGCTGCTATTTGTTCGATCAAGCTGCACGCCCTTTACTGCTTGAGAAATTCATGCCTAAGATTAAATCGGATGTAATTGGTCGTGGTTTGAATCTGAAAGACAATGGCGTGGATAATCGTCAATTGGTTTATATCAACTCTGAACTGCGCAATCACTCAGTGGAGATTATCGGTGAAGAGCTGCGTTCTTATATGACTGATATGAAGAAGATTGTGTAACTTTTCTTAGTTTTGGCCTATCAGAAGCCTCACTTTTGGGTGAGGCTTTTTATTTTAGTCATGCAAATGATTAAAAATAACTTTAAAAAAAACACTAATTAAGGCTTTTACGAATTAGCCGTCAAAAAATCACAATGTAACTACACACATTGCACTAGTGATTAGTCTTTGCTACTTTTCTTAATAATACTATTAATTATTAGTCAGGCATTATGAAAAAAATATTTTTAGGATTAACGCTTAGCTTTATATCAATGAGTGCTGCAGCAGAGCAACTTTGGTATGGAGTGGCATCCGTAGTTCATGTAGTCAACCATCCAATGATTCTTGAGGATTACGACCATAGTCGAAGTGAAAGAGGTGGAGCTTATAATTTAGCTGTTGGTTATGAATTCAATAAAAACTTAGCCGCTGAATTAGAATGGCAAAAGCGCACTATGAAAAACCATGAGTTGCATTATTCAGATAATAAAACTATCGCACGTAATAATGCCATGATAGTAAATGCTATTTATAAATACCCAGCAACCAACCAAATTCAAGCTTATGCTAAGGCAGGTATAGGATTATCAAGAAACTCGCTTGCTTCAAGCAGCACTGGCAACCAAGGTACTTCTGGCTACAATTACCCTGAGCATACTCAAAGTAAATTCGCTTATGGTATAGGTGCGGGAATGCAATTAGATCTTTCCAAGCACATAGATTTAGGCCTAGAGCTTCGGCGAATGAACCTAGGTAAAGCCAAAACTGAAAAAGCTGTTGAAAATAATGCCTACTATGAAACAGGCTCAGTAGCTACTGAAATTACAGTCAATATTTATTTCAGATTTTAACTTACTGCTCACTAGCAGCTATGTAGGCCAAAGAATCTACATAGCTAGCGTAAAAACCCATGCTCCGCCAAAAACGCTTCAGTAATTCCACTCGAAGACATTTCAGCCGCTTTATCCCCCAGCAACAAACGCTCTAAATACCGAGCGATTACATCCACTTCTAAATTCACTTTGGAACCTGCACGATAGCCGGACATAATCGTTTCTTGCAAGGTATGCGGGACGATATTTAATTCAAAAAATGCACCTTCGACTTTATTCACGGTGAGGCTAGTACCATCGACACAAATCGAGCCTTTCGCCGCAATATATTTAGCTAATCCATCCGGCGCTTTTAAACGGAAACGCACTGAGCGTGCATCATCATGGCGGCTGATCACTTCGCCTAAACCATCCACATGCCCACTGACTAAATGTCCGCCTAAGCGCGTACTGAGGGTTAAGGCTTTTTCTAAGTTAACGCTGGAGCCAAGATTTAACTGGCCGATACTGGTGAGAGATAAAGTCTCACGCGAAACATCAGCGCTAAAACTGGAGCTATCTAACGCTACTGCCGTTAAGCAGACACCATTCACTGCAATGCTATCGCCCAATTGCACATCATTCATATCGAGCTTGCCGGTGGCAATCGTTAAACGCATATCACCGCCGGTAGGTTGCATGGCACGAATCGTACCTAGTGCTTGAATAATCCCTGTAAACATCGCCCTACTCCTTATGAAAATCGGCTAAGATGCGCCAATCTTGCCCAACTGCACGTATATCACGAATCTGTAAGGGATAACGCTCAGCCATCTTCGCCAATGGCAAAGTGAACAAAGGCCGTGCCGCCGAACCCATTAAATGCGCAGCCATATACAGCACTAATTCATCCGCTAAGCCTTGTTCAATCAAGCTGCCGCTTAAAGTCGCGCCTGCTTCCACATGAACCTCATTAATCCCATCCAACACTAAAGCAGCTAGCACTTCAGTTAAATCTAAGCGAGCACCTGAGAATTGCCGAATACTCACTCCTAAATCCTGCAAAGCGGCGATTTTTACCGTGTCGACGCTACAGGTATAAATCAGTACTTTGCCTGTGCTATTCAACAAAGGCGCATCCAGTGGAAAGCGTAAACTTGAATCTAATACCACGCGCACAGGCTGGCGCACTTCGCCTGCAATACCTAAGTCAGCAGCGGTCAGACGTACATTGAGTTGCGGCTGATCCATCAACACTGTATCAATGCCGGTTAAAATAGCCCCTGCTTGCGCCCGCCAGAACTGCACATCACGCCGCGCTGCTTCACTGGTAATCCACACACTTTCACCGGAAGCCATCGCGGTACGACCATCTAAACTCATTGCCATTTTGATCCGTACAAAGGGGCGCTTACGCTCCATCGCACTTACAAAGCCCGGATTCAAAGCACGTGCTTCGGCTGCTAATAGACCGGAAGCAGTTTCAATACCGGCAGCGGCTAGCCGCGCTAAGCCTTGGCCTGCGACTAAAGGATTAGGATCGACCATTGCGGCAATGACTTTGGCGACACCGGCTTGGACTAAAGCTTCAGCGCAAGGTGGCGTGCGTCCGTAGTGCGAACAGGGTTCTAAACTGACATAGGCGGTTGAACCTTGAGCACGCAATTGGGCAGCCCGTAAGGCGAAGACTTCTGCATGGGGTTGGCCGGCGCGCTCATGCCAGCCTTCACCTACAATTTGCCCATCCCGCACCAGCACACAACCCACGCGCGGATTCGGATGGGTAGTGTAGAGACCATGCTGTGCTAATTGCAAAGCACGCGCCATATAGACGTGATCATCAGTAGAAAAATCAGACATTTATAATGTTAAACTAAGAAATCAGTTGAGGATTTTTATCATCAGGAAACTCGCTTTCCATCCGATCAATCATAGTGCGGAATTCAGCCATACTGCCGAAACGCTGGTAGACGGAAGCAAAGCGAATATAAGCGACTTCATCCAAATGGCGCAGCTCAGCAAGGACTAATTCGCCAATCAGAGAGGAAGCGACTTCGCGCTCCCCACTCATCAGCACCTTTTTGCGGATACGGCTAATCGCAGCCTCAGCTTGATCAATCGTAACAGGGCGTTTTTCCAAAGCACGCATAATGCCAGCCCGCAACTTTTCATCATGAAAAGGTTCGCGAGCCGCATTCGATTTGATCACTCGTGGCATGGTTAATTCAGCCAGTTCATAGGTAGTAAAGCGCTCTTCACACGCTGAGCACTTACGCCGCCGCCGAACTTGCTCACCTTCACTAGCGAGTCGTGAATCAAGCACACGTGTGTCTTCCGCACCGCAAAATGGGCAACGCATATTAGTCAGCGTACACTGGGAAACGTTTGCAGATCGCTAGCACTTCATTTTTAACACGCTCAGTCGTAGCAGGGTCGTTGATATTATCTAAAACATCTGCAATCCAATTGGCGAGTTGTTCGACTTCAACTTCTTTAAAACCACGGGTGGTAATGGCTGGCGTACCCACACGAATCCCGCTAGTGACAAACGGAGATTGCGGATCATTCGGCACTGAGTTTTTGTTCACCGTGATATTCGCTGCACCTAAAGCCGCATCCGCTGCTTTACCCGTCAACCCTTTAGCAATCAAATCGACGAGCATTAAGTGGTTATCAGTACCACCAGACACAATGTTATAACCACGGCTAATTAACGTCGAAGCCATCACTTTGGCATTCTTCACCACTTGCTGTTGATAGGTGGTGAAATTAGGCTCTAAAGCTTCTTTGAAAGCCACTGCTTTAGCAGCAATGACATGCATTAACGGGCCACCCTGAATACCGGGGAAAACTAGAGAATTGAATTTCTTTTCAAGGTCAGGATTAGCTTTGGCTAAAATAATCCCGCCCCGTGGGCCACGTAAGGTCTTGTGCGTGGTTGAAGTGGTCACGTCCGCGATTTGTACAGGGCTTGGATAGACGCCTGCCGCGACTAAACCGGCCACATGCGCCATATCTACCATTAAATAAGCGCCGACTTTATCGGCAATTTCACGGAATTTTTGCCAGTCAATGACGCGCGAATACGCGGAGAAGCCTGCTACGATCATTTTCGGCTGATGCTCAACGGCTAAACGCTCGACTTCAGCATAATCAATATAGCCCTCAGGCGTGATGCCGTATTGCACTGCATTGTAGATACGCCCTGAGAAGTTGACTTTCGCGCCGTGCGTTAAGTGACCGCCATGCGCCAAGCTCATACCCAGCACTGTTTCGCCCGGATTTAATAAAGCCATGTAGACAGCAGCATTAGCCTGTGAACCTGAGTGTGGCTGCACATTGGCATAATCAGCGCCAAATAATTGCTTCACCCGATCAATCGCTAATTGCTCAGCCACATCCACATACTCACAACCACCGTAGTAGCGCTTTTCTGGATAACCTTCCGCATATTTATTCGTTAAAACAGAGCCTTGAGCCTCTAAAACACGCGGGCTAGCATAGTTTTCGGAAGCGATTAATTCGATATGCTCTTCTTGGCGCGTGGCTTCAGCAGCCATTGCTTGCGCTAGTTCTGGGTCGTAGCTGGCAATATTCGTAGATTTTGAAAACATGCTGCTAAATTCTCCTGCACGTTATTAAGTGGTGATAGCGGCATATCATAGCAATAATTAACGACCTGACCTATGCTGTTCAGCGCAGAATTCCTAAATCTTAATGCGATCAACACAACGACTATTGATCCGCACAACTTGCCAGCGCTGGCAACTCCACACCTAGTGCTTCGCTCAAGCGCAGCCAATCAAAAAATGGCCCTGGATCAGTCTTGCGTTCAGGGGCGATATGCTGATGCCCTGTAATATCCGCTTCCGATAAACTAGGGTAATGGAAGCATAAAGACTCAATAATTTGCGTTAATTGCAAGTATTGTGCGTCAGTAAACGGTGTAAAATCGGTGCCTTCTAATTCAATTCCTATTGAAAAATCATTACACCGACTGCGACCTTTATATTGTGAAAGCCCCGCATGAAAAGCGCGCAAGTGAAATGGCACGTACTGAACGACTTCGCCATTACGGCGAATTAATAAATGGCTAGCTACTTTTAGGTGACAAATTTCCGCAAAAAATGGGTGTTCATCACTATTTAATGAATTTGTAAATAATTGATCAATGTAAGCCCCCCCAAACTCGTTAGGCGGCAAACTAATGTTATGAATGACGATCAGCTCTGGAATACAGCCCGCAGGCCGTTCATCATGATTGGGTGAAGGGCAATGTCGCACCTCTAGCAATAAACCGTTTACTGTATCGATTACCATTGTTACAAAAACTCTATAGACAAAAATTACACAAGCGGTATTATCCACCTTAGCTTAAATAAATAACACTTTTTCATAATTATTTAATATAAAAACATAAGATTTATTTATAATGCGATTTATATCAAATTAACCTCTGTATATATAAGCAACACCCACATTCATTAATTTATTGTTAATAAAGTAACATTTATAATTCCCTCATAGCGATGTAGACCCAGGGCTTGGTGTCTGCACAGGTTTTTAAAACAGGGGAAAATAAATGCACGTTAAAAACAGCCTAGGTTGGGGTGCTGCTTTTTTGGCTTTAGCTAGCTCACTGGCGACAGTGACTGCCTATGCCGAAACGCATGTACCTTACAAAATCCAAATGACTCGAACGCAACCCGACCAACCACTACGCAAATCCACGATTATGGGTCGAGTTAAAGACCTGTATGCTGGGCGAATTCTTTCCATCGAAGCACAGGAAGATCGCGGCCCAGATTGTCATGTCGTTAAGCTGATGGGTGATGATGGTGAGTTTCGGATTATCCATGTTTCATGTAACGGATAGTCTATACAAAAATTGCAATGAATTCGAAAGCCTAGCCCTTAAAGCTGGGCTTTTTCTTATCTGAATCGTGTCTTGATAGTTTTTTATTCTAGAGCTTCAGTGTATGATGACTGAACAAAAGGCGGTAAAGGGCTCCGTCTGTCCAGATAGACTACACTCAAACCATTAACATAACATACTAAATAATCGAAAAATCTATGCGTGTACTTGTTGTTGAAGATAAAGCACCCATCCGTGAACAGATCGCCAGTGACCTCAAAAAAAATGGTTTCACTGTCGATGTAGCTAGCGATGGTGCTCAAGGGCTCTATATTGCGACTGAATATCCTATTGATATTGCTGTCATCGATCTAGGTTTACCTCATGTTACCGGCCTTGAAATTATTCGTAGCGTGCGCGCTAAAGGCTTGGAATACCCCATTGTCACCCTAACTGTGCGTGATCGTTGGGAAACTAAAGTTGAAGTCTTAGAAGCAGGTGCTGACGATTATCTCGTCAAACCGATTCATGCTGAAGAATTAGCAGCTCGCCTACGGGCTTTGCTACGTCGGACTAAAGGCTGGACACAAGCAGAATTATCCTGCCCGCCGATTCGCCTAAACCTCTCCGAACAGCGTGTTTATGTGGATGAAAATGAAATTACTCTGACCGCCTATGAATATCGAGTGTTAGAACACTTGATGCTCCATGCAGGTCAAGTTATTTCCAAAACTCATCTGACTGACAGCTTATATGAAGAAGATGCGGATCGTGACAGTAATGTCATTGAAGTCTTCATTCGGCGCTTACGCCAAAAGCTTGATCCTGATGAGTCACTCAAACCGATTGAGACTTTGCGTGGGGGTGGTTACCGTTTTACCTTAGATTGTCATCGGCCAAATAACCAGTAATGATGGGTTCGTTACGCAGCCGCCAGTTGGTTAGCGGCTTCACGATTATTGTGATTGGTATTTTAATACTAGGTGTTTTGTTGAGCCTGAGTATTTACCAACGCAAAACCGAAGCCATCCGTTTGGAATTAGAGCGGACTGCCTCTGACCTATTAGGTTTCATCGAATACGAGCGGGGTAGCTTCTTAATCCCCCAGCGTAACAAACAAGCCGCTGAGCAATTTATTTCGCGTAACCAGCTAGTCCAAGATCGCAAGCGCCGTTTTGCTTACATTTGGGATCGGCAGCAAAACCGTATCATCTGGAGTTCCATCGATAATGAAGGCGTCGACTTAAATCGTGTCGATTTATTCTTCGCCTATTTTGATTTTGAAGACATGTTTAACGATCCGAAAGTACAAAACTTCACACCCTTTGCTAGGCGGATGAGCTCTACTGCTCCTCCCGCTGGAAAAGTTGACGCTAAGTTTCATCCTGAAGAATATATGGTTGCCGTGCAACACTTCTCTTTTAGAGAAAATGCTGAGCACGGAACTAGTTCAAATAAGCACTATTTATTCATCGTTGCAGAATCAATGGCGAATGTAGATCGAGAAATTGATGACCTTGTCATGGTCTTCTCTATCCTCTTTTTTGCCTCGGTGATTCTGATTTTGATCGCACAGCTCGCCTCCAGCTTCTGGGTAGTCGCCCCTATTCGCGAATTTGAAGAAGAAGTTCGTGCCATTGAAGCGGGGAATAAAGAAACCATCCAAGATGAATATCCTGACGAATTAGTGCCGATTAAAAATACGATTAATGCTTTGATTGGTCACGAAAAAGGCCAAAAACAGCGCTATAAAGACTCATTAGATGATCTAGCCCATAGCTTAAAGACACCTTTAGCTGCGATTCAATCGCATTTAGAAGGCGGTAGCTTCCAAGATGTACCGCGTGATCATGCAGGGCTGGCAGGGATTGCGGCTGAAATTGAGCATATGCAGGAAATTATTTCCCGCCAACTGCGCAAAGCAATGGTGACTAGCGAAAACGCGATTATTATGTCCCAACCCATTCGCCCGATCTTAACGCGCCTTGCTAGCACGATGCATAAAGTACATCGGGGCAAAGATTTTGAAATTCGCGTCAATGTCGACGAATATGCCAAATGCCGCTTAGACTCTGAAGATCTGATGGAGCTATTTGGCAATCTCATCAATAATGCTTGCCGCTTCTGTGATCGCTTAGTTGAAATTTCTGCTTTCCGCGATAACGATATGCTAGTCATTGATATTGACGATGATGGCATGGGTTTCCCTAGTGAAAACCCATCTAAACTGCTCAAGCGTGGGATTCGTGAAGACAGTAAAACCGAAGGTCAAGGGATTGGTTTAGCCGTGAGTACTGAAATCGTTTCCGCAGTCGGCGGCAAGATTGAATTACTCGTATCACCTTATGTGGGTGCGCGTGTTCGCTTGCATTTACCGACCTAAAGTACTATCCCCTACTTCTGCTCAGCGTTTAAGTGACTGAGCAGAAGTCATTATGAATCCTTAAGTTCCCTAACGTGCCGTTTGCAATTCATCCCCTGAACTTTGCGCCAAGCCTTGAATAAATGGTCGATCTAAATCCACTACATAAGCTTGGGGCACTGTGGCCTGGGCTGCTTGGGCCACTCGGACTAAGTAGAATAAAGTACGATTGGTTTTAGCTTTTAATTCTAAATTAGCCACATAGCGATCTGGCCAGTAAAACTCTTGCAGCATAGTAGAATAGGCTACACTCTCAGCGACCGATACAGCCATGTCCTCTAACTTTAGACCTTGTAGCACTTCATTAGCTTGTAAAGCTCCACGCTCCAATTCAAAACCGGCGGGCAACAAATCCACCACTAAGGCATGCGCTATCGGCTCTGCACTTTCGATATTGAGGCGAGTTAAGACTAAATCGCCTACCTTTAAGTCCGCTACATTTAAGGATTGACCGGCTAAGCTATACCATTTGCGTTGAATACGAATGGGCTTTTCTGTGGCCGCAGGCATGGATTTCGGGTAAGCCTGTGTGGTTAAACTGAGATATAGAGGATTCTCGTTTTTAGTCAGTACTTGGCTGGCATCTGCGAAAGATGCTAGGCAACGATTAAAACTTCCTGCTTGATCTAACTCTAGGGTTTTACCATCTAAAATAAGTTGAGCTTGCCAAGGCACTTTGGCTTGCTTTTCTAACAAAGAGCCGAGCAAAAACACAAAGACTTGCTCTTGGGTGCTTAAAGATTGCTGGGTTTGGATATCACGCAAAATATAATTCACATGCACACTTAACGCTGAAATCGTTTGTTCAGCCAGTAACAACTGATAGAGCATCATGGCGCGATCTCGAAGTACGCTGCCATAATCGCCTAAATAAAGATCAGCTTTGCGCGGCAAGGCTAGGCCACGCTGAATCAAAGCATCGCCGCGAGTGGCGTCGCCTTGCAGTGTTAAGGCTAAACCTAACTGCACTAAGGGCAAGCCCAATTCAATTTGGCTCGCGGCCTTATCAGCAAAGACTTTTAAATCATTTAAAGTGACTGCATGTGCTTTTGCTAATACATAAGCTGCATACGCGCGCACGGCCAAATCCATTTGGATGGGATTTTCAGCCATCACATAGCGCTCTTCTAATTGCGGTGCTTCTTGCTGCCAAATTTCCTTTAGATTAGCCATAGCAGGCTCAAGCATCGTATCAGGTACTGCAAACCCTTGTTGGCGCGCATCCAGTAAAAAACTGGTGACATAAGCATTCAACCAATACTCCTCTATCCCTAATTTAGCCCATAAGGTAAAACCGCCACTGGACAGTTGCATACTACGCAGCCGAATTAGAGCCTCTTGAATCCGTTGAGTGCGCTGCGCTAAGGATAAAGCGGGCAAATCCCATTTTTGTACAGCCGCTTCATCTAGAAATAAGTAAGGATAAGTGCTGCTGACTGTTTGCTCTAACGAATCGTATGGATAATCGACTAAATTGCGCACCACTGCTGCTACCGGCAATGGCGGTGTATTGCTGATTGTTAAACAAGTTTCTGAAGTATTGGGCAGATACTCTATTGGGGAGGGCGTGCTTAACGAAAAACTTTTGCCAAGGCCTAGCAATTCCTGCTCTTGATAGTTGAGTGTGGAGTGATACGCAGGACGCACTGGAATAGCTAGTTCACGCTTAAAATTAAAATCTTTGCCTGCTAACTCTAGTGTAATTTGCCCTAAACCTACGGAGCTTACGGCACTAAGCGGTAAGTTTAAGTGTTCATGTTGCTCTTTAAGCAAGCTAAATTCTTTTTCTAAAGCCATGTCCGCTAGAACAGCATTATGAGTGACTTTAACTTGGAAGGTTTGTTCAAGCTCGCTGCTGTTTTTCAGATCAATTTTTAAAAAGCTTTGATCGATAGGGGCTAAAAACTGCGGTGCGCTCAAGCTTAGTTCAATCGGAGCCAGCACTTGGACTGGTTTACTGACACTGGCAAATTGCTCGGTGCTAATGGCTGTCGCAGTGAGCTGTAAAGTTCCAGTGAAAGCAGGCAAGTTCAAACTAATCTCAGCTTTACCCTCTGCATCAAACTTTACTGGCTCACTGACTACTGCGGCGAGCTGCTGCTGAAAATGCGCTGGTAGTGACTCAAACGGTTTGCGCACGGTGGGTACAGTAGGTACAAAGTTCGACTGCTCACGATCACTAATGATTTGATTATAATCATCATAAATCTTAGCTTCATAAGCATGAGGCGCGAAGTAAAAGCTATAAGGATCGGTATTAGTTAAGGGTACACGCTTTAAAATGCGTGCATCGACGGCTGATAAAGTGACTAAGGCGTCTTGCGACTTTAAATTAGCCGCTTTAATCATTACTTTAACTGTCTGCTCGGCAGTCATCACTTCGGGTATTTCGATACTCAGTTCAAGCTTGCGCTCGCTGCGATCTAACACTAAAGCGGTAATACCAAAATGGCGTTGCAAATGGCTGGGCTGCTGAGTGGTATCAGTGCTTAAAGCGTTGATGGCTACATATAAATCATGACGCTGCCAGTTTTCTTTGATCGGTACTTCAATAACAGAGATGCCAGCCGGTAAACTTAACTGTTTACTCCAAAGTAATTGTCCACCTTCAACAGTCAACAAGGCTTCTGTGCTAGTAGGCAAATCAACTGTTACCTGAGCCGTTTCACCTGCTTTATAAACCTCTTTATCCAACTTTAAAGCTAAGGTATTAGGCTCAGTTGGAGAATTAGCAGCTGCTTGCCAGCCCGCCGTAAACACATAAGCGACTTTGAGCTTAGTATCTGCATCTTCTACTTCCAGCCGGTAACGCCCCTCCTGTACTAAGAAGGATAGTAGCCCGTGCTGACCTGCAGGAATATCCACGATTTGCTGAGCAACCGGATATTGATTACGAATTCCCTGCTGCTGCCAGCCTTTTTCTGCTACATATTCCCAATAATAATCATACGACTCACTGAATAGCGTGGCCGTTAAATGTTGGGCTGCTAATAAATCACCCTTAGGATCGACCCGTACAATATCAAACCGTGCCTCTGAATTAGCCGCTACGGTGGCATTAGGAAATAAGGGCTTCATACCAACTAAATGCTGAGTGGGCCAATAAGCTTGCTCTAACTCCTGAGTGATGGGACGACCACCTAACTCCAAAAGACTAGCACTAACCCGAGCTTTTAAGGGCGCTTGCAGTGTAGCGCTAATCGCAGGGAATTCGAGAAAACCATTGCCTTGCTCATCCAAAGTCAGCTCGGGCATGGTGATACCCTCTAAACGCTCAGCATCCTCAGGGACGCCAAACACATAGTCTTTAAAAGCAGCGCCTAAAGGTTGTTGCTCAATTTGCAAACTACGAGTAGCCACCACAGTATGCTTAGCGGCAGGCGCACCATAGGCATAAGTTCCTTGCAAAGAGATGACCTGCTTATCATCCCGAGTTAGCAAAGCTTTACCTGCATTTAGAGTTAAGCCTAAGCGCTTGGGTTGATAACGCTCCACCTGAAACTCAAATACTTCAAGCGCTGCAGTTTCGTCTGCCAAGCGCAACTCAGCTCGCCACTTGCCTTCTGGTACATCCTCCGCTAAAGCAAAGCGCTGCAAGTAATAGCCTAAATTAGGATCAAATGCAGTCAGCACTTCCTCCCAAATCACTTTAGTATCAGGACGGACAATACTTAGTTTTAACTCTTTATTTTTAACGACTAAGCCATCTTGGTCACGTAAAAAGATATTCAAATCGACAGTATCCCCAGGGCGATACAGCGTCCGCGAGGAATAAAGATAGGGGGCAATATCCTCCTCAGCCAAACCCTTAATTGAAAAAGCCGCTAAATCTAAGGGGGGGGCACGTAAATCGAGAAAGGCAAATTGATTATCACTGTTGGCGGTAATAAAAAAATCATTACTGGGATAGCTCGCAAAACCAGCTCGCCCTTGCTCGTCAGTAGTCGATGCAATGGCAGCTTCAATGTCCTTGGCTTCAATTTTCACGCCGCGCAAAGGCTTGCCAGAATCTAGAGCATGAGCAAATACTTCGAGCTTCTTTTTATAGACCCGCGCATGTAGGCCAATATTAGTGACTACGAAATGAGTAATTCGATAAGCTTTATCAGTAAAGCGCCCCGGCTGGCGAATCACCGCAAAATATAAACCGGGCTGCTTTAGAGCCTCAATCTGCGCAATAGGTAGGGTAAAAGTTTCACGCGCATTAGGCTTAGCATTTGTGGGGTAGCGTGTGGTATAGACACTGCTAGTCACACCATGAATTTCCTCCAACTCCCATGACTGCAGACTATTATCTAAGCGAATTGCTTTTAAGACCTCACCCAATTTTTCTGGCTGTACGCGCAAGAACTCAACATCTAATTCCTGTACATTCACAACCCGAATCGGTAACCCACTGGCTAATTGCAAAGGAATCAAACTACCTTTACTGGCAAAGTCAAACGCTGGTTGGATCTCACGAGTTTTAATCTCAAAATCGACTGGCTTTAACAGCTTTAAACCATTTTTAGCAGCTACTCCGGGGCGGATTTGAATTCGATAGTTAGCATTGGCTTGAATCTGAGTAAAATATAAGCGGCGCGAGCTATTAACGATAGCCCATTTTCCTTCTACGGCTTTCCCAGCTTGAGTAATCGTAAAAAACTCGGAATACTCAATATTGGTATCCAGATCTTGGGAAAAAGTCACGACTAAAGCAGGCGCTTTATCCAAAGTTTGCTCGGAAGCATTCACCAACAACATTTCAGACAGCAATTGTTGGTTGGTGTAATTGGCCGGTTTAAGCGCATTTTGCTCTTGCGCCCAACCACTAGGCACGCTTAAAAAAATACCAATACTAATGAATACTAATAAGCTCTTGAAAAGCTGGCGCAAGCCCATTGCTAAACTCCATTGTTCTAATGTTGTTTAAATAATGACTTTGGGAACAAGCAAGTTCAGAGTTAGAAAAGATACATCCACCTACCCAAAGATATAATTTATATTTTTGACTATTTTGAGGGAAAAAAGGAGGAGTGGAAAGAACTAATCGTGTTTAAATTGGCGTCCCCACGGGGATTCGAACCCCGGTTACTGCCGTGAAAGGGCGGTGTCCTAGGCCTCTAGACGATGGGGACGCTGTATAAACGTCAAACTACATTGTAAAGTTGGCGTCCCCACGGGGATTCGAACCCCGGTTACTGCCGTGAAAGGGCGGTGTCCTAGGCCTCTAGACGATGGGGACGTCGTTAAAACAGTTTTTAATTCTTGTCAGTGCTACGCGGTTCTAAAAAGATATTAGTCGATAGACCCGCAAACATTAACACGAACCCGAGCGGCACGGCCATAAAACAAGCCTGCGCCCAGTTTTGGATGTCTTTATACAATAGAACAAACCCTGCTATGACGGTCACTATTGTAATCAATAATCCAACGAAAAATACAATCCGACCTAGTAGCAACAACATAATTTGTCTCACTGGTCAAAGTTCATCGAAAGTCTTGGTGGAGCTAAGCGGGATCGAACCGCTGACCTCTACAATGCCATTGTAGCGCTCTCCCAGCTGAGCTATAGCCCCCCGAAGAAGCGCGAATTCTGAATTAATCCGCGCTGACTGTCAAGCACTTGTAGGCATTTTTTCGATATAAGCCACAGCCGCTTGGATACGCTCTAAGCTACGCTCACGCCCAATCAAGCGCAAGGTAATTTCGAGTGAAGGCGATGAAGCAGAGCCTGTTAAAGCGACCCGCAAAGCAGGCCCCACTTTACCTAATTTTACGCCCAAACCTTCACAAGCTTGTTGGATAGCGTGATGAATCCCTTCATCTTCCCAAGTTGATAAAGCAGCTAATGCAGCCTGCACTGCTTGCAAATAGCTTGCTGTTTCTGGCTTGAACTGCTTTTGTACCGCTTGCGGATCGTAGCCTTGAAGGTCTTCATAGAAGTAACGGCTGGTTGAAACCATTTCATCTAAATTCTTCACGCGTTCACGCTGCGCAACAACTACATCCTCAAGCGCTGGGCCATGACGCAAATCCAGTTGTTGATGCTCTAAATGCCATTGTAATTGTGCCGCAATGTCTGCAATTGGCAAAGTTTTCAAATAATGCTGATTCAACCAAACCAATTTATCTGGATTGATCGAAGACGGGGCACGATTAATTCCATCCAGCTCAAAGAATTCGATCATTTCTTGGCGGGAGAAAATCTCTTGATCGCCATGTGACCAACCTAAACGAACTAAATAATTGAGCAAGGCTTCTGGTGTATAACCTTCGTCACGGTATTGCATGACATTGACTGCACCGTGTCGTTTGGATAAGCGCTGTCCATCCGGGCCTAAAATCATCGGTACATGCGCAAATTTCGGCAAAGTATGCCCTAGAGCTAACATGATATTGATTTGACGAGGAGTATTGTTAATATGGTCATCACCACGGATCACATGAGTGATGCCCATATCGATATCATCCACGACTACCGATAGATTATAAGTCGGCACACCGTCTGAGCGGGCAATGATTAAATCATCTAGCTCAGTGTTGCTAATCACAATTTTGCCACGTGCTTGGTCATCAATCTCAACTACGCCATCCAGCGGATTTTTAAAGCGCACCACAGGCGAAACACCAGCAGGCGGTGTGGCGGTGCTATCGCGCCAGCGACCATCATAACGGGGCTTTTCTTTACGCGCCATTTGCGCTTCGCGCATCGCATCCAATTCTTCTTTTGAACAATAGCAATAGTAGGCATGCCCCGTATCTAACAGCTGCTGCACTACTTCTTTATAGCGATCAAAGCGTTGGGTTTGATAGAACGGGCCTTCATCATAATTTAGGCCTAACCAATCCATCGCGTGCAAAATCGCATCCACGGAGGCTTGGTTGGAGCGCTCTAAATCGGTGTCTTCAATCCTGAGGATGAAATCGCCGCCCATTTTGCGAGCATATAACCAAGAAAACAAAGCAGTGCGCGCACCACCAATGTGTAAATAGCCGGTAGGACTAGGAGCAAAACGGGTTCTGACTTTCATATTCAACTCGGAAAAAACAGCGTGAAGCGCGAAGAGTAGCAGTTTGGGATTAGAGAGACTAGGGTTAGTCTTGAGTCCAATCTTCTAAGATTAAGTTAGGAACTCGTTCAAACTCACGTAGATTATTGGTTACTAAAACCGCGTTCATTGCCAGAGCATGACCTGCAATCGCCGTATCATTAGCACCGATAGGCGTACCTAGATCACTCAAGGTTCGGCGAATGATGGCAGCCTCATCAATCGCAGCTTGATCCCAAGGTAGAACAGCATCAAGCCTTAATATAAAATCGTCAACGAGCGCTAGGTGTTTAGGCGATGCCTTTTTGCTGGTGGCCCCAAAACGCATTTCAGCATAGGTGATTGCCGAAATGACTATCCGTTGTCGTTTGGTGCGTGCCTGCTGCAAACGCTGTAAAACTTGAACGGGCTGCTCACGTTGGATAAAGCTGCAAATACAGGTTTCTAGCATGTAGATTTTTATAGCCATGCGAAACGCCCTTCATCTGAAATAATATCTGGGCGCTCTTGTAGCCAATCCGCATCGGCTTTTTCGACTTCAATAAAAGATAACCAATCAGGACGTACTGGACGCAGAATCAAAACATCACCTTCGCGGTGAATTTCTAACTCATGGACTCCAGCGAACTCCATGTCTTTAGGAATTCGTACTGCTTGGTTACTGCCATTGGTAAACAAGGTTACGGTACGCATAAAGCCTCCTAAATATTCTTAGCCTATGCAAAGCATAGGCTTACCAAAGTTAGCCTGCAGGCGATATTGAAGATAATCTGTCTCGCTTGCATTTCAACTCACTCCCAACCTAATTAGCTGGGAGAATTGGTGATGAAGCCTATGACCGGCTTGCTCAAGGGTTTCAATCCACTCCCAACCTAATTAGCTGGGAGAATTCAGTTAATGCAGCCTTATTAGCTGCTGATCGTCTCGTTTCAATCCACTCCCAACCTAATTAGCTGGGAGAATCGACGGCCTCGGCGTGTTACGCCGGACGATAGGTGTTTCAATCCACTCCCAACCTAATTAGCTGGGAGAATTAAGTTAAATGAGCGAAAAACCAATCAGCAAGTTTGTTTCAATCCACTCCCAACCTAATTAGCTGGGAGAATGGGATGCGGCGGCAATTGCGCTGTTTTTCACCGATGTTTCAATCCACTCCCAACCTAATTAGCTGGGAGAATGTTGTTGATGTAGTTATAATAGCAAACTGTTAGCTGTTTCAATCCACTCCCAACCTAATTAGCTGGGAGAATGAAACATAGCATATAAAAACAGGGGATAAGTAGGCTTGTTTCAATCCACTCCCAACCTAATTAGCTGGGAGAATTGACTCAGACATAATCAATAAATGCTGCCAAGCCTGCGTTTCAATCCACTCCCAACCTAATTAGCTGGGAGAATCGCCCTTTTCAATTAAGGGGTCATTTAAGTTAAGTTTCAATCCACTCCCAACCTAATTAGCTGGGAGAATGTCGTTAAAGCGCAATCTCCAACGCTTTATCTAGTGTTTCAATCCACTCCCAACCTAATTAGCTGGGAGAATTTAAGCAGCTTGAACAGCGCATTGCTGAATTGGAGTTTCAATCCACTCCCAACCTAATTAGCTGGGAGAATCGTGACAACGCCATTGTTTTTCAGGTGGGTTATAAGGGTTTCAATCCACTCCCAACCTAATTAGCTGGGAGAATGCGTTTTAATGATGGATTCAATACTTGGCATCGCTTTGTTTCAATCCACTCCCAACCTAATTAGCTGGGAGAATGGATTTAGCAGATCCGAGTTAATCAACTCAATCGGTGTTTCAATCCACTCCCAACCTAATTAGCTGGGAGAATGGTGACATATGTCAAATTGTTACTGACTGACATGTTTCAATCCACTCCCAACCTAATTAGCTGGGAGAATGTTCAATGGTTAGCGGAACATAGGTATTTATCACTAGTTTCAATCCACTCCCAACCTAATTAGCTGGGAGAAACGGACATCATGAGGCCGATACCTTCACCGAAGGCGTTTCAATCCACTCCCAACCTAATTAGCTGGGAGAATTAGTTACAAATTGGTATTGTTTTTACCTATGACCGTTTCAATCCACTCCCAACCTAATTAGCTGGGAGAATTGTACCAGTGGGTTGATTCAGAATCATGACCGCTTGTTTCAATCCACTCCCAACCTAATTAGCTGGGAGAAGCACTTAACCATCGGTGCTATGAATTGCTTTAAGTTTCAATCCACTCCCAACCTAATTAGCTGGGAGAACGCTTAAATAAGACCATGATCCCACATCAGTTAACTGTTTCAATCCACTCCCAACCTAATTAGCTGGGAGAATGATCAGCCGGGAAGAGTACCTGAGACGTTGGGAGGTTTCAATCCACTCCCAACCTAATTAGCTGGGAGAAAGCGTAGATGTTTTACCAGCGCCTGCTCTAGCTTGTTTCAATCCACTCCCAACCTAATTAGCTGGGAGAATCATGCAGGCTTGCTCCGAGGACTGGGCAAAACTGTTTCAATCCACTCCCAACCTAATTAGCTGGGAGAACTACGCGGGGCAAGTGGTTTACATCCCCAAAAAGTTTCAATCCACTCCCAACCTAATTAGCTGGGAGAACGCAAAACTTAAAAAAAACTGCTCATATTTCACAGTTTCAATCCACTCCCAACCTAATTAGCTGGGAGAAGCCAAGAAATTCTCTAGCGGCCTACGGTCGCGAGTGTTTCAATCCACTCCCAACCTAATTAGCTGGGAGAAATTTTGAAAAAGCAACTGACGCAACTACAAAACAGTTTCAATCCACTCCCAACCTAATTAGCTGGGAGAAGGTGGTTTAAATTGGACTGACGTTAAACCAATGATTGTTTCAATCCACTCCCAACCTAATTAGCTGGGAGAAAAACCGATTACTACGTGATGAGGGGGTGATGATGTTTCAATCCACTCCCAACCTAATTAGCTGGGAGAAGTCGCCCTTTTTCACTATGGGGTCATTTGAGTTAAGTTTCAATCCACTCCCAACCTAATTAGCTGGGAGAACGTATTTACCAATAGACTTATTAAAGCTAGCTGCGAGTTTCAATCCACTCCCAACCTAATTAGCTGGGAGAAAAGCTGTTGAGCCTAAAAAAGCATGGTTTAAAAAGTTTCAATCCACTCCCAACCTAATTAGCTGGGAGAATTTTTCTTCGACCGCTAATTGCATAGCCAAGCAAAGTTTCAATCCACTCCCAACCTAATTAGCTGGGAGAAGCAAAGCAACGAGCCGGTGAGCTAGGAACAATCAGTTTCAATCCACTCCCAACCTAATTAGCTGGGAGAAATAATTCCAGCCGGTTTCGGTGCCTTGTGCTTTCCTGTTTCAATCCACTCCCAACCTAATTAGCTGGGAGAAGGTCAAGGCGGGGATTAAGCAATGATTCCCAGTGTTTCAATCCACTCCCAACCTAATTAGCTGGGAGAACTGAGGCGCAGATCAAGACGGCGCGGTTTAAAAAGTTTCAATCCACTCCCAACCTAATTAGCTGGGAGAAGATGTGGAAGATCAGGCGTTAGAGCCTGAGCAGGATGTTTCAATCCACTCCCAACCTAATTAGCTGGGAGAACTGATTTACCACTCGGCAAAACAATATCGCTAAGGTTTCAATCCACTCCCAACCTAATTAGCTGGGAGAAAGGCGCGGCGCTCATAATCCTGATAGTTGCGCGTCTTGTTTCAATCCACTCCCAACCTAATTAGCTGGGAGAATCTTCTCGCTTGAAATGCCCGACGATGATGTCTACCTGTTTCAATCCACTCCCAACCTAATTAGCTGGGAGAACGGCTGGATTGAATGCAACCGGTGAGGGTGACATGGTTTCAATCCACTCCCAACCTAATTAGCTGGGAGAATGGGTCAGCAGAGCGGTTTTCGATTACAAACTTAGTTTCAATCCACTCCCAACCTAATTAGCTGGGAGAAGTTTTTACTTGCGACGTTTAGCCAACTGGGTTGGTGTTTCAATCCACTCCCAACCTAATTAGCTGGGAGAAGGCTTGAAAACAAAGAATCTTGCATCAGTTTCTGTGTTTCAATCCACTCCCAACCTAATTAGCTGGGAGAAATAGATTTCGTAGCGAATGCTGAATAGACACATCTGTTTCAATCCACTCCCAACCTAATTAGCTGGGAGAAGTGTGATGGGTAAGGGCTTGGCGCTGGAATTTAAGTTTCAATCCACTCCCAACCTAATTAGCTGGGAGAATTTTTTGCCATTACCCGACTATGTGGGAGGAGCTGTTTCAATCCACTCCCAACCTAATTAGCTGGGAGAAGGTTTAAAAGACGACGCGATCAAAGTGATTCGCCAAGTTTCAATCCACTCCCAACCTAATTAGCTGGGAGAATGCCCGTGTGTAAGGGCCTAAAAAATATAGCGTTTTTTTGCCGGGAACGCGAACCTAAGCGGCAGGAAGAAAAATACAGTTCGCGGAGGGTAAGCATAAAAATAAAGCCAATTAAATCAAGCTATTAAATCACCGCGAACCCACCAGCTTTTTTACCAGCGCTTAGGGTTCGCGCTTATCCGACATTGACCATTATATCAAAAACCAGCGCTTTACAAAATCAACGGTGCATCAAAATCCGTCGCTCTAAACTTACCAAACTCCTGCACATTCTTAGTGAGCGGCTCAGTCAAACGATAAATACGCAGATTATCCTCCGCCAAATCAATTTCCTTCAGCAAGGCATCTTTCAATAACTCATAAGTGGCTGCATCGACCTTGCACTCAAACACCGAATACTGCACCCGCTGCCCATAATTCAGACAGACCTTCGCCACCCGCCGCAAACGCCGCCGCCCCGCCGAAGTCTCGGTCGACACATCATAACTCACTAAAATCAACATCAATTAACTCCAAACCTCCCTCCCTTGACAAGGGGAGGGTCAGGGAGGGGTTAAAAAGCCCCTCGCCCCTTGTGGGACAGGGGTTGGGGTGATGTGTATCTATTCTCATTTGTTAAAGAACGGAATGTAATGCGGCACATCCCCGCGCAAATAACGCGCCAGTAGTCGCGCTTGCAACAGCGGCAACAAACCCATTTCCACCTGCGTTTCCAACACTGGATGTTGCATCGTCTCTT
The DNA here is from genome assembly GCA_049292455.1 of Thiolinea sp. GTDB lineage: Bacteria > Pseudomonadota > Gammaproteobacteria > Thiotrichales > Thiotrichaceae > Thiolinea. The sequence goes on from JBATRF010000005.1 coordinate 431,748, forward strand.
TCTTACGCTCTTGATACGCGACCACCACCGTTTTGCGCCCCGTATCATTCAAATACACCGCACCACCTGTGCGAAACTCAAAATCCTTAAGCTGCAATTGCCCGCGATTCATCAGCGTCAAGGCCAAGCGATCACCCAACACCGCACGAAATTCTTCCATCAGATCCAAGGCCAATGCCGGACGACCCGGACGCACCACATGAAAAAAGCCCAATTGCGGATCAAGTCCCACCGTCTCCAACGCACTGCGGCAATCACTCAATAGCAGCGCGTAAATAAATGAAATCAGCGCATTTACCGCATCTTTCGGCGGACGACGGCTGCGTCCCTTGTACTCGAACTCAGCACGCATTGACGGCTTAATCAGGGTGTTGAATTGCTCGAAATACACCCGCGCTGCATCACCTTCTAAGCCCAATACCGAGGCGGGTGACTCGGCATGTTGTACATTGCGCAAGTTCACTGCTAAGGCTTTGGCGGCTTTGGCTAATTGCGTTTTCTCAGACTCGTCTTTGCTATCACGCGCACTCCGCATCAACACATTGCGCGAATTTTTCAACTTGCCTGCAATAAAGGCTTTACTCAGTTGTAAGGCAATTTCCGGCTTATCGGCAGCGCGAAATTGGGCTTGGCGCAATAAAATATTGCCACCCACCTCGCCTTCTACTCGTGCTTGAAACCGCCCATTTTCATTCAACCAAACGATACTGCGCCCATCCGCCATACAACGTGCCATTAGTTGCGGACTCAAACTAACCCGCCCCAAGCACACAATCGCGCCCAAATGATGCATAGGTACTTGCCCACGTTTAGCATCACCCAGTTTCACCACTAAAGTTTCACCCTCCAAATGCGCATACGCGCCCTGGGTGGACAGATACAGCGTGTTCAATAATTGGCGCATTAGTCGTCCTCCACCTCAAACAACTGAGCTTGTAAACGTCGAATGCACTGTGCTTGCCCCACTAGCTCCGGCTGACACACCTCGCTCAACGAACAGGCTTGGCACAAGGCACTATCATCCACGGGTGCAGGCATCGCCCCCGAATCCAGTAAAGCTCTTACTTGGGTAATTAAGTGCAGTGTGTGTTCACGCAAAGTTTCTGTGATGGGCACAACACGCCGCCGCCGTGTCTTATGGTGAAAAATCGCCCCTTCTGGCACGATTTTTCCAGTCATTTCTTCTAAACACAAGGCTTGTGCGGCTACTTGCACTTCATCGTGTAGCTTTTGCTGGCGTTTGCCCTGCTTATATTCAACCGGATACGGCGTACCATCGTCCAAAAACTCCACCACATCGGCTTTACCTACTAATCCATAGCGCTCACTAAATAAAGGCAAAGCACGCTCAACTCGCACCCCATATTCCATCCCACTCTCACCACTATCCACCCGCTCATGCGCCAAATGCCCACGAACCGTGAACACATTATCCTCAAAGGTTTGTTCCTGATGAATCAAGGCACACTGGCGCGGACAGTAGCTGTAGTGTTGCAGGGCGGAGAGCATGATGGGGTGGTCGCTCATGCGGCAAACCGTAAAATTTCCAGTTCCGCATTACGTGAGGCGGCTAATTCAGCCAACTTCAGCACCCTATCAGCAATGGCATCCGCTAAATAATATTCACCACAGTTTTCACAAATCTGGGCGGGCACCTCCTTAATCACTACCGTTAATTCGCCACGGGTTAAGGCCACCGTGACACGTCCTTCAAAGGTCTCGCCTAATTTACAAATAACGCAATTCACGCTTTTTTCTCCTTAAAACCAGCCTGCCAAATCGCTTCTGAAGGCACATACGCAGTCACAATATAACAGGATAGATCGCTGTCGTTACGCGCTACGACCACATGAATGGGCGTTTCATACAAAAACCACAAAATCAAACAGCTTGGATAGGGCTGATCCTCAGGATAATCCCTGATCACCTCGCCTTGCTCAATCGCACAGACCACATCATCACGGGTTAAACTTCGCTCGAACATGCGTTTGATGGCGTGGCTGCTGAAGGAAAATACATTGCAATTCATTAAAAACCCTCAATGACCTCAGCCTTCAGGCCATCTAAATTATCCAAAATGAAACTACCATCCGTGTTGACCTCTTTTAGACAACTGTGGACTTTCGCTGAAGAATACTGCCCACCCTTGGAATTGTGTTGCCACCAGAATACTTTTAACACTTCCATGCTACCTTCAGGTCGAGCCGATGAGGCATCATTCTCAAACAGCTTAGGTAACACTTCTTTAAGTACCGCAGCATCGGCATCACTGAAGCCCGTTCTCTCTGCCAATTGCGGATTCATGCTGCCTTTGAAAACGTAGATACCGTTATCAACACGGTGCTTCATCCCCATCGTGTCAGAACCCCGTTTTGTACCATCCCCTTCACCGCTGACGCTTTTAGTAATCTGAGTGCTAGTCACACTGACAGGCTCGATACTGAAAGCCGATTGAATACTCACTGGGCCACGCACCGGAATAGAAATGCCATCACCCGCCTTTTTATCTTTGGATTTGAAAGCAAATACCTGCCCAAATGCTCTGACATCAAACCAAGCCTCACATGCCGTCTCTTTGCTCAGTTTTTTACCTAATGTTTTATCTGCACGATCCTGCAAGCTGGTCGCATCATCATTTTTACGATCATCAGATTGCACAAAAATCGGATGCCCTTTTTCTAATAAACGATCTCGAATCTTGCGTTTAATCGCTACATCGGTAATCTCACCAATCCCTGAATAATCAGTACGTGGTCGATTGCCATTGAGTGGGTCACCATTTGGATTAGCATTTTCCACACGCAGAATAACCGCGAAATCAATTTTGTGTTGCAATGTCATGTGTTGAATTCCTTGTATCAATCGTCAGACGGGTCGGTTGCAGTGTCTTTCTCAATCTTCTTCCAAAGCTCTTTACGCTGGCAGTGATAAGCCAACAGGTATTCGCCGGAAAGCTGGGCGTTATCCGTAAAAATCTCTGCCGTGAATTTGCATTTGATGTCATCCAGCAAATTTTCGAGTTTGATCCACAAACCCTTACGATTAACTTTCAATCTAGCAATGTAAGGCGTTAATTGGTCATACAACATCGGCCATGTTTTGTAAGGGTTACTGGCAAACCGTTGCATGAATCTGGCTGCATTGGTTTGGCGATTTTTTTCACTGTCCGACAATGAAATTTCTTCAATGTAATCGGCCACCGCCAGCAACCGCCCATATAGATAATCGCGGGTAGTGCGGTCTTCTTCCAAACTCATATGGTAATTCTCCTGTTGATGAGTTCCCCGAAACAGGGAACAAGCAATGCCCAATGTTTTTTCCCACTCCCACCCATCCATGCCCACACGGTTGGAAACACGTTGAATCGTGGAAAACATCAAATCATTCGGAAAGGGGTATTGGTCGATAATGCAAGGTAGCAATCGCTCTACGACTGCTTTTTTCAGTTTGTCATCAGGACGACCATAAGCCGCTTCAGCAATATCTCTGGGTGCGGGCGTACCAATGAATTTAACATCCTTGCTGAAGTTCTGATGCCATGCGAATTGCGTATGCCATTGCTCAAGACGCGCCAAAAACTCGGAGCGTTCTAGTTCACGATAAAACGTAATTGCCATCCGCCCCGGAGTTGCAGAATCCAAACCCATGACGATGATATTGGAGGTATCAGCGATATTAGCCTGATAACCTGCAATTTTTTTCGACAAGCGTTGAGCAAATGCCTGACCGACATCACCAATACTGGTGGTTTCTGCCTCTTCCGGTTCAGTACCTAATAACGCATGGCTATCAGCGAACGGGTCGGGAATTTCTTCCCCTGATTTCGCCCACGACACAAAAACCTGATCACCAAAGCGGTACGCTTGCTTACGTTGTACTAACCACCGCAACGCATTATGGGATTTTTGGGAAACCTCGGATGATACCGAACACGCTTGCGAACCCTCACTATCCGTGAATCGCCCCCGAAAGGTGTAGCCAGATGAATCGTTGGATGAAATCAGTTTGGCTTTATCCGCACCATGCCGAATCCCTGATGGATGCTGAGTGGCTAAAGCAACCGTTTCACCTGTCACCATGCACAAGCCTTTGGTTGATTCGCGCTGATTATAAAAGCGAATCCATGCCGCCATCAGGTTGTGATCTTCCCACGTTGCCGTTACCAACTCGCTTGGTGTTTCTACACGCCAACGAATAAAAGCTGCTTCAGTGGTCTGTCCAGCAGGCAGGATTTTGAAAATGGCAGGCGCATCTTCATCTTTATCCCATTTTTTCAGTAATTGCTGCTTATCATCCAAAAATAAACATTGTGCTTTCACCAAATCGGCAATCAGCGTTCCCTTGCTAACGTACTCATAAATAGCCTTGGCTTTAGGGTGAGAAGCTGAAGAATTTACCCACGCTGCAAGTTGTGACAGGTAATTCTGATAAGGCTCTTGAGGATTTTTGCTGAATCCCACCGTCACATCACCACCCAACGCCACGTAATCACCCGCCACATATTGCAACTTATCGCATAAAGGATGATTGACAGGCTTACTACCGGAACGCCCCGCCGAACCTTCTGTACAAGGTACAACAGTCAGCAACTCACCTTTGGATAGCACTTTCGCCCGTAAAAAATGCCCCTCGCCATCCAGAATAACCTCGATATGGGCGTTCTGCGTGGTATGGCAAATAGGCAGCAGTGGATTATCGCCTGAAACAAATTCAGGTACTTTGCTGCATTCCTCATACGTTTCATACAGTTGTTGTAACCAGCTCATGCTTCAATCTCCTCATCGGTCAATACCGAAAAGTTCTCGCCCTGATTGAATTGCTTTGATTCCATCTCGCGCACGTATTTTCTGGTTTGGCATTGTTCCGGCCTGTCAAAACAGATCACGCCTTTTTTCATCGTCGGATACCAAAAACGTGCATGTAATGCGTTGCCCCCCGTTTCATCGGGGTAATCAAAACCGTGGAACATCAACCCAAAACCCAACTCGTCGATGTTGTCGTAATGCCCTTCGCCAGAACCAAATTCACACAGTTCAACGTAACCCTGACAGTCACGCGTACCAAGGAAAATGTCCTGTCGCCCGCCACGCTTTAAGGCACGTTCCGCCATCGCCAAATGTTTGGCGGCATTGCGGTCATGCTCCAATTCTGGGCGTTGGAGATTCCATTCAAAATGCGCTCGTACTTGATATTCCGCATCGGCGAGAAAGGTATAGATAGCTAACGTATTCCCACCACTAAATACGAGTGGCTTCGTACCTTTGGTTTGGGTGCGGATGGGTTTCATGATACGAACCTCATCAATCACCCAAACGATAGTCGGCTTCCAATAAATCGACTTAGCAACACCTTTCAGCGCTTCATAAGTCGGGATATGGTAGGAACACTTCTCCCCGCCAATCTTCGTGACAGGATCAGTGAATAACGCATATCGACCCCATACTTTGAATTCGTAGGCTCTTGATTTAAATGACATCGAAATTCCTTGCTGCTTCTGTTGGGGAGTCCGCTAACCCAAAGTGCTTGCTGTAATACTCCGGTTTCATCAGGTACAGAATGTCGATACCGTCTTGCACTAAATGGATGGCTTTTGCTTTATCCAAATCACTAAGAACATGCGGAAACACATTAACGGTGTATTGTTGAGCTTCACGTAGCAGAGCAAATTGCTTATCTGGCTCATATTGAGAACATAATAAATTGATGATTTCTTTACCTCGTTCATGATAGGGAACGACAATCCCACGAGTAGGTGCATCAATAGCTTTGAATGCTTTGGCGGCAGTCATAAAAGACTGCTTGAAATAAATCGCGGGCTTGGTTTTATGCTCTCGCTCATAGTTACCCAACAATTTCTTGTTGCTCGATAACAACTCCAATAAATTATCATCCCAGCCAATCGAATTAACTGGATAGGTCATTTCAGCCTGCCGTTCAAAGAAGTAGTAACGGAAATACCACTGCATCGCCGTTGGACCAATCAGATCACCCTGATCAAACCGTTCAGGGTTTTCTGTGAACTCACGCAACAAGCGCTCAGTAATCTGCTTACCTTTTTTGATGCTGGGTAGCATATCGAGATTTTCATCGGCTGGGTTCACGATACTGACGCGCCCTTTCATGGGACGTCTACCGTTCCGATTGCAGCGTCCTGCGGCTTGCGCAATCGAATCCAATCCAGCCGTAAAGCGAATAACAGCACCAAAATCGACATCGACCCCAGCCTCAATCAATTGGGTGCTGATACAAAGCACATCTTCGTCTGCATCTAACAATTGCCGGACTTGGCTTAATATGGCTTTACGGTGCGCCGGACACATGCCGGTGCTCAAATGGAAAATGTTGTTATCCATTTGCGATTGACAAAGCTTAAAGATTTTTTGCGCCGCCTTCTTGGTATTGACGATAACAAGGCAACTACCACATTGCATGATCTCTTCGATAGCAAGATCAGCCACTTCATCAAAGCGCCAACCGCCGGGTTTCTGCTGGTCAATGACTTCAACACGCCGCAAATTTGCAAACAATTCTTTAACTTCGGGCATCATTTCACTGTCAGGGGCAAGCTCAATCCGCCCTTTTTTCTGATCAACCTCATTCAACAAAGGCTGAGTTGCCGTACACAACACCACCGAACTGCCGCAATGATCAACCAGAAAGTGGATGGCATTATTGAACAGGTGCACACAATTGATAGGTAAAGTCTGAATCTCATCAAAGATCAATACGGATTTGGAAAGTTGGTGCATCCGCCGTGCACCGCGAGTACCCGAACCAAATAAGGTTTCAAGGAACTGCACCATCGTTGTATACACCACAGGTGCATCCCAGTTTTCCGAGAGGATTTTGGTTTTCCACGTTTGTTCTTCAGGTGTCAGGTTGGAATGGTGTTCCAGCACAATATTGCCTTCATCGCCACTGCCTTGCGGTTCAAGAATCTTACGGGTTTCCTCTGCATTCTGGTCAATAATGGAGGTGAAAGGAATGAAGTAGATAATCCGCTCTAACCCATGTCCTTTAGCGTGATTTAAGGCAAAACGCAGACTTGCCAAGGTCTTACCACCCCCTGTAGGAACGGACAAGGTGAAAATGCCGGGTTTGCGGTTAGCACGTTGCAAGCAATGATCGGAAATCTGTTTACGGATTTTGTTGACATCCGTATCTGGCGTGAAGCTAGCGAGTTTAGTTTCAAGTCGCTCAATCAACTTATCGAAACTGACATAATGCCCTTTCAAGCGTTTTTGAGCGGCAACTGGATTTTCAAAATCAGCGGTATCCACTCGATCAGCATCAATCAGGCAACTAAACAATAATCTGACTAATAACCCTTGCTTGAAAATGGCAGTCAGCGCACCGCCTTTGTTTTGCTTGCCAATGTCTGTCAGCTTATTGATGACGCATTGATGTAATACAGGTGATTCAATCAGTTGTCGAAACCGCTGCCGGATGGCTACATCCATTTTCGATAAAACTTCATCGAGATGGGCATGGTCTTCAGATTTCCGCATACGATGGGAAAATTTATCCCAAACGGGCGTTTTGCTATTCAGCTCTAAACAGTCGATCAAGCCCGAATGATGGGAGGCAATACAGAGCGCCAGAATTTGCGCTGTAATGGATTGGGCTTGCCCTTGCTTTGATAATTCATTCCAGATGGCTTGTGCACCAGCGGTAGAGTGATCAATTTTGCCTTTTAAACCTTTAGTATCGACGTAATCATCTTCATCAGGATTAATACAGCCTGTAGCTGAGCCAATATATTGTTGAAATTGTTGGCTATATTTTCCTAAGTCATGTAATAAGCCTATCAACTCTCCGGCTTCTGGCATCTCTGCTTTAGTGGCTGCCTCCTCAGACAATTTTGCCACCCCTAAAAGGTGGTTTTCTAGAGTTTGCCTTTCTTGATCTTTTTCACGGACATGGGCGATAGAATTATTAACCTGCATAACCAACTCAATCAAAATCGGATAATATGAGAAGATTAGCAGTTCAAAAATTAATTAACTAGGTTGAGCAAGAAATTAATAGTCATAGATAAGTGTTAAATTTAAGAACTATGATATTGATCAATAACTTTACCACGCCTAATAATAGTATTCGGACTCAAAATAGCTCCCGGCGAAATCACGGCATTAGCACCAATACGACTATGATCACCAACTAGAGCGCCAAACTTTAAAACACCCGTAGCGATACGTTGATCTTGATAACAGATTTGAATCTCCTTACTCAGCCATTCATTTCTGTAATTAGCAATCACCGCCCCGCCTTCGATATTAACATCAGCACCAATCACACTATCGCCTACAAAATTAAGGTGCGCGAGTTTGCTGCCTGAAAATAAGAAGGCAGTTTTTAACTCACTACAATGTCCAATCGTGCAATTGGCTTCTAAAATCACCCCACCCCGGACTAAACTACCATTGGCAATAAAGCAATTCGGTCCAATAATCACGGAGCCTTTGAGTTGCGCATTAGGCTCAATAGTAGCGCTTTTATGAATAGCTTGATTATTGTTGATCAAATATTCTTGTGAATTTAAGCCCAATAAAATCTTATCAATCAAGCTTTCTAACTCATTTAAGGCCTGCCAAGGAGTTAACCTACCAATTAAACTAAGCAATAATGAATTAGGCGAATCAATGAAGTCGTCAATTTTAGGTAAATCCATTAATATCAACCAAAGAATAGCGCTAATATTTGCATAATTATGAAAGCGTAAGCGCCTGCAATCATATCATCGAGCATAATGCCAAAGCCGCCCTTCACTTTATCGTCAACGATATAAATCGGCCAAGGTTTCCAAATATCGAAAATGCGGAATAGCACAAAGCCGACTAGAATCCAGCCCAAGCCGCTGGGTGCAGCCAGCATGGTAATCCAGAAACCGACAAATTCATCCCAGACAATCCCACCATGATCAGGCACACCTAGGCGCTTGGCAGACTCGCCGCATAACCAAATGCCGAAGATAATTGCTGCTAACAAAACTAAGGCATAAAGCCATAGAGGCAAAAAAGATAGCAGCCAATAAAGCGGGATTGCTGCTAAAGTGCCAAAGGTTCCGGGTGCAAATGGCGCTAAGCCACTACCAAACCCGAACGCAAAAATATGAACGGGTGATTGAAAAACTGTTTTTGCTAAGCTCATAAAAAAGCCATTTAGAATTAAAAAATAAATTTAGCTAGTTAACACTAACCACCTAAAGCAATGCAAACTACGGTAATAACAATACCAATAGCTGCAAAGGTCAAACCGGATTGAATAGGTTTAGTCCCTAACCATTCACCTAAACTATAAACCAGGCCGAACATAATCCAGACCGAAACCAACTGAGTCACACGAAAAGCGGTTAAGGGATCATCAATGAAAATAAACGGCAACGCTAATGGCAAAACAGCACTAACTACTATTAACCAAATATGAAAAGCCACTATATAATCCTGAGTATTTAAACCCGGCCGTTTAACTTCATTTTGTAACAGTAATAAGTCTTGAATTTTCTTTAAAGCCGCATCGTCTAATTGATCGACCACATAAGCAGGGGCTTCATCGGTTAAGCGCTTACGAAAATCAGCTAAATGAGTGGATTCACGTAAACGCTTAACGACTTGATAGGTATGCGTCCGACTAAGCAAGGTGCTCACTAAAGAGGTCATCGCATCCACAAATCCCCACGCTGCTGTCGAGCCTAACGCTGCATACAATAAACTACGAGTATCAATAGCTTGAGCAGATACTACTTGCAAAGTCGATAAAACTGACATTGTTAGGATAATGCCAGATAAAGTCTCAATCGCCTGCTGATCAATAGGGACTACATCGGTAAAATGTAGCATCAGTATGCTCCTTGTTATTGACTAAACAGAGTTTAGTTTAACAACCGACTCAGGATTTTATTTTCTAAAACCAGTTTGTGAATGAGACGATCATAATGCAGGAATTTTTTAATCGCATGCACGATTAAATAAGCGCCTAAACTCACCAACAGTAAATTTAAAATACTCAGAGGCAAGAGAAAGTGCCAGACATTCAGCCATTCATAGGATTTGGAGGTGGCAATTAAAAAACTAGTCACACTCATCGGCAAAATAAGTACCGCCAAACCAGTGCGTAGCACTGATAAGCTCGTGCGCTTCTCCGCTAAGAGAAGCTGCACTTCATTAATAATAAGCGCTTCAGCTGCCAGTACCTCTGTATCCATGCTTGGCTCAGATATGACTACGAATAAATTGCTTTACTGAATCAGCATTAGCCTCCATCACCTCAAAGCGTTGCGGCAACTGCTCGATATTTTCCATACCCTTAGGCCGCACCGGAACTTGACCTAGCGCTTCCTGAATAGATTCCTCGAATTTAGCTGGCAAAGCAGTCTCCAACACCAGCATCGGTACATCAGCCTCACGCAGCTCTAAAGCTACTTTCAGGCCATCGGCGGTATGCGTATCAATCATCACACCGTATTGCGCCCAGATTTTCTGAATCATTGCAAGGCGGTTCGCATGATTACTCGAACCTGATTGGAAGCCAAACTCAGGTACTTGGCTAAATAGACCTTGTCCAGCCAGATCAAACGCACCACCTTTGTCAACGCTTGACCACAGCTCATTAACTTTAGCGCCATTTTGCCCCGCTAAATCATAAATAAAGCGCTCGAAATTGGAGGCTTTCGAAATATCCATCGACGGGCTACTGGTGTGATAAGTATTCGCTGAACCACGCGGACGATAAACGCCAGTTTTAAAGAACTCATCCAGCACATCATTCTCATTGGTAGCCACGATCAAATGCTTAATCGGCAAGCCCATCATGCGTGCAATATGTCCCGCGCAAACATTGCCGAAATTACCCGAAGGCACTGCAAAACTGACTTGTTGGCTATTGTCGGTAGTGGCTGCAAAATAACCTTTAAAATAATAAATAACCTGAGCGGAAATACGCCCCCAATTAATCGAATTCACTGCACCGATTTTATAATCCGCTTTAAACGCATGATCATTGGATACTGCTTTAACAATATCTTGGCAATCATCAAAGACGCCTTTAATAGCAATATTGTGAATATTCGGATCTTGCAAGCTAAACATTTGCGCGGTTTGGAAACGGCTCATTTTTCCATAAGGTGACAGCATAAAGACATTCACACCTTGTTTGCCACGCATCGCATATTCAGCGGAAGACCCTGTATCGCCTGAAGTCGCGCCGAGAATATTAAGCCCCTGCCCTGCTTTCGCCAGCACATATTCAAACAAATTGCCCAAGAGCTGCATCGCCATATCTTTAAAAGCTAGCGTTGGCCCATTCGATAAACACAGCAAATGCAGGTTCGGCTCTAAAGTATGTAAAGGTGTAATATCTTCTGGATTTTCACCCGCACGCACATTGCAATACACCGCAGCTGTATAAGTTTTATCAATAATCACTTTTAAATCGGCTTCTGGAATATCAGTGGCAAAGCGTGAAAGCACTGCAAAAGCTAAATCGCGATAATTCATTGAGCGCATCGCGGTTAAATCAGCATCGGTGAATTGGGGATAGCTTGCTGGCAGATACAAGCCACCATCCGGCGCTAAACCACCTAACAGAATTTCACTAAACGATTGAGCGGGCGATTGGCCACGAGTTGAGATGTATTTCATAACTTGAACCTTGTGACACTCCCCTCCAGAATTGAGGGGAGTAGAGAATTTTAATGAGCTTAATTCAGTGCTTCCACACGCAGGCTAGTGACTGAGCCGCAAATGCTATCCAGTTGCTCAATTGCCGCAATCGCTTCATTCATATTGCCTTGGCGTACCCGCTGCGTAAGCATAATGATATCGACGTCCGAACCGGCTTTGGCAGGTTCTTTTTGCAAGAAGGCTTCAATGCTAATCGAGCGATCACCGAGAATGCGCGTAACATCCGCTAATACACCGGCCTTATCCACCGCACGCATCCGTAAATAGAAAGCCGTTTCAACTTCAGCAATCGGTAGAATTGGCGTATTCGCCAAGGTGCTGGCTTGGAAAGCTAAATGCGGCACACGATTATTTGGGTCTGAAGTCATCGCGCGTACTACATCGATAATATCCGCGACCACTGCTGAGCCAGTCGGCTCTGCACCTGCGCCACGCCCATAATACAGCGTTGAACCGACCGCATCGCCTTGCACCATGACACAGTTCATGACCCCATCGACGCTAGCAATTAGTTGCTTGCGAGGAATCAAGGTGGGGTGCACGCGCTGCTCAATACCTTGCTCGGTACGACGTGCAATGCCCAATAATTTAATCCGATAGCCTAAATCAGAGGCATAGCTCACATCTTCAGGCGTGATCTTGGAAATGCCCTCGATATACGTTTCGTTAAATTGCAAAGGCACACCAAAGGCAATTGAGGACAAAATCGTCAGCTTATGCGCTGCATCCACACCTTCGACATCAAAAGTCGGGTCAGCTTCGGCATAACCGAGCGCTTGAGCTTCCGCTAACACATCCGCAAAACTACGGCCTTTATCGCGCATTTCAGTCAGAATGAAATTGCTAGTGCCATTAATGATCCCTGCTAACCATTCAATCCGATTAGCCGCTAAACCTTCACGCACCGCTTTAATCACCGGAATACCACCTGCAACTGCTGCTTCAAAGGCAACAATCACGCCTTTTTTCTGCGCGGCTGCGAAGATTTCATTGCCGTGTAAAGCGATCAAGGCTTTGTTAGCAGTGACGACATGCTTACCATTTTGGATCGCTTGCAAGACTAAACTCTTGGCTAAGGTATAACCGCCGATGAGTTCGACCACGATTTCGATCTCGGGATCTTCCACCACATCCATCGCATCATTGCTCAGACGCACACCCGATAAGCCCAGCTTGGCGGCATGACTGGTATCGAGGGCAGCAGCGAAATCAATCACGATACCGCGCCCGGCACGGCGGGCAATCTCCTCGGCATTGCGTGATAAAACCGTTGCAGTACCACCACCGACGGTGCCCAGTCCTAACAAACCCACCTTGACAGGTTTCATGTGTACTCCTTAAATCTTTAAATCTAATTTTTTGTTTATAATTACGCCAGACTGCTTAACTCGTCCTGACGAAACATCTGTTTGATGCCACGCAGTGCTTGGCGGGTGCGGTGCTCGTTCTCAATCAAGCTAAAGCGTACATGATCGTCACCGTATTGACCAAAGCCAATCCCCGGCGAAACTGCTACATGCGCATCATTTAATAGCTTCTTAGCAAACTCAAGTGACCCCATCGCTTGATAGCGTTCGGGGATTTTCGCCCAAACAAACATACTCGCTTTCGGACGCTCCACCGGCCAACCGGCTGCATTCAAGCCATCGCATAACACATTGCGGCGTGCTTCATACATACCACAAATTTCAGCGACGCAATCTTGCGGGCCATCTAAAGCCGCAATCGCTGCAATCTGAATCGGTGCAAACATGCCGTAATCCAGATAAGACTTCATGCGCTCCAAAGCTTTGACTAACGTCGGATTGCCACACATAAAACCGACGCGCCAACCTGGCATATTGTAAGTTTTGGAGAGTGAATAAAATTCGACAGCAATATCCTTCGCGCCCGGTACTTGCAGAATTGATGGCGCTTTATAGCCGTCAAAGCAAATTTCACCATAAGCGATGTCATGAATAACCCAAATATCATGCTCTTTGGCAATGGCAATTACGCGCTCAAAGAAATCCAGTTCCACACACTGCCCCGTTGGATTACCGGGGAAGTTGATAATGAGCATTTTAGGCTTCGGCCATGAATTTTTAATGGCAGCTTCCAGTTCAGCGAAGAAATCTTTGCCTTCGACTAAGGGCACATGGCGAATATCCGCATCAGCAATGATACTGCCATAGGGATGGATCGGATAAGCCGGATTAGGCACTAAAACTGTATCGCCACGACTCAAAGTCGCTAAGGCTAAATGCGCTAAGCCTTCTTTGGAGCCAATCGTCACTATTGCTTCAGTTTCAGGGTCAATATCCACATCAAAGCGACGTTTATACCAATTGCTAATCGCTTTGCGTAAGCGTGGCACTCCCCGTGACATCGAATAGCGATGCGTGTCAGGGCGCTGAGCGCTTTCCACTAGCTTTTCGACAATATGCTTGGGCGTTGGTTGGTCTGGATTTCCCATCCCAAAATCAATAATATCCTCACCACGTGCGCGCGCTTCGCGCTTCAAGGCATCCGTAATCTTGAATACGTAAGTAGGTAAGCGGTTGATACGTTGAAAATCGTCTTGCACGATATTGAAACCCGTCTATGAATACTACCCATCACTGGGGCCACTTGCAGCCGGTCACATTACAATCGACTATGCAGGTCTGTCAATCATGCCACAATGGAGCTTAGGATGCAGTTTAGTGAAGATAAACCTCAAGCCACTTATACGATTCAAGGTTATGATGAAGGTTGGGTACAAACTCAGAATCAGCGCTTAAGCCAACCCTTTATTATCAGTGCACAAACCTTAATTGATAATTGGGCTGTAGGGAGTTTCGCACAGCTGACTGCCGAACAACTTAAACCCTTATTTGCACTTAAGAGTGAAGTCATCTTAATAGGTTGTGGGAATACAGCGAGCTTAGCTTCAGCAGAAGTTTATCGGGCGTTAGTGGAGCATGGCATAGGCTTTGAAATTATGACAACTGACGCTGCGTGCCGCACTTATACTATTTTACTTTCTGAAGAGCGCGCAGTAACAGCTGCCCTATTTCCATAGAAACAGGGCACTAGCTGAAACTTGACTTAAAGACCTAATAAGCTTTCGCCAGATAAACCTTTATTTTCCAAAATACGCCGCAGGCGCTTGAGAGCATCCATTTGGATTTGGCGGACACGTTCACGAGTCAAGCCTAACTCTTCGCCAACTTGCTCTAAGGTAGCACGCTCATAGCCATGCAAACCAAAGCGCCGCACAATCACGTCTTTTTGCTTTACATCTAGCTGACTGAGCCAGTTTTCTACAGAACGGCTAATATCTTCATCTTCTAGAACAGCTGCTGGTTCACGCTCTTCTTCCATAGCGACAAAGTCAACTAAAGGGCTATCACCATCTTTACCGACGGGTGTATCTAAAGAAGATACATGCTCATTGAAACTTAATAGTTTACGTAGACTGTCAATTGGGCGACCTAAAGCCTCAGCCATTTCAGGCAAGGTTGGCTCACGGCCTAACTGTTGGGTCATTTCACGCATTTTGCGCATATACGCATTCAGTTCTTTGTTGACATGAATAGGCAAACGAATCGTGCGTGTTTGATTCATTAAAGCACGCTCGATATTCTGACGAATCCACCAAGTCGCATACGTCGAAAACCGAAAACCACGTTCAGGGTCAAACTTTTCAACCGCATGAATTAGGCCTAAATTACCTTCCTCAATTAAATCAGGCAAAGGCAAACCACGTCCTAAATAGCGGCGTGCAATTTTCACGACTAAGCGCAAATTGCAGGTAATCATTTTTTTTCGGCCAAGTTCATCACCCGCGCGGGCTAAACGCCCGTAATGAACTTCTTCTTCAGGGGTTAATAAAGGTGAAAATTCAATTTCACGTAGGTAAAGCTGAGCAGCATCACGCTCTGTAGAAGTATTAACCCGCTCCACACTGGGATCGGCTAATACCTCTTCAGGGCTATCGATACTTAACAACCCTTCTGACTCATCTGACTCATCGATTAATTCATCAAGCTCTTCAAGCTCAATGCCTTCCTCCTCACCCATCGTAAAAATTTCTTCTTCTGGGTTGGAATGAGTCTGTAGGCTATGCATTGCATAACTCCTCTGTGGGGTTTATCAGGCCAACAAGCCATTTGATGTGTAACAACACACTTTAATTGCATCCCTCAATCAACACCTAAGCACCAAAAATCATCATTATTTTTATGCAAAGTATCACAAAGTTTTCAAGATTTAAAGACCTTAACGAAAACTTAACAAAAATCTAACTTCATGATTTTAATATGAAAAACAATCAATCTCTCAAAAGAGCTGGAAATTTAACCTGAATACAACCTGAATGTAACCAAATATTTCACAAAATCTTTAGAAAAAATACCTATACCCTATTAGAAACTCTCTTATAGAAACATTCAGCAATAAAATTCGCTCGCCTTAATTTAGTCAAACAGCGCTATTTATATAAAATTCATATAAATTTAATAAAAATTATTTTTAGCTGGGTTATTCATGATTTTTTTATAAGAAGAAATTATGAAAATACCATAAAATACCGAAGGCATTTAATTACAACAGCCTAATACCAAGTTGGCTTAAGTATTGATTAGATAGCCTTATAGATGAAGACCTATCAGAAAAGCCATGCACTCTTAAAGACAAACGGTCACACACTATAAGGGAGCTGCTCCGTACTTTTTAGCTAATTCCTTGATATAGTTTTTACGCTCCAAATTACTTAACTGTGACCAACGCTCCCGTAGCTTTTGTTGCTCTATTAAGGGCAAACTCTTAATCCAACTGCGCCACTTTTTAATTTTTTCACGCTTAGCAGAAGGTAAGCTTTTGTAGTGCTCCAGCTTGTTTTGGAGGGCGGCTCGACGCGAGCTAGGTAAGCTATTCCATAGAGTGAATTGAGAGCGAATTTGCTCACGTTGACTAGCGGGAAGCGCAGCCCAGCGCTTTAAAGTATGTTGGCGCTCGGTTGACAAGCTAGGCCATTGTGCTTGATAGCTTTTTAAAACGGAACGCTCTTGATTGCTTAAGCCGTCCCAGCTAAGTGCACCCGCCCAACTAGGGCTTAGCAGTGTATAGATAAAAAAACCTAGTAACAGTCTAGCGAACTTAGGCTTTAGCATGGATGCTATACTATTCATTGGATAGCATCCTTCAGTGGAACTCGGCCACCGTCCAGAAAAGAAAACATCATGTTGTCATTGGTTGAGTCAGGATTGTCTAGCTCACTCCAATAACGACCATAAGTTTCCCACCATTCAAGCATGGCGGCTAAGTCTTCAGCAGAATCATCTGCATACACCGGCAATAAACTAAGCGTTATAAAACAACCGAGTAATAGGAATCCTTTCCTTAACATGATCTGCTCCCTAAGCGTGCAAGCTTAGCTGTATTCAGCAGCTAGCCATTCATAAATGTCCATATTTTCTAAGAAATCGATGTCTTCATTAGACATTAGCACATCTGTAGAATTATTGGGCTTTGCCTCAGAGATGCTTAAAGAATTGTCAGACGAATGGTTAGTCGTCACTTGCATACCCACCGCCAATACCGTCACGCCCACTAAACCGGCTAACACTGCTCCACTTTTGAAATCAACAGGTTGCCACTTAGTCAGCCAAGCAAGCCAACCCGTTTGCGCTTTGGGTAACTGCTGACTATTAAACTCAGCCATTGCTCGTTGGCGAACTTGTTGCAAACGTGTTTGTACCTGTGGGCTTAAGTTATCAGCTTCGCGGTTTAGCCCTTGCTCAATACTTTTGAGCCACCCTTTTGTATCCCGCCTGTTATCCATTAACTGTCTCCCAAATAATCGCGCATCTGCCGCATCGCGCGCGCTAAATGTGTTTTCACACTCCCCTCAGAGCAGCCCATGATTTTTGCTGTTTCAGCAATGTCATAGCCCTCCCACGCACGCAAAATCAAAGCTTGCTGTTGGCGCAAGGGTAACTGCCCAATCAACTCCACCAAGCGTTGACTGAGTTCATCATTTTGTAGTTGTCGGTCGGGTTCTAAGAATTGAGTCTGTGCGACTAGCTCATCCGGTTCAGGGGTTTCATCCGTTTCGCTCGAATCATGAAAAAATACTCGCCAACGGTGCCGAACTTGCCTGCGTCGATGCCAATCATTAATTTTACTATGCAAAATGCTATGGAAGAGCGCCCCCCACTCCGTTTGAGGGTGCTGACTATAATTCTGCACTAAACCGAGCATGGCATCTTGAACTATATCGAGTGCGTCTTCCTCATTGTGAGTTGCCAGTCGAGCGGTAATAAAAGCTCGTTTTTCTACACTTTCCAAAAAGTGATTCATCGAAATGGATGAGCTCAGATCATGCTCCTTTGCCTCCCTACTCACCAACTCATCGCTCAACATCGCTGTCTTATCGACCGAAGCGAGCCCTTGTTGTTGAATTCCTTGTACTAACATGATGCTTGGTTCATCCTTGATAACGGTTTACCACACCAAACGTTGACACTAGTAGTGTTTAAGTTATTTCTGTGAAAGAATTCTCTACGAAAAGTTCCTCAAATCCCTCATTAGGAGATTAATTCATGCGTTGGAAATCTGGCAGACGCAGCGACAATATCGAAGATCGGCGCTCAGGCAGTGGCATGGGTGGCCCTGCCAAAGTGGGCGGCGTGGGTCTTATTTTAATGTTGGTGGTCGCTTGGTTAATGGGCGCTGACACCATGCAGCTCCTAGGCATTGCGGGTAGCAACTTAGTGGGCACGACCATGACAGTGCAAGCACCTACTGCTGAGGAACAAGAAGATGCCGATTTTATCTCCGCCGTAGTAGCACAAACAGAAGATGTCTGGGGGCCTATGTTCCAAGCAGCAGGTAAAACCTATAAAGAACCGCATTTGGTCCTGTTCACCGAACAAATAGAATCCGCGTGTGGCTATGCGTCTGCTGCCAGTGGACCTTTCTATTGTCCGGCTGATCAGAAGGTGTATATTGATTTAAGCTTCTTTCCTGAGTTGCGCCGCTTAGGTGCGCCCGGCGACTTCGCCCGCGCTTATGTGATTGGGCATGAAATCGCGCATCATGTGCAAAATCAATTAGGCACTTCTAGCAAGGTTAGTCGCTTACAATCCCAAGTGAGTGAAGCTGACTCCAATTCTTTATCCGTTTTATTAGAGCTACAAGCAGACTGCTACGCAGGTGTGTGGGCACATCATGCTGAGAAAACCTTTAAAGTATTAGAAACTGGTGACGTCGAAGAAGGCTTAAAAGCCGCCTCTGCGATTGGCGATGACCGCCTACAGAAAATGAGTGGTCGACGTGTTAATCCAGACGCTTTTACCCATGGTACTTCTGAGCAGCGGGTAAAATGGTTTAGAACTGGCTTAGAATATGGTGATATGAATCGCTGCGATACGTTTGCGAGCATTCGTTAAACCTTCAGTTGCTAGCCTCTCGCTCTTGAGAGGCTAGCACCAAAACTACTCAGCAAAATTCATTTCTAAATACTTAAAGACTGCAAATAAACCCATCGCCTCACCACCAATAGGACGACCGGGGCGAGCGCGTAGATTCCAAGCCATCACATCAAAATGCGCCCACGGAATGCGAGCTGGAACAAATTCATTGAGAAATAAAGCAGCAGTGATCGCACCACCATAACTATCACCGCTATTACTTAAGTCTGCCACATTACTGCGGATCTTTTCTAAATAAGGTTTGTGCAGAGGTAAATTCCAGATTAAATCATTACTGACGGTTGAGGCTGCTTGTAGCTTTTGCATTAAAGCGCGGTCATTAGCAAAGAAAGCGGGGATTTCCGTGCCCATCGCTACTCGTGCCGCACCCGTTAAAGTCGCGAAATCAATAATCACATCAGGATCGCTTTCAGCAGCATAAGCCAAGGCATCACAGAGGATTAAGCGCCCTTCTGCATCGGTATTATCCACCTCAACCGTTTTGCCCAAGCGGGTATGCAGTACATCGCCCGGGCGGAAAGCGTCACCACTAATTGCATTATCCACAGCAGGAATAAGCACTTGTAAACAAATGGGTAATTCCAATTGCATAATTAAGCGAGCCAAGCCTAAAACATGCGCGGCTCCGCCCATATCTTTTTTCATTAAGCGCATATTGGAAGATGGTTTAATATCCAAGCCGCCAGTATCAAAGCAAACCCCCTTTCCGACCAATGTCACTAATGGGTCATCTTGATTACCCCAATTCAATTCAATTAAGCGGGGTGCATGCGCACTCGCTCGCCCAACCGCATGAATACTTGGGAAATTTTCTTTTAATAAAGCGCTACCTGTAATCACTTCGACTTCGGCGCCGTGCACTTCAGCTAAACGCCGAGTAACTTGCTCTAAATCCTGTGGCATCAAATGATTCGCAGGCATATTAATTAGATTACGAACTAAATTAAAAGCCTCAACCATCGCATTAATCCGGGCTGCTTGCTGAGCCACATAAATCAAAGGTTTGCCGCTACTTTCTGTGCTACGAAACTGTTCGAAGTTATAGCAACCTAAGCCCCAGCCAATCATCATTTGCTCAAGATCTTGGTCGTTCCAATCACCTTCTAGATAATATTCACCACTGGGTAATTGATTGGGTAAACCGGCTAAAGCCCATAACACGCCTTCGGCTTCATTTAGCCCACAAAAGACTTGGGCTAAACGCCCTGCTGAATCAGGCACTAAACAAACAGTGCCTGGTTTGCCACGATAGCCTTGAACTGTTAACCAATTGCGCCCTGACTCAAAAATACCGCTTTTAATTTCGACTAAACTCGTTTCAGTCACTAAGCGAATAGGAATGGCAGTGGCAGTTTTTTCATAGGTGAACATAAACTATACGTCTCTACTTGTTATTAACTTTATCGTGTTGTGATTGACAAGCCAGCAAGCTGACTTCATGCTTTGGCTAAAGAATTTACAAGCATAAGGCATTTGCCCAAAAGTAGCACGCCCACACCGATAAGAATTCATGATGCGATTGGATACCACTTATACTGTCAACACACCAGAAGGCATTGCCCTTGAGCTATCGCCTGCAGGCCCTGTTGCACGCACACTAGCTTGGTTAGTGGATTTAGCTATTCGCGCTGGAGTCAGCCTTCTCATTGTCATTTTGTTAGCCTTTCTGGGCAGCCTCGGTATAGGTATCGCTATGATACTTATCTTTTTATTAGAGTGGTTTTACCCTGTTTGGTTCGAGCTACGTTCGCAAGGTCAAACACCCGGTAAGCGGCTGCTTAACATTTATGTAGCACAACTCGATGCCAGCCCGATTTCTCCAGCAGCCTCAGTGGTTCGGAATCTATTACGGGTGGTTGACTTCCTCCCGCTGTTCTATGGTTTTGGTTTAGTGAGCACGCTAATGACTAAGCGGTTTCAGCGCTTAGGCGATCTAGCGGCTAATACAGTAGTGCTGCATAAAAGCATTCCAGTCGTTAATCATCGTGATTTTTCTGCCCCTCCCGAGCCTGCTAATGTTTCCTTGGCTTTAACTGAACAACAAGCTTTAATTTTATTTGCCCAGCGCCAAAGCACACTCACCCCAGAACGACAACAAGAGCTAGCGGGCTTGACGGATAGCCTAGTGAAAAATAAACCTGATCCCGCTGCCCATTTACGCAGTATTGCTAGCTGGCTGATAGGAAAGCATGAATGAAACAATCCGTCTTCGTGCAAACCAATGAGTCTTTATGGGCTAAGATCGAGGCTTGGCTTGACTTCCAACAGCTACCGCGCAAAGAACGTAAGAAGCGCAGTACTGAAGAGCCTGAATTAGATTTTCCTGCCGATTACCGTCATGTTTGCCACCATTTGGCGCTCGCGCAATCGCGGATGTATAGCCCCTTGTTGATTGAGCGCTTAAATCAATTAGTGGTACGTGGGCACAATCAACTTTACTCAAGCCGCATGCATTTTTGGCATCATGTAGTTGATTTCTTCTTACGCAGCCTACCGCAGCTAGTCCGCCAAGAGCGTAAGGTAGTGTATCTGGCTGCAACGCTGTTTTTTGGCAGCCTGATTAGCATGATTATTGCCATTCAGATTCAACCGGAGCTGATTTATTCAGTGGTTGATGGCTCGCAAGTAGCGATGATGGAAGAAATGTACGACCCTGAAAATCGCTCGCGTTTTGGGCGCGAACGTGAAGCCGATAGCGATGCACTTATGTTCGGGTTTTATATTCGCAATAATACCGGGATAGGCTTTCAGACCTTTGCCGGTGGCTTAGCCTTTGGTTTAGGGACACTTTTTTTCCTGCTTTATAATGGTATTTTCATTGGCGCTATTGCTGGGCACTTAACTCAAATTGGTTATATCGAAACTTTTTGGGGCTTTGTGGCTGGGCACAGTGCGTTTGAATTAACCGCTATCGTTTTATCCGGTGCGGCTGGCTTAAAGCTGGGGCAAGCACTGGTAATGCCAGGCCGCAAATCTCGGCGTTTAGCCTTGTTGGATAATAGCAGGATCGCGATTCAACTCGTTTACGCAGCCGCCATCTTATTTTTCATGGCTGCCTTCGTCGAAGCCTTTTGGTCATCACAGGCCATTATTCCTTACACTGTTAAATATATCGTTGGCATTAGTCTCTGGGTGCTGCTACTGGTTTATTTCGTGCGTGTTGGCCGTGAGCAGCAGGCATGAAATTAACTGACTTAAGTATTCAAGTTCGCCAACGCTCTGCTTGGGAAGCGATTGATTTAGGTTTTAGTTTCGTGCGCGAACACTGGCGTGCGTTAACGCTGCCCCATCTACTCTTGCTGATATTAATTGCGATTCCAGCTTGGCTTATTTTGCCTGAAAAATATTTGTGGTTAGCTGGTTTAGTGGTTTGGTGGTTTAAACCGGTTATGGATAGATTGCTTTTACATATCCTTAGCCGCCAATTATTTAATGAACCGATTACTACAGCGGAAGCCTTTTCTGCTTTACCTAGACTGCTAGGTAATACCGGCTTATTAAGCGCTTTGACCTATCGGCGCTTCTCTTTTTCACGCAGCTATAATTTACCGATTTGGCAATTAGAAGGCTTACGTGGCAAAGAGCGCAAAGAACGCCAAGCACTCATTCATCTACAAGGGCATAGTAATGCGGTGTGGCTCACGATTGGCTGCTTTCTATTAGAGATGATTATCTCACTTTCACTCTATAGCTCCATTTTCATGCTCGACCCTACTGGCTTAGCTTGGGAGCACTATAAAAGCTTTTTCCGGGATGGGATTGATCTTGATTACGAATATTGGCTGACTCTATTAGGCTTTGTGGTTAGCTTGAGTTCGATTTTATTTATTGAACCGTTCTATGTAGCAGCTGGTTTTATGCTCTACATTAATCGCCGCACTCAATTAGAAGCTTGGGATATTGAAATTGCCTTCCGTAATTTAGGCGAGCGCCTCGCTCATCTGATAAAAGCGGGCAGTTATCTCTTGCCTAGCCTACTTGTAATATTCATGACTACAGGCATTTGGCTCGCGACAACCACGCCAAGCTATGCTCAATATCCTGAATCAAAAAACGAATTTTTAGCAGAAGAACGCTTAGGTCCTGAGCAGGTTAAAGCAAAAATTGACGAAGTCATGGCTTTAGAAGAATTAAATAATCGCCGTAAAGTCAAAACTTGGGTCGCTAAAGATAATACTGAGAAAAAAGAACAACAAAACACCGAATTTTCGAAATCCTTTATCCAATTAATGGCTGTTATTTTCAAGACTCTACTATGGGTAGGGGTTATTGTCGCGATTATTTTTGCCCTGATCTATCGCCAAAAAATTATCGATTTACTTAAGCCTGCGCGCAAACAGCAAAAAGCACATATCACGCCCGATGTTCTGTTTGGCTTGGATATTCGCCCTGAATCTTTACCCGCTGATATTGCCGGAACCGCTCAGCAACTTTGGCAACAAGGCCATGCTCGCGAAGCCTTAAGTCTCTTGTATCGCGGTGCTTTAGTGGTACTCACTCAACAAGAGCAATTAGAAATTCATGCCAGCCACACCGAAGGCGATATTCTCAAATTAGCGAAGCCTGCTTTAGCGCCTGAACGCCTTAATTATTTAACAAAGCTCACCAAGCTTTGGCAAACCATTGCTTATGCTCATCGCCAACCAAGTGATGCTGAAGTAGAACCGCTATTTACGGATTGGAATGCCTTCCAAAAACCTACACCAAGCCTAGAGCCGGTTGAGGTGTCCGCATGAAACTGCAAAACCTAGTGATTGGCTTATTAGCAGTGCTAGCTTTTACGCTGGGCTGCCTATGGTTTCTGCAACACTATGAGCTAAAAGAAGTCGATTCTTATACGGGTTATCGTGGTGAGGCTCGTGACAATGATCTGTTTACGGCACGCTTATTTTTAAAGCGCATGGGCATTCCTGCTAGCCGCGAAGATGGCCTAACTAGGCTACCCGACACCGATACTGTTATTGTTTTAGATACCGCTCGTTACACCATGAGTCCGCAAAAAATCCAAACGATCTTAGCTTGGGTCGAACAAGGTGGGCATTTAATTGCGCGTGCGCGGGTTGATTATGAAACGGAAGAAGATGCTGAGGCAGATGACAAAAAACTGGAGATCGAAGATCGCGATCCTCTCCAAAAAGCCTTAGCCGTTGAAATCGGTGACAACCTCTTAGTGGAAGAAAAAGAGCTTCCTGTAAAGCTACAATTAGCTAATCAGCCGCAGCCTTTAGACTTAGAGATTGATTATTTCAATGAGCTAGTCATCCAGAATCCGGCTGCTAAAACTTATCAAATCAAGCAGAAAAACTTTCTCTTACAAATTCCGCGTGGCAAAGGTTTGGTTACACTCGCCTCTAACTTAGAATTTGCTGAAAACCATTTGATTGATGCTGCGCAACATGCTGAGTTTTTCTGGTGGTTGCTGCATAGCCATGATCCTAAATTCAAGCAGGTTTGGTTAGTCAATCAAGATACTCTGCCGGGTCTAAGCACTTTATTAAGACAATATGCATGGCCGATTTTATTAATGTCAGCTTTGTTATTAGTTGCGATTTTTTGGGCTTTGATTCCCCGCTTTGGTGCTTTTATTCCTGAACCGACTCCAGAACGCCGCCGCATTATCGAGCATATCAAAGCCAGCGGGCAGTTCATGTGGAAACGCCAAGCCCACGGC
The DNA here is from genome assembly GCA_049292455.1 of Thiolinea sp. Taxonomy (GTDB): domain Bacteria; phylum Pseudomonadota; class Gammaproteobacteria; order Thiotrichales; family Thiotrichaceae; genus Thiolinea. Next base: position 456,557 of record JBATRF010000005.1, read on the forward strand.
AAAGAGCAACTACTAGAAAGTACTCGTCATGCAGTGCGCCAAGCAGCACGTACCCATATTCCGGGTTGGCAATGGCTAGAGCCACAACAACAAACTGAGCAGCTTGCTAAGTATTTGCAACTAGCTCCTGATCACTATCCATCCTTGCACCACTTACTTACCGCAGCTGCAGTGGCTGATGCTGATTTTATTCGCTTGGTGCAACTTGCTAACACGCTAAGGAAAACAACATGAATGTAACTCTGCCAACTCCTAGTTTGAGTCTGGAACAAGCCAGCCGTTTAGCTGAGCAAATTCATACTGAAATCGCTAAAGCCTTAATTGGCCAGCAGGCAGTGATTCGTGAAACTTTAATTGCGCTATTAGCAGGCGGGCATGTGTTGATTGAAGGCGTACCTGGCTTAGGTAAGACTTTATTGGTGCGTGCTTTAGCCAAAACTATTTCTGGGCAATTTGCACGGATTCAATTCACGCCTGATTTAATGCCAGCCGACATTAGCGGTCATGTGCTTTTTGATATGCATAATCAACGGTTTGATGTGCGTAAAGGGCCAGTCTTCACCAATTTATTGTTGGCGGATGAGATCAATCGCGCACCCGCCAAAACCCAGTCAGCGCTGCTCGAAGTCATGCAAGAGCAACAAGTGACGATTGAAGGCACAGCCTATCCTGTCCCTTTACCTTTTATGACGCTAGCAACGCAAAACCCACTGGAGCAAGAAGGCACTTATCCATTGCCTGAAGCGCAACTTGATCGCTTCTTATTAAAAATCTACATCGCCTACCCGACTTTAGAAGAAGAGGTAGCAATGGTAAATGCAGTCACTAATCAACAAGTAGGTGATCGCTTCCAGCTGGATCAATTAAGAGCAGTCGTTACACCTGAAGCCATTGCAGCGATGCAACAAGTGACCGCGCAAATTGCAGTCGATCATGCCGTGGTTGATTATGCGGCACGGATTACCCAAGCAACACGGAAAGGTCAAGGCTTGCGCTTTGGAGCAGGTCCACGCGGCAGTATTGCGCTGGTACGGGCGGCGCGTGCACATGCTTTATTAGAGGGGCGCGATTTCGTTCACCCTGATGATATTAAGCAAATTGCCTTGCCCGTCTTGCGCCATCGCGTGTCCTTAGCCCCTGAAATGGAGCTAGAAGGTTATAACACTGATCATGTTTTGAATTCAGTTCTCGAAAAAACTGAAGCACCACGCCAATGATTTTGCCTGCCCGCCGCAGCTTTCATCTCATAGCAGCTAATTTAGGTTTAGCTGTCTTAGTCAGTTTTATTCCAAGCTGGCTGGCGCTTTGGTATGTCGTATTAGGTATCAGCTTTGCTGGCTGGTTGGCGGATGGACTATTAGCGCTACGCAAACATGGCTTAGAAGTTGAACGCCTGTTACCGGCTTCTCTACCGGTTGGGATTAAACGCCCTGTGCGCCTACGCATTAAGCATATGAGTCAGAAGCCACTAACGGTCATGATTTATGATCATTACCCGCAGCAAATTCAAGCCCAAGGTTTGCCGCTACGCTTTACTTTGCCAGTCGGCGAATATGCTGAACCAGTCTATAGCATGCTGCCCTTAGAGCGGGGCAAGCATATTTTCCCGAAAACTCAAGTGCGAGTGCTCTCTCTCTTGCAGCTGTGGTGGTACGACCGCAAGCTAGCGGTCGAGTCAGAAGTACGCATCTATCCGAACTTTGCGGCTATTTCCCAATATGCTTTATTAGCCACAGATAATCACCTAAGTCATATGGGAATTATGAAACGGCGGCGGCGTGGTGAGGGCCAAGATTTTCATCAACTCCGTGAATATCGCGCGGGTGATAGCTTGCGGCAAATTGACTGGAAAGCCAGTGCGCGCATGCACAAAGCAATCTCACGTGAATATCAAGATGAGCGCGACCAAGATATTATTTTCTTAATTGATTGCGGTCATCGAATGCAAGCTAAAGATGGCGAGCTTTCACATTTTGATCACACCTTGAATGCTGTCTTATTAATGGCTTATGTCGCGCTTAAACAAGGTGATGCTGTTGGCTTAGCGACTTTTGGTGGTGCTGAGCGTTGGCTACCAGCAAAAAAGGGGCAACTTAGCCTGAATCAAATTCTCAATACACTGTATGATCTACAGCCTAGCTTGCAAGCGCCCGACTATAGCCAAGCTGCTTCCGAATTGTTAATCCGGCATAAAAAGCGCGCGTTAGTGATTTTAATCAGCAACTTACGTGATGAGGATACTGATGACCTGCTGCCTGCACTCAACTTATTAAGAAAGCGTCACTTACTCTTACTGGCGAGCATGCGCGAACAAGCACTGGATCTTGAGCTGGAACAACCCGTCGATAATTTGGAAGATGCGATTGAACAAGCGGCAACTCAACGCTATCTACATCTGCGCCAACAAACGCTAGAACGAGTGCGCGCTACGGGAACTTTATGCTTAGATGTGCCTCCAACAGACTTATCGACTCAACTGATTAACCGCTACCTAGAAATTAAGCGTAGTGGCGCTTTATAGTCCATATAATCAATAATATTCCCCGCCAGCGAGAAGTTTTTGTATAAAAAACTGGCGGAACTTTTTTATTAAAAATCAATGTGAAAATTCACATCTGCAAACTGCGAGGCGTGCTTGCCTACCTTAGCTATGAATGGGAATATTGCCGCTTTTCAACTCGGTGACACGACACCTTTATGTTGAGACCTGAACATATCCGGGCCTTACGCCAGCACGGGTTTCCACCCGAAATGGTGCTGGTTAGCTTCGATGCCACCACGATTCAACGTGGCGTGCACTATTTCGAAGCCAAACGTGTCATTGAACTCACCAGCGACTTTCCTAGCTTAAGTGAAGTACGCCTCAAAGGTATTGTTTTAGGCAATAGCAATTACAGTACCGATGTCCTACTTGATCTCAATAATCACCAAGTGATTAGCACTTGTACTTGCCCTGTCGGGCATCAGTGCAAACATGCCGTGGCTACCCTTCTGCAATATGTGGGTGATCGGATTCAATCGACCCTGCCCAAAGCAGTTGCTGAGAAAATCGAACAGCCTACTGCGATTCAACTTTGGCTGGCTGATTTGAATACCGCTCCGCGTCAAGCAAGTACGCAAGCCAACGAAGATAACTCCGAATCCTCGCGGATGGACTTGATTTACTTGCTAGAACAGCGCAATAAATTAAGTAACCATGTAGAAATAACCCCGCGCAAAGCCACTCGCCTCAAACGTGGCGGCTATGGACAAGCCTATCAAGTGCAATTGGATGATTTGATTTATGCGTGGAAAAATCATCCGTTTCACTATCAAGAAATAGACTCGGATATTAGCCAACTGATTGTTCCACATACGACGTACTACAATTCGAATTCGCGTCAGTTGGAACTAAAAGGTAGTGTGGGTTTAATTGCGCTTGAGATGTTGTTAAAAACAGGGCGTAGTTTTTGGAAAACCACAGAACATACAGCCCTTAAGGCAGGCGCGCCACGTAGCTTAGATATTTATTGGGAAGAAAAAGGCAGCCATAGCCAAATTCGCCACCGCACTATTCCACCTATTCAAGATTACTTCTGGCTGGAAAAGTTATTTTATATCGACCAGCTGCGGGGCGAATGCGGTGTTTTAGAACATGGCTCCATGACCGCAGCGCAAGTACTCAAGCTACTCACCGCACCGCCGATTCCTAATAGCGATGCTAATCAAGTGAGCCAGCGTTTATTAGATATTCTCCCTGATGCGGAAATCCCTCTGCCTGATGCCAGTATGAATCCGCAGGTCATGGAAGAAGTTGGGATTGTGCCTATCGCCCATGTCCTGCTTTATATTCCTGATGAACATGCCGCAAGCTTCGGTCAACACCGGATTCGTTTGAGCTTCAAGTACGGCAATCATCAACTTACTAATTACAGCGCGCAAAGCATTCAAACGGTACGCGATGCGAATATCCGCTATAGAATTCATCGTGACTTAGATTTTGAGCAAGATGCGCTAGAACAATTGCAGCTGCTTGGTTTTGAAGGTAGCGAGCACAATAAACTAGAATTACGTGTTCCGAGTGACAATCCTAGCCTGCAAGCGCTGCGTTGGAATTATCTGCTAGAAAAGGGTTTAGCTGATTTAGAACTCGATGGCTGGGAAATTGAATACGCTGATAATTTTTCCCTAGAATTCACTACGATTGATGATTGGGAAGCAGAACTTGCGAGCAGTGGCGAGAATTGGTTTGAAATCAGTTTAGGCTTTGTGGTTGACGGCAAGCGAATTAATTTGCTGCCGATTCTAGTCGATATGATTTCGCAAATGCACGATCCCCAAGAGCTGAAAAAACTCCTGAAAGATCAACAGCATTTACTGATTCCGTTGGATGAAAAGCATTGGGTTAAACTCGATTCGCAGCGCCTGACCAAAATCCTCGATACGCTGATTGAGTTGTATGATCACGCGCCCTTAAATGCTGACGGCAATCTGCTGCTGCACCAAGTTCAAGGTTTAGGCTTAACTGACTTACTGAATGATCCGCGTTTAACTTGGAAAGGCGCTGATGAATTACGTTTGCTGAGCAAGCAACTCGTGCATTTCCAAGGCATTAAGCCTGTTGAACTTCCCAACGAATTAAAAGCCGACCTACGTCCTTATCAATATGAAGGTTTGAACTGGTTGCAGTTTTTGCGCGAATATCACTTCAATGGCGTCTTAGCTGATGACATGGGGTTGGGTAAAACCTTGCAGGCCTTAGCACATCTGTTGATTGAAAAGCAGGCTGGACGTGCTGACCGCCCTACTTTAGTGATTGCACCCACCAGTTTAATGAGTAACTGGCGGCGGGAAGCGGAAAAATTCACTCCTACCCTCAAAGTGCTCACTCTACATGGCCCCGAGCGTGAGCAATATTTCGAGCAGCTCAATGACTATGATTTAGTTCTCACTACTTATGCTTTAGTGTTACGTGATGAAGACCTGTATCGCCAGCATGCTTTTCACTATTTGATTTTGGATGAAGCGCAAGCGATCAAAAACGCTAAAGCAAAAACTACCCAAGTTATTTATGAACTGAATGCACGCCATCGTTTGTGCTTAACCGGTACGCCGATGGAAAATCACCTTGGTGAACTTTGGTCGATGTTCCGCTTCTTGATGCCTGGCTTCTTAGGCCCTTTAGATCGCTTTGGGCGCTTATTCCGGGTGCCGATTGAAAAGCATAGTGATCCAGAACGACAGATGCAATTGCGCAAACGCCTCCAGCCTTTCATGCTGCGCCGGACTAAAGAGCATGTGGCCAAAGAATTGCCACCTAAAACGGAAATTATTCGTACTATTGCACTCGAAGGGGTTCAGCGCGATTTGTATGAAAGCGTGCGCTTAGCGATGGATAAAAAGCTGCGCGAAGAAATTAATCAGAAAGGCTTTGCACGTAGCCAGATTATGATTTTGGATGCGCTGCTAAAACTCCGCCAAGTCTGCTGTGACCCACGTCTTTTAAAGCTCGATAGCGCGCAAGGCATCAAAGCCTCTGCTAAGCTGGAAATGCTGATGGAGATGTTGATCGAAATGCTGGATGAAGGGCGTAAAGTGCTGCTGTTCTCGCAGTTCACCTCCATGCTTGAGCTGATTGAACAGGAGCTGGTAAAAAATAATATTCGCTTCAGTAAGCTGACTGGTCAGACCCGCGACCGTGAAACGGCAATTAATGCCTTCCAAGAAGGTGACGCACAGGTATTTTTGATTAGCCTAAAAGCGGGTGGCACGGGTTTGAATTTAACGGCGGCAGATACAGTGATTCATTATGATCCGTGGTGGAATCCCGCTGTGGAGCAACAAGCCACTGACCGTGCTTATCGTATCGGCCAAGATAAACCTGTATTCGTGTATAAACTGCTTACCGAAGAGACCGTTGAAGAGAAAATTCTGAAGCTGCAAGAACGAAAACAATCGCTCGCAGATGGTCTATATACAGGTACTAATCAAGCAGATTCCAATTTTAATCAAGATGACTTACTCGACTTATTAAAGCCACTGGGCTTGTGATGAACCGAGTCATTCAGTGAATAATTACCGCTTGTCGCTTTTTTTCTTACGTCAGTAGAGAATTTGCATATTTTACGAACAACTTGTCTAGGCTTTAGACGATCCCTCAACTCAGACCTGGTGGAACATTTCTACTAACAATATGGAGATTACATTATGAGCTTCCTCAGTGAATTTAAAGAATTTGCCATGCGCGGCAATGTGGTTGACCTCGCCGTCGGTGTGGTTATCGGTGCGGCTTTCGGTAAAATTGTCAGCTCTTTGGTGAGCGACATTATTATGCCACCGATCGGCTGGATTTTAGGTGGGGTTAATTTTAGCGACCTCTCGATTGCCTTAGACGATGCTGGCAAAGTTGTCATTAAGTACGGCGCTTTCATCCAAACCATGATCGACTTCTTGATTATCTCGATGGCTATTTTCTTGTTGGTTAAAGCCATCAATAAAGTACAAAAGCCAAAAGAAGCGCCACCCGCTGGCCCTACTCAAGAAGAGATCCTGATTCAGATTCGCGATATTTTGAAAACAAAATAAGCAGCAACTGCAAAACTAGGGTTAGACGTCAATCCGCTAGCCCTAGAGCAAACCACGCTCTGCAAACGAGACTATTTGCTCCCCCACCACAAAATGATCCAACACACGCACATCAATCAGTGCTAAAGCATCCTTGAGCTTTTGAGTAATCCGTTCATCCGCTTGGCTAGGCTCAGCAATACCTGAAGGATGGTTATGAGCAAAAATGACGGCTGCTGCATTATGTTTAATGGCATTGCGCACCACTTCACGCGGATGCACGGTGGCGCTATCAATCGTACCTTGAAATAGCTCTTCGTATTGCAGTACGTGATGACGGTTGTCTAAGAATAAGCAGGCAAAGACTTCTGCAGGTCGATCACGTAAGCGCGTACTCAAATAAAAGCGTACCGAATCAGGATCAGATAAAGCTGCACCCCGGTTTAAGCGTTCTTTTAAATAGCGGCTCGACATTTCCAACACAGCTTGCAGTTGCACATATTTAGCTTGGCCTAAACCATTACCTTCGCAAAAATGGCTCTCATCCGCTTCAAACAAAGCGCGCAAACTGCCAAATTCATGCAATAATTCGCGAGCCAAATCGACTGCTGTTTTGCCGCGTGTACCAGTGCGCAAAAAGATCGCCAGCAACTCAGCATCGGACAGAGCCTGAGCGCCACGTAATATTAATTTTTCGCGCGGGCGTTCATCGGCAGGCCAATTTTTTATCGGTATCATGAGACTCAGTGACGGGGTTAAGACAGGCTGATTGTATGACACTACAAGGCAAACAAATTCTTTTAGGGATAAGTGGCGGCATCGCGGCCTACAAGGCTGCTGAGCTAACACGCCTACTCACTAAAGCGGGGGCAACAGTGCGCGTCTGTATGACGCCTGCGGCTTGTGAGTTTATTACCCCACTCACCCTACAAGCCCTTTCCGGTCACCCCGTGAATACCACCTTACTTGATCCCACTGCTGAGGCCGGTATGGAGCATATTGAATTAGCGCGTTGGGCTGATCATATTCTCATCGCCCCCGCAACTGCTGATCTGATCGCGCGTTTGGTCGCCGGTATGGCCGACGATTTACTCACCACACTTTGCCTTGCTTCAGCTGCACCGCTTAGCCTTGCGCCCGCGATGAATCAGCAAATGTGGAAGCATGCAGCGACTCAAGCAAATATTGCGACCTTGACTCAGCGTGGAGTGCGCATCCTTGGCCCTGATCAAGGTGCACAAGCCTGTGGTGATATTGGCCCCGGACGCATGCTAGAGCCTGCCGCCCTACTCCAAACCATGCAGGATTTTTATCAGCCTACTGATTTACCTTTAACTGGTTGCAAAGTTCTTATTACCGCAGGTCCGACTCGCGAACCGATTGACCCAGTACGCTTCATCACGAATCGTAGCTCAGGAAAAATGGGCTATGCAGTCGCTGAAGCTGCACGCGATTTAGGTGCTGATGTCACTTTAATATCAGGCCCAGTTAATCTGGCTGCACCCGCTAACGTGCAACGCATTTCAGTAGAAACTGCGCAGCAAATGCTTGAAGCTTGCCAAGCAGTCGTTGGCAATGCGGATATTTTTATTGCGACCGCAGCAGTAGCCGATTACACGCCAGTTATAGTGGCTGACCAAAAAATCAAAAAATCAACGGATGAGTTAAGTTTAGCCTTAACTAAAACTACTGATATTTTGGCGACCTTAAGTCTTGCCAACCCTAAACTTTTTAGCGTGGGTTTTGCCGCCGAAACCAATGATGTACTGACTTATGCACGCAGTAAATTAGAACGTAAAGGCTTGAAAATGGTGGCTGCCAACTTAGTCGGCAATGGCAAAGCCTTTGATCAGGACAATAATGCTTTAGAGGTAGTTTGGCAGGGTGGCTCAACCTCATTGCCTGACATGAATAAGAAGCAACTCGCACAAGAGCTGATGAAATTAATCAGCGCACATTATCAAACTTGGAAACAGCAAGATGGCACGCATTGAATACAAAATCATCGACCCGCGTATCGGTAACGAATTTCCCTTACCTGCTTATGCTACCAGTGGTTCTGCCGGAATGGATTTGCGGGCTTGTTTAGATGCTGCTTTGACGCTCAATCCCGGTGAAACTCAGCTGATTCCCACCGGGCTTGCGATTCATATTGGTGATCCGAGTTTAGCCGCCGTCATTTTGCCACGCTCCGGTTTAGGGCATAAGCATGGCGTAGTACTAGGTAATTTAGTCGGCTTGATTGATTCGGATTACCAAGGACAATTAATGATTTCCTGTTGGAACCGTGGGCAGCAAAGCTTTGTCATAGAACCGGGTGAACGCATTGCACAATTAGTATTCGTGCCGGTGGTACAAGTAGAACTGGCCGCCGTGGAAGACTTTGATCAATCTGCACGCGGCGCTGGTGGTTTTGGGCATTCAGGCCGCCAATAACTCATTAATCTAACTCTATATTTTAAAAATTGAGCGTGACTACAAATAGGGGCTTTTTATGAAACTCAAACACTCATTACCGTGTTTTTTCGCATTTTCCTTTTACATTAGTTCTTTGGCAGGCTGTACGGCAGCACCGTCCAGTAATCGTTATAGCACGACTCAAGCCGGTACTTTGCAAGAAGTACAATTTGGTACGGTCGTCTCGGTGCGTCCTGTGATGATCGAGCAAAACAGCTCAGAAACCGGCCAAGTCGCAGGTGGGATTATTGGTGGAGTAGCTGGTAGTGAAGTTGGTCAAGGCAAAGCCCAAATCGTCGGCAGTGTGGCAGGAGCAGTAGCCGGTAGTGCAATTGGTAGCATTATTGATCGTGCTTCAGATGCTAAACAAGGCTTAGAAATCACTGTCAAATTGCAAAATGATAAAATCGTAGCTTTAGCACAAATCGCGGATGAAATGTTCCAAGTTGGGGATAGTGTAAAAATCCTTAGCAGCAACGGTAAATCGCGCGTCGTCCATTAAGTCGCTTTCGGACGTATCCAAGCACTTAGCGAAATCAGGCTCGCCAGTAAAGAAACTAAACTGGCGAGTGCCGCAATTACTAATTCAGTGGCATGCCGCAACACTCTCACCGTGCCAATCGCGCCCTTGCCTAAGAGCTTCAAAATACCTTTAGTTTCAGTGCCATACTTCACACTGAGCTTTTCTAAGCGGCGCAAATCATCCGCTGAATCGGCATAACGCAAAATATCTAAGGTATCGACCAGCGATGTTGACTTGCGAATCGAATTCACTTGAGTGGCAGTTTCACTTAAAGCATCAAGCGCTTTGGGGTTATAAGCCTTGATTGCGGCTTGGCGTAAATTATCGAGGCTTTTCTCGCCACGAGTGGCTAGCAAGAAAGTTTTATAATCAAATAAATCTGTCGATTGCTTAATGAGCATGGACTGCATCTTAGGTGAGAGCTTATTGGCTCGTGTAGCCATTTTAAGAGTAGAAGATCCCGTTTTTAACGGCGCTGCCGAGCCAGAACTTAATACTGTAATCGCCGTTAAACCCACACCCACGCCCGCTAAAGCAGTAATCAATTCGTTTACTTCTTTGCCAGCTTGCAGGTTTTGATACTGCTCATACAAATCGCGCGCATCACCAATCACGGTGAAGTCCGCAGTAACAGCACCGGCTACACCTGCACCAGTATCACCTGAACCCTCGATAAAACCATTCGCGAATTGCTCAGCTTGCCGTCGTGTGACCTGCCAAGGTGTTTCTAAAGCTTCGATTTGGGGAAGGAAATTAGCCGCATTCACTGCATAGCCGAAGGTCTGCGCGATGGCTAAATACATGCGTGCATCCTCGGGATTGTCATTTTGAATAGCTGTATTGATCTGTGCTTCCAGATCAGCAGTTTTTACGCCCTTGGTCATCAAACTAGCAATATCTGGCTCCAGCTCAGCAAAACCCCAATATTTAGAGATAGCCATAAGGCTATACACTAATAAAGCAAAAGCACAGATAAATAAAATAGCTCTAAACATACTGAAAGCTTAGCGCAAACCCAAGGGGTTATTAGGATCAATCCCATCCATAAATGGCAAGTGCCGCTCATTATTAGTGAGCTGATACACCTTACCAATCCAGTTGCTGACCATACTCTTCGCCGTATCGCGCCAAGTATTCGGCAGTAGAGGAATCAGGCTGCTTTCAGGAAATTCGGGAATGTCCGTCCCCTGCTCACGCGCAACCTCTAAGCGTAGGCGGTATTCATTTAAGATCGCTTTCACTTGCGGACGGAAGTAATTTTGTGGGAAAGGCGGATAATCAGGGCGACGTCCGACATACCAAGCACTGACTTCGCGGCGAAATTCTTTCATGAGACTAATTCCGTCATATTCGGGATGACCTTGGAAGAATACAAAGCGGAATAAATCTGGGCTGACTGCCAAATGCACACCCGCTTTATGACTCTCTGCTAGCACGCGCAAGCCTTTAGCCTCTAGTTGCTCACGGTCTATTTGATTAAAGCGCGAGTGTGGGACATCAAAATGCGTATTGATATTAGACACTAGCGGATGCTCAGGCATTGTGAGTGCATGTTTATACACACCCCAACGCTTGTAGCCTAAGGGACGGCGGCGAATTCCATACAAGTGCTGGACAATCGCATGACTCGCTAAGCACGAACATAGAGTTGAAGTCACGTTTTCCTGTGCCCACTCCACTACTTCCATTAAGCCAGACCAGAAAGGTTCATCTTCTAGCTTGGCATGAATAGGATTCACGCCAGTAATAATTAGCGCATCCAAGCCCTTCTGCCTAAGATCAGCGAACTTTTCATAGTATTGAGCAATATGCGCTTGCGCCGCTTCACCGCGTGGTAGACTGTCTAGCGTAAAAACATGCATATGGAATTGGGCAATCTGATTCGACATACCCACCAAACGGAAGAATTGGCGCTCGGTCGCCATCAAGGCTGCATCCGGCATCATATTCAGTAAGCCAATATGTAACTCACGAATATCTTGATGCTGCGCATAGTCTTCGCGAAGAATATCTTGCCCTTCTGCCAGCAGACGCCGGAAAGTAGGCAGCCCTGAATGATCAACCAATGGCATAGTTATGCACCCTGATGACGGTTAATAGCAGTTTCCACTAAGGCATTAAAATCATGCTCATTGCGCACTTTTGCAACTTCTTCTGAAGTCACCGTGTAGCCGTGGTCACGCGCAATCGTCTCATAGCGGGGAATCCGTGAATGAAATAAGCGTGGGAAAATCCAGCGGGTAAATTCATCCGGGTCCATTTGCGCAGCATATTTCAAACCGGTTTCTTGCAGATAAACAGCCAACTGCTCTTGCAAGAATTGTGGGCGATAGTACAACGGTTTGGGGTCACTTTTAGCGCGATCAATCAGCTTTTGCTCTTCAGCAGGTGTAGTCACTTGGATATAAAGAATCAAGGAGTGCTCAGCTAATAGCTCAATCACCCCCGGCTCATCCAGCTCACATAAGCTGCCACCCACATCATTCACAAAATGAGAATAGCCATAAATGTTATGCGCTTTACGAATAAATTCTGGCACATCGTACATAGCACGAATTTCGGCCAATCGATACTCAGCTTGATGGCGCACAAACTGATCCAACGCCACCCCGCCTAATTCAGGATTACCGAGCTTACCCACATAAGAAAGGACCGGGCCAGGGTCATCAATCGTGATGTTATTCGTGATGAAAATCCAATCTTTGCGCAAAAGATCTTTTAAGAAGGGCACTTTCATCGCCTGCTCTTTAATCAGATCAAGAATGGCCTCATCCAAGTAGCGCTTGCCAATCCGATAATCACCGGAATAATGGAACCAATCATGCTGGCGCAAGGTAGCGGAAAGATGAGTCTTTCCTACGCCAGACATTCCTAACAGAGTAACGCTTTTATTTTTCCATTTACGGTAATTTTCGACCGACAATCGCACAGTTCTTCCCCAGATAAACTAAAACCAGAATTGTAAACAAAAAAGGCACCTGTTTGCACAGATGCCTTTAATTTGAGCGGCTTAGTAGCGTTTAAACGACTAATTAGTTAGGCGCAAATTAATTTTGCCCCAAACCTAAAGCCTCTTTCACCAGCGCTTGTTGCTGCGCTTGATGCACATACAGTGAACCTACCGCAGGTGCTGCTGCGGCTGGACGGCTGACGCAAGAGATTTCAGCCAATTCATAAGCCTCAAAGCGATGACGAATACCATCCCACGCACCTTGATTGACGGGTTCTTCTTGACACCAAATCAAGGTTTTCAGATTTGGATAAGCAGAAACCACTTCACGCAGTTCTGGCGCTGGGAATGGATAGAGTTGTTCAATCCGTACAATCGCGACATTGTCCAGATTGTTCTTGCGACGCTCTTCCAATAGATCGTAATAAACCTTACCGCAGCACATGATCACGCGATCAACTTTGCCTTTGTTTTCTGGTTTAATATCGACATCATTAATGACCAGTTGGAATTCACCTTCAGTGAAGTCTTTCAGATCATTCACGGCTAATGGATGACGCAGCAAGCTTTTCGGAGTGAAGACAATTAACGGCTTACGATAATTACGCAACACTTGACGGCGTAGCATATGGAAAGTTTGTGCAGGTGTAGTCGGTACTACAATTTGGATATTTTCCTGTGCTGCTAATTGCACCATCCGCTCGATCCGTGCTGAGGAGTGTTCTGGGCCTTGGCCTTCAAAACCATGTGGCAATAACATCACCAGACCGCATAAACGCTGCCATTTTTGCTCACCAGAACTGATGAACTGGTCAATAACAACTTGCGCACCATTCACGAAATCACCGAATTGGGCTTCCCAAATCGTCAAGTTCTCTGGTTCTGCGGTTGAATAGCCATATTCATAAGCTAAAACGGCTTCTTCTGAAAGCACCGAGTCGATGACATTGAAAGCCCCTTGATTCGGACTAACATGTAATAAGGGCAACCACTGTCGACGCTCTTCTTGATGGTGCAAGACCGCATGGCGATGCGAGAAAGTACCACGACCACAATCTTGACCAGATAGGCGCACATTACGGCCTTCTTCCAGTAGAGTGGCATAGGCCAAGGTCTCACCAAAACCCCAGTCGGCTGACTTTTCGCCTTTACCCATCGCAACGCGATCTTCGATAACCTTCAAGACACGGCGATGTACTTTAAAATCAGCTGGAATATTATTTAACCACCCTGCTGATAAGGCAGCAACACGCTCGGCACTGACTGCCGTATTAACTTTATCGCGCCATTTGCCTTCTAAATAAGTTTTCCAGTGGGTTTGTAGTTCATTCGGCAAACCTTCTACATTCGGTTGACCAAAATAACCACGTACCATTTCGCCTGCATCCATCACAGCGCGGAATTCGGCCACCATCGCATCGGATTCTTCACGGGTAATCACTCCATCCTTAACTAACTTTTCAGCATATTGGGTGCGAGTGGTCGGCAAATTACGGATAATCCCGTACATGACTGGCTGAGTCATGGCTGGCTCATCCGCTTCGTTATGGCCTAAACGACGATAACAAACCAGATCAATCACTACGTCTTTCTTGAAGCGATTGCGATAATCTAAAGCGACTTTCGCTGCATAAATCACTGCTTCTGGATCATCGCCATTCACGTGAATGATCGGCGCATTGATCATTTTCGCCACATCCGTTGGATAGTGGGTAGAACGGCTGTCCGTGGTCGTACTAGTTGTGAAACCCACTTGGTTATTGATCACAATATGGATCGTACCTAGCGTGCGATAGCCGCGCGTTTGAGCCATATTGAAGGTTTCCATCACCACGCCTTGACCTGCGAAAGCAGCATCACCGTGGATACTAATCGCCATGACTTGTTCGCCAGTACGATCACCACGACGCTCTTGGCGGGCGCGGACTGAACCAATGACTACGGGGCTTACGATTTCTAAGTGTGATGGATTGAAACCTAAAGCCAAGTGGACTGGACCACCGCCAGTCATGATATCGCTGGAATAGCCTTTGTGATATTTAACGTCGCCAGTGTATTGGCCGTCGCTGACCTTGCCTTCGAATTCGCTGAACAGCACGCCAGAAGGCTTGTACATCACATTGATAAGCACATTCAAACGACCCCGATGTGCCATACCGATCACAGCTTCTTTCATGCCCGCTGCGCCGCCTTCTTGCAGAATGCGATGCAACATCGGAATTAAGCTTTCGCCACCCTCTAGACCGAAGCGCTTTTGCCCCACATAACGACGATGCAAATATTGCTCAAAGCCTTCTGCTGCCGTTAACTGCTTCAGCAACATTTTCCTTTGGTCGTTATTGAGTAGTTCACGCCCCATTTCTGGCTCAATCCGGGCCTGCATCCAGCGCTTTTCTTCCAGATCCATAATATGCATGTACTCGAAACCAATCGTGCGTGTATAGGTTTCTTTTAATGCAGTGAAGATATTGCCCAAGGTTGGCGTGGCTTTCATATTGAAAGAACCAGGGTCAAAGGCAATATTCGGATCGGTATCTTTCAGGTCATTTGTTTCCAGCGTTAATTCTGGAAGATTCATCCGCGTACCATAATCGCCTAAAGGATTGGTATCCGCAGCCAAATGACCGACATAGCGATAGGAATTGATTAAACGTGAAACACGTACTTGGAAACTACGACGCTCTAAGACGCTTTGTGGCTGGTAAGTATCACTGCCAGACATAGCCGCGCCTGCAGCGCCATTAGCTTTATTGCTACTGCCGTTTAAGCCTGCACCTTGTTCTAAGAGATCGATGGTTTTAAAGTAGTCCCGCCATTCAGCAGAGAGGCTTTCTGGGGATTCTTGATATTGCTGATAAATCTGTTCTAAGAGAATGGCTTGTTCGCCATCTAGAAAAGATTCATCGAGCATGGCTTTACCTGGTTGGCTCATCATCCGTACTCCTTCGTGCTCCTAGTAGATGCTGCTAGTTTTGCTTGTATTTAAGCCTAATGTCGACAATCTTAATGATTCAGGGGGGCAAGTATATCCCAAAGGGACAGCAATTCCATCCCTTAATCAACAAGTTTTGCTAAGAAAAGCTCTAGCTAGCTGAGCCAAATGAGGCTTGCCATGCGGCCTGTTTGAGCATCACGCCGGAATGAGTAAAATAGATCTTGTTGGGTGTAGGTACAGAAATCGCCACCGAATACAGCAGTCACGCCCACACTGGCTAAGCGCTGGCGGCCTAACTGATAAATATCAGCTAACCATTTACCTGCGACTGTTGGCTGGAAAGCTTCACTGGCAGCTTGGTCATGCAGCATAAAAGCAGCCCGTACTTCGTCACCCACTTCAAAGGCTTGTGGGCCAATCGCAGGCCCCATCCAAGCGAGGATTTCTGCGGGATCGTAGTCTAAAGCACGCACTGTTTCCTCTAAGACGCCATCACATAAACCGCGCCAACCTGCATGCGCTGCTGCGACTCGTGTGCCTGCCCGATCAGAGAATAAAACGGGCAAGCAATCGGCAGTCATGACCACACAGACTTCGTTAGTTTTGAACGAAACGGATGCATCCGCTGGACAACCCAGATTGTCGACATTCTGCCTAGCTACTTTAGTGCCATGCACTTGCTGTAACCAAAAAGGCGTAGCTGGTAAATTTAAAACTTCAGCGACTAATTGGCGATTGCGTGCTACTGCAACAGGATCATCACCGACATGATCGCCGAGATTCAAGGAGTCAAAAGGAGGTCGACTGACGCCACCAGTTCGAGTTGTAAAAGTTGCTTGTACATTGCTTGGCGCTGGCCAAGCAGGTTTCAGCCAATTATTCATGCTGGCTCCTCGGTACGTAATAGCGCTAAAAGCGATTCCATATCTGCAGGCACAGGGGCTTCCCACTCCAATTCCTCTTCAGTCATTGGATGTACTAAGCCTAAGCGTGTCGCATGTAAAGCTTGGCGTGGGAAGGTTTGTAAAGCCTCACGCAACTCACCACTAATACCAGCTGGTACACGCGGACGCCCACCATAGAGTTGATCACCTACAATCGGCATATTGTTCGCAGTTAAATGCACCCGAATTTGATGAGTACGCCCTGTTTCTAGAGCTACCCGCAGCAAAGTATGGTGACGGAAACGCTCTTCAACCCGGTAATGGGTAATTGCTTCCTTGCCACCCTCAATGACGGCCATTTTTAAGCGATCAATATGATGGCGACCGATATTGCCTTCAATCGTACCGCCTGCAATCACTGGACGCTGGACGAGTGCTAAATACTCCCGGCTAACATCGCGCTCTTGCAGCTGCTCAACTAAAGAGTTATGCGCTGCTAAAGTCTTAGCGACCACCATTAGACCCGTCGTGTCTTTATCGAGGCGATGCACAATACCAGCACGCGGCAAGTATTCTAATTGTGGATCGTAATGCAATAAACCATTGACCAAAGTTCCTGACCAATTCCCCGCACCGGGGTGAACCACTAAATCAGCTGGTTTATTCAGTACTAAAATAGCGTCATCTTCATAGACAATATTAAGCGACATCGCCTCGGCTTCTGAGCGCGTTTGCACTTCTTGTGTGGCATGGATAATAATCTGCTCGCCGCCGGTTAAGCGTTCCTTGGGTTTGAGCGGCTTATTATCGACCAATACTTGCCCGGATTTTATCCACTTTTGCAGTTGGCTCCGGGAGTATTGTGGGCATAGGCTGGCTACAACTTGGTCTAAACGTTGTTGTGCCATTTCCGGCGGGACAATGCTAATTATTTGCTGATCTTGGGGCATGTTAAAACCAATGAATGCGGTATACTTGCAACTTTATTCCATCATACGTGTTATAAAACAAATGTCGATAAGCAGAACATCCCTAGCGCAAGCTACTCGTCTTTTCTTAAGCCTGATGCTCGCCGCTAGTTTAAGTGCTTGCTCTATGTTCTCTAGCAATTCCGCGAAGAAAGATGAAACTGAAGGCTTATCCGCTGAGGCTATCTATCAACAGGCACAAACAGCCGTCAAATCTAGCGATTATCAACGGGCTATTCGCCTTTACGAATCCCTAGAAGCACGTTATCCCTTAGGTTTGCACGCACAACAAGCTCAACTTGAATCTGCTTACGCTTATTACAAATACGACGAGCCTGATACTGCTTTAGATATGGTAGATCGTTTTATTCGGATGAATCCCGGCAGTAAAGATATGGCCTATGCGCTGTACTTACGTGGCTTGGTCAACTTCAATCGGGGTAGCAGCTTAGTGGATCGGGTCTTTCCACGCTCAATTGCTGACCTGGATATTGTGCGCCAAAAAGAAGCCTTCCATGATTTTTCTAGGGTTATTAACCGTTATCCTGATAGCCCTTATGCTAAAGATGCACAATTACGGGTGCAATATCTGCGCAATACCTTGGCCGAATCGGAAGTGAATGTGGCTAAATACTACGTTCAACGGGGCGCTTGGCTGGCGGCTTTCAATCGTGCTGAATATGCAATCAAGCATTATCAAGGCTCACCTGTGATTATTGATGCCTTGGAAATTAAAGTGCGCTCTGCTCAGCAATTGGGTAAGGCTGATTTGGCTGCCGATAGTATGCGCGTGTTGGAAGCCAACTTCCCCGAGCGTGCTGCCAAGCTGAAAGCAGGCAAATAATTCCATTTAAAATCAAACACCTGCTCTAAAATCTTTAGGCAGGTGAGCGCTCATCAGTGCGCTTATCTGAAATTATTCACCCTTTGCCTGCCTTAGCTTAAACTCCAGCTACAAGAACCCAAATAAAAAAATAATAAAAATTAAGGGGCAACATGAACCACTCACTTTCGTGGCGAGTTTTGGTGTTTGCTGGGTGTCTATGCTGTTTTCAATCGGTTCAAGCGGACGACGATCTTCCCACTACACCTTCACCTAATTACCTTGGAGCTAGCCTAGGTACGGCCTCCTCTGAGTTCTGTACTGACCTCAATAACTGTGGCGAAACTAACAATACTTGGAAAGCCTATTCCGGCGTGCGGATGACTGAAAAAGTCTTCGTGGAAGGCGGCTATGTACAGTTTGGCGATCAACAAGGCTTAGATGGCACAACGGAACTTACTTCAAGCACTAAGGGTTATACCACAGCAGGCGTTGTTACTTATTCAGTCAATGATCAAATTGAACTGTTTGGTAAAGCGGGCATGTGGTGGTGGAAGAATGAGCAGAAAAAAGCTTCCGGTAAGGTAGCTGCTGAAGGTAGCGATATTCTGTTCGGCGCAGGTGCCAATTATAACCTTGGCAATAATATGGGCGTGCGTGCTGAGTGGGAGCGTTATCAAATGTCACAAGATAACGCTGTTAAACAGCCGCTAGACTTATTGTCCGTGGGCGTGACTTTCTCTTCGTTATAAATCATTAATAAAAAATTATAAAAATAAATACACAGGGGTTTGATTATGTTTACAAAATCAGCAATCGCTGCTTCTATGCTATTGAGCTTAGGCTTGGTTGTATCTTCTTCCGTCGAGGCAGGCGGCAATTATCAAAAGCAAAACTGGGGTGTTTCGCCACAAGCGCATATTTATGGTGGTGCCAATTTAGGCTTAAGCAACCAAGGTGGTTTCGATGATGGCATGACTGCGGGCGGTAAACTCTATGCCGGTATGAAATTCAATCGCATGCTGGGTGCTGAACTAGGTTATATGAGCCTAGGCGAAGCCGAAAGCCAGTCTAAAAATACGCCGGATGGGCGCTTACCTGCGGATATAACCAGTGATATGAGTGCTGTTTATGCAGCCGGTGTCGGTTATTTACCCGTAGCACCGCATATGGAGCTGATTGGTAAAGCCGGTGTCGCACGCTGGTCACAAGACAGCAGCAAAGAAGTCAAAGACATTAATGAAAAAACCACTGCTACAGATAGCGGCATCAGCCCGTTAATTGGTGTGGGTGCGCAATATCGTGTTAGCCCCAATATGCATGTGCGTGGTGAATGGGAACATGCATTTGGGGCAGGCGCTGAAGATACCGAATTTGAAACTGGGGTTGATTTGCTCAGTGTCGGTGTCACCTTCTCGACTTTCTAAAACTTAACTCGCTCTCTTAAAAGAAGAAAAATAACAGGGGTTTGTTATGAAAAAAATCGTTCTAGTAGGCATGCTGGCTGGTTTGATGGGCTTAGCTGAAACGGTACAGGCTAATGGGCTATTTGGTTTTAATACCGCACCCATCGAATCGAATATGAGCTTTAGTAATGGCTTAAAAATGTATGCCGGTGCGAGCGCTGGTTACGCGAGCCAAAGCGATGCTTGTACGATGCCGTTCTTTGAAGGCAGTTGTGAAGATGGCGCTATGAGTTGGAAAGTGTTTGGTGGCGCTCGGCTCAATCCGATGTTCGGTGCTGAGCTGGCTTATGCCAAACTAGGTGAATCCGAGAAAAAAGGCACTATCAACGGTCAAAGCATGAATGCCAAAAACGAGGTTGCAGGCTATCAACTCAGTGGTGTGGCTTATTTACCGATTAATGTTGTCCCTAATTTAGAGCTGCTAGGCAAGGGCGGCGCTATGTTTTGGGAGCGCGATACCCAAGCATCCTTAGGTACTAGAAAAGAACAAGGGACTGACAAAGGTATCTCACCTTTAATGGGTGTGGGTGCTCAATATCAGCTCAATCCAAATCTACACTTACGCGGTGAGTGGGAGCATATTTTTAACACTGGCTCTGGCTCAGACTATGAGACCGATGCGGATAATTATACGCTCGGTTTTATGTACTCCACTCTGTAAGCCATCTACCTCAAGAGTAAGGCTGCACATTTCCATAGTCATAGGTTAGAGTGTGGACATTTCAGCCTTGCCTTGAGGAAGACCTTCATGTCTAGACAATCAGATTTTATTGCACCGTCGATTCTTTCTGCTGATTTTGCGCGCTTAGGCGAAGAAGTGGATCATGTTTTAGCCTCAGGCGCGGACATTGTTCATTTCGATGTGATGGATAATCATTATGTGCCGAATCTCACAATTGGCCCGTTAGTCTGTGAAGCTTTACGCAAACATGGCGTCACTGCACCGATTGACGTGCATTTAATGGTCAAACCTGTGGATCGCATCATTCCTGATTTTGCTAAAGCGGGCGCGACTTATATCACCTTCCACCCCGAAGCCTCTGAGCATGTTGACCGTACTCTGCAATTGATTCGCGGCGAAGGTTGCAAAGCAGGTTTAGTATTTAACCCTGCTACCCCTTTAAGCGTGCTCGAATATGTGCTGGATAAGATTGATATGATCCTGATTATGTCAGTCAATCCAGGCTTTGGTGGGCAAAGCTTTATTCCTTCTGCTTTAACTAAACTGCGTGAAGCGCGCAAATTGATTGATGCTTCCGGTTTAGAGATTCGTTTAGAAATTGATGGTGGCGTGAAGCCTAGCAATATCCGCGAAATCAAAGAAGCCGGCGCAGATACTTTCGTAGCAGGTTCTGCTGTATTTGGTGCAGCAAATATGAATGATCCGCAGCGCTACAACAGCATTCTCGCTCAATTCCGCGCCCAATTAGCTGAAGCGAAAGTGTAAATGGCACTCTGTAATCCGAAACTGGTGTTGATTGATTTAGATGGAACGTTAGTCGATAGCGTTCCTGACTTAGCTTATTCGGTTGATAAAACCATGCTGGAACTAGGTTTGCCAACTAGAGGTGAAGCAGCCGTGCGCACTTGGGTTGGCAATGGGGTGAAAACCTTAGTGGAGCGCGCGCTTACTAATGATTTGCATACGCCTGCTGACCCGCTTGAACTTGAAAAAACTTTAGCGGTATTCATGCGGATTTATGCTGACAATACCTCACAACGCAGCCGAGTTTATCCGGGTGTGTTAGCAGGCTTGGATTTCTTGCAAAGCTGTAGCAACTTCAAAATCGCTTGCGTGACTAACAAAGCCGAGCAATTTACCCACAAACTACTACGTGACTTGGGTCTGTTTGAACGCTTTGCTTTGATCATCAGTGGCGATACTTTGCCTGAAAAAAAGCCGCATCCACTACCACTCTTATATGCTGCTGAACAACTGGGTGTGCTAGCTACTGATTCCTTGATGATTGGTGACTCCAAATCAGATGTGAAAGCAGCGCGTGCAGCGGGTTTTAAAATGATTGCAGTCAGTTATGGCTATAATCATGGCGAAGATATACGTGACTATCAGCCGGATGCAGTGATAGACTCCTTCCAAGAATTAACTACCCTTATTCAGTGTGCATAATGATTATGTTTCCAAACAAACTGTGGCGATGGCGTACTTGAGTTTTCTTTAAACTCAGCCATTTTCTTAATCCTTTTGTTTGGAACTTGTCATGAATCAAGACACATTTGCTAGCTATTTTACCCAAGGTTTTAATCGTGTTCCGGTCAGTCGGACTATTCTCGCCGATCTTGATACGCCCTTGAGTGCTTATCTGAAACTCGCGGATGCGCCCTATTCCTACCTATTTGAATCCGTCCAAGGTGGCGAAAAATGGGGTCGCTATTCGATGCTGGGTCTGCCCGCCAAAACCATTATCAAAGTCTATGGTTTGCGGGTGGAGGTTCATCGGGCACATCAAGCTAATGAAACCTTTGAAGTAGCAGATCCCTTGGCTTGGATTAGTGAATTTCAAGCGCAATTCAAAGTCCCTGATTTAGAACAATTACCACGCTTCACCGGTGGTTTAGTCGGCTATTTTGGCTATGAAACCATTCGCTATATCGAGAAAAAGCTCGCCAACGGCAAAGATAAGCCTGATCCGATTGGTACGCCCGATATTCTATTAATGGTCTCAGATGAAGTCGTCGTGTTTGATAGCCTGCGCGGTGAATTGCATTTAATAGTGCATGCTGAAGCCGATGGCTTTGCGCAAGCCCAACAGAAACTGGATGCTTTAGAACACCAGCTTCAAGAAGCTCGCCGTTTATATCGCCCTGCTCCCGTTTCGCGCCAAGTCGAAGAAAGTGATTTCATTTCTGGTTTCACTGAGCAAGGCTTTAAAGAGGCAGTGCTCACTGCTAAGGAATACATCAAAGCAGGCGATATTATGCAAGTCGTGCTCTCGCAACGCATGAGTATTCCGTTTGCAGCCCCACCTTTGGATTTATATCGAGCATTGCGCCGCTTGAATCCTTCGCCGTATATGTATTTCTTGAATTTAGGCGATTTCCATATTGTTGGCTCCTCGCCTGAAATTCTGGTGCGCTTAGAAGATAATACGGTCACAGTGCGCCCGATTGCAGGCACGCGCCGTCGGGGTGATACTGAGCAGCGTGACCAAGAATTAGAACAAGAGCTGCTCAGCGATCCAAAAGAGTTAGCCGAACATTTAATGCTGATTGATTTAGGCCGCAATGATGCGGGTCGGGTGAGTGAAATTGGTTCGGTGAAATTGACTGAAAAAATGATTGTCGAGCGCTACTCGCATGTGATGCATATTGTCTCCAATGTTACGGGTACATTGGCACCGAATTTGACTGCGATGGATGTGCTACGTGCTACCTTCCCAGCAGGTACTGTCAGTGGTGCACCGAAAATTCGGGCAATGGAAATTATCGACGAATTAGAGCCAGTCAAACGCGGCATTTATTCTGGTGCAGTCGGCTATTTATCATGGAGTGGCAATATGGATACTGCGATTGCGATTCGTACTGCCATTTTGAAAGACGATACCTTGCATATCCAAGCGGGTGCGGGGGTTGTTTATGATTCCATCCCACAAATGGAGTGGGATGAAACCATGAATAAAGGCAGAGCCGTATTTCGCGCTGCCAGTGCTGCTTTATCTGGCTTAAACGGTAAGCATAAATAAGGCTTATTGTAAGCCTTTCTTAAGTTCAGCTGCCAAGCGCGTGTCGAGTTTTTTATCTAAATAGAGGCCGAAATAAGGCTTGCCAAGGTCTCTATAATTCCACAGAGACCAATGTAAACCTGCCTCATTCATCACTGCCATTTGGTCACGTACCAAATTATACCGTGAATTACCTTGAGCTGAAGACAAGGCACCAAATTCACCTACGTACAAAGGTACATTATTATTTTTCGCCCAATTCACATAAGGTTGAATATCATTAGTCAAATGGGCTTTATTATAAAACTCATAATTACCATTTAAGTACTCTAAATGAATACCAAACTCAGCATGCTTAAGTTCGGGTGCATAAGCCCAAGCCTGAAAATTGATTTTATCGCCTGCTTTAACTTTAATTAAAGGTGCTGTATAAAATTGATTAACCTGACTCCAAGTACCGCCCCCACTACTACCCGTAATTTTCAAGCTAGATTTATCATTAGCTGTTGAGCTTGAGTGATTAATTGTATTATCCCAACTCCCTACGAAATCACCTGTTCCACTAAAGCGCCAATTAGCAGGTAATTGTTTATTGGTCATGGAGGCTTGTTCGATATTTCCATTCAGCAAATTAACCGCACTACCATTTTGGGTCAGATTAAGATCATCAATCCACATATTGCCAATGCGACCCACGGCGGTAATTCTCAAGGTAGCAAACTGCACATTAACAGGCACTATAATTTCATGGCTTTCTAATTGAGTCCACTCTGTCAGAGACTTAATAACATTAAAGCCTTTAGCCCAGTTAAGGGTATACACATCTTTTAAAACCAAGCCCGGATAATTATAGTTAGTAGGTACAGGTGAATCGCTGGCTCCAGCATAGCCAGCATGGCTTACTATATAAGGCTTATAATCGTGAAATGAATACACTACATTAGTATCATTCACTAATTGAAAACTAGCTTGACTAGTTGAGACAGGTTCAACAAAAAGCATATGATTTTTATCGACACTTCGAATAGCTTTAGTAGCTGCAGTGACTAGACTCCACCATTGTTGATTATTTGCTGGAGCAGGCTCATTAAATAAGTCAAAACCTGCAATGATTTTTTTATCGGCATAGCGACTGGCGATACTTTTCCATAAACTAATGAGCTGTTGCTGAGCTAGCTGGTTACCCCAGATTTTACCTTGGCCAACTGCGGTCTCAGAAGGCACAACATGCATATCAAGAATTAAATAAATACCTGCGTTTTCACACCATTTCACATAATTATCAATTAACTGATAGCCCAAATTAGTTTGAAAATATTTCCAATGTAAACCTAAACGGATGCTATTCACTCCCAATGATTTAAGGTATTGAATATCAGCTTCAGTGGCGTTTTTGAGCGGAGCCGTTTTATCCCACTGGTATTGGTAATAATAAGTGTGGATGTTCACGCCTCGTAGCAACACTGAGTTACCTTGTCCGTCTTGGATCTTGCTCCCTTTCACTTTAAGAAAACTACTCGGTGCTGCCCTGAGTGTACTCGCCGACAAAGGCTCGCTAGCAGCTTGTACCACCCCTGAGCTGGCGAGTCCTAAGGCGATACTCAAAGCTAATAATTTCCGTGAAATGCTTAAATTAAGCTGCATACAAACCTCATTGCTGTGCAAGATTCGGGCGTTTTTAATGTGCTGCTACTCGCAAATTAGCAGCTGCATAAAACTTAGATAAAAGTGCGATTCTGTATAGATTAAGGTACTCTTTAGCTTTGGAGATTTTAGCTGAAGATCGCTATGCAAAAGATACTGATGGTCGACAATTATGACTCGTTCACCTATAACCTAGTTCAGTACCTAGGTGAATTAGGCACAGATGTTCAAGTTGTGCGCAATGATGAGATTCCGGTAGAGGCTATTGAGGCGATTGCCCCAGAAAAAATTGTCCTTTCCCCTGGTCCTTGTACTCCTACTGAAGCAGGTATTTCAGTCCCTACTTTAGAACGCTATGCGGGCAAATGGCCGATTCTCGGCGTATGTTTAGGCCATCAATCCATCGGCCAAGCGTTTGGTGGCAAAATCGTGCGTGCTAAAGCCATCATGCATGGTAAGACCTCTAAAATTCACCATAAAGGCGTTGGCGTATTTAGTGATTTACCTAGCCCATTCGAAGCAACTCGTTACCACTCGCTAGTGATTGAGCAAGCAAGCCTACCAGATTGTTTAGAAATTACTGCTTGGACAGAAACAGAAGACGGCCAAATGGATGAGATTATGGGAGTGCGCCATAAGACTTTACCGGTAGAAGGCGTGCAATTTCACCCTGAATCGATTTTGACCGAGCATGGACATGCTATATTGAAGAATTTCTTGGACGGAAACTAAAGTGCTTTAGTAGGTTTTAATTAACTTTTCTGTAATTTCCAAGACTTCTTTATTCGTATAAGAAGACACAGTTTTGCTATAAATAGAATAACTATCATATAGTTTATTTTTAGTATCTGGGACAGGATAGGAAAGCCATTCTTCATAGTAAAAACGATGCTTAGGATCAATTTTCGGCTGCTCTAGAGCCTTGATATAATCGGCTCTAGCCCACCAAAAGTTATACCAAATCCAACCTCCCCTTACTATTTCACCTTGATCATTTACTTTCCAAGCCGGAAATAGGCCTATTTTATTAATTTTATTATTTTTTTTAAATAAACTAATAAATAACTTCCAGTCTTTAAAAAGAGAACCCGTCAGTAGCTTCTCAGTTTTGACTCTTGAACTTTCGGTATGTGTCATACCTTTAGTATGAAAGTAGACTATATACTGATATTGGCTACTTGAATGGACAAGTTTCCAAATGAAAAACATACCCCAATACTCAAACTTATTTTCTCGATGAAACTCAATTTCTTTATAAGACACATCTATCTTTTCGAAAAAAAGATCAACATCTGTGGCTTTAAATGGATTTGAAACAACTATATACAAATCAGCAGCAGCAAAAACGCCGGTATTTTTTACATCCTCCAGCTGATCCGAAATTAAACGTTGCCAATTTTTAGCTGGGTTGATATAAACATAATAAATAATGGCTGTAGTTTTTTTTGTGAAAAAATTGAAATTTAACTTTTGAATAAGCTTAGATAAACTGTTCATAAATAATTTCCAGCTAATGTTTGCTTCTATAACAGTAGAAACTAAGCTTTAAAAAGCTAGCTGCCAATCAATGGAGTTAGCTTTTCACTAAAAAACTTATTTTCTAGCCCAGCTAACTTCTATATCTTCAGCTGAACTCATGCCTTTTTCTAATAAAGCGATAAGCTGTGGATCAGCACCTTTTTCTTGGAGAATTTCCAGTTCAGCGCGATTCAACCAATAATCGGTGTCTGTATCACTTTCCTCTTCCAGTTGATCGACTAGAAATTGGAGTTGAGCCTCAGTAATAGTACCGATCTCGACGCCCGTATCTTTGTTCGTTAACACGATCATTGTGTTGCTCCGTTAGCTTTAGAAAGCAGAGATTAGCAGCCTTCAACTAGAATTTCCTGTGTAAAACGATGCTCGTCACAATTACTGCCTGTGCCACCTGTGCGGTCTAGGCAAATAAAATCGCGCACGCCTTCAGGGCTAAACAGATAATGATGCCAAACGCCGCGCCGATAATTGATCCCTTGGTTGGGGCCTACTAGAAACAAACGAATCTGCTCTACTACCGGCTGCTCCCCAATCGGGGCCACAACCGTCAAAAAGGCTTTACGCTCAAGTGAAATAAAAGCTTGGCTCGCTTGTGGATGACGCTCCATCACTTCAATGCGTAAAGGAAACTGAGCGGGCTGCGAACGAAAAATACTGACAGTGGGTTTGCCGCCATTCTCTAAAGCATCAAAATTGGCTACATCACTATAGCGCTGCGTTTTGCCGTAATTGATCAGATAAAACTCGTTCCCATCCGTTTCAATCACATCCCCGAAAGGAGCAAACGCTGCTGCAGTTAATGGCTCTGGCTTCAAGATAAACGCCATGTTATTGCATCCGCAATTGCCCAAAGGCGCGAATCCGGCTGACTCCACCATCAGGATACATATTCAAACGTAAATGCGAGACTAAGCCAATCTTTTTTAATTGCTCGACAAAGGTAAACTCTTTATCAGCAGCCATTCTCTGTGGAGGTAATAATTCCTGCCAATACAAGCTTTGAGCTGCAATACTCTGCTCATTACCACCCGTATACAAAGTGCCATACACTGAGCATTCATACGGATAATTACCTTTAAAATGCGCCGTATCCAGCACCAGCCGCGAAATTTCACCCACCCCTGCTAACCGAATAATCGCCCAATCAAAACCGGGTTCGCGCCGCCGCCGTGTTTCCCAGCCATCACCCATATTAGCGCCCCGACCCGGTGCAATTAAATTGCTAATATGCCCAAAATGCATATCACTCGCACATAAGGCGCGCCCACCATTAAGCATGGCCGCTAAATCCAACTCTTGACCTTCAGTTAAAGCCGATAAATCGCTACGCACTTGCCCATAAACACGCAGGCGTGCTACTCCACCATCAGGATAAATATTTAGGCGTAGATAATTCCAAGTTTCGTGTGAATCAATCGCAAACACATTATGGTTATTTCCCTGCAAAGGGCTTGCACTCAATATTTGTGTCCAACGTGTGGTTGCATTGGGCAAATCAGAGCTATAACAAGCCTCAATGCTAGCTGAGGGCGCATAATTACCAGTGAAATGCGAAGTATCAATATTCACCCCATGAATCATGCCTGGGCAAATTTTAATAACAGCGTGGTCATAGCCATCCCCGCGTTTTCGACGCGTTTCCCAGCCGTCCATCCATTTGCCATTGTCATCGTATTTACCAGGAATAAATAAGGCTGGCTCTGGATTGAGCATTCGATATAAAGGCGCAAAGAATTCATCAGTTGCAGAAATAACTGCTGCTCCTAAGCGCGGCTGAGCCAAATCAATATATAATGACTGTAACTGAGTTAACAAATCAGACAATTTTTAATACCTACTTTAACTTTACTAAGCAAAGGCCAAAATAACTAACTATATTTTGACTCTACACTATTAGCACTTCAGCCCTTGATAGCAATATAAAAATACTTAGTTATTTTATTTGAAACAGCCAATAAATTATTGACTAAAAATTTGAGGTATACGTCACTTAAATAAAATGATATCTACCTTAGCTTAGTAAACACTATTACTACACTATCTGTACAATACCTGTACATTAAATGCGCCTTTTTTAGCCAAAACCATAGCGAAATCTGTAAAATTACTCCACTAAATCACTCAATCTAAAGCTCGCTATGCGATTAATTTGCTCTAAAGCATTCGCAAACTCTTCCGCAGGGCTATGCTGAATACGCCGCTCAAACCCCTCTAAAATCTGTGCTCGTGTTGCCCCTTTCACCGCCATAATAAAAGGAAAAGCAAATTTATCTTTATACGTAGTATTTAAAGCCGTAAAGCGTGCTAACTCTTTAGCAGTACATTGATCTAAACCTGCACTGGCCTGCTCTTGGCTGGATTCAAACGTAAGCTCACCACGCAAAGCCGCCTTGCCCGCCAAATCAGGATGGGCACGGATCAAAGCTAATTGCTCTGTCTGGCTAGCAGCGGCTAAAGTTTGCCGAAAAGCAATTAATAGAGCAGCCTGATCAGTAAATGGGCGAGCTAGCCAGGTACGTTCTGCCATCCAAGGCGAATGCTCATAAATACCACCCAGCAAGCTCACAAACTCGGCTTGGCTTAAAGCATTTAATGCAGGGATGCTAGTTTTCATTGGGTGCTACTCGCAGCGGGATGTTCTTGTCGCCAATGTTCGGCAATATCAATCCGCCGACATAACCAAACATCCTGATGCTGCTGAACATAAGCCACAAAACGCTGCAAGGCTGAAAAACGTGCCGGACGCCCAACAATCCGGCAATGCAGGCCAATTGACAGCATTTTAGGTGTCGTTGCGCCTTCTGCATACAGCACATCAAAAGCATCTTTCAGGTATTGAAAATACTGCTCGCCGCTATTGAAACCTTGTGGGCTAGCAAAGCGCATGTCATTGGTATCTAAGGTATAAGGCACAATCAAATGAGCCTGCCCCTGCACCTTTACCCAAAATGGCAGATCATCGCTGTAATCATCGGCGTCGTAAACAAAACCGCCTTGCTCAATCAGCAAATCACGGGTATTCGGGCTATTGCGTCCGGTATACCAGCCCTTTGGTTTCTCGCCGGTCAAGCGCTCGATAATATCAATTGCACGCTGCATGTGCTCGCGCTCTAAGTCTTTGTCCATGAACTGATAATCAATCCAACGCCAGCCATGGCTGCAAATCTCAAAATCGGCTTTGAGCATCGCCTCGACCGCTTGTGGATTACGTTCCAAGGCCATTGCAACCCCAAAGATGGTGAGCGGAATTTGCCGCTCATGAAACAATTTATAAATCCGCCAAAACCCAGCACGGCTGCCGTATTCGTAGATTGACTCCATACTCGGATGACGCACGCCTTCATAAGCACGCGCGCCAATAATCTCGGAGAGAAAAGTTTCCGAAGCAGGATCGCCATGCAATACACAGTTCTCGCCGCCCTCTTCATAATTCAGCACAAACTGCACAGCAATCCGTGCGCTACCTGGCCAATTCGCCTGTGGTATTTGATCGGCATAACCGATTAAATCGCGGGGATAATTCGTGTTTGCAGTCATGTTATTTTTAACTCCTCTGCAAAAATAGCGGCTAAGTCCTGATTCGCTGGCGCTTCACTCAGCACTAACTTAGCTTCAATATGTTGAATATGCTCAACCATCAAGCGCACTGCTAATTCAGAATTTTTGTCAGCAATGGCATGGATAATTTCAGTATGTTCCTCTATCGAACACAGCTCATGGGCATGCGCTTCGTATTGGGCAATAATCAGCGAACAGCGCGACACCATCGTGCGGGCGAAATGGGCGAGAAACTCATTGCCACAAAGCTCAGCCAGCTTTAAATGCAATTCACCGGACAGGCGCAAAGCACGCCCACGATCATTCGCTTGAAGCGCTGCTTGCTCCGCTTGAATAATGGCATGCAGCACTTGCACAGCTTCTGGCTGAAGATGCTCACACGCACTCAGAACAATAGCACGTTCAACCACTTGGCGCGCCGCAAAGGCTTGGCGGGTTTGGTCGGCACTCGTCCTAGCCACACTTGCACCCCGATTCCGATGAATCTCTACCACACCTTCATGTTCTAAACGCTGCAAAACTTGACGAATAATCGTGCGGCTCACCCCAAACACTTGGCCTAATTTATCTTCAGACAAACGTGTACCCGGCGCTAACCGCTGTTCAAGAATAGCATCGAAGACGCGCTCATAAATTAGTTCATCACGAGCACGCTCAGGGAAGCTATCTAAGGTGTTCATGGCTGTTGTACCTGTTGTGCCCATTTCACCACCAAGGTACGCTCTTCATCAGTCATCTGCGTCAGATTCCCTAAAGGCATCGCCTTGGAGGAAACTTGTAGCCCAATCAAAGCCGCTTGTTTGCGCACCTGCTCTTCGGTTTCTAACAGCACGCCTTTTTGTGCAATGGGAAAAGCTGGATGTGTGGTCTTGGCAGCATGACAAGCCACACAACGCTCTGCAAAAATTGGTTGAACTTGGCTGTAACTAATCGCAGAAGACTTTTCCAAACTTAATTTAATTTGCGGGTAGCTAGAAAAAATAGCCGTGCCTACAAAAATCACGAAAGCCACGATTAATAGCCATAGCGGTTTCCAATTGCCGATTTTGGTGCGCGCATTAAAATAATGGCGAACTAACACCCCCACTACAAACAAGCCCATCAGCACTGCCCAATTCCACGCGCTACCAAAGCTCGCTGGATAGTGATTGCTGATCATGCAAAACATCACTGGCAAAGTGAGATAATTATTATGCAGCGAACGCCAACCGGCCTCTTCACTCAAGCGCTTGTCTTGCGGCTGACCTTCTAGGGTGGCTTTTACTAATTTGCGTTGGCCCGGCATGATCACGAAAAATACATTCGCTGTCATCCAAGTCGCAAGCATCGCACCTAGCTGCAAGAAAGCTCCGCGCCCACTGAAAACATGCGTGAGTACTATTGCCAGCACAACAATAAAAGCCGCTGTCAGCAGCGTAGCTAAATTAGTTTTTTGATGCGCAAATTCACTCTTCCATAAGCTGTGATACATCAACCAGCTACCGACCAAAAACCCTAGGCTAATCAAAATCGCCTGCCAAGGCTCCAAAGCCAGCACACTCGGATCAATCAAATAAGCATCCGCGCTTAAATAATAGGTAATGACTAAGAGTGTGAAGCCACTGATCCAGGTCCAATACGATTCCCACTTAAACCAGTGCAGGGGTGAAGGTAAATGGCCGGGTTCGATATTGCGCTTTTCGATATTAAAAAAACCACCCGCATGCAAAGCCCAGAGTTGCCCCATTACTTTGGGGTCATCCGATTTGAGTAGGTGATTGAGTAGCCAGTTGAAATAAAAGGAAGCGCCAATCCATGCAAAGGCGGTAATGATATGTATCCAACGGACTGCCAGACTGGCCCATTCAATTAAGATTGTTTCCATCATTATCCTCGTGCTGGCGAAGTCATTTCAATCTAACATGCCCTATTTTTGTACTCAATCGTTTTAAAAATTGTATACAAAAATTACAAATCACCCTTCAGCTCGCTAAAAAACCTGTTACAACAAGGCTTAACTGCTTCGGGCACGGCGCTTGCATTGCAATTTCTACTTGCTTACGACCAAAGGTGTCATCATGTCCGACTCGATTCATCCTGTTGACGAAGTTCTTCCCTTTAGCCGACTTGCAACCTTAGGTTTGCAGCATGTCTTAGTCATGTATGCGGGTGCAATTGCCGTGCCGTTAATTATTGGTAAAGCCCTGCAGCTTTCGCCTGAGCAAATCGCGTTACTGATTTCTGCTGATTTATTTGTCTGTGGTCTAGTCACCTTGATCCAATCCTTGGGTGCGACTCAATGGCTAGGGATTCGGCTGCCGGTGATGATGGGCGTTACTTTTGCTTCGGTAGCGCCAATGTTGGCAATGGCGAAAGCGACTCCTGGCATCGAAGGCGCTCAGCATATTTTTGGTGCAGTGATAGGTGCAGGAATTATTTCAATTATTATCGCACCGCTAGTCAGCCGCATGCTGCGCTTTTTCCCTCCTGTGGTGACTGGCACGATTATTACTTTGATTGGCATCAGTTTAATGCGGATTGGCATTAACTGGATCTTCGGCAATCCGGTTGGGCCGACTGCCCCACTGGTCATCAATCCTGAATATAGTGCTTGGCTAGAAACAACTAAAACGGCTGGAGCTAGCATTCCCGCTGGCTTAGCACTCGCCCCTTCCGTCCCTAACCCACTTTATGCGCCTTTATTGAATATGGGCATTGCGGCGCTCGTACTGGTAAGCATTCTGTGCATTGCGAAATTCGCTAAAGGTTTTTTCGCCAATATCGCCGTGCTATTAGGCATTGTGATCGGTGGAGTAGTCACTGCTGGATTAGGAATTATGCATTTTGACAAAGTCGCCAATGCACCGTGGTTCGCCTTGGTGACCCCATTTCAGTTTGGCCTGCCAATCTTTGACCCCTTGCTGATCCTCACCATGACTTTAGTGATGATTGTGGTGATGATTGAATCAACGGGCATGTTCCTCGCCCTAGGGGAAATGACCGACAAACACATTGATCGCGCAGCGCTTTCACGGGGTTTAAGGACTGATGGGGTAGGTACTTTATTAGGTGGGATTTTTAATACCTTCCCCTATACCAGCTTCTCACAAAATGTCGGGTTGGTAGCTGTGACCGGAGTGCGGAGCCGTTATGTTTGCGTAGCAGGCGGTTTGATTCTGATTGTGCTTGGGTTATTACCCAAAATGGCCGCTTTAGTCGAATCCTTGCCCACGATGGTGTTAGGCGGTGCTGGTTTAGTCATGTTTGGCATGGTGGCAGCGACTGGGATTCGTATCCTCTCCAGCGTGGATTTTAAAACCAATCGCTACAATGCTTTAGTCGTTGCCATCTCGATTGGAATTGGCATGATCCCGCTAGTTGCTCCTAATTTTAAGCAATGGCTACCGCATAGCATTCACCCACTAATTGAATCAGGCATCCTGTTAACTTCATTTAGCGCAGTGCTACTCAACCTATTCTTTAACGGCACACAAGGCGATACTGCCGCTACTATTGAAGCCAGTCGCCAAGTAGAAACTGTGTGACTAAGACGCTTTAAGGATATTATTCGACCAAGGACGGTCGTTATTTTTAGATAGCTTTCGTTACTAAGGAGTAAATCGTAGGTTCAGGAGTGATCACTGTATCTGTTTTTGAGAATGTTATCGCTCTCACCGTAGCGACACTTCACCGCTAAACTTACCATGATTTATATCGATAGACACTGGTTGATCTGAAAGCATCAACCTGAACAAGATGGTCTTCAACTCCTCTAATGCACGACTGCTACATTCATAACTCGATTTTCAACTGAAAATTACCTTCAGGCTCAAAGTCTTTATCTCGATCTTGGCAGATTAATACCTTCTTTACATTTTCTGCGATCCGAGCAGCAAAATTCACTGGGACTGCATTTCCAATCTGTTTTTGATGATCTCTTTTATTTTTACCGGTAAATTCCCAATCATCTGGAAAAGTCTGAAGCCGTGCGTATTCTCTGTGAGTAAAAGTTCTCATTTGATCTGCGGAAATTCGCCAGAGTTCTGTAGTTGCCTCTGGGTTTCTAACATGTTTCTCGATGCTCCGATCTTTAGTTACTCTTTCAGCGTGAAGATGCCCTTTAGCCCACCCCCAAACGGTTGCTGTATCAACAGCGGGGAATGGCTCATCAAACGATCTTATAGGATTACCATCCGATCCAGTTCTTGAGATTCTTATTGGAACAGCTATATCTTTTTTTGATGTCTTTTTTCCAAGGTTTTTATGTACTTGGCTTTTAAAACCCCATTCTGGGTTATGATTAGGCAACTGCAAAATATCATTTTGCCCAATATCAAAAAGCACCTCCCTTATTGTCGCTGGGTTGATATCAGGCATCGGCAGCTGGTAATTTTTAGGAACTTTTCCTTTGATTGCGATAAAAATAAATCTTCTTCTGGTTTGTGGCACTCCAAAGTAACACACGCGAAAAACATCAAAAAATACGCTATACCCTAGTTTTTCAAATTGCTCTGAAATTTCTTCTACAAAGTTTCTACCCGACCAAGGGGCTTGCATTGTTCTCAAATTCAGTACATTTTCTATTACAACAATTCTTGGTTGAGTTTGCTTTGCAATCCTTACCATTTCTAGGAAAAGCCGATTCCTAAGGTCATTTGGATCACGTTTTCCTCCAAGAGAAAATCCTTGACACGGGGGGCCGCCTATAAGTACATCAATATTTTTGTGCTTTGGCTGGTAAATTGTCACGTCCTCATGAAAAACATTCCAATTAGGTCTATTTTTCTTTAGCGTGTTGACGCAATGCTCATCAATTTCTACGCACTCAAGATGCTCAAAATCATGGCGCTCAAAGCCTAAATCCAACCCACCAGCTCCGCTAAATAGGCTCAATACTTTATAGTTTCTAGTCGCCATTTAGATCTCAGTGGAGTTATTTGGTTCGTAGGGAGCGGGGGCTTCTGTTATTTCTGTTAGGTAGGCTTTTCTTGCTCTGGGCGACCTAGTTTTACACGCGGAAAAAATATCGATCACATATATCACTTGATCTACTGGTGTAGTTACATACTGAGTGTAGTTTATCACTCTTCCTCTTATGTCTTTACGTTCAATTTTTGCAGATTCATTTACGGCACAGTTGTCCATCTGGTATGAAAACTCGTCTTTTATAACTAGACTATGTTTTCTATTGAATGTATCAATTGCTACATTCATTGGGTTCGGATAATTATACATCGCTCGCCCTCTAACTGATCCTTCGCCATACGGTCCGTGGCCATACTGGCTAGTATTTAAATATTTCCCCTGCAAATGAAGATCAAAATCATAGTTCAAAAAATCACCATCCATTAGAGTAGAAGATATTAGCCTATCTTTTTTATAGGACAATAAACCGAAGAAATAAAACGTCTTAATTCTTGACTCTCGACCGCCTATTTTTATTTGCATCTGTCCGCATGGAATACAGCTGTTATAGTCTAGCGTCAATCCACGCGAATCTTTACCATTCATGTCAGCATCAACTTTTTTTACCTCTATACCAATTACTTCACGCGTCTCTCTGTCGCGGACGATAATGTCTGGAGTAGTTAGCGGACCAGAGTGGGTGACTTCAAACTCTGGTAAATGCTCCTCTAAAACATCTCCAAACCATTGGTCAAAAGGATCGTCTTGAACTGTGCCGGTTGTAGATAATGGGCGCAATGTGACAGGAAGATGCCCACCTTCTAATTTTTCCGTAATTACCAAAAATATTTTCTTGGCAATGCTAATGTGGCTCATGAATTATTTCCCCAAACTTGAAATCTGGAAGAGTGTAACAGTTTGTTATACGGAATCCCTGTATAACAGGCTATACAACCCACGATCAATCGGTAAAGCCTATCCCTTTATAGCCTGCTGCCCGTTACCTCGATTCAGCTAGTAAGGGAGAGGATTAACTAGATGCTCATACAGCTCAATATGTAGAGGAATTTCTAAACAAAATTGGCTGGGACATGCATTTAAAAAGAAGTCGTCGTTTAATGCAGCAAGCTCTTAACATCTAAGAGCTTGCTCGGTGTGCTAACTTACTTCGGTAATTTACCGTCTACGCCTTTCACGTAGTAATCCATTTTTGATAAAGCTTCATCGGTGATATTGCCACCAGCAGCCACGGTTTCTTTGCCATCTTGATCAACGACTGGGCCTGCGAATGGATGCAAACTACCATCAGCAATAGCTGCCTGCGCTTTTTCGACTTTCTCAACCACTTCTTTTGGCACAACTGCATTCATCGGCGCTAAGCTGACCATCCCCTCTTTCACACCACCCCAGAGATTAGTGGGCTTCCAAGTTTTATCCAGCTGTTGTTGGATTTGATCGATATAGAACTTTTCCCAATGATGAGTGACTGCGGTTAAATGCATTTTCGGCCCATACTTCGACATGTCTGAGTTATAGCCAATCACGTAGACGCCTTTTTCTTCAGCCGCTGCGACCACCGCCGTTGAGTCAGTATGATGAGTCATCACATCAGCACCTTGGTCAATTAAAGTCACGGTGGCTTCACGCTCACGGCCTGGATCAAACCAAGAGTTCACCCAAACGACCTTCACTTTAATATCGGGATTGACACTTTGTGCGCCACGGGTAAAGGCATTAATCCCCATCACGACTTCAGGAATCGGGAAAGCAGCTACATAACCCAAGGTTTTGCTTTTGCTCATCGAGCCTGCAACCATCCCCGATAAATAGCAGCCTTCATAAAAGCGCGCATTATAAATGCCCAAATTCGCTTCTGATTTATAGCCGGTCGCATGCTCAAAATGTGTGTCTGGGAAAGTTTTGGCGACCTTCACCATCGGATTCATAAACCCAAAAGACGTACCGAAAACTAGCTTATTGCCACTGGCAGCCATATCGCGAATCACGCGCTCAGCCTCAGCACCTTCAGGCACACTTTCAACGTATTTAACTTGGATTTTATCGCCAAACTTTTCCTCAATCGCTTTACGCCCTAAGTCATGCTGATAAGTCCAACCGGCATCACCAATTGGGCTGACATAAACAAAACTCACTTTTAACGGATCTTCAGCGGCAGCATTTCCTGCTACAAGCAAACTACTTGCCAAGACTAAACTGCTGGCTAACGCTTTGAAGCGCTGCGCAAATACTTGATTTCCCATTTAATGCTCCCAAAAGGTCTTAGTGAAGTTCATTGTGCCAAGGCTGCCCCAAAGACGCAGGCGCATTCAACCGAATAAAGCCTGCATTCCGTGAAATCAGCACCAACACAACAATCGTTGCCAAATACGGCAACATCGATAAAAACTGCGAGGGGATATCCACACCCAAACCCTGAGCATGGAATTGGGCAATCGTGACCCCTCCAAATAATAAAGCCCCAATTAATACCCGCACTGGCCGCCATGTGGCAAATACCACTAAAGCCAAAGCGATCCAGCCGCGTCCTGCCGTCATCCCCTCCGCCCAGAGTGGCGTATAAGCTAGCGATAAATAAGCCCCGCCTAAACCCGCCATTGCACCCCCAAATAAAACCGCGAAATAGCGAATGCGAAGCACCCGATAGCCTAAAGCGTGCGCAGAAGAAGGCGACTCACCAACAGCACGCAAAATCAAACCTGCGCGGGTTTTATATAAAAACCAAGCGACTGCAAAAAAAGCTGCAAAGGCCAAATACACCAAAATATCGTAGGAAAAGAATAGCTTACCTACGATAGGCAAACTACTTAAGACTGGAATACTCAGCTCTCTAACACCCTCTAAAGCCACACTGGTATAAGCCTTACCAATAAAAGCACTCAATCCCACACCAAAAATCGTTAAAGCCAAACCAGTCGCCACTTGATTCGCCATTAAACTTAAAGTGATAAAGCCAAAGATCAGCGCCATAGCAGCCCCAGCCAATGCACCCACCATTACGGCTAGCCACATTTGCCCCGTTTCAGCCGCCACAATAAAGGCAAATAGCGCACCGACTACCATCATGCCTTCCACGCCGAGATTGAGGACTCCAGATTTTTCAACGACTAATTCACCTAAAGCGGCAAAAATCAGCGGTACAGCCGCAGCGACCGTCGCCACCAGAATCAACATAAAGGTATTTGAGTCCATTAAGGCGCTGCTCCTGCTGGGGTTTTAGGCGTCCAACGCAGACGAAATTGAATCAACACATCGGTCGCCAATAAAAAGAACAGCAACATGCCTTGAAACACTCCACTCACCGCAGCAGGCAAACCTAATTGCATTTGCGCTGACTCTCCACCCAAATACAGCAGCGCCATCAATAAACTCGCCAGCAAAATACCAACTGGATGCAAGCGCCCCACAAACGCCACAATAATCGCCGCAAACCCATACCCCGGCGAAATGGGCATTAATAGCTGCCCGATTGGCCCTGCTACTTCCGCTGTACCCGCTAAACCGGCAGCAGCGCCACCCGCCAATAAGCCCATCCACACGGTTTTTTTCTGCTTAAAACCTGCATACAAAGCTGCTTTCGGCGCTAAACCAGCCACACGCATCTGAAAAGCAGTCAAACTCCAGCGGAAAAATACACCTGCTAGCATCAGTGCGACTAAAGTGATTAAAACGCCTGCATGTACCCGTGTGCCCTCAATCAAAATCGGCAATAAAGCATTGCTTTCAAACATTTTCGATTGTGGAAAACCATAACCATCAGGATCACGCCACGGGCCATGAATCAACCAGCTCAAGATAAAGCCCGCCACATAGACCAGCATTAAACTCACTAGAATTTCACTGGTATTAAAGCGCGTGCGCAACAAGGCTGGAATACTCGCCCACAACATCCCGCCCAACGCACCCGCGATAAACATCAAAGGCAATAAAATCCAAACACTGGTGCTATCTTGCAGCCACAAAGCCACTCCGCCCGCAGCAATCGCGCCCATCGTTAACTGCCCTTCTGCGCCGATATTCCAAATATTGGCACGGAAGCCCACGGCTAAACCCAAAGCAATCAAAGCCAAAGGCGAGGCTTTAATCAGCAGCTCGCCAAAGCCGTACCAGTCATTGATCGGCTCAATAAAGAAAGCATGAAACGCCTTGAGTGGTGGCTGGCCTAGCAGCGTAAACACAATCATCCCCACCACCAGCATTAAGGCCATGGCTAGCAGCGGCGACAGATAAACCATTGCTCGGGAAGGTTCTGGGCGTGGTTCTAAACGAATCATAAGCTCACCCTCGGTTCCTGTGCTGGAGAGGCTATTCTTGCCCCTCCCATTAATAAACCAATCTCCTCAATACTGGTTTCAGCCACTGGCTTAGCGACGGATAACTGCCCGCCTGCTATCACTGCAATTCGATCACAAATCTCGAAGAGTTCATCCAGCTCCTCAGAAATCACCAGCACCGCTACGCCTGCCTGACTTAAATCCAACAGGGTTTGACGAATGAAACTCGCAGCTCCGACATCCACCCCCCAAGTCGGCTGGGCAATCACCAAAACTTCAGGGTTGAGCATCAATTCGCGCCCAACAATATATTTCTGCACATTGCCACCCGAAAGGCTTTTCGCTGCTGCTTCTGGTCCGCTGGCTTTGACATTAAAGCGCTCAATACAGGCTTTAGAAAATTCACGAATGTTGGCGTATTGAATAAAGCCCGTTTTGCTTAAACCATTCGCATAACCTGTGAGGAGTGCATTCAATTCCAGCGACATTTCTGGCACCGCACCACGCCCTAAGCGCTCTTCGGGGACAAAGCGTAGCCCTAAATTGCGCCGACCCGCTGCATCTAAATGCCCTGCTGCTTGCCCCTTAATCAAGACATCAGAACTTTGGCTAGGCTTTTCGCCACTTAAGGCATAGAGCAATTCTTGCTGACCGTTGCCTGATACACCGGCAATGCCCACAATTTCACCGGCGTGCACGCTCAATTGAATCTGTTCTAAGGAAGTACCGAAAGGATCATCAGTAGCACGACTCAAATTATTCACCACCAAACGCGGCTCGCCCACGGTGCGTGTACTAGCACGTTTATAAGCTGGCAGTTCTTTGCCGATCATCAATTCGGCAAGGCTTTTAGAACTTTCTACTTGTGGATTGGCAGTACCTGTCACTTTGCCACCACGCAAGACCGTAGCGGTATGGCAAAGCTCACGAATCTCATCCAGCTTGTGGCTGATATATAAAATGCTACAGCCTTCAGCAGCTAGGCGGCGTAGGGTTTCAAAGAGCTTGCGAACCGCTTGCGGCGTCAATACGGAAGTCGGTTCGTCCATAATCAGCAATTGCGGCTCTTGGAGTAAGCAGCGCACAATTTCCACCCGTTGGCGCTCACCGACTGACAACAAATGCACTAAGCGATCTGGCTCTAGGGGCAAGCCATAGCGATTCGACACTTCAGCAATACGCTTGGAGAGTGCTGGCATATCCTGTTTTTGATCGAGGGCTAAAGCGATATTTTGTGCGACGGTCAAAGTATCGAACAGAGAGAAATGTTGGAACACCATACCAATGCCCAAAGCACGCACTTGGGCAGGGCTACGAATCTGCACAGCTTGTCCATTCCAGAAAATGCTACCTGCATCCGGTTTGACGACACCATACACAATCTTCATTAAGGTGCTTTTGCCTGCACCATTTTCACCCAGTAGCGCATGAATCTCACCGGGCTGCACCACCAGATCAATAGCTTGATTCGCCACCACTGAAGGATAACGCTTCGTAATACCGTGTAATTCTAAGCGTGGTGGAGCCTGATTAAGACTCATAGCGTTGTTCTCCTGAAGCAGCTCTGCCCTGTTCACGCAATTGCAATAACTGTGCCGCGACTCCAATCGCAATCGCTGCTGGTTGTTTAGCCTCAATCCCACTAATTCCAATCGGGCAAACTAAGTTGGTGACTTGCAATTGACTCAAGCCCTGTTCACTCAAACGCTTACGAAAACGTGTAGCTTTGGTCGCCGAACCAATCAAGCCCACATAGGCCAAATCAGAGCGCGCTAATAGATGCGCACAAATCTCCAGATCGAGGCTATGTTCATGCGTCATGATCAGGCAAAAGCTGTGTGCTGGGGTTTGGTGAGCTGCAAACGCAGCGGGATTAGTCACGATACAATCGACGCTAGCCGTTTGCTCAGCTGCTAGTTCTGGGAATAAATCAGCGCGATTATCCACCCAAATCAGCTGGCACTCTAAGGGCAGCAAAATATGCACTAAAGCCTGAGCCACATGCCCAGCACCAAATAGCACAACCTTAAACGGTGGCGGGCTTAAACATTCACTTAAACAAAACTCGCCAGTAGGCAATTCGCTTAACTCAATAATTGCTGGCGAGTTATTAACCTCTAGCAAGGCGCGCGCGCGTCCTGTATCCGGCCAAGTCTGCGGATAGGATTTTAAATACGTACTTAAACCTTGTTGCCAGCGCTCGATTAAGGTTTCCAGCCAAGTAATATTGGCTAGCGGGAAAGATTCATAATGAATCGTCGCCACGCCACCACAGCATTGATCCAGCTGTGGGCCAAGAATAAAAGTTTCGAGGCTGCTTATGGGCTGATGCTGGGTTAATAAAGCTTGAGCATGCTGGATAGCTTTCCATTCTAAATGACCACCACCAATCGTGCCGACACAAGCTCCTTCACTAACTAAAAGGCGTGCGCCCAGTTCACGTGGAACTGAACCTTGAACTTTAACAAGGGTAATCAGCACACAAGCTTGTTGCGCAGACACAGCCGCTTGCATACCGCGAAGCCAATCGGGTAAACCATCAATAGAATGTATTAGCCTTGGCATCGTATCGAGTGCCTTTATACAGCGGAAGGGTTAGATGCAGATTATTACAGCTGTGCATTGTATTCAATTGATTTCTAAGTTGTATACAAAGTGCTAGGGTAGTTTGTCCACTTGCTTAGTTAATGCACGAGTTTATACTGACTGCTTCATACCCAACAACTGCATAGGAATCATTAGCATGTTAACCCGTCGCCGTTTATTAGCCACTAGC
Source organism: Thiolinea sp. (assembly GCA_049292455.1). GTDB lineage: Bacteria > Pseudomonadota > Gammaproteobacteria > Thiotrichales > Thiotrichaceae > Thiolinea. The sequence goes on from JBATRF010000005.1 coordinate 498,476, forward strand.
TTAGGGCTATCTGCTACTGCTCTTTTGGGTTTATCTGGCGCTAGCCATGCAGTTGCGCCGCCTAAACGCTGGCGCATGCCGGATGAAAGCGAGCCACATACCCGCACTTGGATGGCGTTTGGTGCCAGCGCTGCGATTTGGGGTAAACAACTCCTTCCAGAAACCCGTCGTAGTCTCGCTCTGCTTGCGAATACGATTGTGAAATATGAGCCGGTCAGTATGCTGGTGCGTGAAAAAGAATATTCACTCGCTGCCAGCATGCTGGACCCGAAAGTGAATTTGGTGATAGCCCCTTTAAATGATTTGTGGATTCGCGATACCGGCCCGAGCTTTGTCTTAGACGGCCAAGGCAACAAAGCCGCTGTCAAACTCAACTTCAATGGTTGGGGCAAAAAGCAGGCACATAATCTTGATAAAAATGTTGCTGGTTTAGTTGCCCGTCAAGCCAATGTGCCAGTCATAAATACCTCACTAGTATTAGAAGGCGGCTGCCTTGAAGTGGATGGGCATGGCACTGCGATTATTACTGAAAGCTGCGTCTTAAATAAAAACCGTAATCCGGGTGTTTCCAAAGCGCAGTTTGAAGATTTACTCATGCCCTTATTAGGTTTGAAAAAAATTATTTGGTTGCCAGGTATTAAAGGCAAAGATATCACTGATGGGCATACTGATTTTTATGCGCGTTTTGCCCGCCCCGGTGTAGTACTGGCTGGTTATGATGCTGACCCTGATTCGTTTGATCATGAAGTCACTTTAAAACATTTAGAAATTCTCAAAAGCGCCACCGATGCGAATGGCAAAAAGCTGCAAGTAATTAAACTGCAAGCACCTTTTGATATTCGTGACACTTTTTTAAATGACGAATTTGCCGCTGGATATATTGGCTTTTATGTTTGCAACGGTGCGGTGATTATGCAGAATTTCGGGGATACTGCTGCGGATAAAGCTGCGAAAACTGCGGTGCAAAAAGCGTTTCCGGGTCGGAAAATCGAGCAGATTAATGTGGATGGCATTGCCGCAGGCGGTGGCAGTATTCACTGCGCCACCCAACAAGAGCCGAAAATAGTTTAAAAATAGGCCTAAATAGCAGCAGACTTCATCCAGACAACTTGCTTTAGCCCAGTTATCCCCTACATTAGTGATTATATTAATCAGAAGGCTAGGCTATGAATTGGTCTGAACGCGTCGCGGCTTGGGCGAATCCGAGCAAGAATCCAGAGCTGGAGCATGCTTTTGCGCAGCAGGCACAAACTTTACCGATTTTGTGGCTGCTGGGCAAAACCGGCGCTGGTAAATCCTCTTTAATCCATGCCCTCACGGGTGATAGCAAAATTACCATTGGCAATGGTTTTCAGCCCTGCACTAAAACGGCCAATGTCTATGATTATCCACAAGATAAGCCGCTACTGCGTTTTTTAGATACACGCGGTTTATCCGAAGCCAATTATGATGCGCGTGAAGATATAGCGGCTTGCGAAAATCGCAGTAATGCTTTATTGCTGATACTGAAAGCGGATGATCCTGAGCAAAGCGATGTGATCAAAGCACTCAAGCAAATTCGCGCCTCGGGCAAAATCAAAAATTATCTGGTAGTACACACTGGCATTCTGCAAATCCCTGATCCAATTCAGCGCCAACAGGCGATTGCGCATAACCAAGCGCAAGTCGAAGCAGTTTTGGATAAAAAGCTGGATAGTGTTGCTGTTGATTTTATTGCCGCAAATCCCGCCGATTCGGGAATTGCTGAATTAAAACAGGAGTTAGCAGAGCTACTACCCATCCTCGCGCAATTCAATGATGAGCAATTACATGACAACCAAGAAGAGAAAAACTTCGAGCATCTGAAGAAAGAAATACTTTGGTATGCCGGAGCAGCCGCAGCCAGCGATGTTTTGCCTGCGGTGGGTTTGGTAGCAGTACCGAGTATTCAAGGCAAAATGCTACATAGTTTGGCGAATCAATATGGCGTGGAATGGGATAAGAAGCTGCTCAGCGAATTTGCAGGCGCTTTGGGCGCCAGCTTTGGGATTAAATACGCAACGCGCTTAGGCTTGCGTCAACTGGCTAAATTGATTCCAGTGTATGGGCAAACGATAGGAGCAGCAACGGCGGCCAGTATTAGCTTTGCGACTACCTATGCTTTAGGGCGCGCTGCCAGCAAGTATTTGTATCATTTAACTCAAGGCGAAAATGTTGATGATCTTGAGCTGCAAACCTTATACGAAGAAGCGATGACCGCCCTACTGCCTAAATTAAAGAACGATAACGATGCGCCAAACTCAGACCAGTCTTAGTAGTTTCTTACGCCTTTCAGAGCGAATTGCGCCGTTTATTGCGCTGATGATTGGCATTCCGATTGTAGTGGTGGTTGGCTTTGGGATTGTGTCGATTTATCGCGAAGGCTATCTGCTCCCCTTTGTGCTTTTGATTACGGTTTTGACTTTTCTCGCCGCTGTACCGATGTTTTTACTGCGCAGGCAAGTGAAAAAAGGCATTGATAGCCAAGATTTAAGTGGCGAAGCTTGGGTGAAGGCTTCCAAAGATTGGACACCGTTTGATCTGCAAGTTTGGTTGCAGCTGAATAAAAGCATTGAAGAGAAGCTCGCAGCAAATGCCGATTGGTCAATGATGCGTGGCTATACCTTGGATTTGGCGGCGCTGGCGGCTGCGCAATATCATCCAGCCCGCGCTCGCCGTGAACTGGCGTTCACGATTCCTGAAGCCTTGCGGATGACCGAAGAAGTCAGTCGGCGCTATCGCTTGCTGATCATGCAGCATGTACCCTTGGTGGAAAAACTGAATCTGTCGATGATGCGAATGGTTTACGACCACCGCGATAAGCAGGAAACTATTCAAAATGTTTGGAATGTGTATCGCGTCATTCGCGCCTTTACACCCGCTGGCTTGATTGCGGAAGCACGCGGACAACTGCTCGATCATGTGTTCACTGGCTTGAAAGATGAAGTCCAAGCCAAGCTCAAACAAGCGCTGCTCCAAGAAGTCGCCAGTGTGGTGATTGATCTGTATAGCGGACGCTTTAAAGTCAGCGATGAAGACTTAACCACTAGCGCTACCCTAAAAGCCGATCAAGAACGCATGGCCGTCCCGCTAGAACCACTACGGGTATGCTTAATTGGGCAAGTGAGCGCGGGCAAATCCTCGATTATTAATGCGCTAATTGGCTCGATGGTAGCCGAAGTGAACCAACTCCCGTCCACGCGCATCGCCACTGTTTATCAAGCCAAATTAGAGAATGAACTTGATGTGATGCATTTGGTCGACTTGCCAGGCTTAGATGGTAAATCGGAAAATGATGACTACCTGCTAGAGCAAATGATGCAAAGCGATGTCGTGCTGTGGGTGCTGAAAGCCAATCAACCGGCGCGTTCTTTGGATACTAAATTCAAGGAACAATGGCTCGCTTGGTTGAATGACCCCAAACAACGCGCCCGCCGCCAGCCGATTTTGTTAGGTGTGCTCAATCAAGTTGACCGCCTCGCGCCACAAAACGAATGGCAACCACCGTATGATTTACAAAATCCCAGTAGCCAAAAAGCACGCAATATCCGTGATGCTTTAGACTACAACCAACAACTCCTCAGCTTCCAGTCAATCATTCCGCTGTCAGTGAGTGAAGATAAACCGCCGTATAATTTGGAAGCACTCGAACAGCTCCTCGATCAATATTACGAACTCGGCATGCAAGTGCAGCTCAATCGGCGGCGGGTAGAAGCCAGTGATAATTTTTCGGTGCAGGAGCAGTTTAAACGGGCTTATCGGCTGGGGAAATCGTTGTTTAACTCAGTGAAAGCCAAGCAGAATGCGGAACAAAAAGAGCCGGAGAAATAATGGCTCTTTACGCCTTACTAAACCTTAGTTTAAACCCTACCAATTATACCGCAGCCCCAAAGCCCCGCTCCAAACATTGCTGCGTTCGATAATCGGACTGTCGCTGATTTGTGAGTCATAAGCAGTAATCGCTGCATCACCGACTAAAGTCAGTTTGGGGCTTAACGGCTGTTGCACTTCAACACCCGCTTTAAACGCAAAAGCGGCATCTGCTTGATAAGCTGGTCGACCGAGTTTAGCTTCATCTGCCTTGACGCCGACATAATAGTCAGTGACTTTATCAGACAGCCATTGAACTTCACCATAAGGGCGGAAAATCGCTTGATAGGGTTCAGGGTTGAAGGTGTAGCGCGCTTTCAATTGCGTACCTTTGTGCGCCGTCATATCTTGAGCAAGATCGAATAGGGTCACACCATTCAACACTTTCCAAGCACCACCAACACGTAAGTTAATCGCACGATCCAGCTCATGCATATCCTTCAATTCAGCGCTGCCACCGCGTTCATGATCCCAGTCATCTAAACCCACACCAATATAATAATTAGCACGCTGTGCTTTAATCACGGTCAAAGCCGGGCCTGGAATATCAAAACCTGAGCTATCCAACACCACGGGCTTGCCACCCAATTGAGTGTCCCCGCCCACAAAAGGCGATTGGCTCGCAGTCACTGCCAAGCCCAAATCCCATTGCTTGGAAGGCCCTTCTGCAACTGCTAAGCAAGGCAATAAAGCTAAACCTAATACAGCAAACTTTTTCATCTAACTAACCTTTTCTCGTAAAGACTCAATCGCCATTAACACCGCTTCCGGTGTCGCGGGTGCACGCAAACCACTGCGTTGCTGATAATCACCGACACTTTCCACCGCGTCTTTCAAAGCAAAAAATACCGACATAGCGAGCATCAACGGCGGCTCACCGACCGCTTTGGAGCGATAGATGGTCGCTTCGTGGTTCGGCTTCTTATCCACTAAACGCACTGTAAAGCGCTCAGGCACATCGCCTGCCACTGGAATTTTATAAGTCGAAGGTGCATGCGTGCGCAAACGCCCAGCCTGATCCCACCATAATTCCTCAGTGGTTAGCCAGCCCATGCCCTGCACAAATCCGCCTTCAATCTGCCCAATATCCAGCGCAGGATTTAAGGACTCGCCCACATCGTGCAAAATATCCACCTGTTGTACCCGATATTCGCCGGTCAACGTATCCACTTCGACCTCTGAAACAGCTGCCCCATAAGCGAAATAATAGAAAGGCCGCCCGCTCATGGTTTGCGGGTCATAATGAATTTTCGGGGTTTTATAGAAACCGGTCGCCGACAAAGACACCCGATTAAACCAAGCCAAGTGCGCCAATTCCGCAAAACTCATTTCAGCCTTACTGCCAACCTGTACGCGCCCTGCTTTGAATTCGATGTCACTAGCAGCGACTTGATAATGCCCCGCTAAAAACTCAATTAAGCGCTGCTTCAAAGTCTGCGCAGCTGCTTGGGCTGCCATCCCATTCATATCCGAACCAGAAGAAGCTGCCGTCGCCGAAGCATTCGGGACTTTTTCAGTGCTGGATGCGGTACAGCGAATAGTTTCAAGCGGAATCTGCAACTCTTCAGCAACGACTTGGGCGACTTTGGTAAATAAGCCCTGCCCCATCTCTGTGCCGCCGTGATTGATTTGCACTGTGCCATCGGTGTAAATATGCAGCAGCGCGCCTGCTTGATTTAAAAAAGTCGCGGTAAAGGAAATCCCAAATTTCACAGGGGTGAGCGCAATGCCTTTTTTAACCCACGGGCTGGTTTGATTAAACTCACGAATTGCTGCACGCCGCGCACGATACTCAGAGCTTGCTACCAACTCCTCGACTAGCTCAGGGATAATATTATCCTCGACCTGCATGCCGTATTGAGTCAGATCGCGCACGCCGTCTTTGCCGTAGAAATTGGCTTGGCGCACATCGAGCGGATCAAGCTGTAAGGTTCGGGCAATCTCATCCAGCACATATTCAATCCCCATCATACCTTGCGGGCCACCAAAGCCACGAAAAGCGGTGTTCGATTGCGAATTGGTTTTGCAGCGATAGGAAACGATAGCGACATTTTCGAGGAAATAAGCATTGTCAGCATGAAACATACTGCGATCATTCACCGGCCCCGATAAATCCGCCGAAATCCCACAGCGCGCAGCATAATCCAGCTCAATGCCTTGAATTAGCCCTTGCGCATCAAAGCCCACTCGATAGCCAATATCAAAACAATGACGTTTGCCGGTTAGCATGATGTCGTCGTCACGATCTACCCGATATTTAACAGCTTTGCCGGTCTTTTGTGCAAATAAGCCTGCCACACACGCAAAGAAACTGGCTTGGCTTTCCTTACCACCAAAGCCACCACCCATGCGCCGACATTCAACCACTAGATCTTTTTGGCTGCGCTTGAGGACAGTTGCCACTACTTCCTGTACATGATGCGGATGTTGCGTGCTGCTATGAATCAGCAAATGCCCATCTTCTTGTGGCAAGGCAAACGCAATCTGCCCCTCTAAATAAAACTGCTCCTGCCCACCCAACTCAAAGCTACCCGCTAATTGATACTCAGCTTGTTCAATCGCTGTTTTGGCTGTACCACGCTCTAAAGTTTTGGTCGGTAACACAAATTGCTGCGCTGCTACTGCCGCCCGAATATCCAAATTATGCGGCAGCAGTTCATACTCAATATCCGCTAAGAGCACTGCCCGCCGCGCCGCTTCCATTGAAGTTGCAGCCACCGCAAACATGCATTGCCCCAGATACTCGACCTTATCAACTGCAAATACCGGCTCATCTTTGAGCGAACCACCCATGTGATTCTCACCGGGGATATCAGCAGCAGTCACCATAGCAACCACGCCTGCTGCTTGACGCACTCGGCTTAAATCGACTTTTTTCAGGCGCGCATGCGCTTGGCTACTCATCCCGACCGCAGCGTAGAGCGTCCCTTTTGGTTCAGGCAAATCATCAATATACCGTGCCTCGCCGCTCACATGTAGATGCGCACTTTCATGGCGAAGGGCTTGTCCCACATGCTGCTGACTCATAGCGCAGCCTCCACTTGCATAAACCATTTACGCAACAAATTCGCCGCTACTTTAGAGCGATATTCAGCACTAGCGCGCATATCACTTAGCGGCTGGAAATCCTGCTGTAGCGCCTGAATGGCTCGTTCTAAGCTAGCTTCATTCCAGACCTGCCCTAATAAGGCTTGCTCGGTATGCGTGGCACGTTTCGGAGTTGCTGCCATCCCGCCAAAAGCAATCCGAATAGCGGTCACTTTCCCGGCGGATAACTCCAGCGCAAAGGCGGCACAAACAGCTGAAATATCTTGCCCGAAGCGTTTGGAAATTTTCCAAGTACGAAAGGCTTGCCCTGCTTTGCGTAGAGGTACAAGTACTGCCCGTACAAACTCACCTGCTTGTAAATCTTTCTGCTGATAGCCTAGGTAAAAGTCCTCTAAGGCTAAGCGGCGGATTTGTGTACCTTGCTGCAAAACGACCTGCGTACCCAAAGCAATTAAAGCAGGCATGGAGTCACCAATCGGCGAACCATTCGCGACATTGCCGACTAAAGTTCCTGCATTACGAATAGGTAGCGAGGCGAAACGCTCGTATAAATTCTGTAATTCTGGATATTCAGCAACCAGCGCTTGATAAGCCTGCTCAAGGCTAACGGCTGCACCGATTTCTAGGTAGTCGGCTGTTTTATTGACCTGTGCTAGCTCTTCTACTGCACCCAGATAAACCAGTTTATTTAAGTCGCGATGTTGCTTCGTAACCCATAAGCCCACATCCGTGCCGCCTGCTAAAATACGCGCGTCGGGCTGTGAACTTAGATAAGTAGCCAAGTCATCAATGGTTTGCGGCGCAAAGAAGCTCGCCTCTTGCTGTTTCAAATACAGGCTTTGCATGGATTTCAGGGATTCGAGTTGTACGATTAACTCTGCTTGCCCTTGCTGATTCCCAAATGGCGCTGAAACTACCGTTTGCTGCTCACTAGGCGTTTGAGCGGCATACTCATACATACGCTGCCCTGCTTCAAGAATCGGGCGGTAGCCAGTACAACGACACAAATTACCTGACAGTGCTGTACATAAGCGCTCACGACTGGGCTGTGCTTCGGTTTTGTACATTGCAAACAGCGACATCACAAAGCCGGGTGTACAAAAGCCACATTGCGAGGCATGACAATCGACCATCGCTTGCTGCACCGGATGCAAACCTTGCTGTGCCTTCAAGCTTTCGACGGTATACAAGCACTTTCCATCCAAAACGGGCAGAAATTGAATGCATGCATTCACTGCTCGATAGCGTAATTCGCCTTGCTGTAAATCAGCGATGACCACTGTACAAGCCCCACAATCGCCTTCTGCACAGCCCTCTTTCGTGCCGGTGCGATTGAGCTGCTCGCGTAAGAAATTTAAGACCGTGGTGGTGGGATGAATATTGCTCAGATCAATTCGCTGACCGTCTAAGATGAAGCTCAAGGTGTTGCGAGTAGCGGCTTGCATACTAACTCCCGCGATAGGTTGAATAGCTCCACGGCGAGGCTAAGAGTGGTACATGGTAATGAGTATGTGGATCAGCAACACCAAAGCGTAGCGGAATTACGTCTAAAAAAGCAGGCTCAGTTAATGCAGCTGCTTTCGAATAGAAGTAATCACCCATGTGAAATTCCAACTCCCAAATACCCATTTCCAGCTCAGCTTCAGCGAGCAAAGGCTGATCACAGCGCCCGTCAGCATTGGTAGTGGTCGTTTTGATTAAGGTGCGCGTGCCATCGGCAGCACAGCGATATAAATGAATGAGTACGCCAGCAGCAGGACAGCCATTCGCGGTGTCCAAAATATGAGTCGTTAGCTTGCCCATTGGAGGCTCCCTATCGCATTGAGGTGCTTGCCAGTATACAGCTTATTGTGAGTTTGCCACTATTGGCAGGAATTACCTGAGCTTATCGACAGTGGAAAAAGAGCGCTCGTTTGAGCGCTCTTTTTGAAAGGCTTAGTTATTAGGGGAAATAGTAAAAGTGTATTCAGTCGGGCGATCCGGCAATACATTAATCACTTCAGTGCCATTCATAGTTTGATAGTTAATCTGCACTTGGACTGGTTGTGGCGGAACCCGAATTTCTGCAGATGAGACATTAGAGAAGGATTGAATCGGCTGTCCTTGCAAGGTCATCACTTTGAAATTAACTCGCATTGGCTGGCGATCGACCCCAGAGATAGCATACAACTGCAAGCGCCCACCATTTTGTTGAGCAGGTGCTGGTTGTTGTGGAGCTTGACCCGATTGTTGAGCAGGCGCTGGCTCGACTTGTGGAGGAACAGGCACTGGCGGGTTTTGCCCAATAATATCAGTAGCATCAAAGGAAATATCGCTCACACGTCCATCGCCAACTTCAATAATTCGGCTTTGCCGCAAGCCTTGGATGCCAGCCGTGACTTCATACGTTCCAGCCGGTAGATTAATTTCGCCATTGGGTGCAGGGCCTACAGTGGCAACGCGCTCACCATTTTGGTTACGAATGACAAAGCGCGCTTGATCCGGTAAACCTTGCCCACTGTTTAAGCGTAAGCGCAACAGACCTTGCTGGACAGGCGCTGGTTGGGGAATAGGCTGTACTTGCTGGTTTTGCGGTGGTGCTACCGCAGCACCACCTGCAGGCGGTAACATAATGGTTTCGCGCACAATGCCAGCTGCAGACACCTGAATATTTCGGCTGACTTCTTGGCGCCCTTCTGCTTTGACGGTGATCTTATAAGCACCCGGCTCTAAGGCAAACTCAGCACCTTCGGCATAATTACTTTTAGCCACATGCTGACCATTTTGCTTTTGCACATAAATATTAGAGCGCAGTGCACGATTGCTTTCACCCGCACGGACTGAAATATAAACCTGCCCATTGGCATTGGTTGCCACGGGTGTGCTCGGAATGGTCTGCTGTGCAGTATTATCGGTATTAGTGACGGCGGGCGCAGCAGGCATTTCAAAACGAGCATTGGTCAGTTTATCGGCGTAAACCTCTAATAAACGCGAGGCTTCTTTGCCATTCGCTTTCACTTTCGCTAAATATTTGCCGGGTGGTAAGGAAAAATTGGTCGATTCGCTGCCCGAGAAGGAAGCAACCTGCACGCCTTCGGTATCGTAAACCAAAAACTCGCCATCAATTTCGCCATTCGGGCTAGCCGTATCGATAATGGTTAAACCTAATTTACCCACCGCACCTTGGGTTGCCTCATTAGGTATCGTAGTGGTTTGAGTGGTCGGTGTGGTAGGCAGCGTTGTGGTGTCAGTTGGCGTAACCGTTGCTGTTGGCGTAGTCGCAGGATTCGTTGGGCTAGGCTCCGTACCTGTATTGACTTGCCCCGCTTGAGTGTCAGCTGGCTTAGGTGTATCCGTTGCTTTTGGTTCCTCGGCTTCTTCACCTTCTAAACTAATCGCTTCGCTGGGATTCGGGCTATTAGCAGGCAAGGTTATATCTTGCGTTGTCAGATTAGGATCCGTAGAAGGTGAAGTCGTAGTGGGCAAAGTGCCTGTTTCTGTGCCCGCAATTGGTGTGCCTGTACCTTCAGGTAAAATGGGCGTGTAACCCGTATCTTGAGTGACTAGTTTGCGGTCGCCCATCATGCTTTTCACGCCAATAAACGCAAAAATTGCCAGCACCCCAAATACAATCCCTGCAATTAGCAGTTTGCCTTTACCCATGTTCCTAATAACTCCTGCAGATTGGTTTATTCGGCTATCATAGCCGAAATTCTTAGCCACACACAGAACGCCATTACCATGAACCCTAGTTTTCTTGATCGCTTCTCCCCCTATCTATTACTGGTGCTGGCTGCCAGCTTTTGGGGGGGAAACTTCAATGTAGCGCGTGCATTTAACTTAGAAATACCGCCGATGGGTTTGTCTTTTTGGCGCTGGGTAGTGGCTGGGCTGATTTTATTACCCTTTGTATGGCGGCCTATGCACCAACAGTGGCCTGCTTTCAAGCAGAACTTTCCACTGGTGTTAGCCCTCGGTATTTTAGGAGTGAGTGGTTTTAATACCTTGGTTTATTCAGGGCTACAGACCACTACAGCCACCAATGGCGTTTTAATGCAGTCGGTCAATCCGATTTTTATTATTATTTTATCCAGCCTGTTATTGGGTGAGTTCGCCAGCAAGCGCCAGTGGTTAGGGATTGTTATTTCACTGCTAGGTGTCTTGGCGATTTTGATTCAAGGGCAGCTTACTAATCTCTGGAAGCTTGATTTTCATGCGGGGGATTTAATTATTCTGCTGGCGGTGTTGGATTGGGGCTTGTATACCGTCCTACTACGAAAATTGCCTAATGAGCTGAAGGGTTTACCGATCTTAGGCTATACGATTGCGATTGGCGTCTTAGGGATTTTGCCGCTGTATTTGTATGAAATCGTGATGACCAGCCGCAGTATGCCCGTTAACTGGATTAGCATTAGCAGCGTGCTTTATGTGGCGATTTTCCCTTCGGTGCTTTCCTATTTATTCTGGAATCATGGTACACAACGGATCGGGGCTAATCGTGCAGGTCAATTTGCCCACGTAGTGCCGATCTCTGGCATCATCATCGCGGTGTTATTACTCGGTGAGGAATTGCATTTATATCACCTAGTGGGCGTTGCCTTAGTGGCTGCGGGCATAGTACTCACCAACTATCGCCAAAAAACCGGCTAAACTTCAAGAGCAAGCCAAGCTTCATTTTGATCATCCAGCGAGGAGCAAACAATGTGTGATTTAAACGGTTGTGGAACGCAAAACGACTTACCCCCGATTGAACTCGATTCAAAACAGCGACGCTTATTCTTACAAGGGCTAGCTTGCTTGCCTTTAGCAACGGTACTGGCTTATCCAGAACTAGCGAAAGCTGCCGCTGCTAAAACTGAAGAAGTCGCGATCACCCTAGAAATGGATACTAAAGTGACTGCTTCGCTCGCGCTGCCGGAAGCAGAAAAAGCACCTGCGGTGATTTTGATTCATGAATGGTGGGGCTTAAATGACCAAATTAAAGCCGTAGCTGCTGAACTAGCTGCTATGGGTTATTTAGCGTTAGCGGTCGATTTATACGGGGGCAAAGTCGCCAAAAATCCAGATGAAGCCAAAGCCTTCATGGGTGATTTAGACTCAGAAATTGCCAAAGAAACCATGATTGGTTGGGTCGATTATTTAAAAAAGCATGAGCGTGCGAATGGCAAAATTGCCACCTTAGGCTGGTGCTTTGGAGGTGGTTGGTCTTTGAATGCCTCGATCGCCACACCTGTAGATGCCACTATTATTTATTATGGCAATGTGGCAAAAACTGCTAATGATTTGAAAGCCTTAAAAGGCCCAATCCTTGGACAATTCGGCAAGCTCGACAAAAATATTAATCAGGCGATGGTCAGTGGCTTTGAGCAAGAAATGGAAAAAGCTGGCAAGAAAGACAGCTTAACCGTCTATTGGTATGAGGCAGATCATGCTTTTGCCAATCCTACCGGGGCGCGTTACGACGAAGCGAATGCCAAATTAGCTTGGGAACGAACTACCGAATTTTTAAAGAAAAATTTAGCGAGTTAAAACTAAGCCGACGTTTAACCTGCTAGCGATGAGCAGCAGGTTAAATTTAATCTTCAGCCTGCTTGAGCACACTACTAATCGCTTCTAGTAGTTGAATACCTTGTACTGCTAAATCACGTGGTGTCTGACCGTCTTCATTTTTAATTTTAGGATCAGCACCACGATCAACTAATAATTCAGTGACATCGACATAACCCGAGCGCACAGCTAAATGCAATAAAGTATCTTGGCTTTCACCAGTGAGTAGATTCGGGCTTTTTCCTCGATCTAAAAACATGGTAATAATATCAGCATGACCATTAGCGACTGCGCTCACGACACAACTATCTAAGAGTTGAGCACCATTATCCATCAAGACTTTTACTGCATTGGCCTTACCTAGCATGCTAGCGGCGCACAATACAGTCTGGCCTGTGCCAGTAATCTGATTAACATCAGCACCTTTTTTTAGGGACTCTAAAATAGGCTCAGCTTGGTCATCTAATACGGTTTTAATAAAAGCTTCAGCTTTTGCGCGCTGGTCATCCGTGACGGCTTGTGGAGAAACCGACCCCGAAACGACCAACAACAGCAAAAATACTGAACGTATAGATGGCATGATCATCAACCCTATTCCCTCGCGATTTATTTTGCTTAAAAAACTTCCTTTCCTTTTAAGCATAGATGGACACCCTGAGAATGCAGGGTTCTAATTGGGTAAAAAGCAGTAAATACAGGATAAAAGGGGACTGCCCTTTATCCGTTCAAAGCCTGCTTGACAAGCAAGTGCAGATAATATAAGCGATTGATTTTTAATAGATAAAAATCTTATGACCCTTTTATAGTTAGTTAGTTGGTTTAAAAAATAGAATCGCCTAATTGGGTAGTGATTTTTTCTAATACACTTAAACCGCGCACCGAATTTCCTTTGGCATTTAAGGGTGGACTCCAAGAAACTACTGCAAATTTGCCCGGATATACAGCAACCATGCCACCACCTACACCACTTTTGCCCGGTAAACCGACTCGAAACGCAAAATCACCAGACTCATCATAAAACCCACAAACCTGCATTAACGCATTAACCCGCTTGGCTTGCTTAGCTGATAAAATATTCTGCTTAGTGTCAATATCTCGTCCGCTATTACTAAAAACTAGAAAGGCTCGCGCCAATTCTTGGCAGGTCATTTCAATAGAGCATAGATGGAAATATACGTCGAGCACATTAAAAAAGTCGTTGTGAATATTACCAAAAGATTTCATCAAGGCAACCGAGGCTCCATTTCGATAGCCACACGAAGCCTCAGAGAGAGCGACCTCTTCATTAAAATAGATCTCGGGCGTACCTGCTAATTTACGAATAAAGTCTAAAACAGCCTCTTTTGGATTTTCCCATTCGCTAATCAAAATATCAGTGAGCACCAAAGCACCGGCATTAATAAAGGGATTGCGAGGAATGCCATGTTCAAACTCCAATAAGGCCAAGGAGTTAAAAGCGCCACCCGAGGGCTCTACCCCAACCCGCTCCCACAAAGCCTCACCGACACGCTGATAAACCATCGCTAACGCAAACACTTTAACGATACTTTGAATCGAAAACTTAGTTTCTGCATCGCCTACATGATACTCCTTACCCTCCACGGTATATAAGCAAACACCAAATTGTGAACCATCCACTTTAGCTAATTCAGGGATATAACTAGCGACATGGCCATCATTAGGTTCTTGTTGGCATTGCTTATAAACATTGTGAATTAATGAAGAGTAATCCATAGGGACTCCCAAATGAGTGGAATGGCGTGAACTAACTTAAGTAGTTTAAATCTAGCCGCAGAATATGACCTACAACCAATTGTAGGCCATATTTTTGTAAAGTAGTTTTAATATTTTAAGCGCGCGTAGAAAGTTTTTTGAGCAGCAGCACGTGCTTCTCCTAAGGTTAGGATGCCTTTTTCAGCCAATAAAGGAATCATTTTCATAAAGATTTCAGCGGTGACCATCGCATCACCCATAGCCGTATGTCGCCCAATAATATTCACATTGAAACGCTCCGCTATCGCCTCTAAACGATGCGATTCTTGATTCGGATGCACGACTGCTGAGAGCAATAAAGTATCTAAAACCGGCTGATCAAATACCACACCGGTAGCACCTTCTTTCACTTGGAAACAGCGCATATCAAAGGCGGCATTATGTGCCACCAAAATCGTTTCTTGAGTAAAAGTATGGAAGGCGGGCAAGACAGATTCAATCGTCGGTTTACCTTTCACCATCTCTGGCGTAATCCCATGAATTGGAATAGTTTCTGGCGGAATCGCCCGTTTTGGATCAATCAGCTGCTCAAAAAACTCATGACTCAGCAGCTTATTATTCACAATCCGCACTGCGCCAATTTGAATCGTTTCATCGCCGCCTGCAGGATTTAAGCCCGTCGCCTCGGTATCAAACACGGTATAAGTCAATTCAGTCAGCAAACTATCATCCAGCGAACGTGAATGTTCCGAGCTTTTAAATAGGTCAAAATCATAGTATTCAGGACGGCTTTCGCTGCGCAAAAACATCTCTGCAGATAGCTCTTCTTGAGGAGCCGCCAAAGGCAACAATAAACGGAAGAAAGCGCGGCCGGTATCAGCTTCACGTTCAACCCAAGAATCACCACTGTGGCGAGTGAGTACATCCTGTACCGTCAAAGACATAGTCTCTGAGCCGACTTTAATCTGCTCCATTTCCCAGCCTAACACTGCTTTAGTACCTTCATCCAAGGGCGACCAGAGCATATCTAAACAAGCACGTTGCCCATTAGTTTGCAGGCGCAATTGCACGGCGGTTACTTGGCATTCGGCCTGTAATTTTCCTGCTAAATGCACCAAAGCCTGCAATAAGGAGAAGCTTTCGACTTTTAGCCAAATACCGGTATCTACATTATCGGTGCTTGCCTGCATGGATAAAGTCGTTTCAATCCGGCGAAGCGCCGCTTCAATTAAATCCGCACCTAGCATTTCCTCTAAAGGCCAGCGCGAACGTAAGGTATTGGCTGAAGAAGCCTGCATTTCTTCAATACGTTTGCCCAGCCCGTGAATTTCATCGCGCACCACGCTTAATAAGCGCTCGCGCATGTCGGCTTCTAAATCGGGATATTCTAAAACCTCAACTGCCGCTTGTGCATTCGCAATAGCGGCTCGACTGCCTTCAGTGAGTGAGTATAAAACCCGATCTTTTTCTGAATCATCTTCAAAATCACGGGTAATATTATCCAACATCAACACAAAGCCAGTTAACTCATTGGTTTGGATGGGGGCTTCATCTGAATCTTGAGCGGGCATTTGTACAGAACGTACGGGCGTCATTTGTACACGCAGTAATTGCCCAGCCTGAGTGGTTGTCACAAATTGTGCAGAAGGGGCAGCGACCCCACGCTGTAGCCGATGTTGAATATTTTCTAAGGCATGCGCGACTAATTTACGGTCAAACACACTATAAATAGAACGTCCTAAGCCAATTAACTCCACGCCACCCGCGACCGAAGGTGCTTTGGATAAAGCGCGGAATTGAGTGCGCGCGCGATTGTTATACAGCAAAATGCGCCCATCTAAATTACACACCACTACACTCTGAGTCAGTTCTGACATCAGTGCAGCTAAGCGATTTTTTTCCAACTCGGTATTGCGGCTGGCCTCTTGGACACGCTGATCCATTTCCTCACGTAAGCCCTCGCGCTGATCAACTAATTGATTAATAAGCTCAGTAAGTTTCTTATTTTCAGGGCTGCCATCAGGGACTAATTTACGCTTAACATCAGTCCCTAATAAGACTTGTGCATTTTCTAATAAGCGTGCGGGCGCTGTCATAAAATAACGCACTAAATAACTGAGTAAAAACCAAACTGCAACGAGCGAAGCCGCCCACATAACAAAGATTAAACCGATGCGTGGGCCAATAGCCACTACAGCTGCTGCACGCTCAGTTTCCTCTAAAGCCGCCCAAATTAAGCCGCCAGAAACAAATAACCAAATTAAACAAACCAAGCCAACTAAGGCGGTGCCGCCAATGATTCGCCAGTCGGTTTTTTTCATGTTCCAGCACTCAGCAATTCACGAACTTTTTGCGCTAACTCTTTAGTCGAAAACGGCTTAACCATATAAGCATTCGCGCCTAAAGCAATCCCTTTAGCCATATCGGTATCACGCCCTTTAGCGGTCAGCATCAGAATAATAATATCGGCGTAATCAGGGTTGGAGCGAATCTCTTGGCAGACCTCGAAGCCGGTTTTCTTCGGCATCATCGCATCCAATAACATCAGATTAGGCTTATCTTTGGCTACAGCATCCACCGCTTCTTGCCCATCATGCGCTACGCTGACTTGATAGCCCTCGCGCTTCATTAAAAATTCCAGCGAAATTAAAATATTCTGCTCATCATCAGCAATTAATACCTTTGCACTCATGCATGCTCCTCCTCTGTTAGCTCCAACTGTTGAGTCTCAACCAAGCGCGGCAAGAAAAAACTAAAGCGCGCGCCTGCTCCTAGCTCAGACTCCAACCACATACGACCACCAAAATGCTCAACAATCTGGCGGCTAATCGGCAAACCTAGGCCAGTGCCTTGAGGACGATCTGAAAACTCGCCCGCTTGCCGGAATTTTTCAAACACTTGTTCTTGTTCATGCTTGGCAATTCCTTTGCCATTATCTTGTACTCCTACCGTAACACCTTCGGGGGCATCAGTAATATACACATCGACTTGACCACCCGGATGAGGCACAAACTTAGCAGCATTTGACAGCAAATTCAGCATCACTTGCATTAAACGATCAGGATCAGCGCGAATCGGGTCAATCGGTTCTGGGCTAGTATGCAAATTCAGAATCAAGCCATTTTCCAGATACATTCCCAAAATACTATTAACCGCTTGCTGTACTACCGACTGAATATCCACATCGCTGCTATGCCATTCAGCATGCCCTGCTTCGATCTTAGCCATATCCAAGACTTGATTTACTAAGCGCCCTAAGCGTTCAGCCTCACCGACTACAATCTCTAAAAACTGCCGACGCTGATCAGATTCCATCTCATCATCATCCAACATCATTTCAGTAAAAGCACGGATAGACGTTAGGGGTGTGCGTAATTCATGAGTGACGGAAGACATGAAATCATCTTTGAGCTTATCAAGACTTTTCAATTGCTCGTTCGCAGCACGCAATTCACTGGTAGCTTTTTCTAAAGAAAGTGATTTTTCCTCCAAGGCTTTTGAGTAAGCGCGCAATTGCGAGGCTTCTTCCAAAATGCGCATCACATCATCTAGATCGAGCTGCTCTTCCTCGACTACGGAAGCGACCATCATCCTTGCTGAACCCGTACCAATCGCGCCTGCCAATTGCGTTTCCACATATTGAACCAGTTGCGCATTAGCCGGAATATCTTTGGCCTGAACCAAGCCTAAGCGCCGTGCATACTCGGTAAATAAGCGCTCCGCTTTATCAACACCCAAGAAGCGCTCGGTCAGATTACGTAAATCAGACAATTTAGCACGCCCTTGCCAAAACACCGGATGAGTACTGGCAGTCCGCTCAAACACATCCACAAACAACAAAGCTTGGCTGGCTTCACGTGCCTCTGGGCGTGTCCACAGTGACACTAAAACATAGGCACTGATATTCGCAAACAAGCTCCAGAATAAAGCATGAGTGAGGTTATCCAGCCCTTGCAAACCAAATAACTGCTCTGGTTTCAACCAAGCTAAACCAAACAAACCTTCTGTCATGAAACCAGTATCGAGCCAACCCGACTTAACTAAGGAGGGCAATAACAAGGTATAAGTCCACAGGGCAAAGCCAAGTAATAAACCCACTAAGGCACCTTGGCGATTACCTGTTTTCCAATACATCCCACCTAACATCGCGGGCGCAAATTGGGCAACGGCTGCAAAGCTAATTAAACCAATGCTGACTAAAGCATAAGCTTCACCGGCCACTCGGAAATACAGATAACCCAGCAGCAAAATACCTAAGATAGCCACACGCCGAATCATCAACAGCAGGCCTGTTAAATCACCACTCGCACGACTACCGAAGCGCTCAGTACGCAATAAGAAAGGCATGACTAAGTCATTACAGACCATTGTAGAAACTGCTATCGCTTCCACGATGACCATACCCGTGGCTGCCGATAAACCACCCACAAATACAAATAAGGCTAGCCACTCGTAGCCATGCGCTAAGGGTAAAGACAGCACAAAGTAATCAGGATCGGCTGACCCTTGCCCAAAGAACAACAGACCGCCTATAGCAATGGGTAGCACAAACAGATTAATTAGCAACAAATAGAGCGGGAAGACCCAACTGGCACGTTTGAGATGGCGCTCATCTACATTTTCCACCACCATTACTTGAAACTGGCGAGGCAAGAAAATCACTGAGAGCATCGCCAGCAAAATCAAGGCGAACCACTGTGGATAAGCAAAGGCTTTAGCGCCCTGCCCCAGCATCAATAAGGGTTTGAGTGTTTCATTGGCCAGTGCTTGGGAAAATAAATCGCCCATCCCATTAAAGATGCCGTAAACCACAAAGATACCCACGGCTAAAAAGGCCACCAGTTTAATGATCGACTCAAAAGCAATCGCAGCCACCATCCCTTCATGGCGTTCCGTAGTATCCAAATGGCGCGTACCGAAAATAATCGTAAAGCCTGCTAAGGCCAGCGCGATATATAAAGTACTATCACCCAGCCAATTACCTAACTCAGGACGCGGTGCACCTAAGGGTGTGGTTAAAATCGCATAACCACTGGAAATCGCTTTCAACTGCAAAGCAATATACGGCACTATGCCAACCACAGTAATTAGCGTCACAAGGCTAGCTAACATGCGGCTTTTGCCATAGCGACTGGAGATAAAATCGGCAATCGAAGTGATCCGATAAGTTTTGGCGATGCGAATCATTTTACGCAGCACAATCCAAGCTAGGATCATGGCGAGCATTGGCCCTAAATAAATCGGTAAAAACCACATCCCAGTATTCGCAGCGCGCCCGACGCTGCCGAAATAAGTCCAAGCCGTGCAATAGACGGCCATCGATAAGGCATAAACCCAAGGACTCGCGATAATGGAACGGCCCTCAGCAGCGCGCTTATCGCCAAACCAGGCGACTGCGAATAACAGCAGTACATATAAAAAGGAGGCGGCAATAACGATACTACTAGAAATCATAATTGCACCTCCTTAGTGTTCATCGGTTTCCATCAGCCAAGCTAAGGCTGCAATCAACCCAGCCCAAATAATAAATAAAGCTAAAGGAAAGAGCGGAATACCAAAAACTGTAGCATTCTTATCCCACAAAGCCAGTAACGGAAAATTTAAAAGCGCACAGCCCAACAGGAACAAAGCAATTAAGCGTGCTGAGGTCATTCCACGTAACATAAATTCTCCTCCCTGTTCAATGACTTAACGTAGCGTATTGGCTTGATAACGCTGGGCTATCGAATCTTGAAAATGCGTCACCACTTCAAAAGCATTTTTCAAATGGCGTTGTTCAAACTCGGATAATTCATCGGGTGCGACCTGATTATTGGCAGTGTGTCCGGCTTCAATTTGCCGTGCTTGATGGCGTAAACGGGTCAAACTAATGAATTCAAAGGCATCCAAAATATTGGCTAACACATCAGCACCAATCACTTTTGCTTCACCAATAGCTTGCAGGCGTTCACGAGTATTCGTCACTGGCAAACCGGCTGCTAAAGTATGCACCCGCGCCACATCAGTTACTGGTACGACACCACGCTTTTTCATATCGAGAGTTTTTTCACCATTAGCTTGCTTTTCTAGCACAAAGCCTTTGAAAAAACCTAAAGGTGGGCGGAAATTTAAAGCATTAGCGGCCATATGGGTTAAGAACAGACTGCTTTTTTGGGTGCGGCGTAGAATACTATTATGCAAATCGTCAAACAAAGCTGCCTCACCGTATAAGCAGCGCAAATCAAAGAAAATGGTGGAATACAACAACGCTTGTGGATCAGGCGTTTCAATCCATTTGGCGAAATAATTACGCCAAACCGAAAGTGGCTGCCGCCATTGCGGATTGGAAGCCATAATCCCGCCTTTGCAATATTCATAGCCACAAGCATCTAAACCATCACAGACAAAATCGGCAAGCTTTCGAAAATACTCGCCATGTTCGGCTTCTTGATAATCATCGGCAAGGATTAAGCCATTGTCTTGATCAGAATAAGCGGTTTGTTCAAAGCGCGCTAAAGAACCGGCCACTAGAAAAGCATAGGGAATCGGTGGCGCACCCAACTCTTGTTCGGCTAATTGCAATAGACGGCGGGTAATCGCTTGACCAATCGAGCTAATCGCATGCGAGACATGATAGCTGGTGAGACTTTTAACCATGCTCACCAAAGCTCGCGGGCGATGTAAACTGAGTTCTTTTAGCGTTTCGACATCTTTGGCTAGATAGATATCGCCAATCAGATAAATCGCATTATGGCTATGGCTGCGTAATAAATCAGTACCACCCACGACCCCTAAAATCTCTTGAGTACGCGGATCGACCACCGGAATATGCCGAATATTGTGATGTGCCATGATTAACATGGCTTCCGTAGCAGGCGCATTAGGAGGAAGGGTCATCGGCTTGGGAGTCATAATACTAGCGATCCGATCTTGTGGATCATGCTGGCTAGCGACGACCCGCACTCGAAAATTTTGATCAGTGACAATGCCAGCCAGTTTATTATCTTGCACCACCAACGCTGTATGGCTATTGGCTGCTGTCATTTGTGCAGCCGTTGCTTGGATGCTGGTATTTTCATTCACCGCTACCGCAGGACGCAGCAATTCCCGCACTTGTAAGCTTAATAAAGAATAATCAGCCGCACGCTTTTCAGCTTCCATCCTCTCCTCCTCAAGATGTACACCGATCCATAATGGGTTTGCAACTGTGGTGTTTTCACGCCGCTCTTAGCGTTCTGCTAAAATAAAAAAGCGCTGCTTATAAGTGCCAGTCTACTCTGATTAAGTAAACGCTTACCTTGACGTTTAGCAATTGAAACTTTCAAGCAAGACAGATACTTAAATAGTTTCGCTAAAAATCAATGCTTTTACTTTCTGTTATTAAGTTTAACAGTATAGTCTTTTTTATTTTGTAATGCTGCTCTGCAACTAAGCAGTTTGTTCTAAAAATTTTGAGGTTTATTCATGACGAACGCATTTAATAAGCAATTACAACAATTAGACGCTTCCTGGCGAACCGCCTTAGGCGCAGAGTTGGATAAGCCGTATATGCAGCAACTGGCTAACTTTCTTGAAACCGAAGCGGCAGCCGGTAAATCGATTTTACCACCCGAAGAGTTACGCTTTTCAGCCCTGCAAGCAACGCCGCTACAAAAAGTTAAAGTGGTGATTCTTGGGCAAGACCCCTATCCCACCTTAGGGCATGCCCATGGCCTATCCTTTTCGGTTTTACCTAGCGTTAAGCCTTTACCTCGTTCCTTAAATAACATCCATAAAGAAATGCTCAGCGATTTAGAGATTAATAATAAGGATGCAGGTTATTTATTAGCCTGGGCCGAACAAGGTGTTTTGCTATTAAATACTGTGTTAACTGTCGAAGAAGGCAATGCAGGCAGCCATCAGAAAAAAGGCTGGGAACACTTTACGGACGCGGTGATTCAAGCTGTCAATCAACAAGACCAGCCGGTTGTATTCATTTTATGGGGTGCTCATGCGCAGAAAAAATCAGCGCTGATTGATCAAAATAAGCATTGCATTCTCGCTAGTGCGCACCCTTCCCCGCTGTCAGCTAAGCAAGGATTTTTTGGTAGTAAGCCCTTTTCACAAGCCAATGCTTTTTTACAAGAACATGGACGCACTGCGATTAATTGGCAACTTTCTAAAAATTAAGGTTATTGAGTCAATGACTCAGTGAGCAACGGTCTAAGTTTGAGTGGGCTGGTATGTAAATTTTTGTAAGGAAACTACCGCTTGCTAGAGGCTTCCGTTATCCTACTGACTAACAGTCATTTTGATAGTAGAGACTACTGTCATTAACTAAATTTTGAGCTAGTACGAACTTATTATGAAATCAGTCAGACGCACACTTCGGGCCACGATCTGCAGTCTTCTTGGGCTAGCGGTAGCATTTAATCCGATCTTGATTAGTCATGCACAAACCGCTCCTACTCAGGCTCCTGCTAGTTCTTCAGCGCCTGCTGCCACAGAAACAACACCAGCAGCTCCTGCTGCCTCCGCTCCTGCTGCCGATAGCAAAGCACCCGCACAAGGTAAACCAGCCGGGGCAGGCAAACCGGCCTTAACAGTCACCAGTGTTAGTCCGCAAAAAGACTCTTGGGATACAACTATTCAAGCTGATGGAGTCATCAGTCCGTGGCAAGAGGCGATTATTGCTGCGGAAATTGGCGGCTTACGCATTACAGAAGTCTTAGTGGATGTTGGTGAAACGGTTAAAAAAGGCCAACCTTTAGCCAAACTCTCTCAAGAAACTGTAGAAGCTGATATTGCTCAGCAGCAAGCGGTCATCAACCAAGCGAAGGCAGAGGTATTAAAAGCACAAGCCAGCGTCGCTCAATCTGAAGCGGGCGTGGTGCAAGCTCAATCCGGTGTTACCCAGGCTGAAGCCGGTTTGATCCAAGCCAATGCCAATATTAGCCAAGCACAAGCCTCATTAGGCCAAGCCGAAGCGGGCATTACCCAAGCGAATGCCGGTTTAGTACAGGCCAACGCTAATTACACTGAAGCTAAGGCGAATGCTGATCGTGCCCGCCAATTAAAAAGTAGTGGTGCGTTGCCGATGCAACAGGTCGACCAATATATTACTGGCGAAGCCACTGCACGCGCAGGCATTGATAGTCAGAAAGCGACCATTTCCTCGCAAAAAGCCGTATTAGAGGCGCAAAAAGCGGGCGTGACTGCACAAAAAGCGGGCTTATCAGCCAAACAAGCCGAAGTTAAGTCTCAACAAGTCGCAGTAGAATCCAGTCGCCTAGCAGTCAAAGCTCAAGAAGCGAGTTTAGAAGCACAAAATGCAGCTTTAAAAGTTCAACAAGCCGCTTTAAAAAGCCAGCAAATTCGCCTTGACCAAACCACGATTGTTGCTGCTGATGATGGCATCGTGAGTTCACGCACGGCCGCTTTAGGCAGTGTAGTGCAAACGGGTGCTGAACTTTTCCGCTTAATTCGGCAAAACAAACTCGAATGGCGCGCTGAAGTCTCTAGTAATGATCTAGGGCAAATCCGTGAAGAACAAACGGCGAGTGTGACGATTAATACCGGCGAAGTGATTGAAGGCCAAGTACGTCTAATTTCGCCACAACTGGATGCGAATACCCGCCGCGCTTTGGTTTACGTGACTTTACCACCTGGAAGTTCTGCCCGTTCAGGGATGTTTGTGCAAGGCACGATTCGCCAAGGCACCACTGAAGCGTTGACTGTCCCGCAAACCACGGTGATTTTACGTGATGGTAAACATATTGTATTTGAAATCGGTGCAGATAACCGAGTGATTCAACATGATGTGAAAATTGGTCGTCGCGTGCAAGATCGGGTAGAAATTCTTAGCGAATTGTCGACTGACATTAAATTGGTCGCGACGGGCGGAGCCTTCTTAAATGATGGTGACTTAGTCCAACTAGCGGTGGCGGGTGAGAAGAAACCATGAATATTTCCGCGTGGTCAATACGCAACCCTGTTCCAGCTATTTTACTCTTCGTAGTGCTGAGTTTTCTTGGCATTAGTGGCTTTAAATCGCTGTTAATTCAGCAGTTTCCTGATATTGAACTGCCGGTTATTACGGTCAGCGCAGGCTTAGAAGGTGCTTCACCGTCTCAATTAGAAACTGAAGTTACCCGCAAAGTTGAAGATGCAGTCGCCTCCTTAGGTGAGATTAAGCATATTCAATCGACCCTCACTGATGGTTCTTCAGTAACAGCCATTGAATTCAACATTGACAAAGACACTGAAATTGCCCTCAGCGAAGTGCGCAATGCGGTTGATGGGATTCGTGCTGATTTGCCGGGAAGTATGAGTGATCCGGTAGTGTCCAAAGTCACTACTGCTGGTAATCCGATTATTACCTTTACCGTAGCATCTGAACGTTTGGATGAAGAAGCGCTGTCTTGGTTTGTGGATAATGATATTTCCAAAGCGATGATGGCCGTGCCTGGTGTGGGTCGAAGCTCCCGAATTGGTGGAGTAGATCGGGAAGTTCAAGTTAATCTCAATCCAGCGCTGATGGCGGGTTTAGGCGTGACCGCTGATGCCGTTTCCCAAGCCTTAGGCCAAGTGCAAAAAGATGCCTCCGGTGGGCGCGGTGATATTGGCGGTGCAGTGCAATCGGTGCGTACTTTAGGTGCTGTACAAACCGCTGAAGACTTGGCGTCTTTACCTATTCCCCTGGCGGGTGGTCGATATGTACGCCTTGATCAGATTGCTAAGGTAGAAGATACCTATGCTGAGCGGGCTATGTATGCGCTTTGGAATGGTAAGCCAGTAGTTGGTTTCCAGATTACCCGTACCAAAGGGGCGGGCGAAGTCGATACTGCTAAGAAGGTACGTGAAGCCGTACAAAAACTGGCTGCCGAGCATCCTCAAGTTACGATTACTGAAGCTTATGACACAGTCACTTCAGTCGAAGAAAACTATACTGGCTCAATGATGCTGATGATCGAGGGTGCTTTGTTAGCCATCCTCGTCGTTTGGATTTTCCTACGTGATTTCCGCTCTACGATTGTTTCCGCAGTAGCCTTACCCTTAGCGATCTTGCCGACTTTCGCGATGATTTATTACTTAGGCTACAGCTTAAACCTGCTGACTCTGCTCGCTTTAGCTTTGGTGGTTGGTGTGCTTGTTGATGATGCCATCGTCGAAGTTGAAAACATTGTGCGCCACTTGCATATGGGTAAGACACCGTATCAAGCCGCGATGGAAGCAGCCGATGAAATTGGTCTAGCGGTGGTTGCGACCACGGCAACTTTGATTGCGGTTTTCCTACCGACTGCTTTTATGGGCGGGGTACCAGGTAAGTTTTTCGAGCCATTTGGGATTACAGCCGCCATAGCTGTGTTTTTCTCGCTAGTGGTGGCGCGCCTGCTTACACCCATGATGGCTGCCTATATGCTCAAAGCACCCAAAGAGCATAAGCAAGAAGATGGCTGGATCATGCGCAATTATCTGCGCTTAATGAAATGGTGCTTACGCCATCGGTTTATTACCTTATTCGTCGCGATTGCTTTCTTTGTGAGTTCGCTGATGTTGATTCCGTTGTTACCCAAAGGCTTTATCCCACCCGGTGATGAGGGCATGACAGCAGTTAGCGTGGAATTACAGCCCGGTAGCACTTTGGAAGAAACCCGCGTCGTCGCTGAGCAAGCTCGGCAAATGCTGGTTTCAATTCCTGAGATCAAAAATGTGTTCTCAATTGTCGGCTATGAGGCAGCGCAACA
The DNA here is from genome assembly GCA_049292455.1 of Thiolinea sp. Classification (GTDB taxonomy): domain Bacteria; phylum Pseudomonadota; class Gammaproteobacteria; order Thiotrichales; family Thiotrichaceae; genus Thiolinea. Next base: position 524,356 of record JBATRF010000005.1, read on the forward strand.
AGGTCCTTTTGGCGGCGGCGGCGGTACGGATGCTCGTAAAGCAACCTTAACGGTGTTGCTATCGCATCGTACTGAACGTGCCATGACTCAACAGGATGTTGAAAATCAAATCCGCAAGCAGATTGCCTCGTTACCCGGTGCACGCATTAAAGTCGGCTTGGGCGGCAATGGCGAACAACTGCAAGTGACTTTAGCCAGCGATGACGCTAGCGCCTTACGGACCAGCGTGTTAGCCGTCGAGAAGGATTTGCGTACCCTTGCGGGTATTGGCAATGTCACTTCAAGCGCGAGCCTACAACGCCCTGAAATTCATATCACTCCAGACTTTTCACGCGCTGCTGAATTAGGAATTAGCACGATTTCCTTGGCAAATGTAGTACAAATCGCCACTTCCGGCGATTTTGAAAGCCGCTTACCCAAGCTCAACCTACCCCAGCGGCAAATTCCGGTGCGGGTGCGTTTAGATAAACAAGTGCGCTCTGATTTGCAGGCAATTCAGCAATTACGGGTACCGGGGCGTAATGGGGAAGTACCGCTGACGGCTGTCGCTGATGTGGATATTAGCAGTGGCCCCTCGCAAATCCAGCGTTTAGACCGAAAGCGCAATGTCACCATTGATGTTGAGCTAAATGGCCTTAGCTTGGGTGATGTCGCCGCTAAAGTGGAGGAGCTACCGAGCTTGCAAACCTTACCGCCTAGTGTTGACCGCCCACCTTCAGGTGATGTTGAGAGCATGCAAGAACTATTCGGTAGCTTTGGCGCTGCGATGGGGATCGGTGTGCTGGTTATTTATGTCGTATTGGTTCTGCTGTTCCATGACTTCATGCAACCGATCACTATCTTAATGGCTTTGCCTTTGTCTTTGGGGGGTGCGTTCGTGGCTTTGATGGTGACACATAGCAGCTTCTCGATGCCGTCGATGATTGGTTTGGTGATGTTAATGGGTATCGTGACTAAAAACTCAATCCTCTTAGTCGAATACGCGATTGTTGATATTCATAGCCGAGGCATGAATCGCTTTGATGCACTCGTCGATGCTTGCCATAAACGGGCGCGCCCGATTGTCATGACCACGATTGCGATGGGTGCAGGTATGCTGCCAACCGCTTTAGGTTTAGGGGTTGATCCTAGTTTCCGTTCACCGATGGCCATTGTGGTCATTGGTGGCTTAATAGCGTCCACCTTACTAAGCTTATTAGTGATTCCGGTAGTATTCACCTTTATTGATGATTTACGCCGTGGTTTGCGCTGGATTTTCATGCGCGGTAAGCCTGAGAAACAAGCTGCCAGCGAGGCATCAATGGCCAATCTACCGGTCGTGAGTACGCCCACGACTCCACTGTAAACCTCCGACAAGAAGCCAGTTAAAACTGGCTTCTCTGTTTGGCTAAGTTTAGAATTTATCCATTCTTAAACTAAACCACAGCTCAGTTATGACTCTTTCACGCCGCACTTTTTTAGCGGGCTTAGCCGCTTACCCTTTAGCTATGAATACCCAACTACTCGCGGCCTCCCCGCCTACCGTTCTGGTGATTGGTGCTGGCATCGCTGGCCTTGCCGCTGCTCGCGCTTTAACTGAGCAAGGTATTAAGGTCACTATCGTCGAAGGCCGTGAGCGCATTGGTGGACGTATTCATACCAGCCGAGCTTGGCCGAATTTACCGATGGATTTGGGAGCCTCATGGATTCATGGGCAGAAACAGAATCCAATCACTGCTCTTGCTAATGCAGCACAAGCCAAACGGGTGGCAACTAGTTATGACAGTTCTAAACTGTATATTGATCCACGCCTCAAGCAATTGAATGTTCAAGGTACCAATGAAGCGGCGATTGAAAAGTTTGTCACGCAAGCTCTGAATAAAGTGGCCAATTTAGACGAAGATATTTCAGTGGCTAAGGCGGTTATGCAGGCGATGCCGCCAGTAGCCATTCCCTTTACCTATGAAGCGCAATTAGCTTTCTACTTAAACAGTAAGTACGAACAAGAATATTCGGGTGCTACCCACGAATTATCTGCTCAAACGTTTGAGGATAATGAAGAGTTTTCGGGTGCAGATGTGCTCTTTCCGCAAGGTTATGAACAAATACCTAATTACCTAGCGCGAGGCTTGAATATTCAATTAGGCAAAGTCGTTTCTAAAATTGCTTATAGCGGAACAGGTGTCAAAGTCACCACTCAAGACCAAGTTTACCAAGCGGATTATGCGATTATCACCGTGTCTTTAGGCGTACTGAAGCGTAACACGATTCAATTCAACCCACCCTTGCCTGCTGCCAAACAAGCAGCCGTTCAGCGCTTAGGTATGGGTTTACTGAATAAGGCTTTTCTAAGATTTAATAAGGTGTTTTGGCCGAAAGATATCGATTGGCTGGAGTATTTATCGCCAGATGCAGGTCGCTGGGTGGAATGGGTGAGCTTTGCCAAAATTGGTGCACCTGTATTATTAGGCTTTCATGCTGCTGATCGTGCGCGCGAAGTGGAAAGCTGGAGGGATCAAGCTTTAATTGCCGATGCAATGCAGGCGCTAAAAGCCATGTTTGGCAATGCGATTCCGCAGCCGGTAGGGGCGCAAATTACTCGCTGGGCGCAAGACCCCTTTGCGTATGGCTCGTATTCATTTAATGCAGTCGGTAGCACCAATCAAGATCGACAAGCCTTAGCGCGTAAATCAGGGCGTTTATATTGGGCAGGCGAAGCGACTCACAGCGAATATGCTGGAACAGTACATGGCGCTTATTTAAGTGGTGTGCGTGCTGCAAAAGTGATCATCAAACAGGTTTAGGGAAACTTATGTCCGACAATAAAGATACCGCAATGAACAATGACATACGCGATTTCCGCCAGCCGATGGTGACTTCGCTTGGGATTATACTCGGCTTTTTGATGAACTTTTTGGCGCAATGGGCGATTGCCGACGACGATGAAGCCGCGATTCAAACGATTGCCGATGGCATTGTGGCAGTGACTTTATTAGTTGGCATTGGTTTGATGATTTTTGTGTTATTTAAGCTACTAACTAATCGCTACGACACGGCGAATGCGGGTGTGTATTATCAAGGTATTTTTCGCTGGTATATGGCAGCGATTATTGTCTCATTTGGCGGATTGGCGGCGGCTTTGTTTATTTAAGCATTAACTTGTAATCCCCTAAAAACAGCTCTAAATTGATAGCAGTGCTATCAATTTATCGAGCTAACTATGCCAAACCTCATTGTCCGCAACCTTGAACCTGAAATTATTGATGCTCTCAAACAGCGTGCTGCGCGTAATGGGCGTAGTGCAGAAATGGAGCATCGCATCATTCTGCGTGAAGTTTTGGGCGCTTTGAAAAAGCGTTCTTTAGCCGAAATTTTGAGTGCAATGCCTGACGTAGGCAACGACGAAGATTTCGCACGCGTTCAAAGCAAGCCAAGATCAGGCGATGTATTTAATTGATACCAATGTGATTAGCGAAGCCCGCAAAGGCCAACGCGCTAATTTGGGCGTGCAGAATTTCTTTCGTCGTTTGATTGATGAAGCGAAACCTGCTTATTTATCAGTGATTACGATTGGCGAATTAAGGCGCGGGATCGAGCGCATCCAGCACAGAAACGATATAGCGCAAGCTGAACAACTTGAGCAGTGGTTTCAAACTATTTTAAACAACTATCAAGATCATATTTTGGAGCTTGATGCCGATGCAGCTCAACTATGGGGCAAATTAAGAGTACCTAATCCCGAAAATGAGCTGGATAAACTGATTGCGGCGACGGCTTTGGTTTATGACCTGACTTTAGTGACGAGAAATGTGAGTGACTTTCGAGGCACAGGTGTAAAGCTATTGAATCCTTTTGTATAACCCCAAAGCTTCTTTCATTCTAATTTTCTCAACTTTTCCTTGAAAAACTTGAAATTGCTTTAATCTTGCAGTGCAGCAACAATATTCCCCTTTTTTATTCTGGACGCTGCCATGCCTACTTCACTGCAAACCGCTCTTACTCAACGCATTCTCATCCTCGATGGGGCGATGGGGACGATGATTCAGCGCTATCAATTGCAAGAAAGCGATTATCGGGGTGCGCGGTTTAAGGATTGGCATAAGGATATTAAAGGCAATAATGATTTGCTGGTCTTGACCAATCCGTCGGTGATTCGTGAGATTCATGCGCAGTATCTGGCAGCGGGCGCGGATATTTTAGAGACCAATACCTTCAACTCGACGCGGGTGTCGATGCACGATTACGACATGCAGGATTTTGCTTATGAAATCAATGTCGAGGCGGCGAAGTTAGCCAAATCGGTTGCAGCCGAATACAGCACGCCGGATAAGCCGCGTTTTGTGGCAGGTGTATTAGGTCCGACTTCGCGTACTTGCTCGATTTCGCCGGATGTGAATGATCCGGGCTTTCGCAATATCACCTTTGATGAGCTGGTCACGAATTACAAAGAATCCACGCGCGGTTTAATCGCGGGCGGCGCAGACATCATTCTAATTGAAACCATTTTCGATACCTTGAATGCCAAAGCTGCTGTATTCGCCGTGAAAGCTGTGTTTGAGGAAGATGGCGTCGAATTGCCAATGATGATTTCCGGCACGATTACCGATCAATCAGGGCGCACTTTAACCGGACAAACCACTGAAGCGTTTTATAACTCCTTGGCACATTCGGATGCGATTTCCTTTGGTTTGAATTGTGCCTTGGGGCCGGATTTATTGCGGCAGTATGTTGAGGAAATGTCGCGCGTTTGTGCTTCGTATGTGTCAGCGCACCCTAACGCAGGTTTGCCGAATGAGATGGGGCAATATGATATGGGCGGTGCGGAAATGGCGACCCATATTCGCGAATGGGCGCAAAGTGGTTTCTTGAATATCGTGGGCGGTTGTTGCGGTAGTACCCCTGAGCACATTAAAGCCGTGGCGGAAGCGGTGGCAGGTATTGCACCTCGCCCCTTGCCTAGTCTTGAGGCTAAATTGAGTCTCTCCGGTTTAGAACCCTTCAATGTCGGCAAAGACAGTTTGTTCGTGAATGTCGGTGAACGTACTAATGTCACCGGATCGGCTAAATTCAAGCGCCTAATAAAAGACGGTCAATCCTCGGAAGCCTTACAAGTCGCGCTCGAACAAGTCGAGGGCGGCGCACAAGTCATCGACGTGAATATGGACGAAGGCTTGTTGGATGCGGAAAAGGAAATGCACCGTTTCCTAAATTTGATTGCCTCCGAGCCGGATATCGCCCGCGTTCCGGTGATGGTCGACTCGTCCAAATGGGAAGTGATTGAGGCGGGCTTAAAGTGTATTCAAGGCAAAGGTATTGTTAATTCGATTTCAATGAAAGAAGGCGAGGCCAAGTTTATTCAGCAAGCCAAACTGGTGCGGCGCTATGGCGCGGCAGTGATTGTGATGGCTTTCGACGAACAAGGTCAGGCGGATACCAAACAGCGCAAGATCGAGATTTGTGCGCGTGCTTATAAAATTCTGACCGAGCAAGTCGGCTTCCCGCCACAAGACATCATCTTCGACCCGAATATTTTCGCGGTCGCTACAGGTATTGAGGAACACAATAATTACGCGGTGGACTTCATTGAAGCCACACGCTGGATTCGCCAAAACCTGCCGCATGTGCATGTCTCTGGCGGGGTATCGAATGTGTCGTTCTCGTTCCGGGGCAATAATCCGGTACGCGAGGCGATTCACAGTGTATTCCTGTATCACGCGATTCAGGCGGGTATGGATATGGGCATCGTCAATGCTTCGCAAATGGAAGTCTACGACGACATTCCCAAAGAATTGCGCGATGCAGTAGAAGATGTGATTTTGAATCGCGATGCGGGCGCGACTGAACGCTTATTGGACATTGCGCCGAAATACAAAGGCGATGGCAAAACCGAAGAGAAAAAAGAAGATTTAGAATGGCGTTCATGGCCGGTTGAGAAGCGTTTGCAACATGCCTTGGTGAAAGGGATTGATGCGTATGTGGACGAAGACACTGAAGCCGCGCGCGTCAAACTCGGCAAGCCTTTATTAGTCATAGAAGGCCCGCTGATGGATGGCATGAATGTGGTCGGCGACTTATTCGGTGCGGGCAAAATGTTCCTGCCGCAAGTGGTCAAATCCGCGCGCGTGATGAAAAAAGCGGTGGCTTACCTCGACCCATTCATGGCAGCGGAAAAAGCAGGCGATATCCAAGCCAATGGCAAAATCCTGATGGCGACTGTGAAAGGCGACGTGCACGACATCGGCAAGAATATTGTCGGCGTGGTGCTGCAATGTAATAACTACGAAGTGATCGACTTAGGGGTGATGGTTCCCGCCGAGAAAATTCTGCAAGTTGCGCGTGAGCAAAACGTGGATATTATCGGTTTGTCGGGCTTGATTACCCCGTCCTTGGATGAAATGGTGCATATGGCGAAAGAAATGCAGCGCCAAGATTTTCATCTCCCGCTACTAATTGGCGGTGCGACGACTTCCAAAATTCACACCGCTGTGAAAATCGAGCCACAGTATCAAAATGATGTGGTGGTGTATGTGCCGGATGCTTCGCGGGCGGTGGGTGTGGCGAGTGCATTGTTATCCAAAGAGCAAAAACCTGCCTATGTACAAAGCATTCGTGAGGAATATCAGCAAGTGCGCGTGAAGCGGGCGGCGAATCAAACCGAGCGGAAGTTGATTTCGATTGCGGATGCACGTGCGAATGCGTTTAAAGGGGAGTGGGCGAATTATGTGCCGCCTAAGCCCAAGTTGTTGGAGGCGGCTGCCCTCACTACCCTCACCCCCCAACCCCCTCTCCCAAAGGTAGAGGGGGAGAAGGTCTATTGTTGTATTGCGCACCAATTACAGGCTGAGCGCAATGCGCAGAAAGCCGCCCAAGTTATTCCTGAGAATGCTGAGTTAATTCACAGTGGTGCGGGGGTGATTCTGAATTTTGCGGATTATCCACTGAGTGAATTGATGGAGCGGGTGGATTGGACACCGTTTTTCCGTAGCTGGGAATTGGCGGGGCGCTTCCCTGATATTTTGAGCGATGAAGTGGTAGGTGTTGAAGCCACCAAACTTTACGCCGAAGCACAAGCTATGCTGCTGAAAATTGTCGAAGAAAAATGGGTACAAGCCAAAGCAGTGATTGGTTTCTTCCCTGCCAATAGCGTGGGTGATGATATTGTGTTGTTTAGCGATGAAACCCGCCAAACACCGCAAACCACCTTGCATCATCTGCGCATGCAGATGGATAGAAATGGGCAGCAGCCGAATTATTGCTTGAGTGATTTTATTGCGCCTAACCCCCCTCAATCCCCCCTTATCAAGGGGGAAGTGAAGAGCGACTGGATTGGCGCATTCGCGGTCAGCACCGGATTCGGTATTGAACAACACCTGCAAGCCTTCCGAGCTGCGAATGATGACTACAGCGCTATTATGTTGGAAGCATTGGTAGATCGTTTGGCAGAGGCGTTGGCGGAACGGATGCATGAGCGTGTGCGTAAGGAGTTTTGGGCTTATGCAGCTACGGAAAGCTTGGACAACAACGCGATGATTGCCGAAGCCTACCAAGGCATTCGCCCAGCTCCCGGCTATCCTGCCTGCCCTGAACACACTGAAAAAGGCGCGCTGTGGCAATTGCTGGATGTTGAAAAACATACGGGTATGATTATCACCGAGTCCTTTGCGATGTATCCGGCTGCGTCGGTGTCGGGTTGGTATTTCAGCCACCCTGAATCGCGTTATTTCGGGATTGGGCGCGTGGCACGCGATCAGGTCGAGGATTATGCTAAGCGCAAGGGAATGAGTTTGGCGGAGGCCGAGAAGTGGTTGAGTCCGGTGTTGGGGTATGAGGCTTAGCATTTAAGTGCCATACGAATACTATATTTTTCATACCTCTACTCACTTATTCCTTACCTATGCTAAAGTATAATTAGGTAAGGATTATTGAAATAGGTAAGCTTATGCTGGCAACCATCACTGCTAAAGGTCAAATCACCATTCCCAAAGCCGCACGCGATACTTTGAAACTCAACACAGGTGATCGTATCGAATTTGTGTTTGGAGATGATGGGCGTTTATTTTTATTGCCCGTCACTCGTCCTGTAAAAACGCTTAAAGGCATGTTGCCTAAGCCTGCCCAGCCTGTCAGCTTAGAAGCTATGGATGAGGCGATTACACAAGCGTTACGCTCATGATAGGTTTAGATACAAATGTATTGGTGCGCTACCTAACACAAGACGATCCTGTCCAATCTACGCTTGCAACCGATTTTATTGAACAACAATTGTCTACTAGCAATCTGGGTATCATTAGCCATATTGTGCTTATTGAAGTCGCTTGGGTCTTGAATCGAGCCTATCACTACTCGCGCGATCAGGTAGCTCAAGCATTGCACGCTATTTTAACCTGCCAAGAGTTTCAAGTTGAAACCACTGAGCTTGCGATTTTAGCATGGCAGGATTATGTGCAAGGTAACGCAGACTTTTCGGATTATTTGTTAGCCCGTACGCATCAAAAATTAGGGGCAACTTATACGATCACTTTTGATCGTAAGGCTGCACTTACACCGACATTCAAATTATTGAAATAATAAACTACCCAGCCGAACGTCTGACTAATCTTAAGCAACCTAGCTAGCCTAGCTCTTAGGCTTAACTAGAAGCAGTTTGAAAGATAGATTTTGCATAGGGGCTGTTAAGATTGGTAGCTCTGTATTGTGTCACTACAAGGGTAAGCACCGTTGAATGCTGTAGAAATAGAAGAGGCCATTAGTCGGCTAGCTGAGCAAGACTTTGATGCGAAAAATTTTTCTTACGCCTTTCTAGAGGCATTTGGCAATAAGGCCACGACTATCAAGCGTTTGCAAAGCGGCTCTACCAATACTTCTGACATAGCAGGTGGCGTATTGCAGCGTAGCAATATTCACCTTGCTGTTTGTGCAGAGGGCGAAGTCACTGCGACTTTGAGCGCACTCAAAGCTAGCCCCGCTACTAGCAAAGCCAAAGCTAAATTCATTTTGGCAACGGATGGACACAATTTTGAAGCTGAAGACCTTAGCTCAGGTGAAACCATTGCCTGTGCTTATCAGGATTTTCCTAATCATTTTGGCTTTTTCTTGCCACTGGCTGGGATCACCACAGTTAAGCAAATTCGTGAAAATACCTTTGATATACGTGCAACGAGTCGTTTAAACCGTCTTTATGTGGAGTTGCTAAGTCATAATCCCGATTGGGGTAGCTCAGAACGTCGCCATGACATGAATCACTTCATGGCGCGGCTCATCTTCTGCTTTTTTGCCGAAGACACCGATATCTTCAACGGCAATACTCTGTTCACCGCTACGATTGAGCAAATGAGTGCTCCAGACTCCTCCAATACCCATGAGGTGATTAGCGAAATTTTCCGTGCGATGAATACGAAAATCGCCGATCGCCAACCAGCAAAAATTCGTTCTTGGGCTGATGGTTTCCCTTATGTGAATGGCGGGTTGTTTTCTGGCAGTACGGAAGTACCACGTTTTACTAAAATTGCACGTTCCTACTTACTGCATGTGGGTAACTTAGACTGGAAACAGATTAACCCTGATATTTTCGGCTCTATGATTCAAGCCGTGGCGAATGATGAGGAGCGTGGTGCTTTAGGAATGCACTACACCAGCAGGCCGAATATCCTCAAGGTATTGAACCCGTTATTTTTGGATGATCTACGCGAACAGTTAGCTCAAGCAGAAGACAATCCGAGAAAGTTATTAAATTTGCGTAAGCGTATTGCGAATATTCGCGTGTTTGATCCTGCTTGTGGTTCAGGCAATTTTCTAGTGATTGCTTATAAACAGATGCGCGAAATTGAGGCGGCAATCAATCAACGTCGTGGTGAGGGCGGGCGTTCAAGCGATATTTCTTTAAGAAGTTTTCGGGGTATTGAGTTACGCGATTTTCCGGCTGGGATTGCACGGTTGGCGCTAATTATTGCTGAGTATCAGTGTGATGTGTTGTATCAAGGCCAAAAAGAAGCACTAGCGACATTTCTTCCCCTAGATGCTGAGAATTGGATTATTTGCGGCAATGCGTTGCGCTTGGATTGGTTATCGGTGTGTCCGCCGACAGGTACAGGGGTAAAACTGATTGCGGATGATTTGTTTAGTACGCCACTACATCAAACGGAAATTGATTTTGAGAATGCAGGTGGGGAAACCTATATTTGCGGCAACCCACCTTACTTGGGCAGCACATGGCAATCAAAAGAACAAAAGGCTGATCTGGAAAAGATTTTCAAGGGGAAAACCACTAGCTGGAAGTCACTGGATTATGTAGCGGGATGGTTCATGAAAGTGGCTGAGTACGGCAAATATGCTAATACAGCTAGCGCTTTTGTAAGTACCAACTCGATTTGCCAAGGCCAGCAAGTGCCGATTTTATGGCCGCTTATTTTTGACACAGGCCATGCAATTAATTTTGCTCACACCTCGTTTAAGTGGGCTAATTTGGCTAGCCATAATGCAGGCGTCACGGTTGTTCTTGTAGGTATTTCAAATCATGCTGGAACTCAAAGACGTTTGTTTTCAATTGACGATGATGGAATAGCTACAGAAAGAAAAGTCGATAACATAAATGCATATTTAATTTCAAGCTCAAATATAATTGTCAACAAACAGACAAAACCACATGATGAAAGACAAAATATGGATTTTGGTAGCAAACCTGTTGATGGTGGCAATCTTTTTTTGACTGAGGAAAATCGAAAGGAATTATTAAAAAAGTGGCCGGAAGCGAAAATCTTTTTGCATCCCTACTCTAATTCGGAGGAATTTATTAATGGTAAAAGTCGATATTGCTTGTGGATTTTAGACAATCAAGTAGATCTGGCTAAAGCAATACAACCAATATCTAACAGGCTCAAGGCTGTTGCTGAGATAAGAATAAAAAGTACTAAAAAACAAACAAATGAGCTTAGTACTTTTCCGCATAAATTTGGAGAAATCAGGCATCGCAAAAGTAATTACACTATAGTTGTGCCTCGTGTTTCTTCCGAAAACAGAGCATTTCTGCCTGTAGGTCTAGTTACAGGTGACACAGTAATTGGCGACCGCAATTTTGCTCTTTACGACGCGCCCCTTTGGAATATGGCTTTAATAGCCTCACGCTTGCATTGGGTATGGATTGGTACGGTCTGTGTAAGATTAGAAATGCGATTTTCCTACTCAAACACCCTTGGTTGGAACACATTCCCAGTCCCCACACTCACCGAAAAAAACAAAGAAGACTTAACCCGTTGCGCTGAAGACATTCTGCTCGCCCGCGAAGCCCATTTCCCCGCTACCATTGCCGATCTCTACGACCCGAAAAATATGCCCGATAACTTACGCCATGCTCACGAACGCAATGACGAAGTACTAGAGCGTATTTATATTGGGCGGCGCTTCAAAAACGACACCGAGCGCCTAGAAAAGCTCTTTGAGCTGTATACCAAAATGACAACCAACGCCCACAAAAAGGTCTCCTAAGCATGACGAAACACAAAGCTATCCCATCCGTTTCCGTCAACTACGCCCGTAATGGCAGCTCAAAAAAATCTAATGAATTGGGTATGCGAGTGATGCAGGAACGCGCCTACGAAAAACGGGGTGAGCAATACCTACTGATAAAATCACCACCCGCTTCGGGCAAAAGCCGCGCGTTGATGTTTATTGCCTTGGACAAGTTACACAACCAAAACATCAAAAAAGCTATTATTGTGGTACCTGAAAAATCCATTGGTGCGAGCTTCAATAACGAACCCTTAAGCCAATATGGGTTCTCTTGGGATTGGGAAGTTGCGCCCAAATGGAATTTATGTAATGCGCCCGGCGAGGATGGCGGCAAAGTCAATTCTGTTAAAGCTTTTCTCGACAGCGATGATTCAATATTAGTTTGTACTCACGCTACCTTTCGTTTTGCAGTAGATAAGTTTGGCGTAACACCCTTTGATGACTGCCTAATTGCGGTGGATGAGTTTCATCATGTCAGTGCCAACCCCGATAACAAACTAGGCGCACATCTGGGGGAGTTTATTGCACGTGACAAAGTGCATATTGTCGCGATGACAGGTTCCTATTTTAGAGGCGATGCTGAAGCTGTTTTAGCGCCACAAGATGAAGCCAATTTTGAAACGGTCACTTATACTTATTATGAGCAATTGAATGGTTATGACTATCTAAAAACCTTGGATATTGGCTATTACTTTTATTCAGGCTCGTATACAGATGACATTCTAAGCATCTTAAATCCGCACGAAAAAACCATTCTCCACATTCCCAATATCAATTCCCGTGAAAGCACCAAAGACAAAATTAAAGAGGTGGAGCACATTATTGAAGCGCTAGGAGAATGGCTAGGCACTGACGAAACGACAGGTTTTCATTTGGTACAAACGAGTGCTGGCAAAATAATTAAAATTGCCGATTTGGTAGACGATAATCCCAGCAAGCGCGATAAAGTATCTGCTGCGCTCAAAATGCCAGAAGCCAAATATGACCGCGATCACGTCGATATTATTATTGCTTTGGGCATGGCAAAAGAAGGTTTCGACTGGATATGGTGTGAACATGCGTTGACCGTTGGGTATCGTACTAGCCTGACCGAGATTATTCAGATTATTGGTCGCGCGACTCGTGACGCTAAAGACAAAACCCATGCGTGCTTTACCAATCTGATTGCCGAACCCGACGCCTCACAAGATGCGGTGACCGATGCAGTGAACGATACTTTAAAAGCTATAGCGGCTAGTTTACTGATGGAACAGGTATTGGCTCCTCGCTTTAATTTTACGCCTAAAAATCCCCAAAGCACTCCTGTTGCAGGCTTTGATTATGGTGAAAACGGCTATGACCCTAACGGTAATAATGTGGGGTTTAATGAGTCAACGGGACAATTCCAGATTGAGATCAAAGGGCTAGTAGAACCGAAAAGTGCAGACGCGCAGCGTATTTGTCGGGAAGATTTAAATGAGGTGATTACAGCTTTCGTGCAGGATAAAACAGCATTGGAACGTGGCCTTTTTGATGAGGAAACGCTTCCTGAAGAGTTAACCCAAGTGCGCATGGGTAAGATTGTTAAAGAAAAATACCCCGACTTAGATGAGGAAGACCAAGAGGCGATTCGCCAGCATGCCATTGCTGCCTTAAACCTTACCCAAAAAGCAAAAGAGATTGTCAGTCAAGATTCAGCGCGTGGCAACGACAAGGAGCTAGGTAAAAATACAGCTTTTGTAGATGGAGTGAGACGATTTGCTATGGATGTACGCGATCTCGATATTGATTTAATCGACCACATTAATCCATTCAAGGAAGCCTACGCGATTTTGGCAAAATCCATGAGTGAAGAAAGTTTAAAGCAGGTGGCTGCTGTCATCTCCGCTAAAAAAGTCAATCTTACCCCTGAAGAAGCACGCGATTTAGCAAAACGTGCCCTGAAATTTAAACAGGAGCGAGGCCGCTTACCGGAATTAAACGCGCAAGACCCTTGGGAAAAAAGAATGGCTGAGGGCATTGCTTTCTTAGCCAGAATGAAAGCGGAGGCAGCTCGTGGCTAGATCTCAATTTACTGAAGAAGATGATGAACTTCTAGCAGAGCTGGGTATTGAGGTTGAAGCCACAACCTTAAATGCCAGAACGCCGAGAGAAGAGCGGATCATTGCAGGTTTTGAAGAAATTCAGCGCTTTGTCGAGGAGCATGGGCGTGTGCCAGAGCATGGTGAAGATAAAGATATTTTTGAGCGTCTCTATGCCACACGACTAGACCAGATTCGTAGTCTGGAGGAATGTAGAAATCTGGTCGCAACGATGGACTATCAAAGTTTACTGACACCCGAGCCATCTGCCACTGAATCAGTAGTCTATGCAAGCGATGATGAATTGCTAGCCGCACTGGGAGTAGACGTACCCAAAGAAAATGATATTACTCTACTAAAACATGTGAAGACGAGTGCTGAAAAAGCAAGGGCAAACCCAGCAGAAGTTGCTGCAAGGAAACCCTGTAAAGACTTCGAAAAATTCAAACCCATATTTGAAGCAGTTCAGGCGGATCTTAAGTTGGGTAGGCGAAAGACAATACCTTTTGCCAAGGATGGGAGTATCGAAGAAGGTAATCTGTTTATTGTTTCCGGCCAGAAAGCCTATATCGCAGAGGTTGGCGAGGCTTTTAAAGGAACAGATGGTCGCAATGAATTCAGACTACGCGTCATCTTTGACAATGGCGTAGAAAGTAATCAACTCATGCGTTCGCTTCAAAAGCGTTTATGGGAGGATGACGCTGGCAGACGCATTACAGATATCAGTATGGGACCGTTGTTTGATCAGGTAGTAAGCGAAAATGATACGGGCAGCGGAACTATTTATGTACTGCGCAGTAAATCACCGCACCCAACTATAGCCGAGAACCGTAATCTTATTCATAAGATTGGTGTCACTGGCGGCAGTGTGAAAACGCGCATTGCCAGTGCCAAACAAGACCCAACCTATTTAATGGCAGACGTTGAAATTGTAGCAACCTATGAGCTTTATAATATCAGCCGTACTAAGCTCGAAAATATTCTTCACCGTTTTTTTGAATCCGCCAGACTGGATATTCAAATCACTGATCGTTTTGGTAAACCCGTAATACCTCGAGAATGGTTTTTAGTGCCTCTGTTTATCGTTGATGAGGTTGTGGATAAGATTAAGGACGGAAGCATCAGCGAATATCGCTATGACCACAACGAGGTGAAACTTGTAAAGATAAGCAAATAAAAGATTGCCACTAAAACGATGTGGGTGATTTCAACCATTATGCAAAAATCCTTTTATAAATAGATATAAATGAATTATTGGTCGCAGCTTATTTTGATAATTATGGCCGTTTGATGGATAGTAAGTCTTACCTTGATCTTACTATAATACCAGCCATGCAATCACTCCAAACCACCCGCCTTTCCAGCAAAGGCCAAATCATCATCCCCAAAGCCATACGCTCTTTGCAGGGCTGGGAAAACGGTCAAGAATTCATTGTGGAAGAAACTGAAAACGGTATATTGCTGCGCCCGTATCAGCCCGCCAGCCTCCCCAAAACCACTTTAGAGCAAGTAGCAGGTTGCTTAAAAAATTGTTATCAGGGCAAGGCGAAAACTATCGAGGAAATGGATGCAGCGATAGCGCAAGGCATTCGGGATAGTTGGCAATGATTGCAGTTGATACCAATATCTTAGTGCGTTTGTTAGTACAAGATGATGCCGCGTAAAAGTGGTTGAGTCCGGTGTTGGGGTATGAGGCTTAGGCCAAGCCTGAAGTGGTAGAAGCTGTGCTAGAATGCAGCTATCTACCACGACTAGGTGATCAGCATGGATTCACGTTTTTTACAGGCCGAGCAACTGGGCATTAAATTAGAAATTGTGAATGGCCTGCCCATTTGGGAAGCCCAGCCAGTTTATCGCCACCAACGCGCCGTCGACCGTATCCGCAGCACGATTAAACCCGCGAATCAAACTGCTTGTGCCTGTATCCACATTGCTAATGTTTATGTCAGTTTTCCCAATGGCTCGCTCAAGCGCCCTGATATTTCTATCTTCTGCCGCGAACCGGATGAGGACGAAGAGGCCATTAAATTAGTGCCAGAAGCCGTAATCGAAATCATTAGTAAAGGCTACGAAACCAAAGACTTACAGATCGCCCCGCCGTTTTATATGTCTCAAGGTGTGAAGGATGTGGTGGTATTTAATCCCTACACTCTGGCTGTTTTGCATGTGCATGAAAAAGGCGTGGAGCAGTATATTTCGCCTGTGGAGATTTCATTGGCTTGTGGATGCAGTGTCATCGTCTGATGGTTAAGCTGTATAGAGCTTCACTGCTAGACTTTGCTTTAGTAAAGCATTTTGGATTAGTAATATCCTCACTATCTTTACTACTCTATGTTAGTATTAAATATACTACCCAAACGCAGTACAAAATCATGCAAGTCATCGGAATCAAAGAACTCCAAACCAACCCAGCCAAGCTCACCAAAGCCTTTCAAGAGCATGACTGTCTATTGATTACCAAGCACGGACAGCCGCTTGGGCTTGCCATTCCTTTTGATGAAGGCATGATGGACAAGGGCTTAATGCCTTGGTT
Organism: Thiolinea sp.; assembly: GCA_049292455.1. GTDB lineage: Bacteria > Pseudomonadota > Gammaproteobacteria > Thiotrichales > Thiotrichaceae > Thiolinea. The sequence goes on from JBATRF010000005.1 coordinate 540,433, forward strand.
TGCTATAAAAGGTTTTCAGAACGGTGATTTGAGTTTGGGGCAGCTTGCAAAAATGCTGAATAAAACGCATCACGAGACGATCAAGTTGTTAGGCTCGCTCGGTGTGCCTATTGCGGACTATGACCTCGAAGAAGATTTGGCAGCTATCGAGCAGATTCTCAACTCATGAAAGTCATCGTCAGTGATACGACCAACCTGATTGTATTAGAAGGTTTAGAGGCGCTCGATTTAGTCTGTAAGGTATTCGAGAGTGTTTTGATACCACAAGCCGTTTTCAATGAGTTAGCGGCAGGCTCGCCCAATATCGCGCAAAAGCTACAAGCCAGCCCTTGCATTGAATTAATCCAACTCAACGCCTCGGAACAACTTAATAACCTGTTGCTTATTCTCGATCAAGGCGAAGCAGAAGCCATTACTTTAGCCCTAGAAAAACAACTACCTATCTTGATCGATGAGCGCAAAGGCCGCCTCATTGCTCAGCAAAAAGGTTTAGTCGTCACCGGATTTTTAGGTTTATTGCTCCTAGCCATTCAGCGTAATGCGCTCACCAAGCCAGAGGCTCAACAGTTATTAGATCAAGCGATTAATAATGGCTTTCATGTTTCAACAAAACTTTACCAGCAAGTCATTACTATTTTGAGCTTAAACTAAGCACTCCGCTTCAACTCATTCACCAAGGTAAACGAGCGTTTACGAAGTTCATTATCATAAATATCGCAGACAAATATCAGTTCATTGGCTTGGGTGGCTTCAAGTAGCGTTTCCAGCTTAGTGCGTGCTGTTTGCGGCGAGCCGATAATCGCAGCCGCTAAAAACGCATCGACTGCTTGCCTTTCTTGCGGCGAATTCCAGACCTGCGCCATATTTTCCACCGGAGGTTTTAAGCGCACACTTTGACCCTTAAATAGAGCTTGAATGCGCTGTTGGCTGGTGGTGGCTAAATACTGAGCTTCTTCATCCGTGGGCGCTACGATCAGCGGCACACCTAAGGAGAAATAGGGTTGGGCTAAACTGGCGCTAGGCTTAAAATGACTGCGATAGGTGTGAATCGCCTCAAACAATAAGCGCGGTGCGAAATGGGAGGCAAACGAATAGCGCAAACCGAGTTGTCCGGCCAGTTGCGCACTAAATAAACTAGAGCCTAGTAACCAGATCGGTACTGGGCTGCTCGTGCCTGAGTTGGCAATGACACCTTGATTAGCGCTGGGGGCTAAATAGTGTTGTAATTCTTGCAGTTGTTGGGGGAAATGTTCCGCGCCTTCTAAGCCGCGTCTCAATGCCCGCATCGTCGCTTGATCCGTACCCGGCGCACGCCCAATCCCCAAATCAATTCGATTAGGATACAGGGCGTCCAATGTGCCAAAATTTTCCGCCACGATTAAAGGCGCATGGTTAGGCAGCATAATGCCGCCCGAGCCTACCCGTATTTTGTTGGTTTTCCCCGCAATATGCCCAATCAAAACGGCAGTAGCAGCGCTGGCAATCCCATCAATATTGTGATGTTCCGCCAGCCAATAGCGCGTAAACTCTAAGGAGTCTAAATGTTGGGCTAAATCCACTGCATTATTAAACGCTTGAGCCAAGGTTCCTTGGTCATGAACGGGTACTAAATCCAACATGGAAAAAGCCGTCGTAGCTAGTCTATTCATGCGTCGTCTGCTTATCGGTGGTTAAAGAGGATGACTGCATTAAACGCTGCTGGCGCTAGGAAAGTAAAGTACGCCTAGTCTCTCACTGTATTCAGTAAGCGCTTGCTCAAACTATTAAAGCGTAAGCCCAATAACAGAGCCGCCATAAATAAGCCCGTGACCAAGCCTAACCACAAACCTGATGCACCTAAAGTAGTGTAATGACTTAAATACCAACCCAAGGCCACACCCACTACCCAATAACAAAAGGTGGTGATTAGCATCGGATAGAGGGTGTCTTTATAACCGCGCAACGCGCCTGCTGAGCTGACTTGAATGCCATCGCCCAATTGGAATAAGGCCGCAAAGAGTAAAAAGTGTGAAGCAGCCTGAACCACAGCGACATCAGTGCTATACCAACTGGCAATTTGCTCGCCCCAGAGCCATAAATTGACGCCTGAAAGCAGCATAAATCCCGCACACAGTAAGACACCCAGTTGGCCACGTTGACGGGCTAAGTCATACGCTTGAGCACCAACAGCATTACTGACTTGTACGGTCAAGGCCATCGCCGTCCCTAAGGGAACCATAAAAGTTAAGGACGCTACATTTAACGCAATTTGATGCCCTGCCGCCGCTGTCACACCAAAGCTACCCATTAACAGCGCCACCACCATAAACATGCCCACTTCCATGCCGAGGCTGACGCTAATCGGAATCCCTAAGCGTAATAGTTGCAGCATATGCGCGAGATCAGGTCGGGTCATCCGTTTGGCTAAGTCATACGAGCGATAACGCGGGGTTTTAAGAGTGTAGGTAAACAATAAAAGGCAGCCTACAACCTGTGCGATACCCGTCGATAAGGCAGCCCCTGCTGCATCCATCGCTGGCAAGCCTGCATGACCAAACATAAACAGATAATTGCCTAATATATTCAGCGGCATTAGCAATAGCTGAATCCACATCATGGGTAGCGTATTGCGCTTGGCCTCATTAAAAGCACGTGGCACAATCGCCAGAAAAATAAACGGTAAGCTCCACGTCACCCAATAAATATAGCGTTGAGCTTCAGGGATAATGCTGGGTTCTACCCCAAACCAGTGCAGGCTATGAGCTAAACCCAGACTCACCAAAATCGCTACTACCCCGACACAGAGGGCTAGCCACAACCCTTGACGTAACTCCTCACGAATTAGTTGATTATTACCCGCGCCCAAGAGCTGTGACACGGTCGGCGTGAGTGCCATCATCACCCCAATGCCCAAGAGCATCGCAAAGCTATAAATGCTAGTTCCCAAGGCAATCGCCGCTAAGGCCAGTGAACTAATTCGCCCCGCCATGAGGGTGTCCACCACCCCCATACTCATTTGCAATAACTGAGCGGCAATGATGGGTAGCGCAATGGCGAGTAATTGGCGAGTTTCGTGTCGCCATGCAAACGAGGTAGTAGTCATTGGGGTAGTGCAGCAAATTGTGGGGGCGAACACGATAGCACTTTAAAGCTATCTGATACTAGGGCAGAGTCAGTTAAACTCAAACGCTAACGAATAGCATCAACCTGCTATTCAAGGCGTGAAGTGTATAATTATTAAAAAAATCAATAAAAAGTGCTTAAATTATTTATTAGCCAACAAGAATGGGGTAAAATTAATCAATTACATTTTTGAGTATTCATTGGGCTGCGCATTAAATCATGAAAAAATTATTATTCATCTTAATAGGAAGTACTTTACTTACACCATTAGCATATCCTAGTGAATGGTATGCTGCTGATGCCAAACCTAACTTAGTAGTACGTGATTCTCCCGATGTGAGTGGCGATAAAATGGGTAATGTGCCCTATGGTGGCAAATTAAAAATTATTGAACGGGTTGGCGGTTCAGAATCTATTGGCGGGCGCGAGGGGCACTGGGTTAAAGTCGAATGGAAAAATAAAACCGGCTATGTGTTTGATGCCTTTCTTAAAGCGCTTGATTCAGAAGAAAATAATAGCGAATCAAAGTCTTCAGTAACCAATAAAGCTGATGATACCGAATGGTTTAAATCTAATGCTGAGCCTAATTTAGTTGTGCGTAGCAAACCGGATGTCACTGGTAGTAAAATTGGCAATGTTCCCTATGGTGACAAGGTTAAGCTGGTCGAAGTAGTTAGTAAACGTGAATCTATCAATGGTCGTGAGGGTCGTTGGGTGAAAATCAACTGGCAAGATACCAAGGGCTATGTATTTGACGCTTATTTAGAACCTGCTGCTAAGCTACGCACGGGAGTGAATTCGGTATCTTCCTCATCCAGCCTTAATCGCGAAATTGCCATGCAATTGGGTTTATTCAATCTCGTTGCTGCTGAAGAAGGTTATGCCATGACGCATGATTTGAAACAGGGTGAATTAGGCAAAGAAGCCAGCGAAAGCCATTCATTAAAGCTACAGAAAGGCACTGCTTATCGTATTCTGACTGCTTGTGATACTAACTGCTCTGATTTAGATACCAGTTTAATCGATGAAAATGGTAATGAAGTAGATGCTGATTATAAAGACAATGACTTACCTGTTTTGTCTATTACGCCGAAATGGACGGGTACTTTTAACTTAAAAATCAGCATGGCAAGCTGCAAAGAAGCGCCTTGTGATTATGGCATTGCGGTATTTGGCAAATAGCCCAAATTGAGATGAATATGTTTAAAAAAATAACTCTATTTCTTGCAAGTTTAACTTTTAGCCTTAATGTGTTGGCAGCTAATGATCCTAGCGATATTGTTAAAGATTTTTACGACGCTATCAACCATAAAGATTGTCAACTGGCTTTGGAATTACGGCCTAACTTTAGTCAAGAGCGTTGCAAGAAAATAGCTAAGGCGACTGTTCAATACCTTGAGACCATTGAAAGCAATGAGCAAAATGCCGTGGTGGCCGCGAAAATTGCTCTGACTGCTGCGGATAAAGAGCAAGTATTTGATGGCTTTATTCACTTAAAAATGGATAAGCAATGGCAGTTGCATGAATTTGAAGAAGCCGGTAGCACCAGTGCAGCTGCGTTTAAAGCTAAATACTTACAACAGTCTGCTACACGCAATAATGTTACAAGTATCGCCAATGACAGTGTCGATCTGGCTAATCCACAAACTACCTTGACGAGACTACGAACTGATTTTCCTCATGATCCCGCCAGCCCAGTCGTGTTAGTCGATATCAGCTCCCAACGCATGGCCTTATTTAAAAATAATAAAAAACTGTCTGAGTTTCCAATTTCAACAGCCACTAAAGGTGCTGGTAATCAAGCAGGTAGCGATCAAACACCCTTAGGTGCACATAGAGTCAGCGAGAAATTTGGCGATACTGCGGCAAAAGGCACTATTTTCGAAGCACGACGTGATACAGGTAAACTCGCCGAGATTTTAACTGAGCCTGTGGATGTTCCAACAGATCATGTAACGACTCGAATTTTATGGTTGGATGGTTTAGAGCTTGGCAAAAATAAAGGCGGCAATACGGACTCCAAAAGCCGTTTTATTTATATTCATGGCACACCTGAAGAAGGTTTAATCGGGCAACCTGCCTCACACGGCTGTATTCGTATGAAAAATGATGATGTGATGGATGTGTATAGGATATTAGAAGTAGGAACCTTGGTTTATATAGGAGCATAATATTAAGGCTTAATAGTTATGTTATTCGCTCCTATCAGCAGCATAAATGATGTCTATTATTACTCACAGCGCCATTTTCGGCATCACTCTCTATCAACGCTTGCTCTCGCCCTACAAAGGCTATCGTTGTGCTCATGCCGCTTTACATCAGGGAAGCTCTTGCTCTCAAGCTGTCAAATTAATCATTGCTGAAAAGGGTGTCTGGAAGAGTAGAGGTTTAGTGCAACAGCGCTTTTCAGAGTGCCGCGCAGCAGCTTTAGAAATGAGGCAGCGCTATGAGAATGAAGATCACCAGTGTAGTGATTCTAAAAAGCGCAAAGATAAACGGCGTCGAGATAATTGCCTTGATCACTGGGATCTACCTTGTGATTGCGTTCACTTAGATTGCAATCCTTGTGGCTAAAACTCCTCAATTAAGACAAATTTTTAATCTAGCCAAATTCAGGTAGGATGCCTCTTTTATCCACCCACAAGGGCTATTATGAAAATGAAATTGCTTAGTTTATTTTTGCCATTAGTATTGGCTGCTTGCGCTGCACCCGCACCCACTACACCAGAACCTGTTACCCCTGCTGCCAAGGCTGAAGTTTGGGTGATCGCTAGTAAGTACAAAGACTGCACCGGTGTTGGCCCCATGAAATGCATGTATGTTACCAAGCCTAATGGCAAGCAAGAGTTCTTCTACGGCTCGATTCAAGGCTTCAACTATCAAGAAGGTTATGAATACCAAGTCGAAGTCGCCAGTGCGCCTGTAGCTAATCCACCTGCTGATGGTTCCAGCATTCGTTATACCTTAGTCAAAATTATTAGCCAGAAACAGGCTCAATAATTCAGCTTAGCTCGGTGAAGCTAAGATCGCTTAGCTTCATCTTTCTGGTAACCACTAAGCCCACCGTTTTGTAGCTCCCTCATACTTAATTCAAAATAAACTAATCCTTTAAAACAGTGTCTGAACGAATAACCATAAGCGAGGATTCAAGGTTTTTTATGCACACAACTAAAATTTTAGCTATCAGCCTCTTGCTATCAGCAGGCACTTGTTCAGCAGATAATTTCATAGGCCAAACGGTTCCGCCCTACTCTATTGGCTGGGAAGATGAAGGGGGGTGGTGTCTTGACTCGGATTGTCGCTACAATATTGGGGTGCTGAACAAAGCGAATCAGCGGTTACTCTATTTTGGTAAAACTGCCCATTCTAACGACAAGCTACCGCATTGGTTAGTGGTTGACCAAATGCCCTACCCTGAAATCCCTGCTAATTTCGAGCTTGCGTCTGCTGCCTGCGAAATCAATGGCAAATCAGATCTGAGTATTATTGCAGTGGTCAAAAGTACGGATACGGAATGGCACACTCAGGTGCGCTTTGCCTATAAAGCCAATACTGCCACTCAGCAGTTTGAAACTATTTCTATTAAAGGGATACGTTGCCAGAATAACGCTTGGGGTTTATAGTCGCGCGCCCTATTCTTTTGCGGCTTAATGCTCATGTCGATTCTTGGTCAACGCATTCATGTTATTGGCAATAGCTGCTCAGGTAAAAGTACCTTGGCCGCTGAATTAGGCGACATTTTAAATATTCCAGTCGTAGAGCTGGATGCGCTGAATTGGCAGCCGAATTGGGTGGGCTTAAACGATACCAACCCTGAGTTATTTAAACAGAAAATTTGTGAAGCTACCGCTGGCGAAGCATGGATTCTGGCAGGTTCTTATGAGCGCTTTACCCGCCCTATCGCTTGGGTATGTTTAGATACTATCATTTGGCTTGATTTACCTTTGCCACTCTTGTTCAAGCGTGTACTCAAACGCTCATGGCAACGCTGGTATAGCCAAGAATTACTTTGGGGCACAAATCGCGAAAACTTTTGGCGGCAGTTAAAAGTTTGGAATAAAAATGATTCATTAATTTGGTGGATCAGCACGCAATATTGGCGCAAACGCCGCTCGATGCTGAAGAATATGCTCGATCCCGAATTAAAGCATATTCGCTTTATTCGCCTGACCTCGGAGCAAGAAGTTGCTGCTTTCAAACAGCAACTTCAACACTCTCTAAATCCAGTAACTACTTAAGCGGAGCATCATCCGTCTGTTTCAAAAATTTATACAACTCACTTTCGGTCGATAGCAATAAAGTAGAATCTGCGCTAATTACCGAATCATAGACATCTAAAGTGCGTGTGAATTGGTAGAACTTCGCCGCTTCGTCGCTTTGATTAAACGCATTCGCGTAAATCTCAGCGGCTTTCGCATCACCTTCACCGCGAATTTGCTCCACTTGTTTATAAGCTTCCGATTGAATACGGTCTTTATCGCGCATTAAATTACCGCGAATCCGCGCTGCTTCGCCATTTCCTTCAGAACGAAAACGCTCAGCAATTTGGCGGCGTTCACTAATCATACGCTCGAAAATTTTGGGTTGAACAGTGGCAGTATAATTAATGCGCTTAAAACGAATATCCAATAACTCAATACCAAATACCTTTACCTTTTCCGCCGCTGCTTTATAAATATCTGCCTCGACTGCTTCACGCCCATTTTTGATTGGCAATAATATGCCAATACTGGAATTACTTTGATTATCCACTAAAGTGCTATCTTGGGCTGGTTTGCGATCTTTGGTGGTACGCACAATTTCAATCAATTCATTTCGCGCCACCATATTGCGTGTTTCGCTGCCCAGAATATCATCTAAGCGTGATTGAGCACTGCGTTCATCGCGCAAACGCAAGAAGTAGGCCATAGGATCGGTAATGCGCCAGCGCGCAAATAAATCAACCGAAACATATAATTTATCCTTGGTCGGCATATCACTAGGACTGCCATCCCACTCCAAAATACGCTTATCAATCCGATTCACGGTTTGAATAAAGGGGATTTTAAATTTTAAACCAGCTGTCGTAATTGGCTCGCCAACAGGTCGACCAAATTGAGTAATAATCACTTGCTGCGATTCGCCCACCGTATATAAGCCATTAAATAATACGAAGCCTACCAGTAAAACTAAGGGAATTAGCCACTTGTTCATTGCGCTGCTCCTTGATTATTATTTAAGTTCGGCGCTGGTGGTGGAGCAGACATAGTTTTATTCAAATTCAACCAAGGTAATAAACCCTGTACTTGATTATCGACAATAATTTTATTTTGTACCTTGGGCAATACCGCTTGCATGGTTTCTAAATACATACGCTGTTTAGTTACTGCTGGCGCTTTTTGATATTGGGCGAACACCGCATTGAAACGCGATATATCGCCTTCTGCCTCATTCACGCGCTTTAATTTATAACCTTCAGCCTCTTGAATGCGTTGATCTTTCTCACCTTCTGCTAGCGGAATCACCTTGTTATAGTCACGACGCGCTTCATTAATTAAACGTTCTTTTTCTTGCTGCGCTTGATTGACCTCATTAAACGATTCGCGCACCGGATCAGGCGGATTAACATTCTTCAACTGCACCTGATCAATACTCACACCCAGTTCATAGCGTTTTGCTAGTAATTGCATGCGCTTTAAGGCTTCGACCTCAATTTCCTGCCGCCCAATCGTAATCACCTCATCCACGGTGCGATCACCGACCACTTCACGCAGCACCGATTCCGACACATCGCGCAAGGTCTCGCCCGGCTCACGAATCTGGAACAAATACTGCTGCGGCTCGGTAATTCGATATTGCAAAATCCATTCGACCGTCGCGGCATTCAAATCGCCCGTCACCATCGAAGACTCATCGTCTGGCTCATTCGAGTATTGATCGGCATTGGTCGCGCCCGCAGTCCCAAAACCAAATTCTTGTTTGAGCTGGCGCTTCACCGGAAGAATCGTGACTGTATCGACACCGAAAGGAATCTTGAAATGTAAGCCAGATGGCACTTCAGCCACGAACTTGCCAAAGCGCTGCACCATGCCAACTGAATCGCTGGGTATGGTGTACCAGCTCATCCACAAACCGCTCACCAAGAGGATTGCGATGAAAGCAGTACCACTGGCTAGAGAACCCAGTCGTTCGCTCACCCAGCTCAATACACTTGCTGCTTTACTCTTCTGTGCTGAAGCTTGCTTATCAAATAGACTCATTGGAGTTGCCATTTTTATTGAAATAAATTCAACTCAAAACGCCAAAAGAAGCTATTTTTGTTTGAACGTTTAGAGCGGTGCTATTTTTAAGTTTAGTCCAAGCAGCTTAGAACAAGGTCAGCTAATTTCTAAATAAAATTCAGCCAATCGGTTTAGTCTAGTTTCTAAATTTCCGCCGTTGTACGATTAGCACACATGCCCGAAGCAGAGCGAAACGATGAAAATTATAGGAATTGATTTAGGCACGACCAATAGCGCTGCCGCGATTTGGCAAAACGGTCAGGTGGAACTGATTCCCAACCGTTTGAATGAATATCTCACGCCATCCGTGGTGCACATTAGTCAGGATGGCAAGGTCTTGGTTGGCAAGGCTGCGCAAGAACGCCTGCTCACGCATCCAAACTCCACAGCCTCAGTGTTTAAGCGCTATATGGGCACCGATCGTAAATTGACGCTGGCAAAAAAGCCCTACTCCGCACCCGAATTATCGGCTTTTGTGCTGAAAAGTTTAAAAGAAGATGCTGAAAATTATTTAGGCGAGCCAGTTACTGAAGCAGTTATTAGTGTGCCTGCTTATTTTAATAATACCCAGCGCAAAGCGACGATTTTGGCGGGTGAATTAGCCGGTTTAAAAGTTGAGCGTTTGGTGAATGAGCCGACTGCTGCGGCGATTGCTTATGGTTTGCATGAAAAACCCGAACACACTCAATTCATTGTAGTGGATTTGGGCGGCGGCACCTTTGATGTGTCGATTATGGAGTATTTTGAAGGTGTGCTCGAAGTGCATGCTTCGGCGGGCGATAATTTCTTGGGCGGCGAGGATTTCACAGAAATATTAGTGAATAAATTTCTCAGCAGTTTAGGCGTGAATAAAAACAGCTTAAATCCGAATGAGCTGCAATTAGTGCAAGCGCAAATGGAGCAAGCCAAGCGCCAGCTCAATCAAGCCGATGTAATTCACGTTGAGCCATTCCTGAAAGCACAACAGCAGCCGATTAGTTTATACAAAGATGATTTCTTGAAGCTCAGCGAACCGCTCTGGCAACGTTTGCAGCGCCCGATTGAAACTGCTCTGCGCGATGCCAAATTGAAACCTTCTGATTTGGATGAAGTGATTTTGGTCGGCGGTGCGACACGCATGCACTATTTCCGCTCGCTGATTGCGAAGATGTTCCGCCGTATGCCTTCTGCGAATCTTGACCCTGATTTAGTAGTCGCGATGGGTGCTGGGATTCAGGCCGGTTTAAAAGCACGCGATGCAGCTTTGGAAGATTTGGTGTTGACGGATGTTTGTCCTTATTCGCTGGGTGTAGGTACACATAATGAAAATGATCATTTGGGTACTCAAGGCAATTTATTCAGCCCCATTATTGAGCGCAATACTGTGATTCCTTGCAGTCGAATTAGCGCCTATAACACAGTGAGTGATTATCAAACGAATATGGCTTTGGAGTTTTTCCAAGGGGAGCATCGCTTAGTTAAAAATAATATTAGCCTTGGCAAACTCGAAGTCCGCATGCCCAAAGCTCGCAAAGGCGAAGAAGGGGTCACAGTGCGCTTAAGCTATGACATTAATGGTGTGCTCGAAGTGGATGTTGAGGTCGTATCGACTGGCGAAAAGCATTACAAAATGATTTTGAATACGCCGAGTCAAATCAGTGATAAAGACATCGCTGCCAGCAAGGAAAAACTCAGTGCTTTAAAATTTCATCCGCGCGATCAAGAATTGAATATGACCTTGCTCGCCCGCGCTGAGCGATTATATGAAGGTCGCTTAGGCCATGAGCGTGAGGAAATTCTGCAAGCTTTGCGTTGGTTTGAGTCAGTACTTGAACAACAAAATGAGAGTGAAATTGCTGAAGCGCAAACCCGCTTTACTGAATTTCTCGATCAAGTCGAACAAGATCGGCTGTTTTAATCATGTGGTGGGAAATTTTAGAGCTATACTCTGACGCTGAACTCAAAGACATTAAAAAAGCCTATGCAAGGAAGTTAAAGCAAACGCGCCCTGATGACGATCCTGAGGGCTTCAAAGCCTTACACACTGCGTATAAACAGGCTTTGGATTGGCATGCGAATAAAGCGCTCTATGATTACGATGATGACGACTACGAAGCTTTGGAGGATCAAACTACACAGCCCGCAATGCCAGCGGTTGAACTCAAAGAAAGCCCAGCCCAACCTGAGCCAGCTTTCGCTGAGTTATTTCTATCGTTCAGTGCTCGACAAACAACTGAAGATCCAGCACCAGTTTTTCAAGTAGCGACCTTAGCTGAGCCAGAGCCAATTGTTGAGCCAGAAACTCTTCAGCTACAAACCGCTGTGCTCAAAGCACCTGAAATAGCCGAATACACTAAGCCAGAACCACTTAAATCATCCACGCTAGCCAACCCCTTAGCCAGTGAAACTACCAATCTTTCAGACTTAGCTGACTCTGATGTCAACGAAGATCAATTCGAAGAAGATTGGCGCAGTTTCCAACAGCAGTTTTCGATTAATATTCACACCGAACAAGCTAGAAAAGACCCAAAAGCTTGGCATTTTTTGGAACAGCTCCCTTCGTTTATGGATTTGGAATTTCGTGAGCAATTGAGCTATGAGCTGTTCGGCTTTATTTCAGAATCGAATCTCAAATCAGCAGAACATAAGACTCTATTTATCAAGCAGCCTGTCCTGCAATATCTCAATCAACTGTTTGCTTGGGATCAGCAATGGCATTATTTCGCTGAGCATTTTGGTGAGCAGCAAACGGACGCTATCTTGCTGCATGTTGAAACATCCAACATAGCCACTAAACCAGCTAAGCGCGTGCAACCTGAGGAATTGCATTACTATTCGCGCTTCATGGCCTTTGTGATTGATATTGCAATTATTTTGGGAATAGGCACATTTCCAGAAGCAGCAATTGAGTTGCCTTTTAAGGTTGATACCGGCATCAATACGTATGCCTTATTAATCGGCTTATGGCTACTTGCCTATCCACTGCTAGAAAGCAGTTCTTGGGAAGGAAGTATCGGTAAACACATCATGGGTCTTAAAGTCGTTAATAAACAAGGCCAACGCTTAAATATAGTCCATTCTTACTTACGTACTTTAGTCACCACCGTTTGCATACTTGGTTTTAAAATCGTTGTTTGGATCAATATGCTGCTGGCGTACAAACGCACTATGCTTTTGCAAGACTGGATCACACAGTCCTATGTTGTTAAAAGAGCTTAAGATTCAGTTTTAAGGTGAGTTATTATGTATTCTGCTAGTGACTGGCCGCCGAGTCCTTTATAATGCGCGCGTTTTTAGCAACGCTTTGGTTCTATTATGCAAATTGCCAATACTTCCATTAATCAGACCGCTAGTGAGTTGGAGTTGATTAATCAGCACCTAAACCTAGCAGGCGCTACTGTTTTAGAGCTAGGTTGTGGCAAAGCCCAACTGACTCGCGCCATTGCTGAACAATTTGCAGTCAACAAGATCATTGCCACCGAAGTTGACACCCTGCAACATGCAGCCAACCTAGCCAGTGACACTCCAGCGAATATTGAGTTTCGCGCGGGTGGCGCTCAAGCCATCGATTTGCCTGACAGCAGTGTGGATGTAGTCTTTATGTTCAAATCACTGCACCATGTACCTGTTGACTTAATGCCACAAGCTTTTCAAGAAATAGCTCGAGTGTTAAAGCCACAAGGCTCATTGTGGATTTCTGAACCGATCTATGCGGGTGCTTTTAATGAAGTGCTGCGTTTATTTCATGATGAACAGCGAGTACGTGCAGCCGCCTTTCAGCATACACAACAAGCAGTCGACGCTGGTTTATTACAATTAAAGCAACAGATTTTTTTTAACGCAGCAACCCATTTTGCTGATTTTGCCGAATTTGAACAGCGGATTATTGGCGTGACGCATACTAAGCATGTGCTAAGCACTGAACTTTATGAGCGGGTGAAAGCCGCATTTAATCAACATGTAAGCAGCACGGGTGCACATTTTTCTAACCCTCAACGGGTTGATTGGTTGCAAAAAGCGGCTTAAGTCAAAATGCCGCCATTAAGCAACCATTCGACAGATAGAATTAATGCATTAGCGCTCCGATCATCTACAATTTGGCTAATTTTAATAAATTAATGAAAAAATCTATGAGTATACAACGCAAGGGCATTATTTTAGCGGGTGGTAGTGGCACACGTTTGTATCCATTGACCCAAGCGGTTAGTAAGCAGCTAATGCCCATTTATGATAAGCCGATGATTTACTATCCACTGACCGTTTTGATGCTGTCAGGGATTCGCGATATTTTAATCATCACCACCCCGCAAGACTCCAGCCAGTTCCAAGCCCTGTTAAGCGATGGCTCGCAATGGGGTGTGAACCTGCACTATGCGATTCAGCCAAAGCCTGAAGGTTTAGCCCAAGCCTTTTTGATTGGTGAGGAATTCTTAGGAAATGCGCCCTGTACCTTAATCCTAGGCGACAATATTTATTACGGCGAAGGCCTCTCCCAACGTCTGCAAGCCGCTTATGAGCAAACTCAAGGCGCGACCGTGTTTGCTTATTATGTGCGCGACCCTGAACGCTACGGCGTGGTCGACTTTGATGAAAATGGCCGAGCACTCAGCATTGAAGAAAAACCTGCACAGCCACGCTCTAACTATGCAGTCACCGGCTTGTATTTCTACGACAATCGAGTGGTTGATGTCGCTAAAGAAGTCAAACCGTCTGATCGTGGTGAGTTAGAAATCACCACTGTCAATCAAATATATTTACAGCAAGAGCAGCTACAAGTAGAGATTCTCAAGCGCGGTACAGCATGGTTAGATACCGGCACTCATGCTTCTCTGTTAGATGCCTCCAATTACATTCGTGTAATTGAAGAGCGCCAAGGTTTAAAGATTGCCTGCCCAGAAGAAGTCGCTTGGCGGATGCGTTATATCGATACTGAGAAGCTATTACGTTTAGCTGAGCCTTTAAAGAAAAGTGGCTATGGTCACTACTTAATCGGAGTAGCGCAGGCATGAAAATCATCCCCACCGCTATTCCCGATGTCGTGATTATCGAGCCTAAGGTTTTTGGGGATGAGCGTGGTTTCTTTATGGAGACTTGGAACCAACAGGCTTTTGCAAAAGCAGGCTTAGATTTCAATTTCGTCCAAGATAACCATAGCCGTTCGCGCCAAGGTATTTTACGCGGCCTACATTATCAAATTCAAAATCCACAAGGTAAGTTGGTACGGGTGACTCAAGGCTGCGTCTATGATGTGGCAGTTGATTTACGCCAATCTTCACCGACCTTTGGGCAGTGGACAGCGGTTGAGCTATCGGCAGAAAACCATCGCTTATTTTGGGTTCCACCTGGCTTTGCACATGGCTTCTATGTGGTGAGTGAATCAGCTGATTTTCAATACAAATGTACTAATTTATACGCACCTGAACATGAGCGCTGCGTACGCTGGAATGACGCTGATTTGAATATTCCTTGGCCTTTAGTGAATGGTGAATCGCCACAATTATCAGCTAAAGACGCAGTGGGTGCTCTGTTGAAAGATGCCGAGGTATTTGCATGAATTTACGCAAAGTATTAGTCACAGGTGCCAATGGACAGCTGGGCTATGAGCTACAACACACGGTCGCTGCAGGTGTCGAGCTGATTGCCACCGATTACCAAACTTTGGATATCACCAATGCCGCACACATAGCAGCTGCCTTAGAACAGTACCAGCCTGATTTAGTGATTAATGCGGCAGCTTATACGGCGGTGGATAAAGCAGAAAGCGATCAAGCTAATGCGCAGCGTCTGAATGGGGATGCAGCCGGACTTATCGCTCAAGCCGTCGCCCAAGCGAATAGCCACAAGCCGACTCAGTTAGTGCATATTTCTACCGATTTTGTATTTGATGGCTCATCTTCTTTACCTTATGCCACCGATGCTACGCCCGCACCTTTAGGCGTATATGGAGCAACTAAACTCAGTGGTGAACAGCAGGTTCAGCAGTATTTGCCAGCAGCCTTAATTATTCGCACTTCATGGCTCTATTCAACCCACGGGGCTAATTTCGTAAAAAGCATGCTGCGTTTTATGCAAGAGCGTGAGCAGCTTGGCGTTGTGTACGATCAGGTCGGTTCGCCTACTTGGGCACGAACTCTCGCAACAACTATCTGGGCTTTAGCGGCCAAGGATGCGAGCGGGATTCTGCATTGCTCTGACAATGGTGTCGCAAGCTGGTATGATTTTGCGGTGACTATTCAAGAAGAAGCTTATCGTTTGGGTATGTTAAATAAGCGTATCCCGATTAATCCTATTCGTAGCAGAGCTTACCCTACGCCTGCTCAACGCCCTGCTTTCAGCGTGATGGATAAAAGCCGCACTGAAGAACAGCTGGAATATCGCCTCCCCTATTGGCGCGACAGCTTGCAGGCCATGCTTCAAGAACTGAACCAATCTACACATAAAGCGTGATCATGACTTATCAACCAAAAAACCTTTTAGTAACCGGTGGCGCGGGCTTCATCGGCACGAATTTTGTTCATTATTGGCTACAAGCTTACCCGGATACGCATGTCACCGTATTAGATGCACTCACTTATGCAGGCCGCTATAGCAATTTGGAGTCTTTAGAAGGGCAGGCGAATTTTCGCTTTGTGCAAGGCAATATTCTGGATCAAGCTTTGGTTGAAACACTGCTCCGTGAGGGCAAGATTGAAACCATCGTGCATTTCGCAGCAGAATCGCATGTTGACCGCTCCATATACGGACCTGATGAGTTTTTACGTACTAATATTGATGGCACGCATAGTTTATTGAAAGCTGCTAAAAAAATATGGCTGGATGAAAATAAGGGTTGTGAGCATCGTTTCCATCACGTGTCGACCGATGAAGTCTATGGCACACTATCGGCGACTGATCCTGCTTTCACTGAAATCACGCCTTATGCGCCGAATTCGCCGTATGCAGCGAGTAAAGCCGCTTCCGATCATATCGTGCGTGCTTACCAACATACCTATGGTCTGAATACTACGACCAGCAATTGTTCGAATAATTATGGGCCTTATCAGTATCCAGAAAAACTGATCCCCTTAGCGATTTCTAAGCTGCTGCACGGCAAACCGGTACCAGTATATGGTGATGGCCAACAGATTCGCGATTGGTTGTATGTCGATGACCATAATCGCGGGATTGATTTGATCATTCGCACTGGTCGGATTGGCGAAACCTATAATATTGGCGGCAATAATGAGCAAACCAATCTCAATCTGATTCATACCCTCTGTGCCTTGTTGGATGAACGCTTCCCACAGTCTCCCAATGTGCCGCATAAGCAACTGATTACTTATGTGACTGACCGCCCTGGGCATGATCGCCGCTATGCAATTGATAATCGTAAGATTTGCAATGAACTTGGCTATCATCCTGCTGAAACTTTCCAATCCGGTTTGGCTAAAACTTTAGATTGGTATTTAGCCAATACCAGCTTCTGGCAGGCCGACGATATTAAACTGTTTGGTAGTCATGCAGCGGCTAAGGAGCAGGCTTAATGCAGTGTCGAATTTGCGGCAGCGAAGGCGAACATAGCGTTTATAGTGCTAAAGAAATGATGCTTGGCCTGCGGGATGAGCATCGTTATTTTCAATGCGCTGATTGCGGCTGCTTACAAATTGAGTCGATCCCTGACAATTTAGCAGCGTATTACCCGAGTAACTATTACTCTTATTCAGCACCAAATACTGCAAACAAGCTCAAGCAAGAACTGCTGAAGCTGCGTGATTACTATGCTGTGACTGGCAAATCACTCATCGGCCACGCTTTAAGTTTAGTGTCAGCAAATA
Source organism: Thiolinea sp. (assembly GCA_049292455.1). Classification (GTDB taxonomy): domain Bacteria; phylum Pseudomonadota; class Gammaproteobacteria; order Thiotrichales; family Thiotrichaceae; genus Thiolinea. The sequence goes on from JBATRF010000005.1 coordinate 557,588, forward strand.
GCAAACTAAGCACTCTTCGTCCTGTTGAGCTGAAGCAAGATTCAAGAATTTTAGATGTCGGCTGTGGTGCTGGCTTGCTATTAAACTCCCTCAAAGAAGCAGGCTTCACTCAATTGCTGGGGATTGATCCGTTTAATGCAGATACGATTCGTTATCCGAATGGTTTAACTATTGAAAAACGGGATATTTTCAGCGAAACCGGTCAGTGGGATTTGATTATGTTCCACCACTCGTTTGAACACTTAGTTGAACAGCAGCAAACCTTAGAACAAGCCCACAAACTGTTGGATAAAAACGGTACGGTGCTGTTGCGCGTCCCGACTGTGTCCTCCTACGCTTGGCAGCACTATGGTGTGAATTGGTCGCAGCTGGATGCACCCCGCCACTTGTTTTTACACTCGGTAGATAGCATTAAAAAACTAGCTGAACAAACTGGCTTCACTGTCAACAAGGTTCAATACGACTCCAATGCTTTCCAGTTTTGGGGTAGCGAACAATATGAGTTGGATATACCGCTACGTTCTGAGCGTTCTTGGTCAGAAAACCCAGCTAATTCACTGTTTACTGCTGAGCAGATTAAGCAATTTGAGCATCGTGCGCGTGAATTGAATGCTTTAAATAAAGGCGATCAAGCGGCCTTTTATTTACGTAAAGCCTCATGACTGAAAAAAAGCATAAGGTTTTCGCGATTTCCTCACCGGGTGGACATTGGATTCAATTGACCCGCTTATGTGCTGGTTTAGAGGCTGAGCATGAGATTGTTTATGCCCTGCCAGATAAACTTTTCAAGCCGCAGCGTGATCAGAAAATTTATTCAGTGGTGGATGTGAGCGCTGATGATAAGTGGAAGCTGATTCCTTGCGCTCTGCAGGTGGGCTACATTCTGCTGAAAGAGCGCCCACAAGTGATTTTATCGACTGGTGCTGCGCCTGGTGTGGTGGCAATTATGCTCGGCAAACTTTTAAGAATTCGTACGATTTGGGTCGATAGCATTGCGAATGTGCAGAAAATTTCACGCTCTGGTGAACTGGTTAAAACTAAGGCTGACGTGTTCTTGACGCAATGGGAACATTTAAGTGATCAGCAGCAAGTCTTGTTTAAAGGCTCAGTCTTATGATTTTCGTGGCTGTTGGCACTCAATTTCCCTTTGACCGTTTGATTCGTTGTGTGGATGAATGGGCCGTAGCAGCTGGAATTGAGGTCGTAGCGCAAATCGCTACTGGCGAATATTTGCCGACTCATGCTCGTTATGAGCGCTTCATGACGACTGATGCCTTTAATAGCACGCTCCAAGCGGCCAGCCTGATTATTTCCCACGCAGGAATGGGCAATATCATCACCGCGCTTGAAAGCAGCAAACCGATTATTGTCATGAATCGCCAATACGAGCTGGGTGAGCATCGAAATAATCATCAAGCTGATGGCTTAGCATGGATGGCGAAATTACCAGGTGTTTATACAGCCAGCAGCTGTGACGATTTACGCGCCCTGCTTGATCAGCACGATACCCTCCAAGCAGGTGGGCAAGTCGGTAATGAGCGTCGCCAAAACCTTATTAACTTCATCGACCAAACCATTCGAGCCTAACTCATGAAGTTAAATAACCCCTCCTTACTTTGGCAATCAGCGTTCTCGATCATCGCACGCTTTGCAGGGGTAGGTTTAAATTTCGCAGTTGCTATTGTGATTACCCGTACTTTGCCAATGAATGAAGCAGGCATGTTGTTCATGCTAATGACTTTAGTAACAGGCATCTCACTATTTAGTCGGGTGGGTGTGGAGCAATGGTTAGTCCGCGAAGTGGCTGGTTTACCCGAAGATGGCTTAGCCCAAGCACAATTACGCTATTTACATAGCGCATTCAGATTATTGCTCTTTACTAGCTTAGTCTTTATGGCTATTTGGTTATTCCTCAGCCCAGTCATTAAGCGTACTTTGTTCGATGGTGATATTCAGCTAAGCCTATTATGGACTGCAGTGCTAGGTATTTTCTTTTTCAATCTAGTGATGACTAACTCTGCTTTTATGAAAGCAGCGCATCACATTTCTGAGTCGCTACTCATTCAGAATGCGCTGCCAGCAGTATGCATGATGCTAGCTATCTTGCTGTTTTGGCCATGGTTTCCAGTTAACCAGAATTATCTGTGGATTTATACACTCTCCCTGGCCTTAGCGGGTATAGCTTCCTTTTATTGGTTGCGGGCTTGGTTACCCTCGGTTAAAACTCGTGAGCAACCGCTACCTCGTCAGGAAGTTTTTCAGAGCGCCATTCCTTTAGCGCCTGTGTCTTATTTTGCTTTTATGATGTTATGGGCCGATACCTTAATGACCGGTTGGCTACTCACGAATGAGGATGTCGCCTTATTTACGGTAGCAGCGCGCTTGTCGTTTGTGAGCGGCTTTTTCTTAGGCGCTTTGGATGCAACTATTTATCCACGCCTGCTACGTATACATAAGCAAAACCCTGAGAAACTACGCAAATTTTTCTGGCAAGCCACTCTATTAGTCGCAGGTGTATTAACGGTAGTGACTTTGATTATTGCAGCTGTTGGTAAGCCGGTGTTAGCCGTTTTCAATGAAGGTTATGTACAAGCTGCAACTACTCTAATCATCTTGTTGTTAGGGCAGCTAGTCCGTGGTTTAGGGATTACCTTCTCTTTTATGTTCATCATTCGTGAGCAAGTGCGCTATCTTAATATCTTATTATTTGTTGCCTTGCTGGCTAATTTGCTAGCTAATTGGTTGTTGATTCCACAGTATGGAATCGAAGGTGCGGCCATGGCGACTTTAGCTGCGAACTTACTCTTAACGGGTGGGGTTATCGTATTTTTCTTCAAAAACCGCTTGCTCAGTGGCTATGCTTAGACAATTATGCTAAGAATTCTTGCTGTTTTATTTGTTATTTCGATCTTTATTCCAGTCGAATTCTTTGTGATGGCTGGTTCGGTGCGTATAGAAACCTATCGGGTGGTGCTAGCACTGACCTTGGTTTATGCCTTCTTTAACTTTCGTACCGTCCTCAAGCGTGCCGACCTTACCGATGTTTTATTGCTGGGCTTAATCATTATTGCTTTTGCGAGCTTTTGGTATAACCACAGCCTGCAAAAAGCGATCGAATCTACTGGCCTTTATTTGTTAGAAACTTTAGGTGCCTTCTACCTAGCCAAGTTATTTATTACTACACCTGAGCGTTGTTATCGGATTAATCAAAGCTTCATTTTGATTTTAGTCGTGCTGACGATTCCTGCGATCTATGAAGCAGTGTCCCACCACCGGATTCTGCATGAGTGGGCTGAGCGGGTGACTGGGCATTTGTCGATTGATTACCGTCTGTACACTAATGATTACATTCGTGGCAGTATCATGCGCGCTACTAGTGTGTTTGCGCATCCAATTTTATATGGCACCTTAACTGCCCTATTTTTCCCCTTTGCTATTTTATTGTTTTGGCGCCAGCAGCAGCTCAAGCAATTTATTGCGGTGCTAGCGCTCAGTGTCTCGATGCTGACAACGCTATCCTCTGCCCCACTGCTTTCGCTGATTTTTCAAGGTTTCACTGTCCTGTTAGTTAAATTCTGGCATACCGCACGCCGCTTCTGGGTGGCTTTGTTCTTTAGTGGTTTAGCGGGCGCTATGCTGATTCAGGCTTTATCGAATCGTGGCTTCTTTGGCATCCTGATTTCCTATCTGACCTTCAATCCCAACACTGGCTATTTCCGTATGCTGCAGTGGGAATACAGCATGGATGATATTTTAGAGCATCCCATTTTAGGGATAGCCCATAATGATTGGACTCGCCCTTACTGGAAAGATTGGATGGGCGATAGTATTGACAGTTTCTGGTTACTTGTTACGCTACAGCACGGCATTTTTGCATTTGCACTGCTTTTAACTGCCTGTTTGTATGCGGTTTTTAGCGTGCTAAACCAAGTGCATCGTCAACATGAAAGTATAAAATGGATGGTAACAGCATGGATACTATCTTTCATGTCGCTAATTCTTATAGGATTCACTGTCGACTATTTTGACAAGCTGCAGCCAATGTTCTTCTTTACCTTAGGTGCAATGTCTTGGGCAAAATATTACTTAATGCCAGAAACACCCATCGCGAATAGTGGGGCACTATCAACTTGGGAGCAGGGGAATAAACAGACATGAAGCCGCGCTTCGTCAGTCAAAAAGTATTCATGTGGATACTGCATTTTCGTCATAGCTTACTGTATGCCTATAACTGGTATTTACGTTCTTTCTATGGAATGAAACTCGATCCTAGTGTCCGCATCTCGTTAAAAGCTCGGGTGGATAAAACCAATCCTACCGGCTTAGAAATTGGCGCAGAAACGATGGTCACTTTCGACAGCATTATTCTTTCCCATGATTATGCGACTGAGCGCCATGCAGGTGTTTATCAGCAAATGACCAAGATTGGAAAGCGTTGCTTCATTGGTTGTGGCTCAATCATTATGCCCGGTATCACCGTGGGGGATGAATGTATTGTTGCTGCAGGCAGCGTGGTCACTAAAGATGTACCCGCAGGTTCGATTGTCGCTGGCAATCCGGCTAATGTGATTCGCAGCGGCATTCATACTAAGCCTTATGGGCGACTGATCAACAATGAAACTGTTGTTCCTGCGGTAAAAACCAACTCAACGATATCCACTGCAGCTTTGAATGAAACCCTTAGTTAGTATCATTTTAGTCTCATACAATACGGCTGAGCATACCTTGCGCGCACTAGAATCTGTGCAACAACAGACGCATAGTGCTTATGAGATTATTGTAGTGGATAATAATTCCACGGATCATTCAGTAGAGGCGATTAGCCAAGCTTTTCCGACGATTCAGCTGATTGAGAGTGCTGAAAATTTAGGATTTGCAGGGGGGGTTTGTAAAGGTGTTGAGCAGGCTCAAGGTAGTTATCTGTTACTGCTTAACCCTGATACTTTAGTATTAGAGGGTGCTATTGATAAGCTACTCCATTTTGCACAGCAGCACCCTCAAAATGGTATTTGGGGCGGTGTAACCCTTAATAATGACCTCAGCTTAAATACCCAGCATGCATGGTCGAAACCAGATTTTTCCTCTTTATTGTTCAGCGCTCTAGGCTTAAGCAAGCTCTTCAGCAGTAGTTGTGTATTCAATAATGCTAACTACGGCTGCTGGCAACGCGATACTGTTAAAGAAGTTGATATTTTATCCGGCTGTTTTTTCCTGATTACTCGCCAAGCTTGGGATCAATTGGGCGGCTTAGATCCGACCTTCTTTATGTACGCAGAAGAAGCTGATCTTTGCCTGCGCGCTAAAGCCGCAGGCTACCAGCCTATTGTCACTCCCGAAGCACGGATTATTCATCATGGAGGAGTCAGCCATGCTCGCTTTTCTGGGAAATTGATTAAATTACTCAAAGGAAAAGTCGAGTTAATTAATCGGCATATGGGTGCAGGCAAGCAACCTATTTATAAATTTTTATTATGGCTTTATGTTTTCAATAAATACTCGATGTATCGCTTATTGAAACCAAACTCTGAACAAACTCAAGAGTGGCAAACGGTTTATCAAGCGCGCTCTCAGTGGCTAAAAGGATACTCTTAACTAATGCCTAGCATCATTGTTCCTGCTCATAATGAAGCCACCGTCATTCGTGCTTGTTTAGACAGCTTACTCAAGCAAATGGGCGTTGATCGCATTATTGTTGCTTGCAATGGTTGTACGGATACAACAGCAGCGATTGTTCAACAAGACTACCCACAGGTTACTTGTTTGGATATTGCAACACCTTCCAAAGTTAACGCCTTGAATGAAGCTGAAAAGCATGTGCTATCTTGGCCGGTTTTTTATATTGATGCAGATACCAAACTGTCAGAGGGAGCTATCCAGAAAATCACTGATGAGATGGCAAAAGGACAACTGCTCTTAGCCGCACCTGAGCCAGTGATTGATACTTCGCGCTCCTCTTGGCTAGTAAGGCAATATTACAAAGTTTGGTTATCCCTCCCCTATATTCGTGAAGGTGTGGTAGCCACTTGCAGCTTTGTTATTTCCGCAGAAGGCCGCAAGCGCTTCATCAATTTTCCTAGTGTAATCAATGATGATGGCTTTGTGCGCTGCCAGTTTTCAGCCAACGAGCGTGGCAATGTACCCGGCACTCAAGTTTTTATTACCGCGCCACAAAATCTCAAATCACTGATCAAAATTAAAACAAGAGCACGTTTAGGTAATATGCAGTTAGCAGCGGCTAATTTATGTACTAAAACCCAAGAGAAGCCTTATTCCCAAATAATACGTGATAAATTATTCAGCAAAGATTTTTTATCAGTGAGTATTTATCTAGCTATCGCTACCCTCATTCGCTTAAGAGCCAAGCAACAAATGAAACATCTCGCCAACTATCGTTGGGAGACCGATCATACCTCTCGTCAGACCCAATCCAGCTAAAAGCTAACGATTGTCATAAAAAGTCCTACATTTGTATTTTTTTTACGACACAAGTTGCTGAATTAAGCTATATTTAATGGCAGAATAGCGGCCAATTTGAGTGTCTTTGCGCCGCTTAAATCTAGTTTTGCTTACAGAACAGCTGTTTAAGGCAAACAAGCTAAAAAGTACACATTTCGTTACAATGTGGGATTAGTGTTGTTTTTTTGTCAAAATAGCCAAGCATAAGCAAATGTGACAATAAAGCCCTACGCTTAAAGCGTCAGGATAAGACTATGTGGATGGAATATATCGATGGTCGGTAAAAAAATCAGTTCTGAACTCGTCTACCGTAGTACAGATACTCTGGTTATTTTAAGCATTGTACTTTTAGCATCCTTTTACTCTCCTGATTATAATTTAGAGGGTTATTTAGCTGCTGGCCTAGGCGCTGCTCTAATCTTTGGCCTAGTTGGGCGTTTTACAGATATTTATACGTCATGGAGTGGGCGTCCCTTCTTCCGTGATGAGGCCATGCGCACAGTTGTCACTTGGCTCACAACCTTCTTCTTATTAGTTTTCATTATCTTCATTTCAAAAAGCTCTGAGCAGTTTTCTCGGGTGGTATTAGTCGGTTGGCTCATAAGTACGCCAATTTTATTAATCTCCAGCCGTTACTTGCTGCGCACGCTTCTGTCACACCTTAAGCGTATTGGTATTCATAACCGCAATATTGCTATTGTAGGCATTACTGATACAGGGGTTCGCTTTGCAGAGTCGGTCAACCAACAACCTGAATCTGGTTTACAAGTCGCTGGTTTTTATAGTGTTGAATTAGATAACGCAGCCTTACCGACCACTTATGCCAATATCGGTGGTGTGGCTGAGCTGTTAGAAGCGGCGCGCAGTGGTACTTGGGATCAAATTTATTTGGCATTGCCCAATCAAAATCAAAAATACTCCAGCCATTTGATTAGCCAACTCGCCGATACAATTACCCCAGTTCGCCTGATCCCAGACAACTTTACCCATGCTCTATTACATAACAAATATTTAGAAATTGCTGATACGCCAGTTCTTTGTATTTACGATGCGCCCTTGTCAGCTCAACGAGCCTTTGTCAAACGCGCAGAGGATTTGATTATTGGTAGCCTGTTATTAATCATGCTTTTGCCCATTATGGCGCTTATAGCCTTCGCGGTGAAGTTAACTTCACCTGGTCCGGTGCTCTTTAAACAATCACGGCATGGCTTACGGGGTGAGCAATTTCAGGTTTGGAAATTCCGCACCATGACTGTCTGCGAGAATGGTAGTGTGATTAAACAAGCTACTCGTAATGATGTAAGGGTGACCAAAGTAGGCGCGTTTTTACGCAAAACCTCATTAGATGAGGTGCCACAATTCTTTAATGTCATTCAAGGTCATATGTCAATTGTTGGCCCGCGCCCACATGCGGTTGCCCATAATGAAGCCTACAAAACCTTAATCCCGGGCTATATGCAACGTCATATGATGAAACCGGGCATTACTGGCTGGGCACAAGTCAATGGCTGGCGCGGTGAAACGGATACCTTGTATAAAATGCAAAAACGCGTTGAATGTGATATGGAATATATCCGCTCATGGAGTCTATGGTTAGATCTACGAATTATTGTTGCCACTGCTTTTAAAGCAATGTCAGATAAAAATGCTTATTAAACTGACTATTAAATAATTTTGAAACTTGATCAGCTTACGTTTACACGTTATATCGCTGCTTTAACGGTTGTATTCTTCCATTTCGGCCAACAGGCCTTCCCTGCTACTAATACTTGGTGGCATCCTGTGGTGACTGCAGGGCCTATTGCTGTTAGTTATTTTTTTGTCCTGTCTGGCTTCATTATGGCGGTTGCCTATTATCAGCCGAACGCCAAAACTCAAAATTTCAATCAATGGAAGTACTGGTTAGCGCGCTTTGCACGCATTTATCCGGTTTACTTACTAGCCTTAGTGCTAATGATTTTAGCGAATCTAAAAACTGATGGCCGTGATCCTATCGCTGTTATTTTAAGCCTAAGCATGTTACAGGCTTGGGTTCCGGGCTACGCAATGGTGCTAAACTCACCGGGTTGGTCGCTATCAGTGGAAGCTTTGTTTTATCTCTGTTTTCCACTGCTACTCGCGTTGGTGCAGCGTAAAGGTTTGAAGACCTTAGGCGTGATTACCTTAGTGCTTTGGTTGGGCACACAGATTTTACAAGTGCTTCTGCATAACTCTGCTAGTTACGAGCCGAAAAGCATTCTCCATCAGTTCATTTATTATCATCCACTGATGCACCTGAGTACTTTTATGCTAGGTTTAAGCGTTGGAGTCGCATTTTGTAATGAGAAGTTTCGCTCGCTTAACCAAATTTGGAATGGATTAGCGATTCTAGCTTTAACAGGTATCGTCATTTTACTACTGGCTTATGAAAACAGCTTTGAGCAACATTTAGGCTTTTTAATTGACTATAATAATGGCTTAATTGCCCCCGTATTTTTGGCAATTTTAGTCCTGTTAGCGGTCAACAAAGGTTGGACTAAACGCCTAATGTCGTTACCTTTTCTAGTATTGCTAGGAGAAGCTAGCTATTCATTGTATATTCTGCAGCGACCTGCTTACGGCATTTACGACCGTGTACTAGGTCATTGGTTACCTTTAGATGCTAATCTGCACTATTATCTATTTGCGATCCTACTAACCGTGGCCTCTATTTTATCTTTTAAATATATGGAAACACCTCTACGGCGTTTGATCAACTCATTCTACGGTTCATCTGGGAAAGCTAGCTCGAGCACTTAAGCCTATGCACACTTGCCTTCCACAGGATAAAATTCAGTGCCATAAGCCAGAATTGCTCATCACCAGATGCCAAAAATACGATTAACCTCAAGAACCTACTTATGCCGACCATGAATCAGAACACTGCCAGTCAAGTAAACGGAACTAATTATGTTCCAGCTTACGCCAAGGCTCAGGATACCCTCGATCTGCGTGAATTTTGGAAGACTTTGGTGCGTCAGAAGAAATTGGTGTTGGGTATTATTGGGGCAACACTGCTACTCGCCTTACTCCTTACGCTATTTAGCAGCCCAGTTTATCGCGCCACCACGACGCTGCAAGTTGAACGAGAGGCCGCTCAGATCGTTAATTTCGACTTCTTAAACACTGGTGATATTCGGGATACACGCGACTTCTATCAAACCCAATTCGAATTAATTAGAAGCCACACTCTAATTGAAAAAGTCATCGACAAACTACAATTAACCGATGACGTTATTCGTCAGTCGCTACTGGGCAAAATCAAAAATATGTTTACGCCTGCTGATGCGGCAAATAGCAAAACAGCCTTAGCCAACGCCATCAGCGAAAATCTAAATATCGAACCAATTAAAAACTCACGCTTGGTTAACATTCATTTTGACGCCTCCAGCCCAGAAAAAGCTGCCGAAGTCGCTAATGCCATCGTGGCAGAGTTTGTGAGTACCAATGAAAATCGCCGTTTAGAATTAACAGGTGGCGCCCAAGCCTTCCTCCAGCAACGGATTCAGGAAGCTAAGCTCAAACTACAAGAAAGCGAAAAAGCCCTTAATGCTTATGCTAAAGACAAAACTATCATTAACCTAGATGATAAAGAGTCCAATACTAGCTCGCATAAAATTATGCGTTTGTCTGAGGAGCTAGTTAAAGCAGAAAGCGATGCCATCATTATTGAAACCGACCCAGCCCGTCAAGGTGAGCTAGCATCTGCGAGAAAAAGAGCGGAGCTGTTACGTGATGCTTTAAGTGAAGAAGAAAAGAAAGCACTGATTTATCAAGATAGTCGGGTTACTTATAATTCTTTAGAGCGTGAAGTTGAAACCAATCAAGTGGTTTATCAAACCCTCTTACAACGCTTAAAAGAGATTAATGTTGCAGGTGAGGCTGTTAGCAATAACTTAAACATTGTGGATAAAGCCCTGCCACCTTTGCAAAAATTCAAACCTAAACTATCTACCAACTTAGCCTTTGCAGGCCTGTTAGGTTTATTTTTAGGTATTGCAGCCGCCTTTTTACGCGAATTCATGGATGACAGTGTTAAAGACATCAATGAGCTGGAGCGCGAAACTCGGCTGCCAGTACTAGGCTTAATTCCTGCCGTTAATGAAAATGATCCTAAGAAAGTTTCTCAGCTGGTATTAAATTCACCTAAATCGGCGTTGGCAGAATCGTTTCGCTCTCTACGTACCACTATTCGCTTTAAATTACGTGAGCAACAACAAGAGCCTATTATTTTTGTCACCAGTGCTCGGGCTAATGAAGGTAAGACCACCGTTGCAATGAATTTAGCCAGTGCCTTTGCTCATACAGGCAATCGAGTTTTACTGATTGATGCTGACTTGCGCAATCCGTCTTTGCATAAATTGATTGGCAGTCGTAATGAGCAAAATTTAGTAGGCTATTTATCCGGTGAATATCCGCTGGATAAATTATCTCAAGCCTCCAATGTACCCAATTTAGATATTGTGGTAGCAGGCACACCCCCCACTGATCCTTCTGAGTTATTGGCGAATACCAAAATGGAGATGTTGCTCAAAACAGCATCGCAACATTATGATCTGGTCATTATGGATGGGCCGCCTATTCTAGGTTTAGCGGACGCCATGATTTTGACTTCATTAGCCAATATTACTTTACTCACAGTGCATGCCAACGATACCAGTACTACGACGGTGAATAATGCACTGAAACGTTTGCAAGAAACGGGAGCTAATGTTTCCGGTATTATCCTAAACCAAGTCAAAGATGCAGAGCGCCTTGGCTATGGGGATGATTATTACCATTATCCGAATAAAGTCTAAGCTCTATTAATTTAGGAGATCAGGATGTCGATTGCTCTGGCCTTACATGTACTAGCAGTTACTATTTGGGTAGGCGGCATGTTTTTCGCTTATATGATTTTGCGCCCTGTGGCTGCTAGCCAATTACAACCTCCCCAACGTTTGCCCTTATGGCAAAGTGTATTTGGCCGTTTCTTTCCTTGGGTTTGGGCTGCCATTGCTATCATCCTTGCCTCAGGCTACTGGATGCTGTTTGGCCCCTACGGTGGAATGAAAAATGCCCCAATTTTCATCCATATCATGCATACTCTTGGCTTAGTGATGGTGGCAATTTTTCTGCATGTTTTCTTTGCACCTTACAAGCGCTTAAGTCGCCAAGTGCAACAATCTAATTGGCAAGAAGCTGGCAAAGCTTTAAATCAAATCCGTATGTTGGTAGGCATCAATATGCTAATTGGCCTAGTTACGATTGTGGTTGGTGCTGCAGGTAAATACTGGTTGTGAGTGCGGATTTCAATGCAGTGATGCAAGTGACTGAACTGCCATTTACTGCCCTGCAAGAGTTGTTAAAGCGTTACACATTAGAGCTGCATCTTATAGAGCCACAAGCCTCAATTCCGGGGAGTTATTGGGGCGACTCAGAAGCAGGCATGATTGGATGCTCAATTTATATTCGCCCTGACACCCCTATGCACTCTTTCCTACATGAAACATGCCATGTTATCTGCATGGATGAAGCTCGTCGAAAAAAGCTAGATACTGATGCAGGTGGCGAAACGTCTGAAGAAGATGCTGTTTGCTATTTGCAAATTTTGCTTGCTGATCAATTCCCAGCTTTTGGTCAAGCACGCGCCTTAATAGATATGGATCATTGGGGCTATACTTTCCGTCTTGGCTCAGCCCAGCGTTGGTTTGAAGAGGATGCTGAAGATGCACGCTTATGGTTACTGAAACATGAAATTATTGATGCTCACAATCAGCTCACCTTCAAACTTCGCACTTAAGCCATAAAAAAGGGATAGCTTTCACACTATCCCTTAGTACATTTCACTAAGCTGCTTTTGATTTAAGCAGTCAGCGCACTAGAACCGCGTGCAATACCCATACTGCCAGAACGGACTACTTCCATGATGCGCGCCTCACTTAAAGCTTGTAAGAAGGCATCCAGCTTCGAACGATTACCGGTCACTTCAATCGTATACGTTTTATCGCTGACATCAATAATCCGGGCACGAAAAATATCAGTTAAGCGCTTCACTTGATCACAAGAGCCCTGTTTTTGCACGTCAACTTTGACTAGCATCATCTCGCGCTCAATATGCGGATAATCGTTCAGATCCATTAGCTTCACCACATCAACCAGCTTGTGGAGTTGCTTCATGATCTGTTCAACGATTTCCTCACTGCACAAAGTGACCAGGGTCAAACGTGACAAGGTAGCATCCTCAGTGGGCGCTACTGTGAGTGATTCAATGTTATAGCCGCGTGCCGAGAATAAGCCAGATACCCGCGACAAGGCACCTGCTTCATTTTCCATCAAAATGGAAATTACATGCCGTGTTTCGTCACTCATCGCTTACACCAAAATCATTTCATTGTGACCAGCATTGGCTGGAACCATCGGATAAACATTGGCTTCCCGCTTAGTGATGAAATCCATAAACACTAAACGATTCTTCATTGCCATCGCTTCTTTTAGAGCACCCTCTACATCCGCTGGACGCTCAATCCGCATGCCCACATGACCATAAGCTTCAGCCAACTTGACGAAATCAGGCAAGGCATCCATATAAGACATGGCGTAACGCCGCTGATAGAAGAACTCCTGCCACTGCCGCACCATGCCCAAATAGCCATTATTCAAGGTGATAATCTTGACCGGCAATTGGTATTGCATACAGGTGGACAGTTCTTGGATATTCATCTGAATGCTGCCGTCGCCAGTAATACAAGCCACAGTTGCATCAGGGTAAGCAATCTGCACACCCATCGCTGCTGGCAAACCAAAGCCCATCGTGCCTAAGCCACCGGAGTTAATCCAACGATTCGGCTTATCAAACTTATAGAATTGTGCAGCCCACATTTGATGTTGACCTACATCTGAGCAGACATAAGCATCACCACCGGTGACCTCCCACAATTTTTCGACCACATATTGAGCACGAATAGATTCATCGTCCTGCTCATACTTGAGGCAGTCTGCTTTACGCCATTCGTTAATCTGCGCCCACCACTCACTAATATCAGCGGCGTTGCGATCAGTCCGTGAGCGTAGTTCTTCCAGCAAATCAATCAAAACATGCTTCACATCACCGACAATCGGGATGTCCACTTTCACATTTTTAGAAATCGAAGCTGGATCAATGTCCACATGAATAATCTTGGCGTGCGGGCAGAATTTTTCAATATTGCCAGTAACACGGTCGTCAAAACGTGCGCCAATCGCAATCACCAAATCCGCTTGGTGCATCGCATGATTAGCCTCGTAAGTGCCGTGCATCCCCAACATACCGACAAATAAAGGGTCGGTAGCAGGATAAGCACCTAAGCCCATTAAGGTATTGGTGATCGGGAATTTCAATTCGCGAGTGAATTGCGTGAGTTCAGCAGAACCACCCGACAACACCACACCACCGCCGGTATAGAGAATCGGACGCTTGCTTTCGAGCATCAAGTCAATAGCACGGCGTACTTGGCGCTTATTACCTTTCACGGTCGGATTATAAGAGCGAATACTGATTTCTTTAGGATATTCAAACTTATGGCGCTGAGCCGTAATATCCTTAGGAATATCCACTAATACTGGCCCCGGACGGCCTGTACTTGCAATATAAAAGGCTTTCTTAATCGTAACCGCTAAATCCTTAATGTCCGTCACTAAGAAGTTATGCTTAACGCAGGGACGCGTAATGCCCACGATATCGACTTCTTGGAAGGCATCATTGCCAATCAGATGGCGTGGAACTTGCCCTGTAAACACCACCAGCGGTACCGAATCCATGTACGCGTCAGCAATACCGGTCACGGCATTGGTCGCACCAGGGCCAGAAGTGACTAATACCACACCAGGTCTATTAGTAGCCTTAGCATAGCCTTCAGCTGCATGCACAGCTGCTTGTTCGTGTCGCACCAGAATGTGGTTGACATGCTCAGCTTCTTTGTAAAGCGCGTCGTAAATATGTAACACTGCTCCACCCGGATAGCCGAAGATGGTATCAACCCCTTCTGCCTTCAGACACTCAACGAATATCTCGGCACCGGTCAGTTCCACACTTAACTCCTGATTAAGGATTTATAAAGAAAAGAGCCGAATCATAATATGAATTCAGCGATAATTCACGTGACTAGATGGGTTATCTCGGTTTTTTTTGCTTCAATGCAGCAAGAAGGACAAAACCAGCGGCAAACTGATCAAGGCAAGTAAGGTCTGCCCAGTGATCATTCCGGCCATCAATTCGGCATTCCCGCCTAGCTGGCGCGCCAGAATATAAGCTGAAGGCGCCGTGGGCAAAGCCGCAAATACAACCAAGATTGAACTAGCAATCGGATCTAAGCCCAAGGCTAATGCTACACCCCAAGCTAATAAAGGTACTAATAACAACTTTAAAACCGCACTCCAGAAAAACGGCGCATGCAAACCGCGTAAAGCTACTAGATTCAAACCAGCACCCACCGCTAATAGGCCAGTAGGTAAGGCCATTTGCCCTAATTGCCTCAGCACATCCACAAGGATAACGGGTAGCTTCCAAGGCAAAATATTCAAAATAATACCTAGCACACAAGCCACAATTAAGGGGTTACTGGCTAGTGACTTTAGTAGAATCGTTAGCTTGAGCTGCTTTTGCACAAACAGCGCAAACACCAATACGCAGAGAATATTCACCACTGGAATCATTACTGCTAACACCAAAGCACCTAAGGTTGGTGCTGGAGCGGGGAAAACACTCGCCATCGCTAAGCCAATATAAGTACTGAAACGCACTACCGCTTGAAAAAACGAAGTGTAATCTGCTGCATTCAAGGCTAACAAGGTTTTAAACGGAAGGCTCAATAAAGCAGCCAGCACGGGAACTAAGATAATTCCGAGAATTAACAGACTGGTTTCTGCCCAATTAATCTTGGCTTGACTCAAATTCAGTATGAGTAGCGCAGGCAGTAACACATAATACGAAGCCTTTTCCACATAAGGCCAAAACTCAGCAGGCAAGAAGCTACTCTGCTTCGCCACATAGCCCAGCATTAGCAGAATAAAAATCGGTAAAACGGTAGCAAGAATCAGCGTCATAATTCGCCATAGAAAAAGCCCTTGTAGAGATGATCTACAAGGGCTTCGAATAATGGTGGCTACGGTGAGACTCGAACTTACGACCCCAGCATTATGAGTGCTGTGCTCTAACCAACTGAGCTACGTAGCCAAGAGGCTGCAAATCTTAGCCTTAAGCTTGGGTGCTGTCAACCCTGAACTAAACATTAAAACGGAAATGCACCACATCGCCTTCTTGCAGAATATAATCCTTGCCTTCTAAGCGCCATTTGCCAGCGTCTTTCGCGCCCTGCTCGCCTTTGAAACTAATGAAGTCACCATAAGCAATCACTTCCGCACGAATAAAACCGCGCTCGAAATCGGTATGAATCTTGCCAGCGCCGTTCGGTGCACTTGCGCCACGATTGACTGTCCACGCACGCACTTCTTTAACGCCAGCAGTGAAGAAAGTTTGTAAACCTAGCAACTCATAACCAGCACGAATCACCCGATTTAAACCCGGCTCTTCTAAACCCATACTGTCTAAAAACTCGGCTTGGTCAGCAGTCTCTAATAACGACAACTCAGCTTCCATCGCCGCACATACCGGTACTACTTGAGCGTTTTCGGCTTGAGCGATTTTCACAACGGTATCTAGATAATGATTATTTTCAAAGCCATCTTCATTCACATTAGCAATGAATAATAACGGCTTAATCGTAATTAAATGGAATTCACGTGCAAGCTTTTGCTCCTCTGCCGATAGCTCTAATAAGCGTGCGGCCTTACCTTCTGACAAATGAGCGAGCAAACGATCTGCTACTTCCTTCTGGGCGAGCATTTCTTTATTGCCTGACTTAGACGCTTTGGTTAAACGCTGAACGGCGCGCTCCATACTTTCCATATCGGCTAGTACGAGTTCGGTATTGATAATGTCAATATCGTGAGCAGGATCGACCTTATTATTGACATGAATAATGTCGTCATTATCGAAACAGCGGACTACTTGAGCGATGGCATCGGTCTCACGAATATGCGCCAGAAATTTATTGCCTAAACCTTCACCTTGCGAAGCACCAGCGACTAAGCCCGCAATATCCACAAACTCCATCGTCGTGGGCAATACGCGCTCAGGCTTTACAATCACCGCTAGCTCGTCGAGGCGTAAATCAGGCACAGGCACGATGCCTACATTTGGCTCAATCGTACAGAATGGGTAATTCTCTGCTTGAATGCCTGCTTTGGTGAGCGCATTGAATAAAGTCGACTTACCTACGTTGGGCAAGCCAACAATCCCGCATTTGAATCCCATAAGATCTACCTTTTTGTCGTACTATTTACGATGCAATTCATTCATCGCTTTTTGCAAATCACCGGCCAGCACTAGCGCAATTTGATCAGCAGCCTTATCCACTGCTAGTCGAATCCCTATTTCCTCATCCCGCGTCGGTGGGGATAAAACATAGTCGACCACTTTATTTCGATCACCCGGATGCGCAATCCCTAAGCGTAACCGCCAATAATCAGCACCCAAATGAGCATGTAAATCACGTAAGCCATTATGTCCACCGTGCCCACCCGCTTGTTTCAGGCGTGCATCACCCACGGGCAAATCCAGCTCATCATGAGCCACTAAAATCTGCTGAACAGGGATGCGGTAGAAATCGGCTAATTGGCGGGCAGACAAACCGCTACGATTCATAAAGGTCATAGGCTTTAATAACCAAGCGGACTCAGAACCGATATTGATGCGACTGGCTTCGCCGGAGAAACGTTTTTCGTTTAAGAACTGGCCATTATAACGCCGTGCTAGTTCGTCAACAAACCAAAACCCGGCATTGTGCCGGGTTTTGTCATACTGAATACCCGGATTCCCCAAGCCGACAATTAACCGAATAGGCTCTGCCATAGGAGAATCCTCAAGATTTAGTGAATGGCAACAACAGCCTGATTGTGGTCACTACCTAGAGCTAATTCAGGTAAAGACACACCTTCAGGTAATTTCAGATCAGATAAATGCACAATCTGGCCTTTATCGACATTCGCCATATCAACTTCAATATATTCTGGAATGTTCTTCGGCAAACAAGCAACGACTACTTCGTTGAGGATACGGCTTACCGTACCGCCATTCGTTTTCACACCTACTGAACTTTCTTCGTTAAGGAAATGCAAGGGGATATGAACTTCGATCACTTCGTCGTCTTTAATCCGTTGTAAGTCAGCATGTAAAATGATGGGCTTAGCGGGATGACGTTGTAAAGCACGTAAAATCGCGATTTCTCTGCGATCACCAAAGTTAACCGAAATCAACTGAGAGTAGAACGCTTCATCTTGCAGATTGCGAATCAACTCATTGTGCTTTAAGGAAATAGACTGGGCAGGCGTACCTGCACCATAAATGACTGCAGGCACCTTGTTCTCACGACGCAGGCGGCGGCTCGCACCCTTTCCCTGCTCTGAGCGGCTTTCTGCCTGCAATGTAAATTCTTTAGACATGTTTCATACTCCAAAATTAATAAAAACCGCCTTATCCGCGACCAGATACAGCAGCCAGCTCAGCCTAACTGAGCTTATTCTTCCTCAAACAGAGAACTAACCGAGTCATCTCGGTTAATGCGCAAGATTGTCTTGGCTAAAATCCCTGCTACCGAAAGCTGGCGGATTCTAGCACATTTCTTGGCATTTGCACTCAATGGGATGGTGTCGGTGACAACCACCTCATCCAGTAAGGAATTTTCAATATTCTCGACCGCTTTGCCGGAGAATACAGCGTGCGAAGCATAAGCACAGACGCTTAGAGCTCCACGATTTTTCAGGGCGGCAGCGGCATTACATAAAGTGCCACCCGTATCAATCAGGTCGTCAATCAATACGCAATGACGTCCCTCTACCTCACCGATAATATTCATAATTTCAGCTTTATTCGGCTCAGGGCGGCGCTTATCAATAATCGCCAAGTCCACATTGCCCAAAGCTTTGGATAAAGCACGCGCCCGCACTACCCCGCCCACATCGGGAGAGACGACAATGATATGGTCTAAGTTTTTAGCCATCACATCGGCCTGTAGCACACCTGCAGCGTAGATATTATCCACCGGCACATCAAAGAAGCCTTGGACTTGGTCAGAGTGCAAATCAATCGTCAGTACACGATCCACATGCCCAGTAGCGACCATATCAGCGACGAGCTTGGCAGAAATAGGTACACGACGTGAGCGCACACGACGGTCTTGGCGTGCATAACCGTAGTAAGGGATTACCGCTGTAATGCGACCTGCTGAAGCGCGGTAGAGCGCATCGGTAATGACCAATAACTCCATTAAGTTATCGTTCGTTGGCGAGCAGGTGGGCTGAATCACGAAAACATCACGACCGCGAACATTCTCTAAAATCTCTACATGCACTTCGCCATCGCTGAAGCGCTCTGCTTTGATTTTTCCGAGGGAGATTCCGAGGTGATCGGCGATTTTTAGGGCAAGTTCGGGATTGGCATTACCTGCGAATACCATCATTCTATCGTCAGACATGGAGTGTCTCGCATTGAATATAAGACAGGGGGATGGCTGGGCTGCTAGGATTCGAACCTAGGTATGGCGGAATCAAAATCCGCTGCCTTACCGCTTGGCGACAGCCCATCAAAGAACGTTCTAACTTAAGGTGTTAAGCTTTTCATGCAAAGGCGATATACACCGGCCTTTTGCAACAAAACCTGACCATGGTTTTGGTAGATTTTTTGCTATTATTTGAGCTGACTTTTCATCATCGAACTCTGCAAATAAACAAGCTCCAGAGCCAGTTAATTTTGCTTTATTCCCTAGCCACTCAAATGCTTTTGCGACTTCAGGATAATTTTTTCTTACGATCGGCTCGAACACATTGGTTGTTTGCTCTGCAAGAAAGGCCGCTATTCTGATGGGTTTGCAGTCACGTGTCAACCCTTGCGCTGAAAAAACTTCAGCGGTTGAAACATGCACATTTGGGTGCAAAACGAAGTACCACTTTTCAGGAATAGTCACAGGTTCTAACTGCTCCCCTACTCCTTCAGCCCAAGCAGCCTGACCGTGTATAAATACCGGCACATCTGCCCCCAAACGCAAGCCCAGCGCGGCTAGTGAGTCTAGGGGCAATTGACAATTCCAGAGTTTATTCAGGCCTAAGAGCACGGTAGCAGCGTCAGAACTACCGCCACCCAAGCCACCACCCATCGGCAGTTTTTTGTATACTTTTATATCAACTCCCAGCTTAGAATCCGTGGCGTGCTGCAATAATCGCGCTGCCTTTACGACTAAATCATCATTTTCAGGAACCAGCGGCGAACCTAAAGAACGAGTAATTTTTCCATCAGTACGCAGTTGCAAACTGATTTCGTCGCTGTAGTCCAAAAACTGAAATAGAGTCTGGAGCAGATGATAGCCATCTGCTCGCCGACCCGTTATATGTAGGAAAAGATTGAGCTTGGCAGGCGCTGGAAGGATTAAGGGTTCGCCTAAAAACTTGTTTTCCATTCTTTTGCGACTAGTTTGGCTTTCACACGATCAGAGGCTTTTTCTAACTGAATTTTGCTCGGTAAGGCATTAGCACCACTGCCCTCGTAGCTAGGATAATCAATCACCCAGCCTGCTTGTTGTAAACGAGTAGGTCGGCCTGCTGCATCCAGCTTCACGTCATCAACTTTAGCTGTTGGTGAAGGAATCCCCCGCGCCCAATACTGCAAATTTTTCAACGGCAAATTCAGTTTTAACTGCCTTGCCAATAAACGTTCGGCATCAGTATCTTGATAGGTTTTGCCATCAGCAGCTTTCAAGGTCACTTGCGAACCGGTATCTAATACTTTAGCCATCAAACCGCCGGTGAGGGGGTTGTTGATTTGCATTTCATATTGACTATTGCCACGCTGTGCCCAATCAAGACCAAACGACCAACTTTCCTCGCGCAGCTGCAAACCCACTCGCCCCTTTAACTGCCATTGCTGCATCTGTGCAAAGCTACGTTGACGCTCTGCCCATGCAGCCTCAGCACCGACCGCCTTAGGATTGACCACAGCACCCGGGGTAGTCGGTTTCGACTGATTAGTGCAAGCTGTTAAACTAAACACAGCGGCACACAGCAATACCAAATAAGTTTGCTTCATAAGTTCATCCTTGAAAGTTTAGTTACTTTTATCCGCTAAATCGGCCACACGCTGTTTAACATCGGCTAATTGCTTATCATCGGGGTATTTAGCAATCATTTCTTTAAATAATTTACGCGCCTCATTCCTTTTACCATTGACTGATAATACCTCGATTAAATGCGCAGCAATTTCGGGGTCTGGCATTTTATCATAGGCTTTAACGAGCCATTCCTCGGCGCCTTTAGCATCACCTTTTTTAAACATAATCCAACCCATACTATCCATCACAGCAGGGCTATCGGGGCGCAAATCGAGGGCTTGTTTAATCAAATCATAGGCATCTTGGTAGCGGGTAGTGCTCACTGCCAACATATAGCCTAAAGCATTGAGCGCATCTGCATCTTTAGGATCCAGAGCTACGACTTCACGCAAATCTTTCTCAGCCTGTGCAACATTACCCATTCGGTCATAACTTAAAGCACGCGCATATAAAATATCGCGCTTTTTGCTACCAAACTCTTCTGCTTTATTGAAGGTATCGATTGCCTGCTGATACTCGCCTGCGTCGTGCAGTAATTGGCCTTTAGCCATTAAAGCGGTAACTTTTTGCTCAGGCATGGTGGCCTTATCTAACAGGCTATCTAACCAAACCTGTGCCTCTGCCAAACCCTTAGCTTTATGCAGTAAAGCAGACTTACGGCCAATGGCATCACGTGCAAAATCACCGTTTAAAGCCTCCTCATAAGCAGCTAACGCTTCATCAACCCGCTTTTGGCCTTCGTAGACTTGCCCTAGGAAATAATTAGCTTCGTATCTGCGCTCTGGAATTTCTAACAGTTTTTTCAGCAAGGACTCGGCATAGGCAAATTCTTCTTGCTCTAAAGAAAGTAAACCTAAGGTGTAAAGAATATCTGCATTTTCTGGTTGCTCAGCATACAGCTGCTTATAAATAGGACGCGCATCATCACGGCGATCCGCCATAATTAACATGCGGCCATACTCCAGCCGTAAATCTTGATTTTTACTATTTTTCGCATGCGGCTCTAAAGTACTCAGCGCTTCAGAGACTCGATCTAAGCTTAATAAAGCCTTGGCACGCAAGCGAACCGCTTCTTCTTTTTGAGCAGTGTCGCCCGTTTTTTGTACTGAATCAGTGCCCTCTAAAACGGCTTCTGGCTTATTCGCACTTAAAGCAAAAGTTGCCAATACCAATTGAGTTTTAGCTGTATTTTCAACTTTAGCCGCATAACGCTTAATCACTTCATAAGCATTCGCAGGCCCCGCATCCAAGGCTAAGAGCGAAACAACATACTCAAAGCCATGCCCTTCTTTTTTCTCAATATAATCACGCACCCAAATGGCATCATCAACGGTGGCGTCATAGTTGCCTAATTGCGCATTGACCAGCAAACGATATTGATGAACTTCGACCGTATCAGGTTCAAGAGCAGCCCATTGATCTAAAGCGGCCTTGGCTAACACTGGCTCACCCGCTTGAATAGCAGTTTCGGTAGCGCGCTTAGCTAAACCTTTATCCTTACTTTGCCCCACCGCTAGCACATAATGCTGAGCAGCTTGTTTGATCTTACCTTGGCGAATCAACATTTCCGCCACCAAGGTATTATAAAGCTGATAGCTAGTTTCAGATTGGAAAGGTTCTTTAGGCAATAACGGCCCTGCCAGCGCCGACAGAGCAGCCGGAGGCTCGGCATAACTCTGCGTGCCAACTGTACAACCTGCGATGACTAGGGCAAGGGATAACCCTACAAAACGATGGGGAACATGCAAACGGGACATAGGCAACTCCAGCATCCAAGGATACCGTTAATAGTCGAATTGGCTTGGTTTTAAAGGTATATTCATCAGACCACCTTGTAATCGTGCATAACGTATCAGAAAATCCGCGGTTCTGAAAATAGAATGTATATGCGGTAATTACGCTCTGGATGTCGATTTTTGTCGTTGGTGTCAATCATAAAACAGCGCCTGTTGCTATTCGCGAGCAGGTCGCCTTCTCGCCCGAACGTTTGGCGGATGCATTGCATTCAGCAAAAATTGTAGCTCAAGAACATTTAATTCTATCGACCTGCAACCGCACCGAGATCTATGCGAGCTGCTCTGAACCTCAAAAAATTGAGCACTTAATCGCGTGGTTAGCGCGCTTTCACAGTATTCCACAAAATAAATTACAACCCTATTTATTTGTTTATCAAGAAGAACAAGCTGTTCAACATGCGATGCGGGTGGCTTGTGGCTTAGATTCACTGGTGCTAGGCGAGCCGCAAATTTTAGGCCAACTAAAAACCGCCCTACAAAACGCAACCGAAGCCCAAGCGACTGGCCATCAGCTCACGCATTTAATGCAACATGCCTTTAATACCGCCAAAAAAGTTCGTACTCAAACTAGTATTGGAGCCAATCCTGTTTCAGTGGCTTTTGCGGCAGTAAGTCTGTCTAAACAAATTTTTAGTCAGTTAGAAAAGCAAACTGCTTTATTAGTCGGTGCGGGCGAAACCATTGAATTAGTGGGGCGGCATTTGCATGCCCATAAAATCGGTAAAATTATCGTGGCGAATCGCAATGTTGAGCGCGCCCGCAAAGTCGCCGAACAATACAAGGGTATCGCTATTGGCTTACCCGAAATAAGTGATTATTTGCCTAAAGCTGATATTTTAATTTCCTCCACAGCAGCACCCTTACCGATTATTGGTAAAGGTATGGTGGAAAGCGCCCTCAAAGTACGCAAACATCGTCCCATGTTTATGGTCGATATTGCCGTGCCACGCGATATTGAGCCGGAAGTGGGCCGCTTAGATGATGTTTATTTGTACACCGTCGATGATCTGCAATCCGTCATTGAAGAGAATCTACAGTCACGGCGGGCAGCGGCTGAACAAGCCGAAACGATGGTCTTGGATGAAGTACAAAGCTTTATGGGCTGGCTACGCGCCCAAGAGCATCGTGATACGATTCGCCAATTCCGCCAGCACAATGAAGCCCTACGCGATGAAGTTTTAGCCCGCGCCCAAAAGATGCTGCAAAATAAAGATCCTGCTGAAGTGCTTGAATTTCTTGCCAACACCCTCACTAATAAGCTGACCCACGCACCGATCCAGAGCATGAATCAAGCCGCACAAACTGGAAATGATGTATTATTGGCAAATGCCAAAACTCTTTTTAACCTCAGTGACGAAACCTAAACTGTGAAAGATTCCATTCTACAAAAACTAGAAAACCTAAATGAACGCTATGCCGAAATTGCGGCGTTACTGGGCGAAAATGAGGTTATCTCTGATCAAGAGCAGTTTCGCAAACTTTCGATTGAATACAGCCAATTAGAGCCGGTGGCTTTGGGTTTTCGTGATTATCAGCGCATTTTAGACGATATCGAGACGGCTCAAGACATGCTAGCCGACCCCGAAATGCGTGATATGGCTGAAGAAGAGTTAGCCACTGCCAAATCACGCCGCGATGAGCAGGAGTTAGAATTACAGAAATTACTCCTACCTAAAGATCCCCATGACGGTAGCAATATTTTCCTTGAGGTGCGAGCGGGCACGGGTGGTGATGAAGCAGCGATTTTCGCAGGTGACTTATTTCGCATGTATGCGCGCTATGCCGAACAAAAACGTTGGCAGGTGGAAGTGGTTAGCCAAAGTGATGGCGAACATGGCGGCTACAAAGAAATCATTGCACGGATTATCGGCAGTAACGTGTACTCACGCTTGAAATTTGAATCGGGTGCACATCGCGTCCAACGTGTGCCTGAAACCGAATCTCAGGGTCGCATTCATACCTCGGCTGCAACGGTCGCTGTCATGCCAGAAGCGGATGAAATCGAAGCACAACCGATTAATCCTGCTGACCTTCGAGTAGATACTTTCCGTGCTTCCGGTGCAGGTGGGCAACATATCAATAAAACCGACTCTGCTATTCGCCTCACGCATATTCCGTCTGGCTTAGTAGTCGAATGCCAAGATGAACGCTCGCAGCATAAAAACCGAGCACGGGCTATGTCTTTGTTACAATCGCGCCTGTTAGAAATTGAACGCCAAAAGCAGAATACTGAGCAAGCTGAAACTCGCCGCAATTTAGTGGGCAGTGGTGACCGCTCGGAGCGGATCCGCACTTATAACTTCCCACAAGGCCGGGTCACTGATCACCGTATCAATCTGACCTTGTATAAATTAGATGACATTATTGCTGGCAGCATTGATCAAGTGATTGAGCCTTTAGTGCATGAATATCAAGCTGATCAGCTCACTGCATTAGCAGGTGAATAAACCGAGTCATCTGTGCAAATTCGTGAAGCTATCCAACAAGCCAGTAAAGAACTAGCGCCTAACTCTGAGACTGCGCGTTTGGATGCTGAATTATTGCTTTGCAAAGTTTTAGGTAAAGATCGTAGCTACCTGTTTGCTTGGCCTGAAAAAGAGTTAAGCACACAACAGCACACTAGCTTTCATGCATTAGTAGAGCAGCGCTTACAAGGTATGCCTGTTGCCTACCTATTAGGTTATCGGGAATTTTGGGGAATGGAGTTAGAAGTTACTACTGCGACGTTAATCCCCCGCCCCGATACGGAGCTGATTGTGCAATTAGCCTTGGAGTGTATCGCTCAGCAAGTAGCTCCAAAGATTCTCGATTTGGGCACAGGTAGTGGGGCTATTGCCTTAGCGCTAGCTAAGGAACGACCCGACGCCGATATTCTAGCGCTCGATAAATCAGAAGCCGCTTTAGAAGTTGCTCAGCGCAATCAAGCTAAATTAGGTTTCACTAACCTCAAGCTACTAAACTCTGATTGGTTTAATGTTTTAGCCGAAAATAATAGCTTTGACTTAATTGTTTCTAACCCACCCTATATTGCGGAGACTGATCCGCACTTATCCCAAGGCGATGTACGCTTTGAGCCACGCTCTGCTTTAAGCTCTGGTGTGCAGGGTTTAGATGATCTCAGTTATTTAATTCAAACAGCTCCAACCTATTTAGCTCTTAATGGCTGGCTGCTGTTAGAGCATGGATATAACCAAGGTTTGGCAGTTACTACGCTACTAAAAGCAACAGGCTACACTGAGGTAACCTGTTATCAAGATCTTGCCGGTAACGACCGAGTAAGCCTCGGGCGCTACCTTAAACAAGCTTAATCATCGTTCATCACATCTTCGTCAATCCAGAATAAACGAGGTAAGAGATTACCGATATCCATGCGCTCAGCGGCATTACTGCTACCGTTATTCATATTGCTTTCATCTAACAGAGCATGCTGCATTTTACCAATCCGTACTTCTAAGCCTTGGACACAATCAGTCTCGGTACAAGCTCCACCTGCAGCAGCTTGAGGCTGTTTAAAGACTAATTGTGGTGTATCTGGAATTTCATCCAAACTGATCACGGTAGAGCGAACTTTCTCATCTGGCTTTTCAGGGTCGATGCTAGCCACTGCTGCACCACTAAATAAATCCATGACATAAGCACGTCCTACACTAGTGGAGACATCACAAGTCCCTGTCTTAGTACCTTCCTCGGCAACTGCGAAACTAGTAAATACGATCTTATTCATAAAGGTTAAGGGCGAAGCTAAAACCTTTTCAGCCTTATTCGGTAAGTCGTAGTACCAACCGTTTAAGGTTGCATCCGTGAGCAGGTTATTCGTAGCACTCAACGTATCTACATTCACTAAAACACTGGTTTCTTGGATAGGGAAAACCGCAGTGTCAGGATCAGCAAAGGGCTTGCGATCAATCAATACATAGAAGCGATCATCAATGGCCTCGGATAAAGGATGAGAGCGATAGCCACTGCCAATTGATAGCGTTAGTAAATCCTTACCTTTGATCTTAACTACAGAAACATCAGGCTCGTAATAGAACATACGCTTATCCGTAGCTGAACCGCCTAAGTCTGCAAACTCAGTTAAGCGCGCCTTACTGTAATCATAAAGTGTCGATGCCTCGGTATCCTTCACATCTACATCCATATCGACGCGCCAGATATGCCCACCAGTATCGCCAAAGTACAAACGATCTAAAGCTCCATTCCGATCCATATCAAGCACCCGAATATCACCTGGCACACTGTGCTGAACAGCGACACTCGTGAATGCAGAGCCACCTTGTGAACTAATAGAGTCGCCGTTTAATGACCACAGCAAACTACCTGCATGTGCATCAATAATGTATACGCCTAGCCCTTTCGTGTGAGCAGCACGCTTAGCGGGATCCTCCTCTTCTAAGACAGGGTCAAAACCACCACCAAATACCAAGACATCTTTTAAGACATTACCAGAAGCTGCATCCGTATCAGCAATACGCATTTTAGCTAAAGTGGGCTTAGACCAAGATTCACCTAAGCTACTAAAACCGGTCGTAGTATTATCAATCTGCCATACCAATTTAGGCTCGCCCATATCGGTAATATCTAAAGCGTAGTAAGCACTACCACCACGACGCAGGCCGAAATACAGATAGATTTTATCTTCGTCATCAACTTTAATCTGCCCATCATTATTTTTGTCGAAATACCAAACAGTCAGTGGCCCATCGACGCCATAAATATGATTTTTAGTAATCGGATTATCATAAAACGTCTTAATATTTTTCAGTAACACCGAAGGCATAAAGGCCCATTTTTCGATACCCGTTTCGGTATCGAAGGCATGTAGATAACCTTCGTTGCTACCGGTTAAGACATAGGCTTTATTATTACTATCACGCACCATGACTGGCTTACTATTCATAATGTCACCTAGATGGTGACGTGCAGTGGTGCCATCAGCTTCATAGCCTTTGATGAATTGAAGCAAGGCATCCCGATCAGCATCTGCCATCGCAGCATCGCCTAACGAAGCTTTAATGTCAGCCGTTGAGCTAGTTAGCTCGGTTAAAGCACTGCTAGTATTGGTGTATAACTTACGGCTGGCTGGATCTAATAGATTTGCAACCCCACCACCTGTCACATCTGAGCCACTCGCTGCTGCGCCCCAAAAATCCCAAGCACTATCTAAAAATTGACCTTTAGCATCCACCGCTGGCTCTGTAGGAGTAGCAATGCTCTTCCCGACAATCACACCATCTTGTAATTTGAACTTCTTCAAATTCCCTTTCCAAGCTGCATTAGGTGTGCGCTTAAAGACAGGAATAAACACCTCATCTGAATGCGCGAGATAACTACTTGGATCAACTTTATAAGTTGGTGAGGTAAAGGATGAAGAAGAAGACTGCACGCGCCCGATAATGGAGGTAAAGGCTTCGGTTAAATCTTTGACATTGTTCGCTTTAAAGAAATTATTGTTAGCCGCTGCCAAACTAGGAGAACCACCTGTAAAAATAGACGGCTCAATTAAATTCATCATCGCCTGAGCTAAATCAGGATCATTCAGAAAGCTCTTCCATAAAGCCCAAGTACTAACTAAGGGATTGGTTTTATCCGTAGCCGCTTGAGCCACTAAGTTAGCTGTACCCATTGGATTCGCTGCCGCATAAACAGGCTCAGCTACAACTGTTTTATTAACACTGGTCGCTTGTGCAATCACTTGCTGGAGAGCATTGCGTAGTTGATTGGCGTTGTCAGCGATTTTTAAATGCCCTGCTTCTGCGAGGCTTTTTAAATACTTTGTGCCGTCTGGATCGCTTAGGGCAAAAGCAATCGTGAAAGTTTCAATAGTTTGCTTGCCATCAAGTGTGGTGTTTTGGTCTTCATTAGCCAGATATTCTGCAAGCTCAGGGCCACAAGTACCCGCTGGATAACCCGATGGTGAATCAACGCAAGCCTTGCCGATCTTGGTTTCAATTAAACTGCGTGAAGCCGGATAATCATAGATTGTATTCCACCCTTCAGGCCTGCCGTCTGACATAAATACGACGTAATTAGACTGACACTCTGCTGTCATCGGTGAGATATAACTTTTTGACGCTACTTCCCCCACACAAGCGCGGTGCTTACAAACCTCAACCTCTAATTGTCCACCAGGAACTAAACAATTTCCATAATCAGTAGCGGAACATGAATAGTTATTATCTTTACATGCCCACCCAATAGCATGCCCTGCTTCATTAGTCCCTGTTGCTACCCACTCACAACATTGATTGGGGGTAGTCCCATACTCGTCGCACTTATCGATCCATTGGTTAGCACAACTACCAGCCACCATTTGTCCGGTACATTCGCCAGCGCTATTATTGCACTCGGTAATATCAGTCGAATAGCTAGCACAGGCATCGTAGCTAATCGCACCTGAGTAACTCGAAGGGTGTGCTGCCCTGATATGTCCGGGGGATTGAGCAGCAAACCAACTCACTTCTTCCCCACGAAAATACCGTGCAACTTCCGTCAGAGAATCAACAATCGGTGTAGAGCCTTTTGCTTCCCAACTGTTGACAACCTGAGGGAAAAATTCTCGCACTGTTTGCCCAGCAACAGGATCTGGCAAATTATCCTGATCTACAGGAATACTACCAGTGATAACAGGTAGGGCTTCAGAGTCGATAGGCTTAATTGGAAAACCGACTCCACTAGGATCTGCTGTTTCCTCTCCACCATAACGCATTAAACCAATATTCAAATTAGGCGGTGCATTTGTAATAACATCAGCGAATACTTCCTGTAAAACCTCCATCCGCGTCTTCATATTACCTTTGCCATCATCCATTTTATTCTGATACATACTTCCCGAGGTATCGAGCAAAAAGAGAATGTTTGGATTGACGGCAGGGGCTGCTGAAGAATAAATCTCAGAGTCATCGGCGACTGCACTGAATTGCCAGCTCGCTATAACGACACCCAACAAGCAACTTAAGTAGCTCCAGCGTTTCTTATTGTTATTCATAGTTTAGCTTCCAGATTCAGTTAATTTTTATTGTGCAGGCACGAATTTTAAGATCCCAGCTACGTGCTGGCTTTTGGCTGAAGTACCGGGTACGTTGCTATCTGCATTGACGGTGAATAAGCGGCAAGCTACCCCACCACTTTTCGCTGTCATGGCAGTACTCATAGCAATACCGGGCAATACCGGCGGGCAAGGTATAATAGCGCCCATTGACACCATACTAGATGAGTTAATTTGCTCGCCAGTACCAACTTCATCTGTAAAGGGGCCTAACTCTTTATCCTCGTTAGTACTGGCTTCATGTTTAGCGGTCTGCTCAATATTGAATAGATTGACAGAGCGACGTAATGAGGATTCTGCCCCTTGATAGGTAAAATCATCAAACATCGCATTACCAACAATGCGATTATCTAAGGTCGAAATTCGACTGGCTGTAATCCCTAGAGCAGCTAGAACTAACAACCCTACTAATCCCCACAGTAAGACCGAGCCTTGTTGATGCTTAACCGGTATTTTTTTATTAATTACTCTTTTCATGACTAAGCACCTTCATTCACAGCTAAATTACGTAGGTAAATAACAGCCGTATGTACAGTACGTTGATAACGGTCATTACGACTGAATGTGGTTTCTAGCAAGGTATAATCTTTTGCCTCAGCTGCATTGAAGACCGGCTCACGTGAGCGCATTAATAAAGCGGCCTTAATCGTGCGCACTTGGCTCCAAGTATTGGCTGCCTGAACTTCAGTGGCATCAAGGTAGCTGTCCACCGTGCCGTTATCATCTTGATCGATACCATAGGCAAACTGCATCGCCTCAACGCCTTCAGCAACAGGGGTGGCGGTCGTTCCACGAGAACCCGCACAGAATAAATTTGGCATGCCCTCGGCAGAATTCCCTACATAGAACGTGTTATAAACTCGTGAATAATCAGGATTAGGGGCTTCTTGAACTTGGCAACTCACCGGCGTCATTTCATTGCCACAATCAGCTGCTAATAAATTGTCGGCAAAAAAGACCACACCAATCGTATCACCTGCACTGTCTGAACTATCGTTATCCAAGGTTTTCACTAAGTCGCTAGTTGAAGCCAAAGCAATGCTATTTGCCCCGCCCCCACAACTTTTTGCTGTTGGTGTAGCGTCGCCATCGACATAAAAAGCTTTGTCGAGCGGTAAGCGGGCTGCTGTCGTGTAACCGGCATGTTCTAAATGCTTAGTTAGAGCGCCCAAGGCACTACGCGCATTCTCTTGCATCGTCGAAATTTCATCACGTGCGTTATAGGTTTGGCGGCTACTCATATAAATGGTCGCGACACCGGCTACTAATATTAAACTCAAGGCACTGGCAATCATTAGCTCTACTAAAGAAAAGCCAGCTTGTTGCTTGGCACACTGCTTATTTTTCATAATCTGCACCTTATAAAACAGTGTTTAACACGAAGTTAAAGGGTTCGACATCGGCTTCATTCTTGCCGCCATTCCGCTCATTCCATTGCAGGCTTAAACGCACGCCTTTGGCACAATCTCCACTAGCATCAGGACAATCCACAGCAAGCTCGCCATTGAGCAACTCGCCTCTAATCCCACCACTACCGCCATAACCGCAAACGACTCGATGCAGATCGTCTGCTGCCATTTGCCCAGAATTACAAGTAGCACCTTGGCAACTCGTAGTTAGCGCGGTGGTACAAAAACTCTCAGCAACAGCTGCTACCTTATAATTGCCAGCCAACACAGCCGCTCGATTCGAACGCATCCGCTCTAGTAGCTCATGCGCTAATTGTGTAGCCTGTTGCATTTGATAAGAGTTGTGGGTGGCGCGGAAGCTTTTCACTTGTAGACCTGCCATACCTAGCAGGCCTAAAGAAATCATGAAAGCTGCGACTAACACCTCGACTAGATTAAGGCCTCGTTGTTTTTTCATTATTCGCCCTCGTCTTCTGTAGTAGAGTCCAACCAATACATACGCGGCAATAAGCGCGTAATATCAATCATTTGAGTGTAAGCTGTGGAGGCTTGGTGGTCGGTATTAGCCAAGTCCAACAGTGGTAATTTCAACTTACCAATCCGTACCATAATATTTTGCTGGCAATTGCCTAACTGACAGCTAGCACTACCCTCTTTGCCAGTCAGCCTGCCGAAAATTAATTGCGGTGTATCCAACAACTCATTCGAACCAGCGACCACGAACTTATCGGCAGCGCCATCAACTGAGCGATCTAAATTCAGTACCGCCTTGCCTTGTAAAATATCTAATACATAAGCACGTGAACTATTCGTAGCGGGCTGGCAAGCCTGAGCAACACTAGGATTACCGGCGCTGTCCGACTGGGAAAAAGTGGTAAACATAACTTTGTCTAGGATAGTCATTACTGGCGATAAAGCTTTTTCACCATGATGCTCGAACTCGTAATACCAGCCTTTCATCTCTGGGTAATCTAAAATAGTCATCCCAGACTCAATCGTACTGACTTCCTTAAGATTACTATTGGTGATTAAAGTAGGCTCTTCAGGGATGTTATAAACATCTTTGTCGATCAGCACATATAAGCGATCCAATGCCGCTCCCGTATTGAGCGGGTGGGTACGATAGCCACTGCCAATAGCAATCGTCAGAATGGGCTTGCCATCCTGCATACGAATCGCGGTGTCAGGTTCATAGAAAAATTTACGATGGTCTAAACTTGCATCATCGCCACCCAAATCAGCTAATTTAGTCAGCTTTGCCTTGCCGTAATCATAATAAGTCGTTGGATCGGCATCCTTAACATCCGCATCCATATCCACGCGCCAGACATTGCCACCCGTATCCGCAAAATACAGTCGATCTAAAGCACCATTGCCATCCATATCTAAGATACGAATATCACCAGTCACGCTATGTTGTAGATTAGCTACACCCGCAATGGCAGATTGAGTACCAGAAGTCCCATAATAACCCTGCCGCAATGACCAGAGTGCACTACCTGTATCTGCATCGATAATGAAGACATCCCGCCCCCATTGATCCGCTAAACGATCAGCAATATCTTCTTCATCTTTAAGTGGATC
Organism: Thiolinea sp.; assembly: GCA_049292455.1. Classification (GTDB taxonomy): domain Bacteria; phylum Pseudomonadota; class Gammaproteobacteria; order Thiotrichales; family Thiotrichaceae; genus Thiolinea. The sequence goes on from JBATRF010000005.1 coordinate 590,076, forward strand.
GTAGCCACCACCGAAGACTAAAACCTGCTTTAGTTTAGATTGGGAAGCGCTATCCCCTACAGCAACCCGTAGCTTTGAAAGAGTGGGTTTCGACCACGTTTCGCCTAGATCAGTAAAGCCAGCATGGGTAACACCTGCGTTGGCTTGCGGTGCAATTTTCCAAGTCACCGTGGGAGAGTCAGCTGAACTAATATTCATGCCATAGTACATGCGCCCACCACGCCGTAAGCCAAAGTACAGCTTTACACTATCGGCATCTTCAGCATTCACCTCGCCATCATTGTTGTAATCCTGAGAGGGGCTTAGCTCAATAATGCCATTGAGATTATGATCAACTCGTTTGAGAGTGAGTGGGCCATCAATGCCATACACATGCTTATTGTTATCTGGATTATCTAAAAATAAATTCGCATTTTTCAGGAGTGACTCTGGCATAAACGCCCATTTCTCCACCCCTGTATTCGCGTCAAATGAATGCAAGAAACCCTCGTTGGTTGCTAGCAGTACACGAACGACATTATTTCCATAATCCACAACCACCGCTTTGCTATTTAAGCTATCGCCAAGATGATTACGTGCTTCGGCATTGCTATCACCATCTTTATAGCCACGAATAAAGTTTAATAGCTTGGTACGTTTTTCAGCTGAGATTGGGGGTGAGGGGCAAGTGGTCACCTCAGCAATATTGACGCAGCCAGCACCTGTATTCGGATTACCACTGACAGTATGCTCAGTACCACTGCAATCCTTATAATGCCCCCAACAGCTGGTGCCTGCAGGTAGATTAGGATAATGCGTGCTAGTCAGTAATAAGTTATGTGCATTTGAACTGGTACTGCTAGGTGTTAAGAGGCTAGCAGTAATGCTTTCAGTACTAGGGCTAATATGGACTAAATTTTTGCCACCTGCATCAGTGTATAAAACCCGACTGGCTGGAGTGGGTAGCTTGCTAGCAGCTCCACCGATAGTAACATCCGCACCATGTGAGGTCGTTGACCAGACATCTTGAGCATCAATTCGCAAAGTACCATCAGTATTTAAGACTGAAGAGCCATTTGCACCTAAAATATCCCCAGCATCATTTAAGGTGAATTTGCGTAAATTGCCTGACCAAATCGCCGTTTGGCTAGGGTCAAATACAGGCATATACACATTATTTTCATGCGAGAGCAGATTGGATTGATCTACCACAAAGCTAGGCGAGCTAAATGAGAGTGAGCTTTTTTGCACATCCGCGAGGATCTCGCTAAAGGCGCTAGCCAACTCTTCTGGATTATCTGCGGTATACGCACCATTTTCAGCGGTAGCTAACTGAGCTAGATAATTAGTGCCTACTGGCTCATCGCCCATACCAAAAGCTACCGTAAAGGTATTAACGATCTGCTTACCTGGAATCGCGGTGGATTGATCTTCTGTGGCTAAAAAGCGGGTTAATTCGGGGCCACATTTGCCACTTTTATAGCCCAAAGGAGCATCAACACAGGTCGCAGCAGCTAGAGCAGGAACCGTGATGGGAAAGCTAGCGTTATTCATATCCGGTGTCATCGGTGGAATAACATTGGCATTATAAGTTTGCGTTGGTGCTACGGATTCTGGATAGCGTCCAGTACCGTCTGGCGTTACCCCTTCCCAATGCAGATATTCAGGCTTACCGTCGGACATCAACACTAGGTAATTCGCTTGACAGCTATGCTCAATCGGCGATTTATAAATAGGATTGCCACTATAGGCATCGCAAATGGTGTGTTGGCAAAACTTCACACTGACTTTGCAGCTATAGTTATTATTTTTGCAGTATTGCTTGCCATTCGGCGCAGTTTCCCATTTACAGCACTCACTGTATTTGCGTGTCGAGCAAGCACTTGGGCTTAAATTTGCGGTGGAATTACAAGTACCCCAATCGGGGCTGCACTCTTCTTGGTGCTGGCTAGTACAATTTAAACTGCCTGTGTAAGTAGAGGGATGCGCTGCCCAACTATAGGCTGCTTTATGTTTACCCCAAACCGGGCTTTCGCCACGAAAATAGCGGGTGGCTTCATATAGGGAATCAACAATCGGTGTGTATCCAGCAGGCTGCCAACCATCCACTACATCGGCTAAGAAAGCTCGAACCGGCATACCTGCAGGTGGATCAATTAGGTTATCGGTACTAGCTGCCGAACCAATAATGCTTGAAGCTTGATCATCAATCGGTGAAACCGGAAAGTTGACGCCTTTAATTGCACTCCAACTATAGGACGGCAAAACCGTCGCATTGGAGTAATGCATTAAACCAATATTCACATTATCAGGTGCGTCAACCAGTACCTCACGGAAAGTCTGTTGCAATACCTGCATCCGTGAACGACCTCCGCTATTCGAGAGGGTTTGACTCATACTGCCAGAAGCATCCAATAAGAACAGGATATTAGCATTGACTTTGCTAGCTTCATTTTGGGCGAAGATTTCGGTTTCATCCGCCAACGCTAAGCCAGCCAAGCTGCTCAGTACTAGACTGAAGCTCACTTGCTGAATGAGGGGTAGCAACCCGCTAGCTTTGCGCATTATTGACATGGCTCGTTATTAGTTATTTTTCTGAAAAACTTTAATGCCAACACTTATCGGTAGTTACCGCGCCACTACTATCTTTAGCTACTCGCCTACCCATGTGATCCAAGGTAAAATTTGCACATTTACTATCTTGTGCTTGGCTGGAACCACTCGTGGGAGTTGCTTGTAAGGTATAGCTGGTTGCTGTGGCTGCACTCACCGTGATTTGATAATTATCCTCAGGGCTTGGAATCGTATCTGCGGCGTAACCTAAGGCAGTTAAACTGGCTCCATAGGTATAATTCTTAATGAAATGAGACTCTTGGCGCTGAGCAATTTGCTGCAAGGCAATTTTTGCATCAGAGCGCTTACTCTTTCTGACTTGCTCAACATAACTAGGATAAGCAAAAGCTGAAATGATCCCGATAATGGCAATAACAATCATCATTTCGGTTAAGGTAAAACCGCGTTGTAGTCGAAGGCTGAGCATAAATTTACCTAATTTTTAATTATTATTCGGGATACTCTCAATCTTATAATAAATATTGCATTAATCAAATTAATTTATGATGAAGGCATGAAATGCACAACACCCATTTCGTGCATACTACGCGCACCTGTGCCTTGGAAGCGGCTACTAGCATCAATAATGAATAAAGAGCATTTATACTTATCACCATCCATTTCGACACTCATAGAGGTCTCTAAGGGTGGGCATTGATCCAAGAAACTATCATGCTGAACTTTTACGCCATTCTTTAGGTTATCCGCCTGAAAGAGCACTGCTGTATTCGATTGCGGCACAGTGAATTTCTTAGTTTGCTGATCCATCGCAAATTTTATAAACGCCAATGAGTCAGAAGGAGCCAACATTTCTAGCGGAGGTCGGACTAAATTTAATTGCGACTCAGCCCCTTGATAAGTCAGCATGCTATACATCTCATTGCCTACAATCCGTGTATCAGTAATACCAATCCTTGCTGCAGTCACGCTAATCACTGACATGACTAAGAGTATCGACATCCCCCACAATAAGGTGGAGCCACGTTGTGCATATTTAGAAGACGCTTTTAAATGTTTTATAGTTTTCATGGTATTAACAAAGCTTTAGCGTGCAATATTTCTTAAATAAATAGTGGTGGTATAGACCGAACGTTTATAACGGTCATTAGTTTTTATGCGTTGATCGAATAGCTGGTGGTTTTTTTCTTCTGCTTGTTTGAACACTGGCTCAATGGTTCGGACTAAAAGCGCGACTTGGACTAAAGCAACTTTATCCCAAGCATTATTATTATCGACTTCTGCAGCAGACCAGTATTGATCCACTTGCCACTGTTTTTTCTGCCCCACTGGAATCGGATTCGGCAGTACATCTACACCGTAGCGAAACTGGATATTCTCGATACCTTGTGCCCAAGGTTGACTATAAGTATTGAGTGAGCCACCACAGGATAGCTCGGGTATACCTTCATCAAGGCTATTTTTGCGGCTAGCATTTTTTTGAACTTTAAACGAGCTATAAACTCGGCGGGCTGCTTGAGCTTGCGGGCTTTCATTAGCCCAATCCTTTAAACTACTGCTGGGATCCACTGTACAACGATTCTTCCAAGACGAGCCTGTACAATCTTTAAAAATTAAATCATCTGCAATAAACGATACGCCAATCGTATCTGCTTTGGCCATTATTTGATTAGTGGTTAGTACCGATGTGCCCAGGGCTGAGCCATCCGCTGATTTAAGAATGCGCTCCACATTAATGATATTGGTTTGCCCTGTTGGACAGGTTACGGTTGAAGGTACGAAATGAGTCGGCAATAGATAATTATCGAGTTGCACCCCTGTTTTCGAAGCATAACCCGCTGTTTCAAGGTGGGTACGTAAAGCACCCATCGCAATTCGAGCATTCTCATCTAACTCCGAAATTTGGTCACGTAAGGCGTAAGTCTCTTTGCTGCTTACATACACCGTAGAAAGACCTGCCATAATAAATAGCCCTAAGGCTAAGGCAATCATGATTTCTACCAGAGAAAAACCGTGTGGTTGCAGCTTATTATTATTTTTCATCATTAACCTTAGATAATGACATCCATTTCTAAACTCATGGCATCGGTTTCTTTTTCAGTAGGTGTGACTGTCGACCCAGTATTTGCGGCAGGTGCTTGTTGAATACCGCGTTGTTCCATACGCTCGGTCCAGCTCAAAAGAAGATGCAAGCCCTGCCCGCAATCGCTGGCTGTGGGACAAGTCAACACTAATTGTGCATCCGGTAAATAATTAGACCCACTCTTGCATACAATCTGATAAACATCATAAGTCGCTTGCTCAGTGGCAGTACAGCTTGTCGTACAAGCTTGAGGTGGTGTTTGGCTACAAGTAGTGGTTTTTATATAGTTGCCCGCAATAACGGATTGGCGGTTGCTGCGCATGCGGTCAAGTAAGTCATACAAAATGAACGTAGCTTCTTGTTTTAAAGAGGCATTTTGAGTGCTTTTAAGGCTACTTACTTGTAGACCGGCTAAACCTAATAAACCTACAGATAAAACTAAAGTAGCAATTAAGACCTCAAGTAGGTTAAGGCCCACTTGCCAACGACGGGCAGTGCGTTTCATTTATTTTTTTTATAACCCTAAGGAAAAGCCTGCCTATTAGTATAGCTTAAGAAGGCTTGCTATAAAATTAAATAATAGATAATTAGGACGGTAATTATTAAAATTAATTAGTATTACTGATTAATGAATACGCTCTACACAAGGCGCATCAGTACTAGCGGCCACGCCCCTCAGCCTTAATAATAGTTCTAAGTGCCGCCCAGCCTCACCTAATTCTAAACGATACAAAATCAAACCATCCAGTAAGCGGCGTGCAGTTTCAAGATAAGAGTAGTTTTGCATATCTTCTTGATTACTCAGGGAAACATCCATTTTAAACCCCACTATTTTCACCCATACCTAAAAGTGTAGACCATCTAGCTAGAAACTTAGTTGCTAGTCATCGAAAATGAATGATAGATTGCAGTTTCTACATTAATGGTTACTAATAGATACTTATGGAAGCTTTGAATTTATATGCTTCAACGGCAACAGTGCTTGATTCTCTTTCTTCCGTAGAGCTAAAAACTCTACAAGAACAAACGGCTAAGCAATTCGGGATGAAGCCTTTTTTTCAAGATAGTTTAAAAAGCGGATTACTTGGTCCTAAATTAGCCATTATTCCTGCCGGTCAATTTGAAATGGGTTCGCCCACTAATGAATTTGGGCATCGGCGTGAAGAGTATCCACAACATACCATTCGTCTAGATTATAGTTTTGCTATAGGCCAACTGCCGCTGATGGCTGAAGAATTTGAATTATTTCGTACTGCTACCGAATGGCAAAAGCGCCCTGAATTAATTTGGCATAAGGGACGCTATCCCGTCATTAACGTGCGGATGAGTGATGTGAGACTTTATTTAAGCTGGTTAAGCGCCCAAACCGGCTATAAATATCGCTTACCAACAGAACCAGAGTGGGAATATGCCGCACGTGCTGGCAGCGTCACCCCTTTCTGCTATGGTAATAGTGTGAGCTGCAAAGAGGTTAATTTTAATCCGATTTTTCCGTATCAAGAAGCAGCTGAAAAGAAACGCTGGTATTTGCCACGGTGTATTCCCTCGGTCAGTGCGAGTGAGGTAGGTTTACGTGAACCCAATCACTGGGGTTTATATGATATTCATGGCAATGTCTGGGAATTTACTAGTTCGCATTGGACTAGCTCGCATTTAGGCGCACATCGCGATGGTAGCCCTGCCAACAACAGCAGCCCCTATTGGTATGTAACTAAAGGTGGTTCTTGGTTTGATCCAGCGGTGTTAGCACGCAGCGCTGCGCGGAAAAAGCGCTATTTAGATGAGCTAGACACTAACTTAGGCTTTCGTGTAGTGCGTGAGCTGTAAGCTTAGCGAATAAAACTGAGTGCTTGCCCGACGGGTGAGCGCTCCATAAGCTGACCATCACGCCAAACGATCTCGCCATTGACTAGCGTAGCCGCAATTCTAGAACGGAAGCCGTAGCCATCATACGGAGTCCAAGCACATTTCGCTAAGGCATTGGTATTGGTAGCGAACTGCATTTGCTCGAAATCAAGCAGTACTAAATCAGCCCAATAACCTTCACGGATAAATCCACGTTCCTGAATATTAAACAACTCAGCCACTGCATGGCTGGTTTTCTCTACAATGAACTCTAAACCAAAAATACCATCATGGTAATTTTCCAATAAAGATAAGAGCGCATCCTGCACCATAGGCATGCCTGCAGGCGTTTTGAAATAACCAAGGTTCTGTTTTTCCGCCAATAAATGAGGCGCATGGGCGCTGCCAATAATATCTAAATGCCCATCCAGTAAGGCTTGAATTAAAGCAGCCCGATCTTCTGTAGTTTTAATCGCTGGATTGCACTTTAATAGCCCCTGCTGAGTAGCATAATCCTCATCAGAAAAATGCAGATAATGTGGGCAAACTTCAGCTGTAATTAGCTTTTCAGCAATGCTGCCCGCAGTGAACAGCTCCAGCTCTTTAGCAGAGGAAATATGCAAAATATGCACACGGGAGTTACAGTCTTGCGCTACTTCAACTAGGCGCTTAGCTGCACTATAACAAGCCTCATCGCTACGGATCACCCCATGCAACTCGAAAGGCACTGCATCGCCATAAATACTGCGATAGCTCTCTTCATTCTCAGCGATCATCGGCATATCTTCACAATGCGCGGTAACCAATACTGGCGAACTGGTTAAAATTTCACGCAGTACCTGAGGATCATCCACTAACTTGCTGGCACAAGACGAGCCTACAAAGACATTCACTCCACAAGCCAACTGCACATCGACCGTCTTAATTAGCTCAATATTTTCGCTCGATGCACCTAGATAAAAACTGTAATTAGCTAGCGATCTACCTCTAGCCAGCTCGTGTTTTTCTTTAAGTAATTCATTCGATAACGTAGCAGGCTCGGTATTTGGCATATCCATGAAGCTAGTGATACCACCAGCCACAGCTGCGCGACTTTCAGTGAATAAGTCGCCTTTCTCCGTCAAGCCCGGCTCACGGAAATGCACCTGATCATCAATCATGCCAGGCACTAGATAACGTCCTTGGGCATCTAAAACTTGAGTAGCAGCGCGCCCTGCTAAGGCTCCAATAGCTTCGATACGACCATTTTCAATATAGACATCGCTCTCAACAATTCGCCCTTCATTCACTAGCTGCGCGTTAACAATTAATAGGCTGCTCATAAGCGCTCGTAGACAGTGAATGAATAGTTATGGGGATTCTTAGCATCCGCTAAAAAATGCTGCTCTTGACTGAGCTGCCAATCCTCTACCTGATAGGCAGGAAATACCGTATCGCCAGTTAGCTCAGCATCAATGAAGGTTAGATACATCCGATCTGCCTGAGGCAGAAAATAATGATAGAGCTGAGCACCACCAATAATCATGATCTCTGGGCAAGCAGCGACTAAATCAAGAGCAGCTTCGGGGCTAGTCACGAAGTCGACATTAGGTAGATGTAGGCTCGCATCACGTGAGATCACAATGTTACGCCGCTTAGGCAAAGGTTTACCTAGCGATTGCCAAGTTTTGCGCCCCATAATCATGGGTTTATCTAAGGTATTTTGCTTAAACCAAGCCAGATCAGCAGGTAGATGCCAAGGCATAGCTCCTTGATAGCCGATTACATGCTCAGTGCGTGTCATAGCAGCAATCAGTGAAATCATAGAGCTTACCGTGAATTACTTAACAACACGCAAGGCAGGACGGGATTTTGAAGCAGGTTTATTTGTTTTAGGCGGTGGTGGTGGATCATCACTAGGCGACTCATCAACAGAGTCAATGACTTCTTCATCATCTTCGGCTTGGGTGGAAACTGCCGTAAGGTTAGGCCCTTTGCTAGCGGCTGGCTTAACTTGTGCATACTCTTCAGGTGGGAAAGAAGCACCTTCTTGGGTTTCACGTGAATACACAGCTAACACAGAATAGATTGGGCAATACACATAAAACGCCGCCCCACTAAAACGCGCACTAAAGCTCACTGCATCATTATCCATGACAAAGTCACGGACAGCAGTCGGACTGATATTCAAAACAATACGCCCATCTTTCACGTGCTGACGTGGTACAGAAACCTCTTCTGCAGTCGCATCCACCGTGATATAGGGTGTCATATTGTTATCGACAATCCACTCATAAAAAGCGCGGAGTAAGTAGGGGCGTTTTGGTGTCATGGTCTAATTGCCTTTTCAACCTTACTTAGAGATTGTTGGAAACCATCACGTGAGAATACTCGCTCCATATATTTTAGTATAGGTCTGCCCTGCTTAGCGGGCACATCAATGCCGTATTTGGGCAAACGCCACAAGACTGGCGCAATGGTGCAATCCACTAAAGTATATTCATCACTTAAGAAATAAGGTTTAATCGCGAAAACTTCAGCGGCAGATAAGACGCTTTCCCGCAAAATTCGACGTGCTTCCGTGGCAGATTTTTCATCACCACGTTCAATATCATCCACTAATGAGAACCAATCTTTCTCAATCCGAAATAAAGCTAAGCGCGAGTGAGCACGTGTCACTGGATCAACAGGCATCAACGGTGGATGAGGGAAACGCTCATCCAAATACTCCATAATGATACGTGCGTCATATAAAACTAAATCACGATCAATTAACGTCGGAGTAGTGTTATAGGGATTCAGTTCTGCCAGCTCCTCAGGCTTATCATCGGGGTTAATATTTAGCACATCGACAGTAATATCTTTCTCTGCCAAGACAATGCGTACACGATGGCTGTCAGCACAATCAGCAGCAGAAAATAAAGTCATAACAGAACGGCGGCTAGAAATCGATGCCATAGCTTGAAAAGCTCCTGTAGTCCAAAATGAAAAGGCTACTCTAGTTATAAGCTAGAGTAGCCAATTTATGTTATACCAGTTGGTAATTAATGAACATCCTTCCAGTATTCTTTCTTCAGGAAGTACGCAAGTACGATGAAGATTACTAAGAATAACAGGACCCAAATGCCCACTGATTGACGATGCAACTTGCCAGGCTCACCGACGTAAACCAAGAAATTAGTAATATCAAGCACCACACGATCATATTCTGCTGGAGACAGCTTACCCGGTGAAGTTAAAACTAATTTTGGCTCAGCAGCGTGAGCATCAGCCGCTTTAGCATGTTCGCCTGCAGCAGGCTCTTCAGCATGCTGCAGCTCTTGAGTGCCTTGCAGCTCCCACAAAATATGTGGCATCCCTACACTGGCAAAAACGGTATTGTTTACACCAAACGGACGACTTGGGTCTTTATAGAAGGCTTTTAAGAAGCTATAAATCCAATCTGCGCCCCGCAAACGGCCTTCTAAGGACAAATCAGGCGGAGGATTACCAAAAGCCTCTTTACCGTATTTTGGAGTCATCCCATTCTTCATCAGCTCACCTACTTTAGTAAGCTCACCATCCGTACGGGTAAAAATCAGATTTTTCTGCACTTGCTCAGGCGTCAACCCCAGATCAGTCGCTACGCGATTGTAGCGGCTCATACTTAATGAGTGGCAGCCCATGCAATAGTTAACAAAGTATTTAGCACCACGCTGCAGACTTTGTTGGTTATGCAGATCAATATTAGCCTTTTCCAACTTGACTGTTTCTGAAGCAAAACCGACTGCTGGCACGGCCATGCTTAGAGCAAGCAATACGCTAGTAATAAACTTTTTCATGTATTAACTCCTTACCCAGTCACGCGATCAGGAACTGGTTTTTCCTGATTGAAGCTAGGCTTAAAGGCTGGCAACAACAAAGTTGCAGCTAAGTAAATTACCGGCCAAATAAACTGTATGACCATTTGCCAAGTCGCTTCGCCATCTTCCAGATTGAGACGGAAGATTAAGTCGTAAACAAAGACAATACCCAACAAAATGCCAAACCACATTTTGTAGTTAACTTTAGCGGGGTAACTATGTAGCCATAGCACAACGAAGAATAAGAAGTAGAGCTGAGTCATTCGAGTGCCGAGCTCTTTATAAATCACGGTTACCGCTTCAACACCCATCCAGCCTAAGACTAAGAAGATAGCTGCGAATGCCAACAAGTTAATTTTGTGGGCAGCATTGCGATAGCGCCAAGATTTAATCGGGTTTTTGTCAATCCAAGGCAACAGGAATAAGACAATGATGGCAGCAAACATAGCCACCGTCCCATACCAAGGATCAGGCACAGCACGCAGCACAGTATAGAAAGGCGTAAAATACCATACAGGTGCAATATGCAAAGGTGTCTTTAAAGGATTTGCAGGTTCAAAGTTGGGTTGCTCAATGAAATAGCCGCCCATTTCTGGCATGAAGAACAAGATCGCAAAGAACACAAACAAGAAGACCGCAACACCTAGGATATCTTTAACAGAGTAATAAGGATGGAACGGAATACCATCAGTGGGCGCAGTCGGCGACCAGCGATTACCTTTCGGACCATTTTTGATCTCAACACCGTCTGGATTATTTGAACCCACTGCATGTAAAGCCACGATGTGTACAAACACTAAAGCTGGCAACACAATGACGGGCACAAAGAAGTGTAAGGCAAAGAAACGGTTCAAAGCAGCATCACCTAGCACATAATCGCCCCGTAGCCAGACGGATACTTCGTTACCAACAAAGGGGATGGTGTTGAAAAGGTTGATAATAACCTGAGCACCCCAGTAAGACATTTGTCCCCAAGGTAATAAATAACCCATGAAGGCGGTTGCCATTAAAGCAACATAGATCAGCATCCCAATCAGCCACAATAATTCGCGCTTACCCTTGTAAGAGCCATAAATCATGGCGCGGAACATATGCAGATAAACGACAATAAAGAAGGCCGAAGCACCGGTAGAGTGCATATAACGAATAAACCAGCCGCCCGGCACATCACGCATGATGTATTCAACGGAGGCGAAGGCTAGCTCAGCATCAGGCTTGTAATGAAAGGCTAGGAATAAACCAGAGAAGATTTGGATCGCCAGTACTAACATCGCTAAGGATCCGAAGTAGTACCAGAAGTTAAAGTTTTTTGGCGCGTAGTATTGCGCTAAGTGCTTATCCCAAGTTTCCATTAAGGGGAAGCGATCTTCGACCCAACCTAAGAAACCGGTATAATTATGTGCAGGACGTTCAGCCATTATGCAGCACTCCCATCTTCACCTACTAAAATCTGACCTTCGCTCTTGAAGTAATAAGGAGGCACTTCAAGATTCGTACCGGCTGGCACATTTTTGAATACACGCCCGGCTAAATCGAAGCGTGAGCCGTGGCAAGGGCAATACCAACCCCCTTTCCAATCAGCCCCTAAATCGGCTGGAGCGATTTCAGGACGAAAAGTAGGAGAGCAGCCTAGATGAGTACAAATACCCACAAGGACTAAATATTTTGCGTCGCGCGAGCGATAACCGTTTTTCGCATACTCAGGCTGCTGAGATATGACTTCAGAGTTTGGATCTTTCAGGTTCGTATCTAGGGCTGGCAAAGCAGCTAACATTTCTTCCGTCCGATTCACGATCCAAACTGGTTTACCACGCCACACTACTGCCAATAATTGGCCTGGTTCAACTTTGCTTACATTCACATCTACCGGCGCACCCGCAGCTAAAGCACGTGCACTGGGAGACATCGACCCTAGGAAGGGATATGCAAGCGCCGCCGTCCCCGCCGCACCTACTACTGAAGTAGCTGCAATCAGGAAACGACGCCGATTCTTATCGACTCCAGAATTTGCCATCGTTAGCTCACTCCCAAATTATCAAAACCTGAACACTTCTTGCTCAACCTGCAAGAAGCAAAATCCTCAATCGCTACTGGACTACTGCACTGCAATATTAGCAAGTGCTAAAAAACGCCATAGGATGTCTGACTTCACCAGTGAAATCAAGCGATTCCCCTTGCAAACGTTAGGGGATAAACACCAAGCACCTTAAGGGCGACAAATCCGGTGGCGATGATAGCACAAAAAATATCGAAATAACCTGACATTAAGCAGGATTATCTATCTCAATAAATCTGCACTCTATGCCAAATTGCGCTGCCAAATGCTCGCCTAGCGCCTGTACGCCATAACGCTCCGTGGCATGATGCCCTGCAGCAATATAATGCAGCTGATTTTCACGAGCACTATGCGTGGTAGGCTCGGATATTTCACCGCTTAAATAGGCGTCCACACCAAAATTTATGGCCTCCTGAATATAGCCTTGAGCACCGCCAGTACACCAAGCAATCCGCTCAATCCCGTGTTCACCACCTGAAACCAATAAAGGTTTACGTTGTAGGGCTCGCTCAATTTTTAGGCCAAACTCAGCTAAACTGAGTGGCTCAAGCAGTGTGCCGACATTGCCTACACCCTGCTCATTTAATACATTTTCTATAGTTAACCCTAAGCGCTTTGCAAGCTGTGCATTATTGCCTAATTCAGGATGAGCATCTAAAGGCAAGTGGTAGGCAAATAAACTCACATCATTTTTGAGCAGACTAGCCAAGCGGCGTTGATGCATACCCCTTACTACTGGATTATCGCCGCGCCAAAAATAACCATGATGCACTAACACAGCATCCGCGCCCTGCTCGAGTGCCACATCTAATAAGGCTTGGCAAGCAGTCACGCCCGTTACAATCTTCTTGATCGATTGGCGACCTTCAACTTGCAAACCATTGGGGGCATAATCCTTAAACTTAGCCACATTGAGCAAAGTACTCAAATACCGCTCCAGCTCGTCACGTTGAATCATCTTCACTTCGCTAATAAAGTTTGCAGCTTTTCCAATAAAACCTGCATTTCCGCCTCAGTACCAATGCTAATCCGCAAGTACTTTTGAATACGTGGCTTCTTAAAATGCCTAACCAAAACGCCCTGCTCTTTTAAGGCTAAATATAGCGCTTCTGCATTCCCTGCGGGTGGGCGAGCAAACACAAAATTAGCCGCTGAAGGTAAAACTTGGAAATCCAATTGCTTTAAATCAGCAATCACACGTTCGCGTGTGGCTATGATTTTTGTACACAGCTCGGCAAAATAGTCTTGATCCTGTATAGCAGCCGCAGCACCAACAATCGCTAATCGATCTAATGGATAAGAGTTGAACGAGTTTTTAACCCGCTCCAAACCTTCAATTAACTCAGGATTCCCCACCGCGAAGCCAGCTCGCAAACCAGCCAAGGAGCGCGACTTGGATAAAGTTTGTACGACTAATAAATTCGGATATTGCTGAATCAGTGGAATAGCGGTTTCTGCCCCAAAATCCACATAGGCCTCATCAACGACGACAACTGAATGCTGATTAGCGATTAAAAGTTGCTCAATCGCGGCTAAGCCCAGCGCCGAACCCGTCGGTGCATTAGGATTGGGGAAAATAATCCCACCATTAACTTGGGTGTAAGCAGTTAAGTCCAAACTAAAATCAGCGGCTAGCGGAATTTGTTGCACCGGCAACTGATAAAGATTGGCATAAACTGGATAAAAACTATACGAAATATCCGGGAACAACAGTGGTTGGTCAGGCTTAAACAAGGCATGGAAAGCATGCGCTAAGACTTCATCTGAGCCATTCCCAATAAAGACCTGCTTGCGCTCTAAACCATAATGATTAGCGATAGCATCCTTAAACAGGTCAGCATTCGGGTCTGGGTAGAGCCTGAGCGTGTCGTTTAATTCAGCTTGGATAGCTGCGAGGACTTTAGGCGAAGGTGGATAGGGGCACTCATTGGTATTGAGCTTTATATAGCGCTGATCCTTGGGCTGCTCGCCTGGAACATAAGGCTCCAATTGCTGCACTAAGGGATTCCAATACTGACTCATGAAGCTGTTCCTGCGAAACCGCATAAAGCCTTGCATGATATAAGTACCCTCCGGCTTTTACTAGCATCTTACCACCTAACCTTTTGTCTTGTATTCACTCTCCCCCATCAAGCCTAGGCCAGCAAAAAACAGCAGCGTCGCGAATACTCTCTATACATTTTCTTGCTTGCTTGTTGCTAATGGCCTATTCAAACCTACAGAGTTTTCATCGTGGTTTAAGGCTGCAAAATGCTACTGCATTTCCTGCGGAGTATTATGCAAACTTAAATAATGCTTCGAGTGTGCGCTCAGTCTCGCGCTATGTGCTACCTACGCCGATAGCTTCAATCCACGAAACCATACCCACAGTCACTGAAAAAATTGACTTACCCGATATCGATTTAACTCAGCAAGCTTTACCCGAGAAGCAGGTTTCACCGCCTATCCCTGCTGAGCGCATTCCGACAGTGTCTGACGTGTTACGACCCACTGTGACGATTGATAACATTCCAGTATTAGATAAAGGTGGCAAAGTTGTCTGGAAACCAGGCCACGGCTTAGTGGAAAAAGTCGATAAATTAACCGGCGAAATCGTGCATTTGTCTGAAGAATACCCAGCTGTCATAAAAATATAAAAGTTTCTCGACTCAGGCTGGGGTTTAAAGCAAGCTCTATAGGTTTTTGGCTAGAATCACCTAGATAATTCAAACTCTCGACACGCTTTAAAATAATGCAGAATACTAAAACGATTATATTAGGACTTATCATTACCCCCTTGCTGATTAGTTGCACTAATCAAGGCGAAGCTTTGGGCGTAATAACTACAAACTCATCCAAAGCCGCCCATAGCGTGGCAACTTCCGCCAATATTCCGACTCAATGCTCAGCTGAACTACTCCGCCCTGCGGTACTTCGCGAAGAGACGACCAAGGTTTTGGTTTATGATGGCTCAGCCAGCTACACCAATATACCGGCTGAAGTCGTTTGGAATGAAACGACTATTCAAGTGGAGCCTGCACGCTATGCTCAAGAAACTGAGCCAGCTCAATACGAAGAAATTGAGGAGGTGATTGAAACTGAACGCGCCCGCTCAGAACTTTATGCTAGCCAAGCCGAGTATCAGACCGTAGTCCGAGAAATTTTAATTACGCCCGAACATAAACGCTGGAAAACAGGTTGCATTGCTACACCAACTAACTCTTGCCTTGAAACAGTTCAGGCTGAATTTGCCAAAATTTCGACACAAATTATTAAAGAACCTGCACAAATTAAGCAGCGCAGCATTCCCGCCAAAACAATCAAACTGAAGCGTAAAAAGCTGCTTAAAGCGGGCAAAGGTATTGGTCAACCTTTACCAGCGCGCTATGAAAAGGTGAAGATTGTACGCGTTAGTAAACCGTGGAAAGTCATCTCCAGCTTAGTCGACGCCCAATACGAGACGATTAGCAGTATGCGCAAATTACGCGATGAACAACTGCTAACTATGCCGATAGCTTGCCCAAACGCCTTAACGACCCCGCAAATCCAACAAATTCAAATGGCTCTTATGCAAAACGGGCAAGCTTTGACCTTATCTGGCGTGTTAGATGCTGCCACTATTAATGCCATTCATGCTTTTCAAGCCGTTAACAAGCTAGCGATTGGCGGTATCAGCCGCGAAACTTTAAGAAAATTAGGCCTAGCGTAGCAGTCACTAGGCATTTTCGTTAGACTGCTCCTCAAATACGCCAAACATGAAAAATACAATAGGAGCAGTCATGAGTGAACAAGCTGGCATTCTCATTGGCAAAGGTGGCAATCAACACGTTAATCTAAATTTGCGCTTTGCCAATCGACATGGGCTCATTGCAGGCGCAACCGGAACAGGTAAAACTGTCTCGCTACAAGCGATTGCAGAAGGCTTCGCGCGCGCGGGGGTTCCTGTCTTCATGGCGGATATCAAAGGTGATTTAACCGGAATCAGCCAAGCTGGTACGCCGAATCCCAAAATTGAGGAGCGTATAGCAGCGATTGGGATTGATAACTTTAAATTTGAAGGCTACCCCAGCATTCTTTGGGATTTGTCCGGTCAGCAAGGGCATCCGATTCGTGCCACGGTCACTGATATTGGCCCTTTGTTGCTCTCGCGTCTTTTAGAGTTGAATGACACGCAAGAAGGCCTGCTAAACATCGCTTTCAAATTCGCTGATGACGAAGGCATGTTATTGCTCGACTTCAAAGACCTGCGCTCCATCCTGCAGCATATGGGTGAGAATGCCCAAGATTTCCAAAATGCTTATGGGAATGTTAGCTCCTCCTCAATTGGTGCCATTCAACGCCGCTTATTAGTCCTTGAACAACAAGGTGCAGAAAGCTTCTTTGGTGAACCAGCGCTCGATCTTTGGGACTTCATTCGTACTGCGCCGAATGGTTATGGCAACATCAATATTCTGATGGCCGATAAGCTGATGATGACACCACGCTTATATGCCACTTTCTTGCTCTGGTTGTTATCTGAGTTGTTTGAAAATCTGCCTGAAGTCGGTGATTTAGATAAACCACGCTTAGTCTTTTTCTTTGACGAAGCGCACCTACTTTTCAATGATGCACCGAAAGCCTTAGTCGATAAGGTTGAGCAAGTCGTACGCTTGATTCGTTCTAAAGGCGTTGGTGTGTATTTCATTACCCAAAACCCTTTAGATATTCCCGATAGCATCCTTGGACAATTAGGCAATCGCATCCAACATGCCTTGCGCGCTTTCACCCCACGCGACCAAAAAGCTGTCAAAGCGGCGGCTGATACCTTCCGTGCCAATCCAGATTTAGATACTGCGAAAGTAATTATGGAGATGGGTGTTGGTGAAGCCTTGGTTTCGGTATTAGAGGAAAAAGGCATTCCAAGCGTTGTGCAACGTACTATGATTCGTCCGCCACAATCCCGCATTGGTCCAGCTACGCCTGAAGAGCGCGCCAACTTAATTCGCCAAAGCCCGTTTGCGGGTCGCTACGATAAAATGATTGATCGCGAATCAGCGCATGAGGTTTTACAAGCACGTGCTGAGAAAGTTGCAGCAGAAATTGCTGCGGATACTCAGGCTAAAGAATTCGAAAAAGCCGCACGCCGCTTTGAGGCCACTAATACACCTCGACCGAGTAATCGGCAAACTTTAACTGAAACCATTGTTAAAAGTGCAGCACGCTCGATTAGCTCTAATTTAGGGCGGCAAATTGTACGCGGCATTTTAGGTTCGATTTTTAAGAGCCGTTAATCCAAGCTTGTTCTTGGCGCTTTCTTGCTGCAAGCAAGGGATAAACGGTGTAAACTCGCGCCCATTCTGTTGGGATATGCCGAGAAAAAGAGCGAATTTAAGCGCTTATGCAATCTTTGAGGTAGTTTGTATTTATCGCAAATTACCTCTCAATCCTGATCGTTTTAGCACGTCGGCACTCTAACAACATCAAGCCATACAAGACTTATAGGAATAGCTTCATGATGGATGTTCGCAAAATCAAAAAACTCATTGATCTGTTGGAAGACAGCGATGTGGCCGAAATTGAAATTAAAGAGGGTGAGGATTCGGTAAGAATTAGCCGAATTTCAACCACGCCAGCCCCTGCGATGCCCATGCAACATTACTATGCACCGCAACCGATGATGGGGATGGGTCAAGCGCCCGCTGCACCACAAGCAAATGCCCCTGCTACTAGCGAGAAACCTGCCGCACCCACGGGGCATGTTTTAGAATCACCGATGGTGGGTACTTTCTATCGCTCTTCCTCCCCCGGTGCCAAATCCTTTGTTGAAATCGGGCACTCAGTCAAAGTCGGCGATACCCTCTGCATTATTGAAGCGATGAAAATGCTTAATCAAATTCAAGCAGATAAAAGCGGTGTGATCAAAGCGA
The DNA here is from genome assembly GCA_049292455.1 of Thiolinea sp. Lineage (GTDB taxonomy): Bacteria > Pseudomonadota > Gammaproteobacteria > Thiotrichales > Thiotrichaceae > Thiolinea. Next base: position 608,316 of record JBATRF010000005.1, read on the forward strand.
TTCTGGTTGAAAACGAGCAGCCTGTTGAATTCGGCCAGCCCTTAATGATCATTGACTGATCAGGAGGCCTTCATGTTAAAAAAAGTCCTCATTGCTAATCGTGGCGAAATCGCCTTACGAATCCTGCGTGCTTGCCGCGAGCTAGGCATTAAAACCGTAGCAGTACATTCCACAGCAGATCGCGATCTCAAACATGTACGCCTCGCTGATGAATCGGTTTGCATTGGCCCACCACGCTCGATTGATAGCTACTTAAATATTCCAGCCATTATTAGTGCTGCTGAAGTGACCGGCGCTGATGCGATTCATCCTGGCTATGGTTTTCTTTCTGAAAATGCCGATTTTGCTGAGCGGGTTGAATCTAGCGGCTTTATTTTCATAGGCCCACGCGCTGAAACCATTCGCCTCATGGGTGATAAAATTTCTGCCAAAGATGCCATGCAGAAAGCCAAAGTCCCCTGTGTCCCCGGTTCTGATGGCCCAGCCCCCGATGATAAAGAGGAATGTTTCGCAATGGCGAAGCGTATTGGCTATCCGATCATTATAAAAGCTACTGGTGGTGGTGGTGGTCGTGGAATGCGTGTGGTGCATCAGGAAGAAGAACTCTTCCGCTCGATTGAAATGACACGCTCTGAAGCAAAAGCAGCCTTTGGTAACGATGTGGTTTATATGGAGAAATATCTCATCCATCCGCGCCATATCGAATTCCAAGTGCTGGCTGATCAGCATGGCAATGCCATTCACCTCTGTGAACGTGACTGCTCAATGCAACGCCGCCACCAAAAAGTCGTAGAAGAAGCACCAGCGCCCGGCATTACTGAAGAACAACGTGCTCGCATCGGTAAAGTGGTCGCGGATGCATGCCGCAAGATTGGCTATCGTGGTGCTGGTACTTTCGAATTCTTATATGAAAATGGCGAATTTTATTTCATTGAAATGAATACACGCCTGCAAGTTGAGCACCCTGTCACTGAACTAATTACTGGTGTTGATTTGGTCAAGCAACAATTGTTAGTTGCTGCTGGCGAAGTCTTACAGATTAAGCAAGAAGATATTCGCCCGCATGGGCATGCGATTGAGTGTCGGATTAATGCGGAAGATCCCGATACTTTTGCCCCCTCTCCGGGCAAAATTACCCGCTATCATGCACCCGGCGGCTTAGGAGTACGAGTGGATTCGCATATTTATGCCGACTATACCGTTCCACCTTATTATGACTCAATGATCGGCAAGCTGATCGTGCATGGCGAGGATCGCTTAACCGCCTTGAATCGCATGAATGGTGCGCTCACTGAAATGATCGTCGAAGGCATTAAAACGAATGTACCCCTGCAACGGCGTATCATAACTGATCCTGCTTTCCGTCAAGGTGGCACTGATATTCACTATTTAGAAAAAAAGTTGGGTCTACAATGACTTGGCAACAGCTAATTTGTCATACCACGGTTGAATATCAAGAAGTCATCAGCACGGCTTTAGAAGAAGCTGGTGCTGCTTCAGTCACGTTTGAAGATGCGGTTGACCAACCGATTCTTGAGCCTTTACCCGGTGAAACACCGCTTTGGGATCAACTGATCATCACAGGTCTGTATCCGGCTGAAGATGATTTGACTGGCCTACTCTTGCAATTAGAGTTACAGCGTAGCGCGTGGGGCATTACTGATCTCAAACTAGAACGCTTAGAAGATCGGCCTTGGGTACGTGAGTGGATGGATAATTTCCATCCAATGCAATTTGGGAAGCGCCTTTGGGTGTATCCAAGCTGGCGTGAAGTACCGGAAGAAGCTACCGATGCTGTAAAGATCCTACTTGATCCAGGCTTAGCTTTTGGTACCGGCAATCACCCCACGACTGCACTCTGTTTAGAATGGTTAGATGGTGAAGATTTAGTTGGCAAAACAGTACTCGATTACGGTTGCGGCAGTGGTATTCTCGCGATTGCAGGTGCGAAATTAGGGGCTAGTGCCATCGTAGCTACCGATATTGATCCGCAAGCCTTAGAAGCTACTCAAGAAAATGCCCGCCGTAATGAATTGCCTGCTGGTAGTATTTTTACTTGCCTGCCAGAGGACGTGCCTAGCCAGCAATTTGATGTCGTAATTGCCAATATTTTATCGGGTCCGTTAGTCAGTCTCGCACCGACTATTTTAAGCTATTTAAAACCGACAGGGCGTTTAGCGCTCTCTGGGATTTTAGCGGATCAAGGGCAAACCGTAGCTGCTGCTTATGAAGCTCGCCTAGAAAATCTACAAATTACCGCCCAAGAAGACTGGTTACGTTTAGAAGGAACCGCAAGATCTAGCAACTAGACCACTCTTGCTTTTTTTAACCCCGCTCATCAGTTCAATAATGTTAAAAGCGGGGTTCTCACTTAGGATTAACGCTACTATTTTGTGCATCAAATCATTAAGCTGCCTTAAAAAAATAGGGCTACAATAAAAATGCTATGTCTAACCTAATTGCATGAGCTAAATGTATACCCAGTGTAGTCATTGCCGCGCTGTTTTTCGCGTTACCATGAAAGAGCTAACTGCCGCTCAGGGCTTATTGCGCTGTGGTGAATGCGATACTATCTTTGACGCCATGAAAGCACTCAGCACCACCCTTCCTGATGAGCGCGTAGCGGGTATGGACACGAGCCGTGACCTTCCGGGTGAAGCTCGTCTCCATCCGCTACCTTTCGGAGGCCTGGCTGATGGCAATGTCACTAGCTCAGGCCACAAATCACTTAAAGCCAATCATTCAAGCAGGCGTGCTTCAAAGTCGCGTAAATTTTTGTATTTAAGCCTCGTTGCACTATGTTTATTATTATTAATCCAGCTTTTTTACAGTTATCGTACTAAGCTCTTGGAACATCCCACTACACGCGAGATGACACAAACAGTGTGCTCATGGGTAGGCTGCCAATTAGACAATGTAAGGCATTTAGATCAAATTAAATTACTGAGCCATACTGTCTATACGCACCCGAATACGCCTAATGTGCTGATCATTAACACCTCCATTCAAAACAATGCAGCGAACGCGCAACCCTATCCTTTTTTGGAAGTGAGCTTTTTGAATCAGAAAGCCGAGGTCGTGGCGTTGCGGCGCTTTGCACCTGAGGAATACCTCAGTAAAGAACAAAAAGGTCAGTTAATGCCGCCGAAAACACCTGAAGAATTTTCATTGAATATTGAAGACCCTGGGAAAGATGCAGTCCGTTTTCAATTACGCTTTCTATGAAACTAGCGACTAAGATATGAGTCTTAATAATAAAATTTATGCAATTTTTCATTTATCTATTAATAAAAAATGCGAAAAATTTTTGCTTGGGCTATAATCGCGCGCCCATGAGTTATGCCGAAGAAACAAGGTAGGGTTCGTGAAACCGACCCTAGATTTAACCCATTGATTTTTAATAAAATCAAGCTGTTGGAGAAAAATAATGGCAACTGAAAATGTAACCTATATAGCAAGGAAAGCTGCGTTACCAGTTGATGGCATTAATCCCTATATCCCTGAAGCAGGCGAAGAATATATGAACGAAAAGCAATTACAGCATTTTCGTCATATCTTGGTTGCTTGGAAAAAAGAATTAATGGAAGAAGTTGATCGCACGGTGGATCATATGAAAGAAGAGGCTAGCAACTTCTCCGATCCTGCTGATCGTGCGACTCAAGAAGAAGAGTTTGCTTTAGAACTACGTGCGCGTGACCGTGAACGCAAGTTAATCCGTAAGATTGAAAAAACGATCTCACGGGTTGACGAAGATGATTACGGCTATTGTGATGCTTGCGGTGTAGAAATCGGCTTACAGCGCTTAGAAGTGCGCCCGACCGCTGAACTCTGTATTGATTGCAAAACCACGCAAGAAATCAAAGAAAAACAACTAGCTTCTTAAAGTGTGACTTACATCGGGCGCTTTGCGCCCTCCCCTACAGGCCTGCTGCATTTTGGCTCATTGTTGGCTGCGACTGCGAGTTATTTACAAGCGCGTAGCCAACAAGGGCAATGGCTGTTGCGTATCGAGGATTTAGATAAGCATCGTGAACAAAAGGGAGCTGCTGAGGCCATTATTCAAACACTGGCCTTATACGGTTTTGAATGGGATCAACCCATGATTTACCAAAGCCAACGCCTGACTGCTTATCAAGAAGCACTCAAAAATTTACAGCCCTATATTTATGCCTGTAATTGCTCACGCAAACAATTAAAAACGACGGCGAATCTTGGAAGTTTTGGTGCTATTTACCCGGGCACTTGCCTTAAAAAAAACCTCGATTTAAATAGTCAAAATGCGATTCGCATTAAAACCACTGATCAACAAATTTACTTTAATGATGCTATTCAAGGTAAGCATTGCCAGAATTTAGCCGATGAATTAGGGGATTTTGTTATTCGCCGCGCTGATCAAATCTTTGCTTACCAGTTAGCTGTCGTCGTCGATGATGCTTGGCAAGGCGTTACTGAAGTCGTGCGTGGCTCAGATTTGCTCGATAACACAGCTCGGCAGATTTATCTTCAGGACTTGTTAGCTTACCCTAGGCTACAATATGTACATATCCCCATTGCAATCAATCAATTAGGCCATAAACTAAGTAAACAAACACTTGCGCCTGCTTTACAAACACAAACGCATTATTTACTAAATAACTTATGTAAAGCTTTGAATTTCTTAGGCCAATCTAGCGCTACGCCCGATTGTTTTACTTCTATCAATGAATTTTGGGATTGGGCAATTCTCAATTGGGATTTAACTAAAATACCCAAACGACTAGCGTATCATCCGATATTTCCCACCTAAAATCCTACTCTCTCTCATTATCTTTTTAAAACTCTTTTAATCTAAGTCGATTAGGGTCGGCAATTCAGATCAATTAGATAGATAGGAGTTTTATATGAACAATATCGGATTTGCCGCTACAAAAAACACAGCGGCTACCAATAACAATACCGCGACACAAGCTGCTAGTAGCGTAGGTGTCTTCGCCAACAACTTCTCAAGCTCAAGCAATACGTTTGGCGGTAATTTTAATACTTTAATTCTTGGCTTATTTATTCATATTATTCAGACTTTGCTGAAAAATCTGCAAAACAAGCCTTGCTGCGATCAGCCGCCAAAACCTACTGACAAGCCTCTCGATTTATCTGATACACAATTAAATAAGCTAGATAAGCTACCTAGCTTAGGCAAAAAAGAACCCGGTAGCGATCCGACGATTAAGAGTGTGCTTGATACGGATGGGAATAATCAACTCTCGGTAGGCGATAAAGTTAATTTGGAACAGGTTACTGATCAGTTAGACGCTAATGGTCAATCCATTATCAAAACGAGTACAAAAACACTGACTGCCAATGACTTATCTATTTATAACTCGCTTAAAGCGCCTAACCAATTGTCGGATGCTGATACTGAGCGAGTACAATCTGCAATTAATCAGTTAGGAGCGGTTGGAGCTAACGGCGCACCACAAGCGACCGGTTGTTATTATGATAATGATGCTGATGGTAAACTCTCAGTAGGTGATCAAGTAGAAGCTTTGATATTTACTGATGTTAGTGGCGCGCCTCCAACAGATGGTAGCTATAGAGTAGCTAAGAAAACGGTCGATGAGGCGTTTTTGGAAAATTACAATAATACGAATACATCTACCCCACTAACCTTAAATAACGATCAGCTCACTAATTTATCGATAGGTAGTATGGTTGCGTGGAACAGTGCCGATCCTAGCAGCTTAAAAGTATTTGATACTGATAAAAATGGTCAGCTAAATGCTGGCGATACTCTATCAGCTTCGATTGTAGACAATACTAATACCCCACCTTTGTGGACACATCAACTAACTGAAAACGAAGCTAATGTTATTAATGGCAACTATGGAAAAACCTTAGGGCCTTACACATCTTCTCTACTAACAACCTCTGATTTACCTACTAATCCACCAAACCCAGCCAATGAGGCACTGGCTAAAGCACTAGATTTAGATACTGAAGATGGTGAATACCTTAGAGTCGTTTATGACAAAGATGGCAATGGCAAATTAAGTGCAGGCGATATTGCCTTGACTGATCATAATCGAGCAACTGCAGATACGGGGATTAAACCGCCTAGATTTGCCACAGGTTCTTATATTGAGTTAAGTGCAGAGGTCGTTGAAGAAGCTACTAAAACTGATAAAGATATTCCCTTATCAAAGGCAGAAAAAACTAAATTACTTGATGTGGTAGCGATAGGCACTGGATCCATTAATGCACCTAGTTTAATTGGAGTTAAAGATACTGATGGTAATGGCAATTTGTCAGTGGGCGATGTAGTGGCTAGATCGTATTTCAGTGGTCAAGTTGACGAAAATACCGGCGAAGCTATTTATCGCTACAGTTTTGACCCTTTAACGACTGAGCAGTTTGGTAACTATCAAAAGCTAACCATGGATGCAGATTTATTAGAGATTACTAGCCAAGAACAAGGTTGGCTAACTACGGCCTACGCGAATACCAACAATCCATCGAATGATAAGACGACCAATGTTTTTAAGGTCGTTTACGATACAGACAATAGTGGTGACGTATCAGTTGGAGATGCAGTTGGCACGCGGCAATACCTAGGAGAAGGCAACCCTACTGCTGATGGTCCGTATGACGTAGGCTTAAGAAATGTCGATCAAGAACTTTTTACTCAATACCAATTGGCTAAGGAAGCTGGTTCTAAATTTCCGGGTACGAAAGGAGAGTAAGTTTTAGCTCGCTCTTACTAGCAAAACCACCGCATGCGCCGCAATCCCTTCTTTACGGCCTTCAAAGCCAAGGCGCTCGGTGGTGGTTGCTTTCACACTGATTTGATTAAGCTCGCACTCTAAATCAGTTGCCAGATTCACACGCATGGCTTCAATATGCGGAGCCATTTTTGGCGCTTGCGCGACAATAATACTATCCAGATTACCTAACTTATAGCCTTGCTGTTTAATCAACTCACAGGACTTTCTCAATAAAATGCGCGAGTCAATCTTAGCATAGGCCGCTGAAGTATCAGGAAAGTGCTGACCAATATCACCTAAAGCTAGTGCACCCAACAAAGCATCGCAAATAGCATGAATCAGCACATCGCCATCAGAATGAGCCTCAAACGCATGGGTATAAGGGATGCGGACGCCACCTAATACTAGATGATTACCCTCTGTGAAGGCGTGCACATCATAACCTTGGCCAATACGCATTAGTGCTGCTCCTGTAAAAAGAATTCGGCAAGCGCTAAATCTGCTGGGCGCGTAATTTTCAAATTACGAACATCACCTTCTATGAGTACAGGAGTTAAACCTAAATACTCTAAAGCGGAAGCCTCATCAGTAATACTAGCGCCCTTTTGTAAACCCTGTTCCAAGGCGTGAGTTAATAAACCTAAAGGGGCTATTTGCGGTGTTAAGGCATGCCATAAATCGGAACGTTCTTCGGTGTGACTCACTAGGTTTTGATTCTTAAACGCTCGCTTCATAGTGTCGCGTACCGGCGTGGCTAACAGCGCACCCTGCTCTGCATTGGCAGCCAATAAGGCATTTAAGTCTTGTTGGGATAAACAGGGGCGCGCAGCATCATGCACTAAGACTTTAACCGACTCAGGGATGGCTAACTCCTGCTGAAGATACTTAAGCCCATTGAGTACCGAATCAGCACGCTCTTGACCACCCTCAGCTTGATAGACCGATTTTCCTTGGTAACTCGACGCTAGTTCTTCCCAATATTGATCGCCTGCGCTGATCACTACCACAATACCAGCAATAGCCGGATGCTGAAGAAAACAAGTTATGCTGTGTTCTAACACTGTTTTTCCGTGCAAGCGTAAATACTGCTTAGGTGTGGTGGACTGCATGCGCTTGCCCACGCCAGCAGCAGGAATCACACACCAAACTTCATTCGACGGCTGGTTTTTCATTGGCTGGTGGAGTGGGGTTGGTTGGAACTGGTGCATTTGGATCGCTATTGAGGATCACTTGATAAAAAGTCTCTCCATCCTTAACCATCCCTAATTCACTACGCGCCCGATCCTCAATCGCAGCATCATCACGACTGATATCCACGACCTCGGATTGCAAGCTTTCATTGCGCTTAGCTTGCTCTTCATTAAGATGCTTTTGCTCAGCGATTTGTCCTTCTAAATCCCAGATTTCAGGATAGCTGCCTGTGCCTAGCCATAAACGTAGAAACAGCGCTACTGATAGGACAGCTAAAGCGATGAGTAATATTTGAGTTAGAGTTAGTTTCATGCCTGAGGTTTATATATCGCTCAACAAAATGGTGGGCATCAAAGTTCCGTTCACAAGCATAGCAGATCCGCGTTTAGACTGCTTTACATCGTAAATGTAAAAATATAAATGTGCCCTGTCTCTTGTGAGATACCGACCCAACCATTCAACCTGCCTGTCAAACTACCAGGCTTGAAAAATTGGAGTGCATCAAAAGTTGAATGATCTAACCACCACTCACGGGCTTGTGAAGGCTCGGCATATTGCGCAGGATATTCTAGTGGTGTGAGGAGATTTAGCCATTGGGGGATATCTTGTGGAGCGACTTTTAAAACATAAAAGGCCTGATAATCAGAGGGACCTAATACACCATCGCCCACTTGCTCTTCGAGAAAATAACCATCAAGGATGGTAGTTGGCGGAGGCTTATGCTTAGCCAACAAAGTCGAAATACTAGCAATACGCTCTGTGTTACTACCTGCAAGCTCATGATTAGTAACTGAGGGTGGCGGCTCGCTATCGTTCTGGCTTGCACCATTACAGCCTGCCAGCAGCAAAAGGCAAAGAATAAGCAGAAGTTTCAGCATGAAGATCTCTTAAGAAGGCACCTACAAAAGCAAGTACCTTCGCCATTAGCTTAGGCTAAATAAGTTACTTAAACTGCTTAAACGCCGACTTACCCGCATAAATCCCACGGCTACCTAATTCGCCAGAGATACGCAGCAGTTGGTTATATTTGGCAATACGATCAGAGCGCGACAAAGAACCCGTTTTAATCTGACCTGCAGCCGTAGCTACTGCAATATCCGCTATCGTTGAGTCTTCAGTTTCACCCGAACGATGCGAAACTACGGCTGTGTAGCCTGCATCATGCGCCATTTGGATCGCAGCTAAAGTTTCAGTCAAAGTACCGATTTGGTTAACTTTGATCAAGATCGAATTCGCAATGCCCTTATCAATCCCTTCCTTGAGGATTTTGGTATTGGTTACAAAAAGATCATCACCGACGATTTGAACTTTGCCACCTAGGACATCAGTCATATGCTTCCAGCCCGCCCAATCGCCTTCTGCCATGCCATCTTCAATACTCAAAATCGGGTATTGGCGTACCCAATTATGCAAATACTCCGTAAAATCTTCAGCGCTGAAGCTACGATTTTCTGATTCTAAAACGTATTTACCGTCTTTATAGAATTCAGAGCTAGCCACATCTAAGCCCAACCAAATATCTTCGCCGACTTTAAAGCCTGCTTTATTGATCGCTTCTAAAATGACTTCAATCGCTTGCTCATTCGAGGATAAATCCGGTGCGAAACCACCTTCATCACCCACTGCTGTATTTAAGCCGCGCTTTTTCAGTACTGATTTGAGGTTGTGGAAAACTTCTGCACCATAACGAATCGCCTCTTCCATCGAAGGAGCGGTCACTGGCAGAATCATAAACTCTTGTAAATCAACACTATTATCTGCATGCGCGCCGCCATTGATGATATTCATCATCGGCACTGGCAATTTATAGCTGTCGGATTTTTTCAAATATTGATACAGCGGCAAACCTTGTTCTTTCGCGCCTGCATGTGCAGCTGCCATCGACACTGCCAATAAAGCATTCGCGCCTAAACGCGCTTTATTTTCAGTGCCATCCAGTTCCAGCATGATTTGATCAAGGCCTGCTTGATCAGTCACTTCATGGCCTTTTAAAGCAGTCGCAATTTCAGTATTGACGTTGTTAACCGCCGTTTGCACGCCTTTACCTAAATAACGGCTGCCACCATCACGCAATTCAATGGCTTCGCGCGAACCGGTCGAAGCACCGGATGGAACCGCAGCGCGCCCGATAGCGCCACTGGCTAATTTAACATCGGCTTCAACCGTTGGATTGCCGCGTGAGTCAATCACTTCACGTGCGAGAACGGATACAATCTCAGACATAATGTTAATTCCCTAGAATAATTTACAAAGTTTGTTCAATGAAGGGGGTCGCTTTAACCACTCGATCTAGTGCAACTAAAGACTCTAGCAAAGCCTCCATTCTATCGAGCGGCCACGAATTCGGGCCATCGCTCCACGCATTCGCAGGGTCGGGATGCGATTCCATAAATAGACCTGCAATCCCCACCGCCACTGCCGCACGCGCTAAGACCGGCACATGCTGGCGCTCGCCGCCAGAAACACTGCCCTGCCCACCCGGTAATTGCACTGAGTGAGTCGCATCAAAGACGACAGGACACTGGGTATCACGCATAATTGACAGGCTACGCATATCCGATACTAAATTGTTGTACCCAAAAGTATAGCCGCGCTCGCACACCATAATCTGCTGATTACCCACTGCACGTGCTTTTTCGACGACATTGCCCATATCCCAAGGTGCTAAGAATTGACCTTTCTTGATATTCACCGGCTTGCCAGTGCGTGCCACGGTTTGAATAAAATTGGTTTGGCGACATAAAAAGGCTGGCGTTTGTAAGACATCCACTACACTCGCTACCTCATCCATCGGCGTATCTTCATGCACGTCAGTGAGGACAGGCACGCCCACTTCACGCTTGACTCGCTCCAGAATCCGTAAACCCTCTTCAATCCCGACACCACGACGGCTGGTATGTGAAGAGCGATTAGCCTTATCAAAGGAGGATTTGTAGATAAAAGGAACCCCTAAGCGTGCCGTAATTTCTTTCAGCTTTTGGGCAGTTTCCAGCGCTAAGCCATCGCCCTCGATGGAGCAGGGGCCTGAGATCAGAAAAAATGGCCGATCTAAGCCCACTTCAAATCCACATAATTGCATAATGCTTAAGCCCCTTTTGTTTCGTGGTTGGCACGCGCGGCTTGAATAAAGCTACTAAACAGCGGATGCCCCTGACGCGGACGTGAAGTAAATTCAGGATGGAATTGGCAGGCCAAGAACCAAGGATGATCTTTTAATTCGATCATTTCGACCAAGGAACCATCCGCCGACATTCCCGAAAATACCAAGCCCTGCTCTTCCAATACCTTACGATAATTATTATTAAATTCATAGCGATGGCGGTGGCGCTCAATAATATCTGCAGCACCATAAGTACGCTGTGCCAAAGAACCTGGCGCTAAATGGCAGACTTGGCCACCTAAACGCATCGTGCCGCCTAAATCCGAACTTTCAGAACGCCGCTCTACCGAACCGTCGTCGTTTTGCCATTCGGTAATTAAACCAATCACTGGATCAGCAGCTTCCTTAACAAATTCGGTACTATGAGCGCCTACTAAACCCGCCTGATGACGTGCATATTCAATCACCGCTACTTGCATGCCTAAGCAAATCCCGAGATAGGGCACTTTATGCTCACGAGCATATTGCACCGCGCGAATCTTGCCTTCAACACCACGCCGCCCAAAACCGCCTGGGACTAAGATCGCATCGGCAGTTCTGACGATATCCAACTCTGGTGAGTCTTCATCGGATTCGAGCTTCTCAGAATCGATATAGTGGATTTTGACCTTCGTATGCGTCTGAATCCCTGCATGGCGCAGCGCTTCATTCAAGGACTTATAGGATTCGGTGAGGTCGACATATTTGCCCACCATCGCGATATTGACTTCCGCTTCCGGGAATTCCATCGCGCTGACCACGTTCTTCCAATCAGTGAGATCAGCTTCCGGCAGATTGGTTAAACCAAACTTCTCAGCGACAATCCGGTCAAGCTTCTGTGCATGCAACCACAGCGGCATTTTGTAGATATTATCCACATCAATCGCAGAGATAACTGCACGCTCTTCCACATTGGTGAAAAGTGCAATTTTGCGGCGCTCATTTTCTGGTAGTGATTTTTCACTCCGGCAGAGCAAAATATCTGGCTGAATACCAATCGAGCGCAACTCTTTCACTGAGTGCTGAGTAGGCTTGGTTTTTAGCTCGCCTGCCGCGGCTACATACGGCAATAAGGTCAGGTGAATATACAGCGCGTTGCTACGCCCCTCTTCCACACCCATCTGCCGAATCGCTTCCATAAACGGTAAGGATTCGATGTCGCCAACCGTGCCACCGATTTCAACCATCGCAATATCCGCGTCACCTGCACCCGCACGCACGCTATTTTTGATTTCGTCAGTGATATGCGGAATGACTTGGACGGTCGCACCTAAGTATTCGCCCTGGCGCTCCTTACGAATCACAGTTTCGTAAATTCGCCCGGTGGTGAAATTGTTATAGCGGGTTGCGGTAAAACCAACAAAACGCTCGTAATGCCCTAGATCAAGATCCGTCTCTGCGCCATCATTGGTGACGAAAACCTCACCATGTTGGAACGGGCTCATCGTGCCGGGGTCAACATTAATATAAGGGTCTAACTTCATCATGGTGACTTTGAGGCCACGTGCTTCAAGAATTGCACCAAGAGAGGCGGCTGCGATGCCTTTGCCAAGGGAAGAAACGACACCGCCAGTAATGAATATGTATCGTGCCATAGTGGGAGGCTGAACCTGTTGTGAACTGCAATGCGCGCGGATACTAGCACAGCTGCGCCATTTGCTAAAGAAGCCTACGGTTTGAAAAGTGTTCCGATGAAGTTTTTAATCAAGCCAACTTAAGCTCCATCAATCGGAAAAAAACCTCAGCTGAATCTAGCTTTGTTAGTCTTGAACCCAACGATTCGCGACCCCAATCCCCATGAAAACTATAACCGAACAGCGTCTCTACTTTGAAAGCTTGGTGACCCGCGCTGAGCAAGAAATCAACCAGCAGCCGGAAGCCTATAAACGCCGCCTGCAACGCTTAGTCTATTTAGGCTATGCAGTGATTCTTGGCGTCTTTATAAGTTTGATATTATTAGCGGGTGGTACAACTTGGTTAGCCCTCACCAGCTCTGCCTTGCTATTTATGTTACTTAAAACTAAGTTGATCTTTGTATTGGCTGGGTTGCTGTGGGTATTAGCGCGCTCCGTTTTTGTGCGCATTCCTAAACCGCAAGGTTATCGTTTAGACCGTGAAAATCATCCCGAACTTTGGGCTGAAGTCGATAAAATCAGCAATACACTGAGCACACCGCCGATTCACCAAATTATTCTTGATACACAGATGAATGCTGCGATTGCGCAGACTCCCCGTTTTGGCTTGATTGGCCCGACACATAACACCTTAATTATTGGCTTAGAACTACTATTAGCCTTATCGACTCAACAAGCTCGCTCGGTATTAGCCCATGAACTAGCGCATTTATCAGGCAATCACAGTAAATTTGCTGGGAAGATTTATCGACTGCGTCAGAGCTGGGAAAGTATTCATCAAGCGTTTGCTCAAGCCAATGCCTTTGGCACGGGACTCATTAGCAAGTTTTTTGCTTGGTACGCGCCCTATTTTGCAGGCTATTCCTATGTATTAGCGCGCGATAATGAATACGAAGCTGATTATATTGCAAGCCAATTGACCTCGCGCGAAGCTGCGGCTTCGGCTTTAGTCTCAGTGCATGTTTTGAGTGAATTTACCCAGCAACATTTTTGGAAGCCTTTATTTGAGCGCCCGTATACCCAAGCCCAACCCGAATCGCAGATTTATAGTTTATTGCGCAAGTTTTACCAGCAAGCTGATCTCAAAAATGATGATTTTAAACGCTATCTACGTAGCGCCTTAAATCGCAAAACCGATGCTAGCGACACTCACCCAGCCTTAATGGAGCGTCTAAAGGCTTTAAAACTTGGTAATTTACAGGCGAGCGATGCACAAGAGAAAAAGGCGATTACTTGGCTCGAACCTAATGTAGATCAAGTCTTTAAGCATTTTAACTACCAGTGGGTCGAAACCTACGGTGCACACTGGGATGATTTACATGAACGCTCCAAACTAGCCCGCGAAACAGTGAATCAATTGCGCATGCGCGTTTATGAAGATTTAACCCGGCAAGAGCGCTGGCAACTCGCTCAACTGACTGCCGAATATTTGCCAGAAAAGGATGCGTTACCGCTCTATCAGCGCTACGCCAAATTTCATCCTGAAGATACTGAAGCGGATTTAGTGATTGGGGAATTATTGTTAGAGCGTGATGATCCTAGTGGCATCAACTATGTAGAAGAAGCCATGCTGCAGCCTGATATGCAGTTGGCGGCAGCTGAAGCGGCTTGGCGTTTTTATTCTAAACACAATGACCCAATACAAGCGAAGCGCTGGCTTCTCCATCTAGAGGCGGCTACTGATCGGGTCATAGCAGCGCGCCAAGAGCGTGCAGATCTACATCACACCGATATATTGATTGACCCAAGCATGAACGCGATCACGACCATGAAACCGTTGTTATTAGATACGCTGGCTAAACATAAAAAAGTTAAAGCTATTTGGCTGGCACAAAAGCAGGTCGAACATTTCCAGAATAATCCGGTGTATGTCATTGCCGTCAAAGTACGTGGCTTTGTGTTCAATCAGGACAAGTTACAAGCAAAACTGCTTAGCGAACTGCAGTTACCCGCTGATGCTTTCTTGATTAATAGCGCTTCTCATAAAAAGCTGTTTAAACAGGCAAGTACGGTAGGACAGCGCATCTACTAAGCGCTAGCTTCAATGTCTGTACGAAAGCGCCCCGCATATCGATAAATTTGCCCAAACAAGGGATGCTGCAGGCGGAAATCCATCGTGAAGTGCTCAGCATCTACACCGATCTCTTCAATCGTGGTATGGCCTAAGACCAAGGCCTCAGGAATCGGAATCAGCAAGCTATCCAGTTTCAAAATATACGAGCGCCCTGCGTAATACAGCTTGCCATCGCGCACGCTCACTGCCATTTTCAAACCGAGATAGGGTTTTACGTATTCAATCAGCTCATTCCCGCCGCAATACTGCCAACTGCTATCGAAGGACATTACTTGATTGGACAATTCCACGCGCCGCCGCCATTGCTGCTGCTCGCCTGCCATCCATTTGCTGACTTGAGTGGGTACTTGCTGCGCTTGTTGATTAATCAAAGTACCGAATAAGCGTAAAAAATTCAGCGGCCACTGCATCGCTTTCGGATATTCAATACTGAGCACACCGACATCACGATTCTTAGCCACTGCATAATGTGCCTTTAAAGCGGGGGCTAATTCATCCCAGTGCGCACCCAAAGCACGTTGCATAATTGAAATTTCAGCCATGATTTATGCTCCCCAACTCGACTTAAACACCATCAATAGCACCACCAGCAGCATCGCCATAAAAGCCGGTACACCCAGCCAAAACCAATAGCGGGCATAGCGCCAATACAAAGCGGGTAATTCGGTTTGAGTCGTCACTGCTTGCTCTGATAGCTTACGCATTTGAATTTGTAGCCACACGACCGGCAGCCAGCAAGCGCCTGCTAAGATATATAAAGCTAAACTCCACATAATCCAAGGAGTTGTGAGCCGATAAGATAAAAGATACACCATCCACAAACCGCTAAGGGGCTGAAAGATCACAGTGGGCGTAGTAAACAACCAATCCGCTAGCACTACATGCCGATTCGTCACCGCAATATGCGCTAAATTACCACTACGATCAGCCATCCATTTATAGAAAGCACTGCCCAAGCCCGTCCCAAATAGCAGCACCATGCTTAAAATGTGCAGATATTTGAGTACTAAGTAGCTAGTCATGCTGCTTGCCCTAATGCACGCGGCATTCGGCCTAGAAATTGAGCTAAACCTTGCACATTCGCAGTATTGCCTTTTTCGAGCATACGCATATTGTCAGGATGCAAAACTGGAATCAGCTTATGTCCCAGTTGAGCAGTGAGCATAATCAGCGACCACGGAATCGAAATGGTCATGGCTGGTTTTTTACCTTGCTGAGCACGCAACGCTTGTAGCCAAGTTTCTAAGGTATAAGGTTTGGGGCCAACCACATCAATCACTTGTTTGGTCGGCTCAGCAGTTAGGCACTGCAGGACTGTTGCAACCACATCCTGCACACTCACTGGCTGAATGCGTTGCTGCCCACCGCCCGGCAAACTAATAATCGGTAAAGCGGCTAAGCGTCGGAACATCGCATCGCTCGAACCACCCGCTCCATATACCAACGAAGGCCGCAGAATAAACCAATCCAAACTGGACGCTTTCAAACCATCATCAGCCGCTTTCTTGCTAAGTTGATAGGCAGCAAAAGCCTGCTCATCGACTCCCAAAGCCGATATCTGAATAACACGCTTTACGCCCTGCTGCTCACTTGCTTTAAATAAAGCCAAGGGGGCAAGTGTATGCAGATTTTCAAATGATTGGCCGCGAGTTTCCGCAATGATCCCGACTGCATTGATCACCACATCCACCCCGGCTAAATGGGGCAGCCATTGTTCGGGCTGGAGCATTTCATTAAAATTGACTCCATAGCGGCGCGCAATCGGCGCCACTTCATGCCCCGCTTTTTGTAAAGCGAGTTGAATCGCGCCACCAATAAACCCACTGGCACCTGTCACTAAAACTTTCATAGCTGCTCCTTAATGCTTAATTTTAAGAGCCAGCGTATACGGTAAAAAGCGATTCGGCTTCCATTTTGATCATTCTGGAATGGATTTTTGATTTAATTTGCGGAATTGCCCCGGCGTCATCCCGACAATCTCGCGGAAAGCTTCATAAAAATTCGATTGAGAACTAAAGCCAACATCTAAACCAATCCCAAGCACAGACGTTTTTGGCTCATTCAATAACTGCATCTTGGCAGCCTCCACCCGCTGCTCCCGCAAATAGCGCGAGAAGCTTTTCCCCAAGCGCGTATTAATCAGTTCAGAAACTTGATAATGAGTTAAGCCCAACGCCTCAGACAAACTCGGCAAATCTAATTCAGCATCTTGATAGCGCTTGCTAGCTTGCATCAGCTGATTGAGTTGCTGCAAAGCTGCCTCACAATCCACTTTGCCCAAAGTAGAAACGGCATAAGTTTCGCGAGCTGCTTCCGCCACTTCAGAGGGCAATTGCGGAGCCAAACTCAAAACCGCACTCACCAGCACAAAGCCACAGCCTATCGCGCTTGCATATAGGCTAAAAAATACAGGATCAGGCACGAAGGAATTGCTCACACCGAGTAGAATAATTAGCACGGCCAAGACTGCAATTAGAGCTAAACCTAACAGCTCCAAACGAAACCGGCTGCGCTGCGCCCGTAAAGCATAAATATTCAAAGCCAAACGCAGCAAATAGCCCGCCCCCACTGCGAAAGCCAGCGGCAAAGCCCAAGCAGGCGGCAAGATGAAAGCTAATAAAACTGGTAAAAAATGCAGCCAGCGCTGTGATAACGAAACAGTTTTTGCTTCCAACAAAGGCGAACTCAGCAAATAAAAAGTAGGTGCGACCATGAACAACAAAGCATTATAAAAACGCGAATGTACCCACGGATAATCGAACTCTAAATAAGCAAAGTTCAGGAGCTGAACCCCTGCCAAGATGGCTAGCAACAAGACGCTTAAGTAAGTAACCACTTTGGTTTGCTGGCGAACGGCGAATAGCGCCAGCAAGCCGGTATTGATCACTGAGAAACCGATCAGCAGCAAGGCGAGTGTTTTTAATAAAACCATCATTATTTTTTTGCTAAGGGACTAATGAATTCACGTAACAACTTTAAGCAGGCGGCTGGCTCTTCAATAGGCAACATATGTCCTGCGGCTAATTCAGTCTGACTTTGTAAATTAGGCAATAAATTCGCGAGCGCTCGCCCTGCTTTCAAAGGCGTCATCCGATCATACTGTCCAAAAATCAATTGCGCGGGCGCAGTGATTTGCTGGGCTGCAATTTCACCATTCAGATAGGCTTGGCAAGCCGCTAAATCATTGGCTAACGGATTTTGTTGCATGATTTGGTCAGCAATCGCTAGGGGCGCTAAACCGGGTACTTGTGAAGCTCCAAACTGATAGGCTTCACCAAAACCCCAATTCAACATGGCTGCGACTGCGGTGGGTTTATTATTCTGCGCCAATTGCAAAAGCTGCTCATTAACTGGAATCGCAGCGCCAGTAGCGATCAAACTAATCGAACGTACTCGCTCTGCTTGGCGGGCAGCTGCTTCTAAAGCGACTAAAGCACCTTGGGAATGTCCCACTAAGCTAACTCTATTAACCTTCAGCTCATCCAATAACTGCCATAACCAATCAGCCGCTGCCTCAATTGAACTTAAAGCCTGCCCAGCCGATAAACTATGAGCTGGAAAATCAGGTGCAATCACCGCAAAGCCATGAAAAGCAAACCAACGGGTTTGCAACTGCCAAGCACGATGATCCATGCCGCTGCCATGCAAAAACACCACGGTTGGTAGGTTTGCATCAAAATCTTTACCACCAGTGCCCAGATAAATGCGCGCTTGTTGGAAGTCTAAATACATCGCCTACTCCTTAGCCGCTAATTTCAAAGCAGCCTTTAAGCCTCGGCTAAAATCAGCTTGAATATCTGGAAAGGCTTCTAAACCCACCGAGACACGCAACATATCAGTGCTAATCCCTGCTGCTTTTAAAGCGGCTGCATCTAAGCGTGAATGTGTGGTGGAAGCCGGATGCAAGACTAAAGTTCGCGAGTCGCCGACATTCGCCAAATTGGTCGCCAACTGCAGTGCATCCATAAAAGCCAAGCCTGCTTGCAAGCCACTCTGCACACCAAAACTTAAAACCGAGCCTGCGCCTTTGGGCATGAGCTGTTTGGCTAATTCATACTGAGGATGCGAACTTAAGCCCGGATAATTTACCCAAGCCACAGCCTCTTGCTGACTCAACCATTCGGCTAATTTCAGAGCGTTGTCGACATGCCTGGGCATTCTTAAAGCTAGAGTTTCCAAGCCTTGTAGCAGTAAAAAGGCATTTTGTGGGCTTAAAGCTGCGCCAAAATCACGCATCGCTTCAGCACGCACGCGCATCGTAAAAGCCGCTGGGCCAAACTCTTCCCAGAAATTCAAGCCGTGGAAAGGCGCATAATTTTCGGTGATGGTCGGGAAAGCACGCTGACTGGTTCCCCAATTAAAATTCCCGGCATCAATAATCGCCCCGCCTAAAGCATTCCCACTTCCACCAATCCATTTGGTCAGAGAATGAATAACCAAATTCGCACCCAAGTCAATAGACTTAGCTAAAGCAGGGGTTGCAAAAGTCGCATCCACCACTAAAGGTAAAGCTTGCTGTTGGGTAAGCGCTGCAAGCTTCGGCAAATCGGCGATATCTAAGCTCGGATTGCCTATCGACTCACAAAATAGCAGCTTAGTATTCGGCTGAATGGCGGCTGCTAGGGCGGCGTGATCATTAATATCAACAAAACTCGTGCTAATCCCAAACCGAGGTAGGGTATGGCGTAACAGGGTTGCAGTGGAGCCATAAATTTGCGCAGCAGCAAGGATATGATCACCTGCCGAACACAAACTCAGAAAAGTGATAAATAAAGCGCTCATACCTGAAGCCGTACAAACACAACCGACTCCGCCTTCCAAAGCGGCTAAACGTTGCTCTAAGACAGCAACGGTCGGATTGCTAATTCGGCTATAGATATGCCCACCTTGCTCTAAATTAAATAAGGCGGCACCTGCTGCGCCCTCAGTAAATGCATAACTACTCGTTTGATAAATAGGCACTGCACGACTGCCATATTGAGGCTCCGGCTGATAGCCGCTGTGTAGGGCAATGGTTTCAGGGGCGAAAAAGGATGCTATTGGCATAAAAGACTCCTAGAACAAGCAGTCATGAGGATAGTAGTGCATTATTTTTAGCGAGAAAATCAAACTAAACTCGCTTGGTACGAATTAAACTGAACAATTTCGCTGCTCCATTTGACTAAGTATCCTGATAGTACTGCATTTAATCTAGCTTAGGTGCTAAGCGCCCACGGAATGCTCTATACTTGCCTGCTATTCTTAATCTATCGCGACTTGACGGGCATTTGAAACCATGTCGACCTCAGAAAAAACAGCTGCGACGCCAAAAGCGGACGCGCCTTTAATAGAAAATCGCTTCGCATTGCGTCGTAAAATGTCTACTACCGCACTGGCGGATGTCTATTGGGCTGATGATCTGTTCACGCCGACACAAGGCGAACAAGACCATATCGTGCTTTTGATTTTAGTAGCACCGACAATTAGCAATATCCCGGGCTTTAGCAAAGCGTGGTCGGCCATCATGTCGCGCCCTGCGCCACCTGCGCTTTCCTACCCGAATATTCTTGACTGGGGCAATGATGGCGCGAGCTATTGGTTTACTTGCGCTAATACCCAAGGCACGCTGCTGAGTGAGTATTTTAATGAACTGGATAAGCGTGGCCTCAGTCCTGATCAAGCCTTTGCGATTACTGAGACGGTTAGCCATGCGTTAAATAATGTTCAAGCAGGCGCTTTCGGCTATTTCGAGCCCGGCACGACCTTAAAAACAGATAGCAGCTATGTGCTATTGAATGCGCCTTTAGCCAAAGTGATGCATTCATTGCTATTACAACAAACCGGTGTGCGTTCTCCTTTAGCTTTACATTCTGCTTGGCTCAGCCCTTCAGTTGCTGTTGGTGATATACCCGTTACTGAAGATGATAGCTTTGCAATGGCGAGTCTTTATCAGACGTTAATGCTATTGCTTCCCCCCTACGGACAACAAAGCACGTTAACTGCTGTAGCGCGTGGCACACCGGCAGCCGCTAATCCAAAGCTCAAGCCAGAAGCTCAGCAGATACTTAGCCAAGCCTTATCTTTACAACGTAATCAGCGTCCCGAAAACCCTGAAGCCTTACTCAAAGGCTTAAATCGCAAAAATCACCGGAAATTACTGCTACCTATCGCAGCTTTGGCTGCTGCTGGAGTAGTGGTTTACGCTAGCTATCACTTGATTTCGAAATTTAATGGCTTGCTCCATGAACCGACACAAGTTGTACAAACAACAGCTAAGCCCACACCCCAAGCTATTGCCAATACAGTAACTACAGAGCCGGTTATGGGTACTAAGGATGCTGCTACCCCGCCCAGCGAAGCAGTTAGTTTAGTCAACGAAGCTCCCAATAAACCTGTAGAGCCTGCTAGCCCTGAACTAGCTCCTACTGCTCAGGATACCGTTGCAGCACCCGCTGCTATGGAAACCGCTAAGCTAAGCACAACCGAGACAGAGCCTAGTACACCTGTAGTCGCCGATGAAGTTCAAGCCACTACCGCTGCACCAGTCGTCGCTCTAGATACTCAGACGGTAGCTCCTACTACGAATGTTGAGGTCAATGCCCCACTCGCATCACCTACAGAAACTGTTGCCAACGCTAGCAATACTGAAGCTATAAATAGGGTAAGCGCTACTGCACAAGCCGAAGTTACCCAGATGATTCTCAAAGCCACTGATGCTTTTAATGCAGGCAATATCACAGGTACAGAAGGCACTTTAGCTTTGCTGCGCCAAGTCTGGGCGATTGACCGCCAAGACCCAAATGCCCGTGCCTTATTAAATAAAGTCATCGCACAACAGCAGCAGCAAACCGAAAACCGCATTAACTTAAATAAAACCGATGAGGCCAAAGCGTCTTTGGTACAAACCGATGATTTAATTCGTGAATTCACTCTCACTGATCGCATCGAAGAGCAAGTAAGACTAGAAAGTCAGATTGAAATCCGTGAGCGTGAACAACGCGAAGCAGGTGATCTAATCCAACAAGCTAAAGTAGCCATTAAGCGTGGCGAGTTAAGCAAAGAAGATGGCAATAATAATGCGCTAGCACATCTTAATAAGCTCATGTTTATCCTACCGAATAATCCAGAAGGCCGAGCACTTTTAGAAGAAGTCGTACAAACACGCCAAGAGCAGATCAAGCGCAACCTTGATCGCAATAAACTCAGCAAAGCAGGTACTTATCTCGATGAGACCAGCCGCTTGATTCGTAAATATAATTTAACTGGACAAACTCGCACTCAAGCCTCACTAGAGCGCGATTATCGCCAAGCCACCGAAGCGGTTGTACAAGCGAGAGCCGCCGAACAAGCAGCTGCTACGCCCACATCTGATCTTGAACCTAGCAATTCAACTGAACAGTTTGTCCAGCAAGTGCCTGTAGAGCCAGCCACAATTCTTGTGCCACAACATGCGGAAGGTGAACGCTATGTGACTCCGGTTGATGACTTAACAGTCTTGAATCAAGCAGCACCCGCTGATCCTCAAGTGATCGAACAACAGCAGCCAGTTGTTAATGGTGACCTTATTCCCGCGCAAATTGCTGAACCTGCCCTACAAAACCAAGCAGCACCACGGCCTCAACGTCCACAGCCAACTGCTGTAGTAGTTGAGCCATCTCAACCAGTAGCTATTCAAGAAGCAGTACCTGAGCAAAATCAGGCTGCTAGCATAGAGCAAGTTCAGCCTGAAGAACTACCAGCTGAAAGCGTGATTCAAGTCCCTGCATCGGCTCCAGTCGCAGCGGGTATTATTAATCAAGGTGTACTGGATACTGAAGGCGCTGCAGCTCCCCCTACTGAAGCAGAAATTCCAGATAGCGAGCGCCGCTAACTTCAATAACTCAAAAGAAAAAAGGCTCCAATAGGAGCCTTTTTCTTAGCTGGACAGATTTGAGTCTGAAGCTTACATCATACCGCCCATGCCGCCCATATCAGGCATTGCTGGACCAGAATCTTTCTTCGGCAACTCAGCAACCATCGCTTCTGTAGTGATGATTAAGCCCGCAACAGAAGCTGCATTTTGCAGTGCTGTACGCGTTACTTTAGTTGGATCTAAGATACCCATGGCGATCATATCGCCGTACTCAGAAGTGCGTGCGTTATAGCCATAGTTACCTTCGCCTGCTTTGATAGCATTGATAACAACTGATGGCTCGTCACCTGCGTTAGCACAGATTTGACGTAATGGCTCTTCCATTGCGCGCATTGCGATTTGGATACCTACGTCTTGCTCATGATTTTCGCCTTTTAAGCTACCGATAGCTTGTAAAGCACGTACCAGAGCCACACCACCGCCAGGCACTACACCTTCTTCAACCGCAGCGCGAGTGGCATGCAGAGCATCTTCTACACGTGCTTTCTTCTCTTTCATTTCGACTTCAGTCGCAGCGCCCACTTTAATAACCGCTACGCCGCCAGCCAATTTGGCCATACGCTCTTGCAATTTTTCGCGGTCATAGTCAGAAGTAGTCACTTCCATCTGTGCCTTGATTTGCTCAACACGGCCTTGGATTTCTTCAGCAGCACCAACACCGTCGATGACAGTGGTGTCTTCTTTAGTGATAACAACACGCTTTGCTTGACCTAAGTCTTCTAAAGTTACGTTGTCTAGGCTCATGCCCACTTCTTCAGAAATAACAGTAGCACCCGTCAGAATCGCTAAGTCTTGTAACATCGCTTTACGACGATCACCAAAACCAGGCGCTTTAACTGCAGCCACTTTCACGATGCCACGCATATTGTTCACTACTAAAGTCGCTAAGGCTTCGCCTTCGATATCTTCAGCAATGATCAGGAGTGGTTTGCCGGATTTGGCAGCGCCTTCTAAAGCAGGCAATAATTCGCGGATATTAGAGATTTTTTTGTCGTGCAGCAGGATGTAAGGGCTATCTAGTTCTGCAGTCATGCTTTGTTGATTGTTAACAAAGTAAGGAGACAGGTAACCACGGTCAAACTGCATCCCTTCAACAACCGCTAATTCGTTGTCTAAAGAGTTGCCTTCTTCAACAGTAATAACACCTTCTTTACCCACTTTGTCCATCGCGTTCGCAATGATAGTACCGATAGACTCGTCAGAGTTAGCAGAGATTGTGCCTACTTGAGCGATAGCATTATTATCTTCGCAAGGTTTAGACATCTGATGTAAACGCTCAACTGCAGCTGTAACTGCTTTGTCGATACCGCGCTTCAGATCCATTGGGTTCATACCCGCAGTCACTGATTTCATGCCTTCACGTACAATCGCTTGAGCCAATACGGTCGCAGTGGTAGTACCGTCACCTGCTGCATCAGAAGTTTTAGAAGCAACTTCTTTGACTAGTTGCGCGCCCATGTTTTCGAATTTGTCTTCGAGTTCGATTTCTTTCGCAACAGAAACACCGTCTTTAGTTACGGTGGGTGCACCGAATGACTTTTCTAAGACAACATTACGACCTTTAGGGCCTAAAGTTACTTTAACTGCATTTGCTAATACATTAACGCCTCTCACCATCCGTGAACGCGCTTCATCACCAAAACGTACGTCTTTAGCACTCATTCTTTCATAATCCTCTTTAAATCAATTAGTTGGGTGATTTAGGCAATAACAGCCAAAATGTCTTCTTCACGCATGATCAATACTTCTTGACCATCGACTTTCACAGCAGTGCCAGCGTATTTGCCGAACAGCACTTTGTCGCCAACTTTAACTTGTGGAGCGATACGCTCACCGTTATCACTTGCTTTACCTGGGCCAACCGACAGTACTTCGCCACGATCAGGCTTTTCAGTTGCATTGTCAGGGATAATGATACCGCTGGCGGTTTTACGCTCTTCTTCCATACGACGCACAACAACACGATCATGCAAAGGACGAATAGTCATGTGGATACTCCTCAGATTTTATTGAGTCAGGATTTACTTATCGCTATCAGGGCTTCAACTTAACCTGTTAGCACTCGGTCTTAATGAGTGCTAATAATAAGGGCGGACTTCGTAAAGTCAAGGGCAGGAAAATGAAAAAATTTTAAGATTGATCTTTGCGCACGTACTCTCCTTCTAAAGTTTTAGGCGGCGCACGATTGACATCTGTCTCTGCAGTACGGGTATTGCTATGAATGTAGACATCTTCATATACCCCTTTCGAATTAGCTGTTAAACGCTTAGAAAACAGCTTGAGCAGTAATTTTCGAGTGGGTGGTAAGAGGCAGATTAGGCCTAGAAAGTCTGTGAAGAACCCAGGTGTCATCAACAACAGCCCACCTAGCAGAATAAATACGCCTTCTTTTAACTCATTAGCAGGTAGCTGCCCTTGCCTCAGATTATTCTGAAAACGAGCCAAGGTCGATAAGCCCTGTTGCCTCAGCAAATAAGCACCAAACACTGAGGTAGCAATCACTAACAGAATCGTGGGTAAAGCACCAATGACCTGACCTACCTGAATCAGTAAGTAAATTTCGATCAGTGGAACGATAAAAAATAAAAGCGCTAAGATAGGGAAGGTACGCAAAACCACAGTCCTTTGGTAGCAAGATAGGACTTAGTATTGAGCTTTTACGCTTTTTTTCAAGCAAAAACGACGATTACAGGGACTTAAGCCATTTTACTCACTGAATGCTGATCGTCATTGACGGGCGCACACAGGTGCTTAAACGGAAACGGCTTGCCACAGTAGTAGCCTTGAGCAAAATCCACACCAATTGCGCGCAGCCGCTCTAAAGTCTCAGCATCCTCTACTAACTCGGCAATGGTTAATAAATTCATCACCTGTCCGACTTCGTGAACCGCTTTAATCATGGCAGCATCGACTGGATTAGAGACTAAATTATGTACAAAATTCCCGTCTATTTTTAGATAACTGAGCGGCAAATCGCGCACATAATTCAATGAAGAAAAGCCGCTACCAAAATCATCGAGTACTAAATGACAACCTAAGCCATGTAAAGACTTCATCAGGCGTTTAGTTTGCATAAAATTAGCAATTGCTACTGACTCTGCGATCTCAAAGCATAGCAAGGCGGGATTGACATTGTATCGAGTCATTTCCGCTTGGATGAAGGCAAACAAGTCAGGGTCTTGCACCGCTTGAGAAGACAAATTAATCATCAAGCGCGGCTCGATTCCTTCTTTACTGCGTAAATTATTGAATGTGACCATCTCCAACACTTTACGAATAATCCAGCGATCAATCCGGCACATCATATCCAAGCGATCGGCTGCTGGTAGGAAACTACCAGGGCTTAATAAATGCTTTCTAAACGGTAAGCGCAGCAAGACTTCGTATTGATGATAAGGAAATTGAGTGGAACCCTGTAAAGGCATAATTGGTTGGACAAACAAAATAAAGCGATCATTCTCTATCGCCTTCTCTAAGACCTTGCCCCAATCCGTATGCCTTTGTTCCGAGTGGTAGACATCTTCGGTATTTAAGTGTGCAAACGTCTGATTCCGCCCTAAAGCTTTAGCGGTATAACAAGCTTTATCGGCATCAGAGAACAAGTTTTTTAGGACTAAATCAGGCGAAGGTAAAAATTCCACCAAGCCTATACTGCCGGTCACGGTGAAGATTTTCCCTTCCCAGCTAAAGCGAAAATTGCGCATTTCTGTCAGGACGGATTCCATAATGGCGCGAGCTTTCTCAAGCGCACAATTCTCTAAGAAAATGGCGAACTCATCCCCGCCCATGCGAGCCACTTTGTCAGTCTGCCGCACAAAGCGTTGAAAAATGTGGGCTACTTGCTTGAGCAACTCATCGCCAGCTTGGTGACCACAGGTGTCATTCACGATTTTAAAGTTATCTAAGTCGATACTGACTAACACATGCGTTTTAAGCAGGTTGGCCTCATCGTGCGCAACTTGTTCGATACATTCTTCAAAACTACGCCGATTCATTAAGCCTGTTAGTGCATCATGCGAGGCTTGTTGATAAAGTCTATTTATAACCTTGCGATCAGCCGTAACATCTCTAAAAATAAAAACCAGCGTATTCGCTGGATCATGTAAATGAGTTGTATGTAACTCGACATACAGAGCATCGCCCGTTTTGGGTAGCAGCTTTACTTGCCCGAACTGCAGTAGATGTTGCGGATGAGCTTTGTGTACATCCATCACCCTTGGCACAATAGCCTTTCCGGCGCTATCTTCGATTTCTAGGATATCATTAACCGCTTTACCGACGACTTCAGACTGAGTGTAGCCGGTTAGCAATTCAGCACTTTTATTCAAATAAATAACTGTACCTTCCCCACTCACGGTAATTACGCCGCCCGCTAGTTCCTCAAGAATCCACTCCGTGGTGCTGGTGTCATCTTCTGTTAAGGAAGCATTAGCATTGAGTGTTTTTACGCCCACATTAGGGTTACTGACAAACAGGTTAGCAGTCGCTTTACTCCAGTTAAAATCACGGCGAATGAATAGAACGACGGTTTGAGCACCCAGTAAGCCTAACAATACCCATAAAATAACAGGTGATGTCGATGGGTTTCCTTGAATAGACTGCCATGCGCCTACCCCTAAACCAAGCATTAGAAGTGCCAATGAGAAGAAGGTTTTGAAGAAACGCATTGCGCCCCCACAGTCAGTTTAAGTTATTTTTATATTAATTACATTTATGACTATACAGGGATACGTCTAAGGATGCTACACCGCCTATCGCATCCTCATTACCTAGTTTAATGAGTGCAAAAACCTTGAATCTAAAACCAATTGGCTAATTTTTGTTTCTTTTCGGGCTTGAATTTATTTACAACAGGTAATATTTGAAAAAACTATAAAAATTTCAATACTGTTACAGTTGACATGATTTAAAATAAAAGTATATTTTAACGGTTTCTGAACAACTGTAGAGAGACAGTAATAACATGGCAAACATAAATCTAGATACTTTAAGTGTTGCTGAATTAGACAAGCTTAAATATAACGTCGAACATGCAATCAGTAATCGCAAGCAGACAGAGTTATTAGATGTCCGCAAAAAGTTAGATGATCTGGTTGAAAATTCCGGTTTCACGCTGCAAGAAATATTGGAAGCCAAATCGGTACGTAAACCCGTACAGCCTAAATATCGCAACCCTGAAAATCCAGAAAATACTTGGACTGGTCGTGGTCGCCGCCCTGTGTGGGTCGAACAAAGTCTGAGCGCTGGTAAAACTTTAGACGATTTATTGATCTAATCGACTAAATCAAGCTAAAGCTTTCAGCGGTAAAAGTCTGCTTGGCAGGCTTTTATCAGTGGGGTATTTGTGTCAATAAACTTACTCTACCCAATTTCTACGTACTCTTCCAAGCTATTAATTAACTCACTTTGCACATTTAGTGCGAAGAGTTTTGCTGTTACTAACCATTTACTCTACTATACGTAACTTCCCGCGCAAAGACGGGTGGTAGTTAGGGTTTGGCTGTGGACAAGGACTATATAGCAGTTGCCTACTATCTATCGAGGGCAGAGCCCCAACTCTTTAATGTTGTTACTTTTGACAGGATACAAAAGAGCTTCCTTGGCATGAAAAATCTGTTATTAACCTGCTTGCTGTTCATGGTTAGCTTGAATGCAGCAGCCTTTCCAGAAGTGTTGCCGGTCGACAAAGCTTTTCAAATTTCAGCAGAGACTCTTGACCAAGAGCGCGTACGCTTAACCTGGAAAGTGACTGATGGCTACTATCTTTATCGCAAAAAATTCGCGCTACGCTCTACCGATCCAAATATTCAAATTCCTTCTACGGATACACTGACGTTTCCCAAAGGCGAAGTCAAAGCTGACCCTAACTTTGGTGAAATGGAGATTTACCATCAAGATGGTTCTGTTGAGATCCCCTTAACTCGCCTCAAGGAAGCTCAGCAAGCCACTGAGCTGCAATTAGAAAGCAAGTTTCAAGGCTGTGCTGACGCTGGCTTATGCTATCCGCCACAAACTAAATTATTTAAAGTTCAACTTGCAGCTTTAGATACTGAGTCCGCAGCGACACCCAAACAAGCTGAACCTAGCGCAACCGAGCCTGACGCTAAAGCTAGCGAGCAAATGGACAGCGCGACCGATCCTGAGCCTGTTAGCGACCCAGCCGTCGAACCTTTAACCACCGAAGAAGCCTTTAAATACAGCTTGGTAGCTTTAGACCAAAAAACGCTAGTCGCTCATTGGGAGATCCAAGATGACTATCAGCTGTATCGCAGCAAAATTAACTTTTCTGTTAAAGGCGCTGAACATGTCCAGCTAGGAGCGCCACTGTTTCCAGCAGGAACGATAGTTGAAGACGATTACTTTGGAACTTTAGAAGTTTTTAGTAATACCCTCGATATCAGCCTCCCTTTAATTTATACAGACAATCAAACCCAGCCACCTAAAAAACTCAGTATAACTACCGAATACCAAGGTTGCTCCAATAGCACAGGTATCTGTTATCCACCGGTTAAGAAGACGGTTGATTTAGATTTAAACGCTGTCCCACCTAAGTTAGATCAGCCCCCAGCAGTGAACGATGCTAGCGAGATTAATGCTGCCGATTCAGCCTATGCGAATGCACTTGAAGGTGCTGGCTTCTTCGGAACCATCGCCTTGTTCTTTGGCGGTGGCTTACTTTTAGCGTTTACACCCTGTATTTTCCCCATGTTCCCTATTCTTTCCGGGGTGATCGCTGGACAGTCCGACTTATCGGCGCGTAAGGCCTTTTTCTTATCCTTAGCTTATGTAGTAGCCAGCTCCACAGCCTATGCGCTCATCGGCATATTTTTTGGCCTGTTTGGCGCTAATCTACAAATGACATTGCAGCATCCGGTAGCTATTGGGATTTTTGCGACCTTATTTGTCATTCTAGCTTTGTCCATGTTCGGCTTTTTTGATTTGCAACTACCTAGCAGCTTGCAATCACGCCTGAATGAATTTAGTAATCGCCAACAAAGCGGCAGCCTAGTTGGTGCGGCTATTATGGGTTTTATTTCTACACTAATTGTTGGCCCTTGCGTAGCGCCTCCCTTGGCAGGAGCACTTACTTATATTGCCCAAAGCAAAGATGCGCTACTAGGTGGAATAGCCCTGTTTACGATGGGTTTTGCTATGGGTATTCCATTGCTAATTGTAGGTACCTCAGCCGGTCATCTACTGCCACGTGCAGGCACTTGGATGGATACCACCAAAGCAATTTTTGGCATGATCATGCTCGGTCTCGCGATCTCAATGCTGAAACGAATTATCCCTATTGAAGTCACGATGGCGCTCACTGGAACCTTGCTGGTCGCTTCAGGCACTTACATGGGCGCTTTAGATAAACTAAGTGAAGAAGCAACTGGTTGGAAACGTTTTTGGAAAAGCATTGGCTTAATTATGGTATTTTATGGTGCAATGCAGCTATTTGGGGTGGCTACAGGCAGTACCAATCTATTCCAACCGCTCAAAGGCATATTCACTGCAACCAGCTCAATCCAGACTACTAATAGTTTAAATTATCAGTCAATTAAAACCTTAAAAGACTTAGAAGCCAAACTGCGCCTAGCTAAAGAGCGCCAACAGACAACGATGCTTGATTTCACAGCTAGCTGGTGCACTGAGTGTGAGCGCTTAGAAAAAACAACTTTTAGCGATGCCAATGTCATTAAAGGTTTACAAAATGTTCAGTTGCTGAAAGTAGATATTAGCGATGACAATGAAAGTAATCGTGAAATACTAAAAAAATTCACCTTATCCTTGCCCCCTATCGTTTTGTTCTTTGATAAAAATGGCAATGAAATCAAAAATATACGTGCTGTTGGCTATAAAGATGCTAACGATTTCTTGAAAAGGTTAAAGGTTCTCAACAGCCGTTAATCCGCTATCAATAAATTACTCAGCAAAAATTCATCTAAGCTAGCTATACTCTGCTCATAATTAATATAAAAAGAACAGTAAGGAGTGATTAGCATGCGCGAAACTGAAAATGAATATGAAGTTGAAGACATACCCAACAACCTCAATTCTGATACCACAAAAAAAACCAAGCCTCATATTATCCGACGCAATATTGAAGATTATCGTGAAAAGCAGGCACTACAACGCCGCTTGAAAGATGTGTTTGATGAAGACTTTTTGCTGGACTAATGGGTCAACGTATAATTCGGGAAGATTTCTTGGATTAAGTTACGAGTAATCTTCCGCCCTTTATGCAAACTAGCTTTATCTAGCTCGTCTAAAACTGACATTAAAGATTGAATATCTTTAGGGAAATTCTTATGGATGTACTTAATGATATGCTCAGGTATTTGCAGGCCCCGCTTATAAGCACGCCATTTAAAGGCTTCTAACGCCCTATTTTCATCTAAATTATAAATTCGGTAAGCAGGCCCCCAAATTAAGCGTGAACCTAAGTCGGCTAATAAGCAAGATAATTGATGCGGATTATCATGCGCAGCCAATAATAAAGGCTGACCATTTTGGCGGCAACGATTAATTAAATGAAAAACAGCCGTTTCCCACTCTAAATTGCCCACTATATAATCTAAATCGTCGATGGCTAATAGAGTACATCGGTCTAATCCCTCTAAGACTTTTGCCCCATAAGGCGCTAATTGCTTGAGAGAAAAGTAGGAGGCAGAATCACTATGCTCTTGTGCTTTATAACAGCAGGCTTGCAGCAAATGCGATTTCCCACTCCCACTGTCGCCGTATAAAAAAACTTGTTGAAAAGACTGCCAAAACGCAGAGTGCAACAAGGCTAAAGCATCGCGATTCTCTGGCATGGGATAAAAAGAATCGAAATCAAAACCATCAAGTAAGGCAATTTTTAAAGTAAGTTGACTCATGAGGGCGGTGTATCGCTATACACGTTACTTTGCTTATACTGGCTCTGTAGATGGCGCATAATGACTGCTAGCACAGCAGCTATCGGCAAAGCCAATAAAACACCAACAAAACCAAATAATTGCCCACCTGCTAAGACTGCAAAAATGACGGCAACAGGGTGCAAACCGATACGCTCACCGACTAACCAAGGCGTTAAAAATGAACTCTCAATTACTTGCACGACTACAAAGACCGCTAAAACCCAAACTAGGTTGATAGGGTCTTGGGTTTGGAACAGCACAGCAATACCTGCAATTGTTATCCCAACAATCAAACCCAAATAAGGTACGAAGCTCACCAAACCAGCAATAAACCCGATTAGTAGCGCAAAATCGAGGCCAATGAGGGACAAACCGAGCCAATACAGAATACTCAAAGCAATCATGACCATGAATTGACCGCGCAGAAAAGCGCCTAAAACCTCGTCAGACTCTTGCGCCAATTGAGTAACAGTAGGTTCGACCGAGCGCGGTAATAAATCGTGAAGGTAAGCGACTAAGTTATCCCAATCTCGCAATAGATAGAACAATAGAACCGGAATCAGGGCTAAGGTACCGATCCAGCCCACAATCATAAAACCGGATTTAGAGATAGTTTGAATAACGTTTTTGATCAAACCACCTGTTTGCTGCCAGTTGGAAGAGATAATGGATTTCAGTTTTTCGCCTTCTAACACTGAAGGATCAATACCCACATTATTTTGTAGATAGGCACCAATCGTACCAAAGGACCAATCTAAATAGCCGGGCAACTTTTCACCCAAGCGCTTAATCTGCATTTCAAGCATCGGCACTAAAAATAAGAAAAATATGAGAATAATCAAAGAAATAACTACAAAAACTATGGTGACAGATAGCGTGCGCGATAACTTCATTTTCTCTAAGCGATCCACTAAGGGGTCGCCGAGATAAGCCAACAGACCCGCTACAAAGAACGGTGTGAGCATCGGTGAAAGTAAATAAAAAAGAACGGATGCAATTGTTAGAACTACTAGCCAGAACCAAGTCTTTGAATTCATGGTTTACGAACGCACTCTGTTGTTAAACGCATAGTAACTCCAAAAAAACACATAAGCGGCACCACTGACAATCGTACTGATAGCCACTAGCCATTCTAAGTTATCCATCACTGTTTGTGGCAAAGTATAGAAGCCAACATGCAATAAAGTCGCGGCTAATAAGATCAACTGCAAGGCAGTGTTCACCTTACTGATAAATAACGGCTTCATCTCCAAAGCACCCGTCACCCAGCGATAAACAACCGCTCCACCCATAATCAAAGCATCACGGCCAAAAATCAGCAAAACTATCCACCACGGCAAAAAGCCTTTGAAGCCAAATACTAGCATGATGGTAACGATAAATAGTTTATCTGCAACTGGGTCAAGCAAGGCACCTAAACGCGTAAACCAGTTATAGCGGCGAGCTAAAAAACCATCTAAACCATCACTCAAACCTGCCAAAATTAGCAAAATCAAGGCTGTTTTATAAGCGCCAAACCACAAGCACCAAGCCACCGGCACCACCAAAAGAATCCGTGCGATCGTAATAATATTCGGGATGTACTTAAGTGCTAACATCGTCACCTATCATTAAAAAATTAACTGGACTGCATCTTGGCCTAACTTTTGGCGCAGGCTCCGTAAGTTATTGTCATGCAAAGGAATATAAAACCCATCGCTCAAGCGCAATTCAGCCCTCGCCAGCTGATTACAATAATCAATCACCACCGGATAGAGTGGCTCAGTTGATGGCACTAACCAAGTGTTCAAATCGCTTAAAAAGCTTTCTGTGACTTGCTGTGCATCGAGTTTTAGCTTCAAACGTCGTAAAAAACTTTCGCGTAGGGTTTGCATGTCATAAATCGATTCTATTCTCAAACGCCCCGAACCGGTACGCTGATCTAAACTAACGGTACCTTCTATCGCGACAATCGCTTCTTTTTCTAATAAATGTCCAAATTGCGCGAAGGTATCGGCAAACAATAAAATTTCATATTCGGACACTGTGCGATCTTCGAGCTTAACAAAATAGCGTTTGCCACGATCTGAGCTTTGAATACGAATACTGGCGACTAAAGCACCAAATAGCACCGGCTCTTTAGCATAGCGCTGCGAACCGCTGCCATCATATTCAACAATATCCCGCAGGCTCATTTTTCTGACCGCCTTCAACTCTTGCTCGTACTCATCTAAGGGGTGGCCGGTGAGATATAAACCCAAGGTTTCCTTTTCTAAACGTAAACGCTCTTTTTCTGGCCATTCGGTCAGCTCGGGCATGGTCGATTCCGCTTTATCTGCCACAATCGCCCCACCGAACAAATCAACCTGCCCTACCCCTTGATCACGATGATATTGCTCCGCGCGCTTCAGCGCTTCAGGTAAAAACTCAATTTTGGCGCGGCGCGAACCGGGTAAAGAATCCAATACGCCCGCTTTAATTAGTGTTTCTAATACGCGGCGTGTCACTTTGTGTGAATAGATGCGCTGGCAGAAATCCAGTAAAGAAAGATAAGGGCCATTAGCAGCACGCTCCTGCATAATCACTGAAATCGCTGACTCACCAGCGCCCTTGACTGCACCTAGTCCATAGATAATGTTATTTTTGTCATCCACCGTGAAATGGTATTCCGACATATTCAAATCGGGTGGCAGTGTTTTCACGCCT
Organism: Thiolinea sp.; assembly: GCA_049292455.1. Classification (GTDB taxonomy): domain Bacteria; phylum Pseudomonadota; class Gammaproteobacteria; order Thiotrichales; family Thiotrichaceae; genus Thiolinea. The sequence goes on from JBATRF010000005.1 coordinate 642,558, forward strand.
AATTGCCGACAGTCGTCTAGCAGCATTACTACTTTGTCAGTGTTATCCATATCTGCCGATAACACTGCGGCCATAAAGGCTGCTGGATAATGTGCTTTCAGCCATGCCGTTTGGAAAGCAACCAGTGCATAAGCAGCTGAATGCGATTTATTAAAACCATATTCCGCAAACTTTTCCATCAAATCGAAGATGAAGCCTGCTTGATCCTCATCAATCTGATTACCGCGCGCACCCTCCATAAAAATCGAGCGTTGCTTCGCCATTTCCTCTGGCTTTTTCTTACCCATCGCCCGCCGCAGCATGTCAGCACCGCCCAATGTGTAATTAGCTAGCACCTGCGCAATCTGCATCACCTGCTCTTGATAAACAATGACCCCATAAGTCGGCTTGAGGATTTGCTCTAAGCTAGGATGCGGATATTCAACCTTTGCAATCCCTTTTTTCCGATTGATAAAGTCATCGACCATCCCTGACTGCAAAGGCCCCGGGCGGAATAACGCGACCAAAGCAATGACATCTTCAAACACATCCGGCTGTAAGCGGCGAATCAGGTCTTTCATACCGCGTGATTCCAACTGGAATACTGCTGTGGTTTTCTGCGCTTTTAATAAATCGAAGGAGGCTGTGTCCTCCAAAGGAATGCGATTGATATCAATTAGCGCTAAATGCTTTGCCGCTCGCTGGCGGTTAATCGTTTCCAACGCCCATTGAATAATAGTGAGATTGCGTAGACCTAAGAAGTCGAACTTTACTAAGCCAACCGCTTCCACATCATCCTTATCAAATTGAGAAACTACCCCTTTACCTGCTTCATCGCACAAAATCGGCGTGAAATCAGTTAAATCCGAAGGCGAAATCAACACGCCACCAGCATGTTTGCCGGTATTGCGAGTCAAACCTTCCAAAGACAGCGCCATATCCATTAGCGCTTTGACTTCTTCGTCCTTTTCATACAGTTCAATCAAATCAGGCGAAACCCGCTCAGCATCTTCTTGCGATTTAGCAGTACGCCCTAATGCATCCTCCAAAGTGATACCAATGACAAATGGAATCAGCTTAGCAACTCGATCTACGAAGCCATAAGGATGGCTCAGTACCCGCCCCACATCGCGTACCACCGCTTTCGCGGCCATCGAACCGAAAGTAACAATTTGCGAAACCTGATTGCGCCCGTAGGCTTGTGCAACATAGTCGATGACTTTATCGCGATTATCCATACAGAAATCGATATCAAAGTCGGGCATCGACACCCGCTCGGGATTCAAGAAACGCTCAAACAACAAATCGTAAGCGAGCGGATCAAGGTCAGTGATTTTTAAGGCATAAGCCACTAGCGAACCCGCACCCGAACCCCGCCCTGGGCCTACCGGAATATCATTATCTTTCGCCCATTGAATGAAGTCGGCAACAATTAGAAAGTAGCCTGGAAAACCCATTTTATTAATAACATCCAGCTCAATCTTTAAGCGCTCATCATAAGGTTCGCGCTTCTTAGCAAATTCTGGCGTGCCGCGTGGAAAGCGCTCAGCAAATAGAAAATCCAAGCGTTCTTCTAAGCCCTTTTCGCCTTCCCTGCAGAAATACTCTTCTGTGGTCATGCCAGCAGGAATCGGGAATTGTGGTAAATAGTTTTTACCTAAAGTCAGAGAAACATTGCAGCGTTTAGCAATTTCTACCGTGTTTTCGAGCGCGGAGGGGATATCGGCGAATAACTCCTGCATCTCTGCCGGAGAGCGCAAATACTGTTGCTGGCTGTAGTGCTTTGGGCGTTTGGGGTCAGCTAACACATGCCCACTATTGATACACACACGCGCTTCATGCACATCAAAATCACTACTAGCCAAAAAGCGGACATCATTGGTCGCAACCACTGGCACTTGATGAGCCACTGCTAACTCAATAGCAGCATGAATATAATCCTCTTCGCCTTCCCGCCCAGTCCGCTGTAACTCTAAGTAATAACGATCGGGGAAAAACGCGAGCCATTCTTGTAAGCGCTTATCGGCTAGCTCTTGATTACCAGCCAGCAAAGCCTGTCCCACATCGCCATCTCGCCCACCCGAAAGCATAATTACGCCTTCGCTAAACTCTTGCACCCAAGCGCGCTGCACCCGTGGCACACCTAAAACTTGGCCTTGTTGCCAAGCGCGTGAAATTAAGCGAGTCAGATTGCGATAGCCGGTATTATTTTGGCAGAGTAGGATAATGTGAAAGAGTTGATCTGATTGTTCATTCGCCAACAGCAGGTCGACCCCAAATATTGGCTTTATGCCTGCGCCCATCGCCGCCTTATAGAATTTTACGAGGCCAAAAAAGTTATTTTGGTCAGTAATGGCCACCGCTGCCATGCCTGATTTTTCAACTGCTTTCATCAGGGGCTTAATACGAATGGTACTATCGACTAATGAGTATTCAGTGTGCAGGCGAAGGTGAACAAATTGAGTCATAGGTGATGGCTATACTGTGGCTAGAAAAATTAAAATAGGCGCTAGCAAGATTTAAGGAATTTTGCCCGGCCGACCGTGAATGATACCCTATCTTTACGCTGATCAGAACGAGTCTATCTCATGTTGAAATTTCTTCCCGGCCTACTATTACTCGAAATCATTACCGGTTGTCTGATGCTATTGGCACCTGAAAACCTAACGGGTTGGGGCTGGCTGCGTCTGCTAATCCCCTTGGCGATCGTCGCTAGTCTAATGGCCTTGTGGTTTAGCGCTATGTCTAATCAGCAGCGTAAAGATGAGCTGATGCGTCTGCAAGAAACCCATGCACGTGAGCGGGAAAAAATTAAGGTGAATGCCGAGCGGGCTAAACATCAAGTCACTAAAGATGCGCAGAAACAAGTCCAACAAGAAATCAAGCGCACGACTGCCCAAGCTAATTTTAAAGTCGGCCTTGCGGTTGCGGGCGCTGCAAGTGTGGGTGGCTTGCTGCTACTCACGCAGTTTTTAACTTTAGGTGTACTACTTTTAGGCACAGCAGGTGGTACTTTAGGCGGCTATTTATTACGCTTAAAGCAAGAAAAGCAAAATCAAGCAGCACGCCTAGCCAAAACGACTGAAACTCCAGCCCGCTTAATCAATCCCGAAAATAAAATAACTTAATAGCGCCCTGCTAAATATCTGCAAGCAAAAGCAGCTTATCGTTGACTGCTTTACCCTCATTCGCTGCGAGGATAATAATCGTAAAAATCAATTATTCTATTTACAAAAATGACGGGTCAAACGCTATGCATGAAACATTATTAGAAGATATTAAGTTCAATCTTGATCATTTAGATAGATACGATCGCACCTACTTCTTAGCCGGTTGGGTACTGAGTACAGGCCGAGTCATTGAGTCCATTCGCGTTGATACTTCAGAACAGTATAGCAGTGAACTCTATCACTTAGATGTACGTCATGATGTCAACAACTTCTACAAGCTAGCGGAAGGCACGCAAACTGGCTTCAAGTTTATCCTCACTCCAGATCAGCCCTTTGATGCAATTACTTTCAGCGTTAAATTCCAAGGTGAGTCTGCGTATAAAGTATTTACTGAACTCAAACAACAAGATCAAGTACCCAGTAAGCAACCTCAAACCGTTGCCCAGCCACAACCAAATTTTGGTATTAATCAAAATGCGCCGGCTGTCGTGGTAGTGGATAACTATTACACCAACCCTGATCAAGTGCGCGAATATGCGATGACCTTGGACTTTAATCCCAACGTCAAATACCACAAAGGCTCACGTACTGAAGTTAAAAATATTTTCGAAGGCACTAAAGAATCTTTCGAAAAACTGTTAGGCAAAAAAATTACTGTTTGGGAAGAGCATGTCTATAACGGTGTTTTCCAATACTGTACCGCCCAAGAATCCTTGGTCTACCATACTGATAATCAAAGTTATGCTGCTGTTGTCTTCTTAACCCCGGATGCTCCACCTGAATGTGGTACTAGCTTTTATAAGAGTAAAATCAACGGCTTAATGGCCTATCCAACCCCAGCCGACTGTAAGAAATCGGGCAAATCCGAAGATGAGCTATTCGATGAAATGTTCGCTGGCAATTTCTATGACAAAACCCGTTGGGAATTAGTTGATACGGTGGGCAATGTTTACAATCGCTTAGTTATTTTTGATGCTAAACGTGTGCATGCAGCCTCAGCGTATTTTGGCGACAACATGGAAAACAGCCGTTTATTCCATATGTTCTTCTTTGACGTAGCTAAGTAAGCACCTTAAATCCAGCAAAAAAGGCGCGAATTTCGCGCCTTTTTCTTTACTTAACTAGGAGCTAGATTTTAACTAAACCAGGCTGACGCTGGCCTTTCAGAGCCACTAAATCGGCATACACATACAGGATATTGTTTTCCTTATGCCAATCGGTGGGGAAACCCTGCCACAAACGCGAATCTTGGAAGCGGCAATTGATGCCACGCACATAAACGGCTTGGTCACGATTGGTGTAATACCAGAACGAGTTTTGATTCCAGAAAGAAATATGGGTTGGATCTTGGAAAGCACCACGCCCATCGGTTGAAGGTGTACGTGATACTAGCCAGCCGCCAGGCACTAACACGCGGTAAATTTCATTCATTAAACCGACAGAACATAAAAGCCCACCCGATGCGCCATGATCACAATTAGAATCTGAGCAATGAGGGATGTGCTCTAAGAAATCATAAGCTCGAATGCAACCGACTGAATTATCTGGGAATGGTAGACCTTTGCGAACATCACAATTCACATCTGCGCCAGCTAAATCGATACTTTTAAATCCTGCTGGTGAATTATGCGCGCCCCCTAAATCTAACATCGTTAGATTCTCACGGCGGCACCATTCGGCGATCATGCGATAAACATATTTATTGGACACTTCTTGCTGCATACGTTGGATATCAGCATTGAAGCGTAAGTAGGTGTTGTCCTCGTTTTCTAATAAACGATAGAGGTACAAACATTTGGGAATATATTCAAAATGAGCACCTACTAAATAGGTACGGCAAATAAGGTCGTGATCATCTACAACATGCAGCTCGGGATCATGCCCACCGGCTTTGAAATAAGCTTCTCGTGACCAAACCCGCACGTGATTCGGTGCATAGAAAATTTGATGTAAGGAGCTAGGATTTGTTTCAAACGCACGCATCGCCGTGTAACGCTTATCCTGCCAATTAAAGGGATAGTTTTCCCACCCATGACTTGCGATAAACACTTGGCAAGAATGATCGGCACGGAAATTCGTAAAATCGGAATATAAAAAGCCAGCATTAGTTGCATGTGCTCGCGCATCAATTACTTGCAAAGCATCAGGCGTGAGTAAATCGTCGTGATCAAGCTCTACAAACAGCTCACCTTGGCAATTTTCACAAGCAAAACGCTTTAAGGAACCAACACCTTTCACGGCAACTTCATCAGGTGCTCGCACTACTCGAACTTGCGGGTGCTTAGCAATATGGTCAGGAATAACGGCTGTACCATTGGGTACTATAACCCATTCCCAATCGGTAAAGGTTTGCGCTAATAAAGTTTCAAACGCTTCACCGATAAAGGTAGGTTTATGAGTTGGGGTAAAAATACTAAAACGCATAACTACTGTCTCTTCTTTTTTATAATCAAGCAATTAGTGGGTAATTTTTAAATTGAAACTAAAGAATAATAAACACTTATTTAATAACCTATGGCAATTATCTTAATTCTATAAACGGTCGTCGCAATATAAACTCTTAGCTTAAGTGATCACCGTAGCCCTTCCACTCAAGTAAGGGCAAATTATGTTCACGCATAATTTCATCCATTTCGCCTAGATGATGCTGAACATGACGCATCTGTACAAAGCATTGATCTAAATAGGTAATTTCACGACCACCCATGTCACGCATCTCTAAAAGCTCTGCTGTAGTCATAGGCATAGCTGCCAATTTATGCTCTATTTTCCCCAAGTAAGCTAAGAGAAAGCGTCGTGAAATAGCGTCAGGCGCTACTTTATGCATCTGGGCAGCATCAATATCTAAAATTTCATTGAAATTATAATGATTAGGCTTATCTGAAAACCAAACATCCATGCCCACCAATGAATGGTAGAGCTGCTCACGAACTAATAGTTTGTTGCCAGCAAAAACCTGCTCTGGGCAATTTAAAATGGTATGACGTAGCATTTCTAAAATCGGCTTTAAATGCCGGAGCAGTACGACAGATAAGTCCTGTTGCATAACGAATGACACCTAAACAATAAACTAGAAATTATTTTTGTAGTTAGCCAAGTTTTTTTACAGATTACCAATTTTCAAGATAAGCGAGTCTAAAAAGAAAAACCCCGCAACCTAAGTTACGGGGTCTTCTCTAGATGAGACTAGCTAGCAGATGATGCTAGATTAGCACCACCAGCCACCCCAGCCGATATCACAGCCGCCACCCATTCCACCAGTAGCGCCTTGAGCACCTTGAGCACCTTGAGCACCTTTAGAGCCTTGTGCGCCAGTAGAACCTTGAGCACCTTTGTCACCCTCAGCACCTTGTGCACCAGTAGAGCCTTGTGCGCCTTTAGAACCTTGAGCACCAGTTGCGCCTTGTGCACCAGTAGAACCTTGAGCACCGGTCATACCTTTATCGCCCTGTGCACCTTTAGAGCCTTGAGCACCAGTAGAGCCTTGAGCACCAGTAGAACCTTGAGCACCAGTAGAGCCTTGAGCACCAGTAGAGCCTTGAGCACCAGTAGAACCTTGAGCACCAGTAGAGCCTTGAGCACCAGTAGAGCCTTGAGCACC
>JBATRF010000006.1:0-2352 GCA_049292455.1 Thiolinea sp.
CCGTACGATCAAAAACTGCTGCTTGGCGAATTGATGGAGCCAAGCCGGCTGGAGCGATTGGTCGTAGGCGAGCAACTGAACAGCGCAGACGCCTATCTTCTGATCGATTACCTGGCTGACTTGCAAGTCGGGATCTTTAGTGAGCTAAAACAAGAAGCGCCGGTAATCGACCCGATCCGGCGTGATTTGCAGCGCACCTATGTCGACACTTTGCAGGGATTTGTGGACAGCGACTACAGCGGTGATCTACGCGGCGCGGCGCGCTGGAATCTGCAGAAGCTGCAGCGAGACCTCGACGCCGCCGAAGCCAACAGCGGCAACACCCCCACCCGCGCCCATCTGGCCGATTTGAGCGATCAGATCGAGACCATCCTGGAAGGGGCGGGCAGGGGTGGAGATGGCGAGTAGGGTTCAACTCTCGAAACTCGCTTAAAGGCACCATAGAGATGTGTGGAGTCAGTGCAATGGCTTTGCCTGACGCTCGCCATTCAGCCGCCACGGCCGCTGCCCCAGGATATTGATCGCATCCCCTTCCCGCTGCACCCGCCCCCACACTGCCAGCAGCGGCGAGCTGCGCCAAAGCCTCCGATAACGCGCCACCACTGGCGGCGCGACGATGATATTGATCATGCCAAACTCGTCCTCCAGCGTGAGGAACCAAAACCCCTTGGCCGTAGGCGGCGACTGGATGACAGTTACCTGCCCGGCCACCCAGGCCATCTCGCCGCCGCGGCAGCGGACCAGGTCACGGCTGCTGAGCACACCCTGCCTGGCCAGCGCGGCCCGGTAATGCGCCATGCGGTGCTCGCCGGCCGACACCCCCACCGCTTTTAGTTCCAGCGCCAGCGCCTCCAATGGCAACAGCGGCGGTAGCTCCGCAGGCACTCCCTCGGCCTCGACCCAGGCCTCGGCTTGATCGAGCAGCAGCGTATCCTCTTCGTAGTCGAGCAGTCCAAGCTGCCAGAGGAGCTCGCGGCGGCGGGTTCCTAATTGACAATTGTCAATTAGGAGGCTGTCCAAAGCCCCGGCCAGGATGAGGTTTTCGACCAGCGAGCGCGGGAGGCGGGTGCGGCGGCAGAAATCGGCCAGAGATGTGAATGGAGCTGAGCGCGCCAGCACGATGCGTTCGGCTCCTTGCTCGCCCAGCCCCTTGACCTCGCTCAAGCCGATGCGGACACTTGCACCTGCGCTGCGCTCCGGCCCCTGCGGGAGTGCAGGTGTGGCGCCGTTCTCGGCCTCGTAGCGCACGCCGCTGCGGTTGACATCCACCGACAGCACGGCGATGCCGTGGCGCTTGGCGTCGTTGATCAGCACGGCCGGTGAGTAGAAGCCCATCGGCTGGCAGCGCAACAGGCCGATAAAGAATGCCAACGGGTAATAACGCTTCAGCCAGGCGCTTTGGTAGACGATCACGGCGAAGCTGGCGGCATGGCTCTTGGCAAAGGCATAGCCGCCGAAGGCCTTGAGCTGGTCAAAGCTGGCCTCAGCAATATCGCCAGGCACCCCTTTGATCGCTGCGCCTGCGATAAACGCACCGCGCAGCCTCTCCAATGCCGCCTCGCCGTTCTTATGCCCTAAGGCCCGTCGCAACACCTCTCCCTGCCCGCCCGTGAAGCCGGCCAGATCGCGCGCGACCTTTAGCACCTGCTCTTGAAAAACGATAACCCCCAGTGTTTCGGCCAGGGCCGGCTCGAGCAGCGGATGCAGGTAGGTCACACCCTCTGTCCGCATCCGGCGACGCAAATACGGCTGCACCATGTTGCCCTGGATCGGCCCAGGGCGGATCAGGCTGATCTCGACGATCAGGTCCTCGAAGCTGCGTGGCCGGAAATGCGGGATAAGCTGCGCCTGGGCGCGGCTCTCCACCTGAAAGCAGCCGATAACGTCGCCGCTGCAGATCATGTCGTATACCGCCGGATCGTCGAAAGTGAGCCGGTCCAGCTCCGGCCGCCGGCCGGTGGTTTCCTCGACCACGTCGAGCGCTTCCTCCAGGGCAGACAGCATGCGCAGCCCCAACAGGTCGATCTTGACCATCCCTACGTCTTCAAGCGCGTCCTTATCCCACTGGCAGACGGTACGAGCCTCCATCGTTGCCGGCTCCAACGGCATGATCTCGGCCAACGGCGGGCCGCTGAGCACCATGCCGCCGTTGTGGATGCCGAGGTGACGGGGGAGACCGTGGATTTCCTGGCATAGTCGCAGGAACAACTGCCAGGAACGGCTATCCACACGCTGCGGGCTTTGAGCACTCGGAGCCGAGGCATTCCCTGTCCCTGGAGTCGAGGGTTTAGCCGATTCTTGCCGCAAAGCCTCGACTCCATAGGCAGCAGCTGACTCAACTTCGCGCCACGC
>JBATRF010000007.1:0-1919 GCA_049292455.1 Thiolinea sp.
AGTCCGACCTGCACCCCCTGGCCGCGATCTGGTCCGACCCCGAGGTCACCGTTCATCTGGGCGGCCCGCGCGACTTCGATTGGGTCGTCAACGCGCTCGCCGAGGACCTGCCGGGCGGTCAGGAGACCTATGACCTCCGCCCGGTGATCGAGAAAGCCACCGGCCAGATCATCGGACACTGCGGCTACCTGGAGAAGGAGGTCGAGGGCCAGCCTGAGATCGAGCTGAACTACATTCTCGCCCGTTCTGCCTGGGGTAAAGGCTACGCCACCGAGGCCGCGGCGGCACTTCGCGATTATGCGTTGCGTGAGCTCAAGCTCAACCGCCTGATTGCGTTGATCGAGCCGGGCAACATCGCGTCCGAGCACGTCGCCCAGAAGATCGGCATGCGACTGGAGCGCGAGGTGTTTCGGCCAGGCGGCGCTTTGAGGCTCATCTACGCAATGGAGCTGCAGACGTGGAATCCTGAGCAGTATGCGCGGACCGCCGGGTTTGTGCCTGAACTGGGCCTACCAGTGCTGGAACTCCTCAACCCGCAGCGCGGCGAACGCGTCCTCGACTTAGGCTGTGGTGACGGCGTTCTGACCGAGAAACTCGCCGCGTTGGGCTGCCAGGTCGTTGGGGTGGACAGTAGCCCGGCGCAGATCGCCGCCGCCCAGGCGCGCGGGCTGGACGCGCGCGTCGTCGACGCCCAGCGCCTGTCGTTCGACGCCGAGTTTGATGCGGTGTTCAGCAACGCCGCGCTGCATTGGATGCGCCAACCCGACGCCGTGATCGCCGGTGTGTGGCGGGCGTTGGAGCCAGGCGGCCGCTTCGTGGGCGAGCTCGGCGGCGCGGGCAACATCGCCAGCGTACTGGAAGCGTTGAACGCCATCCTGCCCAGCCATGGCGTCGATCCCCTGGCACTCAATCCGTGGTACTTTCCCGACGAGCACGAGTATCGGCAGAAGCTGGAAACAACCGGCTTCGTCGTGACGTCCATCGAGCGCTTCCCCCGGCCGACGCCGCTGCCGGGCGACATCGCCGATTGGCTGGAGACGTTCGCCGGCAGCTTTCTCATGCCTTTTGCCGGCGCCGAGCGCGCTCAGGTGATCTCCGAACTGCGGGAAGCGCTGCGCCCCAAACTGATGGATGAAAAGGGTGGGTGGACGGTCGACTACGTGCGTCTGCGCTTCGCGGCCACCAAGCCGTGGAGCGAGGCGGACGAGCGCGAGTATGACGCGATGCTCACTGACATCGCTTGGGCGATGGCTGTATAAACGGGGCGTCGAGACAAGACAACCTCACGAAAGAGTCAATGGTCGTATCATAACGGCCTTCGTGTAGGCAACTCGAAATCCAACACGCTCTGCATTGCGATGCGAACCGCTTCCTGGTTCTGACATCACCATGGCCAGGTCACAGCCTGCTGCCGCGGCTGCCTGCAAGCGGTGCCGCAGCAACGCAATCTGTACGCCGCGGTTGCGATACGCCATTCGCGTGCTTGCTCCGCCAAACTCCGCCACGCCGGCGTGCATGTACATTCCACCGCCACCTGCCGGCTGGCCGTCTATCCAGGCAAAGAAACACCGCCCGCCTTCGCTGGTAAAGTTGGGCGTCAGAATCCGCAGGTCGGCGACAGGTGGATCTTCCATTTCGGTAAAGCCCTGCGCTGTCGTTCTGATCCAAAGATCGGCCTCTTCCGGCTTGGCCAGGCTCACCTGGATCTCGGCGGTTAAGCCATCGACTCCGGCTTCGATCGGCAAAGAACAGAACAAGATGCTGTAGAAGGTGTCGATCCGATAGTCCGCCTGCTGCAACAAGTCAAGCAAGGTTGGATCCGCCAACGGACAAAGATCGATACGCGACGGAAGGCCGTGGTCTCGATAAAAGGCCTCGACCACTGCCAGTTCATCTTGAGTAACCGGGCTGTGCATCCC
>JBATRF010000008.1:0-382333 GCA_049292455.1 Thiolinea sp.
ATGCTTAAGGTATCGCCACCATCAGGATCAGTGAAGTTAGTCAGTAAATTAGTTGCCGGAATCGTTAGTGCAGTGTCTTCGGGTGTGCTACCACTCATATTCGGTGGAGAGGGCTTTAAGACAGGAGGGTCGTTAACAGCGCTAATCGTGCCAGTGACCACTGCAGAGGCTTCATTGCCTGCATCATCTTTTACAACATACTTAAAACTGGCTGCACCATTATAATTCGCGTTTGGCTCAAAACTAATGGTTTGATTAGCGTTTAAAACCACTGATCCTCCTTGAATAGCTTCTACCCTTTCAATTTTAAAGTGAGCAGCTAAGTTTTCATCATTGTTAAACAATATTGTGGCAGTGGTAATTTGAGTAAGAGGATCATCTTCAGCAAGGCTGAACTTATTTTCATCTGTGTTTAATTTAGCACCAGTGCCTGATAGCGTCATATAGGTAATCGAACTCCCAATAAGCTCACCAGTAGGACCATCAAGTAACTCATAAGAAATACACAGGTCAGCGTTAAAGTCGCCAGCATTTTGAGGGCTAAATACGAGATTGACTTCTTCAAACGATGAGGCAGATATGGCAATAGGAAGAGAGAGTCCAGGGCTAGCTACACTGTAAGGTTGGTTTTCTATGCTAATAGCGCGGTGCTTAGTTATTTTACCTGCAGGTAAGCCTGTAGGCCTACAGCTGCCAAGCTCAAGATTTGAGACCTTAATTAGACTATGCGTTGATTCGTTCTTAAATCTAATGGTTTTAGTAGATAACTTCCCAACAAAAATAGTTTGAAAATCCATACTATCTATAGGCTCATCGTTAGCATTTTGAATTGCTAAGCTCAGCTCTGGTGGAATATAGGCTTGTATAGTTAACGGAATAAATAATAGATTTATAAAAAGAATATATTTTGGTATTTTTTTACCAAGTCTGCTTGAATTTGCTTGCATTTTAGTCACCTCTCAACCCTAACCTCATTCGTTCCTATTGATTATAGAAAAAATTAAACTTATTTTGGAGATATATTGGTTTTTTGTTGATTGCTTTGGCTATTTATTGTTCTTGATATTTATATAGCCAATATCGGGTTGTAAAGTGACAGCTAGCCCAATCTTTCAAAGAAAGCTGGGCTAGCTAAAGTTTATCTAAAGCAGAATCTAGTTTTTAAACCGCCGCCCCAACCAGAATAAGCCGCCTAATAAAGCCAATAAACCGAACGGGCTAAAAATCGGGATGGCTGTGCCGGAATCATCATCATTAATCACAGCGCTCGCGCTATGACTGCCGAGAGTAAGCGCTTCTGCGGTGCTAGCCGTTTTAAGCGTAGCGGCAGGAGTCGCAAGGGTAATGGTGGCGATAATGGTTTCGGTGCCTTCGACTTCAGTGTCATTGACTACTGTAAACGGAATACTGGCAGTGGATTCGCCATTCGGGATGCTGAAGCTGGTCGGTGCGGTGTAATCCGTACCAAGCGTAGCCGTACCGGTATAAGCCACCGTGCCGGTGATAGCTGCGCCCGTGTTATTGGCGGGTGAAACCGTCACGGTGAATTGCCCCGCCGTATTCGGTTCAGCCCCATTACTCGCTTGAGTGATAGAGACACGGTGGTTGGTTTCGACATCATCATCTGCCAAATTAGCCGTTGCCGCTGCGGTGCTAATCGTTCCTATCGAAGGATTAGATATCGTTGCCATCACGGTTTCAGTGCCTTCCACGGCAGTATCATCGGTCACGGTGAAATCCAGCGTGGCGGTGGAGGAGCCGTTAGGGATGCTAAAGCTAGCCGGTGGAGCGGTATAATCTGTGCCATTGGTGGCTGTACCGCTATAGGCGACTGTGCCGGTGATAGCTGCCCCTGTTGCATTCGCAGGCGAGACCGTCACCGTGAAGCGCCCGGCCGTGTTGGGTTCTGCACCATCCGTGGTTTTGGCAATGGCGAGGGTATAGTTAACAGCCACATCATCATCCGCCAAATTCGCAGTGGCGGCTGCGGTGCTAATCGTTCCTATCGACGGATTAGAAATCGTTGCCATCACCGTTTCAGTGCCTTCTACGGTAGTATCATCGGCCACCGTGAAATCTAGCGTAGCGGTGGAGGAACCATTCGGGATACTAAAGCTAGTCGGTGGAGCGGTGTAATCGGTGCCACTGGTGGCTGTGCCGCTATAGGCGACTGTGCCGGTGATAGCTGCTCCTGTTGCATTCGCGGGCGAGACCGTCACTGTAAACTGCCCAGCCGTGTTGGGTTCTGCCGCATCCGTGGTTTTGGCAATCGCAAGGGTATAGTTAACGGCCACATCATTATCCGCCAAATTAGCCGTGGCTACTCGAGTGTTCGTCTCCAATGTCGACGGCGCCGACAGGCCTGAAATCGCTGCTATTATGGTTTCGTTGCCTTCAATGGCGATGTCATCGATGACCGAAAAATCCAGCGTGGCCGTAGATGAGCCGTTCGCAATGCTAAAGCTGGGGGGAGCGTTGTAATCAATGCCTCTGGTAGCTGTGCCTCCATAAGACACGTTTCCAGTGACAGGCCTGCCTGACGTATTGGCTGGAGACAGCGTGACGGTGAACTGCCCATTTGTGCTAGGTTCGGCCCCATCCACAGTTTTAATAATTGATGCCTGATACTTATCATCATCTACAATTAACGCATTTGTTGCCGATGCGAATGGGCCTGAAGCTGTAACCCCATCAGATAGAGGACCTACGATTTGAGCGCCAAGTGCTTCACTTTCAACTATAGAGTCATCAATAACAGCAAAATCTACTGTCGTACTAGAAGATCCATTTGGAATCATAAAGGTAGTAGGTGCAGTATAGTCTATGTCACGAGTAGCAGTGCCAAAGTAAAATAATGTGCCAGTGATATTTGCGCCTGTATTATTAATCGGTGTAACTGTTACAGTGAATTGTCCATTAGTATTAGGTTCTGCCCCATTCTTTGTTTTGGCAATTGCGAGAGTATAGTTCACCGCCGCATCATCATCTGCCAAATTCGCAGTGTCGGCTGCGGTGTTGATCACCCCTACCGAAGGATTGGAAATCGTCGCAGTCACGGTTTCGTTGCCTTCCGCAAAGGAATCATCAATTACTTTAACGGTGACATTAGTAGCTTCTGAGCCATCCGCAATGGTGAAGTCAGTTGGTGCTGTGTAATCTAAACCATGAGTGGCAGTTCCTGTATACATCAGCTTCCCAGTAATCGGAGTGCCTGTTGCGTTGATAGGCGACACTAGTACTACGAATCTCCCATCAGAGTTTGGTTCGCTGCCATCATCAGCTTTGACGATCGACAGTTGAGGTTGCCGACATTGTAGTGATAGCGTCCAATCTTTTAGGAAGGCTCTGGCTCTTGTTGAGAAATCAGTACTTCCTGCTACTAAAGTCCAAGTGCCTTCAGAGTTTTGCCCAGCAAAGTCACCCAAGAATCCAGCAGGATTTACAGATCCAGTTACTACACCGTCTTCGCAGGTATAAGAGGCGCTATCGTCGAATGTTGCATTAATATCTCCTGTTATGCTGCAACTAGATCTTACTAGCTGTACACGTGTGCCTCCGGGCGATATAAGATCTATATATAGTTGGTTGGAGCCGCCTCTGGTCACGCCTACAGTAGCATTGACATCAATGACCGAACCACTGCAACTTTCTTTTGGTACAGTGATAGTTGATGTAACACTTATTGGCGTAGTATGTCCAGGCGAATCCTCTATATAAAGAGGAGCCGAGCAGCCAACACCTCCACTAGTTGAACATTGAAAATCTACAGCCCAAGCGGTTTGAGCCATTCCTACATTAAGCAGTAACAGCAAACCCCCTAAACCGTAAGTTCGTTTCAATGCCGAGCGCATTAAACCAGCCCTGGCTAGCCTGCGATAAAAATCAATAAATGATTTCATAAATCCTCCCCTAGTACATAGTCCGCCTAATAAATTTTTCAATAAAAGTTAAAACCATAAAAAACCTATAGATTACTTTAGAGTATAACCTTTCTTTTTAATGGTTATAATTTGGCCATATTGATGGATTTTCTTGCTTGTAGACTAATAAAAAATCAGTTGGTTGATAAATTCGCCATTTCGATTAAATTAATTATTCAGTTAAGCAAAGCGGTTGATTACAGTAACCGAGGGTGGTCTGTCTATTAGCACTTGCTAAAATTCCTGTTCCCTCTTGATCTCCCTCAAGGTAAAATGTACCTCTTTCGGGTAGCATGCCCGACCATCCTTATCTTGAGACTCAAAGCCACTATGACCAATGTGCAAGTCATTCAGCCAAAAAACGTCATTCAGCCGCGTTCGATCAAGGGACGTTTTCGTAACTTAAAAACCGGCATCATGATTCTGGCCTATGCAGTGTTCTTTATTCTGCCGTGGCTACGTTGGGAGCGAGCGGTGGGGCCTGATCAAGCGATCATGTTTGATATTCCCACCCGCCGCTATTACATGTTTGATTTGGTCATGCATGCACAGGATGTATTCTGGCTGACAGCACTTTTGTTCTTAGCAGCGGTGTTGTTGTTTTTTGTCACTACGCTATTAGGGCGGGTTTTCTGTGGTTATTTCTGCTTCCAGACCTTATGGACGGATGCGTTTCGCTTTATTGAAAAAGGCATTCAAGGTGATCGGGTCGCACGGATTCGTTTAGAAAAGCAGCCCTGGAATCAAGAGAAAATCCTCAAAATTGGCGCAACCCATGCCGCTTGGTTGGCTTTATCCTTGTGGACCGGTTTAACCTTCGTTTTATATTGGGGCGATGCTTTCACCCTGACCAAAGATTTCTTCACTGGCAATGCACCGGGTTCAGCTTATTTCACTGCTTTCCTATTAATGACCACCACTTATTTGGCGGCAGGCTTCATGCGTGAATATATCTGCCTGCATGTTTGCCCTTATGCACGCTTCCAAAGCGTCATGTTCGACCAAGACACCCTGATCGTTTCTTATGATCAAAAGCGCGGCGAAGGTACTACCGGGCGGGCAACACCGATCAAAGATTTGCGAGATCGTGCTGTACGTCAAGCTGAAGGGCATGGCGATTGTGTAGACTGTGGCTTGTGCGTGCAGGTTTGCCCAACAGGCATTGATATTCGCGACGGTTTACAGATTGCTTGTATCCACTGCGCTTTATGCATTGATGCTTGCGATAGCATCATGGATAAATACCAGTGGCCTCGCGGTTTGATTCGCTATACCTCGGAGAATGCCTTAGAAGGTAAGAAAACCCATTTCTTCAAACTGCGCACGATTGGTTATGGTGTCGCGACTTTATTGGCAGCCGCTTATTTAGTTTGGAGTATTTCCAGCACCAAAATGTTGGAAGCCACTGCCGTTCAAGTCCGTAGCCCGCTGTATGTAGTGCTATCAGATGGCAGCATCCAAAACAGTTATGAAGTGAAGATCAATAACAAAACCCAAGTCGCGGCTTCTTATAGCCTGAGCTTGGATGATTTAGAAGGCGCGAGTTTATCGCTTGGGCAAGTGGACCCGAATAATATTAGCTTGGGGCCGGATACGAGTATACGGGTGCTTGCTAAGGTGAAGCAGCCAGCCACTGCGCGCAAAGGCAGTAAGCGTAACCGTGAATTCCACTTTAAATTAGAGCCAACCAGTGGTGAAGTGACTGAGCCTGTTATCATTCCTTCCCAGTTTATGATGCCCTAGGGAGCAAGGCAGTAGCGTATGGAGAATTACAGTTTACTAACGACATTGGGACTTGGAGTAGTAGCCTCCTTTGCTTTGTTCTTTCTGTTTTATCTGGGCTTAAAATGGAATAACAAATTAGCAGCGTTAGTAACCATTTTACTGGTGATGGGAATTTATATTCCACTCGCCGCTACGCATTGGCCGGGCGTGGATGTCTTTGCGATTCACTTTGCTTTCTTTGTGATGAGTGGTTATGGCTTGGGGATTATCACCAGCCATCGCAGCAATCGGCAGCGCTTAGATGCAAAGCTGGGTGAAGCCCAAACGCCCGCTAAAGCAAAAAAATGGTTCCATTGGGCGCCTGCTATCATTGTGACGTTCTTCATCGTGCTAGCTACCGTCGATAGCATTATTATTACTTTAGCCAATAAGGGCGCGAGCAGTGAGTTCATGGCGCGCTTCTTACCTGAGCCACGCTTTTCTACCGGCGCGGTGACTTCAGTTTTCCCCGGTGCAGTGCCGCATGATTTTAAAGAAAAATACGCGCAATTTAATCATCACTTAGATCAGCTTGAAGTGCAAAAAGAGCGCGGTTGGCAAGTGCAAAATGGCTGGCAAGACACGCCACGCATGGGCAAGCCAGCAGTGTTTAGCATTAGCGTCACCGATAAAACAGGCCAACCGATTACTGGCGCGAAGGTCGAAGTCAGTTTCCTGCGCCCAGCGGATAAAGCCAAGGATAAACACTTTGTGCTCCCCGAAGGTAATTCAGGGACTTACGGCCAAAGCATTTTGCTGGAAGAACCGGGTTCATGGGCGGTTGTTTTAAAGATTCAGCGTGGCGAAGAAGTTCACGAAGTAAAAGGCACCACTCAAGTTTCTGCGCTTGCAGGCTAAAATGTCTAAGCCTGAATCTGTTAGCCTAGCGGCAAACTGCTTTCATTGCGGTTTGCCGATTCCCCAAGGCGCAAGTTTCATCGTTAATATTGATGACCGTGACCAAGCTATGTGTTGTTCCGGTTGCCAAGCAGTAGCACAGGCTATCGTTGCTAATCAACTCACTGATTTTTATAAATTCCGCACCGATATTGGTTCACGCCCCGAAGATTTAATTCCAGAACAATTACGCGATTTACAAGTCTACGATAGCGTCGATTTACAACGCTCTTTTGTGCGTGAAACCGAAGGTTCAGTCCGCGAAGCTTCGTTAATTTTAGAAGGGATTGTTTGCGCTGCCTGTGTTTGGCTGAATGAGCATCATGTTAAACAAATTCCCGGTGTTCTGGATTTTCGGGTCAATTATTCGACGCATCGCGCTATTTTACGCTGGGATACAAGCCAGCTCAAACTCAGTACCGTGCTCCAAGCCATTAGCGAAATTGGTTATCACGCCCATCCCTTTGATCCGGGGCGCTTAGAATCACTGCAAAAGAAAGAAAAATCAGCTGCTTTACGCCGCATCGCTGTGGCAGGTTTAGGCATGATGCAAGTGATGATGGTAGCGGCTGCTATGTATATAGGCGCGGTCTCCGATATGGATTTGCAAATGCGCAATTTCCTGCGCTGGATCAGCTTGGTCATGACCGTGCCGGTGGTGTTTTATTCGGCGCGAGTGTTTTTCCAGTCTGCATGGCGTGATTTACGCCGTGGCCGCTTTGGGATGGATGTACCGGTTTCGATTGGAATTGGGATTGCCTTCACCGCAAGTGTGTGGGCAACCTTAACGGGTGGAGGCGAAGTTTATTTTGATTCAGTGACGATGTTCACTTTTTTCCTGCTCACGGGGCGCTATTTAGAAATGAATGCGCGCCACAAAGCTGGGCAAGTCGCTGAAGAATTAGTACGCTTAATGCCTGCGACCGCAACCTTATTAAAAGACGGGGTGCAAGAAGTCGTTCCAGTCAGTCAATTAGTCAGCGGTGATCGCGTGCTGATTAAACCCGGTGAGGTTGTGCCTGCGGATGGTTTAGTGCTGGAAGGAATCAGCAGCACCAACGAAGCACTCTTAACGGGTGAAAGCTTGCCTTGCCGCAAAACCGAGGGTGATAAGCTCGTAGGTGGTACGGTCAATATCGAAAGCCCCTTAACTATGCAAGTGAGCCAAGTTGGCGATCATACCGTACTCGCTTCCATCATTCGCTTATTAGAGCGTGCCCAAGCCGAAAAGCCAGAACTAGCGCGTTTGGCTGAGAAAGTATCCTCACGCTTTGTCCCACTGATTTTATTGACTGCGGCGGCGGTATTTCTGTATTGGCATCAGCACGAGCCTGATCAAGCGTTCTGGATTGCTTTATCTGTGCTGGTGATTACTTGCCCCTGTGCGTTTTCCTTAGCCACGCCAACCGCTTTAACGGCAGCTACCGGTTTATTGACTTCAAGGGGCGTACTCACCACGCGCGGCCATGCTTTAGAGACACTGGCGCGGATTGATGAGCTGGTCTTAGATAAAACCGGCACGCTTACTTATGGCCAATTAGCGGTAGTTGATTTCAATACTTTAGGGCAGATGTCTGAAGCAGAATGTAAACAGCTAGCAGTCGGTTTGGAGCAAGCTTCCGAGCATCCTGTGGCGAAGGCAATCGGGCAGCTCAGTACCACAGCCTATCCAATGACACAGCTCAGTTCTGAGTCAGGGCGCGGTGTGCAGGGCTATTGGCAAAATGAATGTTATCGTCTGGGTACGCTTAGTTTTGTCGCTGAATTAACCGAAACTGAGTTGCCGACTCATCTAATGAATGATTCAGTTTATTCGCAAGTTTATCTAGGCTCAAAAGCTGGCTGGTTAGCGCAAATTACTTTAACCGATCAGATTCGCGCAGGTGCGAGTGAAGCACTTAAAGAACTCAATGATTTGGGTATCAAGGTCACTTTATTAAGTGGTGATCATCCTGCCGTTGTACAGCAAGTTGCAGTGCAGCTAGGCATCACTAAAGCTTTAGGCGGGCAGTTACCCGCTGATAAATTGGCTTATGTAAAAGCGTTACAAGTTCAAGGCAAAGTCGTGGCGATGGTGGGCGATGGGGTGAATGATGCGCCGGTTTTAGCAGGTGCGGCTGTCTCGATTGCGATGGGGAGTGGTTCACAACTTGCTCAAGCTAGTGCTGATATGGTGCTGCTCTCAGAGAATTTGCAGCAATTGCCATTTGCGATTAATACTTCAAAACGCATGCAAACCATTATTAAACAAAACTTTGCTTGGACGATTGGATATAATTTAATAGCGATTCCCTTAGCAGCAACCGGGCTAGTGGCTCCGTGGATGGCGGCGATTGGAATGTCAGCAAGTTCTTTGATTGTAGTGTTGAACTCACTGCGTTTAAAACATTTTTAGGTGATTCACTATGGAAGCTTTGTATGCGCTGATTCCGATTGCGATTGGAGTCATGATTGTTGTAGTGATTGCCTTTATTTATACGGTGCGTAGTGGTCAATACGATGATTTAGAAGGGCCAGCCTATCGGATCTTAATGGATGATGACGACCCGCGTATTCCCTTTAAAAGGCCTAGCCCCTCGCAAAGCCCGCAAGACTCCGCCCAAGAAACCGACAAAGGCGCGTAAAAATCTTACATCTGTAGTAAATCTTGTGCCTCTTATCAAAAAAATTTGCTTTATCGGTGCCAATTAGCGCCGTTTGCACAGATTTGTTCTATTCTAATGATAGTATTTGTCGAGTTGTTGATAGAGATATTTTATAAACTGGTATTTTTTATCGTCAAATTAAACGGTAATATCCGGTAATGGATGACCGGTAAGTAAGTTCAGGGAATAGTGAGTCAACCCCCCTCATACCTGACCTAAGCAGTGTCACTAACAAGGAGAATAGTTTTAAATGTCAGACAGAAGATTACAAGTCTTCCACGCGGTTGCCCGTTTGCTTAGTTTCACAAAAGCAGCTGAAGTGCTTCATATGACTCAGCCTGCTGTGACCTTTCAAATCCGCCAATTGGAAGAGCAGTTTGATACCCGCCTTTTTGATCGTACTCACAATCGCGTCACCTTAACGGAAGCTGGCCAAGTCGTTTACGAATATTCTGAAAAAATCTTCGATTTATATGGCGAAATGGAAAACGCCATTCGGGAAATGACCGATGACATTAGTGGTTCACTCACTATCGGGGCTAGCACCACCATTTCTGAATATATGCTGCCTTCATTATTGGGCGACTTTAAATCAAAAAATGTCGACATCAAGTTGCGTTTAAGAGTCTCTAATACCGAAGGCATCGTCTCGATGGTGGAGAACAATGTCATTGATTTAGGCGTCGTTGAAGGGCCGGTGACCAATAAGAATTTACTGGTTGAAGTGTGTCGCACCGATGAAATGGTCGTGATTTTCCCGCCCAGCCATGATTTAGCTAGTCTCGATAAAATCACCGCTAAAGATTTAGTAAAATACTCACTGATATGCCGTGAAGAAGGCTCAGGCACTCGGGAAGTAATGGTTGATTACTTGTTAGGTCAGGGTGTCGATAAGCACGGTATTAATAATTGCCTAGAGCTAGGTAGCCCAGAAGCAGTGAAAGGTGCGGTGGAAGCTGGGATGGGTGTTTCGGTGGTTTCTAGTGCTAGTATTAGCAAAGAAATTAAGTTGGGCTCTTTAGTGTCTAGACCCTTAGATCCGCCCTTAACCCGCGATTTCTCGTTTGTACGCCAGCGCCAAAAGTTTAAAGTACCGGCGATGGAAGAGTTATTAGAGTTTGCGCGTGTTTATTGTCAGCGTGCTAAGAAGTCAGACGAATAGTCAGTCAGCTACTAGTTCTAGTTTATTGATGTGTTGCTGTTGAAATAAGGTCAAAGATGTTACCAGCATTAGGGCAGGGTGGTACTCCCCAAGAAAAGCGTTTGCGCAGTTTATTTCGCGAGTTATCAGAACGTGATCAGGCCACTTTGCTCAAATTTGCTGAATTTTTGGCAAGTTCTTCGACTGTTGAGGAGCAAACTAATCAACCTTGTCCAGAGCCAGTCTTATCAGAACGCCCTGCTACAGAAAGCGTGATTAAGGCTATTAAGCGTTTGAAGGCTAGCTATCCGATGCTCAGCCCTGATTCTTTGCTTTCGCCAACGTCAGATTTAATGGCCGCTCATATGATTAAAGGGCGGCCTGCTCACGAAATCATCGATGACTTAGAAAAGGTATTTGCCGAACATTATCAGCAGTTTAAAGCGAACTGGGGGCAGCCGCTTTAAAGAGGTCAGCATATTCATCTAGTTGTGTAGCGGTAAGGAGGAAAATGCCATCACCGCCGCGCTCAAACTCTAACCACTGAAAATCTACCGTTTGATAGGCTTCAGCCAGCGCAAATTGGCTATTGCCTACTTCAACAATTAAGATGCCATGATCGCTTAAATGCTCACGCGCAGTGGCTAAAATTCGATGCGCAATCTCTAAACCATCTTCACCCGCCGCTAGCCCTAAGATCGGTTCATGCTGGAATTCAGTGCTCATTTCAGCGATTTCACTAGCATCCACATAAGGTGGATTACTGACGAT
The DNA here is from genome assembly GCA_049292455.1 of Thiolinea sp. Classification (GTDB taxonomy): domain Bacteria; phylum Pseudomonadota; class Gammaproteobacteria; order Thiotrichales; family Thiotrichaceae; genus Thiolinea. The sequence continues at coordinate 11,139 of JBATRF010000008.1, forward strand.
CAGGTCATAGCGCTTCTTGCCTAACTGCTTGAATAAATCAGATTGGATAACTTTTACATGAGCTTGAACTTTATGCCGCTCAATATTTAGGGTCGCGACCGCGAGGGCATCAGCAGAAATATCACTCAAATCGATTTCGGCCTGCGGGAAGGCATAAGCACAAGCAATACCAATACAGCCACTGCCGGTACATAAGTCTAAAACTCGCTCAACTTGGTGTTCATCAACCCAAGGATAAAACTGTTTTTCCACCAATTCAGCGATCGGTGAGCGTGGTACCAGAACACGTTCATCCACATAAAAAGGCAAACCCGCAAACCACGCTTCATGAGTCAAATAAGCCGCTGGTTTGCGTTCAATAATGCGCCGCTCCAGAATATCAACCACTTTAGTTTTTTCTTGCTGGGTCAATTGGCTAGCAAAATACAGTTCTGGTGTATCAACTGGCAAATGTAAGGTATGTAGAACTAAATAAGCCGCCTCATCCAGGGCTGAAGACATGCCATGCGAAAAACTCAGTTCGGCTGCCCGAAATTGGCTAGCACCCCAACGAATAAAATCGAGAATGCTAGAAAGCTCGGTGAGGGCTGGCTGCGGCATTAAATATATTCCTTTTAAACAAATTGCCGTATCATCCAGCATTTATCAGCTATTTGCCAAGCCCCATGCCCATTTCTGATTATTTAAAATCATGGCCGCTCTATGTGTTGCCACATCATGCGATTTCTAGAGTCGTTTATCGGCTTACTCGCATTGAATCGAAGTGGGTACAGCCTGCGATTCGCAAATTTATTCAGGTATTCAAGGTTGATATGAGCGAGGCAGTCCAGCCTGATCCAGCTGCCTACACAACCTTTAATGCCTTCTTTACCCGCAGTTTAAAACCAGAGCTACGCCCCTTAGCTAGCGAGATAAAGGTATTAGCTAGCCCAGTCGATGGCACGATTAGCCAAGTGGCTGCGATTCGTGAAGGGCGGATTATTCAGGCAAAAAACTTTGATTATTCGGTGCTAGAGCTGCTGGGCGGTGATACAGTGCGCACGCAGCCTTTTTTAAATGGGCAATTTACTACTATCTATTTATCACCCCGTGACTACCATCGCATTCACATGCCAGTGGCTGGCAGACTCATTGAACAGGTTTATGTACCTGGGCGCTTATTTAGCGTAGCAGGGCATACTGCGCGCACCATTCCGCGCTTATTTGCCCGCAATGAGCGAGTGGCGGCGATCTTTGAGACTGAATTTGGCAAGATGGCCTTGGTCTTAGTGGGCGCGATTAATGTGGCAGCAATTGAAACTGTGTGGGCTGGCTTAATTACGCCTCCTCATAAACATGATATTCGTGTTGATTATTATCCCGATATTAGCTTAGCTAAAGGCGCGGAGATGGGGCGCTTTAATATGGGTTCGACCGTCATTGTTTTGCTGGAAAATCCAGCGTGGAACTGGGGGCAAGCCAGCGCTAATCAAACAGTACGAATGGGAGCAAAACTAGCTGAATTTATAGGAGATCTTCCTACTGATAAACCCTAGCAAAGCGCCTGAGACGAGCTACACTTCATAGTAATAAATTAAAATTAACAAGGAAGTAGATGATGGAAGCCCTCTTACTCAGGAACCTAGCTGTCTGTGCCTGTTTTACGCTCAGTTTAATTTCACCTAACGCTCTTTACGCTAAAGAAGCCCTGACTACTTTAAGTTATCAGGCGCAAAATGCAGATTTATCAGGGCATAATTTTGAAGGCGTTAATCTGACCCTAGCGGACTTTACGCATAGTAAGGTGAGCGGTGTTAGTTTTCGTAATGCCAATTTAGACTATACCAATTTGAGTATGGCGGATTTTAGCCATACCGATCTCACCAATACCTCCTTAAAGCTGGCCTTGATTGAATTTACTAATCTAAAGTCGGCTAAAGGTTTAAGTATTGAGCAATTGAAAGAGGCTTGTGTCACCGAATTAGATGCAGAGGCAGCACAACAGTTAGGCTTTGATTTAGCCAGCTATCAGTTGCCGAGTGGCTGCTTGCTTTGGGAGCATGTTCCGCGTGGTTAGCGCACTGCATTAAGGCGGTTTTCTGGTATTATCGGCGGCGCTTAATGATTAATGAGAGATAGCGGCGCATGAAACCCTACCAACAAGACTTTTTAGAGTTTGCGATGGAGCAAGGTGTATTACGTTTTGGCGAATACACCTTAAAGTCAGGGCGAGTTAGCCCATATTTTTTTAATGCAGGCTTATTTCAAACTGGCTCAGCCTTAAGTCGGCTAGGCCAATTTTATGCCCAAGCGATTGTGGAGTCGGGGCTGCAATTCGATATGCTGTTTGGGCCTGCTTATAAAGGTATTCCTTTAGCAGCAGCTGTAGCCATCGCTTTGTATGAACGGCAGGGTTTAGATTATCCCTATGCTTTTAATCGGAAAGAGGCCAAGGCTCATGGCGAGGGCGGAACAATTGTGGGTGCTGCTTTAAAAGGCCGTGTACTGGTGATTGATGATGTGATGACGGCAGGCACTGCAATTCGAGAAGCAGCAGCGATTGTTGCAGGGCAGGGTGCTCAATTAGCAGGTGTAGCGATTTCTTTAGATCGGCAAGAGCGCGGCCAAGGTGAGCTATCCGCAGTGCAAGAAGTACAAACGAATTTTGGCGTGCCAGTGATTAGTATTGTCGGTTTGCAGAATGTTATTCAGCATGTGCAAGATCAAGTATCCGATCCTAAATTATTAGCTTCTATTCAAAACTACCGTCAGCAGTATGGTGTAGAAGTTTAAACGACTCAAATGCTAGCTTCCTATGGTTGCACAGGAAGCTTAGCAAGTTTAACAAGCAGTCTTACAATAAGTTATGACGCTTTAATTTAGTCCGTAAGGTAGCCCGATTAATTCCCATGCATTGTGCTGCACGCGATTGATTGCCATGCGTATAACGCATCATGACTTCTAACATAGGGCGCTCAACTTCATCGACAACTAAGCGATAAATATTGCTGGCCTCATGATCGCCCAACGCATCCAAATAATCTTGGAGGGTGCGAGTCACGGTTTCAGACAGTGAAGAGTCTAAGGCGCGAGTTGCTGTATTCATTTCCTGTAACCTTTAATTATATGAGCCCTTGTGCAGCACTTAAATCTTAATCGCAGTGATTGCAGCTAGCTGTACGGGACACGATTGTAAACATACTGTGTTTATAACCTGACTCACTGGTTGTCCTGTCCAGATGCCATCCGTTGTGGTCCTTCACGCGGAGGTCAGCATCCACGCTGTCAAAGTCATGTTTCGCCCTGATGCCGGTTACGCCACAAGTTCAAATAATTGACAATAAGTTAGGTGATAAGTTCTTGGTGTTGTGCCTAACTTAAGTTTGAATCATTCCAACTTGAGTACGAAACGGCGCAGGTACTCAGCATGCGTATGGTCAACTTAATGACTGTTTCCCAATGGATTAATGCTTTAAACCTTGCTAGCAAGCGTTATCTACAATTACAAGGTCGTTTGTATAAAGGGATAGCCCGCCCAAAATGTAGAGTCCTGCTTAAATAGCCAGAATTTTCAGCAAATTAATCATCAGAAATCACTTACTAAACGCATAAGCTGCCTAAAAGAGTACCACGGCCTATAATTTATTCATGAAATGCTAGATAGGCGTCGTTTTTATGCGGATAAGTGGCTAAAAAGTAGCAATGTGTGTTTTATAAGCACAAGCACTGAACCTGATCATTAAATCAAGCAAACTTGCAAATAAGATTAAAAAACTATGAAAAAATTAGTGAGTATCAGGCCAAGACTCAGATTTTGGTGCTGGGCTGTTGATCTGTTCTGATACAGTAGTAAGCTCAGTATCCTTAAGTTCAGCTACGTTCTTTTCTTTATCTTTAGCTTCTTTGTCTTTGCGCTCACCCTGAATTTTTTTAGCGACCTCTTTAAAACGATCGGCTTTTCCTTCAATAATCAAAGTATCTTCGGCTTGTAAAACCATATCAGGGGAAGGTTGGTCGCCGCGAATCTCTCCGCGCTTCAAAGCTTGCAGGGTAATGCCCATACTTTCCAGATTGAGATCAGCAATGCGCTTGCCAACCGCTTTATCGGTTTCTTGCAAGACAATACTGTGTAAAAAGGTTTCGGATTTGCTAGTAGCCTTTTGTGGTGTGCCGTGGAAGAAGCTTTTGAGTTGGCGATAGCCCTCCACACGAATTCGATTCACCACTTCTTCGATTTCTTCATTCGGCAATTCAAGTTTTTCCAAGACCCGCTGAGCGACCATCACACTAGCTTCTAAAGATTCAGGGAGAACTTCAGTGGCGCCTAACTTAATTAAGGCCTCTAAATAAGTATCGTCACGGGCGCGCACTACAATTGGGATTTGTTTGTTTTTCTTGCGTGCGGCTTCAGTAATATGTTTAGCCACTTCGGTATCTACCACCGTAATGACCACCAAGCGAGCGCGTTGGATACCTGCCGCCATTAAAATTTCCGAGCGGCTGGCATCAGCGTAATAGACGCTTTCACCCGCTTCCCAAGCTTCAGTGACAATTTTTGAATCTAATTCTAGCCCAAGATAGGGTACGCCTTGTTCTTGTAGTAAGCGCGCTAAACCTTGCCCTACCCGTCGATAACCGCAAATGATCACATGATTTTCGACTTCTTTGACTTCGCGGCTGAAAGCATGCGCATCTTTGTAGCGCTGTTTGAGATAACTATCGCTCAATAGTTTGCGCGTCACTTTATCATTTGAGCGAATAATTAAAGGCGAGATCGCCATGCTAATGACAATCGCTGCTAACGCAGACTGCACTTCCGCTTCAGTCAATAAAGTATTGCTTAAAGCTAAAGACAGCAAAGCGAAACCGAATTCGCCACCTTGCGCTAACACTAAGCCAGTACGAACTGCCACCCCTTTGCTATTCTTAAATAAACGCACTAAAGCACCCACGATCACCGCTTTAACTACCACAATGCCTAGCAGTAACCAAAGAATCGATAACCACAACTCTGGTAGCACTGAAAGATTGAGCTTAGCGCCGACGGTAATAAAGAATAGGCCCATTAAAATATCGCGAAAGGGGCGAATTTCAGTTTCGATTTGATGCTTATATTCGGTTTCGCTCAGCATCATGCCTGCTAAAAAAGCACCTAAGGCTAAAGACATACCCAAAGATTGAGTGACCCAAGCCGAGGTGAGGGCGACTAGGAGCACTGTAATATTAAATAGCTCAATCGATTGAGTATTGGCTACCAGCTGGAACAAAGGGCGCAGTACATAATGAGCAGTCACTAGCATGAGCGCTAATACCAGCAAATTGCCAAATGCCTGCATCCCCATTACTATAAAATCTGGGTCAGTACTGGTATTGCCGCTCAGCAAAGGAATCGCGATTAAGAACGGGACAACCGCTATATCTTGAAATAGCAAAATACCCAGCGCTAATTGACCATGCCGCTCATGCATTTCGCCCTGATCAGTGAGCTGTTTGACTACAATTGCGGTGGAGGAGAGTGCCATAGCACCCGCAGCAATCAGAGCGCCTTGCCAGCTAACATTTAGGTAATTTAATAGAATAAAGCCGACCAAGGTCGACAGCAGCATTTGCAAGCCGCCTAAGCCCAAGACAGTACGGCGCATCGCCATGAATTGGCTGACCGAAAATTCAAGGCCAATCGCAAACAGGAGGAAAACCACACCGACCTCAGCCATAAATTCGATGGAGTGATTTTCAGGCAGCCAACCTAAAGCATTTTCGCTGCTTAAAGCGCCAACCAATAAGTAGCCAAGAATAGGAGGGAGTTTAAAAGTACGAAACGCAGCAACGGCTGCTACTGACATAACCAATAGCAAAAGGATGCCTTGCAGCAAGTTCGTTGTATATTCCACACAGCCCCCGTGTGATGACGGTTATTTTTTCCCTGAGGAAAATTTTATTAAGCGCTTTTTCTTATAAATTTGCCGAGGTGTTAAATTATTACGCTTACCCTCGAATGGATTTTCGCCAGTCTTAAACTCTAGTTTGACTTGAGTACCGCTTAGCTTCAAAGTTTTATGGAAATAATTAATCAGATAACGTTCATAAGCGGGCGGGACTTTATCAGTCTGATTACCATGAATCACAATTAAGAACGGATTACTGCCACCTTGGTGAGCATAACGCAGTTTAATCCGTCGCCCACTGATCATCGGCGGCTGATGCATTTGTACTGCATTCTCTAAAATCCGAGTGAGGCGCGAGGTGGGTACTTTCAGCATCGCCGAATCGTAAGCCGCATGAATCGACTTATACAGCAGGCCGACTCCTGTACCATGCAAGGCAGAAATGAAGTGCTTCTCTGCGAAATCTAAGAACGGCAGTTTAACTTCAAGCTGATCCTTAATACGGTCACGCTCATCACTTTGTAGGCCATCCCATTTATTAATTGCGATGACTAAAGCTTTGCCTGCATCTAAAACCAAGCCTAATAAATGCGCATCTTGGTCGGTAATGCTGTCATGTGCATCGACTAACATAATGATGACATGCGCTTCACGAATCGCGTCTAAAGTTTTGATGATACTGAATTTTTCAACCGTTTCATTCACGCGACTGCGGCGGCGTACACCGGCAGTATCAATCAGCGTATATTGCTTACCATCCCGCTCAAACGGAATGAAGATACTGTCACGAGTCGTACCCGGCTCATCAAAGGCAATCACGCGTTCTTCGCCGAGAATACGATTAACCAAGGTGGATTTGCCCACATTCGGGCGGCCGACGAAGGCAATCCGAATGGATTGATCCGCGCCTTCCTCACCTTCAAGTATTTCACTCGGTTCATCCGCTGGGAATTGGCCTAAAATGTCATCCATCATGGAGGTAACGCCACGGCCATGTACAGCTGCGATGCTATACACTTCTGCGAAGCCTAAGCCGTAGAAGTCGGCAGCAGCTTGGTCAGGGTCAACCCGATCGGTTTTGTTAATGATCAGAAAGACAGGTTTGCCGGTTTCGCGCAGTTGTTGGGCAATATATTCATCGCCTGCATTTAAGCCTTCCTTGCCATCGACAATGAACATCATCGCATCGGCTTCCGCGACGGCTGCTAAAGTTTGGCGCGCCATGTACTGGTCAATGCCTTCCTCTTCGCCGCTTAAACCGCCGGTATCAATCACTAGATAATCACGATCAAACATCTCACCAGTGCCGTATTTACGATCACGAGTTAAACCAGGAAAGTCAGCAACTAAAGCATCGCGTGAGCGAGTCAATCGATTAAAAAGGGTAGACTTGCCCACATTGGGGCGTCCGACAAGAGCAAAAACCGGTCTCATTCATTCATCATCATTGCAGGGCATGAGCCGCTAATACGCCACTCTTACCGAAAGTATAAATCACCTGACCATCACTGACCGGCGGAACAGTATATCCAGCGGTATCGCCTTGTAGCCGTGCTACAGTTTGACCATTGCTGGTGTTAATCCAATGTAAGTAACCGGCGTGATCGCCGACTACGATATAATTGCTCACTAAAGTGGGTGCGGTGGGAATGCGGCGTTGTAGATCATCCATTTTCCAAATAGGTACGCCTGTTTGTGGATTGACTTTCCAAACATTTCCTTCTACATCAGCGCTATATAGGCCATTAGCATCAGCATCTACCCCAACATAACTGGAATAGGGCTGTGACCAACCTAAAGCACCATCTTGTAAACGAATCCCTGCAATCTGCCCATTATAGCTAGCAGCAAAGATAGCCGAGCCTACTTGTTTAAGGCGGCCATCCACATCAGTGATCTTATCTAACTCATTCCGACCCCGTGGTACTGATAAAATGGCTTCCCACAAACCAGTACCTGTTTCTAAATCGAAGGCAGTTACCGTGCCATTGTCGAAACCTGTAATGATCGCGCTACCTACTACTAAAGGTGCACCCGCGCCGCGTAGTGAAAACTCAGGCGTCGGACGAATTTGCTGCCAAACTACTTCGCCAGTTTGGGTAGATAAGCCCGTCAGTTGCCCATCACCTGTGCGGAATACCACACGACCTTTGCTCGCTGCAGAAACCGACAGAATTTCACTATTTAAGTGCTCAATCCAGCGGATTTTGCCTGTTTGGCGATCAAGGGCAATCGCGCTACCTTCACTAGTACCGACAAAAACTAAGCCTTCGCCACCATTGACGCCGCCGGTAATCTCTTCACTAATCGGTGTGTTCCAAAGTGCAGCACCAGTGCGCTTGTCCCAAGCGCTCGCTGAACCACCGCCAGCAACCACGACCGCAGCCTCATCCACATAAGGATATAAGCGCACATAGGCTTTATCACTATTGCCGGTGCTGACTTTCCAGAGGGTTTGCGCATTAGCCGTTGCTTGAATTGCTTTGAGTTCTTTAGGAGGATTGGCATCTTTAGCAGGCATCACACTGGAAAGGCTACTACAAGCGCTTAAGCTTGCGGCTAACAACAGACTCGTAATAACAGTGGCTAAAGATCTCATGGATGCACTCAGGCTCCCTTACCTAGATTATCAAGCTTAATTTTGATCAGTTCAGTAGAACTAGTTTTGGCAGCCAGAATAGCACGTTCATAGGCTTTACGCGCATCCTCAATCTTGTTTTGCGCGCTGTAAATATCGCCTTTCAGCTCTTCTAAGACCGACTCATAAGAAGCGCCATAAGTTTGGCTAGCCAATTGCAGCGCTTCATCATATTTCCCTGCTGAAGCTTGTACACGCGCTAAGCGCACTGAGGCAACATTTTTTAAGTCAACATCTTGAGTATTGCTAATCACCCAATTTAAAGCGGCGGCGGCCGGCTCATATTCGCCTTTTTCTGCATGCTTTTTTGCCGTCTCTAAGGAAGCTAGGGCTGCATAAGGCGACTTGGTATATTGGTCTTGCAGCTCTTGAGTTTTTAGCGTAGCGATGGTGTCATCCATAGCAGTTTGAGCTTCGCTATACAGCGTGGAAGCACCTTCCATTTGTTTAATTTGATGCTTTTGCCAATATTCCCAGCCGAATAAAGCAGCAATGGCTAAAGCGATACCCGCGACGACAGAAATGCCATTCTCTTTCCACCAGGCTTTAATATCCTCGGCTTGTTCTTCGTCGGTTTTATTATAATCAATCATGGTTAGGCCCCTTACGTCCTGCTTCTTATCTTAATTTTTCAAGGTTTAATCATTACTGCAACTGGGCTGCCAGCTGCTGACTGAGTTCAGCAAGCTTGAAGCTTAATTGCTGAGCTTCTGCATCTTGCATGGGTTTAAAGCCAATTTCACCCGCCGCTAATTCGTGTTCACCCAAAATCAAAGCATAACGAGCACCGGATTTATCCGCGCGCTTCATCTGTGCTTTCATGCCACCACCGCCAGTATTTACTTGCAGCTTGAGTGTCGGTAGCTCAGTACGCAGGCGTTCGGCTAGCACCATGCCCGTTTGGGTGGCTTGCTCACCCGCTAGCACTAGGTAAACATCCGGTGCGGCTGAGTTTAAGGCTTGCTCTTGAACTTGCATCAGTTCTAGCAAGCGCTCCATACCCATCGCAAAGCCACAAGCAGGTGTATCATGCCCACCGAGTTGGCTGACTAAGCCATCGTAATGGCCACCCGCGCAAATAGTACCCTGTGAGCCGAGTTCTTCGGTAATCCATTCAAACACAGTGCGCGTATAATAATCTAAACCACGTACTAAGCGCGGGTTGATTACATACTGAATACCCATGTCATTCAACAGGTTGCAGAGTTGTTCAAAATGCTGCTTAGATTCAGCATCTAAATATTCATGCAAGCTAGGTGCTGCATCTGCAATCGGGCGCGTTGCTGGATTTTTGGTATCCAGAATCCGCATCGGATTCGTATGCAAACGCTGCTTAGCTTCTTCGTCTAAAACATCTAAGTGCGCTGAGAAATATTCAATTAGCTTTTCACGATAGACCGCCCGCGAAGCGGGTGTACCCAAGGAATTTAATTCTAAGCGTACATTCTTCAAGCCCAGTTCTTGCCAAAGACGAGCGCTAAGCGCAATGAGTTCAGCATCAATATCCGGGCCATTAATTCCAAAGGTCTCTACACCAACTTGATGGAATTGTCGATAGCGCCCTTTTTGGGGACGCTCATGGCGAAACATCGGGCCGGTATACCAAATACGTTGCTGTTGGTTATACAGTAACCCATGTTCAATCCCCGCCCGGACACAGCTTGCAGTACCTTCAGGACGCAAGCAAAGGCTGTCACCATTGCGATCTGCAAAAGTATACATTTCCTTTTCCACAATATCGGTCACTTCACCCACGGCGCGCTTAAATAATTCGGTCACCTCAAGAATCGGTGTGCGCATTTCGCGGTAGCCATACCGAGCCAGCAATTGGCGCACAGTCGCTTCTAAATACTGCCATGCTGCAGATTGCTCGGGCAGGATGTCATGCATCCCACGAATGGATTGAATGGTTTTTGCCATGAGTCAGTTCACTGTAAAGCGTGCTACGCTGCCGCGAGTATATTTGGCATGATCATAAGCTTGACCATTCAAATACAATTTCACACCCGGCGCATTCCCAATTTTAAAAGTTAATGGAGTGCGGGTTTTGAATTGTTTCCACGTATTAGGTGAATTCAAAGATTCAAAAATAGACTTATTGCTACCATCTTTTACCTGCATCCACACTTCTTGAGTGAATTCCATCCGTACCATCACTTCACCATCAATCGGCTGTTGCGTGGTCGCCGTGGCATCCGCTGGTTTATTCGGATCTACCGCTGCGGTGGTAGCAGCAGGATCCGTGGTAGTCGCAGTTCCCGGTGTGGTTGTGCCACTTGTTAAAGCAGTTGCAGCAGCAGGATCGGTGCCACTTGTTGCCGCTATGCTTGGGTCTGCTGGCGTGGTAGCTATGGTTGGCGTAGTCGTGCTTGGATTTGCAGCAGGATCAGTCGTCGTTGCTGTAGTCGTTGTAGTTGCAGCTGATGGAGTAGCCAAGCCTAAGGTTGTTGGAGTCGTTGCACTCGCTAAAGGATCAGTGGCTGTTACTGGTGCTACCGGCTGTACCGCTTCCGAGCCGGTTAGCGTTGCAGGGCTATCTTGGGTAGTGCTAGCAATGGCTGGTGAGGTAGTCGGCGCTGGTTCAGACGCTGTTAAATTGGTACTGGTACCCGTAGCTGGCGTGGTAGTACTGGTAGCCACTGGTTTTTGAGTAGCTGTTAAAGTCGGCGTAGAACCTGGCTGAGCTGCAGCAAACGATTGCCATGTGTTGCGCACCCAATGGTTAATCCCCGGGATCATGGACAAAATGCCCAAGAAAACCACCAAAGCCACCAAACCCAGCATACGTACTGTAGTCGGGGAAATAGTCGGCTTATGAACCCGAGTTAAAGTGGTGGGTAAGGGTGTTGTTAAGGAGTCAGGATCAGCGCCACGCAATAGTTCGTAAGTACGAATCAAATCCTGAGGATCGCTTTCATCGAGACGTGAATAGCTGCGTAAATAGCCGCGCACATAGGGTGGGTCAGGCAATTCAGCAAAGTTTTCACTCTCTAAGGCTTTAATCATTGCTGGCGATAAGCGCATTGCAACCGCTGCTTGCTCTTGATCTAACTCAGCTCGCTCGCGGCAAGCTTGCAGTTTGGCGGAAAGATCGCCCGGACGTACAATGCCATCATCACGTTTTTCAACAACAATAGGCTGCTCTTCCGGTTTTACATCCATGTCTGCGTTAGTGTCCGTCACGCCCCACTCCAAATACTTAATGTCAGGTTTCAGTTAATCTGTTTGGCTTCAACGCTATTAGGGAACTGAGCCATGAGGTTAGAGGCGCATTGTTCCGAGGCTGTTGAATCATTTAATGCCCGATTGATCTTATAACATAATAGCAGGGTTTCTGCTGTGCTCTGAGCGCGCTCATTATACCGATAAAGGAAGGCTTGTGCCTTGGCATTTTCACCCCGAGCATATTCTAATTCAGCCATTTGATATAAGGCGAGTGGGAAGTTGGGGTCACGCTCTAAAGCTTTGCGATAATAGCCTTCTGCTTGTTGCGGAACTTTGGCCTTTTGCAGGCAAATCCCTGCATTCGTGTAAGCAAACTCAGGCGTTTGATATAAAGGATCTTTGATGGCAGCCATAAAAGCAGAGACTGCAGACTTATACTTACCTTGTTTGCACAAGTGCGAACCATAGTTGTTTAATAATTCTGGATTTTTACTATCTAACTGCATGGCACGTTTGAACAGTACATCTGCTTTTTGCATATCGCCTAAACGCTCTTGCAATAGGGCAGAGTAATGTAAGCCATCTTTCGAGTTAGGATTAATCTTAAGCGCTTTGGCCAGATTTTCTTGTGCCAGTTCGAGACGGCCTTTCTGCAAATAGCCCGCGCCTAATTGTGAATAGTATTCAGCAGTTTCTTTTTTGCTGGGACCTTTCGCTGTATTAGTACAAGCCGATAAGGAAACAGCTAGCAACAGGATGGCTAGTGATTTAGTTGTTATTCTCATAAATTCTTATATGCCCTTAATGCCCTTGTTCAATCCGGGCGAAATGAATCTCTCTACGGCTGCGGTCGTTGACTTCCCCTGCTAACTGACCACACGCTGCATCAATGTCATCGCCACGCGTTTTTCTTGTCATCACAGTATAACCGGAGTCTTGTAGGATGTCGCGGAAGCGATAGATACGATTGTTACTAGAACGTTTATAGCGAGTATCTGGAAAGGGGTTGAAGGGGATCAAATTGATTTTTGAAGGAATTCCCTGTAACAAAATCGCTAATTCACGCGCATGCTGCTCGCTATCATTCACCCCATCCAGCATCACATATTCCCAGGTAATATGTTTACGCTGGGTGTCTTTTTTATCCAGAAAGCTTTGGCAGGCGGCTAATAAATCCTTAATCGGATATTTGCGATTTAGTGGGACTAAGCGATTACGCAATTCATCATTCGGTGCATGCAGGGAGACTGCTAAGGAGACATCTAAGGTATCGGCTAAGCGACTCATGGCAGGTAGCACGCCAGAAGTGCTGACGGTTACGCGTCGACGACTTAAGCCATAAGCATTGTCGTCTAGCATTAAACGTAAAGCTGAGACCACTGGCTCGAAATTGAGCAAAGGCTCACCCATGCCCATCATTACTACATTGGTAACTGCACGCTCGCCCTTCGGATCTTTCTGCAAAGTACGTTTGGCTATCCACAGCTGGCCAATAATTTCCGCAACGGTTAGATTACGGTTAAAACCTTGACGGGCGGTTGAACAGAAAGTGCAATCCAAAGCACAGCCGACTTGGGAGGATACACATAAAGTACCGCGATCTTCTTCAGGAATGAAGACGGTTTCAATCGCATTCCCATCCGCTAAGCGCAGCACCCATTTACAAGTACCATCGGCGGATTGTTGCTCCATGACAATTTCAGGAGCGCGAATTTCAGCATGTTCTTGTAGGAAAGCACGCAAAGGCTTGCTGAGGTTGGTCATCTGTGCGACATCATCCACCCCCATTTGATGCAACCATTTAATTACTTGCGTGGCACGGAAGGGCTTCTCACCAGTACTGGCGAACCACTCTTTCATCGCCTCATGGCTGAAATCTAATAGGTTTACTTTAGTGTTACTGTCCGACACAGATGACCTTGGCCTTACTCAATACTGAGTGTTTAACGAGTACGTGGGCAAAGATCGCCGTCTTTACCGAAGAAATAAGCAATTTCAATCGCTGCATTTTCTAAACTATCTGAACCATGCACTGCATTTTCGTCGATGCTATCCGCGAAATCAGCACGGATGGTGCCTTTGTCAGCATTCTTAGGATTAGTAGCGCCCATCAGTTCGCGATTTTTCGCCACTGCATTTTCGCCTTCTAAAACTTGTACCATCACAGGGCCTGAAGTCATGAAGCTGACTAAGTCTTTGAAGAAAGGACGCTCTTTGTGAACAGCATAAAAGCCTTCAGCTTGCGCTTGGCTCAGATGAATCATGCGGGCAGCGATGAGTTGCAGGCCAGCATTTTCAAAGCGTGAATAAATTTGGCCGATGACATTTTTAGCAACTGCATCAGGCTTAATAATAGAGATGGTACGTTCGATAGCCACGGTGGACTCCAGTAAGTTGAGATAAAATCTAAATTTTTAGTTGGGGGCAACATTGTAATGCTTGCACGAAGCTTAGGTAAACTGGTTTAAATAGCACTTTTATGCAAAAAACAACACATTTAGTCATACACTACTTTATAAGAGCCGCTCAAGACGCTAGGCTTAGTGCCACCTGAATGAACTAAAAGCATGAGGATATAAGGCTAATGTCATTACTGTTGAAACATATAGGGCTAAGCGTGGCGGCAGTTTGTGTCGCTTTGAGCGCACCATTCGCGCTGGCGAATAATCAAAGCTCCCCATTGGCAAGCAATACCAATGAACTCACGGAAGATGATTCCAGTGTGCCTTTCATTGATCTGTTTCGTGCGGCTTTACCTTTCGAAGATGCTCGCCCTTGGTTGACCGGTGCGAATGTGCAACTAGATGGTAATGGTTGGCCTGCACGGTTAAATGGACAGATTGCAGGCACACGCTTCGTCAGTAATTTACCCGCACAAGCGATACCCGGTGGGCGCTATACGGTACTGTATGACGGGCAGGGGAAAATACAGTACGGTGGTGATGCGAAGATAGTTGAAAGTGCTCAAGGCCAAGATACGATTGATTTGTATGCCGGTAGCGATAATAAATTTGATGCTACTTTGCGTATTCTTGAATCCAGCCCTAACAACTATATCCGCAATATTCGAATTTTGCCGCCGGATGGAGTTTGCACCAATAACCCTTTCAAACGTGTGCCCAATGCGAATGCTTGCCCCGGTAACTATCAAGCCTTTGTGGAAAATTACGAACAGCAAATTTTTAATCCAGATTATTTGGATTACATGAAGGATTTTAAAACGATTCGCTTTATGAATATGAGCGGCGTTAGTAATAACCCGCAAAGTTCATGGAACCAACGCCAAAAAGTCACCGATGCTACTTGGGGTGGCAGTCAAACGAATCGAGGTGTGCCGATTGAGATTCAGGTTGAATTAGCTAACCGTCTCAATGCCCATCCTTGGTTCACGTTGCATCATGCCGCTGACAATAACTATGTGACTCAATTTGCACAGCTAGTGAAACAACGCTTGCGTCCGAATTTGAAGCCGCATGTTGAATACAGCAATGAAACGTGGAACTTCATTTTCCTTCAAGGCAATTATGTCCGCGACATGGGCATGGCACGCCGTTTAGATACCAACAAGAATCGTGCAGGCTATCGTTATTACTCAGAGCGCTCGGTAGAGATTTTCCGTATTTGGGAGCAAGTATTCGGTGGTTCTCAGCGTTTAGTCCGAATTTTGTCAGGCTGGACAATTAATGAAGAAGTTGCGCAGATCGTCATGGGGCATAAAGACGCTTATAAATCAGCCGATGCCTTTGCGATTGCACCTTATTTCTTTGGGGATCATCAATCCATTCAGTTGGTACGTAATTTAGACGAAACCTTCAAGCTGATGACGGATGACCAATATCGTTACTCGATTAACAATGTCTTAGCTTTTATTCGTAAGCAAAAGGTAGTTGCAGATAAGTATGGCTTACCGCTAATCGCCTATGAAGGCGGACAAGGTTTAGTCGACTTTAAAACCACGCACGATATGCAAATGCCTAATCCCTTGTTGTATCAAGCCAATCGTCATCCACGCATGGGTGCTTTATATACACAATTCCTAGAAGGCTGGAAGCGTGAAGGGGGTACTTTGTTTGCGCATTACTCCTCACCACGCACCTATCGTCGTTATGGTTCATGGGGTAGCAAAGAGTATATTACCCAACCTTTAGGCCAAGCTTATAAACATCAGGCTATCCTAAACTTTATTCGTAGCCGCCCTTGCTGGTGGGCAGGTTGTCAACAATAAAGCTTAGCTTTAGTTAAGTTGCTCAATAAAAAGCCTCTCTATTTAGCGAGGCTTTTTTATAAATAGCTTTAATCGATTTTTCAGCTACAAGACTTGCCAAAGGCGTTCTATCGACTGGGTGGCTTTTTAGCTTGATCTAAAAAAACGACTGCAATCCCTCGGCTCAGCAGAATAGTCAGCCCCCCTAATATCACGCCCCAAATAGTCAAATGCAGCAATAAATTTAACAATTGCTCAAACTGCTGAACTTCAAACCCTGCACTATACTTATCAGTGGATTCAAACAGATAGCCAAGGCTGCCTCCGATCAGTAAGCCAATAGTAAAGTAAATGATTGGGCGGGAATTTAGCAGCTTCATACCGGTTTTATAGCAGGAGGATTTGCTGGGTTAATTCACATTTAGACCGACTGGGCATAAATCCAGGATGAAATGTGAAAATAAAATGAATTAATGGTTAAGGTTCAAACGCTTCTTTTTGTCATGGCGTCTTATTAAGCAGTGAACGGGGAAAAGTTCACTTTAGGGCAACAACTAATCTAAGGAGCATAACATGAATAACAAAACTATCTTGGGCGGTCTTCTTTGGAGCTTAATGCTGACAAGCTCATTAGCACAGGCTTCACCTATTGCACTTAAAAGCAGTATCAATGCTATCCAAGCCGAACATGCCAGAAAAATTGAGGAGGGCTGCCGCACAGGCGCTTTAAGCTCACAAGAGCGGCTAGTTTTAATTAATCAACAAAATCGCATTAAAGCCATTGAGGCACGCTTCCGTCATAACGGGCTACAAAGCAATGAGCGCCGCCAATTATTAACTTTATTGCGCTGGGCCGATCGCACCATTCAAGAAAAGTTAGTCAATAATGAACGCGCTGCTAAGCCAGCTCGATAAATAAGGCCAACGAATGCCTGGATAACAGGCATTTAGCCTTTTATCGCAGTAGCCTTGAGTTTAAAACTCAGGCAGCGCAGAATTTTTCCTTGCATTAATAACAATAATAAAAATAACCCCATGAGTCTCGCGATTGTATATAGCCGCAGCAATGCTGGCCTTGATTCCCCTTTAGTTAGCGTAGAAGTGCATTTAGCTAATGGCCTGCCTGGATTTTCTATTGTCGGCCTGCCAGAGACTGCGGTGAAAGAAAGCCGTGATCGGGTGCGTGCTGCGATTATTAATTCAGGTTTAAATTTTCCGGTAAAACGAATCACCGTGAATTTAGCGCCTGCCGATATTCCGAAAGATGGTGGGCGTTTCGATTTGCCAATTGCTTTAGGTATTTTGGCAGCGAGCGAGCAAATTCCACAGGATCAATTAACGGGCTACGAATTTTTAGGCGAACTGTCTTTAGGTGGACATTTGCGTGGCGTGCGTGGTGTATTACCCACCGCTGTGAATGCCCATAGCATGCGTCGTAAGTTAATACTGCCTTTGGATAATGCCGACGAAGCTTGCTTGATTAAAGGTTTGAAGGTTTATCCTGCGCGCAGCTTGCAAGAAGTAGTGAAGCATTTACAAGGTGGTGAGCAGTTACCGCGTTGGGAGCAGGAAATTCAAGCACAGTCCCAGCGTTACTCAATGGACTTACGCGACGTAAAAGGGCAATTCCAAGCACGCCGCGCCTTAGAAATCGCCGCAGCAGGTGGGCATAATCTATTAATGGTTGGCCCACCCGGAACGGGTAAAACCATGCTCGCAAGTCGCTTAGTGACGATTTTACCCGATCTAAGCGAGCAAGAAGCCTTGGAGTCCGCCACAATTGCCTCCATCAGTCATCAAGGTTTTGATTTACAGCAATGGGGACAACGCCCGATGCGTGAGCCGCATCACACTTCGTCGGGAGTTGCGCTGGTCGGTGGGGGTTCACAAGTATTGCCTGGGGAAATTTCGCTCGCGCATCACGGAGTTTTATTTTTGGATGAACTCACCGAGTTTGACCGCAAAGCTTTAGACACCCTGCGCGAGCCTTTGGAAACGGGCAAAATCACTTTATCGCGTGCCGCACGCCAAGCCACTTATCCAGCGCAGTTTCAATTAGTTGCGGCGATGAATCCTTGCCCACAAGGGCGTGCTTGTGATTTTCAGGCCAATTGTGAATGCACGCCTGAACAGCAAAAACGTCATCGTGCACGCATTTCTGCGCCATTTTTAGATCGGATTGATTTACAAGTCGATGTGCCGCGCGTCAAACAAGAAGATTTGCAGTCTTTAGTAGTGGGAGAGGGTAGCGCTGAAGTGCGCATTCGGGTTGAGCGGGCGCGTGGACGCCAACAGCAGCGCCAGCAAAAAATTAACAATCAGCTTTCTGGCTCAGAAGTCGATGCGCATTGTGCCTTGAGCAAAAAAGATCAGAATTTACTAAGTCATGCGATGGAGCAATTTAAGCTGTCAGCGCGAGCTTATCACCGAATTTTGAAAGTGGCGCGAACCATTGCCGATTTGGCGGAAAGCGAGGCGATTCAGACTAAACATTTGTCTGAGGCATTATCGTATCGGGCTTTGGATCGCTTGGCGTCGATGCGTTGAGGTTTTGAGAAGGGCAGTAGTAATACTGCCCAATTGCTTGCTTAGCGAATAAAACTCAACTGCTTACTGATTCTCTCCAGAATCGGCTTTTTCTTCTCTTGAAACACCTCCTTATTTTGCGAAATCAGGTTATTGCCTTTGGTGTCAATTGAGATAATCAAGGGGCCAAATTCCCGCACTCGATTAATCCACAGTGTTTCTGGCATACCTAAATCTTGCCATTCATAACCTTCGATTTCTTCGACTTTGGTCGCGGCTAACACCGCACAACCGCCCGGAAAAATCGCATGCACTGCTTTATGCTCTTGGCATCCTGCCGCAGTTTCTGGCCCCATGCCGCCTTTGCCGACAATCAGTTTTACACCTGTTTGTTTAATGAATTCGCGCTCGAATTTTTCCATGCGCATGCTGGTAGTCGGGCCAATCGACACCATTTCGTAACTGCCATCGTCCTTTTTACGCACAATCGGCCCGGCGTGGAAAATCGCGCCACCTTCCAAATTCACGGGTAATTCGCGCCCTTGCTCAATCAAGCGGCGGTGCGCCACATCGCGGCAAGTCACTAAACGTCCGGTGAGATACACCACATCACCCACATTCAGATCAGCTAAATCTTCATCCCTAATCGGCGTGGTTAGAATCTTTTTCATAGCACCACTCCTTCGTGGGACAGAATCTCATAAGACATATCGGCATTAATGCGAATTTTGCCGCGTCGATGCGCCCAGCATCCGGTATTTACCGCCACCCCAATCGTGGATGGATGCCGTGCCGAGGATTCGATATTTACGCCCATCACACTGTTATTGCCGGTCAAACCTTGCGGGCCAATGCCAATTTCATTTAAGCCTTGCTCTAGCAATTCCTCCATTAGAGCGGCGCGGGGATTGCTACTTTTGGAATCGACGGGGCGCATAATCGCAAGCTTGGATAAACGTGCCGCTGTTTCTACCGAGGTCGAAACCCCAACACCGACCAACAGCGGCGGGCAAGCATTCACCCCGCGCTCGGTAATTACATCCATTACAAATTCCGCCACTCCTTCGTAACCTTGACCCGGCATTAGGACTTTAGCCGCACCGGGTAAAGTACAACCGCCACCTGCCATATACACATCAATGGTGCAGCTATCCTTTTCCGGCACAATGCGCCAATCCAGCCACGGAATTTGCGTTCCGGTATTGGTTCCGGTGTTTTTCTCGTCAAACGTCTCGACCGCATTGTGGCGCAATGGCCCCATTTTAGTAGCACCTGCGGTAGCGTCTTGCAGAATTTCTTCCAATTCGCCCAATAGTGGGAAATTAGCACCTGCTTCCACGAAATACTGAATCACTCCGGTGTCTTGGCAACTGGGGCGATTGAGCTTATCGGCGGCTTCCTGATTACTCGCCATCGAGTCATAAATCGACTTAGCAAGGGGGTTAGTTTCCATGGTGCGTAATTCGGCTAATTTAATTTTCACATCGGTGGGCAAACGCTTGCCGATATAAGAGGTGAATTTAGCCATAGTGTCCGTCAGAGACTGAGCAGCGACTGCCTTATCCATAATGAGTTACTCTAATAAGTGGTGAAATTAGTGAGCGGCGGCTGGAGCGTCAGCGTTCACATCTTGGGGTTTTTGGGTGCGAGCTAGGATTAGGGTAAGCACTGCTGAGAGCACTAATAAGCCAGCGACGAAATACAAGCCACCTGCAAAACTACCCGTTTGATCTTTGACCCAACCAATCATCGCGGGGCCAGCAAAGCCGCCCAAATTGCCGATGGAGTTAATCGCCGCAATCCCGGTGGCAGCACCAGCGCCAGACAAGAACATAGTGGGCATGCTCCAAAGTGGAGGTTTGGCACAGCTAATCCCGACATTGACCAAAGTCAGTGCCGCAATTAAACCGACCACACTATTCGCGCCCGCCGCAATCACCAGACCAATCGAGGCCGCCATACAGGCAATCGCCACATGCCAAGTCCGTTCGCCCGTTTTATCCGAGTGCTGTGACCACAACACCATCGCAACTACCGACACAATCGGCGGAATCGCATTCAAAAAGCCCACCGTCATGGTCGACATACCCAATTGCTTAATAATTTGTGGCGCCCAGATACCGAGGGTGTAAAGACCTGCTGACGTACCGAAATAAACAAAGGCCAGCGTCAACACACGAGGATTAGTCAAACCACTGAGGATGCTATGTTTGGCGGTGCTGGCTTTGCGCGAATTTTCCTCGTTCATTTCCTTGACTAACCAAGTGCGCTCATCGTCTTTGAGCCATTTGGCTTGTTCGGGTTTGTCGGTCATATAAAACAGTACTACCACACCCAGAATCAGCGCCGGAATCGCTTCTAAGATGAACATCCACTGCCAACCGTGCAGATTCATAATGCCATCCATCTGCAACAGTGCTGCCGATAAGGGTGAACCGATTGCGGTGGAAATCGGTACAGCCGCCATAAAGAACGCAGTAATTCCCGCCCGATGCCGCGCTGGAAACCAGTAACTCAGATACAGAATAATGCCGGGGAAGAAGCCCGCTTCCGCCGCACCGAGTAAAAAGCGCATCACATAAAAACTGGTCGTGCCTTCGACAAAGGCCATGCCTGCGGAAATAATCCCCCACGTCACCATCACCCGCGCAATCCAAATGCGTGCGCCGACTTTGTGCAGAATAATGTTGGATGGCACTTCAAACATGAAGTAGCCCCAGAAGAAAATCCCCGCGCCAAACCCTAAGATCGAAGCGGTAAAACCTAAATCGTCCTTCATGGTCATGGCAGCAAAACCAATATTCACGCGGTCGATATAAGCAATGAAATACAACAGCATAATGAAAGGCACAATGCGCCACGTAATACTGCGTATCGTGCGTTTTTCTAGATCCAGTTCCATAGGACTCTCCTCCTGATTTGAACGGTGATAGATAGTTGCCGCTAGCACCGTCTTCAGCGTGTGGTGTAGCGTGGAGAGAGCTTAAAATCTTTGTAAAAACGCAGAAACGCTGTAAAGTTAAAACATTATTGCAAAAAACTTACGAATGAACTCAGACTCTGAATTAGCTTTCTTTTGTCAGTTGGTGAAACAAGGCAGTCTCGCCTCCACCGCGCGCGAGCTAAACTTGACGCCACCTGCTGTCTCCCGACGGCTTGCTCAGCTGGAGGAGCGCTTGGGGGTGCGCTTGCTGAATCGAACCACGCGTAAAATCAGCCTTACCAATGAAGGTGAGGTGTATTATGAAAATGCGCTGCGCATCTTAGGCGACATTGATGAAATGGAGCGCTTGGTTTCCAGCAGTCGAGCTGCGCCAAAAGGTTTGCTAAGAGTCAATGCGCCGCTAGGGTTTGGGCGTTCTTATATTGGTCCTGCTATCTCTTTATTTAATAAAGCTTATCCTGAGGTTGAAGTGCAATTGCAGCTCACGGATCGCCCGATTCATTTGCCGGATGATGCGATTGACGTGTCGATTCGCTTTGGTGATTTGCCGGACTCGCGTTTGATTGCTAAAAAAATTGCATCGAATCGACGTTTATTGGTTGCTTCACCTGCGTATTTACGCAGTGCTGGCCAACCTAAAATCCCGCATGATCTCACCCAGCATCATTGCATTATCATTCGCCAAAACGACGCCGCGTATGGCAATTGGCGTTTAAGTCGCGAGCAGCAAACCGAAACCATTAAAGTGCATGGCAAATTGAGTACCAATGATGGCGAAGTCGCGTTGAATTGGGCTTTAGATGGGCACGGTATTTTGATGCGGGCGGAATGGGATGTCGCCAAATACCTACGCAGCGGCAGGCTAGTGCAAGTGCTGAGCGATTATGAAACCTTGCCTGCTGATATTTATGCGGTGTATTTAGAACGCTTAAATCTCTCTGCCAAAGTAACCTATTTTATTAAGCACTTACGCGATTACCTAAGCCGACATGCGGACGGGCCGAGTCAGAATCGACCCCATTGGTAGGATTAATTTACTGCTAGAGGCCATCAAAATAGCCACAGCCTACTATAGTCATTGAATGCCTTTTAGGCAGAGCGTGCTGCTAGGCACGTCACCCACCCAGGAGTTCAAGCCTTATGTCGGATAAAATCGCGATTCAAGTCACTGAAAATGGCCCCTATCAAGTCACGGGCGCGGATTCAATCACCATCAAAACCATTACCGCCAATGCCGAAGGTGAGTCATGGGATTACACCGATGGCAAAACTTTCCAACTCGACCCCAAAGGCAGTTTTCTATGCCGCTGTGGGCATTCTGCCCATAAACCCTTTTGCGATGGAACCCACGCCAAAGTGCATTTCAATGGCAAAGAAACTGCGAGTAATCAGCCGTATTTACAAGCCGCCGATCGGCAAGATGGCCCACTGGCGACGCTTACTGACCAAGAAAATCTGTGTGCTTATGGGCGTTTTTGTGATGCGCGCGGGCAGATTTGGAATTTGGCGGTGAGTGATTCTCCTGCCGACGTTAAATTAGCGATGCGCGAAGCCAGCCATTGTCCTTCAGGCCGCTTGAAGGTTTGGGATGTGGATATGAGCAAGCAACTCAATGAGGAACCCAACACGCCGGAATTATCGCTGTTGGAAGATCCACAAATGCATTGCAGCGCGGCAATTTGGGCAAAAGGCGGTGTAGAAGTCACTTCCAGTAAGGGTGAAGCGTATGAAGTGCGCGAACGCATGACCTTATGCCGCTGTGGGAACTCGTCTAATAAACCGTTCTGTGATGGCTCGCATGCCTCATCCAAATGGAAAGATGGCTTAGCCTAAACTAGCTTAGCTACCAATCCGATTACGCAGCACGCCAATCTTTTCTACTTCACATTCCACCACATCGCCGGGATGCAAATATTCCGGCGGATTGCGTGCAAAGCCCACCCCACTCGGCGTTCCGGTGGCAATAATATCGCCCACTTCCAAGGACATCGCGCGCGATAAAGTGGCGATGATTTCGGCGATATTGAACAACATATAACTGGTATTGGAATCTTGCTTGGTCACGCCATTCACACGGCAAGCGATTTTTAAGTTTTGCGGATCAGCGATTTCATCTTTGGTGACAATCACTGGGCCAATCGGGCAGCCACCTTCAATACTTTTGCCGAGGAAATATTGCTTGTGGTTGAGCTGAATATCGCGCGCGCTCAGATCATTAATCACGGTATAACCGAAGATATGATCAAGGGCATTTTCGGGGCTGATTTTGCGTCCGGCTTTGCCAATAATCACACCCAGTTCCGACTCCCAATCGAGCTGAGAGCAAGTATCTGGATCAAAAGGAATTTCCGCTTCGTGCCCAATCACGCTGCTGGCGCATTTGGTGAATACAATGGGATAAGTCGGTTTCTTGGCCGTTTTACCGCTTAAATTCAAAGCTTCTTCAATATGCTCGAAATAATTTAAGCCTAAACACATCACATTTTTGCGCGGGCGCGGGATTGGCGCGAGCCATTGCACCTCTTTAGTAGCGACTTTCATTCGAGCACTAGTTTGATTTAAAACTACCTGAAAATCAGTATGTTGCTCAAGCAGGCTTTGCAAATCCTGCCAGCCCGCTTGGGCGAAATCAGGGTCGAGCGCAGGTAAGATTAAGTGATCAGCTTGCTCGATAAACACATAGTTTTGGTTTTGATAACGACAAGTGCCTAAGCGCATAATCTTCTCCTAAAAGCCTTGCAATCCGTCATACATCAACTTCAAGCCTGTGACAAATAGCACAATATACGTAATTTGATAAAACAGTTTATCTGACACGCGTTTATGCAAATATACGCCAATGCCAATCGCCAGCGCTGCGATGGGCAAGAGCAGCAATGAGATTTTAATATTTGCCAAATTTAATTGGCCGAGCATCGCGTAGGGAATTAGTTTGAAATAATTCACAATGGTGAAGAACAAAACTGTAGTGGCTTGTAGGGTAGTTTTATCCAGCTTTTGGGGGAGCAGATAGACGCTTAAAGGTGGGCCGCCAGTGTGTGAAACGAAGCTAGTGAAACCTGAGGTGAATCCCCAAAAGCGTCCTGCATTCGGCCCAGGTTTGTTTTTAATCCAGCGCTGGGCGGGTTTAAACCAGTTATTTAAAGCAAAGCCGGTCGAGATCAAACCAATCACAAAGCGAATATGATCAGCATTCAAATATTGGAAGGTGAAAGCGCCTGCAATCGTGCCAATGAGCGCCGCAGGAACGGTGATTTTGATATGTTCTAGCGACCATTTCCCCCAATAGGCACGCATCGCCATTAGATCCATTGCGCAAAGCACGGGTAGCAAAATCGCTGCTGCGAGCATCGGTGGCATGACCAGCGCCATAATCGGCACGGCGAGCATGCCAAAGCCGCCACCAAAACCACCTTTGGAAATGCCGACGATAGTGACTGCAACAATGGTCAGCAGCCAAGCTTGTAGCGTCCAATCCATTTAGGCGGCTTTGGCGCGGCGTTGCAGCCAGACTTCTAAACCTTGCCCGTTGAGGTCAATGTCGAGCGCTAATAAGTCGCGGATTTTTTCCTCACTGAAGCTCACACCATGCGCTTGAGCGCTAGCGACTAGATTTTGCGCGATTTTTCCTTGAATGCGCGCGAGGCGGCCTTCGGGGTTGGGCTCTTCGCTTAAAGCGATATCGACCATAGCTTGCAAGCTTTGGCGCAACACTGGGAACAGACGATCTAATTCAGTCACACGGCTATAGTGGGTGAGCAGCATGGCTTTCGGGTTTTTGCTGGCGTATTTGACGAGGGTATTTTTCCAGCCTTCAGGGTCGAAAGCGACTGGCGTAGTGGTGGCGAACAGCCATGCACCTTGATCAGTATCAAATTCGCGGTAGGAAATGCCGAACGTATCGCCAGTGAACCAAGAGCCAGTGCGCTCATCAAAAATGCCGCCATGATGATTGGCATGGCCAGGGGTGTCATAAAAACCGAGTGTGCGCCCATTCAAATCCATTTCATAGCCATCCGGCGCGGCAACTAAACGCTCTTTCGGCACAGGCGTCAGCGTTCCATAATCACGCGCGAATACGTCTGCGCCATAAACTGCGGTTGCACCCGCAATCAATTTCGTAGGGTCGATCATATGCGGCGCACCTTTCGGATGCACAATCATGGTCGCATTCGGGCACAAGCGCATCAACTCACCCGCGCCACCCGCATGATCAAGGTGTACATGGGTCGGGATCACATATTTAACATGCTCAGGCTGCAAACCCAGCTCCGCCAAAGCCTGCATCATCAAAGGTGCACTGTGATACGTGCCACTATCGACAAATGCCGCCGCATCGCCCTCGACAATCAAATAACAAGCGGCAAAATCATCGCGACACAAGGCCGTATCAATGCAATAAATACCCTCACCTAAATTTTGGTAGTGGGCTTGAGGCATGGCTGACTCCTTGGCTGGGATTGATTTGGTGGTGCGCTGTTTGGTTTTTATAGGTGCGTGCATGGTGCAATAAAAGCGCCTTGCGCTCAAGAGGATGTTGGTTTTAGGGGTTCAGCCAAGCTGTTCCAAAATCGCTTCAATTTGCCCAGCTTCAGGAATTTGCATTTCATGTGCGGATTTTAAGGCGCTGTGTAGAAGCTGTTTAGCTTTTGCAAAGTTTGCTCCTGTTTGTAAATACCTGATTGCCAGATTAGTTTGATCGACTAGCAGCATGCGTTTATCTCCTAATGCTTCGTAAATAGGTAAAACCTCTTCTCGAATCCGTATTGCTTCAGAGTGTTTACCTTGCTCAAAGTAAATGTCGGCGATTTTGCCTTGGGTGATGGCGATAGAGCGCACCTCGCCGAGTCGTTCATAGACGGGGAGTTGGTCTTGAGTACGAATGCGCAGCGCCTCGTCGAGCTGTCCGCGGGCTTGGAGGATGTCGGCGATTTGGCCTTGGGTGATGGCGATTTCACGCACCGCACCGAGTCGTTCATAGACGGGGAGTTCTTCATGTTGTCGAATGCGCAGCGCCTCGTCGAGCTGTCCCCGGTCTTGGAGGATGTCGGCGATTTGGCCTTTGGCTAAGGTGGCCCCGCGTTCTTCATCGCGTTGCTCATCTAAGGCTTGTTTTTGCTTGGCACTGTCTAGGGCTAAATCTAGATTGCCACTGCGTTGAGACACATCCGCCAGCGTAAATAATAGATTAGAACGCTGTTGATCGTCTAAAACGCCCGCCTGCAAAGCACCTTGTAGCATCTCAGTCCATGCTAAAAAAGGCCCATTTTGTCGAGCATAAATCGTTCCGGCTTGTTCCACCGCGCTACATAAATCACTAGGCAAGGCTGCCAACCACTCAGCAAGCGCTGCATGCTCCAAATTGAGTTCATGCCAAGGGCTATAATCTGCAACTTTATCCTCAGTCTCTTGGGGTTCGAGTAAGCGACTTAAAAACCATTGATTCAATCTTGCTTGGCTTTCATTTTCGGCAGCTAATTGGCGCAGATAGTGAGCTAAGAGCGGATGTAGTTGCCAACGCAAAGGCTCAGCTTGTTGTAGATCAATCAGGGCTAATTTATGGGCAGCTCTTAATAAAACCCGACTGGTGTCTTCATCCAAATTCAATAGCGCACTAGCAATACTCATACCAAATCCCGCACTCGGTGCGTAGCCCAAATGCGCAAAAGTCTGATCGGCTTGTGTTAAACCTTTGCTTTGTCCTTGTTGCGCCAAGAGCTTGAGCGAGATTTGGAAAGTGCTCTGTAACACTGCCCGCGCCCGATCACGGGTAAAGACATCATCGGTGGGGTCTTCAGGTGTGAGGGCGAAACCAGTTAGGTTCAGCTCATGCAAAAACTCGCGCACCCCATAACTCTTTGCCAAATAGCCCGCCGCCAAATGAATCGCCAAAGGCAAACCACCTAAGACCTTCACTAATTGCAGTGCTTCTTGATCAGGAATAGCTTTGGCTTGTAGACATTTCAGTTCGGAATTGAGTTGCGCCAAAGCGTCTTGATGCTGAAAGGGTTTTAGCGGGATTTGCTGCCAACGTCGTGCTTTACCCAAGCCTTCCATACGTCCGCTGAGAATAATCGGGCAGTCGGGCAACTTTCCACAAAACTCTCCCACTAGCGCAGCGGCTGCTTCGGAATCGACATTTTCAATATGTAACAAAGTACGCGGTTGGCGCAGGCGATTGGCGACCAAAGCCGCTAAGTGCGCAGGCGGTGCAGCCAATTTTAAGCGATCCGCCAATTCCCCCAATAATGAACCAGCTTTCGGCAGCGCTTCCACATTCAAACTAAAACGCTGATACCCACCCGCAAATTCCGCTTGGTGCGTCACATAAAAATGATCAGCCAACCATGACTTGCCCACACCCGCCATACCTTGCACCGCAGTGATGGCGACAGGGGTTTGATTAGCACTACAAAACGCGGCTTTGAGTTGCGCGAGTTCGGCTTCGCGCCCGACGAATACGGTGGCGGCACGTTCTAGGTCGGTGTAGTTGGTGTTAGATGGAGCTTCAAGTGGGGTTTCACCGAGGCAGGCGCGGATTTCGTCGATGGGGATGCAGTAGGCAATATTTTTATCCGCATCGCGTGCGTAAATTAAGCCAATCAGTTGATCTTCAAATAGCACCGCACCCCCACTCATACCGCGTGGAATGCTGCCACTTAAGTTAAACGCATGTTGCACGCCCACATAGCCACTAATATGGGTAGGGCGCTGGTGCACCGACTGCACCGCATCGAAAAAGCCCCATAAGGTGACTGCATCGCCTGATTCAGGGTTGCGCTTTGCTACTAAGGGGCAATAAGCATTAAACGCACGCGACAAATAAACCAGCGCAATATCGCGTTCACCATAGCTCGTTTTGCAATGCTCAATGGCTGAAGTAGGCGCTTGCCAAACTTCACCTTCAGGCAATTGCAAAAATGCACCATTCGGGCAGTCGAGTTTAAATACATGATTCGCACTTAACAGCACTTGCGGTTTAATAAAAAATGCAGTGCCTACAAACGTGCCGCCTTGAGTAGGATTGCCGTTATAAACACGAATGACCGATTGCGCAAAGCTCATAAGCTAGCCCTACTTAAAAGAACGGATTAAGAGTTTTTCTTCCAAGTCGCCGTGACTTTTAAGCTGCCTTCCCCTTCGCCACTGAGTACTGGAATAACCGTGGAGGCCTCACTTTTAAAGCTAATATTCATTTCCACCGACCACTCATCCGGCTGCAAATCCTTAAAACTATTCAAGACACTTTTCGCCGTGCCACTTATAGTTTCTTTCAAGAGCTTCACGCCAATAATCGTATTGTCGAAAATCCCCGTCGGCTCAGCACCGGGCGGCAGATCGCTGGGCAAGTCAGCTTGTGGTGCAACAATTTGAGGTAGTTCAGCATCTTGGACTTCAACATAAATCGTCGAGCCATCTTCCAAAGTGAAAGGTTGAATCATGGGTTTGGCCTTTAATCAGCAGGGAGTGATTAAAGTTTAACGGATAAAGGGTGGATGAAGAAATGAATAAAGCTCAATCCTCATTAAGAAGTGAGATGATTATTCCAAATTTCTCAGGTCTTCCAAATCTTTTGGCCTGCCACTAGCGGCTTTGTTTTTCTTGAAATCTTCCAAGCTAATGACATGGATTAGTAAGTCGTTGTAAGCCAGATCAAGACGCTGTGCATAGCTACTATCAAATTCGACGCCATCAGGTTGAGTTAGTAAATCAATACGCAAAGGTGGGTAACCCAACTGAATCACATTACCTAGCTTAGTGAAGTCATCCTGCTTAATTTCTAAATCGCCAAATCCAAAATCCTGCAATGTGGTTAGAATTTTTTGAGCATTGTCTGAAGTCGGCTTAACCCAAATATCCATATCGCCGGTATAACGTGGATAGCCATGTATGCCAAGCGCATAGCCGCCCACTAATAAATATTCAACCGAGTTTTTGTTGAGTAACTCGATAAACTCTTTGAAGTCTTTGTGGAACATCAGTGCGAAAACTCAAGTAGGACTGGCGCAGCATTTCAATCGCATCCAATCGTTCATGAATGGGACGAGTGATCCAGTAATGATAGTCAGAAGCTTGATTTTTGTTAGTGGTGATGTTCACCACTTTGCGAATCATGCGGGTTGGGTTGCTTTGTGTAATGGGGTTTTGCATCAATTTTACCCAGAAGTTTCTGCTATTGTACCAGTGTTCAGAATAAGGCGCTTGTTATCGGGGTGTTAAGCCGTTGAAAGTTCAAATTACTTTCAGGGCGTTTGAAGACAAAAGTTGGATCACACCTTCAAAAATAAGCCTTTTCCAGAATGGCAGGATCATTGTGAACGTCTGTGGCCTTCCCGCTATATTGCACTTTTCCAGTACGCATAATGGTGACAGAGGTCGCGATGGATAAGGCAATTTCAGTAAATTGCTCAACCAGTAAAACCCCTGTGCCCAAGTTAACCAATTCTGAAACCGTTTTCACTAGTCGTTTGACTATTAAGGGCGCAAGGCCGAGTGACATTTCATCAATCAGCAAATATTTCGGGCGCATCATCAGTGCATGGCCAATCGCCAGCATTTGTTGCTGCCCGCCAGACATACTACCTGCCAACTGGTTCTTGCGTTCTGCGAGTTCAGGGAACAGCAAATACGTGTCATGCAGTGCTGTTTTTAGATCGCGTGTAGACAATTCGGAGGCCGCCACACGCAGGTTTTCATCAACACTCAAACGTGTCAGAACACGATGCCCTTCAGGTACAACTGCAACACCAGCCCGGCGAATTGCATCGGGTCTCAGGCCGTTAATGCTACTACCATCCACCGAAATCACGCCATGTGTTACCGGCAGTACCCCAGCAATAGCCAAGACCAGCTCTGATTTTCCAGCGCCATTTGCACCAAGGATAGCCGTGACCTGTCCCGGTTCCACGCTTAGGCTTGCACCGGAGACAACTTGTCTGCCATTCTGCATGACCGAAATATTCTGAATGTCTAGTGACATTAGCTAAGCTCCTCTATACCAAGATAAGCTGCTTTAACCTTCGGATCATCCAGGACCTTGTCTGTTTCACCCAAGGCAATGCGCTTGCCAAAATCCAGCACTAAGGTTTCGCTACAAATCCGGCGGATTAAGTCTACATCATGATCAATGACCAATACGGTTGCACCAGTCAACTCAGGTATTTTCAGGATCAAATCGCCAATGTGTTCTGCCTCACTGCGGGTTAGACCACCACCGGGTTCGTCTAACATGATGACCTTGGGTTTACCCATCAAGCAACGTGCCATATCAATCAGCCGCCGTTCGTAGGTATTTAATGTTTGCGCAAGCTCATGTGCCCGCTGTTCCAGCCCAGTAATTGCCAAAGCTTGAGCCAGCTCAAAACGCTGCTCCTTACGAGAGCTAGGGATATGATCCTGCAACACCCTTAAGTTATCCATTACGCTCAAGTCTTCAGCTATCTGTTCATGCTGGAATGAGCGGCGTAACCCCCAGCGCGTCCTATGCTGTGGCGATAATCCGCTGATGTCCTTATCATCATACAAAATGCGACCTGTACAACGAATAAAGCCAGAAATTGCATTCATGGTAGTGGTTTTGCCTGCGCCATTCGGGCCGATAATGCCGGAAACAGGGGACTGAAAATTTGCGGAAACATTATCAAGCGCGACGACACCGCCGAACTTTACGGTGAGATTCTCGAGAACCATCATGATGGTTTGACCTCGCGACGGAACAGGTTAATGATCTGACCTGCTAAGCCATCAGGTGCAGTGGTGATGGCATGTAAGAGGGCAGCACCAAAGATCACCAGTGTCAGATCGGCATTCAAACCCCAATCATTAAACAGCGCTGGTAAAACTCGATAGAGCACCCCAGCAATAACTGCTCCTAGCCAGAAGCGCGCACCACCAACAACCGCCAAGGCAAATAACATAATGGATTCGGAGGCACGGAAGGTAGAAGGGTCGAGCAGCCCCAGTGTGCCAGCCAATAAACCGCCCGCAACACCTGCCAGCAAACCAGACAGACCAAAGGCCCAAGCTTTGTAATACAGCACATTAATTCCAGAAGAATACGCCGCTGCTTCAGAGCGTCGGATCATTGCCCAAGCTCGACCAGGAGCCAGCCTGCGATGTGCTTCAATCAACAGGAAGCCTAAGGTAGTTATGGCAATCACATAGCGTAAATAAGCAGTGTCAGACTGTGCTAACTCGGGGCGGCGAAAGGGGGCTGACACCGAGGACGTAACACCCCAGAATCCATCGCCTCCATTGGGAAAGCGATACGTCGATAGAATGATTTCCACTCCACCTGCGGCCATCAGTGTAATCAGGGCTAGGTACAGTCCACGCATCCGTAAGGCAGGCAGTGCCAAGATCCAGCCAAATACTGTGGTGACAGCAGCAGCCACTGCTAGATTGATTTCAAACGGAAACTCAAAAGCATGGTTCATGCGGAGCATGACCCAGCCACCGATCCCCATCAAGGCAACCTGACCCAGTGAAACTAGGCCAAGGCGTGAATACATGAAGGTAATGCCTGCGACTGCTAGGGTGAAACAGGCGGTAGAAGTGAATATTTTACTCCACTGTCCACCACTTACCGCTGGCAAAATGGCAAACAACAGGATCGCTAAGCCAAGTCCGATGATGCCAGAGCGAGAAATGTTCATTAATTATCCCTCGCAAATAGCAGTTGTTTGCCGCGTTGCATCCAAAGTAGGGCTAAAGCAGCAATAACAAAGGGTGCGATCGGACGGATGTCTTTCAGAGCAGGTTGTAACGTCAGCAGGCTCTCGATTACACCCATGGTCAACCCACCCAGCAGTACTTGAACTAGATTATCAAGGCGACCACAAATAGCGGCTGCAATTGAGGGGATAACAAGAAAAGTGATGACTACCGGTTCTAGGCGGATCAAATCACCGAACATGAGTCCGGTAAATCCGGCAATGACACCAGCAATAGCCCAAGCAATCGTTTCTGCCTTGAGGATGCGTATTCCAATCAGGGCCGACAAATTACGGTCATTCGCTAAGGCCCTCATTTGTAGACCCATGCGGGTTTTGCCAAGGTATAACCAGATGCCGATGACCAAGATGATGGCGGCAAGAATCACGATCAGCCGTGTAACCGTCACCCGCAAGCCCATCACCATGATTGCCTGTTTGTCGCTCGGCAATGAAAACTTACGTACATCATCGTCCCAGATAAATGCAGTCATACCAAGGATAATCAACGCAAATCCCAAAGTGGCAATTGCTTTAACCACAGGCTCACGCCAAGCAAGACCAGGAGCAATCAGGCGTCCATAAGTCAGTGACAAGGTAATGGCTGCTAGCATTGCAGCCAACCAAGTCATGACAGCAGGAACACCCCACTGTCCAAGTTGCCAAGCCAACATGACAGCAAATGCACCAATGGCTCCACTGGTAAAATTCAATACACCCGTAGCGCGATAGAGTACAACTAGGCCAATACCACCTAGGGCATAAAGCGAGCCAACAGCCATGCCAGAGACAACAAACATGCCGACGACCTGGAAGGGTTTGCCCCAAGCAATGAGTGCACAGAGTACGGACATTGCCAGCACATAAAACAGTAAGGAAAAGAAGTGCGATTTCATGAGCAATCTACATGATTGGCGGCCAGTAACCTAGGGCACTGGCCGACTGGTTTGATTAGTTCAGACCCAGTGCTTTTTCAGTTTCGAGGATCTCGCTAAAGTAAGGTCCTTCGTAGTTGAAACAATCGCGCACCTGCTCGAATCCCCCGTTTTTGACCACCACCATGATGCCAGCATGATTCGGCATGTGACGCTTAGCTTCACCCACATAGTAAGAACCGCAAGCGAGATCCGACTTATAGCCCTTAATACCCTTGATGGCTTCGGTAACGGCTGCCCGATCATCCAACTTGTCCTCTGGCATCGCCAGCAGGGTCTTAACGAAGTATTTTGCCGATAGATAGCCCGACTGACTAAAGGTATCCCGAGGATCATCTTTGGCCGCATAACTATCCATCACAGCCTTCCAGTTCATATTGTCAGGCCCAGTGCCATCAAGGCGGGTTAGTTCCGCACTGACGAACACTTTGCCATCCCAATAGTCGCCCAGTGCCTTGGGAACAGACATGTCATACAGTGGTGTTGAGCTAGTCCAGCTATAGCGTGCAGCTAAGTCCTGCTCCTGTGCAGCACCTAAAAAGGCGATACCTAAACCTGCTGGAAGGTTGACAAGAAAGGAGTCTGCTCCCGAGGCAGTCGCTTCCAACAAGCCAGAGTTGACATCTGGAGCCGCCGGATTCAGCAACACTGAAGAGCCTTTAAGCCCTTTTGATTCCATGTACTTTTCAACAGCGCCGCATGACCAGTTACCGACTGAGGGAATGGCGAGTCCAATGCAGGAGATATTTTTAGCACCTAACTTTTCCACTGCATACATGGCAGCACCAATGGATGAAGGCAAAGGGCCTTGATTGGTCGAGACAATATTAGAGCTTTCAAAACATTCGGACACGGCGCAAGCAGAGGCCATCGCCATAATGCCGCTTTTTGCATAAGTGGGGGCATTAACACTCATTTCCACAAATGAGCCGTTACCCACCATAGCGATAACTTTTTCATCGGTCACTAGCTTGGAGGCGGCTTGAGCTGCCAGCTCAGGGTTCCATTGGTCATTCTCAACCCTGTATTCAATAGGTCGTCCGTGGATGCCACCATTGGCATTGACACATTTAAAATAAGCCGCTGCTGCATCTGTTGAGGAGGAGAAGTCTCCGGGAGCTGCATTACCGTGGATACCACCTACCTTGATTGGTTTGCCGGTGGCAGGTTTGCCAGTGTTGTCGCCGCAATCAACAGCAGCCAAGGCGCTGGCAGGGTTCAATAGTGCTCCCGCGACGAACAAGCCGGTACAAAATGTTGCTTTAAACATAGCGTTCTCCTCCAGAAGTTGTATAAGTATTCGCAGTTAGACTGGTTTGCTGATGAAGCGTGCTGCCCGTTCAGCAATCATCATGACCGGTGCGTTGGTATTGCCGGAAATCAAGGTCGGCATAATCGAAGCATCAGCAATCCTCAATCCCTGCACACCCTTGACGCGCAGTTGTTGGTCGACAACGGCTGTAGGGTCACTATCTGGCCCCATTTTCGCGGTACCCACCGGATGAAATACCGTTTTTGCCGTTTGGCGAATGAAGTCACGGATAGCATCATCGTCATGCAATGTGCTTTCGCTGGGCAAAGAAAACTTCGTTACCAATTTTTGCAGCGCCGGTGCACGGAAAATATCAATGGCAAGGTGAGTCCCGCGTAGCAGGATTTCCAGATCTTCTGGGTCAGAAAAGCTACCTGCATTAAACAAAGCTGGGTCTTTGGCATTAGCTGAACGCAGTTTGACGCTGCCCCGTGAGCGCGGACGCAGGAAGCACGGGTTGACCGACAAACCATGTGCCTCGGTTGGCGGGCGATCAGCCCAGCCCACCATGAATGGCAACACATGAAATTGCAAATCTGGCCTACCCGTGTTGGATACATCGACAAAGCCCCCACTTTCAACGACATTGGAGGTCAACAGGCCCGTTTTGAAAAGCTGGTATTGCAGCATATGCCAGGCGGCACGCAAGCCCTTGTCTTCGCGGTACAGTGAAATCGGATCACGGGTGAAACACTGCACATTCACTTCTAGATGATCTTGGTAGTTCTCACCCACACCAGGCAGGTGGCTGATAACTGGAATGCCATGCCGTTGCAGGGATTCAGCATCACCGATACCAGACAACTGCAACAGGCGTGGTGTCTCAATCGCACCCGCACACAGAATGGTCTCCAGTGCAGCCTTTAATTGAGTGCCATCCTCCAGTTCGACACCTGTTGCACGAGTGCCTGTGAACGTGACTTTAGCAACGCGCGTATTGGTCATGACAGTTAGGTTCGGACGTTGCTCGGCTTTGCGTAAAAAGGCTTCAGCAGCAGACCAGCGCCTGCCATTATGCGTGGTAGTCTGATAGAAACCGACACCGGTTTGTTCCGCCCCGTTAAAATCGGGGTTATGCGGGATGCCCACTTGCTGAGCAGCACGGATAAATGCGCGTGAAAGCGGGTGATGGAAGCCCGTTTCGGAAACATGCAGCTCGCCTTCAGTACCATGAAACTCGTTGGCAATCTCCATGTTGTTCTCAAGGTCGCGATAAACCGGCAGTATCTGCTCAAACGACCATGCTGGGTTGCCTAGTGCCGCCCAGCCGTCATAGTCTGCGGCTTGCCCACGGACATACAACATAGCGTTCACCGAAGAACCGCCACCGAGCACCTTGCCTTGCAAAACAACAGAGGCACGATTATTCAGTTGCTCGGATTGTTCGCCAACATAGGCAACAACATCCTGACCTTTTTCAACCACTTTGAAAAAGGTGGCAGGAATCTTTATCCACGGCGACTGGTCTTTGAGGCCACCTTCAATCAGCAATACCTTATGTTTGGCGTTCTCGCTCAAGCGAGACGCAAGAACACATCCCGAAGAGCCACCACCAACGATGATGTAGTCATAATCGCTCATAATTTAGTACCCTTCAGCAAAAGACAACTTGGATGTCGGTGTACTCAGCCAGACCTTCATCACCAAACTCGACGCCGACCCCCGATGACTTGATCCCACCAAACGGCGCATTAGGTTGGATGGCACCGTGTTTGTTGATCCATACCGAACCGCACTGCATACGGCTGGCAATGGCTTTGGCTTTTGCGAGGTCATTAGACCAGACTGAACCACCAAGACCGTTTTCACTGTTGTTGGCCATGCGGATCGCGTCTTCGATGTCGGTATATTTGACGATCGGCAAGGCAGGGCCAAACTGCTCCTCGGCAACTAGCGGATCATCAGCGGACAGGTCCGCGATTAGAGTTGGCGGGAAAAACAGCCCTGCGCCCGGTTCGCCACCCAGCAATACACGCCCTTTGGTTTTAGCGTCGTCCACCAGGCGTTTTACCTTGTCAAACTGCATCTGGTTGGCAATCGGGCCGAGTATGGCGTTTTCATCCATGCCATCCCCGACTGGAATGGTTGCTGCAAAACGGGTGAGTGCTGTACAGACGTCCTCATAGACTGACTCGTGTACAAATAGGCGTTTCATAGCGGCGCAGGTCTGACCATTATTGATAAAGGCTCCCCAGAACAAACTCTCAGCGATTGCCTCAGGATTGACATCCGACAGGACAATACCCGCATCATTGCCACCCAGCTCCAGTGTCAGGCGCTTCATGCTGTCTGCGGCACAAGCATAGACTTTCTTACCTGTGCCACAAGAGCCAGTGAATACAATTTTGCGGATATCAGGGTGAGCAGACATCGCAGCACCGATATTATCGAGCTGATCATCGGAGCTGATGACATTGACTACACCGGGCGGCAGAACCTCGTTTATCAGTTCAACCATGCGGATGGTGGAGAGCGGAGTGTAGGGCGAAGGTTTGATGACAACCGTATTGCCGGTGCGCAGTGCAGGTAGAATATGCCAGACAGCAATCATCAGTGGCCAGTTCCACGGCGTGATTGAACCCACAACACCCAATGGCTTGCGGTGCAATTCAATCCTTCCCGCTTCATTGTCTTGGAGTACCTTGATGGGATTATCAAGACCCGAGGTATAGTTTGCCCACGCTTGTGCGCCACCTAGTTCAAAACGTGAACCCATGCCATTCAAGGGCTTACCTTGCTCCTGTGTCAACAGGATGGCCAGTTCTTCGGCATGCTCGCCAATTTTGGCAGAAACTGCCTCACAAGCCGCACGTAGTTCTGCATCAGATTGTTGTGACCAGTGGGTAAATGCGGCTTTGGCGGCGGTAACAGCCTTGTCGAGGTCAGCTTTCGTGGCATTGGGGGCTTCAGCCACCAGTTCGCCTGTTGAGGGGTTGCGCACTGCAAAATGACTGTTAGCAGGGTGTGACTCACCATTGATGATGAACGAAAATTGCGACATGTCTGGTCTCCTCTTCCTTTGATGCCAACAATATGATAGTTAGTAAGAGCTTGATAAATCTTGGTGTTGTACGACAGTTTTTTTGGCTATTTGCGACATCAGGTATTTCTAGCAGGTCAACAACTCATGGATACCTACTGTTGCTATGCTGACGACCATCGAAACCAACCGTTTACCTGTTGAAAGCTTTCAGTTTGATTTGCAAAGGGCTTGCGGTGCTTTTTCCGTGGAGCCAGTTAAAGGTCAATCTTTAGTTAAGGGTATCGTGCAGCTTGAGAAGCGTGCCGGTCTGGAAATAGCGCATGTCGCAAAAGATTTACAGACGATTCGTCGCACAACCCAAGAGATCAAGAAGGATCAGGGCGAAAATTTCTTTCTGATTGTTCAAGAAGAAGGGCGAGCCATCATGACTCAGCGCGACACGGTGCGGATGATGCAGCCGGGTGACATGATCCTGATTGACAGTGCTGAGCCATCGGAGTTTTCGTTTTTTGGTAATTTTGGTCGACAGCTATCCGTACATTTGCCACGCAAGGAAATGACAGAGCGCTTCGGTAGTAAAATGACTGGGGGCAAATTTCTGAGCCGTAGTGACTATCTCACTATTGCAATGAATGCGGTACTAGCAAAGGTCTTTCAACCACAATCCTCTGAAGAACAAAATGGTCATTTGCGTGAGGCAATGTTGGGTTTGCTGGGCGCATGGTTAGTTGAACACCGGGTCGTCGTCAATGCACGCGAAGTCAATACGGATACCGTCGGCGCACAACTGCTACAGAATGGACTCGCTTATCTTGACCGGCTGTTCAGAGACGGCAGTATTACTATTCAGGCAATGGCACACGATCTTGACGCTTCTCCTCGGCAGTTACAACGTGCCTTTGCCATGATTGGCACCACACCGACTGATTACTTGTTACAGAAACGCCTTGAGCATGTTTGCCAATTATTGTTGTCTCGCCGCGCAGGTATACAGTCAGAACGAGTTTCTTCAATTGCCTATGCATCAGGCTTTAATGACCTGTCCTACTTTAACCGCCAGTTCCGTAAGCATTTTCTTTGCTCACCCAGTGAGTATTGCCGCAAGTGCTAGGGTTATTAAAGCACCCTGCACAAGTAGCACAAACCCCTGCAACCTGCTACCTTATCGCCCTTAGTCAGGACTTCGGATTTAGGAATGCAGCCAAGAAAAATCCTCATTACCAGCGCCTTACCTTATGCCAATGGCAAGATTCATCTCGGCCATATGTTAGAGCATATTCAAACGGATATTTGGGCGCGTTTTCAGCGCTTACGTGGACATGAATGCTATTTTGTCTGTGCGGATGACGCGCACGGTACGCCCATCATGTTGCGCGCTCAGCAAGAGGGGATTACGCCTGAAGAATTAATTGCGCGGGTCAAAGACGAGCATCAGCGTGATTTTGCGGGTTTTAATATCAGCTATGACAACTACTACACCACGCATTCGGAAGAAAATCGCCATTATTCTGAGTACATCTACTTAGCAGCTCGCAATCAAGGGCATATCGCTGAGCGCACGATTCGCCAAGCCTATGATGCTGAGGCGAACATGTTTCTGCCTGACCGTTTCATTAAAGGTGAATGCCCTGTTTGTGGCACAGCCGATCAATACGGCGATAATTGCGAGAACTGCGGTGCTACTTATTCTCCCACTGATTTAAAGAACGCGTTTTCAGTGATTTCCGGCAGCAAACCGATTGAAAAAGAGACCAATCACTACTTCTTTAAGCTAGGCGATTTTGAAGCCTTTCTGCGTGATTTTTTGCAAAGTGGTGCGGTACAAAAAGAAATCGCTAATAAGCAAATGGAGTGGTTCGAGTCTGAGCAGGGCTTGAGCGATTGGGATGTCTCCCGTGATGCGCCGTATTGGGGCTTCAAGATTCCCGATACCGAAGACAAGTACTTTTATGTCTGGTTGGATGCGCCGATTGGCTATTTGGCGAGCTTCCAAAACTTATGTAAGCGCAGCGGTTTAGATTTCAATGAATATTGGAAAGCTGATTCTGAGGCTGAGGTTTATCATTTCATCGGTAAGGATATTGCCTATTTCCATACTTTATTCTGGCCGGCTTTATTAGAAAGCGCGAATTTCCGTAAGCCAACCGGCGTATTTTGTCACGGCTTCTTAACCGTAGATAGCGCGAAAATGTCTAAATCGCGTGGTACATTTATTCAAGCTGAAAGTTATTTGCGCCATCTAAATCCAGAATATATCCGCTATTATTTTGCTAGTAAGCTCAGCAATAGCGTTGATGATATTGATTTAAGCTTGGATGATTTTGTTCAGCGCGTGAATAGTGATTTAGTCGGCAAAGTCGTCAACATCGCTTCACGCTGTGCAGGCTTTATTAATAAACGCTTTGATAATCGCTTGTCAGCTGAATTGCCTGATCCGGCTTTATATCAAGAGTTCGCTAATGCGAGTGAAAGTATTGCTGAAGCGTTTGAACATCGTCGTTATAGCCAAGCGATTCGGGAAATTATGGCGCTAGCAGATAAGGCTAATCAGTATGTGAATGATTATCAGCCTTGGGTATTAGCCAAAGATGAAAATCGTTTGGCGGAAGTGCAGGGTATTTGCACGCAAGGGATTAATTTATTCCGCGCGATTATTGCCTATTTGAAGCCCGTAGTGCCGCAATTAGCGGCTGACTCAGAGGCCTTCTTAAATGCGGGTGAGCTGACTTGGGCGAGTGTGCAAACGCCTTTGCTTGCTAGCCAAATTAATCTGTTCAAACCTTTAATGACCCGCATCGAGCGTGAGTCGGTATTAGCGATGGTTGACGATAATAAACAAGCTTTAGATCAAGCAGCGGCGGCCAATACGCCTGCTGCTGAGCCAGTGAAAACGCATTTAACTGAAGATCCGATTAGCCCTGAAATTCAGTATGATGATTTTGCGAAGCTCGATTTTCGGGTGGCAAAAATTGTCAAAGCGGCTGCAGTCGAGGGCGCTGATAAATTAGTGCAGTTGACGTTGGATTTAGGCGGCGAAACCCGCAATGTATTTGCAGGTATCAAGTCTGCCTACAAGCCAGAAGATTTGGAAGGACGTTTGACCGTGATGGTAGCCAATCTAGCGCCACGTAAAATGCGTTTTGGCCTGTCGGAAGGCATGGTGCTGGCGGCAGGGCCAGGCGGTAAGGATATTTTTGTCCTTACCCCTGATAGCGGTGCCGAACCCGGTATGCGCGTAAAATAATTAGCTTTAAATCTATTTGACCTCTCCTCGGTGAAGTGCTGAGGAGCATCCACTACAGAAGTTGAGATCTGATCATGCTAGGAAGTTTATTTAAACCCAAATGGCAGCACAAAGATGCCAAAGTCCGCTTACAAGCTGTAGCGAATTTAGCGCCTGACAGCAGCGAATTAATCAGCCTAGCAGAAAGTGATCCCGATCCAAGCGTACGTGGGGCTGCGATTCAGCGCTTAAGTAATCTGCCACTCTTAATTAAATTGGGTAAAAGCAATGA
This sequence comes from Thiolinea sp., assembly GCA_049292455.1. Lineage (GTDB taxonomy): Bacteria > Pseudomonadota > Gammaproteobacteria > Thiotrichales > Thiotrichaceae > Thiolinea. The sequence goes on from JBATRF010000008.1 coordinate 51,937, forward strand.
ATCGGCAGTTAGCTCTCAAGCACAAGAGCGCGTACAAGCCTTAGTTGAAACAGATACTCGTCACGATACTGCTTTAGTCGAAGTGTTTGCTTGGCTTAAAGACAATCCGAGTTTAGTAACTGCTTTTGCTCAAAATCCTAAGCGCGATGTAAATCTACGCAAATTAGCGCTAGCAGAAATTCGGGATCAAGCTCTGTTGCTCTCGATTGCTGAGCAGGATGCTTCCAAAGATATTCAATTCCAAGCGGCTAGCCAAATTAGCGATCTAGCTACTTTGCAGCAATTAGAACGTAGCCAAGGCAAAAATAATAAGCGCCTACGTCAATTGCTCAAAGAGCGGATGGATCAGGCGCAACAGCAACAGCAACGCCAAGCTACGCTGGAAAAGCTCTGTGCCGATATGGAAGCCTTGGGTAAAGCAGGGCAGTGGGCACAAGATAAAACTCGCCAGCGCGTCTTAGTGCAAAGTTGGAAGCAACAAGCTGAGCTAGGCATGCTGCCAAGCAAATTAAAACAGCGCTTTCTGGAGGCGGAGCAAGATTTCACCGCCCGCTTACAAGCCTATGAAACCGAACAAGCTGCACAAGCGCCACTACAAGCCAGTTTCGAGCAATGCTTACAAGAAGCAGCCGTTTTACAAAACACGATTCAACAGCACCCTGAGCAATTGACTCTCGATACGATTGACCAAGCCTTATTGCAACTGCAAGAGCGTTGGGTAGCAGCGCCGCGTTTGCCAGAGGCTACGCAAGCCAGTTTAGATCAGTGTTGGGTCGATCAATTTGTTGCCTTAACCGATGCGCGTGATGCAGTCGCGAGCGATTTGAATGCTTTGGGTGCTTTGCAGGATTGTTGCCAGCAAGCTGAAACTTTGCGCGCTAGCGAGCGATTTATTCAAGCCAAACGCTTAACTGATTTGCAAAGCCAATGGACGAAATTAAAGCGTCCGCTGCAGCTGCGTGAAGTGGTTGCGAATTTAGAAAGCCGTTTTCATCAAGCGATTAGCAGTTTAACCGCACGCTTAGAAAAGCAAGCAGCGCAACGCGATCAACTCTTGCAAGGCTTGCAAGCTGATTTGCAGCAAATGGAAGCTGATCTTGAAGCTGAAAAATACGGTGAAGCAATTGATTTGCACCAGAAGTTAAATCATACACTTAGCGAAGAGATGGATTTGCCTGCTGGTGAAGTGGCACGGATTAAACGCCGTTTACAAGCCGCTACACCCTTGATTTTAGAGTTAAAAGATTGGCGGCGTTGGGGTACAGATCAAGCGCGTGAGCATTTAATTGAAACCGCTGAGCGCTTAGAGCGCGATGAATTAATGGATCCGCAAGCGCGCGCGAAAGAGATTAAAGCCTTGCGCGAAGAATGGCGCAAGTTAGGCCAAATGGACCCCGGCCAGCAACGTAAACAATGGAAAACTTTTGATAGCAAAGTGACGGCTGCTTATGAAGTCAGCAAGCAATATTTTGCTGAGCAAGCCACTGAACGTGAAGCCCATCTACAAGATCGGGAAAAAGTCTGTGCGGCTTTGGAAGCTTTACATACGGACACCTCTTGGGAGCAAGCTGATTGGCATGCTGTGCAAACAGCGATGAATCAACAGCGCAAAGCTTGGAAGGCTTGTGGCACGGTCGGGCATAAGGAATGGAAGCAAATCAATCAGCGTTTTAACGATGCGATGGATGCTTTAGAAGCCAAACTATCAGCAGAGCGCACTCAAAACTGGGCAGCGCGTGAAGATTTAGTCGCACAAGCCAATGCTTTATTGGAGCAAGAAGATATTCCCGCAGCCACTGAGCAGGCCAAAGCTTTGCAGGCGAATTGGAAAATTACCGTAGCGGCCCGACCGAAAGATGAGCAAGCTTTATGGAAGCAATTCCGTGCGCCGATTGATGAGTTATTCGTGCGCTTAAAAGCTAGTCGCCAAACTCAACGCTCCGAAACCGATTTGCGGATTGAACAGAAAGAAGCGATTTGCGCCCAATTAGAAGCTCTGCAAAGTTTAACCGCTGAAGAGTTCGCGCAAGCGAGCAAGCAAGCTGAAGGTTTACGCCAAAGCTTCAATGCCATCCGTGATTTACCGAAACCGGTTTGGTTAAAACTCGAAGAGCGTTTTCAGCGGGCTGAGAAAGCTTTGCAAACTAAGCGGATTCAATTGCGTTGGCAAGCCAAATTAGCTGAGCTGGATCAGTTGGCAGCCGCATCGAATGAACTTAAACAGGCTAGTGCTGATGTCGATGCAGGGACACTAGCGGCCAATCAAGCAGAAGGTGAAAACCTCTGTTTACAGTTAGAGATTTTAATGGATGTAGCTACTCCAGACGATTTCCGCCAAGCGCGTATGCAATATCAAGTCGCGCATATGTCTGATTCTATGCGTGGTTTAAAGGATTCAGGGGATATGCGGGCGCAAGCTTTACAGTTGTTAAGTGCTTGGTATCAATTAGGAGCGATGTCGCCTGAAGCCTTAGCGAGTCAACAAACACGGATTGAAGCAGTACGTCAGGCAGTAGTGGGTTAGGCTGATTTAGTAAATCTAGTAAGGGCTGTTCTAAGTCACAGAGCAGCCCGTGCTTGTCTTAAATCATTGCGAAATAAGCACGCAATTCATCTTGGCTAATCACCTCTTGGTTTTGATTTTTAATCACCCCATCCAATTCATGATTTAAGCGCTCTGCTGTTTTCACAAAATCATGAATAGCCTCGCGATTACTAATTGGGCTAGGTAAGTTTAAAATCAGTGATAGGCCAGGGGTGGTTTGTGTAGCAATTTCCTCAGGTACTAAAGTCCAAGGTTTGATGCCATTGGCTACATAAAACAAACTTTTTTCGCCCGTTTCAGTGAGTATCATGCGGTGATAAACATTCATAGCACCAAACTGTAAACCGGCATTATCTAGTGCAGTTAATACGTCAGTGCCCACAAAATCGTCTTCTTGGGCAGCAATAAACATAATTAGCTGTGGCGGAAGATCAGCAGCGGCCTCTACACTCGCTTGATGGTCTGTCTCAGTTTCCGAGCTAGCCTCTGTCATGACGATGGGTTTATGACTGCTACGCATAATATCGGTCATATCGGGGGCATTTTCATTGGGGACTTTGCCATCCCGTGCGGCTAGGTCTGCTGCCACGGAGGACATTTCACCACCATCGTCCGCAGTGACTGTGCCAATAGGCGGTAACTTGCGGCTTTGTTGTGGCAAGTCTTGACGTGCTCGACGGCTAGCCCAGTAAATAAAGACTAAGGCCAGCAGCCCAATGATCATAATAATCAGGCTTACTATTTCCACCGTGACATCCTTCTAATTAACCTTCGATCCGTGAAGGGTTTGAGGTTTGTTCTATTCATTAGCAAGTTGCAGAGCTTGTGCCATGTCAACTGCTACCAACCGCGATACGCCCGCCTCTCGCATGGTAACACCGATAAGGTTTTCAGCAAGTTCCATGGTGCTCTTATTATGCGTGATGAAAATGAATTGTACCCGCTCCGACATCTGCTTGACCAGCTCACAAAATCGCCCAACATTCGCTTCGTCCAAAGGTGCATCGACTTCATCCAGCATACAAAAGGGCGCGGGATTTAATTCAAAAATCGCAAATACTAAAGCGACTGCCGTTAAGGCTTTTTCTCCACCTGACATTAAGTGAATACTGGATAAGCGTTTCCCCGGTGGGCGCGCCATAATACTAATGCCGGTATTGAGCAAATCAGTTTCAGTCATGGCTAAATAACATTCACCGCCCCCAAATAAGCGCGGAAACATTTCCTGTAAGCGCTGATTGACTAAATCAAAGGTTTCCTTAAAACGTGCACGGGTTTCGCGGTCAATTTTACGCATCGCCGTTTCTAAGGTGTCTAGCGCCAATACTAAGTCAGCATTCTGTTGATCCAAATAGACTTTTCGTTCATTTTGCTCGCGATATTCTTCAATCGCAGCCAAATTAATCGCACCCAAGCGTTCAATGCTAGTCGTGATTTTTGCTAAGCGTTCGCTAACCACTTCGTGATTGGTTTGCGTAGTCAGTTCATTGCTTAATGCTTCAAGCGTCAACCCCGTGGGGGCTAATTGCTCTTGTAGGTACTGAGTCTGTACTTGATTGGTTTGCCAAGCTAATTTGAGCTGTTCTAGTTGTTCACGACTACGCTCTAAGCTGCGTTCGTGTTGCAGGCGTTCTTGTTCTTGAGCACGAATTTGCTGCTCTAAAGTTTGGGTTTGCTGACGCGCCGCATGCAGTTCTTGTTCATAGCTTAAACGCTGGGCTTTGGCGGCTGCTAAAGACACTTGTAGTTCAGCTAAAGGATCATCCTGCTGTGCAAGCTCCGCCAAGATTTGTGCTTGTTGCTCAGCTAATAAGTTAAGGCGTGCTTGGCCGCGTTCTAGTTGCTGTTGGCTATGCTGAATTTCTGTTTGGCAAGTTTGAATCCCTAAGGCTAGTTGCTGTTGTTGTTCTTGGAGCTTGCGTGTTTGGCTGCGCGCGTCTTGCAGCTTGCGTTGTTGCTGTTCTTTATGAGTAGCTAAAGCGTCTTGTTCGGCTTGTAAATCTGCACTGGTTGCTTCGGCAGTTGCGCGCCGTTCACTAGCATAAGCGAGTTCGAGCGCTTGCTGTGACTGCTGTTCGGCTAGTTCTTGGAAATCGGCTTGTAATTGTTGTTCGCGTTGTAGCTGCTGGCTTTGTTGTTGTTTAAGCTGCTGGATGCGATTGTTTAGCTCTAATTCATCACGTTGTAGCTGATTTTGCTCTGTTTGGGCTGCGCGCTGTGCTTGTTCTAGGGATTGAAGTTGGGCACGTAAGGCTTTTAAGTAAGCTTCCGTCTTTTCTAGCTCAGTTTGTAGTTGTGTCAGTTGCTCTTGTAGAGTGCGTATGACCTGCTGGCGCTCTAGGACGCTACCTGTGCTTGTGTGGTTGGGTGTTTGTAACCAATAGCTGCCAATGCAGGTTCCGTCCGGCACGACATAAAATTCATGAGCCGCTAATTGCATCCGTTGTGTTAAAGCTGTTACTAAATCAGCAGCACATAAAGCGCCTTGTACTAGGTAATGCGCACTAGCAGGTGCAATAATTTTGCTAGCTAAACTAGTTGCTTTGCATTCAAGCGGCTTAGCCTGGATTTCAAGCAAGCCAATACCAGTAGCTGGGCCATTTTCTAAAGGAATAGCTTGAATTTGCTCCACACACAGTGCATTCAAACGCTTTGCTAACACCGCTTCTACAGCAGTTTCCCAACCGGCTGTTATTTGTAATTCTGTGGCTAGGCTAGGGCAGTGCTCTAACTTGTGAGCTTGGAGCCAGCGCTGGTACGCTTGATCATCTTGTCTGAGTGCTGCTTGTTGCAGAGTATTCAGCGCCGACAATTTACCTTGTAAGGTTTGGAGTTGTGAGCGTTGCTGTTCAAGGCTGGTTTGCACTGCTTGTTGCTGTTGGCGCAGCTCTTTTAATTGTGTATTGAGTTGTTCATGTTCGGTTTGACTGAGTATTTGCGTTTCAGTCAGGCGAGCTAGCTCTAATTCAAGGCTGGGTAATTGGCCTGCAAAATCCTCTTGTCCAAGATTATCTCGATCCTGTTGCAGTCGAGTTAAGCGCTGTTGAGTTTGTTGTAATTGGCGTTCTAACTGCTCGATTCTAGCAGTTTCAGTGGCGATTTGGCGTAAGAGCGTGGCTAAAGCTTGTTGAAGTTGCTGCCATTGTTCTTGCAAGCTAATAGCAGCTTGTTCTGCAAAATTGACAGATTCATCAGCCTGATCTAATTGTTCTGCAACAGCCGCTGCTTCGGGTAGTAACTCAGCCAGTTTAGCTTGATTAGTAACCAATTGAGTTTGGTCTTGGGTGTTGTGAGCGCAGGTTTCCGCAATGCTTTGCTCTAAACGCGCTAAATTTTCTTGTTGGCGTTTAGTAGTAGCCTGTTGATGCTGGATGCTTTGTTCAAAGCGAGCAATATCAGCTCCCGCTTCATAATAATGCCCTTGTACTAAGCTTAGAGTTTCATTAGCTGTAGAAAAATGACTACGTAAATCTGCAATTAATTCTTCACTTTTCCGAACTTGTGCAATCGCGGCTTGTTGTTGGTTCGAGCTCTGATTTAGTTCAAGAATTAACTGCGCAGCGGCTTGCTTTAAAGTTTGTAATTGCGCGGCTAGATGTAACGTTTCTAAATGGCTTTGCTCTTGACGCAGTTCGCGAAAGCGTTCAGCGGTCTTAGCTTGTTTATCCAGCTTTTGTAATTGTTTTTCTAGCTCTTCACGTAGATCGGTTAAGCGTTCAAGGTTTTCACGGGTGTGTTGAATGCGGGTTTCAGTTTCACGGCGGCGTTCTTTATAGCGTGAAATACCCGCAGCCTCTTCTAAAGTCGTGCGCAGCTCTTCAGGTTTGGCTTCAATCAGTCGTGAAATCATTCCCTGTTCGATAATGGCATAGCTGCGTGGGCCTAAACCAGTGCCAAGGAAAATGTCGGTGATATCGCGCCGCCGACAACGAGTTCCATTTAAGAAAAATTTGGAGCTACCATCGCGGCTGACTTGGCGTTTGATGGCAATTTCAGCGTAATGTGCGTAGGGGCCAATTAAAGTTTGTGCGCTATTGTCGAAAACTAATTCAACCGAAGCTAAGCCGACAGGTTTGCGAGCGGATGAGCCATTGAAAATCACATCATCCATCGATTGCCCGCGTAGATTTTTCGCCGAGCTTTCGCCCATCACCCAACGTACCGCATCAATAGTATTGGATTTGCCGCAGCCGTTCGGGCCTAAGATGCCTACTAAATTGCTGGGTAAATTTAAGCTGACAGGATCAACAAAGCTTTTGAATCCGGCTATACGAATTTTACTTAGACGCACGGTTTTTGAGGTTCAGTCGATTGGGGTGGCTTCGGAAAGCGCGTAAGAATGAGCTAAAAAGGGGAGTTTTGCAAACTTCAGGCATAAAAAAGCGGGCCCGAAGACCCGCAGAAGACTTTAAGGAAGCTGGTCGCTACAATGCAACTCTTGTTGTTATGCGGCTGGATCTCAGACCTTCCGTCCAATCTTGAATCCATGAGCGCAGTATAGGCGGTGCTAAATTAACAACGCTTGAACCCATTAAATTTTTTTATAATTTAACTTGAGGTATTTTCGCTAAGTTATTTAAATGATTGGTGCTTAGTTTTGGCTGCACCGCACAACGGTAAAGCTTGATCTAAATCAAGCATTCCTTTAACCTGCAAGAGAGAAAAAATTCGAGTGTTTCAATCGTTTCGGAGGCAAGGATGATGTCTTCTAGCCGCATATCAACTAATAAAAAAGCCACTGTTGCCTGTAATAATTGCAGCTTAAGTGATCTATGTTTGCCGCGTGGTTTAACCAAAGAAGAATTGGCTAGACTAGAGTCTGCTATCAGTAAGGCCACAAAAATCAATAAAAAAGATTATTTGTATCGACGTGATGATCCACATCAAGCTATCTATGCGGTCAAATCAGGCTCGATTAAGACCTCTTTATCGACTTTAGAAGGCGAAGAGCAGATTCTAGGTTTCTATTTGCCAGGTGATTTGGTCGGTTTTGATGCTTTCGCCAATAGTAAGCATAGTTGTGATGCACAAGCGCTCGAAGATACTTTTGTTTGTGAGCTGAATATGGACGCCTTCCATGAGCTGTGCGGCAGTATCGCCAGTATGCGTAATGGCATGATGCGCCAAGTGGGCATGGAGATTGGACGCGAGCACCAGTTATTGCTGACTTTAGGGCAAATGCGTACTGAAGAGCGCTTAGCAACTTTCCTCACCGGGATTGCAGAGCGTAATCAATCACGCGGTTTTTCTGCTCGTGAATTCTATTTACCGATGCCACGCCATGATTTAGCGAACTATTTAGGTATGGCTGTTGAGACTTTAAGCCGCATGTTCTCGCGCTTACAAGAAGATGGGATTATTAGTGTCAATCATCGTTTGATTGCGATTTTGGCACCTGAGCGTTTGAAGGGCTTAGGTCATCATCAGTGTCGTTAAGTATCTATATTACACTGCTTTAGAAGTAGGTTCTCTTTCATCCAGAAATCTACTTCACAGCTTAAATTGACTATGACGAGCATGGCCTTCGTATGAGAATTACTTGAGGGTTTTGGATGCCAGTTCGCCAAGACGTCTGACCCCGGCTTCGATGCGTTCGTTCCATGTACTTCCAGCACTTAAGCGCAAACAGTTCCGAAATCGGCGACTTGCAGAGAAGACATCCCCGGGAGCGAAGCAAATACCCTGTTGAAGCGCTTCGTCAAACAGAGCTCTAGAGTCAAAGCCTTTGGGTAGCTCAACCCATAATGAAAATCCGCCAGCAGGTCTGCTGACGCGCGTTTCAGATGGAAAACTCAATTCGATTATACGAGTCATATTCAGCATATTTTCTTGCAACAAACGTCGCAGCCTGTGTAGGTGTGCGTCAAAGGCGCCGCTGGCCAAGAAGTCAGCAATAGCGACTTGCGGCAGGATCGGATTACACAGGCTGAATGCGCGTTTGCGATCCATCACTGGCTGCGCAAAGCGACCCGGCACAATCCAGCCAACGTGATAGCCGGGTGCGAGACTTTTCGAGAATGAATTGCAATAAATCGTATTAGCACCACTATCCAACGCGATGAAAGGTTTGGGTCGCTCTCGGGTGAAATGAATATCGCCGTAGACATCATCTTCAATGAGCGGTACTGCATGCTGTGCAAGTAGTGTAATTAGCTTGCGTTTTTCTGCTTCAGGCATCAAGGAACCCAAGGGATTACTGAAACTTGACGACAATATGCAGGCCGCAACCGACTCTTTATTAAGTAACCGATCAAGCACGTCGAGGTTAATACCGTAGCTTGGATCCGTTGGGATCTCTAAGGCTTTTAATCCAAGCATCTCTAAAGTGTGGAGATGACCAAAGTAGGAGGGTGACTCGATGGCTATAGTGTCCCCAGGTTTGGCAACAGAAGTCAGTGCGAGGGTCACAGCTTCGGTACAACCGTTGGTGATTATCACGTCGTCAGGAGACAGTACATGCTCAACCTGCAGTGCACGTTTGGCAATTTCGCGGCGCAAGCGGAAGTCACCACAGGGGGAGTCGTAGACGTTGTAACGCGCACCCTGTTGACGCGCTACTCGCGCCAGCGCCAAGTCGAGTCGATTGGATTGCAGTAACACGGCATCTGGCACAGCACAGCCGAGTGGCACGAGTGCCGAGTTAGAAGCGTGTTCAAGCAGTGCTGCAACGGCATTATTAATGGAAACGGTGGATGCTTTTGAACGTAAGCGTGACACCGAGGGTAATGCGAGTTTTCTACTTTGCGCAGCGGCGACATAGAAGCCCGACTGTGCTCGTGCGGTCACAAGGCCACGCTCTTCCAATAAGCGATAGGCTTGCAGCACTGTGGAGATGCTCATGTGGTGTTGCTTACCAACAGCGCGCACAGAAGGCAAACGCATGCCAGAGGCAAGTGTCCCATTCTCAATCATACCCACAATAAATTGCGCCAATTGCTCATAGCGATAGGCTGTACAAGCCTCCACTAGTTGTGGGTCGTTTGTACGAGCACGAGACGCGGCCACATAAAACCCAGCCTGCGGGCGGGCAATAAGAATGCCACGCTCCTGAAGCAATCGGTAGGCTTGTAGTGCTGCCCAAGCACTAACACCGTTCTGAGCAGCCAGTGTCCGAACGGGTGGCATGCGTATGCCCTGCGCAAATTTACATTTTTCTATGTCGCTTGCGAGGATTTCTGCTAACTGTTCGTAGCCTAAAGTAGACCTCTGCTTCAAATAATTCTCCAAGAACACAAGAGGGTCAATTATCAGAGCCGTGATGCTCAAAATCAATCATATTGTATCTAGCTGTTTTATAGAAATTGTGTCTGTTATGTTTGTTTGGCCACTACTAAACTGATAGCACACTTATCAATCGACACGTACATGCCTTTTAGAAAAGCGGGCGAGCAACATACCTACGGTGAAACACATGACGACACAGAAAGAGAAGGCCATCACAACAGCGCAGCCAAACTCTGGCATGTCAACCCATTCAGAGTGGCAGGGCAGATTTCCCTATAACGAAATTATTACCTTGCTTGACGTGAATCGACCGTTCAATTTAGCGGAGAGTACGTCGCAGGATTTGACAGTCGGAGATGTACTGGATTTGGTGGGGCTTGAGACCTTGCGCAATCTGAAACTGGGCTATGGCCGATCGGCTGGCTCGACGGAGCTGCGCGAGGAAATCGCCAAAGCTTGCAAAGTACCCGCCGAGCAAGTCATTACGACCCAAGGTACGGCGCTGGGATTATTTTTGTTAGCCTTCGAAGTCTGCCGACCAGGTGACGAAGCTGTGCTAGTGACCCCATGTTTTCCACCTAGCCGCGACTGCCTTCTTGGCGCTGGTGTCCATATACGTGAGGTCAATTTGACCTTCGAAAACGGCTACCAACTTGATTTGGACAAACTCGCCGCCGCTCTTTCGCCCAAGACCAAGTTAGTTAATCTAGCTTCTCCACAGAATCCTAGTGGAGTGCGAACTCCACGCCATATTATTGAAAAACTCCTTCTCCTGCTGGAAGCTCATGCGCCGCAGGCCATCCTTTTCCTCGACGAAACCTATCGCGAAGCCGTCTACGGCGATGAGCTAGTACCAGAGAGTTTTGCGGGGATGCATCCGCGTATTGTCACTGGTGCATCAGTGTCGAAGGCGCTCGGCGCGCCCGGCTTACGTGCTGGTTGGCTGACCGTCGCCGATCCTGACCTGAGAGATCGCTTGATCATTGCCAAGATGAACACTGTTCTTTCTGGCTCGGTGCTTGATGAGACACTCGCTGCTGCACTGTTGCGCCAGCGTGACAAGATACTTGCACCGCGCCGCCAAGCGCTCGCTAAAGCCATCGAAGCCTTGGCTGCCTGGTGCGATGCCGAACGCGAACACATCGAATGGATTCGTCCAGAAGGTGGTGCCTTGTGCTGCGTTCGCCTACGCGCCGACAGGTTCGACGCCGCTGCCGTCCAACGTTTTTGGGATTTGTTGCCTGAGTATGACCTGCAATTGGCATCCGATGCATGGTTTGGAGAGAGTGAGCGTGTTTTTCGGCTGGGTTTCGGGTATCTACCTGCTGAACGCCTCAGCCCTGCATTGTCCGCTCTTTCGGCGGTATTGAACGCTGCTAGCGTGTAATACAAATGAACGCTAAAACCATGTCAACTATTCGCACAGACAACAAAATTTCTGTCATTAATCCCTTCAATGGTCTTGAGGTTGGCGTTGTCGCCAATACTCCGTCGGAGGATGCACAAACCATTCTAAGCGCGGCCAAACAGGGTACGCGAATCTGTCGCGACCTGTCTAGGCACGAGCGCGCCCGTGTGCTTGACACTTGTGCTTCGCTTGTGGGGCGAGATAAGGCGGCGTTTGCAGACCTGATAGTCGCAGAGGTCGGAAAAACCATCAGGCAGGCCATCAAAGAAGTACATCGCTGTGTGAATACACTCAGATTGTCTGCCGACGAGGCAAGGCGTAGCGCAGGCGAGGTGATTCCATTCGATGCATATGCAGGGTCAGAAAACCGGCAGGGTTGGTTCACGCGTGAACCTCTCGGCGTCATTGTCGCCATTACGCCCTATAATGATCCGCTCAATCTAGCCGCACACAAACTGGGGCCAGCCATTGCGGGTGGCAATGCCGTGATTCTCAAGCCTTCCGAACTAGCACCTCTCTCGGCGATCAAGCTTGTTAATTACTTGCTGGATGCAGGATTGCCGCCCACTATCGTGTCGGTCGCTACTGGCGGTGCGGCACTGGGTGAAGCATTAGTCTCATCCAAAGATGTCAGAATGATTTCCTTCACTAGCGGCTTTGCGACAGGCGAAAAAATCGCCCAAGCGGCGGGTTTAAAAAAACTTTCGATGGATTTAGGCGGCAATGCGCCAGTCATTGTTCTGGCTGACTGCAATCTTGAGAATGCTGTCGAGGCCTGCGTTTCTGGAGCGTTTTGGGCTGCTGGCCAGAACTGCATCAGCACGCAACGCATACTGATTCAATCATCCATTTATGAGGAGTTCAAGCAACGCTTCGTCAAGCTTACCCAAAAGTTGAAAACAGGTGATCCAGCCCTTACTGATACGGATGTGGGTCCTATGATTTCTCCTCAGGCGGCGACACGGGCAAAAGCCTCGGTCGATGCCGCCCTAAGTCAAGGAGCAGTATTGCTCTGCGGCAATACACTTAAAGACGCACTCTACACACCGACCGTACTAGAAAAAGTAAGTTTCGACAGCGGACTCTGGCAGCAAGAAATATTTGCCCCGGTTGTCATTCTGCATCCGATCGATACACTTGAAGAGGCGCTATTGCTCGCCAATGCTCCAGAATACAGCCTGCATGCAGGCATATTTACCAATGACCTCAACGCTGCTCTTGAAGCCGCTAAAACACTGGAAGCGAGCGGAGTGATGATTAACGACTCATCAGACTACCGATTTGATGCTATGCCGTTTGGCGGATTCAAGTACGGCAGCTTGGGTCGAGAAGGTGTGCGGTTTGCCTACGAAGAGATGACGCAATCCAAGGTAGTGTGCATTAAAAAGACGATACACCAAGTCTGACAACCTTTGAATCTGACTTCACATTTAAAAAGTGCAACGTTGCTACGCTAATCACGCAGAAGGAAATTTCATGGATAGCACTAAGAACTCATCTCTGCCAGACAAGCAGCAGCCCACAAGTCTTATGTTCGACAGCCAAGCAGTACATGTTGGAAACCGCCCAGACACTACCACCGGAGCTATCCTGACGCCTATTGTGATGTCCAATTCGTATGAGTTATCAGATGATACCTCAACGCTTGATTGGTCGGATTCCCAAAGGCTGTTTTACACCCGCAATTCAGGGCACAACCAGATGTGTCTTGAGCGCAAACTGACTGCACTTGAACGTGGTGAGGATGCAGCCGTGTTTAGCACTGGCGTCGCCGCTTTGCACTCAATCTTTTTCACCTTCTTAAAAAGTGGTGACCATGTGGTGGTTAGTGATGTCACTTACGAAGCGGTAGCTCGATTATTCGGCGAACTACTACCGCAGCGCTACGGCATTGAGGCATCATTCGTAGACATTGGCGACCTTGCCGCCGTTGAGGCTGCCATGCGACCCAATACGAAAATATTGCATACAGAGACTATCGCCAATCCAACCACTAGAGTAGCCGATGTCAGTGCACTCGCCACAATCGCGCATGCACGTGGGGCGATGCTTTCGATAGATGCAACGTTTACACCACCACCACTGTTTCGGGGTCTTGAACATGGCGCGGATCTCGTGGCGCATTCGCTAACCAAGTACATTAATGGTCATGGTGATGCAATGGGCGGAGCCGTGATTGGTCGGGCAGATTTGATTCATCAAGTGAAAAGTGCTGCTCTCGTTGATGTCGGTGGCTCTATTTCTCCTTTTAATGCATGGCTCATCATGCGAGGTTCTGTCACGCTGCCGCTGCGTTTAGCCAAGATTCTGGCAAGCGCGCAAAGAGTGGCTGAATTTCTCGACGAAGACGCTCGCATCGCCTATGTAGCTTATCCGGGGCTGCGATCGCATCCACAACATGATTTGGCATCGCGCCAATTTTGTGGCTTAGGCTACGGTGGAGTAATGGCGTTTGCACTCAAAGGCAGCACCGATGTGCAAAATCGCTTTGTATCGAATCTACGCCTTATTACATCGGCAGTATCCCTTGGTCACACTGAGACACTCATTGTGCATGTCGGAAAAAATGCACGTCGCGGCTCAGAGTACTATCCAGAATTGTTCCAGCAATATGGTCATTTGCGCCTGTCGATCGGGCTAGAAGACCCCGCCGATCTAATTGCCGACATTGAGCAGGCACTTAACCGATCATTGCCTTAGGGGGGATTGGGCTTTCATGATCGAGAGTTATGGCAATTAAGCCTTAGTCGCTACGAATTTGGGCTTGCCTGAGCTGCCTAAGCGTTTTATTGAGTCTGTTGCCACAACCTAAATGGTTGTTGGAATCTCCTGTATCTGAATCCTCAAACAGGTTCATGACGCCCCCAAAGTATTAAGGATGTTTCGTTACTTCTTCAACTCTTCTAAATCATGACCCGTAATTGTTTTAAATCAAATTACTTTTGAAAATCGCTGTGTGCTATTTGCTTGCTTTAGACTCATATCAAATACCATGCAAATATTGCGTACCAAAAAACGCCCGCTCGCAGTAATCACCAACTTATCAGGTCTTAGTTCAACCAGGCCATCTGCCTGCAGAGTGCTCAGTTGCTTTAACTCGGATTCGAAATAGCTCGGAAAATCAATGTTTAATTCGTGAGTAGCAGCAGAAAAGTCCACTGCAAATTGACAGGTCAATTGTTGGATTACATAACGCCGAATGCGATCATCTTCGGTTAAACTTAATCCTCGTGTCACGGCTAAATTGCCTGCATCAAGTGCAGCATAATAGCGGTCTGTTGTTTTTTCATTTTGACTATAACAATCCGCTACCTTGCTAATTGCGCTGACACCCATTGCGACTAAATCACAATCAGCATGCGTGGTATAGCCTTGAAAATTACGATGCAGCGTCCCTTGCTGTTGAGCTAGGGCTAATTCATCGTCCGGCTTAGCAAAGTGATCCATGCCAATATAAACATAGCCTGAAGCGGTCAGTTGATCTACGGCATATTGTAAAATCGTTAATTTCTCTTCGCTCGAAGGCAGCTCTTGGCTATTAATACGTCGCTGTGGCATGAACAGGGTGGGTAAATGTGCATAATTAAATAGCGAAATCCGATCAGGCGACCAATCAATCACAGTGGTTAAGGTTTGGCTAAAGCTAGTTAAAGTCTGCAAGGGCAAGCCGTAAATCAAATCAAGGCTAATAGATTTAGCTTGTTGAGCACGGCAGCTTTGGATAATGGCGAAGGTCTGCTCAGTCGATTGCAGGCGATTAACTGACCGCTGGACGCGCTCGTCAATGTCCTGCACACCTAAGCTAAAGCGGTTAAAACCCTGCTCACGTAATAGCTGAATCGTTGCTGGGCTAACTGAGCGTGGATCGATTTCAATTGAATAGTCGCCACTGTCATCGGTGAGCAGAGTAAAGTGTTGGCGCGTTTTCGCCATTAAGGCTGCTATCTGTTCAGCATCTAAAAAAGTGGGTGTACCGCCGCCCCAATGCAATTGCTTAACTTGGCGGTCTGGGTCGTAGAGAGCGGCTTGTAATTCGATCTCGCGAAATAAATAGTTTAAGTATTGGCTGGCTTGCTGGCGATTTTTGGTAACAATTTTATTGCAAGCACAGTAAAAACAAACCGTTGAGCAAAACGGTATATGAAAATACAAAGACAGCGGCAGTGGAATTAAGTCTTCATTACTTTGCTTAGCTTGGCTTTGATACTCTGCAGCTGAAAAATCTTTAAACGAAGCCGCTGTAGGGTAGGAGGTGTAACGCGGTCCTGCTACGTCATAACGTCTTATCAGGTCTGGGTCAAAATTTATACTTTTCATCATGAGCCTTGACGAATACGTTGATCGTGAAGTGAGGGAACGAATGAACCCTTTCAGGCGCACTGCCATAAAAGCGAGCATGGCTGTTTTGCTCAAAATCTAGCAATGATTAAAATCAATAGAAATGCTTACCTCATTGGCGTTAGGGCAAAAATCTAGGCGGTTTGATCCAAGTCAATTTTTCTAGTTGACGAGCGCTGTTCGTCCTTAGGTTTTTAGCCTTAAAAGCTGGCCTCTTCCTCAGTAGCGCTTGAGTAGCTAAAAAAGAACGGGTCAAACATTTCAATAAACCGTTTAGCTTGCGGTGTGAAGAATTTGCCTCTACGTACAATCAAGCCGTAATTGCGTGAAGGAAAGTATTGATCAAGCGGAATAGCCACAATCTTATCGTGAGGAGTGAGGCAAACGTCAGTAACAATAGAAATGCCTACGCCCAGCTCAACGTATTTTTTAACAATTTCCCAACCGCCCGCCTCCATACTGACCGTATAAGAAACTTCATGCTGCCGAAATACGGTATCTACCATCCGCCAAGTGCTTTGGTGTTTCGGGGGGAGAATCAAGCCATAAGGGCTAATATCTTCCAAACTAATATTAACTTTTTCAGTTAAAGGATGGCCTTCAGGTACGATGAGTATTGAACGAAAATCCACGAAGGGCTTGTAGATAATACTATCAGGAACTTGCAGCAAAGGGCCGATGGCTAGATCGACTTGATCTTCAAGGAGCAGCTTCATCCCACTTTGGCCTTCAACATTATGCAAGTTAATGCGAATACCGGGGTAGGCTTGTTTAAACTGCTGAATATATTCAGGTAAAACATAAAGCGACGTGGATTGGCCAGTAGCGATGTTGAGATCGCCCATTTCCATCTTGCCTAAGCTGGCGGCAAATGTTTCGCGTAGGCTATCCATCCCAGCGGCTAAAGGCTGCACTAGTTGATAGAGCACTTTACCTTCCGGCGTAAGCTTTACACTAGGGCCACGGCGCTCTAACAGTTTTTGCCCCATTTCACGCTCAAGTGCTTGAACTTGCAGGGAAACGGTGGGCTGACTGATATGTAATTGCTCAGCCGCATGCGTGATATTTTCTTTTTGTGCCACCACACAAAAGGTACGTAACAGCTTGTAACGAGTCTGTTTGTAGTAATGCATAAGTTTCCTGGGTGCTAAAACAATGATTTTATTCTTTACTATTGTGATAATTAATAGTAAAAATTGAAACAATTGATTTTAATAAATTAGTCATCTCTTGTTAAGATCGCGGCCATCAAACATTCATGTAATGTTATCTCATGCTAACTGTGGTGCTTGCGGCGTTCCTAGTGGATGCCGCTCTTTTTTTACCACGTCCTTTTGCGTAGATGCGCTCCCTTCCATTTTTAGATAAGCTAGCAATCCCCTTTTTAGCCAAATTTTAACATTTCGGGAGATCCAGAATGGCTGATTATATTTTGTGGTTTGATCAACTTGGTATGCATGACGTCAATATTGTGGGGGGCAAGAATGCGTCACTCGGCGAGATGATCAGTAATCTTGCCAATGTCGGCGTGAGCGTACCAGGCGGTTTTGCTACAACCACTGAAGCCTATCGTGATTTTCTGCAATATGAAGGCTTAGACTCACGGATTAATCAGCTATTAGCCAGTTTAAATGTCGATGACATTAATGCCCTGACGAATGCGGGTAAAACCATTCGTGGCTGGCTGATGGATGCGCCACTGCCGCAAGCTTTATTGGATGCAGTCACCGCTGCTTATGCAAAACTAGCCGCAGGCTCAGGCGATACGGCTTCTTTCGCAGTACGCTCTTCAGCCACCGCCGAAGATTTACCAGACGCTTCCTTTGCAGGCCAGCAAGAAACTTTCTTAAATGTACGTGGCTTAGGTAATGTGATCGCTGCGATTAAAGAAGTATTTGCTTCTTTATACAATGACCGTGCGATTGCCTATCGCGTGCATCAGCATTTTGAGCATGACAAAGTCTTCTTGTCCGCCGGTATTCAAAAAATGGCACGCAGCGACATTGGCGCGAGCGGTGTAGCCTTTACGCTGGATACTGAATCAGGTTTCCGTGATGCAGTATTTATTACCGGCGCTTATGGTTTAGGCGAGACGGTCGTGCAGGGCGCGGTTAATCCTGACGAGTTCTATGTGTATAAACCGAATTTAGCTGCCAATCGCCCCGCGATCTTATCGCGTCGCTTGGGTGAAAAAGCGATTGAGATGATCTATGACACTCGCGATGGCGCACATAATAGATCTACGCTCACTCGCGATGTTGAAGAGGCACGCCGCCAACGCTTCTGTTTGAGCGATGAACAAGTCGAATCCTTAGCTCGCCAAGCGCTGATTATTGAAAAGCACTACGGTCGCCCGATGGATATTGAGTGGGCCTTAGATGGTGGTGATGGCAAACTCTATATCGTCCAAGCTCGTCCAGAAACGGTAGAAAGCCGTGCGAGCAGTACGATGATTGAGCGCTATCAGTTAGCCAACCAAGGTAAAATTATTACGGAAGGGCGGGCGATTGGCCAAAAAATAGGGCAGGGCACGGCGCGCATCATTATGAGCATTGCACAAATGCATGAAGTGCAAGAGGGCGATGTACTAGTCACTGATATGACCGATCCTGATTGGGAACCGATCATGAAGCGGGCTTCAGCCATTGTCACCAATCGTGGCGGACGTACTTGCCATGCAGCAATTATTGCCCGTGAAATGGGAATTCCAGCCGTAGTCGGCTGTGGCGATGCTACCGATCATATTAAGGACGGCGATCAAATCACTGTATCTTGTGCGGAAGGCGATACCGGTTTTATTTATGAGGGCTTGCTCGGTTTTGAGCGTATTACTGCAGATACTGGCAATCTGCCGGATCTTTCAGTCAAAATTATGATGAATGTGGGTAATCCTGAGCGCGCTTTTTCGTTCTCGCGGTTACCGAATGAAGGTGTTGGCTTAGCACGCTTAGAGTTCATTATTAATAATACCATTGGCATTCACCCGAAAGCCTTGCTGGAATTTGATCGCTTACCGGAAGAGCTCAAAGCAAAAATCGGCAAGAAAATCGCAGGCTATGCCAGCCCAGTAGGTTTTTACGTGGAAAAGTTAGTGGAAGGCATTGCGACTTTAGCCGCTGCTTTCCATCCACATAAAGTGATTGTGCGCATGTCGGATTTCAAATCGAACGAATACGCCAACCTATTAGCCGGTGATCGTTACGAGCCGCACGAAGAAAATCCAATGATTGGTTATCGTGGGGTTTCGCGCTACTTATCGACTTCCTTCCGTGATTGTTTTGAGTTGGAATGCCAAGCGCTGCGCCGAGTACGCAATGAGATGAGCTTGACTAATGTTGAAGTGATGATTCCGTTCTGCCGTACTTTAGAGGAAGCGCAGCAAGTCACTGAGTTACTGGCCTCTCAAGGCATTAAGCGCGGCGAAAATGATCTGCGTTTGATTATGATGTGTGAAATTCCTTCAAATGCAGTCTTGGCTGAAGAGTTCTTAGAATATTTCGATGGCTTCTCGATTGGTTCGAATGACATGACTCAGCTTTCTTTAGGCTTAGATCGTGATTCGGGCTTGATTGCACATTTGTTTGATGAACGTAATCCTGCGGTGAAAAAGCTGTTGAACATGGCGATTACTGCCTGTAAGAAGCAAGGCAAGTATGTGGGGATTTGTGGTCAAGGCCCCTCGGATTACCCAGATTTTGCCGCGTGGTTGCATGAGCAGGGAATTAGTAGTATTTCTTTGAATCCAGATACAGTCGTGAATACATGGCTGCATTTAGCGAGTCTTGAGCAACATTAAACCT
This sequence comes from Thiolinea sp., assembly GCA_049292455.1. Lineage (GTDB taxonomy): Bacteria > Pseudomonadota > Gammaproteobacteria > Thiotrichales > Thiotrichaceae > Thiolinea. Next base: position 71,252 of record JBATRF010000008.1, read on the forward strand.
TAAGGAGCCTTAGTATGAGCAGGCAAAAACGCACGGTTTACTATTTGTCTGATCGTACTGGGATTACCGCAGAAACTTTGGGTCACAGTTTGTTGACCCAATTTGACGGCATTGATTGGAATAAAATCAATGTCCCTTTCCTCGATACCCTCGTTAAAGCGAATGATTGGGCGGCTAGAATTAATGCTGCTGCCGAACGTGATGGCTGTCGCCCCATTGTGTTTAGTACGCTAATTGATGATGAAGTACGTGCGGTTATTGCTGAGGCAGACTGCATGATTTATGACTTTTTCGGCACTTTTATTGGTTCTATGGAGCAAGAACTCCAACAGCCTTCCGCACATGCAGTCGGGCGTTCGCATGGTTTACAAAATAACTCTTCTTATTTTAATCGTATCGCTGCTATTAATTATACCTTGAGCAATGATGATGGCGTGTCTGCCAAGAATTTCAATGAAGCCGATATTATTCTAGTCGGCGTTTCGCGCTCAGGGAAAACGCCCACTTGCCTGTATTTAGCCTTGCAATATGGAATTTCGGCTGCTAATTATCCCTTGACTGAAGAGGACATGGATGTGTTGCGCTTACCGAAGCTGCTAGAGCCGTATAAGCATAAATTGTTTGGCTTGACGCTCAGCGTTGATCAATTGCATTTGATCCGCCAAGAGCGCCGCCCGAATAGTCGCTATTCTTCCTTAGCACAATGCCAGCAAGAGCTTGATTGGCAAGAAAAATTATATAAGCAATTGAACATTCCCTATATCGACACCAGCAATATTTCTATTGAAGAAATTAGTACGACTATTTTGAATCGAAGTGGCTTAAAACGCCATTTGTATGGGCAGTGACAGCAGCCATTAAGACATGCGAAGATGCCTCTCTTTGCCTGTGAGGATGGAAGATGGTTGCAAAAATTATTGATGGTAAACAGGTCGCTGCTCAAGTTCGCCAAGAAGTTAAACAAAGAGTCGAAGAGCGGATAGCTCAAGGTAAGCGCCCCCCCGGTTTAGCAGTTATTTTAATCGGTAACGATCCAGCCTCGCAGGTGTATGTGGGTACTAAACGCCGCGCTTGCGATGAGGTCGGCATTATTTCTCGCTCCTATGATCTTCCGGCTGAAACAACTCAGTATGAACTCTTGAAGATTGTTGATCGGCTTAATAATGATCATACCGTTGATGGCATTCTCATCCAGCTCCCTTTACCATCACATATTGATACCTCTTTAGTCATTGAGCGCATTGATCCGGGTAAAGATGTTGATGGTTTTCATCCGACGAATGTAGGCAGGCTGGCTTTGCGTATTCCCGGTTTGCGCCCTTGCACACCGTATGGGGTGATGCGCTTACTCGAATCAGAAGGCATTAATTGTTTAGGTAAGCATGCAGTAGTGGTCGGTGCTTCGAATATTGTCGGTCGCCCGATGGCTTTAGAGTTATTGCTGGTAGGTGCAACCGTCACTGTCTGCCATCGCTTCACACCCAATACCCCAGAGTTAATTGCGCAAGCAGATATTGTAGTGGTGGCGATTGGTAAGCCCGGTTTTGTAAAAGCAGAATGGTTAAAGCCTGATGCAGTTGTAATTGATGTGGGTATTAATCGTTTAGACACTGGAAAACTGGCAGGCGATGTGGATTTTGAAGCAGCCAAAGACAAAGTCGGTTGGATTACCCCTGTGCCTGGTGGGGTTGGGCCAATGACGGTTGCCATGCTAATGCGCAATACGCTAAATGCTTGTGAAAAACACCAATTCTAAAATTACATTTAGCATAAAAAAGGCATCCCAACGGATGCCTTTTTTGTTAGTACTAAGTCAGTATTAACTAGTTTAGTTTTTCTTCGGTGGCTGTTGTGCCAACTTTTGGAGAACTTCATCGGATAAAGCGCCAGATTCGCGTAAACGACGAATCACTGAGGCGGGTAAGCAGACGATGTCAGAGCTTGCAGCCGGTAATAACTCTTTACCACCACTGCAAAGACGGCGCTTGTCATCACCTTCTTTAGTTTTTACGGGATCTTCTTGTAAGTACTTAGCATTCACCCAGCCATTTTGACCCGCCCAACGGACTAATTCAAAAGAGACATCGCCACCTTTGGCGACTTTACCGAGCTTAGTAACCCAAGTGCCATTGTGAGGGATTTCAACAGCGATGGCTGATTTATCGCCTTCCTCAACATACATCATTAAACTTTGGCCAGGTGTTAAGCCACGCACCGAGAAAATCGGCACCGAACGGAAAGGCAAGCCTTTCGCTTTTTCTGGATAGCCGCAGCAGACTTTTTGGTCTTGAGGAACTTTCGGGTCTGTTAAACAAGCGCGGCGTGCGGCTGCGATACTAGTGGATTCAGCGTCGTAGCTCAGTGAGTTGGATTCAACCCAGCCAGTCATATCATCCCAGCTGACTCTTTCCCATAACACATCACCGACGAGTTGTTGACCATTACGGCGTACAATCCAAGTGGCATTGTGTGGAATGTTAACTAACACTTCAGCGCCCGGCTTCTTATACATTTTTAGAACATTGCCGGGTGTTCTACCTTTAACTTGATAAATCTTAGAACTATCTGCTGGTAAAGTCAGAGGGGCTGCCATCACTTGGAAGGAGGCAGTCAGCAGAAATGCGCCCGCCATAACAGCAGGGAGAATCTTTTTAAGTAATTGCTTGTCCATGTTTCCTCCGATGAAAAAGACTTGGCCGCTAGATTGGAGAGTCTTCATCTTCGATCTAAACTTAAAAACCACCTAAGATGATGGTACGCAGGGTGACACTTCAACCCAACACTGTATAAAGTGTACGTCATGATTAGAAAGTGGATGCCAAAATCATGAGTTTTCCGCAACAACTAGCATACTATATGTTGTAAAAAAGTCACATAAAAACCATTGATAAAGGCAACTTTTGCGCAGCTAAACGGTTAAATTATTGTCGATAGAGTAGCATGGCATCGCCATAACTAAAGAAGCGATAACCTTGTTTAATGGCGTGTTGATAAGCAGATTGAATCGCTTCATAGCCTGCAAAAGCCGAGACCAAAATCAGTAAAGTGGATTGGGGCAGGTGGAAGTTAGTGATTAACATATCCACTACTTTGAATTCATAGCCTAATTTAATGAATAAGCGAGTATCACCGGCATAAGGTTGCAGGCTGCCATTTTGCGCAGCAGTCTCAAGGCTTCGTACCGAAGTGGTACCTACTGCAATCACACGCCCACCACGGGCTTTGCAGGCTTGAATGGCGGCACAAGTTTCTGCAGTCACTTCTACATATTCAGCATGCATGATGTGCTGGGATAAATCTTCAGTGCGCACTGGCTGAAAAGTGCCTGCACCGACGTGTAAGGTAACGCTAGTAGTTTCAATGCCTTGTTCGGCGAGTTTAGCTAAGAGTTTTTGATCGAAATGTAGGCCAGCAGTAGGTGCAGCCACTGCCCCCGATTTTTGGGCATAGACTGTTTGATAACGCTCACGATCAGAGGCCAAATCGGGGCGTTCAATATAAGGGGGCAGGGGGATATGCCCATATTGTTCTAACAGATCCAAGATGTTTTCGTGTTCAGCGACCTGTAGCTGAAATAGTTCACCCTCGCGCCCCAGCACTTCCGCTTGAAAGGCATGTTCTAATTCTAAAATAGTACCCGGTTTGGGTGATTTGCTAGCGCGGATATGAGCCAATGCTTGGCGTGAGTTTTGAATCCGCTCAATCAACACTTCAACTTTGCCACCCGTTAATTTCTGTCCATAAAGGCGGGCAGGGATGACTTTAGTATTATTGAAGACTAGTAAATCGCCCGCTGTTAAGAACTCTGGCAAATCATAAAAGTGTTGATCTGTTAAAGCCTGATGCGCGCCATCGACCACTAGCAAACGGCTGCTAGTACGTTCCGCTAAGGGTTGATAGGCAATCAGTTCAGGGGGGAGCTGATAGTCAAAATCGCTAAGTTTCATGCGCGCATGATAACACTGCATAAAAATACTTTCCAAATGGCAAAAAATTGGTAGAATACGCGCCTCTACACCGTGCCGGGATGGCGGAATTGGTAGACGCAGTGGATTCAAAATCCACCGCTGGTAACAGTGTGCGAGTTCGAGTCTCGCTCTCGGCACCACTTAGTTTTCTAAGTGATGTATTAAAAATATTAAAGCCTTGCTTCTTAATTAAATCAGGGCTTTTTTGTTTGAGCAAGGCTAGTTTAAGCGAACAGTAAACTCTCTTCTAGAGTTGCTAACTGATTGTTTAAGGGGGTCTGCTCTAGCCAATACTTCACTACCTTCAACAACTCATCTTTTTTCACAGGCTTCGCCAAATAATCATTCAAACCCGCTGCCAAGCATTTTTCTCGATCATCGTTCAAGGCATTAGCCGTTAAGGCAATAATGGGCGTATTTGGCAAAGCATTGGCTTGTTCCCATTCGCGAATAGCTTGAGTGGTTGCGAAACCATCCATGTCGGGCATATTAATATCCATCAGAATCAAGTGGTAAGAGTACTGGCTAACTTTTTGGAAAGCTTCTTTACCATTAGCTACTTGATCAATGCGATAAGGCAAGCCTTCGAGCATCGTGCTGGCGATTAAAGCATTAATAGGATTATCTTCGGCTAACAAAATGGCTGGAACACTATTTTTAGCGCTAGGTGAATCTTCTTGAATAAACACCTGCTGGCTTGCACGCGGATTAGCTTGCTGGCGAATTTGCTCGATTAGCAAGGTTTTCAAGGCTTTAGCTTTGATAGGTGTGGCGGTATAGGCATTAACACCATGCTCGCGTTGCTCAGTCTTATCCAGTTCACGGGCAGATAGCATAATCATCGGAAGACGGTCGTAGTGGCGATCGGTACGAATGGAGCGCGCTAACGTTTTGCCATCCATTTCGGGTAGTAGCCGCTCTAAAATAATCGCTGCAAATGGCTCATTCAAAGCCAAACTATTACGCAGCATTTGCAGCGCTTCCATCCCATTATTAGCAATAATAGGTTTGGCTTGCCAAGCTTTTAGATAGCTTTTCAGAATAAACTGATGGGTGTGATTATCTTCTACTACTAAGACATAGCGACCTGCTAAGTAGCTGTCATCACTAGAGTTTACCGCCTCTTCTTTAATAGGCAGGGTGAGTTCTACCCAGAACTGACTGCCTTGATCTGGTGTACTCTCAAGCCACACTCGTCCATCCATTAATTTAACTAACTCTTTAACAATGGTGAGACCTAGACCTGTACCGCCGTAACGCCGATTAATGCTGGCATCAACTTGGACAAAGGATTCGAAAATACTGCCTTGCATGGCCTTGGGGATGCCAATGCCAGTATCCCGAATTTCAAACAATAAGCTCGCTTGCTCGTCATTGCTCTCTTGGAGTTCTACGCTAATCAGAATTTCGCCTTTTTCGGTGAATTTCACAGCGTTACTGGCAAGATTCGCAAGGATTTGGCGAATGCGAGCTACATCACCCAGCATTTTTTCTGGAATATGCTCGGAAATATAACAGTAGATTGCTAATTCTTTTTTATTAGCCAGCGTAGCCAGCATTTGGCTGATGCTTTCTACTAATTCTCTGGGTGAAAACTCAACTTTTTCTAAAGCTAATTGGCCGGAATGAATTTTTGAGTAGTCGAGAATATTACTAACTGATTCGAGCATGGTTTCACAGGAGCTATAAGCTGTATCGATGAACGTAGCTTGATGCTCATTTAAGTTAGTCTCACGTAAGACATCCAACGAACCCATTATTCCATGAATCGGTGTGCGTAATTCATGGCTCATATTGGCCATAAAGCGCGTCTTCTGCTCAGATTTATGCAAAGCGTCAATCCGTTGTTCACTTTCTTGTTTGAGATTCTCATAAAGAGTGCTCATTTCTTGCGAGGACACTTCTAAAGAGCGCTCCAGTAGGTAATAGGCTTCATGATGGCTGGTGTAAGTACTATCAATAATATGCAGTAGCTTCGACCATTGCTCATGCGTGCTAGGTGGTGTGTTGGTATCTACTTGGCAGCGTTTAAGTTGCGCTGCAAGACGATGGCTGATAGACATAGCAGCCTCATGGTTAGTATTGTTATTTTCAATGAGTGTTGATGTCATAAAGTCCATCTCAAAATGTTTGAGGTAGAGAGCTAAGTCGCTGATTGTTCATAAATAGCGGTTAGCGTTATGGTTTGATTATGTAGCTCGCAGAGGCCGTAAGTGGGCGTAGCAAGGCAAGTAGTACAGTCTTTGGTGGCACAATAAGGTGAGTTTTTCGGTTCAAGTTTGACATTATGCGGCGCTAACTCACCAAATGAATAATAGCCCACTTGATTAACTTTCTTAGAAAAGGCCGAGCAAGCTGCATGCAGCTCCAAGCCGGCCTCTTCAGCCATAACTGCGCGGCGTGCACCACAGCTAATCGTTAGGAGCAGCACGGGTTGATCTTGGTTTAGAGCAATGACCTCGTTTAATTCCAATCCCGCTTTATAGGCACCATCTATTAATGTAGTTGCACTCACATGAACTAATTGGGCGGTACTATTTTCTGGAATATCGCCTGCAAAAATTAAAGTTTGGCTGTCCTCATCCAGCACCATCGGCGTGCGAATCAGGGTATAAGGCTTACCTTTAGACCGAATAGCGAGTGGGAAATTTAGGCTATTTTTAGTGATGTCGGTAGCGCGGCTACCTAGGTACTGTTTGTATAACTCTAAAGCAGGTTTATCATCTAAAGTATAAAGTTTGTTACCACTAGCTAAGGTAACTTGGCGCTCAGGCCCTAAAGGGTTCCAACCCACCCGGATGGCTGTTTTGAATTGAATGGCGTTGCCATAAAAGCCAAGCGCGCAAGCTAACTGGCTTCGTGGGAGTTGATTAGCCATCACCCATGTGCTGGTAAAATGTTGAGAATCGCCCGCTAAACCGCCAATAACCACCGTAGTAGGGGAAAGCTTGCTATTGATACCTTCAATTAAGGTGGAGCCATTCGTGTTTAAGCCGTCGCTAAATATTAAGGTGGCTTGTAAATCGGGCGCGGCCAGTTCATGGGCTAAAATTTGGCCTGCGAACAGAGATTCAGCAGGACTGGTTATTGGACAAGTCGCCAAACGGAGTTGAGTTTGATGAAAATGAGTTACACTGACGATAAGGGTATCATCTAAAATTTCACCATTGGATATAGCACCATAACCCGAGCAGCCCACAATAACCGCTTGTGCATAATGAGCGATCAGCTCGTTAAAGGCAGCTGTATAAGCCTGCCAATCAGCAGGGCCAAACACTAAAATCAGTGTTTGCGCAGAGTCAATTGCAGGGAAAGCAGAACTCCAGCCGTTAGCGAGGGTATAATGTATGGAGTGCGTTTCCATCGGATAATCTCAGTATTTATTGTTATAATCTTTTAGATTAAGCACTATGAAACTAACAAATTTGTTTCATTTAGTTACACTTTAGCACAAGAAGGATTGACGACCTATTCCCATTCGTCGTATAGCTGTCATAGTTTTTATCCATAATACTCAGCACTTACATTAAGCTATAATCAAATTTTTCAAAATAGGAAACTAAGTTAGTTTGACTACCGCTAATCAAGATTCTCAAGAAGGTGAGTCCGTCACCGTCCGCTTTGAACTCAATCCAGTCAATACCGAGCGCTTAATGAATTTAAGTGGCCAGTTTGATCAGCACCTGCGCCAAATCGAAGCTAGGCTAGGTGTTGAAATCAATAATCGTGGGCATGCGTTTGCGGTTTCTGGCCATCCTAATCTCGTTCAGACTGTCATCAATCTGCTGCAAAATCTCTATGCAGAAACCGCTGATACCCTGCTTAACCCCAATAAGTTACATCTATTTATGCAGGAGGCGAATTTAGATCAGCTCGCTTATTCAGCAGGCGAGGGGGTTAAAATTCGTACTCGTCGTGGTTATATCCGGCCTAAAGGTTTTACCCAAGCGCGGTATGTACAAAATATTCGTAAGCATGATGTGAGCTTTGGTGTAGGACCTGCAGGCACGGGTAAAACTTGGCTCGCAGTAGCTTGTGCGGTGGAAGCTTTAGAGCAAGACGAAGTACGGCGCCTAGTGCTGGTACGCCCTGCTGTGGAAGCAGGGGAGAAATTAGGCTTCTTACCGGGTGATCTCTCGCAAAAGATCGATCCCTACTTGCGCCCGATGTATGACGCTTTATTCGAAATGCTTGGAATTGAAAAGGTTAATCGCCTGATTGAACACAATGTGATTGAAGTTGCACCTTTGGCTTATATGCGCGGACGCACTTTAAATGATGCTTTTATTCTCCTTGATGAAGCTCAGAACACGACTGTTGAGCAAATGAAAATGTTCCTCACGCGCTTAGGTTTTGGCTCACGTGCAGTAATTACCGGCGACATTACTCAAGTCGATTTGCCGCGCCAACAAACTTCGGGTTTGAAGCATGTCTTGGGCGTTTTGAAAGATGTACCGGGGATTAGCTTTACTTGGTTTCAAGGCCAAGATGTAGTCCGGCATTCTTTAGTACAAAAAATTGTCGCAGCCTATGAGCAGCATGATAGCAATCGAGGTGGTTCATGAGTCTGCTAGTTGAAGTCCAAAATCCAGACGAGTTTAAGTCTATACCGGCTGATACCTTGATTGAACAATGGGCACAAGCTGCTTGGTTAGATGAAAATGAAGCTAGTGTGGTGATTCGCATTGTGGGTACCGAAGAAGGCTTGGAGTTAAACCAAAGCTATCGACATCGAGACTATCCGACTAATGTACTGTCTTTTCCCTATGAGCCTTCTGAATTTGAATTAGAATTTCTCGATGCCGAGGAACTCGGGCATTTAGGTGATTTAGTGCTGTGCTTGCCCGTGGTGGAACGCGAAGCAGCGGAGCAAGCTAAGCCAGTGGAGCACCATTGGGCGCATTTAATTGTGCATGGTTTGCTGCACTTACAAGGCTTCGATCACGAAGAAAGTGAAGTCGAAGCCGATATAATGGAAGCGCGTGAAATTGCGATTTTACGCCAGTTGGGCATGCCCAATCCTTATGAATCTGACGAATAGGTAACATGAAAAACAACGATATAGCCAGCTCTCAACCACGACCGCGTTGGAAGCAATGGCTGATAGAACATCTTGATCTGGACTCTCAGACACCTGGTCAATTATTAGATGATCTACAAAGGGCGAATGATAAAAAAATCCTCCATGCCGATGAAGTAAAAATGATTCAAGGCGTCTTGGAGTTTGGTACTCGGCAAGTGCGGGAAATTATGATTCCGCGTTCCCAAATTAGCTTTATTGATCATGACGCCGATTTCTCCCAAATCCTCAATGCGATTGCGGGCACTGAACACTCGCGCTATCCGGTGCTGAATAAAAGCAAGGATGAGCTGATTGGTATTCTGATTGCGAAAGACCTCCTCAAGTACATTGGCCGTGCCGATAGCTTTGCGATTAATGATATTGTGCGCCCCGCTTTATTAGTGCCAGAAAGTCAGCGCTTAAACCGCTTATTAGCAGAGTTTCGCAATAGCCGTAGCCATATGGCCGTCGTGCTAGATGAGTATGCTGGTGTCACTGGCTTAGTCACTTTCGAGGATGTGCTTGAGCAAATCGTTGGTGATATTGATGATGAACATGATGATGAAGAGGACTTGAATATTCGCCTACAAGCACCCAACTTGTACTGGGTGAATGCCACCACGGCGGTGAGCGAATTAAATGAAGTCTTAGCCACTAAATTTGTGATTGAAGACTATGACACCGTCGCAGGCTTAGTGATGCATGCGATGGGTAAAATCCCAAGTGTCGGCGAAGAGGTGGTATTAGATGATGTTTTGTTCCGTATTGTCGAAAGCGATAGCCGCCGCATCGTATCGCTAGAAGTCCAAACGAATTTGAATGCAAGCACGACTGAATAATTGAGAGGAAAGCATGGATATTAATAATTTATTAGAGCAGCTCTTAAAAAATGGTAAAGAAGCTGCGCAAAAAGGCCAAACAATTGCCGAGCAAAAATTAGGGATTCCTGCTGAAGGTGCTCAGCGCGATTCGATGATGTCAGGCCTAAAAACAGGGGCAGCGGCTGCAGGGGTATTAGCGTTACTGCTAGGTACTCGTGCAGGGCGCAAAGTCACAGGCGTGGGTTTAAAAGTAGGCAGTGTAGCGGCTTTAGGTGGCTTGGCTTATCAAATGTATAACCGTTGGCAAGCGGATAATAATACGACGGCGAGTATCGATGCTAAAACCGCTACTTTATTACCTGCTCCTGAGCAAAAGCCCGTATTAGCGAGCGACGTCTTGTTAAAAGCGATGGTGGCAGCAGCTAAAGCGGATGGGCATATTGATGAGCAAGAGCTAAGCACGATTCGCTCTAAAATGGCTGAATTGCATTTAGATCAAGATGTGAATGATATGCTGATGAATGAGCTAGTGCAGCCTTTAGGTGCTAAAGAAGTGGCTGCTTTAGCGAAAGGTGATAAACAAGCCGCTTTAGAATTGTATTTAGTTTCGGCCTTATTGCTGGATAAAAATCAAGAAGCAGAGCGAGTGTACCTGAGTGATTTACAAGCGGCTTTAGCTTTGCCTGATGCTGTAGTTGCTCTGGCGTAAAGTCTTGCCATAGAAAATGCATGGCAGGAGCAGAAGGCTGGGTTATAATCCAGCCTTTTCCTTTTGAGCGTCTTGCATGTTGTCGTTTCGCGCCCAAATTTCCCGCTGGGATTATTTGCTAGCCTTTCTAGCCGGTTTAGCTTCTGTGTTTGCTTTCGCCCCATTTGCTTGGTGGCCTATCGCATTTTTGACCCCCGCCGTATTCTTTTGGCTAAATCTCAAGCCGATGTTGCGCGGTCAGCGCTTACGCTTAGCTTGGGTATTTGGCCTTGGCTTATTTGCGGGCGGTACGCACTGGATTTACTACAGTATTCACTATTTTGGCGGTGCTAATGTCTTCCTAGCAGGAGCGATGGTCGCTGCTTTTGTCGCCTTCATGGCGCTGATGCTGATGCTCTTTGGCTTACTGGCTTCGTTTTTCCCCTATCAAAGCAACTGGTTGAAATTACTAGTGGTGTTCCCGGCAGCTTGGGGTTTAACCGAATGGTTTCGTGGTTGGTTTTTAACCGGTTTTCCTTGGCTGCAATTAGGCCATAGTCAAACAGATACTTTTTTGGCAAGTTATGCGCCGATTTTTGGTTCGCTAGGGATTAGCTGGTTGGTCGCTTTAGGCGCTGGTGCGCTAGTACTCGTGCTTATTGGCGAGCGCTTACAAAAACTATATGCCGTTCTGGTAATAGTCACCCTGTTTGCAGTGGGCTATGGCTTAAGCTTCATTAATTGGACGAGTCCCACTGGGAAAAAGCTTTTTGTGAGCTTAATTCAGGCCAATATTCCGCAGGAAGATAAATGGCTGAGTGAATTGCGTAATGAGCATATCCAAAAGCATATCGATCTGATGGAGCCACGGATTACCACCTCTGATGTGACTATTTGGCCAGAGACGGCTATTTTCGATACTTTCCAGCAGTCAATGGATGATGTAGTTAAGCCACTACAAGAGGTTTTCAAAACCGCTGAAACTGATTTATTAATGGGGGGGTTTCAGTATGAGCAAGGTACTGAGAACATGTATAACGCGATCATGTCGGTGCGCGATTTGGATGTGTATGGTAAGCGCCATCTAGTCCCATTTAGTGAGTATACCCCTTTCTTGGAATATCTCCGTTGGATGGATAACTTTATCATGCTGCCCTATGACAATGTTGCTCCATGGAAAGGTAAGGTCAACCTTCAAGTAGCAGGTCAACCGATGCGGATGTCAGTTTGCTATGAAGATGCTTATGGCGAAGAGATGATTGAGGGTTTGCCAGAAGCGACGATGCTAGTGAATGTGAGTAATGATGGCTGGTTTACAGGCTCGATTGAACCCGCTCAACATGCTCAGCTCGCACGCTTCCGCGCGATTGAGACCGGACGCTATTTATTGCGTGCTACCAATAATGGGATTAGTGCCATTATTAATGAGAAGGGTAAAGTCGTGGCGACCGGCCCACAATACGAAGCAGTGGTGGTTGAGGAGTTTGCTCAACCTATGCAAGGTAGTACGCCGTATATCCGTTGGGGCAACTGGTTTTTAATGCCCTTACTAGCGATTGCACTCTTTGTAGTCGGCTGGTTAGGGCGCGGTAAGTTTCGTTAATTCATCCTTTGCGAGGAACCAGTAATGCGCATCCAATTTCTAGCAAGTCTAGCTTTATTAAGCAGTTTAACTGTTACAGCCCAGGCCGATGAGGTTTGGGACAGTAATTCGGGTCGAATCGTGTATGAGTCAGAAATGGGGCCAACCGCCGTTTGGTCGTATGGAACCCAGCAAGAGCCGGGCGTGATTTTCGTGCTAGGCTTGGCAAAAGTTTATAGCAATCGTGCGAGTTACAATGGTTATTGGGCGAAAAATACCTCGAAAAAGGCTTGTGATACCCAGCGTCCGGGCATCAATGGGCAGATGACCTCGTATTGGGGGCGTTTCAATGTCAAATTCTTAGATAAGGATTTCCCTTCACGTTGGGAAGGGACTTGGAGCTATTGCGATGGCGCTGATGAAGCTTTAAAAGTTGAAGCCAAACCAGTCGTCGGTACACCCAATCAACCACAGAATTTGCAAAATAAGCCGCACCCGCTATTAAATAAGGCTGAATAAGCTTTAATCCTTGGGAGTACTCTATGGCGGGAGCCAGTCTGTTAGCTGTTTTTGATGATATCGCCGCCATCTTAGATGATGTTGCCCTGATGACGAAAGTGGCCGCCAAAAAGACTGCCGGAGTCTTAGGCGACGATTTGGCGTTGAATGCTCAACAAGTCGCCGGGGTGAGTGCAGACCGAGAACTGCCTGTGGTTTGGGCTGTCGCCAAAGGCTCCTTCTGGAATAAGGTGATTCTTGTTCCCGCCGCTTTAGCGATTAGCGCCATTGCTCCCGCGCTGATTACTCCACTGTTGATGATTGGTGGCGCTTATTTATGCTTTGAAGGCTTTGAAAAGATTTACCATAAAATCTTTCATCCAGCTGAAGAAGAGCAGCATCATGCGGCTGAATTACAGGCCCTAGCAGATGAAAATGTCGATATGGTGGCGTTTGAGAAAGATAAGATTAAAGGTGCGATTCGTACTGATTTTATTCTTTCTGCAGAAATTATCGTCATTGCCTTAGGCACTGTGAAAGATCAGCCTTTTAGCTCGCAAGCCCTTGTGGTTTCGCTTATTGCCTTGGTAATGACTGTGGGTGTCTACGGTGCTGTAGCAGGTATTGTTAAGCTAGATGATGCTGGTCTGTATTTGATTAAGGATACTGCCAAAAGTGCTTGGGCAGGCTTTAAACGTGCTTTAGGGCGTGGTTTATTAGGCTTTGCGCCTATCTTGATGAAGACTTTGTCCATTGTCGGCACGCTAGCGATGTTCATGGTCGGTGGCAGTATCGTCACGCACGGTTTGCCGCATTCGCATGAGTTTCTAGAAGGTGGGGCTGCTTTTATGCGTCAAGTAGGTGGAATCGGTCATTTCCTAGGATCAATCACACCTACTGTGTTAAGCACCTTTGTCGGCATGGTGACTGGTGGCCTAGTGTTATTAGTTTGGTCGCCAATTAGCAAAATCATCAATAAATTTAGAAAACCTAAAGATGCTGTTGCTGAAGCTTAGCCCCAACGAGCTACGATCAGTTTGCCGCCACTCTGTTGTTCCATCAAAGTGGTGCGCGCGCTATAGCGGCTATCAACCAAATAGCTAGGCTCTGAAGAGTAAGTCACTTCGGAGCTAGTGATTCGGCCAGCTTCATTGAGTTCAACCGTCACTTCTTCAGAATAAGTATTCACTATCGATAGACCCACGCCTTCCACGCTAGTCGCAGAGGAGGCATCGCGCACATCATCGTAGGAGCCTACTGCCATGATAATTTTCCGTGTGCGCCCAGCGCTATCTTTATCCACTTTAATCACTGTCACCGTATGGTCGTATTTGCCATCACCCGAGTGATCGATAAAGATAATATTCCCAGCGGCTAGATTATTAACAGGTAATTCGGGTTTGGATGTATCACCTCGATTATCATAACTCGAACTCCAATCAAATAAGCGTGTGCAGGACTTGGCAACTCGATCAGCACTCACTTGTGGATAATGTACATTAACGCCGTAGAGCATGGATTGCTGCGAATCTAAGGCTTGTACCTTTAAAATGGCGCCATAACCGGGCCTTGAGACGCGTAAACCTTCACTGCTTAGTAATTTGTCAGCGCGGCTAAATAAGCCTTGGGTTTTATCGCTGGTGGCGATAATCCACCTTTTTTCGGGAGAGCTGCCTAGCACTGGATGAGGTAGGCTGATCAGCCGATCTTCGCGCAATTGTTTACGAAATTGATCCATCAAGAACAGTGCGATATTTTTGCAATCACCTTCCACACGATTGCGTTTCATCACTTCCCAGTAAAAACCAACAAACTGCCCATAAGCGGCACGGATTTCGGGGCTGGCCCAGTTAAAGACTTCAGAGGTACTACGAATCGTTAAAACAGGTAAGCCTAAGGCGCGGAAATTAGATAAATAAGCCAGTGGATCAGTCGCTTTGGCTGCGGGAGTTCTTAAATCTAAACCAGCAACCGCTTTATCTAAGACAGCTAAAGTTGCAGTATCCACTATGCCTGTGGATGGTAAGCCTTTAGCGGTTTGGAATTTTTGCAAGGCCTGCTCAGTCATTCCACCAAAGCTACCATCACATAAAGCTTGCAAATAATCTAAGCGCCCTAAAGCATACTGAACTGCCACTACGCCTGTGCCTGAAGCGCCACGTGCTAAATTAGCAGTCAGTCCACGTGGAAAAGCCTTAGCTAAAGCGCGATCAGCCAGATTGCCACCTGTACTCGGTGGTGTTGTGGTTGTGCTGGCTATTTCTCGAAGCGCAGCGACCATTTTCCCAACGGTTGTCGGTGCTGCACTTGTACCTAAATCCAAGGATAAAGAGGAGCCATTCACATCGAAGCGATCCAGAGCAGTGAAGACATAAGTGAATTCACTTCCGCTAATCGAGCCATTGCGATTGGTATCTAAACTAGACCAATTGAGGCTGCTGAGTCGAGCGTCACGGCGCGCTTGGTCAACACTGATGGTTTTATTCGCCATCTCTTGCAGAAAATCGGTACGGCTAAGGCTAGTCATGACTCGCTCCTCAAGGTTGTTTATCTTAGTTTAGTTGCCATCAGGCTGTTGAATAAGAAAAGCACCATTAATATTGTTAGCAGTGTTATTCGTATCGGTCATGTTAAAACCACCGACGATTCCTTGCCCATAGTCACCTACAAAATCTCCACTGATAGCACCATTCACCGTGCTACTTTGCTGGGTCGTATGATTAGTGAGTTGCCCACCTTGGAAGTTCAAGCTCAAATCACCTTGACTTAGTTGCCCATCAAATTGACCCTGCCAGGTATGATCAGGCACGTCGGCGCTAATTTGACCATTGGTCACCTTGCCGCTATTAAAGTCGACATTCAAACCTACTTTTAAATGGCTTACCTCACCCATACTGCTTTGGGCAGAGCTGGCTAGCAGATGGTCGTAATGAGCAGAGCCACTGCGTTGCTCAAGTACCGATTTAGGCGTACCTTGATAAGAAATCCACATTAAGCCTTGCTCATTCGGTACCTCTTTACCCGATACCGATTTGTAATCCGCCCAGCGTCCCCATTTCACATCAAAGTGAGAAAGTGGTTGAGTATTTTGCTGTACTTGGTTAGGCGTGGTCGTTAAAAGGTCGCCCTTTACTTTTAGGGTCGGAGTACCTTGCTCACTCTTACTAGCTGAACCCTTAACGACACCCGTGTTGCCGGGGGTGATGATAATAGCTTTACGTGCTAAAGGTTTGCCATCATCTATACCGCCGCCATCCGGGTCTGGCGGTAAGCTGTCATCTTTAGGCGTAAACTTAACCACATTAAGAGGTGTTTCAGTGTTCATGGCTAAGCCAGTAGCTTGGGTTTTGGGTGCTTTGCGAGTAAAGACTCTAGGTGCTTCTTGCAATAGCATGCATTGACCACTGGGATCTACAAAAGCGAAATTAGCTTTTTGCCCAGCGCCAATCGCGGTATTGCAGGCACCCGAATACGATTTAACCGTAATTCCGCCTTTCCAAGCGGCTAAATACATACCTTCTTTAGCGAGGCTGACCTCATAGAAAGTACCCCGAATCCCAATAGTAGCGGTGGGCGTTTTGAGCTGATATTCAGACTTATCTTGCTTGCCAATCGCTCCAGAAATAGTACGTAAGCCACCAGAAATCAACTCCATCACCACACTACCACTTTTGCCATCGGCTTTGAGTTGGTATTCATGGAGGCGCAGTTCGGAGTTTTCGTGCAGATCAATATAAGCATCATCCACCATCCGAAATTGAGCGGTTGATTCCTTCCCCGAACGGATCACATCGGTACGATAAACTGGGCTTAAGCGCTTGAGGGCGGCTTGTGCACCGGAGCGTTCGGCTTGAATGCTACCTTGAGCTAATAAGGTTTTGCCTAAAGGTTCGACAACGGTTGTGCTGGCTAAGACCCAGGGGGAAGCTAAGAGAGTCAGCAAGACACTATAAGTATATTTATTTAACATGGTCAGTCATTCTCCTGAGCTTAAAACTGATGATTAATGCCAAGTTTAATGAAGGCTTTCTGGGAGTCATAAAGCTCTAAATTACTAGCATTGTCAACATAACCGGCATTAGTAAAAAAAGTGGTTTTATTGCTAAGTTGAACTTGATGCGCTATTTGCAAAGTTAAGCGAGTATCTTTACGTTTTAGTTTATACGTCAGATCCTTGCCTTGATTCACACGGTGTTGCGCATTAAAACCCAGCGAACTACTCTGGCTGGCATTCCACGTTTTGGTTAAACCATAGCCTAAGCTGACAACATCCCGGCTTAAATATTCATAGCGCTCATTGTCAGGTATTTCATGGCTGATTGAAGCACCCAATTGATGACCTAAACCCTTATGAGTCAGTTGGAATTGTTGGCTTAGCTGTACGCTTTGATTGTCCTGATTTTTATTACTGGTTTGCTGGTAATTCGTATTCGTCCAATTCACTGTACTCAGCCACGTTTTATCGGCGGCTAATTGATAAGTTAAATTGGCTTCTAAAGCTTGCGAGCGGCTATAGCTCTGATCATTCAAATTTAAAGCCTGCAAATTAAGTCCTAGTTGATAGCGCTTATTACCATCACTAAACGCTTTGCCCGCATTGACAACCAGTTCCTTACTACTATGTGCTACTGCATGCGGATATTGTTTGCTATTAATACTGCTATTGACAAACCAAGCCTGCTGCTGATCTTGCACAGAACTATAGGCAAGCTGCACCCCGAATTCGGCGAGTGTTGAATCTTGTTTGACTGAGGAGTCATCTAAGGTGACCTCGCCGAAAATAGGTAAGCTAATGCTGGCATTATTAACCCCTAAATTCACATTGTTGTCATGCCCCACCGCAAAGTTGACTGAACTCGACCACGAACTAGTAGCGCTTGCGGCTTGGCCTTGGGCTAAGGCATGGAGTTGCAGCTGTACATTATTGCGCACGGCAGCAGGCATCGGCAGCTCAAGTGCCTCTTTAAACTCACTGCTAGCAGCAGGCTTATTTTCTAGGAGTACATAAGTACGTGCTAGCTCTAAGCGAGGGCGGACTTGCTTGGGCTCATTCGCCACCGCGCGTTTAAGCGCTAATAGGGCATGATCAAGATGCTGGGTTTCTAAAGCCGCTAAGCCATACAGAAAGTCAAAATAAGCATCACCTTCATACTTATTTTTTAATAGTTGTGCTTCTTGCCAAGCACGCGAATATTGCTCACTATCGATAGCCTGCTCAAGCTTATCGAGCGCAGGGTCAGTGTTTGCGAAACAAGTTGGAATACAAAAAGTGACACAAAGAAATAAAAAGTAAGTTACTTTGAGCGGTGGCTTGCTTAGTTTTACACCCATTAGCTGGTCTCATGATTAAGATAAAGTTCGTTTTTAAGTTATTGCTGCTTGATTTCCCTGTTGCAACATGGGCTAGGATAAGCTTCAAGCGAAGCTGATTATTTGATAAATAGTCGTTGTCTGTTGACCAAGGCTAGTTTAGCTAAGTTCAAAACTTGTGAATAAGTAACAGCTTGAAGCATTTTTAGCATATTAAGCCACAGATTTAATAAATATTTGTATCAATATGGTTAGGTTTTGGCGTCGTTGGCGTGAACTATACATTTTAGTGGGCGGGGTTAGCATGCTGCTGCTGGCTTGCCTGATGTATTTAGGCTATTTGTCTTTGCTACCTTTGGTATTTCAGCGCATGGAGGCATTAGCCTATGATTTGCGCATGCGCCTTACTGTGCAAGAAGTCGGTTCGACCGCTCCCCCTATTTTAATTGTGGATATTGATGAGCCAAGCTTACAAGTCGAAGGGCAATGGCCTTGGTCACGTTATAAATTAGCGCAGTTGATTGAGCGTTTAAATCAAGCGGGGGCTGCTGTCATTGCGATGGATATGACCTTTCCAGAGCCGGAACCTCATCCCTTAGACGAAATCAAACAGCGTTTAGCTCAGCCTTTAATCATTGAGCAAAGCTTATTGGCTCAGTATAAAAACTTAGATGGCGATGAACACTTTGCCCAAACTATTCAAGATAAAGGCGTGATTTTAGGTAATTTATTTCACCAAGCGGATAATTTTCAAAAGGGTGAATTAAAACCAGCAAGTATTACTTGGAAGAACACCACCAACCAAACGCTACCCACTAGTTTAATGATGCATGGTTATACGGCCAATTTAGCAAAACTAGCCGAAGCTGCTGCGCAAACAGGTTTTTTAAATATCTTTCCTGATGACGATGGGGTGATTCGTGCGGCTCCCTTAGTTTTAGAGTGGAATCAACAACTTTACCCAAGTTTTGCCTTACAAGCAGTACGTCACTATTTAGCAGCTGATGAAGAGCCTATTCAAATCAGCACCGCGCTAGTGGGTAAAGTAACGGTTATTAATCAAATTAGCTTTGCGGGCAAAAGTATTGCGACTGATCCGACTGGGCAAATCACCTTGCCTTTTTTGGGTGAGGCAGGGCAGTTTAAGTTCTTTTCAGCCACTGATATTTTGCAAAATCCAGTGCCTAAACTATTTGCAGATGCAATTGTGTTAATCGGCACTTCTGCTAAAGGCTTGGCTGATCTGCGTTCTACACCCTTTCAAACGGGCTTTCCGGGGGTAGAGGCGCAAGCGAGTGTAATCCAGGCCTTATTACATCCTGAGTCTATTCCCGTCGTGCCAGAGTGGGTGGATGCAGCGGTCATTTTAGAAATGCTGCTGCTAGGTATTCTCATGCTTTGGTGGTATCCGCACCTACAGCCTTATGGTATGTTGATTTTAGGCGGGCTGTTGGCTTTGATAGTGGTCGGCTTTAATGCTTGGCTTTGGCGCTATCACTATCTGAATACGCCCATCTTGCCCCCCTTGCTCTTAGTGTTGGCGATGAGTCTGTTTTTTGGCCTAGAGCGCTTGATTAATGAGCATCAGCAGCGCCAACGCATTCAAGATATGTTTGGGCAATATGTGCCCCCTACGCATATAGATCAGCTACTCGCGAATACTAAACTGAAGGCTAGTATGGAGGGAGAGCGTCGGCAGATGACGGTATTGTTTTCTGATATTCGCCAGTTCACTCCCTTGGCTGAACAGCTCTCCACGACTCAAGTACAGCGCTTTTTAAATGCTTATTTAACGCCCCTAACTTCGATTATTTTCACCTACCAAGGCACGGTTGATAAATATGTCGGCGATATGATTATGGCGTTTTGGAATGCTCCTTTGCCGGATGACTTGCACGCTGAGCATGCAGTACTAGCTGGTTTGGAAATGCAGCGTTCATTAGCGACTCGGCAAGCACAATTTGCTGAGCTGGGTGTCCAGCAAGAAGTTAAAGCAGGTATTGGGATTCACACGGGTGATATGACCGTGGGTGATATGGGTTCGGCCTATCGGCGCGCTTATACCGTGCTGGGAGATGCAGTTAATTTAGCTTCGCGCTTGCAAGAGCTGACTAAATATTACCAAATTTATACTTTAGTCAGTTTAGAGACAGCAAGAGCCTGCCCACAATTGACGTTTAGAATAATCGATCATGTGCGTGTGCGCGGTCGACATGAGCCTGTCTTTATTTATCAGCCCCTAGGCTTAAGTAATCAATTGTCTATGCTGACCCAATCGCGTTTGGCTAAGCATGAAGCAGCACTGCAAGCCTATTTCTCAGGGGATTGGTTGACGGCTAAAACGAGCATTGAAGCACTGGCTGAGCTTGATTCTAAACACTATTACTCACTGCTATTGCAGCGCATGCAAGCAAGTGCTTATCAGGCTCCAAGTGCTTGGAATGGCATTATAAATTTAGACGATTATTAGTTTTAAAGACTTTTGCTAGTGCTAGTTGAAAGCGCTACCATGCACCCTTTCAGAGAATACTTACAACAACGGGGCACCACTATGTTACCACCACGTCCGTCTGGGATGATTGCTTTAGCAGCAGATACCGACACCGGCGGAGCTTTAGCGCGTTTAACAGCCTTAGAAGGTTTATCTCGAGCCGTCTTAGTCGGCATTATTCCGCTGATTGCCTTTGCTGCTTTAGGTAGCAAAGAGGCGGTCGCACAAACCTATTTAATCGCTGCGATTATTACCTTATTCATTACTTTAAATTTTAGTCGCCTCGAAAAGCTCTTGCAGCGCCGTTGGGTATTAACTTTGGGCGGAGTTTTACTGATCCTTTCCTCGCTGTTAATTTATAAAGGGAATGATTGGGGTTTTGCGATTGGGGTGGGATTGCGGTCGGCTGCCGCTTCGATTTTCACTGTCTGCATTTCACTCTATGTCATGGATTATATTCAAAAACCAGAATTTGCACGAACCGAGTCGCGCCGCATGTTGTATAACGGCGTGGCGTGGCTGCTAGGCCCTTTAATCGGAATTTGGCTCTGGGATCATGGTTATCAGTTGAGTGCATTTTTAGTTTCGATTCTAGCCGCGACCGCTATGTTGGCTTATTTCTGGCATTTACGTTTAGGCGATAATCCGGTGTTAGTCGCTGCTAAACCCCGTAAACCAATTCATCCTTTGACTTTATTGCCGCATTTTTTTAAGCAAAAGTTTTTACGTATTTCTTATTTAATTACCCTAAGCCGCGCTATTTTCTGGGTCTTGTTATATATCTACGGACCCATTTATGTAGTTGAAGCAGGTTTGCCGAATTGGGTGGGTGCTGTTTTATTATCAGCGGGTTGTGCGATGTTATTCTTTAGCCACTGGGTACGAGCTTTAGCAGAGCGCTTTCATACTAAAAACGTACTGATTTTTGGCTTATGTCTTTGTGGTGGCTCCTTGCTAATGTTAGGTGTCTTAGGTGAGGCGCAGAAATTCGGCTTATTATTTTGGTGGACGGGTGCTTGGGGCGCATCAATGGTCGATGTTTTGGGGAATATTCCGTTTATGCGTACCGTCAAGCCTTATGAACGCACCGAAATGACCATGGTGTTTTCAACTTGGCGTGAAATGTCTGAGCTAGTTACGCCTCTGGTCATTGCTATTATTTTAATAATGCTGCCATTTTCTACAGTCTATTACGTATTTGGCGGATTCCTATTACTGATTGCTGTGTATGCACGCGAATTACCGAATCGCGTCTAAGTGGTTTATAAAGTAGCAAATTGTGGTTTTTCCACAAAACTGTCTGCTTCTACACTAAACTCAAGCTACTATTTGCAGATACGGAGTGCAGGACAAGTATGAGTTGGGTCACGCAAAACCTTCAATCTACTATTATTTTGGGCTGCTTAGCCTTGAGCGCTGGTTGTAGCAGTTTAAGCCAAGATCGAGCAGGAGGCATTCCAGAAATTCAAGGCGTTTGGCGTTATTCCGAAGGCAAAATGCCGCATGTTGAGCCATCGCTGACCTTTGAATTTCAGCGCGATCAATTTCGAGTTAGTGGGCATCCTGATATTTATGCTTACGGGAAATATGATTTCGAACAGCATCCCCAAGGCGGCTATGAGGTTGCGTTAGCACCTGAGGAGAGTAGAGGCTTTGAGGCTAGGCGCATTCAAGTCCAGCCTACGGGTGGGCGTTTATTGTTAATTGACCGTGTAAGCTACCGTAAAATTCTGCGTCAATAGTTGCGAAGCTTTGCGCTTCGCAATCTTTAAATTTTAGTATCCAATGCCCATCTAAAGAAGGTGTGTGGCTCACAAAGCTAGCTCCAATAGTCTTATTTCAACAGGCTAACAAACCTTGAGGGAGCTTGGCAAATCGGCCATAACTTAGTTGGTAAGCCTGCTTGAGCTGTGCCAGAATGCACGCATTCGTTTGATTTTAAGGCTGGTTTGAGAATGTCCGAATCTAATTTATTTTTACGTATGCTGGCTGAAAAGCGCTTTTTATTAGCGGATGGCGCAACCGGCACCAATTTATTCCAAATGGGGCTAATGACGGGTGATGCACCGGAATTATGGAATACTGAATACCCCGAACGCATCGCTGCTCACTATCGCACTTTCGTCGAAGCAGGCTCGGATATTATTCTCACCAATACGTTTGGTGGCAATAGCCGCCGCTTAGTGCTCCACCAAGCTCAAGATCGCGTACAAGAATTAAATACCGCAGCAGTAAAGATTTTAAAAGAAGAAATCGCCAAATCAGGGCGCGACATTGTAGTCGGTGGCTCGATGGGGCCGACCGGCGATATTTTAGAACCGAATGGCCCGCTGTCGATTGCAGAAGCCGCTGATATTTTTGAAGAGCAAGCGCGTGCTTTAGCCGCTGCGGGTGTCGATGTGTTATGGCTGGAAACTTTATCTTCTAAAGAGGAAGTAGAAGCGGCAGTGCTTGGAGCAGGGCGAGTGGGTTTGCCCGTGGTGAATACCTTAAGTATTGATACGAATGGTCGCACCATGATGGGCTTGACCGCAGCCGATATTATTAGCCTGCAACCCAATTTGCATCCGCATCCAGTGGCTTGCGGCACGAATTGTGGCGTAGGTGCGTCCGAAGTAGTCGCTGCTGTGCTGAATTTCTTTAATGCAGCGGGCGAAGAGCAAGAGCCGATTATTGTTGCCAAAGCCAATTGCGGTATTCCTGAATATGTCGATGGCAAGATTGTGTATAACGGCACGCCTGAACTAATGGCGCGTTATGTCGAATTAGCGATGGACGCAGGCGCACGGATTATTGGTGGCTGTTGTGGCACCAGTCCTGAACATATTAAGGCGATGCGTGCGGCAATGGATGCGCATGTTCCTGAAGGAAAACCCAGTTTAGAAGTGATCTTGCGTGACTTAGGTACAGTCTCAAAAGGTGCGCAAGCGCAATTAACAGGTGACTTGAGCGTGGAAGGTGGTTCTTTAGGGGGTGGTGGATTGCGCAAGCGTTCGCGTCGGGCTTAACTAATTATTTCTTATCTGAGAGTTAAATCAAACTTTTAACTCTCAGCAGCCTCAGCTCTCTCAACAAACAAAATTCCTTCCAAATGATCCACTTCATGCTGAATAATCCGTGCGACAAAGCCGCTAAATTCAGCCTCAATACTTTCTGCTTTTTCATTTAAATAGCGCGCAGTTAAACGCTCAGCTCGCGCAATTTGCGCGCGTGTTTCTTGCACGCTCAGGCAGCCTTCTTCACCCAAGCAGGTTTCATTCGACTGCCAGAGAATTTCCGGGTTAATCATTGCGATGGGTTCCATCAAAGCAGCTTCTGGGTAGCGTGGATTCGGGCGTGAAGCGACAATAATAATCCGCAAAGATTGAAACACTTGTGGCGCTGCTATCCCTACTCCATTCGCGGCCAACATGGTGGCTTGCATATTTTGAAGCAGCGTTTGGATTTCGGGATCAAGTGGATCACTAACAGCCCGCGCACGCTGGCTTAGGATTAACTCACCTTGCTGGGCTATTGCTAAGATTTTCGCTGCTGTTAGTGGAGTATTCATTTATAAAAACCGACTCATGATAAGAGTTTAAGTTGTAGCATTTTTTAGGTTAAACAGCAGCATTTAAGGGCATTATGCAGTCTTGTGGCGAAAATTGTGCGAATGCACATAAGATAAGTTGACGCTGGGAAAACGATTACCGACAATACGCGGGCTTATTAGCTACTCGTGAAATCCACCACATGACACTGCTTGCTCTGTATAATTCTGAAATTGCCGCTGGCAATATTCAACGTGACCCCGCACAGGAACGTGCTATCCAAGTTTTACAGGGAATTAGTGACGGTTTAGTCAATCCTAAACCACAGCCACCGGCCAAAGGTTTTCGTTTCTTTTCTAAGCCTGAGCCGCGTACTGAAGTCAGTGTGAAAGGCGCTTATTTATGGGGTGGAGTCGGGCGCGGTAAAACTTGGCTGATGGATTTTTTCTTCAAAAATGTGCCGATTGCTGAGAAAAATCGCTATCACTATCATCATTTTATGTTGATGGTGCACGAAGAGCTACGCAAACTGGGCACTAATCAAACCGATCCTTTAGAATTGGTTGCTAAAAAAATTGCCTCCAATACTGAATTACTTTGCATTGACGAATTTCACGTGCTGGATATTGGCGATGCGATGATTTTGGCGGGGCTGCTGCAAGGTCTGGTACACAACGACGTGACCATCGTCACCACCTCCAATCGCCCACCAGATGATCTATACAAAAACGGTTTGCAGCGCGCGCGCTTTTTACCTGCGATTGATTTAATTAAAAAGAATCTACAAGTAATCGAGCTGGATAATGGTATTGATTACCGGATGCGCCATGTTGTGCCTATTGATGAGGTGGGCGACAATATTACCCATTCCGACCCTGAATTAGAGCAGCGCTTCAGTGAAGAGGCCAAAGGCAAAATTTTTGAAAATGTCGAGATGGAGTTGAATGGCCGTCGTTTGCCGGTGAGAAAAATGGCCGATAATATTATTTGGCTCGATTTCAAAACGGTTTGTGATGGCCCGCGCTCAACTAGTGACTACATTGAATTAGCAGCGCGTTATGGCACGATTATTCTCTCTGATCTCCCGATTATGAATCAGGATAGCGAGAATGCAGCCCGACGCTTTTTGAATTTCATTGATGAGCTGTATGATCGTAAAGTGCAGCTGATTATTTCTACCCGCTACGATATTAAAGAGCTGTATCAAGGCCAGTTGCTCAAGTTTGAATTTGCGCGGGCTTTCAGTCGTTTGAATGAAATGCAATCACCGACCTATTTGGCGGCTTAAACGGAGCTTAGCGCTGGGAGCAGCTAACAATGGCAACATGGTTTATTTCTGATCTGCATTTAGAGCCAGCTCGCCCAGCGAGTACCCATTTGTTGTTGAGCTTTTTGCAGCATATTCGCGGCCAAGCGGAAGCTTTATATATTCTCGGCGATCTCTTTGAGTATTGGATTGGCGATGATTTCCTACAAACTCAGCAAGGGCAAATGGTCTTACCCATCCTGCAAGCCTTTAAGCAGGTTACTGAGCAGGGTACGCCGCTTTATATTCAGCATGGCAACCGTGATTTCCTGTTAGCTGAGCAGTTCGCTGAATTGAGCGCTTGCCAATTATTGCCAGAACAGCAAATCATTGATTTATACGGTACGCCAACTTTGCTTATGCATGGCGATTTGCTGTGTACCGACGATGTTGATTATCAACAAGCGCGTCTGCTCTTCCGTAATCCACAATGGCAGCAGCAAATCTTGGCAAAAAGCATTCCTGAGCGTATACAGTTTGCCCAAAGCTTGCGGATGCAAAGCCAACAAAGCGCGCAAACTAAGCAAGAAGAAATTCTCGATGCGAATCAAACCGCGATTGAAGCAGCAATGCGAGCTACTAAAGTCACTCAATTGATTCATGGACATACGCATCGACCAGCCATTCATGAATTTGTTTTAGATGACCAACCAGCCAAACGGATTGTATTAGGCGACTGGTATCAACAGGGTAGTTTCCTAAAAGTCGATGAGCAAAATCTGTGCTTATCAGCCGAGTTTAACTAAGCAGTCCAAATAAGTATTTTCATCGGGTGGCTGTTGCTGCTGTTGAGCCTGCCAGAGATTCGCCACTAAGCATTCCATCATCAAATGTTCAGTATCGTGCTGCCCATAGCGCTCAGCTAGATTTTCATAAATATCCCGAATTCCAACCGGACGATCTATCGAAACCTGTTCGCGCAAACTTAAATGCAAGCCCATGTGTAAGAAAGGATTGGTATTACCTTGCTCAGCTTCATAGTCTTGGCGTAAAGCTTGCTCGCTATTTGCAAAAATCGGGTGGTATTCAGGATGCTCCAGAATCACCGCAGCGACCTGTTGTTCTAAGCCTTCTAGTGGTTGCCCGGCCTGTTGTTTTTGCCAACAAGTTAAATAATAACGGCGTAAGTTTTCACGTTGTGCAGACATCATCCAGCTGTTTTTTCCTTATATTCACAGAGATCCGCGACCATACAAGTCGGGCATTGGGGCTTGCGTGCAGTGCAGACATAGCGACCATGTAGGATAAGCCAATGATGTGCATCTTGCAGATAGTCAGGCGGAATATTTTTCAGTAAGCCTTGCTCAACTTCCAGCACATTTTTCCCCGGCGCTAAACCAGTGCGATTGCCGAGCCGAAAAATATGTGTGTCTACCGCCATCGTAGGCTGATGAAAAGCAGTATTCAAAATAACATTAGCGGTTTTGCGGCCAACACCGGGGAGCGCTTCTAAATCAGCACGCTTGTCCGGCACTTGCAATTGATGCTGATCAATCAGTATTCGGCAAGTAGCAATAATATTCTTGGCTTTAGCATTATACAGGCCAATCGTTTTGATATAGCCGCGCAAACTTTCTTCACCTAAAGCCAAAATAGCTTCCGGCGTATTCGCAACAGGGAATAGCTTTTCGGTGGCTTTATTCACACTTTTGTCAGTTGCTTGCGCCGATAAAATCACCGCGACTAATAGCTCAAAATTTGACTGATAACTGAGTTCAGTTGTGGGATGCGGATCAGCCGCTTGCCAACGCCGAAATAGTTCAGCCGCTTGCTTGGAGTTCACGCCACTTCGCCTACTGGTTTCAGGGTGGCTTGCTGCTGTGCACGACTTGCGCGGCGTTGATCAATATAGTTTTTGCCTGCCACCAAAAAGCCGAGGCTAATAAAAGCACCGGGTGGCAAAGCGGCTAAGAGTAGACCTTTAAAATCATCGCTAACCTGCAAAGTTAAACCGCGCGCTGCTTCGCCAAACATTAAATGTGCTTGTGAAAGTATTGTGCCTTGCGCTAAAAACTCACGGATAGCGCCCAAAGCTATTAAGACTAAAGCAAAGCCTAAGCCCATCATTAAACCATCTAGCCAAGCATATTTTGGTGGATTCTTGGCAGCATAAGCCTCAGCGCGCCCAATAATAATGCAGTTGGTAACAATTAAAGGGATGAAAATTCCCAGTACCACATAGAGTTCAGTAAAATAAGCATGAATCAGTAATTCAATCGCGGTCACAGTCGAGGCAATAATCAGCACAAAAGCAGGGATCCTAATTTCTTCACGAATAAACGGGCGCAGTAGAGAAATTAATAAATTAGTAATCACCAAGGTCGCCAGCGTCGCTAAACCTAAGCCTAAACCATTGATTGCATTAGTAGTGACTGCCATGAGCGGACACAAACCAAGTAGCTGTACTAAGCCCGGATTATTTTGCCACAAGCCATTAAAGGCTATTTCACGATAAGGATGTTCTGTACTCATGGCTGAGCTCCTGTACTGGGCGCATATAAAATATCGGTATGCTGTTCTGACCAAACTAACACTTGTTTGACTGCAGTCACTACCGCACGTGGCGTAATGGTTGCACCGGTAAATTGATCAAATTCGCCGCCATCTTTTTTGACTGCCCAGCTGGTATCCTTGGGATTTTGTAACGACTTACCCGCAAAGTGGAGTATCCAATCGCTTTTTTCCACATCAATCCAGTCGCCTAGGCCAGGGGTTTCTTTATGCGTTAGCACACGCACACCAGCTAAGGTCTGATCAGCATTGACTCCAACCACTAAGCGAATATTCCCACTATAACCATCGGGAGTAGTGGTAGTGAAAATAGCAGCGACGGGCTGATTTTGCTTACGCAAACGATACACTAGTACCGGCTCAGAGCTATTTAACTCTACAGGGGGGAGGCTAATTTTATCTTCCAATGGGTTATTATCATAACGACTTGCTTCGACTAAAGTATTGATGCGCTTGAGTAGGCCTAAGCGCTCACCTTCAGCAATTTGCTTAGCAGTTAAACTATGCACACCCGCTAATAATAGAGTACCTGCAACCGCAAAGCCTGCGAGTAATAAGGTGGGTTTGCTAATTTCGCGAATTAAAGCGTTCATGAGCCAAACCGCCCTTTAGTGCCATAGACGCGGGGTTGGGTATAAGTATCTAGCAGTGGCACGGCCATATTCATAATCAACACAGCAAAGGCTATCGCATCCGGGTAATTCCCCCAAACGCGAATAATGTAGGTAAAGCAACCAATCCCGCCTGCGTATAAAATCTTACCAACGGGCGTGGTGCTAGCCGACACAGGGTCAGTGGCAATAAAGAAGGCACCTAAAATCGTTGCGCCACTCACCAAATGAAACAGCGGCGAGCTATAGCTATTCGGATTAATCAGCCAAAAAATCAGTGCCATTCCCGCCAAAGCAGCCATCAAGGCAACAGGAATATGCCAGCTAATAATTTTTTGATAGAGCAGCCATAAACCACCGGCTAACCAAGCCAGGCTTACCCATTCCCAACCATGCCCTGCGATCCAGCCAAATTGTTGACCTTGGCTGATTTGACTGACGGTTTCACCTAAACGTAGATGGGTTTTGATGGTGTCGAGCGTGGTCGCTTGAGTCAGCCCATCCCAATGACTGACTCCACCTAGAAAGACCTGCTGCAAACTGTCACTTAAACTAATTTGACCGATGCTAGTGAGTTCAGGCGTAGGCCAGCTGGTCATTTCAATTGGAAAAGAGACCAGCACCGCTGCGTAGCCCACCATCGCCGGATTAAACGGGTTATAACCCAAACCGCCGTATAAATGCTTGCCGATCACCATCGCAAATACCAGCGCAATCAACAGTAGCCACCAAGGTGAATAAGGTGGCAGCGCGACTGCTAACAGCCAGCCAGTCACTATGGCGCTGTAATCGGTCAAAAACGGCAAAAGCGGACGCTGGCGCAGCTTAAGCATCAGTGCTTCAAGCAGCAGGGCAAAACCTAAGCCTAGCAATAAATTAGTGACAACTCCCCAACCGAAAAACCACAACAGAACCAAGGTTCCCGGAACCAACGCGTAAATAACCTGCGCCATTACTTGGCCCACCCCTTGGGGCGCATGCATATACGGCGAAGTCTTAGTGCCAAAAATCATGCAGGTTTATCCTCTGGCGCAATGGTAGTCGGAGCTTGTTGAGCCTTTTTCGCTTTCGCTCGTTCTAAAGCTGCTTGGATCGCAGCTTGCTTATCCGCTGTATCGGCTGTTTTGTTCTGGGCGGCTTCTTTGTGCTTAGCTAGTTTTTCGGCCTTTTCACGCTTAGCCCGCTCAATCCGTTCTTGATGGAAATCGTGACGCTCACGCGCCAGAGCAGCTTTTTCACGTGCTTCCTGCTGAGTGCGAATATCGGCTTTGGCGTAGCGATAATAATCCACCAGTGGAATATGGCTAGGGCAAACATAAGCGCAGCAGCCACATTCAATGCAGTCAAAAATATGATGCTGTTCGACTTTTTCTAAATTGCGCGCGCGTGCATGCCAATACAATTGTTGGGGCAACAGCTTTACAGGGCAGGCTTCAGCACAGCGTCCACAACGAATACAGGGTAGGGCTTCGGGTGCTGATTCTTGCTCATTCACCCACAAACAGTTGGTGGCTTTCACGACGGGAATCTGATCGCTAGGCAAAGCCACACCCATCATTGAGCCGCCCATAATCAAGTCTTTAGATTTAGGAGTATAGCCACCCGCTGCCTGAATCAGGGTTTGCATACTCAGGCCAAGCGGTACTTCGAAATTTTGTGGTTGCGCGACACCTTTACCAGTCACCGTCACATAGCGTGAGATCAGGGGTTGGCCTAAGACTACTGCCTGATAAATCGCCCGCGCAGTCGCTACATTATGGCAAAGCACGCCAATATCCGTCGGGCGACGACCGCTAGGTACTTCGCGTCCGGTTAAAATATGGATGAGTTGACGTTCGCCACCGGTTGGATATTGAGTGGGAACTGGCACAATTTTTAAGCGCGGATCATTGGCTTGTGTCGCTACTGCTTGCATTGCAGCAATCGCTTGTGGCTTATTATCTTCAATGCCAATTAAGCAGTCTAAACCTTGAGCGGGTGCATGTTCATGCAAGGCACGCAGCATAATCAAACAGCCTGCAATGATTTCAGCAGCTTGCTCGCGCATCAGCATGTCGTCACAAGTGATATAGGGTTCGCACTCAGCGCCATTCATTACGAGCGTAGTGAGCTGAATAGGTTCAGGCACATTCAGCTTAATCGCTGAAGGGAATACTGCACCACCCAAGCCCACAATACCCGCCTCGCTTATGCGTTGGCGTAAGGTTTCAGCGGAGGCTGCAGCATAATTTTCAATCGGGGGCAATAGTTGATTGCCCCAATTATCGTGACCATCTGGCGCTAAGATCACACACAGATCACTCAAGCCTGAAGGATGCGCAATCGGGCGTTCTTCAATCGCAATAATTTTGCCCGAAGTGCTAGTATGAACGGGTACGCTAATATCACCCTCAGCGGCTGCTATGCATTGGCCTTTATAGACAAAATCGCCCACTTGCACCAACAGCTTAGGTTTGTGCCCTGAATGTTGTTGCAAAGGAATCACTAGCTCATGGGCTGCTGTGGCTTTAAGTTTGCGCACCGGCTGCTGAGTGGATTGCTCTTTGTGATAATCCTTTAAATGTAGGCCACCTGTGCTTGACCAAAATTTGCGGAGGGTTGCCAACATCAAGCCACCTCCTTCAAAGGAATAATCGGATAAGGCCATTTCCAATTTGCTGGGCTAGTTTTCACCGGAACCATTAAAATACAGTCGACCGGGCAGGGTGGTAAGCAGAGCTTGCAGCCGGTGCATTCGGATTCAATCACGGTATGCATATGTTTAGCCGCACCAACAATCGCATCGACTGGGCAGGCTTGAATACAAAGCGTGCAGCCGATACAGGTTTGCTCTTCAATAATGGCGACTAAAGGGACAGTTTGCGCTTCGCCGTTTTCTGCATTTAAGGGTTTGGCTTCAACGCCGAGGAGTTCGGCTAAAGCTTGAATGGTGGGTTCGCCACCCGGTGGGCATTGATTAATATCCGCCTCACCCTTGGCGATAGCCTCTGCATACGGGCGGCAGCCGGGGAAAGTACATTGACCGCATTGAGTTTGTGGTAACAATTTATCGATTTTATCAGCTAGCGGGTCGCCTTCGACCCGAAAACGAATCGCTGCGTAGCCAAGTAATAAGCCAAAAATAGCTGCTAAGCCGCCAATGACTAATAAAGCGCTTAACATTAGTGCTTCACCAGCCCTGAGAAGCCCATGAAGCTTAAGGCCATCAAACCTGCGGTAATCAAGCCAATTGCATTGCCTTTGAATACATTCGGAATATCTGCGGCAACTAAGCGCTCACGAATGCTAGCGAACATCACCATGACTAGCGTAAAGCCTAAAGCGCCACCCATCCCGTATAAAGCAGACTCAATAAAACCGTGATGTTTTTGGATATTAAGTAAAGCAACGCCCAACACAGCGCAATTGGTGGTAATCAGGGGTAAATAAATCCCGAGCACATTATGCAAAACTGGGCTGCTTTTGCGCACTACCATTTCAGTAAAGCCTACAATGGCGGCAATCACCAGAATAAAGCTCAGGGTACGCAAATATTGCAAGCCCAAAGGTTGCAACAGCCAAGTATCGACTAAATAGCTGCTGACTGAGGATAGGGTTAACACAAAGGTAGTCGCTAGTCCCATACCAATCGCGGTTTCAAGCTTGCGCGATACCCCCATAAACGGGCAAAGGCCAAGGAATTGCGAGAGGACTAGGTTGTTGACCCAAACGGTGCCAACAATAATAAGCAAGTAATCAGTCATGGTTTGCAGTCACTACCTATCCGTGTTTCTGAAGGATAAAAGCGTGGGTATTTTGCCACAGTTAGCCTTTCAAACCTTAACCGAAAGCAAGGATTAGTAAAAATAAATAGAAAGCTTATAGGTGGATAAAATGTTGCAGTGCACTATATTTTGAACTACTATTGATCCTGAAGCTACTTAAGCTTCAATATCCTCCTAGCGGTTGGGCATCAATAGATGCCCTTTTTTTATTCAGTTTCCGAGCTTTTGGCTGCGGCCTAAGCCTATTGCCATCTGAATCGCTGCTTGTAAGCTACCACTTTCTGCTTTTCCGGTTCCGGCTAAATCAATCGCTGTACCATGATCAACCGACGTACGAATAATCGGTAAACCCAAAGTTACATTTACCGCCTTTCCAAAACCTGCATATTTCAAAACTGGCAAACCCTGATCGTGATACATCGCTAACACAGCATCCGCTTGCTGCAAATTGCGTGGGGTGAATAAAGTATCTGCCGGTAAAGGCCCGGTTAGATGCAAGCCTTGTTGTTGAAGCTGGCGAATGGTCGGAATAATCACATCAATCTCTTCCATCCCTAAATAGCCACCTTCGCCCGCATGCGGATTTAAGCCACAGACTAAAATACGCGGCTGCTTTAGGCCAAATTTAGTGCGTAAATCATGATCCAGAATTTTTAGCACGCTACGCAATAGTGGCGCAGTAATGGCAGCACTGACTTTATTTAAGGGTAGATGAGTTGTTGCTAAGGCTACTCGTAAATTACCAGCTGCGAGCAGCATGACTGGCATCGGCGTCTTGGTTAATTCAGCCAAATATTCAGTATGACCGGTAAATGGCACACCGGACTCATTGATAATCCCCTTATGCAAAGGGGCGGTGATCATGGCGGCAAACTCCCCATTTTCACAGCCTGTGGTGGCACGCTTTAATAGCTCTAGAACATAAGCGGAATTCTGGCTATCTAAAGATCCGGGGGTAACAGGCGCTGCACAGGGGATATGCAAAACAAACAGTTCGCCACGTTGGCAAGGCTCTTGTGCTTGCTCTGGCGTATAAGCTCGAAGGCGAATCGGTAAATTCAATAAACGTGCGCGCGCGCGTAGCATTTCGATGTCGCCTAAAGCAATCACATCCTCTGCCCAATGGGTTTGGCTGGCTAGCATGAGGGTTAAATCAGGGCCAATACCTGCAGGCTCGCCGGTAGTTAAGGCCAGTCGTAAACGCTTATTCATACAAATCCTTGATGCGGGGTTTTACTTTAGTTGTAAGCCGGGTGCAGCACCTTGCAATCTATAATCAATATAAGCGCCGTTACGCAAACTTTGCAACCAAGCTTTGTATTGTTCTTCTTCTTTGCGTCCACCTAAGTAACTAGTCGCTTTATCGCGAATCTGGTCAGCCGTTTGATCAGATTGTTTGCGCTCTAAGACCTCTAAAATATGCCAGCCAAATTGGGTTTGAAAAGGTTTAGTCACCGTATTAAGTGTCTGAGCATTCATCGCTTGCTCAAAAGGTGCCACCATTTGCCCCGCTTTCGCCCAACCTAAATCACCACCCCGTGCAGCACTGCCAGGATCATCTGAATTCGCCTTGGCTAATTGCGAAAAATCTCCACCGGCTTGTAATTGTTGATAGATAGCATCAATTTTTTGTTTAGCTTCAGCTGGTGATTGTTTTTGGGTGCTTACTAAAATATGTCGCACATGCGATTCGGAAGCACTGGCGCGTTTACCGCCTTCGCGTTCAAGCAGCTTCAAAACGTGAAAGCCATTCTGATCACGTACCACAGGGGAAATCTCACCAACTTGCATTAATGCCAGCGCACGCACAAAGGAGCTAGGTAAAGACTCGGCGGGTTGCCAGCCTAAATCACCGCCATTATCAGCTGCGTTATTATCGGAAAACTGCTTGGCTACTGTAGCAAAATCCTCGCCACTAGCGATCTGCTTTCTCAATCCTTCCGCTTTAGTGCGGGCTGCATTGACTTGCTCGATAGTAGCGCCATTGGGAGCATTCACTAACAAGTGTTGCAAATGATAACGTTCGCCTGCAGTAATTTTTTGACTTTGGCTAGCAATCAGGTCGTTGACTTCGCGGTCTGAGACAGAAACTTTGCCACCGGCTTGTTGTTTACGCAGCATATCTGCAGTGATTTTGCGCCGTGTTTGCTCACGCAAAGCCGCATAGCTAATGCCTTGTTTTTGCAAAGCCGCTTGGAAAGTACGCATGTCCATCCGATTTTGGCGGGCAATACTTTCCATTGCCCGATCCACCATTGCATCATCTACATTGAGGCCATTTTCTTTCGCGTATTGGGCTTGCAAACGCTCAGTAACTAATTCATCCACCGCTGCCCGCAAGAGATCAGCTTGGCCTAGACCTTGGGTTCCTTTGCTAGCACGCAGCATTTGCATACGTTGCTGGACTTCGCTGTAAAGGATAACTTCGCTATTCACCACTACCGCAATTTGATCTAAGGCAGCGGCTTGCAGGCTAGGGAGGGCACTCACAGCTAAACTACCTAGTAACAGAGTCATAGGTAACAGTTTGCGCCAAGTTGTGCGGAAAGACTGAGTGCTATTTGTAGCCATAAATTCGATTTTCCATCAAGTTGCGTGTGCCACTGCCAAAGCTGCCTAAGCCTTTTAATTCAAGCTCAACAAATAAGGCGTCATCATAGGTGGCGTTGTCCGATAATAAGTATTTACGTGCCGCCAACCGGCTTTTCCAACAACAGCTTTGATACTCAAGTCCGGCTAAGGTTTCCAAGCTGCGATCATTTTTTAAGTCCTGCTCATGCGCACCGACTAAGGTCCATTGCTTAGTAACAGGTGTGGCAAAAGCAATTTGGGCGGACTCGTATTCACCTTTGCGCTGACTATACCCTAAATTCAAAATCCGCTGTTTTTGATCTTGATAATTAACGCGAATTTGCCCAGCCGATACCGATTTTTCCTGCACATCTGCAAAGGCCGTCCCTGAAACACGGGTAGCATCATTCAGTTCACCCGCCATTTCCATCACTAATTCTGAGCGTGAACCCGTTTTGACAGTCTCATCGGGGAGTGTCACTTTGCGGTCTGCAAAATAATACATTTGCCCCAAGCTCGCACGGAAAATTTCCCGCCCTTTATCTAACTCTTGTAAGCGGGTGGTGATAGAGGTTGACAGCCGATGGTTATCTGCAATTCGATCTTTGCCGGTAAAGTCATTATCGGTAAATAGTTGGCTATAACTTAAAGTACGCTCAGATGAGTCAAACACTGGAATAGTGTCCTGATCGCGAAAGGGTGTATAGGTATAGTAAATCCGTGGCTCAAGAGTTTGTAAGCGTTTACCACCGGCTAATTCACGCTCAAAAAATAAACCGGCATCCACAGCAACGGTCGGTAGGCTTCGAGTTTTATACTCGGCTTGTTCTAATTGATAGTTAGTTTGTTGAAGCTTGAGTTTTGGCTCTAGATAAGTGGATGAGTTTTCAAAACGCCGTTTGAGATTAATTTGGGTATCTAAGCGCTGACCATTATCGCCTTGGCCACGAGAAAAGTAGGTGTATTCACTGCTAACATTGATGGTAAGTTCGTCGTTGTCTAAGAATGGCGTCCAAGTGGTTTGCAATTGTGGCAAGCGAGCGTAGTTTTTTGAGCTGCTATCAAGAACTTGATAACTTTGCGCTAGTGCTGAAAAATCCCATTCTTCATTGTCACTGGTATAACTGAGCGTGCGTTCTAAATTAACGATGCTGCTAGCGGCTAGGGAGCTGCCTAAATCGTCGAAATAAGCTTTATCTGATACGCCAGCGGCCTGCATCTCAAGTTGACTATTCGGGCCGAGCTGGCTTAAATGCTGAATGTTAAAGTGATAGCGCAAATCATTGTCATAGGCTTGATCACTCGGTAAAACATCATATTGTAGCTTACCCCCATGTTTTTCAGTGAGATAGCGAAACTCAGTTTCTAACTGTAGCCCACGTTTACTCAGCATATTAGTCGTGGTGGTTAGGTCATAGTTAGGGGCAAGATTCCAATAGTACGGCACACTCACCTGCACCCCACTTTTTTCATCAGTTTCAAAGTTGGGAATTAAAAAGCCCGATTTGCGCTGCTCAGTCAGTGGAAAGGAGAAGTAAGGCAAATAAAGAAAGGGGCGATCATTGATCTGCAAACTGACTTTGCGCGCAGTGCCTTGTTCGGTGCTGCGGTCTAAGGTAATGTCTTCCGCTTTCAAGCTCCAACTATTCACTCCCAAGGGGCAAGTGGTGTAGCTAGCATTTTTCAGGCGGGTCACTTGATTGGATTCTTGGATTAGCTCAGTACTTTCGCCGCGGCCTTCTGTGCCATTTAACAAATAAGCCACCTCATTGAGCTTACCTAAGCCACTATTTAGGTTGTACTCCAACTGTTGGCTAGTGACTCGAGCATTGTTATTTTTAAAACTAACGGCCCCCGTTGCTAACACTTTGCCAGTTTGTTGATTATAAATAGCTTGTTGCGCATTTAATTCTTGATCATTTTGACTAATATAAACATTACCACTAAGTTCTGAGTCGCCACGCTCACGGAACAAGGCTTGATCAGCTTCAATGTAGATGGCCATTTTATCTAAATCAGCAGGGCGTAAAGCCTTCTTAACTTGGCTAGGTGCTTGCTGTGGCGGCGGACAGACCTCCCAAGCTGTTTGCGCGTAAAGCAACGTCGGGCTACAGGACAAGCCAGCTACAAGTAATCTTGCCTGGGATGACAAAAACATGGTTTTCCTTGATTTTTATGCTCTGTTTCAGAGGCATAACATCGCATACTCTGTGTGAACAGACAATGTTTAACAAATGTAACAACCTGCAAGGTAGAGGTCAGTATGTTGAGAGTTAATAATGGTCTATCCTTAGTAATAAATTTTACAAATAAAAATGTATTGTGTAATATTTACCCATTAATATTGCTAGAACTCTGTATAAACTCAGATTAAAAGGGGGAGCATTATGGAAAGTGCATTAGGTGCTTTATCATTTTACGATGATAATTTAGAGGTGTCCGAGAATAATGGTGGGTCAGGTATGATGAATGAACAACCATTAAAAAAACGTGGTCGGCCTAAAGGTGCTATTTCTGCCACAGTGTCAGAAGTTAGGCAGCAAGCGGCTGAAGAGAAACGCCAGTTAAAAACTGAGTACATTGGGAAAATTGATGAGCTTGAAACGACCATAGAAGAGCTACAGCTGCGTTATGAGGCTAGCGTGTTGCGTCTAGAGCAAGAGCTAGATCTACTGCGCAAACGTGAGCTTTATTACCAACAGGCTCTCGGTGCGCGCTTAGAAGAGGTCGCGACGCATCTCTATGATACGCTTATTAATTGGGGTGATGCTGAGCTTTCAGAGGCTCAAATCGATAAGCGTAAACGTGGCAGGCCACGTAAAACGCTTAAGTAAACTATAACTATAAATAGCTCTAAGATCAGAGGAGCAAGTGTTCTAGTATCCTCTGATACACCAGTCTTAACTGCTCTAAGTCAGCGACCGCCACACACTCATTAATTTGATGAATCGTAGCATTACAGGGGCCTAATTCCACAACCTCTGCGCCTGTGGGTGCAATAAAACGGCCATCTGAAGTTCCACCCGAAGTTGATAATTCAGTATCAATATTTAGGGTTTCTCTTATTGCTTTTACAGAAGCAGCTACTAAGTCTCCACGCCCTGTCAAAAAGGGATTGCCTGATAAATTCCAATCTAAATAATAATTTGTTACATATTTATTTAAAACATTAATCGTGCGTTGTTTAATTTGAGCTTCGGTTAATTCGGTGGAAAAACGGAAGTTAATTAAGGCTTCCAGTGTTCCGGGAATAACATTGTTGGCACCTGTGCCCGAATTTAAGTTCGAGATTTGAAAGCTAGTCGGGGGGAAGAACTCATTTCCATGATCCCAGACTTCAGCAGCAAGCTCCGCTAAGGCAGGTGCTACCCGATGAATTGGATTGTCAGCCAGCTGCGGATAGGCCACATGACCTTGTTTACCATTTACAGTTAATTTGGCATTGAGTGAGCCGCGTCGACCATTTTTTATAATATCGCCGAGTTGCTTCGAGCTTGAAGGCTCGCCGACTAAGCACCAAGTGATTTTTTCATGACGAGCTTCTAAAGTTTCAACCACTTTGACTGTGCCGTATTTCGAAGGCCCCTCTTCATCACTGGTGATGAGCATCGCAATCGAGCCTTGATGCTCAGGATGCTCACGTACGAAGTTTTCAGCCGCAATTACAAAAGCGGCAATGCTGCCTTTCATATCCGCCGCACCGCGACCATAAAGCAGGCCATCACGAATTTCTGGCTGGAAGGGGGCACTTTCCCAAGCAGTTAAGGGGCCAGTCGGGACGACATCAGTGTGTCCGGCAAAGCAAAACACAGGACCTCCGGTGCCACGCCGTAGCCACAGGTTTTCGACATCTTCAAAGTTTAAATATTCAGCCTGAAAGCCTAAAGGCGCTAAGCGTTCAGCGATCAATTGTTGGCAGCCGTGATCGACCGGCGTGACTGAAGGTAAAGCAATCAGTTGCTGGGTAAGCGCTAAAGTATCTGACATGGTGGTTGTGTGTAGTTAAAGTAGGGGGATTCTAGCTTAATTTTGAAACAGATTTTTCCATTGTTCGGCATCAAAGCCGAGTAGGCGGCGTGAGCCAAGTTCTAAGAGTGGACGTTTAATAATACTAGGTTGATCTTCCATCACCGCTAGCGCTAAGGCTTCATTCATATTTTCGCGGGTGGTTTCAGGCAAATTGCGCCAAGTAGTACCACGACGATTGACAAGGTTTCCCCAGCCTAATTCATCCACCCAAGCCCGTAGCTGCACTGGATTCAAGCCATCTTTACGCCAATCATGAAAGTCATAAGCAATCTCGCGTTCATCCAACCATTGGCGGGCTTTGCGCACCGTATCGCAATTGCTAATGCCGTAGAGAATAATCATTGATCGTACCATTTATGATAAGAACGGCGTTTACCCGCACGCTGCGTAATAACACCTTGGATTTGTTCAGGGCGAATTTCAAACGCTTCATAAGCAGGCTGTAAGGCTTCTAAATAGTGCTTGCCTGCCTGAATGCGTAAGCGGCGAAAAATATACTCGTCCTGATTATCTTTCGCAAAGACGAAAGCGCCATCTCGAACAATCCCGGTAGGATCAATAATAATAATACAGCCTTGCTCGAATTCTGGTTCCATACTGTTGTCGATCACTTGCAGGGCAAAGGGTTCAGATTCTGAGCAACTGCTACCTTCGCTAATAGCCTGTTTAAAGCTATCTTCAACGGTGATTTTGATTTCTTTAAAGCTGGCCATGATTTATTCCTGTGGCTCGGGATTACGACTAAATTCACTGGCAGCGACATGGCGCTCAGGCTGATACCAATGCAATTTTTCATGCAGCTTTACTACTTCACCAACGATGGTTAGGGTCGGTGCGCGCACTGAGCGTTGTTTCACCATCTCAGGCAAAGTGGCGAGCGTACCAATATGCACGCGCTGATTGCGGGTAGTGCCTTGCTCAATTAAAGCAGCAGGCATCTCGCTCGGTGTACCGTGTGCAATCAATTCGCGGCTAATGACTTCAATACCGGTCAAGCCCATATAAAACACCACAGTTTGCCGTGGCTGTGCGAGCTTTTCCCAATCCAAATCAATCGTGCCATTTTTAAGATGGCCGGTGGCAAAAGTGCAGGATTGCGCATAGTCACGATGCGTCAGCGGAATGCCTGCATACGAAGCACAGCCGGATGCAGCGGTAATGCCGGGTACGACTTGGAAGGGAACACCATTTTCTGCCAAAGTTTCGATTTCTTCGCCACCACGCCCAAAGATAAACGGATCGCCGCCTTTCAAACGCAAAACTCGCTTACCTTGTTTTGCTAAGCGTACCAACAGCGCATTAATACCTTCTTGGGGAACAGCATGCTTAGCTTTTTCTTTACCTACATAAATACGTTCAGCGGTTTGGCTTGCCATCTCCAGAATCGATTTAGCTACTAATCGGTCGTAGACAATGACGTCAGCTTGTTGCATCAAGCGCACTGCGCGGAAAGTCAGCAAATCAGGATCGCCAGGGCCAGCACCCACTAAATAGACTTCGCCTATCGTAGTTTCAGAACTTTGTTTAGCCAGCATTTCATCCAGCATTTGTCGGGCTGCGCTCACATTGCCTGCATAAACTAATTCTGCAAAAGGGCCTCGCAGCGTTTGTTCCCAAAACTGCTTACGCTGCTCAGGCTCAGCAAAACGCTGTTTGACTTGATCACGGTACTCTTCGGTGATAGCCGCTAATTGCCCGCAGGAAGAGGGAATCATGGTTTCCAATTTCATGCGCAATTGGCGGGCTAATACGGGCGAAGCTCCACCGGTAGAAACGGCAATCATCACCGGCGAACGATCCACCACCGAAGGCACAATAAAGCTACAAGCAGCTTGGTTATCCACCACATTCACCGGAATTTGTCGCTGGTTGGCAAGCTCAGCGATGTGTGCATTCACGGCGCGATTATTCGTCGCGGCAATAATGAGGTAATGACCTGCAATATCTGTGTCTTGGAATTCACGCTGCTGCCAAGCGGCTTGATTAGGATACTGTTTGAGCGTATTGGCTAGATCGCTATCTAATTCAGGGGCGATGATGGTCAGTTGCGCGCCACTTTCTAGCAGAGATTCCGCTTTACGCAGTGCCACTTTGCCAGCACCCACCACTAAACAAGGGCGGTTTTGTAGGCACATAAACATTGGGTAGCGTTTCAATCTAAGATCTCCTAGCGGATGGGCGGCTGACATAATGCACCACGCCACGAACTAATTCACTATAGGGTAGATTTTCTAGCTGTGAATACTGTTGCAGTGCTGCACTAAGCAGGGCATCTATATCAATTATTGGCTTAGTACTCTGCTCAGGAAATAGGCAGCTAGACAAAGCTAAACAGCCACCTGCTTGCACTTTTAGTTCTTTATTATGCGGCAAGGGCCCAGTTATCGTCACTTCATGTAAGGCGAAACGGGCGGCTTGGCGTAAGGTCGTTAGAAATAGATCGCAACGCTCTAAGCTAGCAGTGGCTTGGCAAGCAATCCCCTCGCGAGTCGCCAGCAAGAAAGATTGTTTGCGGCTACAGTCGCAGCGCCGATTCAGCAGTGCTTTTTCAAACACACAGCGCTGTTGATTCATTTCATGATAAATACTGCGGTATTGATCTTCATCCATAAGCGTGGGAGCTGCTTACTTTTCCCATTCCATCAACACCGGTTTTTCACGCTGTTCCTGCAAACGCTCTTCCGCTTCTAATTGATTCGCGGCGAAAATTAATTTGTAGCTAGCAGTATCGCTAGGTGCTGCATTCATACGCAAATCACGCACTTGATTACGCGCCTCTTGATAAGCCTCATGAGTGCTTTGATGTTCCAGATTTTTTATGATGGACGTGGTTTGAGTGATACGAAAAACGTAATAAGGCATGCACACCTCTAGCTGCGAACGGACAGACTACTTGATTAATTACACATTATCGGCTGCTTGCCTTACAAGCTGCCATAGCTCCAAATGGGGATAGTCAGATTTAGCCTAAGGTTTCCTGTAACCATGCCCGAATTGCGGCTCGATCGGGCAAAGCAGCTAACACAAATTCAGTTAAACGCTCTAAATCAGCTTCTGCTAGGGCGCTCGGATCAGCTTGTAAACGGCGCTTCGGATCGCGGAAGCGTTCTTGCATTTCCGGCTGCTCTAAAATATGCCCCAGCAAATCTTCCAATAAATCTGCTCGGCTTGGCGCTCTAAAGCCTATCGAATAAGTCATGCACTCGCCAACCGCTACCCCATAGTGTGGGACATCCGGTGGTAAATAAAGCATGTCACCCGGTTCTAAGACCCATTCTTCTTCAGCGGTGAAGGACTGCATAATGCGTAGATCAATATCAGGAATGAAATTATCTTCAGTGCAAGTTTGTGAGCTGATTTGCCAGCGCCGTTGCCCTTGAGCTTGCAGCAAAAATACATCATAAGCGTCGATATGTGGCCCGACCGAACCACCATCAACTGCATAACTAATCATTAAGTCATCAATCCGCCAATCAGGAATGAAACGGAACGGCTCAACAATTTCGGCAAATTCAGGGAGGAGTTTTTCAATATCATTGACTAACAAAGTCCAATGTGTCGCGGGTAATTTGGCAAAATCCTTTTTACGCAAAGGGCCATGACGCATTTCCCAAGGCGTTTTCCCTCCTTTTTCCAGCACTAAGCGCGCGGTATCAGTATCGCAAGCCAAACCGGCTAATTCATCCGAACTCAGCGGCGATTGAAAATTCGGGAAGGCTTGGCGAATTAGCAGCGGTTTTTGCTGCCAATAATCGCGCAAGAATACCTCAGTCGAAAGTTCGCCTAACTGCGTTAAAATCTGATTAGGCTGAATCCAGCTCATATTTTCTTTGCCTGCTCAATCGCATTGCCGATATAAGTAGCGGGCGTGAGCTTGCTGAGTTCAGCTTTGGCGGCTTCGGGCATTGCTAAGCTGGCAATAAATTCGCGTAAACCTTCAGGCGTAATCCGTTGCCCACGGGTTAAGGCTTTGAGTTTTTCATAAGGTTGCTCAATTCCGTAGCGGCGCATCACGGTTTGAATCGGTTCAGCGAGCACTTCCCAATTATGATCTAAGTCTGCCTGCATGCTGCTTGGATTGGCTTCCAGCTTAGAAATACCTTTTAATGCCGATTGATACGCAATCAGGCTATGCCCTAAGCCCACACCTAAAGTGCGTAACACGGTGGAGTCTGTTAAATCGCGCTGCCAGCGAGATACCGGCAGTTTCTGCGCTAAATGAGTGAGCAGGGCATTGGCAATGCCTAAATTACCTTCAGCATTTTCAAAATCAATCGGGTTGACTTTGTGCGGCATAGTGGAAGAACCTACTTCACCCGCGACCACTCGCTGCTTGAAATGTCCCAAAGAAATATAGCCCCAAA
The DNA here is from genome assembly GCA_049292455.1 of Thiolinea sp. GTDB lineage: Bacteria > Pseudomonadota > Gammaproteobacteria > Thiotrichales > Thiotrichaceae > Thiolinea. The sequence continues at coordinate 114,358 of JBATRF010000008.1, forward strand.
CATCACGGCAGAAGTCGATCAGAATCGTATTGAAACGCACCAATGCATCGAAGATTTCCGCGACATAATCATGTGGCTCGATTTGAGTGGTGTAAGGGCTCCAACTCAAACCTAGGCTGGTCACAAACTGTTCGGCATTGGTTTGCCAATCAATCTCAGGATAAGCACTTAAATGTGCATTGTAATTGCCGACTGCCCCATTGATTTTGCCTAAGTATTCACAAGCTTGTACTTGCTCCAACTGGCGTTGTAAACGGTAAGCCACATTCGCCATTTCCTTGCCCAAAGTAGTCGGCGAAGCAGGCTGGCCGTGAGTGCGTGACAACAAAGGCTGATCTGCATAACGATGCGCTAGCTCACGAATCGCAGCTAAGGTGTGCTGCATTTCTGGTTCAACCACTTGACGCATCCCACCTTGCAGCATCAGCGCGTAAGACAAATTATTAATATCTTCGGACGTGCAGGCAAAGTGAATGAATTCGCTGACTGCTTTCAGTTCAGGCTGTTCAGCAACTTTGTCTTTGAGGAAATATTCAATCGCTTTCACATCATGATTAGTGGTGCGCTCAATGGTTTTCACTTGGCGCGCATCTTCTGCATCGAATTCGCGCAATATGTTTTCTAAAAACTCATTAGCCGCTGGAGACATATCAGGAACTTCAGTGACTTGTGGATGGCGAGCCAGCATTTGCAGCCAACGAATCTCCACTAAGACACGGTGATAAATTAAACCGTACTCACTAAACCAAGGGCGTAACTCATCCGTTTTACTGGCATAGCGACCATCAACGGGAGAAAGAGCAGTGAGGGCTGAAAGTTCCATAACAAATCCTATCGGGGCGTGATCGAAAGGGCGCTATTGTAACTGAAATTGGTGGGGAGGGGAGTCATACAGAGCAGTCTGGTTTATAAATCTGCAAGGCGGCTTATCGGTTAATGTTGGTAAGCGGCAGCGAGGCGAGTTATTAAGACTTAACTATTTAGCTCATTCCAGAATAATTAAAAGTAAAATGGCACAATTTATCACTGCTTTAAATGGCTGTTTAAACAAAATGCAAGCGGGTGAAAAACGTTTCGCCAGACGCTTAGAGCAGTTGTTAGAAGATGATTATCAATGCTGGTATGACTTACCCGTCGGTCAGCGCCAGCGTTATGCTGATTTTATTATTGTGCATCCGGCTCGTGGAGTATTACTGTTAGAGGTGAAGGATTGGCAGTTAGATACCATTCGCCAGATCGATAAAACCACCGTCACCTTATTATTGTCCACTGGCTTAAAAAGAGTGACCAATCCTTTAGAGCAAGCTCGGCAATGTGCTTATCAGCTAGTACGTCAATTAGAGCAAGATCCACAGCTCGTTGAGCATGTTGGCAAATACCAAGGTAAGTTGGCCTTTCCTTACGGTTACGGGGTGGTACTGACGAATATTACTCGCCAGCAATTTAGCAAAACGGATTTATACCAGGTCTTGCCGTGGAATCGAGTGCTTTGCAAAGATGAAATGACCGAATCAGTTGATCCTGAAGATTTCCAGCAATGCTTGTGGAATATGTTTGAATATCAATTCGAGCGAAAGCTTACTCTGCCACAATTAGATCGAATTCGTTGGCATTTATTTCCTGAAGTACGGATTGGTGAGCAGGCTAGTTTATTCTCTGCTGCGAATAGCGTGAATGAGGAACAAGCAGAGTTTTCTATCCCTGATATTTTAAAAGTGATGGATTTGCAGCAGGAGCAACTCGCCCGTAATTTAGGCGCAGGGCATCGAGTGATTCATGGAGTAGCAGGCTCGGGGAAAACGTTAATTCTGGGTTTTCGCTGTTTGCATTTAGCACAACTGCTACATAAGCCCATTTTAGTGCTCTGCTACAACATTGCCTTAGCCGCTCGCTTGCGTGTTTTCATGGAGGAAAAAGGTATTACGGATAAGGTCAGCGTCTACCACTTTCATGATTGGTGTGGCGAGCTACTGCGGCAATATCATATTGATCGCCCGCAGGGTCAAGGCCAGGACTACTTTGATGCTTTGGTAGTAACGGTTAATCAAGCGCTTGAGCAAGGCCGCATTCCGCGTGGGCAGTATGGCGCGATCATGATTGATGAAGGCCACGATTTCCAAGCCAGTTGGTTGAAGCTAGTTAGCTCCCTGACTGACCCAGAAAAAGATTATCTCTTGCTGCTGTATGATGATGCTCAGTCGATTTATAGTAAAAATAAGCAGCTTGATTTTAGCCTCTCCAGTGTGGGGATTCAGGCACGGGGACGGACTACCGTGTTGAAACTCAATTATCGCAATACCGAAGAGGTCTTTAGGTTAGCAGGCGATTTTGCTACACACTATCTGCAGCCAGTGCAGAGCGATGAAGACCATATTCCTTTACTAGAAGCCCAATCGGCGGGTAGACATGGCGTCGCACCGGAACTAAGGAGGTTTGCGAGCTTTGAGATTGAAGTTCAAAAGATTGCTGCGTGGTTGCAACAATGGCATGAGCAGCGCCAAATTGCTTGGGGTGATATGTGTATCCTGTATCGCAGAGCTGAGCAGGGAAAATGCCTGCATGAAGCTATTAAAGCAGCGCAAATCCCGTGTCAGTGGCTTGGTTCACAGCAGGCTAAAAAGCAATTCGACCCTAAGCAAGATAGTGTCAAACTCATGACCATTCATAGCAGTAAGGGTTTAGAGTTTCCTTTAGTAATTATGGCAGGCCTAGGTTTTATGCCAGATAACAGTGAAGACTTAACACTAGAAGCTAAGCTGTTATATGTGGGGATGACACGCTCGACTGAAAAATTGCTACTGACTTATCATCAAGATACTCCATTTACTGAGGCATTAGGTAGGCAAGTGTCTTAACGATAGATACTTGCCAATCACTTCACTCAATCCCAACTTGATTCCCGCTAACTATTTAGAAGAATAAGCCGTGTGGCAGGCCAAGCTACCTTATCAACATCGGGCTTAGTCGATTCCATCAGTACATTATAGCGTTGCAGATATTCCAGGTTAATTTCAGCTACATCGGTTTTTTGCTTTTCATTGAGCTGCAATAAAGAGGACATGAGGTTGCGGCTAACTTACTCGGTTTGCTAAGTGGGATTTTTTATGTGCTACTAATAACTAGTTTATATTAGAAATTAATCATGTAAGAAAAATCATCGCTAAGTCACTCCCTAAAATTTTTAAGGATAAGATCAAGTTTTTAGTTAAACTCGCGTTTCTAAAGGCATGTTGAGGAGTGGAGAGGATCATGCAAACCCTGCTTTCTTATGTTAACGGGCAATGGGTTCAAGGACGAGGTGCTTTGCTGGCGGTTAACAATCCAGCTAATCATCAAGTGGTAGCTCAGTTGGCGCTGGGCACCGCAGAGGATGTTGAGCAAGCCGTGGCTGCTGCTGTGGAAGCGTTCAAAACTTATTCGCAAACCAGCCGTGAAGAGCGGATTACTTATTTAGAGCGCTTACGCGATGCTTATGCGAGCCGCCTAAACGATATTGCTGAGGCGATTCGTTTAGAAATGGGTGCACCTAGTGATTTTGCCCTGAATTCACAAGCCGCTTCGGGCTTAGCGCATTTTGATTCGCATCTAGCGGCTTTACGAGCTTTTGCCTTTGAGTATCAAAGCGGGCAGTCGCAAATTGTGCATGAGCCTATTGGGGTGGTGGGTTTAATCACGCCGTGGAATTGGCCAATGAATCAGATAGTCGCCAAGGTTATTCCGGCCTTAGCGGCAGGTTGTACTCTGGTGCTAAAACCCAGCGAATTAGCACCTTTGAGTGCTAATCTATTTGCGGAAATTGTACAGGCTGCTGGCTTGCCTGCTGGAGTCTTTAATTTACTGCAGGGTGATGGCGCAGGTGTGGGGCAGGCTTTATCCCAACATCCGCAGATTGATATGATTTCCTTTACAGGTTCGACGCGTGCTGGTCAGTCGATTAGCAAGTTGGCTGCCGATACGATTAAGCGCGTGACTTTAGAACTAGGCGGTAAATCCCCCAATCTCATTTTAGATGATGCCGATATAGCAGCGGCAGTAAGGCAAGGTGTGTTGTTGTGTATGAGTAATAGTGGTCAGTCTTGCGACGCACCCACTCGCATGTATGTGCCCCGACACTATTATACGCAAGCACTACAAATCGCGAAAACGACCGCTGAAGCTTTGGTGGTGGGAGATCCAGAAGATCCTAATACGAATCTTGGGCCAGTAATTAGCCAAACCCAATACGAGCGCATCCAAGCTTTAATTCAGGCAGGTATTGATGAAGGCGCTAGCTTAGTTTGTGGTGGTCTAGGTAAGCCAACTACCTTAGCACCTGAGTTGGTAGCAGGACACTATGTTAAAGCGACTGTATTCGGTGATGTTCACCAGCAAATGCGCATTGCTCGTGAGGAAATCTTTGGACCAGTTTTGGTGATTTTACCTTATGACGATGACTTGCAATTAATTGAAATGGCGAATGATAGCCCCTATGGTTTGTCTGCTTATATCTCCAGCAGTGATTCAGCACGTGCACAGCGGCTGGCGCGACAATTACGTGCAGGCCAAGTACAGCTCAATTATCCTGAATGGGATTTAACAGCGCCTTTTGGGGGTTATAAGCAGTCAGGTAATGGGCGTGAATATGCAGAATGGGGTTTACGTGACTTTTTAGAAACTAAAGCCATCATTAGTTAATAATATTGATCGAGCACTCACAGTAGGTTAGCAAACATGAAGTATGGATATATTGGTCTGGGTAATTTAGGCGGGCATTTAGCTGTAAGCTTGGTACGGGCGGGTTTCGATGTAACTGTTTATGATAAAAATCCGGCTTTGGCTGAGCGCCCTTTAGCCTTGGGTGCGCATTGGGCAGACAGTCCAGCGCAGTTGGCTGCTGAGGTTGATGCAGTATTTACCTGTTTACCTTCACCTGTTGTGAGTGCTCTCGTTTTACAAGAGTTAATCGCAGCGGGCAAACCGGGCTTGCATTGGTTGGAAATGTCGACTTTGGGGCGGGATGAAATTCAAGCTTTAGCTCAGCAGGCTAAGGCGGCAGGTATTCAAGTTTTAGAATCACCCGTCACCGGCGGAGTACATTTAGCCGCTCAGGGAAAGATCACTGTAATCGTTGGTGGCGAGCAAACATTATTCGAACAGCACCAAGCAGCTTTCGCTGCGATGGGTGATAAAATCTTTTACATGGGAGCTTTAGGCAGCGCGGCTATCATCAAAGTGATTACCAATATGTTGGCCTTCATTCATTTAGTAGCTGATGGCGAAGCTTTGATGCTAGCTAAGCGCGGTGGCTTAGATTTGGCGCAAGCCTGGGCTGTTATTAAAGCGAGTAGTGGGAATAGTTTTGTGCATGAAACCGAAGGCCAGTTGATCCTAAATGGCAGTTATGACATTGCTTTCACGATGGATTTGGCGCTCAAAGATTTAGGTTTTGCTTTAAATTTTGGCCGCGAATTTGGCGTGCCTTTGGATTTAGCCAGTTTAACTCAACAGACTTTTTTGACAGGTAAAGCTGCTTATGGCGGACAAGCGCAATCTACACAGATTGTGAAATTATTAGAAGACGCCCTCCAAACCGACTTACGGGCTGCAGGATTTCCTAGCCGCTTAGAGTGAACACAGGGTGCAAGTGACCTAAGTCATTATTTAATTTAGGATTAAAAAGTGGCTTAGGTTTTTGGGTATAAATTACATTATTTTTCTACGAAAAAACATTTAAAATACCATAGAAAGTCGCAATGCACACCAACCCTATACATTTGGTGTATTGCATACAGTTTAGGTCATTAGTAGTGTTTTTAAATGAATTTATTACCCGAGCAAGTTAATCATTTTAATGAAAATGGTTATTTAATTTTTGATACACAAATACCTGATAGTACGCTAGATGCTATCGCTAATCGTTTAGCCCCGTATTGGGGGCATGAGGGCAAAAAATTTCACGGAGTGCCCTATGCCGACTTTAATCGTATTCAAGATGGTTGGCGGATGGATGAGGATATTAAGTCGATTGCAGTGTCTCCCTATATTTTGGGTGTTTTGAAAGAGCTGTATGGCCGTATGGCTTTGCCTTTTCAAACTTTAAATTTTTACAAAGGCACTGAGCAAAGAATTCATTCCGATAGTATCCATTTTAACTCGGAGCCGTTTGGTCTGATGTGTGGTGTCTGGGTAGCGTTTGAAGATATTGGCTTAGATCAAGGGCCTTTAGTGTATTATCCGGGTAGCCATAAGCTGCCTGAAATGAACTTCGAGGATATAGGGCTAACGCCTGATTATATTTATTACCCTATGTACGAAGAGTATTTAGAGCAGTTGGTTCAAGAAAAGCAGATGCAGCCTGATTATGGAGTAATGAAAAAGGGTCAGGCTTTAATTTGGGCAGCCAACTTGCTGCATGGTGGCTCTAAACAGACCGATAAAGCACTCACTCGCCAGTCGCAAGTAACGCATTATTATTTGCAAGGTGCCAAACCGTGGCGGCCAGGGCATAGCAAAGAAAAGCGTAGCTATTTCACGCCTGAATGGATTCCCTATGATGTTCCCAAACTTAGCTTGAGCGAGCGCTTATTCAGCTGGTTCAAGGGTTAGTTGGTTTCTAGCCATTGATCTCGAAAACTTAACAAAATTTGGCATAAAACTTGCGGGCAAGTTGATAGATGAGTATTCTGCCCGCTTTTAATTAAACTATGTGGTCCGTGGTATGGATCACCACTGGAGAATAATAATGCCTGCCATTACTCTACCGGATGGGAGCGTACGCTCCTTCGATCACCCTGTTTCTGTTGCTGAAGTTGCTGCCAATATTGGTGCAGGTCTTGCGAAAGCGGCACTTGCTGGCAAAGTTGACGGTCAATTAGTTGATACTAGTTATGTGCTGAATCAAGATAGCAACTTAGCGATTATTACTGCTAAAGACTCTGAAGGCTTGGATGTGATCCGTCACTCTTCTGCGCATTTAATGGCGCAAGCCGTAAAGCAGCTGTTTCCTGCGGTACAAGTCACTATTGGGCCTACGATTGAAAATGGCTTTTATTATGACTTTGCCAGCCCACAACCGTTTACACCCGAAGATTTGGTGGCGATTGATGAGCGTATGCAAGAGCTGATTCGCCAAGATATTCCAGTAGAGCGTAGTACCCTGTCGCGTGATGAAGCGATTAGCTTTTTCAAAAACATGGGTGAAGCCTACAAAGCAGAAATTATTGAAAGTATTCCAGCCGGTGAGACTTTGTCTTTATATCGCCAAGGTGATTTCATCGACTTATGCCGTGGGCCGCATGTCCCCAGTACTGGCAAAATTCCAGCTGTCAAAGTGATGAAAGCAGCCGGTGCTTATTGGCGTGGTGATGCTAAAAACGCGATGTTGCAACGCGTGTATGGCACAGCTTGGGCGAATAAAAAGGATTTGCAAGCTTATCTGACTTTCCTTGAGGAAGCTGAAAAGCGTGACCATCGTAAAATTGGCCGTCAGCTAGATTTGTTTCATTTGCAAGATGAGGCTCCAGGCCAGGTTTTCTGGCATGAAAAGGGCTGGACGATTTACCAAGCAATTGAGCAATACATGCGCAAAAACCTGCGCGAGCGTGCTTATAAAGAAATCAAAACCCCACAATTGGTGGATTTTTCTTTGTGGGAACGTTCGGGGCATGCGGGTAAATACCGCGAAAATATGTTTGTGGTGGATGTAGAAGAACGCTCGTTTGCGATGAAGCCAATGAATTGTCCTTGCCATATTCAAGTCTACAACCAAGGTTTAAAAAGCTATCGTGATCTGCCTTTGCGTTTAGCCGAATTTGGTTCGTGTCATCGGAATGAATTTTCCGGTGCGCTGCATGGACTAATGCGCGTGCGTGGATTTGTGCAAGATGATGCGCACATTTTCTGTACTGAAGAGCAAATTCAAGGTGAAGTTGTCAGCTTCATTGATTTTCTGCACGATGTTTATAAAGACTTCGGTTTTAGCGATGTGATTTATAAACTCTCGACTCGGCCTGAGCAGCGGGTAGGCTCCGATGAAGTTTGGGACAAAGCAGAAAAGGCTTTAGCTGATGCGCTCGATGCCAAAGGTTTACCTTGGGAAGAGCAACCGGGTGAAGGCGCTTTTTATGGGCCGAAAATTGAATTTACTTTAAGAGATAGCATCGGTCGCCACTGGCAATTAGGGACTATTCAAGTCGATTTCTCCATGCCTGCCCGTTTGGATGCACAATATGTGGCTGAAGATGGCTCACGTAAAGTGCCAGTCATGCTACATCGTGCTATCCTTGGCTCCTTCGAGCGCTTTATTGGTATTTTGATTGAGCACTACGAAGGGAAATTCCCCACTTGGCTCTCGCCTGTACAGGTCGCGGTGCTCAATATTACTGATAATCAGGCTGAATTCGTGAAAACGGTGGAAAAACAGCTACGTAATCAGGGTATCCGTGCAGTAGCAGACTTGAGAAATGAGAAGATTGGCTTTAAAATCCGCGAACATACAATGCAGCGGGTCCCTTATTTGTTAGTCGTTGGGGATCGTGAAGTCGAAACACAATCGGTGGCTGTGCGTACGCGTTCAGGTAAAGACCTTGGTGTCATGCCTATTTCTGAAATCCAGCAACAATTGCTGGCAGAAATCGCCAACCACAACACGATTGATTTGGAGGAATAAACTTATCGCTCTGGAAAAAGAACATCGCATTAATGAAGAGATTCGAGTCCCTAAGATTCGTTTAATTGATGTAGATAATGAAAATAAAGGAATCGTTTCCACCTCGGAAGCTCTCGCTATGGCAAGTGAAGCAGGCTTAGATTTGGTTGAGATTTCTCCCACGGGTAAGCCGCCGGTTTGTCGGATCATGGATTACGGTAAATTCCGTTTCGATGAAAGCAAGAAAGCGGCTGAGGCACGTAAAAAACAAAAGCAAGTTCAAGTCAAAGAGATTAAGTTTCGCCCCGGCACCGACGAAGGCGATTACAAGATCAAATTGAAAAAACTGACTGAGTTTTTGGAAGAAGGTGATAAAGCTAAGGTAACGGTTCGCTTCCGCGGTCGTGAAATGGCTCACCGTGAATTGGGTATGGAAGTACTCAAGCGTGTTGAAACTGACCTGATTGAGTTAGGTGTCGTTGAGCAGTTTCCAAAGCTCGAAGGCCGCCAAATGGTCATGGTGATGGCACCGAAGAAGAAAATATAGAAGCTTGAGTTTTAAAACTTGAGCTTTTCCTCATCCAAGCAAGGTTAGGCACTCTTGCTGGATGTTTTATCAATCCTCTGTTAAAGGAGACTAAGATGCCTAAGATGAAAAGCAGCAGCGGAGCTGCAAAGCGCTTCAAGAAAGCTGCTAATGGTACGTTTAAGCGCAAGCAATCTCACCTGCGCCATATCCTCACTAAGAAAACGACTAAGCGTAAACGTCAATTACGCGTTGGTGAAAATCGCGTTTCTGCTGTTGATACACCGATGATTAATCGTTTGCTGCCGTACGCTTAAGGAGGACAGGATAGATGGCAAGAGTTAAACGTGGTGTACAGGCCAGTGCCCGTCACAAGAAGATAATGAAATTGGCGAAGGGTTACTATGGTGCCCGTAGCCGTACTTATCGTGTAGCCCATCAAGCAGTTATCAAAGCGGGTCAATACGCTTATCGTGACCGCCGTCAGAAAAAACGTCAATTCCGCGCGTTGTGGATTGTACGAATTAATGCGGCAGCACGTCTGTCTGGTTTGTCTTACAGCCGTTTCATGAATGGCTTAAAGAAGGCGAACATTACTGTTGACCGTAAAGTTCTCGCTGATCTTGCAGTGCATGATATTGCTGCCTTTGGACAGATTGCTGAAAAAGCAAAAGCTGCCCTAGCTGGTTAATCGTGCTGCTGTAAAGCAAGGCTGTTACTAATACAAAAAGCGGGGAAGGTTTTGCCTCTCCCCGCTTTTTGTTTTTCTGAAAATCGTAAGTAAAAGGAAAGCATTGTGCAAAGTTTGCTAGAACTGATGGGTACTGCCCATGAGCAAATCTCCAGTGCCAGTAATTTGGCCAGCCTTGATCAGATTCGCGTGCAATATTTGGGCAAAACCGGCCTGATCACTGAGCAACTCAAACAACTGGGTCAATTGCCGCCAGAAGAGCGCAAAGCAGTAGGTCAAGAGATCAATTTGGCTAAACAAGCCTTAGCTAGTGCGATTGATTTGCGCCGGGATAGCTTGCAAGCGGATGTCTTGAATATGCGCCTAGCGGCTGAATCGGTGGATGTGACTTTGCCCGGACGGCGGATGGATACCGGCGGTTTACATCCAGTCACTTTGACTATTCAGCGTATGCAGGAAATCTTCGCCCAGCTTGGCTTTGCCTTAGCCGAAGGCCCGCAGATTGAAGACGATTTTCACAACTTTACGGCCTTAAATGTACCAGCTAATCACCCAGCACGGGCGATGCAAGATACCTTTTACTTAGAAAATTTTGGTACAGAAGAACCGCTGCTATTACGCACGCATACATCTTCGGTGCAGATTCGTTATATGGAAGCCCAGCAGCCGCCGATTCGGATTATCGCGCCGGGTCGTGTCTATCGCTGCGATTCGGATATGACACATAGCCCGATGTTCCATCAAGTCGAAGGCTTAATGGTGGATAAAGATATTACCTTCGCCGATTTGAAGGGCATTCTGGATGAGTTTTTCCGCGCCTTCTTTGAGGATGATGACATCAAAATGCGCTTCCGTGCCAGCTTCTTCCCCTTCACTGAACCTTCAGCGGAAACTGATATCACCTGTGTGCATTGTCACGGTACTGGATGCCGGGTGTGTAAAAATACAGGCTGGTTAGAAGTGATGGGTTGTGGCATGGTGCACCCCAATGTTTTAAAGCATGTCGGGATTGATAGTGAACAATACACCGGCTTTGCTTTCGGTATGGGTGTCGAGCGCTTGGCAATGTTGCGTTATCAGATTAATGATTTACGAGTTTTATTCGAAAATGATGTCCGTTTCTTACGGCAGTTTCATTAAAGGCTAACAGGATTCAAACATGAAAATCAGTGAACAATGGTTACGTGAATGGGTTAATCCTGCGCTGAGCTTGGATGAAATTAACCATAAATTGACAATGGCTGGCTGCGAAGTCGAAGGGGTAGCTCCCGTTGCTACCGATTTCAGCGATGTGATTGTCGGGCAAATTGTTGAGATCGAGAAGCATCCTGATGCAGACAAATTAAATGTCTGCAAAGTCGATCATGGTCAAGGCGAACTTCTGCAAATCGTGTGTGGTGCTCCGAATGCACGGGCAGGCTTAAAAGCGCCTTTGGCTTTGATCGGTGCTGAGCTGCCGATGCCCGATGGTAAACCTTTAAAGATTAAAAAGGGCAAACTACGTGGGATTGAATCCTGCGGCATGCTCTGTTCAGCCTCTGAACTAGGCATGGCTGAAAAATCTGAAGGTTTATTAGAGCTACCAGAAGATACTCCTCTGGGTGTTTCGGTACAGGATTATCTAAAATTAGCCGATAAAGTGGTTGAACTGAATGTCACCGCGAATCGTGGCGATTGGCTAAGTATCGCTGGAGTTGCGCGCGAAGTGGGTGTGCTCACGGGTATGAGCCTGACTCCGCCTGTGATTACTGAACAAGCTAGCCAACACAATGATAGCTTGAAAATCAGTTTACCTGCTGCTGATAGTTGCCCGCGTTATGCTGGGCGCATTATTCGCAATGTGAATGCGACTGCGAAAACACCGCTATGGATGAAAGAGAAATTACGGCGCTTAGGCGTGCGTAGTTTGTCGCCCGTGGTGGATGTGACTAATTACATCCTACTAGAGCTTGGTCAGCCAATGCATGCTTTTGATTTGGATAAGCTTAAAGGTGGCATTCAAGCACGTTACGCCAATGAAGGCGAGCGGCTAGTCTTACTAGATGATCAGACGGTCACTTTAAGCAGTGATACCTTAGTGATTGCTGATGATGAAAAAGCAGTGGCTTTAGCAGGGATTAAAGGCGGCATGGCTACTGCGGTCAGCAGTAATACTCAGAATATCTTTTTAGAAAGTGCACATTTCCGTGCTGAGAAATTACGTGGGCAAGCACGCCGTTATGGTTTACAAACTGATGCTTCGTATCGCTTCGAGCGTGGGGTGGCCGCTGATTTGCCGCGCCAAGCTTTAGAACGTGCTACCCAATTAATCGTCGAAATTTGTGGTGGCTCTGTAGGGCCCGTGGTGGATGTTTGTGCGGATGATCATTTGTTAGATCGCCCTAGTGTGAGTCTGCGTCGCGAGCGAATTGCCCGTATTTTAGGCGTAACGATTGAAGATAAGACAGTCGAAGATATTCTACAGCGCTTAGGTTGCGAAATAGCCGCCAATGCAACCGGTTGGACTATTAAACCACCGCATAGCCGCTTTGATATCACCATTGAAGAAGATTTGGTCGAGGAATTAGCGCGTGTCTATGGCTATGACAATATTCCTGCTGCTTTGAAAGCGATGCAACCTAAGCTGACGGTCACGCTAGAAACTGAAAATCCTTTAAGCCAGTTGCGCGCTCCCTTGATTGCGAATGGCTATCAAGAGGCAGTCACTTATAGCTTTGTTGATCCAACCATTGAAGGTTTGCTGTCACCGGGTCATGAGTCAATTGTGCTGGCTAATCCCATTTCAGCTGAACTAAGCCATATGCGTAGTACGGTTTGGTCGGGCTTATTGCGTGCTGTTGAATATAATTTAAATCGCCAGCAAACCCGAGTGCGCTTGTTTGAAGTGGGGCCAGTATTTAGTAAAACTGAGGCTGGGATTCAACAGCATGATAAAATTGCAGGAATTATTACCGGTTCGGTGTTTCCTGAGCAATGGAGTCAAGCAAATCGCGCGGTAGACTTCTATGATATTAAGGGTGACGTTGAAGCAATTTTGGCGCAAGCGAGTGCGCAAAAATTCTATTTCGTACCCGTCGCTCATCCCGCTTTACATCCAGGGCAATCAGCCGAAATCGCAACTGATAAAGAAGTGATTGGCTGGGTAGGTGCTTTGCATCCTGCTTTAGAAGCTAAATTGGGATTTGGGCAAAATGTATTCTTATTTGAGCTTGATTTAAAAGCGCTGCAAAACCGCAGTTTGCCAAAATATCAAGCAGTCAGTAAGTTCCCAATGATTCGACGTGATCTCGCTTTAGTGGTGGATCGCTCTGTATTAGCTATTGCTTTGGATCAGGCCATTGCTAAGGTTGCCCCGCCTAGTTTAATTCACTGGGAGGTTTTTGATGTTTATAGGGGCAAAGGTATTGCAGAGCATCAAAAAAGTGTGGCCTTGAGCTTGATTTTACAGGAGCCATCACGCACCCTTGAGGACAGTGAGGTTACGAAGATCGTAGGGGAGGTTATGGCGTCATTACAGGAAAAAACGGGTGCAACCCTACGGTAATAAGGAGAAGTAACTATGGTGACGACGTTGACCAAAGCGGATATGGTCGAGCATTTGTATGAAGAGCTGGGGCTGAATAAACGTGAGGCTAAAGATCTGGTAGAGATGTTTTTTGAAGAAGTCCGCTTGGCACTAGGGCAGGGGCAGAGTGTGAAATTATCAGGCTTTGGTAATTTTATGTTACGTGATAAAACACAACGTCCGGGGCGCAATCCAAAAACAGGTGAAGATATTCCGGTTGAAGCACGGCGTGTAGTCACTTTTAGACCCGGCCAAAAACTAAAACAACGAGTTGAGGCTTATGCAGGAAGCGCAGATACCGAACAGTGAGTTGCCTGCCATCCCATCGAAACGCTACTTCACCATTGGTGAAGTTAGCGATTTGTGTAGTGTAAAAGCTTACATCTTACGTTATTGGGAACAGGAGTTTCCTTCACTCAAACCAATGAAGCGGCGCGGAAATCGCCGTTATTATCAGCGTGAAGATGTATTGATGATTCGCCAAATTCGTGGCCTTCTGTATGAAGAAGGCTATACGATCAGTGGGGCGCGCCAGAAGCTGCTAGGTAGTGCTGATGAGCCTAGCGCAGCAGAGGAGGCTCCAACTGATGGCAATAGCTTGGCTCAGGTTATTCAAGGCTTAGAAGCGGTCTTGGTGACGCTGAAATCTTAAACTTCTAGTTGAGATCAAAGCCAGTATAGAGTAACCTTGCATTCCTTTCCGGTCGGGGCGTAGCGCAGCCTGGTAGCGCACCACAATGGGGTTGTGGGGGTCGGAGGTTCAAATCCTCTCGTCCCGACCATCTAAATCTAGCTAGTCATTCATCTTCCTTAAATCAAAAAAATGATAAGCATCTTAATGTGCTTACTACCTAAAACTCCCTTCGATTTTACTTATCATTTACTTCGTTAGTAGCACCCATTTTTACTTAGTCAACGAGCCGTAGGTATGCCTTAACGCAATACTAACTCATCATCTTAAAAAGAATATTTCACTACTGACATACTCTGTCAGTAGCACGGTGGATAATAGCTGTATTGATTATCTACTTAGAGATTAAAAATATGCGCTTGTACTATCACCCTATTTCAACTTGTAGCCGCCGTGTCCTGATGACAGTGCACCATTTGGGTACTAAGCTGGATCTGGTAATGGTTGACTTGTTTAAAGGTGAACATAATTCACCCGAATTTTTGCAGCTAAACCCAAATCATCGAGTTCCGGTGCTTGAGCATGATGGCTTCGTGCTGTGGGAATCCTATGCAATTATGCAATATTTGGCTGATTTAGAGACTAAACAGACTATCTATCCTAGTGATCTCCAAGATCGTGCTGATATCAATCGTTGGCTATTTTGGTGTGGGCAAGACTTTATGCCTGGAGTTAGTACGCTTAATTGGGAAAATTCCATCAAAGCAAAGATTGGGCTTGGCCCAGCTGATCCTGTTGAGGTTGCCCGCGGCGAAGAGCTTCTGTGTGAGGCTGCTACGGTTTTGGATCATCAGTTGGCAAATCGAGAGTGGATTTGCAAATCTGGGCTGTCACTTGCCGATTTTGCGATTGCCGCCCCTTTGGCGGACCAATACCGTGCCCAATTTCCCACCACTGATCTGCCCAACCTGCAACGTTGGTTCAAACAAATCCAAGCACTGGATGTATGGAAAAGCACTGAGGCTAGCGCATAGTCATTGATAATTTATACACTTGTCAGTAAGGCAAGTGTATTTCCGTCTCTGCCTATTTTCTTAGGTACTATCTTTGATTTTTTCTTTATAAGCCTGACAAACTTCCAAAAATGCTTTCACCACCGGCGAGGGATCATTGATTCGATAAATACAGCTTAAATCTATTTGCGCATTTGCTGGGGCATTGAGAATAGGGCGGTAAACCACATGCGGCAGCATTAATACTGTGGCTGCCTCAGAGACTAAAGACACGCCAAATCCACTTGCGACCAAAGCAATGCCCGTAATGGTATCACCCACTTCTTGACCAATCGTCGGGGTAAAGCCACTGTCTTGGCAGAGCTGCAAAACCTTATCAATGAAACTGGGGCGATTACCGGTTGGGAAGAGAATCAAAGGGGTATCGGCTAAATCTTTCAGCGCAATGGCTTCTTGAGTCGCTAGGGGATGGTTGTCATTAATGGCTAATAATAAGCGCTCCATTGTTATGATTTCCGACGCAATATCCGGTAAAGGTGGCAGCAAGCGATTAAAGCCAATATCAATACGACGCTGGCGTAAGGCTTCGATTTGCGCGGGTTTATCCATCGTATGTAAGACGACATTCACCTCGGGATAACGTTTACGAAACATCAACAATAATTGCGGTATATCGAGCAAAATGCCGGAGCCAAAAATCGCCACATCCAAACGCCCTAGTTTGCCTTCGCCCGCGCGTTGAGTGCGTTCGGTGGCTTGCTGAACCAGTGAGTAGATATTTTTCGCTTCATCTAAGAAAAATTCGCCAGCGCTGGTGAGTTCAACGCCGTGTGGGGTGCGAATCAGCAGTTGTACACCGAGTTCTTCTTCGAGTTGATGGATCTGGCGAGTGAGTGGGGGCTGGGAAATATTTAGGCGCAAGGCGGCGCGGCCAATATTGCCTTCTTCCGCGACCATAATAAACGAGCGTAAATGACGTAGTTCGATACTGGTAGCTTTAGCTAGTTCAAACATACACTTATAAGCTCCTATTACAGTAATTTTGAACTAAATGCACCAGCTAAGTCTGGCAGTTTAAGCTATTAGTAGCTTTGCGCATTGGCCCGATGACTTCGATGGATAAATGGCTACTTGGCTGGCAACGACAAGCCAACACGACGCCTGCCTGTTCGTCTTGCGCGCTAATATGCGCACGACTCATTTTGCCGTGAGTGTAGTCACCTGCATGAATTTTTACCTTGCAAACCCCACAGCCACCATTGCGGCAACCCACTGGGATCCCTTTGCGGCCTAAGCGCACAAGGGCATGTAATAAAAATTCTTGCGGCTTGCAATTGAATTCGGTCGCCGTCTCACGGATGGTAATTACATAAGCTGATGCAGTTGCTTCCATGATGAGTTGCCTCCTCAACTCTAGTTTAATGGCTCAGTTCTAAACTACGCAGCGAAATATCAAGTTATTGCGTATTTCTTCAGGCGCAGTTTTGAGCTGTTGGTCGCTTAGCTAATTCATGCTCTAGCTCCTCCAACCGAGCTGTGCGTATTTTTCTAATAGCTCTTAGCACTATAGCAAGGTGCTTAGCCAGTGAATAAATACTTTATCAGCATCTACTCCATACCGAGAAGGTATTGAATGAGGCTGAGGAATACAGGGTGCGTAGCAGAGCAGCAAGGGTGTCATTCATACTTTTTAAGTATCGAGTTTGCTGTAAAAAGGTATTGGCAACTAAGCAGGTTTAGCGATTACTTTGTTTAGGCAAGAGCAGCGAGGACTGCAAATAGACACAGAGTAGCTTTGCTAGATGGTTGAAAACAAAGGAGGAGTTGCTAATGGCAATCACGGGAGTGTTGAGGCCGGGTCATACCCAAATTCGGGTGCTAGATCTTGAGGAAGGTGTGCATTTTTATCGCGATGTACTGGGGCTGGTAGAAACGGGGCGTGATGAGCAAGGCCGTGTTTATCTCAAGTGCTGGGATGAACGCGATCATCATAGTGTGATTTTACGTGAGGCCGAGAGCGCTGGTTTAGATTTCTTTGGCTTTAAAGTTCTCGATGTTGCTACTCTCAATAAACTCGAAGCTGATTTACGAGCTTATGGTTTAAGCACCGAGCGCATCCCCGCAGGTGATCTGCTAGAAACTGGCGAGCGTGTGCGTTTTCAACTCCCTTCTGGGCATTTGATTGAGTTATTTGCCTACAAAAAAGCCGTCGGTAATGGCTTACAAGTCTTAAATCCTGCTCCCTGGACTCCCGATGCACAACGTGGCATTGCCCCTGTACGTTTAGATCATTGTTTGCTGTATGGCCCGAATGTGGCTGAAGTCGAGAAAATCTTTACGGAGGTTTTGGGCTTCTATCTGGTCGAGCGCGTGGTCACGCCGGATGATAAAAACATGGGTATTTGGTTATCCTGTTCGCACAAAGTCCACGACATTGCGTTCGTTGAGCATCCTGAGCCGGGAAAATTGCATCACAACTCCTTCCTATTGGATAGTTGGGAACAAGTGCTACGCGCCTCCGACATTATGGCAATGAATAAGGTCAATGTAGATATTGGCCCAACTCGCCACGGCATTACCCGTGGCTGCACTGTCTATGCTTGGGATCCTTCCGGCAATCGCTTTGAAACCTTTATGGGTGGCTATCAACCTTATCCCGATTACGAACCTACTACGTGGACCATTGACGGTCTAGGCGAAGGTGGTGGTTTGGATTATGCCCACCGTAAATTGCACGAAACCTTCTTAACTGTTGTGACCTAAGAGCGTTTCCAGCGTTTTTAATAAGACCTGCTCGGTACGCGGGTCTTGCAATATTCATTCGCTCATTAATCTGTGTATTTTTATAAGCGCAGTGGGCTGCTATTGATCGCAGTTTGCTGTTGCTTGTGAGCAAAGAGAATCGACCATGCAACTGATTGAACATTTTATTAATGGCGAGTTTGTCGCCTCTGCGAATGGCAAACGTTTTCCTAAGCATTCGCCCCTCAATAATCAACCTATCGCTTCAATAGCTGAAGGCGGGAAGGCTGAAGTCGACGCCGCCGTGCAAGCAGCGCATCAAGCCTTAAAGGGTGAATGGGGAGTATTGACCTTAGAGCAACGCGTGGATTTATTGTATGGCGTGGCGGATGAGATCACGCGCCGTTTTGACGATTTCGTCGCAGCAGAAATGGCCGATACTGGACAGCCTGCGCATGTAATGAAGCAGGTATTTATTCCACGCGGTGCGGCGAATTTCAAAGTGTTTGCCGATGTGATTAAAAATGTGCCCACCGAAGCCTTTCAGATGGATACCCCCGATGGGCAAGGTGCATTGAATTACGCGATTCGTGTCCCGAAAGGGGTAGTCGGGGTAATTTCGCCTTGGAATGCGCCGTTTTTATTAATGACTTGGAAAGTAGGTCCAGCACTCGCTTGCGGCAATACCGTAGTCGTCAAACCCTCAGAAGAAACCCCGCAAACCACCGCGCTGTTGGGCGAAGTGATGAATAGTGTCGGTATCCCTAAGGGCGCGTTTAATGTGGTACACGGCTTTGGTGCGAATTCAGCAGGCGAGCTTCTCACTCATCATCCTTTAGTCGACGCGATTACTTTCACGGGCGAAACCACGACGGGTTCGGCGATTATGAAAGCTGCCTCCAATGGGATGCGCGATATTTCCTTTGAACTCGGCGGCAAAAATGCCGGAATTGTGTTCGCGGATTGTGATTTTGATGCTGCAGTGAATGGCATTTTTCGCTCTACCTTTTTAAATACGGGGCAAGTGTGTTTGGGTACAGAGCGGGTCTATGTCGAACGCTCGATCTTTGAGCGCTTTGTGCAAGCCTTAAAAGTGAAAGCAGAAGCCGTGAAATTTGGTCGCCCTGATGATCATGACGCCAATTATGGCCCACTGATTAGCCAAGAGCATAAACGCAAAGTCTTGTCCTATTACGCTAAAGCCGTGGAAGAGGGTGCAACGCTAGTTACAGGTGGCGGCGTGCCCACTATGCCAGCCGATTTAGCCGATGGTGCTTGGGTGCAACCTACTATTTGGACAGGCTTGCCAGAAACCGCAGCTGTGGTGCGAGAAGAGATTTTCGGCCCCTGCTGCCATAT
The DNA here is from genome assembly GCA_049292455.1 of Thiolinea sp. GTDB lineage: Bacteria > Pseudomonadota > Gammaproteobacteria > Thiotrichales > Thiotrichaceae > Thiolinea. The sequence goes on from JBATRF010000008.1 coordinate 133,511, forward strand.
TCGCCCCTTCGATACCGAAAGCGAAGTAGTGGGCTTAGCCAACGATACCAATTACGGTTTATCTACCACGATTTGGACACGTGATCTGGCACGAGCACATTGTTTGGCTAGGCGGATTGATGTCGGGATTACTTGGATTAACAGTTGGTTCTTGCGCGACTTGCGTACTGCCTTTGGTGGCTCCAAACAGTCGGGGATTGGGCGCGAAGGTGGCGTGCATTCCCTCGAATTTTATACCGAATTGCGCAATGTCTGCGTGAAGCTGTGAGGTGACTATGGACGCAGCCAAGATCAAAAACTACGGTGATGAGCTTTATACGGCGTTTTTAGAGCGCAAAACCTTAAAGCCGTTTCTGGAACGTGAACCTGACATTAGCTTGGAAGATGCTTATCGCATTCAATCACGCTTTATTGAACGGCGCTTACAAGCGGGTGAAACCATTGTAGGTAAGAAAATCGGTGTCACCAGTAAGCCTGTACAAGATTTTCTTGGCGTGTTTCAGCCCGATTTTGGGCAATTGACTTCGGGGATGATTTATCAGGAAAGCGAAACCGTCGATCTCAATCAACTGATTCAACCCAAAGCTGAAGCCGAATTAGCCTTTGTGTTAAAGGCGGATTTAACGGGGCCAGGGATTACTGCGATGGATGTGATTCGCGCCACTGATTATGTGGTTCCTTGTTTTGAAATTGTCGATTCGCGCATTACCGATTGGAAAATCAAGATTCAAGATACCGTGGCGGATAATGCCTCTTGTGGAGTGTATGTTTTGGGTTCAACTCGTGGTGATCCGAAGAAGCTGGATCTAACATTGGCGGGCATGGTGCTAGAAAAAAATGGCGAGTTAATTGGTACGAGTGCAGGCGCTGCAGTGCAAGGTTCACCCGCGAATGCAGTGGCATGGCTAGCGAATACTTTGGGTGAGTTAGGCATTCCGTTTAAAGCAGGTGAAGTGATTTTATCGGGTTCGCAGTCAGTTCTCATCGAAGTCAAAGATGGCGACGAATTGGTGTGCACAGTGGGCGGTTTAGGCAGTTGTCGAGTGCGTTTTGCGGGCAGGAGTGCAGTATGAACATTACTTTAAGCCGTGAAGATATTGTGCGCTTATGTGAGCGCGTCGAGGGTGCGCAAACTCGTGCGTATGCAATTCCCAAACTCACCGATGAATATCCCAACATGACCATTGCCGATGGCTATGCGGTACAAAGCGAATTGCGGCAGCGCTTTATTGCCCAGGGTCATAAATTGGTGGGCTGGAAAGCAGGTTTAACCTCCAAAGCCAAAATGAAGCAAATGGGGGTGGATGTACCCTCGATTGGCTTTCTCACCGACAAAATGGCGCGACCAGAAAATAGTGTAATTTCGGTGGGCGATTTAGTCCATCCGCGTGTGGAATGTGAAGTCGCCTTTGTGATGAAAGACGCTTTGCATGGCCCGAATTGTACCCGTGCAGATGTGTTAGCTGCCACCGATTATGTTTTGCCTGCGGTAGAAATTATTGATTCACGCTTTTCCGGTTTTAAGTTCGATTTAGCCAGTGTGGTCGCGGATAACGGCTCTTCGGCGCGGTTTGTCGGCGGCGGTCGTCCACGCTATGTCGAGGATGTGGATTTGCGCACCTTGGGCGCGGTGCTGGAAAAAAATGGCGAAATCGTCGCGATTGGCGCCTCCGCTGCAGTGATGGGGCATCCCGCCGAAGCAATTGCCATGCTGGTGAATATTTTAGCCGAATTGGGCGAGCATTTACCGGCGGGTAGTTTTGTCATGAGTGGCGGGATTACCGTAGCCATTGCAGTACAAGCAGGCGACAGTGTAATCGCACGTTTTCAAGATTTGGGTAGCGTCTCGATGCGCTTTGTCGATTAAGCCGAAGGAATCACCATGCCGATTATTGAAATGCATTTAATGGAAGGTCGCACAGCTGAACAAAAGAGCGCTGCTGCCCTTGCCATGACCGAAGCGCTGAGCCGTAGTTTAGGCGTCAGCCCCGAAACGGTCAGAATTCTGATCACCGAACACAAAGACGACGGCTTTTATGTGGCGGGGAAAACGATGGCACAACGCCAAGCTGAGAAAAATGCCAAGGAGCAAGTAGCTGCATGAAAAAAATTCGTTGCGCCATTATCGGGCCGGGCAATATCGGCACTGATTTAATCTACAAAATCATGCGTAGCCCCGTGCTAGAGCCCGTCTGGATGGTGGGCATTGACCCCAAATCTGAAGGCTTAGCGCGTGCTGAAAGTATGGGTTTAAAAACTACCGATTTAGGGGTAGATGGCTTATTGCCGCATGTGTTAGAGGACAATATTCAGATCGCCTTTGATGCTACTAGCGCTTATGTACACGCGGAAAATAGTCGCAAGCTCAATGCTTTAGGCGTGATGATGATTGATCTCACTCCAGCCGCCATTGGTTCTTTATGTGTGCCGCCGGTGAATCTGCGCCAGCATGCCGAACGCAGAGAAATGAATGTGAATATGATTTCCTGTGCAGGGCAAGCCACCATTCCCATGGTGTATGCCGTATCTAGTGTGCAAAGCGTGGAATATGCCGAGATCATTGCTAGCCTCGCTTCCAAGTCGGTCGGACCGGGGACACGGGCGAATTTAGATGAGTTTACCTACACCACCTCGAATGCCATCGAAGTAGTGGGTGGGGCGCGTCAAGGTAAGGCGCTGGCGATTATTAATCCCGCCGAGCCACCGATGATTATGCGTAATACGATTTATTGCTTGACCGATGACACACCGGATGAAGCACGCATTACGGCTTCGGTGTTGGCGATGATTGAAGAAGTACAGAAATACGTACCCGGCTACAAACTGGTAAACGGCCCTGCGTTTGACGGGCGCAAAGTCTCGATCTTTATGGAAGTGGCGGGCTTAGGTGATTATTTACCGCGTTATGCAGGCAATCTGGACATTATGACCGCTGCTGGCACGCGCACTGCCGAAATGTTCGCCGAAGAAATCTTAAGCGGAAAAATCCAATTAAAATCAACGCCTGTGGAGGTCGTAGCATGAGTAACTCTAGTCTTCAAGGGCGCAAAGTGATTCTGCATGATATGTGTCTGCGTGACGGGATGCATGCCAAGCGTGAGCAAATTAGCGTCGAGCAGATGATCAAAATTGCCACAGCTTTAGACGCTGCGGGAGTGCCTTATTTGCAAGTCACGCATGGTGCGGGCTTAGGCGGTAATTCGCTCCAGCACGGTTTCGCGCTGCATAAAAACGAGGAATATATCGAAGCGGTGGCCTCACGCATGCAGCAAGCCAAAGTATCGGTATTGCTGTTGCCCGGTTTAGGCACGATGCGCGAATTGAAGTCAGCTTATGAAGCGGGGGCACGCAGTGTGCATGTCGCCACGCATTGCACCGAAGCCGATACCGCACCTCAGCATATTGCCTATGCGCGTAATTTGGGCATGGATACCACCGGCTTTTTAATGATGGCGCATTTGAATACGCCAGCAGGTATTGCCCAGCAAGGCAAACTGATGGAGAACTATGGTGCGCATACGGTTTATGTCACTGATTCAGCGGGTTATATGCTGCCGGGTGATGTCAAAGCACGCATTGCGGCTTTGCGGGAAGTGCTCAATCCTGAGACTGAAATTGGCTTCCACGGTCATCACAATATGGGTATGGGTGTAGCCAATTCGATAGCTGCGATTGAAGCAGGAGCGAGTCGGATTGATGCGTCGGTAGCAGGTTTGGGTGCGGGTGCAGGGAATACGCCCTTAGAAGTATTCGCAGCAGTCTGTGAGCGCATGGGCATCGTCACGGGTGTGGATTTATTTAAGCTCATGGATATGGCGGAAGATCTGATTGTACCGATGATGGATCATGTGGTGCGCGTGGATCGTGAATCGCTGACTTTAGGTTTTGCGGGCGTGTATTCGACCTTTTTACTACACGCGAAACGCGCTGCGGAGCGCTTTGGTGTACCCGCACGGGATATTTTGGTCGAGCTGGGGCGCAAGAAAATGATCGGCGGTCAAGAAGACATGATTCAAGATACCGCGATGACTATGGCGAAGGAACGCGGCTTATTGAAGGAGGCGAGCGCAAACTTAAGTAAAGCTTTCGTTGAGCCTGCTTTACCCGTGGAAGAATAAAGTTTACCTAGTTTTTCGTTAATAACTTTTCCTCCTATCAATCCCATCCACTTGGGACAGCGTTCTGCTGTCTCATTTTTGGGGTGGAGGAAGGTTAATTGCTTGATTTTGCTGAGCTCGTTTGGGTGTGCTGTGCCCAAATTTTTGTTCTAGTCGTGTTGTGTTTGGAGGAATAAATCATGACTCATTTACCGCTTAAATTAATGGCTGTTGCGATCCTTTTGGCGAGTACTGCGGTGCAGGCTAAAGAAGGTGGCGATCAATATCCGAATGGTGCTGAAGGCTTTATGGCGGGTGCTTTGCCCCCACCAGGTTCTTATTTTATTAACTACGCAGGCCATTATGCTGGCGAAAATGCAGTCGGCGTGAAAGTCGATGCTACTTTTGATGCGCTGCGTGCGATTCATGTCAGCACATATAAAATTCTAGGTGGTGATTTTGCCTTCGGCGCAGTTGTGCCCTTAGTCAGTCAAAAAATTACTTTGCCGAATGGCATGAAAATCAAAGATAGCGGTATTGGCGATATTGCAATTCACCCTTTCGCTTTGGGCTGGCATCAAAAAAATCTCCATAGCATGGCAGGCTTAGAAATTGATTTACCGACCGGTAAAGACGGCATTACCGCGAATTATCGCAGTTATGAGCCATTTGCGGGTGTGACTTATTTATCCGATGGCGGTTTTGAAGCTTCGACCAAACTCATGTACACCAAACATGAGAAAAACAAAGATACTAATTACCGCTCCGGTGATGAATTTCATATGGATTATTTGGTCGGTCAGCATAAAGGCGACTGGGCTTATGGCGTTGGCGGCTATTATCTAACTCAGTTGAAAGACGATAAACAAAACGGCGTCAATGTAGGCAATAAAGGCCAAGTGTTTGCGATTGGCCCACAACTGAAATATGACCATAATGGAAAGAGTTTTATTGTGAAATGGGATCATGAAACCAATGCTAAAAATCGTTTTGAAGGCGATAAAGTTTGGTTTAAATATGTGACTGGGTTCTAACAGTTATTCAGGCTAACGGAAGTTAAACGTTCGTTAGCCTATTTATTTAAAATAGAACTATCAATAAAAAAGTAGTAGATAGTTGATTTTAATGAGTAATTATATACTTATCCCTAATATTGAGGATTAAGTGTAACTTTTACAGGATTCGGCTTTAGCTCCTTAGTTGCTCCAGAGCTGGCATCTATAGCAATACCAATAATTCCACCCACTAGTACATTACCAGCCATGGCTGCTCCACCAGCTCCGGCTACTTGCGGGGTAATATTGATTTTGGCTGTTTCATAACCGGGTTTAGAAACAGTGACAATTAGGTCATTTTTGCGCTTTACCTTAAAGCTAGTGGGTGTTGTACCTGTCATGCCGTTAGATAAATTTACTTGTGCGCCTGATGGCTCCGATTCAATAACTAATGCTTCAGTAGTTCCACGCGTTACAGTAGCACAGCCTGATAAAGTGGAAATGCTTAGCACTGCTAAAAATACTAAATTAGATTTCATTTAATTTCGCCCTTTTAATAAAAAATAACTAATCGTTATTATAAAATTATAAATTTTCATTTCTAATTTTTAAGCTTACCTAATTTAAGGTTTTTTCATTAACTTTTGCTTAACTTTGTTTGAAAATTAGCTTATTAAGGCAGTTAAAATAAGTTTTTCATAAGTCTTGAAAAAAACCTAAGCGCCATCATCTACTCCAAACTAGACTCCGAAAAGAGTTGTTAACTGAGTATGTGCAATGACTGCTTCATTTTTGTTGATGCTGGCGATAATTGTCGGGGCGGCGGCAGCTTGGTTGATTCCAGCTTATCGGCGTAAACATGCGGTGAAAGAGCCGTTTCCTGAAGAATGGCGGCGAATTTTAGCCAAAAACTTTCCAGTCTATCGGCGTATGCCAGTCGATTTGCAGCAGCAATTGCGTGATCGGATTAAATTGTTTGTGCATGAAAAACAATTTACCGGCTGTGCAGGTTTAGAAATTACTGATGAAGTGCGCGTTACCATAGCAGCCAGCGCTTGTTTATTGATTTTAAATCGTGCCACGGATGTCTATGCCGGTTTGCATTATATCTTGGTTTATCCCAATGCCTTTTTAGTCCAAAAAGAAGAAGTCGATGGCGCAGGTTTAGTCAGCTCCCATCATAAAGGCTTATTGGGCGAGTCATGGAGCAATGGCAAAATTATCCTGTCTTGGGAAGATGTGCTCAAAGGCAATCGCGAGTTTAACGATGGTAGCAATGTCGCCTTGCATGAATTTGCCCACCAATTGGATAATGAAACCGGCAGCACCAATGGCGTGCCCGTATTAGGCAGCACCGAGAAATATGCGCACTGGGCACAAATTTTACAGTCTGAGTTTGAAGCCTTGCGGCATGCCGCTTTTCACGGTGATCCCACGCTAATTGATTATTATGGTGCTACCGCTCCTGCTGAGTTTTTTGCCGTAGTCACCGAAGTATTTTTCGAGCGGCCCAAGCAGTTAGCGGAGCAACATCCCGCACTGTTTGAGCAATTAAAAAGTTATTATCGGGTCGATCCTTCCGACTGGCTTTAACTAAGCACTGTGCTATAAATGGCTAACTGAGGCCGATTTCGTGCCTCTTCGTCGGAGTCGTTTATGTCCACAGTTATTAGCTCTCCCGATTTATCCTCTTTAAGAACAATGATTAACGAAGCTTGGTTTCGCCCTGAAACTGAAGTTGTCCAAGAACGTTTGCAGCAACATGGCTTGAGCTTTCAAGCCCGCCAAACCATCACTGCTCAAGCAGCCAGTTGGGTCACAACTTTACGTGCTGACCCGCATCCGAATTTAATGGAAAGCTTCCTTGCCGAATATGGCCTGTCGACTGATGAAGGCATCGCCTTAATGTGCTTGGCGGAGGCTTATTTGCGCGTGCCGGACACTCCAACTTTAGATGCCTTAATTCGGGATAAAATTGGTAGTGCTGACTGGGCTAGGCATCAGCAAGGCGCTGATTCGTTGTTAATTAATGCCTCCACTTGGGCTTTGATGCTCACCGGTAAACTGCTCCGCCAAGATCAAGATGCGAATAGTTTAGGTGGCTCTTTACGCAAGCTAGTTCAACGAATTGGCGAGCCAGTAGTACGTACCGCAGTTTCACAAGCGATGAAAGTGATGGGTCAGCAATTTGTACTCGGACGCACGATTGATGAAGCCTTGGATAATGCAGCTAATCCGCAAGGCTTCCTGCATTCCTTCGATATGCTCGGCGAAGCAGCACGCACCGCTGAGGATGCTAGCCGCTATTTCAAATCTTATTCCAAAGCGATTCAAGCGATTGGCGCCCAAGCCAAACAGCAATACGTCCATGCGAATTCGGGGATTTCAGTCAAACTATCAGCCTTGCATCCGCGCTATGAAAGTGTCAATCGTGAGCGAGTGTTAGCCGAGTTAGTCCCGCAATTGACAGCTTTAGCCGAGCAAGCTTGTGCGGCGAATATTCCCTTAAATATCGATGCGGAAGAAGCGGAGCGCTTGGATTTATCGCTAGAAGTGATCGAGGCGGTCTTACGTAATCCGAACTTAGCGCATTGGGAAGGCTTTGGGATTGTGGTGCAGGCTTATGCCAAACATTGCTTGCCGGTGTTGGAGTGGGTTGCAAGCCTAGCAACCAGCTTGAATCGCAAGCTCGCAGTACGTTTAGTCAAAGGTGCGTATTGGGATGCTGAAATCAAGCAATCTCAAGTATTAGGTCTACCGGCTTATCCAGTATTCACCCGTAAAGTTTCAACCGATGTTTCGTATTTAGCAGGTGCGCGTTTTCTGTTAAGTCATCGCGCCCAAATTTACCCGCAATTCGCTACTCATAATGCGCAAACTATTTCAGCGATTTTAGAAATAGCAGGCAAAGATAAAAGCGGCTTTGAATTCCAGCGTTTACACGGCATGGGCGAAGCGCTGCATGACTTGGTACATGAACAAACTAAACAGCCTGTGCGGATTTATGCGCCTGTAGGCGTGCATGAAGATTTGCTGGCTTATTTGGTACGGCGCTTATTGGAAAATGGCGCTAACTCCTCGTTTGTGAATCAACTGCTGGATACTGATGTACCGATTAGCACTTTAGTACAAGACCCGATTAGCGCAGTCGAAGCGCTGGAAATGATTCCACACCCGAAAATTCCCTTGCCGCCGGAGCTATTTACAGATCGGCAAAACTCGCAAGGCTGGAATATCAATCAACCACTGATGGCGAGCGAATTGGCTTCCGGCATGGAGCATTTTCAGAGCAAACAATGGCAGGCAGCGCCGTTAATTGCGGGTTTAGCACAAATAGGCACTGCTAAGCCTGTGCTGAATCCTGCTAAGCCAGAAGACAAAGTCGGCGAAGTGATTGAAGCCAATGCAGCGCAAGTTGAACAAGCTTTGCAAACCACTCTAGCGGCGAGTTCTGCTTGGCAAGCCCAGAGCGCTGAAGCACGTGCTGGAATTTTAGAAGCGATTGCTGATGAATATGAAGCGCAAAGCAGTGAATTGATGGCTTTGCTCAGCCGCGAGGCCGGTAAAACACGTTTAGACGCCGTGCTAGAAGTGCGTGAGGCAGTCGATTTCCTGCGCTATTACGCGGCAGAAGCGCGCAAGCCTACCCATGCGAATCGCCAAGGTGTTGGTATATTTGTTTGTATTTCGCCGTGGAATTTCCCCTTGGCGATTTTTACTGGGCAAATTGCCGCAGCTTTAGTGATGGGCAATGCAGTGATTGCTAAACCTGCTGAGCAAACGCCTTTAATTGCCTATCGAGCAGTGCAATTGATGCTAGCTGCCGGTTTACCCACAGAAATCATTGCCTTATTGCCCGGTGATGGTGCAGTGGTTGGTGCTGCTTTGACACGTGATCCCCGTATTGCTGGAGTATGTTTCACTGGCTCAACCGATACCGCCACCTTGATTGATCGTTCACTAGCTGCTGCGGGCAATGGGCAAGCGGTACTGATTGCAGAAACGGGTGGCTTGAATGCGATGATTGTTGATTCCACCGCGTTACCAGAAGCGGCGGTGCGAGATATTGTTAATTCTGCTTTCCAAAGTGCAGGGCAGCGTTGCTCTGCATTGCGCGTGTTGTTTGTTCAAGAAGATATCCGCGCCAAAGTTCTGCACATGCTCGAAGGCGCGACCCGCGAATTGCAGATTGCCGATCCTTGGAACCCAGCAACGGATATTGGCCCAGTGATTGATCAAGAAGCGAAGCAAACAATTAGCAAGCACTGCCAAGCGTTTGCGGCGCAAAATAAGGTTTTATTCCAGCATCCTGCACAAGTTAGCGAAAACAGTTTATTTGTCGTGCCGACGGCGATTGCTTTGAATAGTTTGATCGATTTAGAACGTGAAATCTTTGGTCCCGTATTGCATGTGATTAGCTTCAAATCCAGTGAAATTAAGGAGGTGCTGGCTGCAATTAATGCGAGTGGTTATGGGCTAACTTTAGGGATTCATTCGCGCTTAGATGATCGAGTGCAAGAGCTAACTAGCGAAGCGCATGTGGGCAATATTTATGTGAATCGTAATCAAATCGGCGCAGTAGTGGGTGTGCAGCCTTTTGGGGGCGAAGGCTTATCGGGGACTGGGCCGAAAGCGGGCGGTCCTTATTATCTAGCGCGCTTTAGCCAAGCCAAACAAAACGCTTCTAGTTTGCAAAGCTTAGTTATTTCAGCTTATACGAGCAGTATTCCGCTAGTCAGCAGCAGTGAATTTGCTGCCAAAGCTGTGGCTGCACAAATGGCTTGGGATGAATTGTTTTTAAAGCGCTCGGCTTTATTAAATGCTGCAGTGAATCTGCTGCCAACAGCACTGAATGTAGCAGCCCAAGGCATTTTAGCTGAGCTACAAACCGAGTCGGTGGATGAATTAACCTTGCCGGGACCAACCGGTGAATCGAATCGTTTAAGCCTACATGGGCGCGGTATTGCTTTGTGTTTGGGCGGCGGCGAATATCCTGAATCTGCCCTCTTAGCCCAAGTGCTGACTGCTTTGTTAGCTGGTAATGCGGTGGCTTTGCCGATTACTGACCTAGCTAAGCATTTAGTGACCGCTTTCTATAAAGTCGGTATCTTGAAAGAGTTAGTCGCCTTAGTGGAAATGGATGATTTAGTCGTTGGCCTAAAAACTTTTCCGCAGTTGGCATTAGTCGCTAGTGAAGCTTCGGGACCGGACTTGGTAGCGATTCGGCAGGCTTTAGCAGCACGTACTGGTGTGCGTGTGCCTTGCGTGTCGGTAACTGCAGGCTTGGAGCGTTTTTGTTGCGAGCGAGTCGTGACGATAGATACGACCGCTGCGGGTGGGAATGCATCCTTGCTGACGATTGATGAGCCGGAAACAGCGCATTAGTAGACTGGAAAAGCTGGCCTAAATATTTAGGCCAGCGGCTTGATGACTGGATTATTGATTCAGTTCAGCCAAGGGCGGATTGCTAAATAGCAGACCGCCTACATAACGTGCACCGGCTGGCGTTAAATGCCCACCATCAAAAGAAATTAATTCTAAATCAGGGGTAAATAAGGGGCAGGTATCGCCCGCACCACATACGATGCGATGAATATCAATGAAATTATTGCCACCGACTTGAGTACTTAAGGTTTTATTGACGGCGGTTTGCTGCTCATCAACAGGATTGCGTAGCTTTAATAAATCTTCATCAGTTTGGCGCAAATAGCTGCGTACATTAATTTTGCCAAAACTTTTACGCCCTAGTATTTTCACGGTTTGGGTTGGTTTGATTTCTAGGTTTTTTAAAGTAGTGCTAACCCGTTCAGCCGCCCAAGGTTTCCAGCTAGACGCAATAATCACTAAATCGGCTTCAGCAATTTGCGCTTTAGCAGCAGTTAAATTATCGGCTTCAGCGCACATTTGCTTATTCTTGGCTTCAATGAAGCTAGAAATATCTTCATCGCCTAAATAAATTTGGCAAATATTCGGAATATAGCGAGTGCGAATTTGATAATTGGCTAAAGCTTTATTCTCTAATACCGTATTTAAAAAATCTTGCGCATGGCTATCGCCGACAATCAAAGCTTTTTTGCGAGAGTCATTACTATCAAAAGGCTTCTTTGCTAGTTGGTTATACTGGGTGCGCACATAAGCACCGCCCGCTTCATTATCGGCAGCTTTGACCATCGCATCGCGCTTTTCATCTGCGAAACTGGGTGCTGCAATTAACGCGCTGGTGGCTAAAGTAGCTGTCAGGAATAGACTGAGATATTTCGACATAATGGGCTTCATCTAGTTAGTACTTGTTAGCTCAGATTGTTTGTGAGCCATTCAGTTCCCTTAAATCTGTTATTAAGCAGCATTATTCGCTTGTGCAAACCAATAACCTAAGCCTAAAAACAGTAAACTACCAACGGCGGCAAACATAAAAATTTGCGGGCGGGTGAATTGCTGCTTATTCCGAAACGGGCGTTCGACGTAGCGCCAACTCAACCAAGCTAACAGTAAACTACTCACTGCCATAGCCCCCATTAGCCATAAATTGGGTTCGAGATAAGGCTGCATGCGTGCAAATACCAATAAAGGTTGATGCCACAAATAAGCGCTATAAGAAATCAGGCCAACAAATACCAGCGGCTTGAGGGCGAGCATTTGCCCAGCTAGATTAGTCGGTGCGGCAAATAAAATAATGAGTGCTGCGCCTACGGTTGGGAACAGTGCATAACTGCTGGGGAAAGGTAAACTATTGTTTAAGAGGAAAATCGAACCGAGTACTAACACGATGCCTAGAGCACTGAGTAGTTGGGCAGTCCAGCCAATTTGAGGCTGATTATTTTTCAAGTAAATGGCCGCCAGTGCGCCAATTAATAATTCCCAGAAGCGACTAGGTAATAGATAAAAATTCGCACCGGCATCCACTCTCCACAACCATTCGCAGGTGGCCAAACCAACTAAAGTCAGTAGGCCTAAACTGAGATAAATCGGTTTACGCCCGAATTTCCAGAGGAAAGCCAATAGCAGCGGAAAGATCACATAATATTGTTCTTCAACCGCCAAGCTCCAAGTATGCAGGAGTGGAATATATTCTGATTCGGTCGCGAAATAATCGCTTTCTTTCCAGAATAAAATATTGGAGGCAAACACAATCACTGCCATTAAACTGCGCCCGAACGCCGCTTGTTCATGCGGCAATAGCAACCACCCAGCGACGGCTGCGGTGAAGGCTAAAACAAAGAATAGAGCAGGTAAAATGCGCCGAATGCGTCGTTCATAAAAGCCTAAGAGCGAGAATTTTTGGGCGGCTAATTCATCGGCTAGAATCGAAGTAATCAAATAGCCGCTGATAACAAAGAAAATATCAACGCCGACAAAGCCACCACTAAAACCAGCGAAACCTGTATGATAGGCAATAACAGGCAATACGGCTAAGGCACGTAGGCCGTCTATTTCAGAACGATAATGCATAGGAATTTACAGTGCAGAAAAAAGCGCATTATGCACTGAAACCACTGACTCGTCGCGGCGAGTCAGTGACTTAAAATGAATAAATTGAGTGCTTAAGCAGCTGCGGTGCGTGGCTGAAGTTTATCTTGCCGAGCGCTAGCCATCATGCGTTTAGCGATCCGTTTACGCTTTTGCGCGGCGCTGACGGTGCTGGTCGTAGTGGGTGTTGTTGGTTCGACTGGGGCGGAAACTGAACTCGTTTTAGCTAAAGTAGGATAGCTTGCGGTGGCAAAGGCTTCAATATCAATATAACTTAACATACCAATCTCCTCGTAGTGGTAAATTAAAACTGAATTTGTAGAAAATCATTGTTTTTATAAAGCAAACGGTAGAATCAATGGCTCTCCTCTAGAACGAAGAAACTACCTAGAACTCGTTAATTTAACTGAAAATTCCTCATATTAATTTTGAACGAAAATAAATAATTTAATAAAATATAGACTCTTATTAATTTTCGAGCGAAAACAATTGTATTTAAGCTAGTTGCTGCTTTAGCTTAGTCAAAGATTGATGAATTGTTCTAAAAATTTCAATTTTAGTTTGTTTTTTTAAGGCTTTTTTTATTTTAACAGTTGTAGTTTGCGCTTGCTGTAGCTCTGGAATACTAGGTCGTAGTTGGGTAGCAGCTTGTTGCAATGTTTGAAGCAGTTCATTGTCTTGATGTTGATTCGCTAAGGCATACAAGGCTAGTTCAATTTGCTCAAGCAAGGCGTGATACACGAACAGATTTTGAAAATCAGTTTTTAGACCTTGCAGGCAAATCAACTGAGCTAGCGCTAGCTGCAGATGTTCTTTAACTCCCCAATTAACTTGATTCTGAGCCTGTGCTGCTAAATAGAAAGGTAAAGAATAGGGCAGTAGTTTGCCAAAACTAATTAAATGATCAGTCTGTAATAAGTGCTGAATAAACTCAGTCGGTGCTTGCAAATCGATTTCGAAATACTGTTTAAGTAGCTGCTCAATTTCAGTAGTTAAGGCAGGCTCAATAGTTTTCGAGCAGCGCAAAGCTTGATTATGATAATTGATTAGATGGCCTAGGTGGGTGCGGGCATATAAAGTATCGACTTGCGCTTTGCATTGATAATATTCATAAATTCGCGCTGCTTGATTCTGGGCTGGTTTTAATTCAACTGCTTGGTTGGCAAGCACTATCATATGGCTTAAGCCAAGTGGCTCAACGAAGCAATAATTAAACCCTGCTTGATAGGCTAATTGTTCAAGCTGTTTTGCAGAAAAAATAAAGTAATGCGAGCCAGTGGATAAAGCCGCATAAAGTTCGCCGGGGGCAGTTTGCGGATCTAACACTTCAGCGCGTGGTGTAGTCAATAGCACTATGCCATCCGAGCTTAGTTGTGCGTGTAGTTCTTTTAAAAACTGTACAGGCTCTGCTACATGCTCCAATACTTCGGTGGCATAGATAAAATCAAAGCGCTTGCCTTTTAAGGCACTGGCTTCTGCTAGATAACTAGCGATTACTGGTATTTCTAAAACCCTGGAACCGACTACGCCATAAGCTGAAGGTTCCAAACCGATTACTTCTTTAGCCGGCCAAACGGTGCGGCAATAGTCGAGTGCCAAGCCTGTATTGCAACCAATTTCTAACACGGATTCGAATTGCTCAAAGGGCAAACGTTCGAGTAAGGGGACTTTCCAATCTAAACCACCGACAATTTCTAAATAATGGTGAATCAGATAAATGAAATTGGGATCTTTGAGCACTTGTTCGATGGGCGGATACGAAGCATTTTTGCTAGCCGCCTCAGGAAACCAAGCACTGGCGCAAGCACCACAATGAGCTAAGTCTAAATAACCACGTTCCGAAGCAAAATGTAGAGCCTGTAAAACGAGGTGGTTATTTTGAATATTTTGGCAAAGTGGGCAGGGCGCTGTTGTTAAGGTCGGCGGATTTTGCCAAAGGACGCGCGCATTTTGCATAGCTGATTGCTCGTTATGATTATTAGTATGCCGTTCATCATAGCTAAAAAATCAGCAGCTCGCAGCTTATTATTTATAAAATTTATGATTAATTTTTAAAACTTATTGAAGGAACGCACCTATAAATTCTGCTTGCTATAGGCCTCTAATTCTAAAGGTGAACGGGCATAGCCGAGCATTTCCATTTCAAGTAGGTAACGTTCCACAAACGCTTTTGAACTCATGCGCTCAATTTGCTGGACATGCACCAATTCATGCGCGAGTAGTTGCTGATTGTCAGCATAAGGAGTTTTCAGCAAAATCGCATAGCCCATCGTACGTCCTGCCTCAAGTTTACTGCCCATGCCATAGCGTTCCGCTTCAGTACGTAAGGTTTTATCTGCGGGCAAGGGGAAGGTTTCGAGTGCTAAGACGCGCACTTTTTCCGGCCGCTTTACGCCTAATTGGCGTGCTAAGGCTTGTTCCGCCTTAGTCAATTGACGGCCTTTAGGCAATAGCTCGCGTTCAGCTTGTTCATACCAGGCCAAAGCAGCAGGTAGGAATTTAGCAACTTTGGCTTGGACGGCAGCCGGTGGCTTATCCAGTAGTTTAAGCTCTTCAGCGGAAGGTTGACTGGTGGTTGCGCAAGCCGCTACCAAGCTGGCTAATAAAATGCTGCTAAAAATTTTTAGATACATAATCAAAGGCCTATTCACTAAAATGCTAGCGGCCACCCATGAGCAGCCGCTAGCGCTTAGTTTAACAGCAGCCTGAGCCAGATGTCGCGCTTGAACTATTCGGCACACAGCAAGCGGAGTTCGTGCTGGTGATTGCAATAGGAATGCAGCAATCGCTAGCGGCTTTCAGCTCTTCACCACCAAAGACGGGAATGCTATCTAAAGTGTGGAAAGTTTCCCACGCGATGCCTTGCGGGTCATTAACCCAATACTTATCCGATTTGGCATAGCAGCAAGCCGTACCCAGTTCTTCGACCACTTCGCCTTGGAGTTGCTGCAAGCGGGTATTCATTTCGCTGAGTTCTTCTGTGGATTCAACTTGTAGACCTAAATGGTTCAAACCTAAAGCCGCACCACGTTTAGAAATGGCAAAGTTGACGCGTGGATCTTCCAGCATCCATTTCGCGTAATCGCTTTTAATGACACTGGGTTGGCTGGCGAACATGGCCGAATAAAATTGAATGCTGGCAGGTAAATTGTCGACGGAAATATGGATATGCATACGTTTCATAATGGGGCTTCCTCAGGCGAGCAGCAGCTGGTATCAGTACAAGCTGAACCCGCACAACAGTTTTCAGTTAAATAGGCTAGCAGTTGGTTCATGGTCGAGAATTGCGCGGTGTAAATGATGAAGCGCCCTTCAGAGCGGGAATTCACCAAATTAGCATGCAGCAATTCTTTCAAATGAAACGACAGTGAAGACGGGGCAAGGCCCGTGAGTTCACTAATCTTGCCAGCGGCTAAGCCCGTTGGCCCGGCTTGGACTAGCGCTCGAAACACAGCTAAACGTGATTCTTGAGCCAGCGCTGCTAGGGCACTAATGATTTTTGTCTTTTCCATATTTCAATAATAGTTGAAATATGGAAATAATCAAATTAAATTTTTACTCTTGAAATCCCACACTTTTACCCCATTTATTGCGCATTCATCGTGAAACTAAAAGAGGGACGAAGCATCCATGAGTGCACCTGCAAAAGAAAATCTGCAATTTCAAACGGAAGTGAATCAACTACTGCACCTGATGATTCACTCGCTGTATTCCAATAAGGAAATTTTCCTGCGCGAGTTGATCTCGAATGCGGCGGACGCCTGCGACAAGCTGCGCTTTGAAGCGATTGGCAATGACAGCTTGTATGAGAGTGACGGCGATCTACGCGTTGAAGTCGAATTTGATAGTGCAGCCCATACCGTTACGCTGCGTGATAACGGCATTGGCATGAACCGTGATGAAGTCGTCAGCAATATCGGCACAATCGCGCGTTCTGGCACTAAAGATTTCTTACAAAAACTCACTGGCGACCAGAAAAAAGATGCCCATCTGATTGGTCAATTCGGGGTTGGTTTTTATTCGGCTTTCATCGTGGCCGATAAAGTCACTTTAACCACACGTCGTGCGGGTGCGCCCAAAGATGAAGGCGTGCGCTGGGAGTCCGATGCACAATCCGGCTATAGCCTAGAGACGGTTACTAAAGAAACACGTGGCACTGAAATTGTTCTGCACCTAAAAGAAGAAGAATGGGACTTAGCCAATGATTGGCGCTTACGTTCCATTATCCGCAAATATTCTGACCACATTCCTTTGCCTGTGAAAATGCTTAAAACAGCTGAGGAAGAAGGCAAGGAAAGTACTGAATGGGAAGTCATCAATAAGGCCAATGCTTTATGGCGTCGCCCGAAAAGTGAAATCACTGACGAAGAATACCAAGAATTTTATAAGCACATTTCCCATGATTGGGAAGATGCTTTGGCTTGGTCGCATAACCGTGTCGAAGGCAATTTAGAATACACTTCACTACTGTATTTGCCTTCACGTGCACCCTTTGATCTGTATGAGCAGAAGCAGCAGCACGGGATTAAATTGTATGTGCAGCGCGTCTTCATTATGGATGATGCTGAGCACTTAATGCCACGCTATTTGCGCTTTGTGCGGGGTGTGATTGACTCCAGCGACTTGCCTTTGAACGTGTCACGCGAAATTCTGCAAAGCAATAAAATCATTGATTCCATGAAAAGTGGTTCAGTGAAAAAAGTGTTGGGCTTGCTGGAAACGATGGCGAAAGACGAGCCAGAAAAATATCAAAAATTCTGGAAAGAGTTTGGCCGTGTGCTGAAAGAAGGCCCTGGTGAAGATTTCAGTAACCGCGAGCAAGTAGCCAAATTGCTGCGCTTTGCTTCTACCCAAACCGATAGCGCTGATCAAATTGTTTCGCTGGAAGACTACATTGGCCGGATGAAAGAAGGGCAGGATAAGATTTATTACATCACGGCTGATTCACATATGGCTGCGAAAAATAGCCCTCATTTGGAAGTCTTCCGCAAGAAAGGTATCGAAGTTCTGCTGCTCTCAGATCGTGTCGATGAGTGGTTGACCAATAGCCTGCATGAGTTCGAAGGCAAGCAACTGCAATCAGTTGCCAAAGGTGCTTTAGACCTAAGCAAGCTAGATAGCGAAGAAGATAAGGAAGAGCAGAAAAAAGCCGAAGAGCAATCTAAAAATCTGGTTACTCATATTAAAGAAGCGCTCAATGAGAAAGTAGAAGATGTGCGCGTATCACATCGTTTGACTAGCTCACCTTCGTGTATCGTGCTGAATGATCGTGATATGGCGCTGTATATGCAGCATCTGTTGAAGCAAGCGGGTCATGAAATGCCGAGCACTAAGCCGGTCTTGGAAGTGAATCCGAGCCATCCATTATTGGCACGCATGGAAGCGGAAACGGATGATGAACGCTTCTCTGAATGGGCGAGCGTACTGCTGGATCAAGCGATTTTAGCTGAAGGCGGTCAATTGGAAGATCCCGCAGGCTTCGTGCATCGGTTGAATAAACTGATGTTAGCGATGAGCTAATGCCTGCTTAACTTTGAATAGAAAAACGCCCTCGTAAGAGGGCGTTTGTGTTTTAGTAAGCGCCGATGTTGGGAGTTGGGGTAGCGTTGCGGACTAGGCGGATAGCTCGATTATATATTTTCATGGTGTCGATGATTCCACCTAAACCACTAAAACCGGCCACTAAAGCGCGCTCATTTGAGTTAGGAGCCTGCAAGTAAGGTGTTGATGACCAAAGATCACTATTACTGCCATTAATATTAGGGAAAACTTGTAGATTAATAGCAGGTTCTATGCAGCTTCTTTCCATGAGAGATAGCAGCTCTTTAGCATTGGGTAAGCGCCAGTCAACATAGTTCGAAAAACCACTAGTGTTATTTAAGTTGTCAACACGTTGTAACGCTTGTTGCCAAGAATAACTGGTAGCACTGCCCGTACTACAGTTATCTCCACTTTGTCCATCAGTACATTTTTGCCACATTAAGTTGGTTTTTGTATCAATGATGACCCCATCATTATTATCAATAAAGCGAGTGCTGGGTGTTGTCACTAGTGCAGATGGATTACATATTTGAGCATCTACAATAGTAGGTAATAAACTACAAGCTAAGAGCAAGCCGGTAAGTTGTTTTTTCCCAAATAATTTAAGTTTCATTTTTCACCTTGGCCGGATAGAGTTTTGACATGCATAGTTAAGCTTATGAAAAGGTCGATAAGGTTATTGGCCACGAACTAGTCTCACTAAAGAGGCTTGACCTTTAGTCATATATTCAATTTGGGTTTTTCCAATTCGCCATGCTAGATCAGCGGAAGGTGCAAAGGTTTCTGCTCCCCAATAAGTATTTGTTAAAACTGTATTGGTGAAGTAAGCAGTATCGATGGACTGAGTTTGCAGGGAAGTAATACCATATAGCTCTTCGGTTGTTGGTAAACGCCAATCACTATAGCCACATAAATTGCTAGTGTTCACTCTGGCGGTATAGGCAGAGGTATTGCAACTACCAGCTTGGTCACAAGAGTTGCCTGAATATGCAGTTGCATAACCTGCTATTCCCCCATTAGCACGGTTGGGCTCATACCAAGAGTAAGTCCAGTTTTTATCACGTAAACCATTATCGCTAGTCTTAACCTCCCAAACTAAGCCGGTAACATTATCCTTAACACACGCCCAAGGATTAGTTGCATAGTCAACCGTTTGATCAGTCAGCGCATTGCCAGCAGTATCAAGTTTAGTAAAGCTAAAACCTGCATCACCATCGGCAGCATCATTTTGATCAAGATCGCGACCCGATTGAGCATCTTGATTAGGATAGCCATCTACAGGGCAAGTTAAGTCATTCATAGTGGCATTAGCACAAGTTAATACGCCCGTATCATTTAAGCCCAAGACTGGTTGTGGAGCGGCTACCACAATCACGGTACGAGTAAGGGTATCGGCTACATTACCGGCTGTATCGGTAGCACTGTAAGTAAGGATATAAGTACCCGCCGCAGTGGTATCGACCGAACCCGTAGTAGTAACATTAATGGAGCCATCGACATCATCCGTCGCGGTCGCACCGGCATCCACATAGGCATCACCCACGGTTAGCTCGACGGTTGCTTCGCCGTTCAAGGTGATAACAGGTTTGGTACTATCAACCAATTTCACAAGGACTTTCACATCGTCTTCAGCGGTAGCGCCATCATCATCAGTGACGGTGAGCTTGAAGGTCAGTTCAGTATCCGCAGTGACATCGGGTGCTGTGAAAGTGGCTTGAACTTGATCAATCGGGCTTAAAGTAACGGTAGGTCCGCTTACTTGTGTCCATGTATAGGTAGCAATCGTGCCATCGGTATCAGTACCACTGCCATTTAAGGTCACTGTAGTTTGTTCATTGACGGTTTGATCCCCGCCTGCATTCGCAGTCGGAGCCACATTCGGAATAGGGTTAACCACCACTGTACGGATGACCGGAGTGGCTGCATTGCCTGCTGCATCTGTTGCGTTGTAAGTCACGGTGTAACTACCCGCTGTAGTGGTCTCCACCGTACTGGTAGTGGTTACAGTGACTGTAGTATCCACATTATCGGTGGCCGTTGCGCCTGCATCCGTATAGGTCTCCCCGACCATCAGCTCGACAGCCGCTGAGCCATTCAGTGAGATGACAGGCGCTATGGTATCAACCGGTGTGGAGCTAACCACAGTCACCGTCCGTGTTACCGTACTTTCATTGCCTGAACGATCACGGGCTGTGTAAGTGAGCGTATAGACACCCACCTGTCGGGTATTGACCTGTCCCTCAGTAGATACTCGAACAACCCCACTATTATCTGAGGCGGATACGCCTAAGTCACGGTAGCGAGTACCCTGAACGAGGGTAATCTCTGCTTCACCGCGTAGGCTAATCGTGGGGGCTACGGTATCGGCTACTACATGAACCGTCCGTACCACGGTAGCAGTATTACCTGCTCGGTCAGTCGCTCGATAGCTAATGGTATAAGTTCCAATTTTAGACTCATTCACACGACCCTGTTTATGCACGGATACACGACCATCCACTGCATCCGTAGCCCTAGCGCCGGGGTCATTGAAGTTACTGTATTGGGTTACGGTTACAGTAGAGTCACCATATAAGGTAATCACTGGAGGGGTTCTATCGCGGGGAGGCCGTGCGCGCTCCGTTTGGGATGTGTTCTCAGTCGCTGCTGGGTCAGCGGCTATAGCCGAATAAGAGCTACCTAAACAGGCAGCCGAAAAGGAAATGAATAAAGCTAAACGCTGAACTCGTCTATTCATAAAGATCACTCAACAGTCAGTTATTTAATTGCTTTGGGTTTGTTTTTAGCAAATATTAAAACCATTTAATCATAGGTTTTAATATGTAAAGTGGGGTTTACAAACCAGGCGATCTTGAATAAATATTTTTATAAGTACATGAAAAATTCAAAAAATAATTGCGACTAATTCAGAGTTTTCGCAAATAAATCTATAGATATAAGCAAGACTTCATAGGTCGTTTATTTAATGAGTTGAAGTAGTGTTTGCCGATGACCTCGTCATGTCTTTAATAAAGATTAACTAAAAATTTTTTAAGATAAAAGCAGGGTGAAGCGTTATTCTTAAGTCTGAAGCTTTGCGAATTAAAAATTAAAAAAAATACTTAATAAAAGGTGCTCCCAAATGTGAGAGCACTTTTTTTTTAATATTTTAGTCTTCTGGTGGAAGCTCACGAACTAAACGAAGTTGAAGCGTTGATGTTTTAGAGTAAGGATCACTATCGCCGGATAAAAAATTAACACGCATAATAGACTGAGGATAGCCGGTTAGTGTTGTAGATGACCAAAAGCTGGCATCCTGCCCTGTATTGGGAAAGGCTATTAAATCAATGGCTGGATTTACGCAGCTTCGCTCAGCAATAGATAAAAGCTCTTTAGCGTTAGGTAAGCGCCAATCAGAGTAGCCTGCATAAGCAGTATTATTTAATGTGGTTGCTCTAGCAAAAGCATTCATCCAAGTGAATAAAGTTGGCTCGCCAGAGCAATCAGCTCCTTGACCGTCAGCGCATTTTTGCCACATTAAGCGCGTTGCACGATCAGTAACAGTGCCATCTCCATTGTCTTGAAATTGTACAAAAGAATTAGTTCGCTCGATACCACCGGTACAATATTGTTCTGCATAGGCAGCACTAGGTAGAGCAAAGATAAATATTAAATTTAAAACGGTTTTATGATTAAGTTTGAACATTGAGTAAATCCCTAATTACTAGTTTTTAGATGGGCTTTGATTATCTTCAAAGCCCGAGGGTTAATATAGATGTTGATTTTAGTATTTAGACCCTCTAACTAAGATGACTGGGTTATCAGATGACTTTTCATAACCATACATTTCTCTTGTTCGGAAATAAACTGCCCAAGCTCTATCAGAAGGTTCATTAAAGTAACCAGCTTTAGGGCTAGAACTCCAGTAATAGGAGTTTTTAATATAAGGGAAGTAATTGCGGTCAAGATCGTTAATGGCGCTGGTGGCTTTGTTGTAGTTGTAGTGGAATAAGCTTGTCATTTCCTCGACTGAAGGTAGGCGCCAATCATTCGCTCCACAAAGATTTTGAGCATTGACAGTTTGAATGTAAGCAAGCGTGTCACAAGTTGTTGGATCGCCTGAGGTTGTACAGAGGCGAGTTGAGGCTTGGCCTGGATTGCCACCATTTTTGGTAGAGTTTGGGTTATACCAAGAGTAGGTCCAGTTAACATCGTGTAAGCCATTATCATCGGTTTTAATTTCCCAAGTGAGGCCGGTCACATTGTCTTTCACACAAGACCAAGGCGTCGCTGTATAGCTAACCGTTTGATCCAACAGAGCTTGTCCATTTGTATCTAGCTTCGTGAAGCTAAAGCCAGCATGACCATCGCTATTATCATCATGTGTAAAATCTCTTCCCACCTGTGCATCCTGATTACCATAAGAGGCTGTTTCACAAGAAAGTGTATTAGAGGTTGCACTGGCGCATAAAGTAATGCCCGTATCATTGAGCTTGACAGGCGTAACGGTTGTCGATGTGCCTTTAATTTGGACAAAAGTGGTTTTCTCACTAGATCCTTCACGATCATCGGTGACCACAAGTTTAAATGTCAGTGTTTGGTCTTCTGTAGAACTTGGTGCTAAGAAGTTAGCTTGAGAGGTTCCTGCATTGCTAAGTACAACAGGCGTGCCAGTGATTTGAGTCCAAGCATATGAAGTAATAGCTCCATCACTATCAGTACTACCACTGCCATCTAAGGTAACAGTTGTTTCGCCATCTACTCTTTGAGAGGCACCTATAGTGGCAACAGGTTCTATATTGGGCGTATTGATGACTTTTACTGTACGTGTGGTAGTAGCAGTATTACCTGCTGCGTCAGTCGCAGTATAAGTAAGAGTGTAATCCCCTAGAACGTTGGTATCCACTGTTCCAGAAACGCTTGGCGTCAGTTCACCATCAATGTTATCCCAAGCATAAGCACCTGCATCTGTATAAGCATCACCAATAATTACCTCTGTAGGGTTGGGGCCATAAGGATACATAGTAGGCTCGGTAGCATCGTATTTTACAGTAACTGTGGTGGTGCTTTCGGCGCTTGCACCTTCATTATCAGTTACCTTCAATTTAAATAGTAAGACTTGATCAGCATCTCCAGCATTCATAACTGGTGTAGTGAAGCTAGGGCTGACAGTAGTCGAGTCATTTAAAGCAACTAGGTTGCCGCTTATTTGAGTCCATTCATAAGAGACAATGGATCCATCAGGGTCTGCGCTGTTACTACCATCTAGACTAACAGATTGATCACCTTCTAATTTTTGTGGGTCTCCTGCATTAGCGGTTGGAACTATATTTCCTGTGATGGCTTGTACTGTGATTGTAACAGTATCTTCTGCCGTAGCTCCCTTATCATCAGTCACAGTGAGCTTGAAGGTCAGCTCAGTAGTTTCAGCGACATCCGGTGCCGAGAATGAGGCTTGAGCTGAATTGGCGTTAGTTAAACTGACAGTTGCTCCGCCTGTTTGTGTCCATGCATAGCTCGCTACTGTCCCATCCGTATCGGTGCCACTGCCACTTAAGGTCACTGTAGTTAGTTCATTTGCAGTTTGATCCTCACCTGCATTGGCAGTTGGAGCGGCATTTGCAGCTTTAACCGTTATAGTCCGCGTTACAGGGTTGGCCTGATTACCGGCTGAATCTTGAGCGGTATAAGTGATAGTGTAAGTGCCTACTAACGAAGTATTAACCGAACCTGTTGCAGTGACTGTAACAGTACTGTCGATGTTATCGGTAGCGGTCGCACCAGCATCCACATAGTTATCACCCACGGTTAGCTCAACATCAGTATCACCAAGCAGAGTAATTACTGGTTTAGTGTTATCCAGAGGTTTCACTATAATAGATACACTGTCGTCAGCACTATCACCATAACTATCTGTGACAGTAAATCTGAAGGTGAGTGTGGTGTTTTCTGACACATCTGGTGCTGTAAAGCTAGCTTGAGCTTTATCCACATTGGCTATATCAACCTCAGGGCCAGACATTTGGACCCAAGCATAGTTAATAATAGTGCCATCTGGGTCATTTGCATTGCCATTTAAGTTAACAGTTGTTGCCTCATTCACCTCTTGATCAATACCAGCATCAACCGTAGGTAGAACATTTGCAGCTTTAACCAGAATATGACGAGTGACTGTATCTGCAGCATTACCTGCAGCATCTGTGGCGTCGTAGTGAATGGTATAAGTACCTGCCGTAGTGGTGTCGACAGAACCAGTGGTAGTGACATTAATGGAGCCATCAATATCATCCGTAGCGGTCGCACCAGCCTCCACATAGGCATCACCCACAGTTAACTCAACGTGAGTATCACCAAACAGAGCAATTACTGGTTTAGTGTTATCCACTGCTTTCACAGTAACAGCTACCGTATCCTCAGCCGTAGCACCGTCATCATCAGTGACGATGAGCTTGAAGGTCAATTCGGTATCCGCAGCGACATCGGGTGCTGAGAATGAGGCTTGAGCTGAATTGGCGTTGGTTAAACTAACAGTTGCTCCCTCTGTTTGTGTCCATGCATAGGTAGCAATCGAGCCATCGGTATCAGTACCACTGCCACTTAAGGTCACTGTAGTTAGTTCATTTGCAGTTTGATCCCCGCCTGCATTCGCAGTTGGAGCCACATTGGCTCTTGGTTTGACTACAACTAGACGGGTAAGCGTTGAGGTGTTACCTGCGCTGTCTTGTGCTGTGTAGGTAATGGTGTAATTACCTGCAGTTGTAGTATCTACTGAACCTGAGGTTGTGACGGTAACATTAGGATCAACATTATCAGTAGCGGTTGCGCCAAGCTCGTTATAGGTATCACCTACGGTTAATTCGATAGAGGTGTTGCCATTTAAGGTGATAACTGGAGCAATCGTATCAGTGGGTGTGCTTGCAACTACAATAACAGTGCGTGTAAGAACGGTGCTTAAGTTGCCTGCGCCATCACGTGCTTGGTATCTAACTAAATAAGTTCCCAAACGATCCGTGTTTACGCGGCCATATTGCCTAATCCTTACAGGGGCATCACTATTATCCGTCGCCTGCGCACCCGGATCATTAAAAGCAGTGCCTTTAGTAAGAGTGATCGTGTCACTACCATTCAGTGTAAGCTGAGGTGGAACCGTATCAGCAATCACCGTCACTGTTCTGGTTACACGAGCCTCGTTGCCCGCTTCGTCTTTGGCTACATAAGTTAAGGTGTAAATTCCTGGAATATTCCGTCTTACTCTGCCAAGAACTCTTACAGCGACTTCACCATCAAGGTTATCAGTTGCGGTGGCGCCTAAATCTTCAAAGATGCTGCCTTGGATAATACTCATGGAACTTAAACCATTGAGTGTAATAACAGGGGCTAAAGTGTCAGCAATAACATGGACAGTGCGTCTCGCTGTGCCTTTATTGCCTCTTCTGTCTACGGCGCTATAGGTAATGGTATAAGTGCCTGGCCGAGACATAATCGGTGAGCCTCGCACAGTCACTCTAATAGACCCATCTACCGCATCCATAGCGGTTGCACCTGGATCAAGATAAGTGGTTCCCTGATAAAGCGACATCACAGCATCTCCATTCAAGGTTACAACCGGTGGGGTAAAATCAAGTGGGGGCCGTGCGCGCTCGGTTGGAGCGGTGTTCTCAGTCGCTGCTGGGTCAGCGGCTATAGCCGAATAAGAGCTACCTAAGCAGGCAGCCGAAAAAGAAATGAATAAAGCTAAACGCTGAACTCGTCTATTCATAAAGATCACTCAACAGTCAGTTATTTAATTGCTTTGGGTTTGTTTTTAGCAAATATTAAAACCATTTAATCATAGGTTTAAATTTGTAAAGTGGGGTTTACAAAGCAAGCGATCTTGAATAAAAATTTTTATAAGTATATGAAAATAATATAATATTTTTTGCAAATAATTAAATTATTTAGAATAAAATAGGCTTTATTGAGGCATATATAAAGGAGCGTTATTTATATTTTAGCTATAAATAATTTTATGATTTGTTGCTTGAGGTTTAGTAAATAAGTGGTGTGGAATTAGAGAAGGGCCATAGTAAAGGGCAGTGATGCACTTGCTAGGTAGCGCTCAGGATGAACGGTTGTGTTTTTAAGAGGGGCGTTAGAAACAAGAGTGAGAGGTACAGAATTGATTAATAAAGTTAATCCCCTTTGACCAGCAAGCCAGACAAAGGGGAGATCAAGCTTAAGCGTTTTCGCCAGCTACTTGATAATCGGCAGGAGCAGCGCTTTCGCTCGCAACCAAGCGATATGTTACCGCACCTAAAATACCACCTACAATCGGTGCTACCCAGAATAACCAAAGTTGAGCAGTAGCCCAATCACCCACAAACAAAGCAACGCCCGTGCTACGAGCAGGGTTTACAGAAGTATTCGTGACTGGAATGCTCACTAAATGAATCAAGGTCAGTGCCAAACCAATCGCAATCGGTGCAAAACCTTTAGGTGCGCGTTCATCCGTTGCACCCATGATAATGATCAGGAAGAACATCGTCATGACGATTTCAGCCACCAAGGCCGCCACTAAAGAATAGCCACCTGGCGAATGTTCGCCGTAGCCATTCGAGGCAAAACCTTTCGCCACATCAAAACCCGCTGCACCATTGGCAATCACATACAGCACGGCTGCGCCTAAGATCGCCCCCAGCACTTGGGCTGCAATATAAGGCGCTAATTGATTAGTCGGGAAGCGACCACCCGCCCACAAGCCAATCGAAACTGCAGGATTCAAATGACAACCCGAGATATGACCAATCGTATAAGCCATCGTCAGTACAGTGAGGCCAAAGGCTAAGGAAACGCCCATTAAACCGATACCCACATCAGGAAAACCTGCTGCTAGCACTGCACTTCCACAACCGCCCAAGACCAACCAAAACGTGCCGATTAACTCAGCCGCATAACGTTTCATAGCAAGCTCCTTAAAGGATTTTTAATTAATTAACTAATAAGAGCGTGGTTCAACTACACGCACTGATCATCACTATTGATTGCTAACTGACCAGTGCGTTTTATATAAGCAGGCGCTGCTGAAAAAACAAATTAAATCCGACGTGCGAGCGGCTCCACAGCTAGGTTTCAAGCGGTTTTTCTTACAAATCTACTCAGTATACAAAGAGATAAGCGCTGCACTTCAAGTAGCGGTGAAAATTCACAACTAGGTGCTAAGCAAATCTGGCTTAGTTGGGGTGGAGATGAGGAGGTTTTCTGATGGCTGCTACTGTTTCAGTAGTCCTAGCATGAGTTAGTTTAGGATCAAGATGCATTTTTAGATCCCCGTTGTTTTAGTGATAATGCATCCTAATCCATGTTCAGTAGCTTAGAGAGCAATCGGCTAAGCTGCTAAAAGCAACAAGATAATCGGTAGACTTTTTGCTGCTAGCGGTTAAAGATGCAGAATAAGTGGTATTTTTAAGCAGATGGCCAAGTTTTACTATTTAAGCCCTATCAAGCGACTAACAAACCTTTATTGCTTTGGTTTATTAAGCTACCTACCGTCTTGTTTTTATCAAGTTTTTGACTTTTTAAGCCTTTAGGCTCTGATTCCATGTGAACCTGCAGCACTTTTTGGTTATTATGCCATCCTTTCGCTGATACTCAGCCATTGGACAAGCAGACGGACTAGCCTAACCATGCAAAAATTTCTAATCGAAGGTGGGGTCGCCCTTGACGGTGAAGTCATCATCTCGGGTGCAAAAAACGCAGTTTTACCTTTACAAGCCGCTACTTTGCTGGCTGAAACCCCTATGACGATTCGCAATGTGCCGCGCTTGAAGGATGTGCAAACCTTAGCAGCCGTGATTGAAGGCATGGGCGTGAAAGTCAGCTTTGATGCCGATAATAATATTCATACTGACACTAGCAGCATCAATCGTTTCAGCGCACCTTATGAATTAGTCAGAACGATGCGTGCCTCGATTCTGGTGTTAGGGCCAATGGTCGCCCGCTTTGGCGAAGCAGAAGTTTCCTTACCCGGTGGTTGTGCGATTGGTACCCGCCCGGTCAACTTACATATCGCTGGCTTAGAGGCGATGGGCGCTAAAGTTGTCGTAGAAGAAGGCTATATTCGTGCCCGCGCAGATCGCTTGAAAGGCGCGCATATCGTCATGGAGATGGTTAGTGTCACTGGCACTGAAAATCTACTGATGGCCGCTGTACTCGCAGAAGGCGAAACCATTATTGAAAATGCGGCGCGTGAACCCGAAGTTACCGATTTAGCCAATTGCTTAAATCTAATGGGTGCGAAAATTCGTGGCATTGGCACGGACAAACTTATTATTGAGGGTGTGAAAAGCCTAAAAGGGATTGATTACACCGTGTTACCTGACCGGATAGAAACCGGTACTTTCTTGGCAGCAGCAGCGATTACCGGTGGCCGAGTTCGCACGACACATGCAGCGCCGGATACTTTAGATGCAGTGCTGCATAAATTCCGCGAAGCAGGCGCTTTAGTGCAAACTGGCCCTGACTGGATTGAAGTCGATATGCGTGGCCGCACTTTAAAAGCAGTCGATATTCGTACTGATCCTTATCCTGCTTTCCCGACCGATATGCAGGCTCAATTCATGGCAATGAATGCTTGCTCGCAAGGCATTGGCGTGATTGTCGAAACCATCTTCGAAAATCGGATGATGCATGTCGCTGAGCTGATGCGTTTGGGCGCAAATATCCGCTTAGAAGGGAATACCGCGATTGTAGCCGGTATGCCTTCCTTAAAAGGCGCTCCGGTGATGGCAACGGATTTACGCGCTTCCGCCTCCTTGATTTTGGCAGCTCTAGCGGCACAAGGTAAAACCACGGTAGACCGGATTTATCACACGGATCGTGGCTATGAGCGCATCGAGCAGAAATTGGCGGGTTTAGGTGCGAATATCCAGCGAGTGAATGGTTAAGCGATGAGTAAAACGCTGACGATTGCACTGTCAAAAGGGCGAATTTTTAAAGATACCGTGCCTTTGTTGCGCGCTGCGGGGATTGAGCCGCTAGATGATCCTGAAACGAGCCGCAAATTGGTGTTAGATACCAGTCGCGATGATGTGAAAATCGTGATTATTCGCGCCACTGATGTGCCGACTTATGTGCAATATGGTGCTGCCGATGTCGGTGTAGCGGGCAAAGATGTGCTGATGGAACATGGCGGCGACGGCCTATATGAAATGATTGACCTGAAAATCGCCAACTGCAAATTAATGGTAGCGGGCTTTCCTGATCGGCCGTTGCCCGATACGAATCTGAAAGTGGCCACTAAATTTGTTAATTGCGCGCGCCGTTATTTTGCCAGCCAAGGTCGGCAAGTCGACATTATTAAGCTTTATGGCTCGATGGAATTAGCACCTTTAGTCGGCTTGGCGGATTGCATTGTTGATTTGGTCGATACTGGCAATACCTTACGTGCCAATGGTCTCGCGCCTTTAGAGCATATGGCGGATATCAGTTCGCGCTTAGTAGTTAACAAGGCAGCGATGAAGCTCAAGCACGACTCAATTCAAGAGCTATTGACGCAGATTCAGTCAGTAGTGGCAGGGAGGAATCAATCAAAGTGAAATATCAAACCGATGACTTACGGATTATTGGCGTGGATGAATTAGTTCCTCCTAGAAAGCTACATGAAGAGTTCGTCCTGAACCAAGTCGCGAGCGAAACCGTTTACAAAGGTCGCCAACAAGCGCATGAGATTATTCACGGGCGGGATGATCGCTTATTAGTCGTGGTTGGCCCTTGCTCGATTCACGACGTGGATGCTGCACTAGAATATGCCACACGCTTGACGCAACTGCGTAATTCTTTGCAGAAAGATTTGCACATTATTATGCGCGTCTACTTTGAAAAGCCACGTACCAGTGTAGGCTGGAAAGGCTTAATCAATGACCCCGATTTGGACAATAGCTTCCAGATCAATAAGGGCTTGCGTACCGCACGTAAATTGCTGCTCGATTTAGCCAATATGGGCATGCCAGCGGGTACTGAATTCCTTGATCTGATCAGCCCACAATATGTGGCGGATTTAGTCAGCTGGGGCGCGATTGGTGCTCGCACCACCGAAAGCCAAGGCCATCGCGAATTGTCCTCTGGCATTTCCTGCCCAATTGGCTTCAAAAATGGCACTTATGGCAATGTGAATATCGCAATCAATGCAATTGCCGCTGCGTTGCGCCCGCATCATTTCTTGTCAGTGACTAAAGAAGGCAATACTGCCATTTTCGCGACGCGGGGTAATGAAGATTGTCATGTGATTTTGCGTGGTGGCAAAGAGCCAAATTATGACGCCAGCAGTGTGACCAGTACCATTTCTGAGCTGCGTAAAGAAGGTTTGCCGCCTTATTTAATGATTGATTTTAGCCATGCGAATAGCTGCAAAGATTATCGTCGCCAAGTTGAAGTCGCTCAAGATGTAGCGAATCAATTATCAGAAGGCCAGCGCGCTATCTGTGGGGTGATGATTGAAAGCCATTTGGTGGAAGGCAATCAAAAAGCCGATGGCAAAGCACGTGAAGAGTTAGTTTACGGTCAAAGTATCACTGATGCTTGCATCAACTGGGAAACGACTGAGCATGTGTTGAATACTTTAGCGGAAGCGGTGCGGGTGCGTCGCACCAAGAAGTCATAGGCAATGGCAATGAAGATTCAGCAATTATCCACTCAAGATCAAAACTTCTGGCAACAACTAGACGGCTTATTGGCTTGGGAAAGTGTTTCAGACGATGCGGTATTTAGTACTGTCAACGACATTATTAAGAATGTGCGTAGCCGTGGCGATGCTGCTGTGGTGGAATACACCAACCGCTTTGATCGCATGCAAGTCAGTTCCATGCAAGATCTGGAAATTCCTAAAGCCCGCTTGCAACAAGCTTTAGACAATTTGCCTGCTGAACAGCGCAAGGCTTTAGAGCATGCTGCTGAACGTGTACGGCGTTATGCCGAGCATCAAAAGCTCGAATCTTGGTCTTATACAGAAGCGGATGGTACTTTACTTGGCCAGCAAGTGACTGCTTTAGATCGAGTTGGTTTGTATGTACCGGGTGGTAAAGCAGCTTATCCTTCCTCGGTGTTAATGAATGCGATTCCGGCTAAGGTCGCCGGTGTGCCTGAGTTAATCATGGTCGTGCCGACGCCTGATGGCGATGTGAATGAACTTGTATTAGCTGCGGCTGCTACTGCCGGAGTGGATCGGGTGTTTGCGATTGGTGGTGCACAAGCGGTGGCTGCTTTAGCCTATGGCACTGCTACGATTCCACAAGTAGATAAGATTGTTGGCCCCGGCAATATTTATGTCGCAACCGCGAAGCGTATGGTGTTCGGTGCAGTCGGCATTGATATGATTGCTGGCCCTTCGGAGATTTTAGTGGTTTGTGATGGGCAAACAAATCCTGATTGGATTGCGATGGATTTATTCTCGCAAGCCGAGCACGACGAAGATGCCCAAGCGATTTTAGTTTCACCGGATGCTACCTTTATTCAAGCGGTACAAGCCAGTATTGATAAATTGCTTACCACCATGCCACGCCGAGACATTATTACCAGCTCCCTCACCGTGCGTGGTGCTTTAATTCATGTGCAGGATCTGGCAGAAGCGGCGCAAGTCGCCAATTATATTGCACCTGAGCATTTAGAGTTATCAGTGGCTGATCCGCAAAGCTTATTAAAAGATATTCGTCACGCGGGTGCGATTTTCATGGGGCGCTATACCGCAGAAGCTTTAGGTGATTATTGTGCAGGCCCCAATCACGTATTGCCGACGTCGCGTACCGCACGCTTCTCTAGCCCTTTAGGTGTCTATGATTTCCAGAAGCGTTCGTCTTTAATCAATTGCTCAGCGCAAGCCGCAAGCGAATTGGGCAAGGTGGCTTCAATACTCGCGCGTGGCGAGGGGTTAGTAGCACATGCTAGCTCAGCAGAGTATCGTATTCAGAACTAATGCTATAAAACAGTGCAAACTGGGCGCTAGGGCAGCTAAAATAGCTCAGTTTGCAAGTCTCAGTTATTAACCAAGTTATTAATCGGTCAGGACTTTTATATATAATGAATCCGGATTTTCTCGACTTTGAGCAGCCGATTGCCGAATTGCAGGCAAAAATCGAAGAGCTGCGTTTTGTAGATGATACGCAGATCAATCTCAGCGAAGAAATCGCCAAATTAGAAGAAAAAGCGCAAACCCTGACCCGTTCCATCTTCGCTAAGCTTACGCCTCGGCAAATTTCGCAATTAGCGCGCCACCCCAAACGTCCTTATACCCTCGATTTAGTCAAAAATTTATTTACTGACTTTACCGAACTGCATGGTGATCGTGCCTATGCTGATGACAATGCCATTGTCGGTGGTACTGCACGGTTCCGTGGGCAGTCAGTGATGGTGATTGGGCATCAAAAAGGCCGCGATACCACCGAAAATATTAAGCGTAATTTCGGTATGCCGCGTCCAGAAGGCTATCGTAAAGCTTTACGCTTAATGCATATGGCGGAAAAGTTTCAGTTGCCAGTGATTACCTTCATTGATACGCCGGGCGCTTATCCAGGCATTGGTGCAGAAGAGCGTGGGCAAAGTGAAGCGATTGCCCGTAACCTGTACGAAATGGCAAAATTGCGCACTCCGACGATTTGTACAGTCGTAGGTGAAGGTGGCTCGGGTGGCGCACTAGCGATTGGCGTCGGTGATCGGGTAATGATGTTGCAATACGCAACTTACTCGGTGATTTCGCCTGAAGGTTGTGCCTCGATTCTTTGGAAGAGCGCTGAAAAGGCCGCTGATGCTGCTGATGCCATGGGGATTACCGCCGACCGCTTAAAATCTCTAGGCTTAATTGATCAAATTATCCCTGAGCCACTAGGTGGAGCACATCGTAATATCCCGCTCGCTACTCAAGCAGTGGGCGAGGCTTTGGAAGTCAATCTGCGTGAATTGAAATCCATGAATATTGACAAGCTGCTAGAGCGCCGCTATCAGCGCTTGCTCAGCTTTGGTCAATACGAAGAGGCTTAATGATTCAGGAAGGCCTACTTTCCTTCCTGCAAACTCACCCCGCTACTAAGTATTATCTCGCTTATAGCGGTGGACTCGATTCGCATGTACTGCTGCATACTAGTGCAGCACTTCAAGCTCAGCACCCTCAAGCCTTTCAATTCCAAGCGATTCATATTCATCATGGCCTACAAGCCAGTGCTGATGCTTGGGTAGTGCATGCTGAACAGACTTGTGCTGCTTTAAACCTGCCTTTAAAAGTCATTTACTTAAATTTAAAGCCAGCTGCTGGGGAAAGTATTGAAGCAATCGCTCGTCAAGCCCGTTATCAAGCTTTGAGTGAATGCTTAGCCGCGAACGAAATGCTGTTAACCGCGCATCATCAAGATGATCAAGCCGAAACCTTTTTATTGAATGCTTTACGTGGAAGTGGAAGTGCAGGTTTGGCGGCCATGCCTCAGCTACGAGCTTTGGGAGCCGGGCAGTTAGGCCGGCCTTTGTTAGCGTTTAGTCGAGCACAATTAGCAGCTTATGCGCAGCAATATCAACTCCAGTATGTCGATGATCCCAGCAATGCACAGATTCAGTTTGATCGTAATTATTTACGCCATGCAATTTTGCCGCATTTGCAAGAACGTTGGCCTGCAGTAAGCCAAACTTTAAGCCGTGCTGCGAATTGGCAAGCTGAGCAGCAACAAGTTTTAGAGCGCTTATTAGTTGCACAATTGCCTCAGTTTGTCGGCAGCCAAGCGCATACGCTTTCAGCAACAGCAGTAAACACCCAAGATGGATTCATGCAGAAGGCTTTAGTGCGCTACTGGTTACAAAGCCAAGGTTTCACGATGCCTGCTGCGAAAAAGTTGCAGCATATTTTGAACGATGTATTCAGAAGTTCAATGGATGCGACGCCTTGTGTGGCTTGGGGGACTTGTGAAGTTCGGCGCTATCGGGGTGATGTTTATGCTTTAAAAGCTTTCAGCCGACATGATGCTAAACAGATCATTGTTTGGGCGGATTGGGAGCAGGATTTGTATCTGCCATCGTTGGAGCGGAGTCTGAGTAAAGGTCTGCTTACTAATGAGCTTAAGCAGGAGGCAGTTGCTTTAAACTTAGCTATCACCGTAGGTTTTCGCCAAGGTGGAGAACGAGTAGAGCGCGCTCACGATCATTCACTTGAATTAAAAAATTTATTCCAAAAGGCAGGTATCCCGCCTTGGGAGCGGGAGCGTGTGCCGTTAATTTATCTGGGTGAGCAGCTACGCTTAGTCGTTGGTATTTATCCTAAATCTTAATTCTCACCAGTAGCAATGGGGCGTTTGGGATCACGAATCCATTCACTCCATGAGCCAACATACAAGCGCGAACCACTTAAACCAGCCACTTCCATTGCTAATAAGTTATGGCAAGCGCTGACTCCAGAGCCGCACATATGCACGATTTCTTCGGGCTGCTTATTAGCCAGCTTAGCTTCCCATTCTTGTTTTAATTGATCGGCTGGTTTGAATTGGCCACTTAGCAAGTTATCGGTTAACGGCCGATTGATTGCTCCAGGAATATGTCCCGCGATAGGATCAATCGGTTCTAGTTCGCCCCGGAAACGTTCGCTGCTGCGCGCATCAATAAGTTGATAGGGGTGCGCTTGGCTTAGAGCATCGGTGGTTAAGAAATAATTCGCTTGTAGTTGCTCTTTAAAATTCCCTGAATGGGCAGGGAAAACAGGCCTGCTTTGCTCTAAAGACCCACCGCGTTCTACCCAGGCAGGCCAGCCACCATCTAAGACTGCGACTGCCTCATGCCCCAACCAACGCAGTAGCCACCAAGTACGCGCTGCAAATGCTCCGCTAATGTCATCATAAACAAATACTTGTGTGTTTTCATTTAGACCATAAGCTGCTAGTTTAGCAGCTAATTGTTGTGGGTCGGGTAAAGGGTGTCGCCCCGTAGTAGCCGTCATCGGGGAAGAGAGATCGTGATCTAAATGCAAATAAAAAGCGCCAGGAATATGGCTGGCTTGATAAGCACGCTCTCCCGCTGAAGGATCAGCTAAATTAAAGCGGCAATCAAAAATAATCTGATCTTTTTGCCCAAGTCTTGCGACTAAGCTTTGGGTGTTTATTAGGGTTTTGTACATAGGGCTTCACTACTTATTGAGCTAGGTCAAAGTTTCCAAACTAAGCTCGTTATCATAGCTTTAAAGTGCTGCTCAGTTATTAAACTTTTTATACAGTGCATTGAACTGCACTATACTTTTAAACAGTTCTTTTGTGTGTAATCTATCAAGGAATAGCAATGAGTGAAAAACGTTCGTGTTGTTGTGGTGCATTACCTAAATTGTGGTGGTGGCTACTCACTTTGTTGGGCTTACCTCTGCTGTTTTGGTTAATGATTTCCTCACGCCAAAATCTAGTAGAAACGGATCTAACAGCCAGAACCACGGACGGTTTAAAGGCAGCTTCCTTAACTGATGTACAGGTTAATTTGGATCATCGTGGGCGCGATGCACAGTTAACCGGTAAAGTAGCCAGTGATGCTGAACGCGAACAAGCTGTCAAGCTAGTTCAAGACACTCAGGGTATTCGCGTAGTGGATAATGCGATTGAAGTGGCTGCTCCAGTCGCTGCTGCTGTGACCACAACAACCGCACCCGCAGAGGCGGCAGCTGCTCCGGTAGCACCTGCTCCTGCCGAGCCTGTGGCTGCTCCCGCTGCAGCCCCTACTGCTGAGCCAAGCCTTGCTTTAATGCCACAAGATGGCAAATGGTTACTCCAAGGTAGTTTAAGTTCACAAGCCGAAATTGACCAAGCGCTGGCTGCTGCTGAAGGCATCTATGGTGCTGGCAATGTGGTCAATCAATTAACTGTTGGCCAAGTGGCTCCTGCATCTTGGTTAGCTTCTTTGGGCGGCTTGAAGGATGCTTTGGCTGGACTTGAGCAATCAGGTTTGAAGTTCGCTAATGGTGCTTTTGCGTTAACGGGCGTGGCGAGTTCTGACCAAGCTAAAGCGACCGCTTTAGAAAAGGTTCAGCAATTATTGGGTAATACTAAGGTTGAGGATCAACTCACAGTCAAAGCGCCAGAAGTTGCCGCAGCCCCAGCACCAGAGCCTGCTCAAGCAACAGCCCCTGCTCCGGCTGAACCTGTACAGCCAGCAGCGGCCACTGAGCAGGTAGCAGCTGCACCAGCTCCCACTGCTCCTGAACCCACAACCACCACAGCAGAAGTAGCTCCTCCAGCTCCTGCGACCGATCCAGCCGCTCAACAAGCTGCAGCTACCCCCGAACCTGCTCCTGTACCGCTCACCACTGAGCAACAGTCTTGCCAAGACCAGTTCAATACTACTATGAATGGTCAGCAAATTTTGTTTGAAACCAACAAAGCTATTATTAAGCGCGATAGCCTCAAGTTGTTGGATGGAATCGCCAAAATTGCTACCGATTGCAAGACAGCCTTAGATGGCAAAATGCTGCGAGTTGGCGGTCACACCGACAACGTAGGTGAAGATGTCTATAATCAAACCTTGAGCCAACAACGTGCCGATGCTGTGAAAGATTATTTGGCTAAGCAAGGCTTGGATAGCGGCTCCATTCAGGGTGTTGGCTATGGTGAAACCCAACCGATTGCTAGCAATGACACCGAAGCAGGGCGGGCGCAAAACCGTCGCATTTCCTTTGATATTATTCAAAAGTGAGGCCTTCCCATGATGTATCTATTGTCTAAATTATTTATCTGGTTACTACTCGCCTTCATTTTTGGCTTGGTGATGGGATGGTTTTCACGTTCTGGTAAAGGAGAGTAGGAATGACTATGTTCTTAATTCAGTCACTTTTACTGCTGCTAGCAGCCTTTTTGCTTGGTTATGGCATTGGCCGCTGGGTGAAGGGCTTAGTCTGCAAACGTCAACAAGCTGAGGTTCAAACTAGACCTAGCCCCGAGCCTTCGCATCTGCGTGTGCCCGTCACGTCTGCCGCCGTCGCGACTAGTACAGCAGCTACCGCTGCGTTAGCCCGTAGTAGCCAAACACCTAAACCGACGGTAACGGTGAAGCAGCCTGAAGTAGCAAAGCCAACCGTGACGGTGAAAACCCCTGAGCTTAAAGCAGATGTAACACCGATTAAAGTCGCAGAGCTTAAAACACCTGAGCCTTCGGTAGCATTGCCAGTCGTTGATATGCAAGCCCCTAAACTTGATCTACCTACTGCGACAGTAGCTGCGCCTAAAGTGGATGTGGATTTACCTCAGGTCGATGTCAAAGCTCCAGTAGTCGACTTACCTAAGGTAGACGTCAATGTGCCGTCCATTGATTTACCTGAGGGCAATATCAAAGCGCCATCGATTGATTTACCTAAAGTGGATGTAGATGTTCCATCTATTGATCTCACTCAAGTAGAGCTGAAGACGCCAACCGTTGATGTGCCTAAGGTAGATATCCAAGCGCCAAAGATTGATGTGCCTAAAGTAGATCTTCAGGCTCCGGCAGTTGATTTGCCCAAGGTCGATCTTGAAGCGCCAACAATTGACTTACCTAAAGTGGATCTTGAAGCGCCAGCAGTTGATGTGCCCAAGTTTGATCTTGAAGCGCCAACGATTGATTTGCCTAACGTGGATGTTCAGGCTCCATCAGTGAACTTACCTAAAGTAGATCTTCAAGCACCAGCAATTGACTTACCGACAGTAGACGTCAGTACGCCAAGTATTGAGCTTCCCAAGGTCGATGTACCTAGTGTTGATTTGCCGAAAGTCGAAGTGACCACGCCTACGCTAGCGGCTAGTTTACCAACGATAGATGCTAAGTTACCTGATGTAGAGGTTGATGCACCTCATATCGAAGTGAAGGATATCACCACCGGTATTGTAGGCTTGGGTGCAGTGGCTGCGAGTGTAGCTGCATTGAAGCTCAATGCGCCGGATGGTGAGTTTGATATGACGGTCAGTGAATTGATCAAACCACCCGAAGCCGATGTGGATTTGAAGACTTTGCAAATGAATCTGCCTAGCTCTAAGGCTGATGTCTCAGCAGTCGAATGGCATAACAAAGAGGCGAGCGCAGATATTGCGGTCGTTAATGTGCCTGAGGTACAGATTGATTTGCCTGAGGCGAACTTACCTAAGATGGATGTGGATCTAGCAGCGGCTAATCTGCATACGCCTGAAGGTGAAACGGATTTGACTGCGTTGCGAGTCGATGTACCGGATACGGCTATCCATTTGCCAGAAGCTGGGATTGATTTTGAGCACGCTAAATTGGGTGCAGGTGCCGTTGAGCTGAACACTCCAGAGGGTTTATATACTCTAGAGGGTGCTAAGGTGCAGGCATTGGATCAAGCCGAAGCAGCGGTCGCAGTACGCTTAACTAAGCCTGATGGGGATGTTCAAGTTGCCAGTTTTACCACTGATGCTAGTGGCCAAGTGAATGTAGCAGCGGTTGATAATAGCCCTAGTGGTGTCGAGCTACAAAGCTTTGAGTTAGGCTCCTTACAGTCTGGTTTAGTCAATCAAGATTGGTTAGCAAGCTTAAAAGCAGCGGCCTTAGAGCAAGGCAACACCATCTTAGCTGGGGCTGCGGATCAGGCACTAACTACACAAGCTGCTACTCAATTAACGACTACTGAGATTGGCGGTTTAGGTGCTGGCCTTAGCCCAGAATGGTTAGCTGGTTTGAAGCAAGCTGCTATGGGAGCAGGGTTGGGCGCTGTGGTGGCTAAAGCCACCGATAGTTTAGCCGGTCTACCTAAGCCAGTGGATGAGTCAGATAGCATCGAAGGTTTGAAAACCTTGGCCGATGACTCAGGGC
Source organism: Thiolinea sp. (assembly GCA_049292455.1). Lineage (GTDB taxonomy): Bacteria > Pseudomonadota > Gammaproteobacteria > Thiotrichales > Thiotrichaceae > Thiolinea. Next base: position 172,365 of record JBATRF010000008.1, read on the forward strand.
GAGCCAATGATTTGGTAGAAACAGAGATTGGTGTACCTAGTCAAGGCTTAAATCCAGCGTTTTTGGGTAGCTTAAAAACAGCTAGTGCGAATGCCAGCACTGAGCCAGTGAATGTCATCACCCATGCGGCTGAGCAAATTGCTGGTTTGCCAAAATCAGTTGATGAATCAGATTTGATTGAAAACGTCAAAAACGCTGAGCAAGACTTAGAGCGTGATACTGCTTTAACGAGCACTGACTTAGGCTTGGCTGGGCAGGGTTTAAATACTGACTTTTTAGCCGGTTTAAAAACCGCTGCGGCAGGTCTTGGCACAGCAGCAGCTGTTAAAGTTGCCAATGATATTGTCGATTTACCCGAGCCAGTTGATGAGTCGGATGTAATTGAAGATGTAAAAACGATCAAGGAGGATTTAGCTCGTAACGCTGACTTAAATCTAGTAACGGTAGATCGTGCAGCGTTAAATCCGTCAAATCTAACAGTCACTGAGATTGCTACGGTCGGCCAAGGTTTGCATGCGGATGCCTTAAGCGGTTTGCAACTAGACGCTGCTAGTACCGAAACGCTGGCTGCTGTGCAAGCCAATTTAGACTCCGGTGTACAACCGATGATTGTGGATGAGTCGGATGTTATCGAAGCTATTAAATTGGCTTGGGATGGCGACTTAAGTCCCGCCGAGTTAGCAGCCCTGCAAAACACCTTGATCTTACGTCCGGGTGAAACAGGTCGTCTTGGCTTAGTGACTTGCTCAGTGCCTACTGCGAATTGTGTAAGCCTTGGCGGCTTAGAGGGTGATCTATCAGCAGGCGATGCGATGCGCTCTAAGCTTTTCAATATGGCAGTGACGCATAATGATGACGGAAATTACGTGTTTTCTAGCCTATCTGCTTGGGTTCCTGAATGGCTGAAGTCGGATGACACTGTTGAGCATACCGATGAGCAAGCTCAGTTAGTTTGGGATAATGATCCGACGGCGGTGGATTATGCGGCTGGTTACCAACTGACCCTACACGAAGGCCAATATGGTAATTTGGGCACAGTGTCTTGTGCAGTGAATGAGCAGGGTTCTGTAAGTTTAGGTGGGATAGTCGGTTCAGTGGCTGATGGGCAGACTGCTGTGTCTAAGCTCTATGGCATCTTCATTGAACGCGCTGGCGATGTTTATACCTTTAAGCAATTTTCGAAGCCGAACTCAAGCGATAGCTCTTGGGGTGATGCAGCTAAAGCGGCAGCAGTCGCGATGGGTGCTGGTGTAGCAGCGCAAGCTTCCGGTGCAGTTGATGCAGTCAATGATCTGGTCATGCCAGTGACTAAATCTGAAACTACCGACATGCTGGAGCCTGATCTGGATTGGAGCGATGACAAAATTCGGGTGGGCGTACATCGCTTAATCGCAGAAAGCCATGATCGGCGCGGCTCTAAGCTGGTTAGCCAGTTATGGGATAGTGACAGCGGCTATGACTGTGGCTTTATCGAAGGCGAAGAGAGCCTGATTCTAAAGCCCGGTCTATACGGTAAACTTGGCTCGATTCATTGCGGCGTGACTAAACCCGGACGGGTCGTTGTCAGTGGTGATGTGAGTGCTTTAGCTGAAGGCGAAGGCGTTTTATTCCATCTGTACAACATCGTTGTCTGTCGTGATGATGAAGATAACTACCGTTTTGAGCGTCTTAACGATCTAGTCTAGCTTTGAAAGAAGCGAATCGCGGTATCCCCGCCCGGCTGCTGTAACCAGCGCCGGGTGAGGGCTAAAGCCTTATCGGGCTGATGCGCCACAATCTGTTTAGCCACTTCCTGTACTTCGGGTAACCAATGCTGATCACGTAGCAAACTAGCTATTCTCAAGCGCACATCACCCGTTTGTTTCGTCCCCAAAACCTCACCAGGGCCACGTAACTCCAGATCAATATTGGCAATTTCAAAGCCATCCGTGCTATTACACAGCGCATCCAAACGCTTTTGGGCAGTCTTGCCTAAGGGTGCTTGATAGAGCAGTACGCAGCTACTTTCAGCGCTACCACGCCCAACCCGCCCACGCAATTGATGCAATTGTGACAAGCCCAAGCGCTCAGCATTTTCAATAATCATAATCGAGGCATTCGGCACATCGACGCCAACTTCAATCACGGTGGTCGCCACCAGCAGTTGCAATTCATTTGCTTTGAAAGCCTGCATAATCCGTTCTTTTTCACTCGGATGCAGGCGACCATGAATCAAGCCGACTTGAACGCCAGGCAGTTCCTCATGTAATAACTCTGCGGTCAATTCAGCCGCTTGGCATTGCAGGACTTCGGATTCATCAATCAGCGTACAAACCCAATAGACTTGGCAGCCACGCGCACAGGCTTTTTCTACCCGCCGAATTAAGCGGTCACGATTATCATTGCTTAATTGCACGGTTTTGATGGGTGTACGCCCCGGCGGTAATTCATCAATAATCGAATAATCTAAATCGCCATAAGCGGTCATGGCCAAAGTGCGCGGGATTGGGGTGGCAGTCATGACCAATTGATGCGGATAATAATCGCCTTGTTTACCTTTTTCGCGTAGCTCCAAGCGTTGATGCACGCCGAAACGGTGCTGTTCGTCAATAATGATTAAACCGAGTTGTAGGAACTCGACAGTCCGTTGGAAGAGGGCGTGTGTACCAATCGCAATATGCCCAATTCCAAGCAGTAAATTTTCGACTTGGCGGCGGCGCTGCTTGGCAGTTTGAGTACCGGATATATACACCACATCCAAACCAAGTGGCTCTAACCAACCACAGAAATTGCGATAATGCTGCTCTGCTAATAATTCAGTGGGAGCCATTAACGCGACTTGATAGCCATTAGCGATTGCATGTAAAGCAGCTGCCACGGCCACCAACGTTTTGCCTGAACCGACATCACCTTGTACTAAGCGATTCATCGGGCTACCTAAGCGCAAATCGCGAGCAATTTCTTGAATCACCCGGCTTTGTGCCTTTGTTGGCGCAAACGGCAAATGCTTGAGCAGTTGCTGAAACAGCAGATTTGGCTCTTGCATCATCGGCGCCTTGACTTGATTAATCTCGTGGCGCGCTTGTTGAACACCCAGTTGATGTGCGAGTAGCTCTTCAAAGATCAAGCGCTGTTGCACCGGATGGCGACCCTCTAATAATTGCCGACTGGCTAATTCGCTGGGTGGTTGATGCAATAAACGTACACACTCGGCCAAGGGCGGGAAGCTATATTCCTGCACTAGCTGCTGAGGTAGTAATTCCTCAAGCTCATGTACTTGCTCTAAAGCCAATTTAATCAAGCGGCTGAGGCTGCGCTGTTGCATACCTTCGGTGCTGGGATAAGTGGGAGTCAGGGTATTTTCTAAGGGCGGTAAATCGCCTGCACTGACAAGCCGATATTCTGGATGCACCATTTCCAGTTTGCCGCCGGCTTGGCGCACTTCCCCAAAGCAGCGGATATAAGCACCTTGGCTTAAACTATGTTTCTGTCCATTGGTAAAATGGAAAAAGCGCAAAGTCAGTAAACCGGTTCCATCCGAAATATGACAGAGCAGCATTTTGCGCGCGCGCGTGACGATTTCAGTCAGTTCAATTTCACCTTCAACCGTGACTTCTTGTTCAGTGCGTAAGCTGCCAATCTGATAAATGCGCGTGCGATCTTGATAGCGCATCGGCAAATGAAATAGCAAATCCACCACCCGCAAAATACCAAGGCGCAGCAGTTTTTCGGCGGTGGCTTCATTCACGCCTTTGAGCGCAGTAACAGGCTGGTAGAGGAGCTTCGGAGCGGCTGATTCAGTCATAGTGAGAGTTTACTACAGACTGCAGACTTGTTGTGCTATCTCAGTTCTAAGCCGCCTAAATCCGCTGAAATGCGCTAGTATTCATGCAGTGAAGGATGGAAACGAGTGCAGGATTGAGCGCGGAAGACGAACAACAAAATACAGATAATGCCCAATGCCATGAAATGCTCGTGCAATTCATCGAGCAGCGTGGCGATAAGGGCGCGAAGCTCTTATCGGTGCTGACGCGCTATATTCAGTCCTGCGCGTATCGGCATTATCCGCTCAGTGCTGAGGATCAGCAGGATATTCTGCAAGAAACCGCGATTAAAATTCTCAATCGCTCGGAGCAACTGCAACGCCATTGCAGCGCTTGGTTATTCTCGATAGTGCGCAATGAATATATTGATCGTCTGCGCCAGTATCAAAGCAAGAAGAAAGTTTTCGAGCCAGATCTTGATGGCACGCTCGTAGCTGTCGCAGAGGAAAATACCCAATCTTTAGCCTTAGCGGATCAGGAATTGTATAGCCAAGTGGATTGTTTAGAACGGGTGTTTGAGCAGATTGCGCGCCAGCCGACGGGGGAGATGGATATGGCGATTTATACCGACTATGTGCAAGGGCTAAGTAATGGCGAGATTGCTGAACGCACCGGGCGCACGGTGGGCGCGATTGCCAAACGCTTGTCGGGCTTGCGGGATCGGGTCTGGCAGTTAAAACAGGAGTTGTGCTAATGGCGGGCGAAAACGAGCACGAGCAAACCGACCAAGACGCTTGGGATGAAGTGGTGTCGGGCAGGCGTTTGCCGGTCGCCGGTCAGCATGCTGATGAAGAGGCTGAGGCAGTACGCCAAGTTTTATTGTGGCGGCAGGCGCGTGAGCAAACTCCCGTGATTACGCCAGAGCAAGCTTCGGCCTTTTATCAGCGTGCGGAAAAAGCGCGGCGTGATCGTCATAAATCCTCGCGTGGCAAGACTTTGGGGATCTTGATTGCGGCGGGATTGGGTTTATTGGGTGCGGGTTTAGGTTTGGGCTGGTGGCTGTCGCACTCGAGTTCAACCGCTCTTGTTGCTGTGCCGAATAATGTGCCTGTTACTACCAGTTCAAGCGCAACGCCGATGATTCCGCCCTCCACGCCACCGACTGATATGCCACAGATGATTGAGTTGCCCGCAGGCAGTTTCACGATGGGTTGCACCGCCGGTTGGGATGATCAATTGGGTGGCTGCCGCGAGAATGAATATCCAGCGCATAGCGTGCAGGTGAAAGCGTTTGCGATAGCGCGACATGAAATTACCGTGCAGCAGTTTAAGCGCTTTATTGACGCCACCAATTATGTCACTACCGCCGAATTTCAAAAGCAGGGCTGCGCGATTCAGGATTTGCAGAAACCCAGCGCATGGACGATTAGCCCGACGAATAATTGGCGCAATCCGAGTTTCACTCAGCCGCAAGTGCATCCGGTGGTGTGCGTGAGTTGGCAGGATGCGCAGGCTTATACTGAATGGTTATCTAAGGAAACAGGACAGTCTTATCGCTTGCCAACTGAGGCCGAATGGGAATATGCAGCGCGTGGCGGCAAGATTACTGCGTTTTATTGGGGCAATCAGCCGGATCGGCATTTTGCCAATGTGAGTGGCGTGGAAGGTACTGATCAATGGGCGCAAACTGCTCCGGTGGGGCAGTTTGCCGCGAACCCGTTTGGTTTGCACGATATGGCCGGGAATGTCTGGGAGTGGACAGCGGATTGCTGGCAAGCGAACTACCAAAGCACTGCAAGCGTCGATATCACTTGCAGCCAAAATGCGTTCCGAGCGCGGCGGGGCGGTGGATGGGATAATGTCCCCGCCAGCACTCGGTCAGCAGCGCGTAGCCCAGCGTCGTTGTTAGATCGTAGTTATGTATTAGGATTCAGGGTGGTAAAGGTCTTGCCTTAGCCGCCATTGCATTGTGCTTGAGTTTTAGCACCGATCTGGCGTAAGGCCGCCATAATGGTTTCATCGCCTCGATCAATGGCTAAGTCTAAAGGCATATTGGTTTTACAAGCTTGACCACGAATATCTAGATTAGGATTCGCCCCTGCACTGAGTAAAAGTTTAAGGGCGGGTAAGTTTTGATGCCTAATGGCTACTGCTAGAGGGGTATCCCCATCAGTAGCTTGACTGACTGCATTTGGGTCGACGCCATTTTTTAATAACCAGTCGAGCATTTTTAAGTCAGATGCATTGATTTTAGGATCAGAGCCGTGGCCGATATAGTTTTCTAGTAGATTAGATTGACCTATATCTACAGCAATCCCCGCCTGTTGTAAAAAACTTAAAGTCTTTATGTCGCGAGAGCTTAAGGCGTAATGCATGAGGGATTTTTGTGTTTCTGTGAAATTGGCACCTGCTGCAATTAATTGTTGCACGCGTTCTGTCGCACCCCGTCCTGCTGCTGCGAGCATTTCAGGTGTCAGGCGGGCACTATCAACGGCTAGGTCGTTTTGATTGATGCTGCTGTGTGGATTCATACACTTCATCAATAGTTGTGCGCGGGCTTTGGTTTCATTTTCAGTTTCTTTAGGACTCACTGTACGACACCAATTCTGCTGACCCTCGCCATCCTCATTCCAGCGCGCATCCGCCAAACCACAATTCAACATCTGTTGCGAACGAAATTGATAAACCGCCTTAGCCGCATAATCGGCGCAGGGATCATAGTTTTCATAAACCTCAGCGGTTACAGAACTGCTCAAAATCAATAGACTACTGCAGAGCAGGGTATTAGCTATATGGTTTAAGTGCTTGGTAGCTGAGGCAAACATGAAATACTCCTTCGATCATTTATATAGTTGCGCTGCTTAACAGCGGGCTTCATCACTACAGACGAAGGAGTTTTGAAATCTTTACGGGCTAGAGAAAAAATTTTAAATTTGATGCAGTGATGCGTATAAAGATAATGCTATTGACAACCGGACTTCCTCTTGAGGTCCGGTTTTTTTTTACCTAGTGCTTATAGTTTTTTTAACTACGCATCCGTGCACCACTAGGATCATAGAAGCCTTGCAAAGAGGCATCAGCCGCAAAGCGTTTACACGCCACTTCAATCTCAAATGAGCTAGTACAAGTTTTCTCAGCTGTTAAATTCGGTAGGTTGACATAGCCCATGCCGATAGCAGAGCCCAAGCTATGCCCATACATAGCAGAACTTAAATAGCCAACCATTTGACCGTCTAGCAGTATCGGTTCATGGTGATAGATGAGTGGTTCAGGATCATGCAAACGGAATTGCACTAAGCGTCGCTCTGGTAAACCTGCCGCTTTTGCTACTAAGAAGGCGTCGCGGCCAATAAATTCTTTAGCAGCTGGCTTCGCCGTGAATACTAAACCGGCTTGCTGTAAATTATCGGCAGGCCCTATATCATGCCCCCAATGCCGGAAGCCTTTTTCTAAGCGCAAGCTATTAACTGCATGCAAACCGACATTACAGATACCTTCGGCCAGACCAGCTTGCCATAAGGCATGATAGACTTGAGGTGCAGCAAAGGCAGGAATAAATAATTCCCAGCCTAATTCGCCTGTATAGGAAATGCGTTGCAACCAAATTTCGACGCCTGCCACTTTAGTAAACTGTCCGGTGGCGAAGGCAAAAGCCGTATTGCTTAAGTCGCAATCGCTGACTTTAGCTAACACAGTTCGAGCTTGAGGGCCTTGGATCGCTAAGCAGGCATACACAGCACTGACATCTTCAACAACGGTTTGACCTAAAAGGTTTTTACGTAAATGCCAGCCATCGCGATAAGTCGAGGCTACTCCAGTCATTACCAAAAACTCAGTTTCGGCTAGGCGGGCAATGGTTAAATCAGCTTCAATCCCGCCACGCTCATTCAGCCATTGGGTATAAACTAAATTGCCCACCGGCACATCAACCTCTGCACAAGATAAGCGTTGTAAAGTAGCTAGCGCATCCTTGCCGGTCACGCGAAATTTGCCAAAAGAAGACACATCGTATAGGCCCACCGCTTCACGCACGGCGCGATGTTCAGCAGCAGAGAAGTCAAACCAGTTTTGGCGTTGGTAGCTATATTGATATTCAGGCTTAGCGCCATTACGGGCAAACCAATTGGGACGCTCATAGCCACCCACTTCACCAAAACAGGCTCCAGCTGCTTGTAGACTTGAATACAGGGGTGAAATGACTGTATTACGTGCGGTTGTATATTGATAGAACGGCCAATGCATCGTATAGGTATAGCCCAATGCTTCGGGAATACGCGCTTCCACATAAGCTTGGCTGCGTTGTGCCGCTTGATGACGGCGTACATCGCATTCCAGAATATCTTGAGAGGGATAGCCGTCAATAATCCAGTCGGCCATGATTTTCCCTAAGCCGCCGCCCGCAGCAATACCTTTAGAGTTTAGGCCGCAAGCCACCCAGAAATTATCCACTTCAGGGGTAGGGCCGAGTAGGTGTAAGTTATCCACGGTAAAGCTTTCTGGGCCATTGAAGAAGGTATTGATGCCTACTTCACCGAGTTGCGGCAAGGTACCAATCCCCGCCATTAAATACGGTTCGATATGCTCTAAATCACAGGGAAATTCATCAAAGCAAAAGTCAGGGCCAATCCGCTCCATCGGGCAACCCTTAGCATTATGCTCAAACCAGCCGAATAAATATTTGCCTGCATCTTCTTTGAAATACATCCCTTTATCAAAATCGCGCAGCACCGGGCGTTTAGTTAACTCGGGCACGGGTTCTGTGACCACATAGAAATGTTCGCAAGCATAGAGTGGAAGCTGCACGCCGATTTGGCTGGCGAGTTGGCGCGACCATAAGCCACCAGTGAGCACTACTTTGTCTGCTCGAATGACTCCAGTGGTGGTGCGTACACCGACTGCTGTACCGTTTTCAACAATGATTCCTTCAACCAAGGTATTTTCTAAAATATGGGCACCGTAGTTACGAGCGCCTTTCGCAAGAGCCATCGTGGTATCAATAGGGTTAGTCTGCCCATCAGCTTTGATATGCAGAACACCTAAAATCCCTTCTGTACTAATGCCTGGATAGAGTTCGGTCAAACGCTCCAAAGAAATTATTTCACAGTCCACCCCAAAGCTTTTCATGACTGAGGCGGTGCGTAATAACTCTTCCACACGTTCTTCTGTTCGAGCCAGCGATAAACTGCCGGTGCGTCGATAGCCGGTGGCTTGGCCGGTTTCAGCTTCTAGTTCGCCATAGAGTTGATTGCTGTATTTAGCGAGATTGGCGAGGGTGGGTGTTGACCATAACATGCTCACTAAGCCCGCTGCATGCCAAGTGGTTCCACACGTGAGCTGCTTGCGCTCTAACAGCACTACATCTTTCACTCCTCGTTTAGCCAGATGGTAAGCAATGGAGCAACCACTAATACCACCACCAATAATTAGGACAGACGCTTGTGCAGGCAAGGTTTGGCTCATTCGCTCACTCCACGAAATTAGTTGCTTAAATAGGCTTTAGTGTAATAAGGGCTGCAGGTTTAAATGATATGAAAATAGGACTTATTGTGATGAAAAATAGACATAAACAGCAATCATTAGCCTTGAGCACGAAGGCGCTGCGGGGGAATTCCATAGTGCTGGGCAAAGCAGGCTGAAAAGTTAGTAGGTTCAGTAAATCCACACAGCTCGGCAATCTTGGCCACTGACCATGAAGTTTGGTGCAAAAGTAGGTGCGCATATTCCAGACGTAAGCGTCGATAATACTGCATTGGGCTTACCCCATAGCGTTCACCGAATTGGCGGCTAAAAGTACGGGGATGCATATTGACCATGGTCGCGAGGGTGCTGAGTGAAAGCGGCTGTGCCAGCGTTGCCTGCATATAGGCTTCTGCACGTTCGACGCGGGTTTGCGGATTAATAATCTGGCTAGTCACTGAGTTATTATTGACTGAGCCTTGGCAATAGAGGATTTTATTGACTTCACTGAGTTGGCTAGGGTTTAAATACTGTTTCAGTAGCTGCAACATCATATCAACAACCGACAAGCCACCTGAGGCGCTAAAAAATTTATGGCTACAAGAAACGCCTGCAATGGTGATCGGTATATCTGGAAAATACTGCTGAAAGAGCTGCTCTGAATCCCAATGCACTGCCATCGGTACCTTAGGTTTAACGCCCGCAGCAGCTAGTGCAAACGCCCCCGTGTCCATGCAGCCTAGTAATACGCCCGCTTGATCTTGTTGATACAGCCAGTTAAGCACAGGGGGCTGGAGGCTAAGTTCTGGCTCAAAGCCAGTAATAACCAGTATGCAATCCAAAGGTGGAGCCTGCATCCAAGTGCCAGTCGGCTGTACCACATAGCCATTACAAGACACAGCGGGATTATTATCAACCGTCAAAATTTGCCAATGAAATTGCGGCTCTGCCAGCATTCGATTCCCAATCCGTAAGGTGTCGAGCACCAAGTCCAGATTGAGCATGATAAATTGACTAGCTAACAGAATCGCAGTTTGCATGGCTAGCCGTATTTGTGGTTCACGCTGAACACTTGATTTAAAGTGAGTAAATTGCGCAGTGTCATAAGTTTTACTCTATTTATACATATCGGATAAATTGTATAACGCCCAAGCTTTTACGGCCTAATTGAAGGAGCCTCACAGCGAGACTGGAATTCCTCCTGCCCATTCTAAGGCATTAACCTGCTAGCTTATGGCAAGTTTATTCTTAAGATCAGCCCAATAGCCTAAGTATCTTATGCTAAGGTAACAGGCATTATTTATTGTTAGAGCCTGATCTATGTTGCTAAAGCGCTCATCACTCATAGCTTTTTTATCAGTCACTTGTTTACTTACCGCTTGTAATCAATTACCACCGAATACCAATCCTATTCCTTCTTATGCTTGGAATCAGCCAGAAAAAACTCGCTTAGGGCGGTTAGTTAACACTCAAGTGCGCCAACATCCGCACCAGTCAGGTTTTGCCTTAATTGCTAGTGGACGTGCTGCTTTTAATGATCGAATTACGATGACTGAGCTCGCCGAAAAGACCTTAGATGTGCAGTATTACATTTGGGAACAAGATACGACGGGTTTGATTCTAGCAGAGCGTTTGTTGCGCGCGGCTGATCGTGGGGTTAGGGTTCGGATTTTATTAGATGACAATAATATGGCTAAGCGCGATAACAGCATTGCGCTCTTAGATGCGCATCCGAAGATTGATATACGCATGGCGAATCCTTTTGTGCATCGGCGTGCGCATCTCTTAAGTTTCATTACGGATCTGCGCCGAGTGAACCATCGGATGCATAATAAATCGATGATTGTCGATGGTGCAGCTGCGATTGTAGGGGGGCGGAATATTGGCGATGATTATTTTGAAGTCGATGATAAAGCCAATTTCCGCGATATGGATATGCTCACAGTCGGGCCAGTAGTTAAAGAGGTGAGTGCTAGCTTTGATTATTTATGGAATGGCCCTTGGTCTTATCCGATTAGCGCTTTAGCTAAATATGAGTTTGCGGCAGAGGAGCTAAAAAAAGCACGTGCACGCTTGCAGGGTTACGAATCACAAAACCCTTATCCGCATCCGCTAGATAAAGAAGTTGATCGGATTCTCCAGCGCTTGAATAGCGAATTGAAAACTTTGGTTTGGGCGCCGGGCTGGGTGATTGATAATGATCCTGTGCATATTATGAAGTTTAAACGGGGCGAAATTAGCCAAGCGCTTTATCGCAAGCTGCAAACCTTAAATAAAGAATTGCTTATTGAGTCCGCTTATTTTGTGGGTACAAAGCGCGATATTGAGATCGCTAAAGATTTAGCTAAGCGCGGTGTGCGGATTCGGGTTTTAACCAATTCCTTGGCCTCCAATGATGTGCTCGCTGCCCATGCAGGTTATGCGAAATGGCGTACTGAGCTGCTAGAAGCAGGGGTGGAAATCTATGAATTACGCCCAGATGCGAAAGGACGCTTGTTGGATAAAGTTTTGACCCGTGGTAAATCGAAAGCTTCTCTGCATACCAAAGCTTTTGCTTTTGATAAGGATTCAGTCTTTATCGGCAGCTTTAATCTAGATCCACGCTCGCAAAATATAAATACCGAAATTGGCATCTATGTGGAAAGCCCTGAATTAGCCCGTCAGTTGCAGGCATTTATGGATAAAGGTTCCAGCCCTGAAGCAGCTTGGCAGGTGGTGATCAATGAGCAGGGAAAATTAAACTGGCTAGAAACTGATGAAAAGGGGCAAACAATAGTCCATAAAGTTGAGCCGATGAGCACTGTTTGGCAGCGCTTGTTTGCCAATATCATTCGGATTTTGCCGATTGAATCACAATTATAGCTGCACTATTAAGGTGCATTTGCTGCAAGCAATAATCTTTTTGCTGCGCTTTTGTGTATCTCTTGTTGTATATAGTAGAATAGAGCTGAGGAGATTTTTTCTACCAAGCTGTCGCGCGGCTTGCGTTCACTTTACGAGCTATCACCAAGGACAATCATGACTACCAACAATCCGAAAATCATCTATACCTTGACTGATGAGGCGCCGCTATTGGCGACCTATTCATTCTTACCGATCATTCAGGCTTTCGCGAAACCTGCGGGGATTGACATTGTGACTAGCGACATTTCAGTCGCAGCACGGATTTTGGCGGAGTTTCCCGATTTCTTAACCGAGGCGCAACGCGTCCCGAATAACTTGGCGGAGCTAGGTGCACTAACGCAAAAGCCCGATACCAATATTATTAAGCTGCCGAATATTAGCGCTGCTTTGCCACAATTGAATGCAGCGATTAAAGAACTGCGTTCTAAAGGCTATATGGTTCCTGAGTATCCTGAGAACCCACAAACCGACGAAGAAAAAGCGATTGTGAAGCGCTACTCCAAAGTATCAGGGAGTGCGGTGAATCCAGTATTACGTGAAGGTAACTCAGATCGCCGTGCACCGGCGGCGGTCAAGCGTTATGCGCGCAATAATCCGCACAAAATGGGTAAATGGAGTCACGCTTCGCGGACTCACGTTTCGCACATGGAGCATAGCGATTTCTATCACGGCGAAAAATCCATGACCATGGATCGCGAGTGCGATGTGAAAATGGATTTGGTGACTAAAGACGGTCGCGTGATTGTGTTGAAAGAAAAAACGCATATTCTTGAAGGCGAAATCATCGATAGCATGTTCATGAGCAAAAAAGCACTCTGTGATTTCTACGAAACCGAGCTGCAAGATGCGAAAGAAACCGACATGCTGTTCTCGCTACACGTGAAGGCGACCATGATGAAAGTCTCGCATCCGATTGTATTCGGGCATGCGGTGAAGGTGTTTTATAAGGATTTATTCGCGAAATACGGTGATTTATTTAAGCAAATCGGCGTCAAACCGAATAATGGCATGAGCAGCGTGCATGATAAAATCAAAACCCTGCCGCAAGCTCAGCAAGATGAAATTTTAGCTTGTATTAAAGAGTGTGAAGCCGCGCGTCCACGCTTGGCGATGGTCGATTCCGACAAAGGGATCACTAATTTACATGCGCCGAATGATGTGATCGTTGATGCGTCGATGCCTGCCATGATTCGTGATGGTGGCAAAATGTGGGGAGCCGATGGCAAATCGCACGACACCAAAGCCGTGCAGCCCGAAAGTACTTTCGCGCGGATTTATCAAGAAGTCATCAACTTCTGCAAAACCAATGGCTCTTTCGACCCCCGCACGATGGGTACGGTGCCGAATGTAGGCTTAATGGCGCAGCAAGCCGAAGAATACGGTTCACACGATAAAACGTTTGAGATTACTGAAGCGGGTGAAGCACGCATTGTCGACGATCAAGGCAATGTACTAATGGTGCAAAACGTGGAAGAAGGCGATATTTGGCGCATGTGCCAAGCCAAAGATGCTGCCGTGAAGGATTGGGTGAAATTGGCGGTCAATCGTGCACGCCTCTCGAATACCCCAGCGGTATTCTGGTTAGATCCGTATCGCCCACACGAAAATGAAGTGATTAAAAAGGTCAATCGTTATCTGGAGGATTACGATTTAACTGGCGTTGAAATCCACATTATGTCGCAACTCCGTGCGATGCGTTTCACGCTAGAACGTGCTTTCCGTGGTTTCGATACCATTTCGGTGACAGGCAATATTCTACGCGACTATTTAACCGACTTATTCCCGATTTTAGAATTAGGCACTAGTGCGAAAATGCTCTCCATTGTGCCGTTAATGGCGGGTGGTGGCTTATTTGAAACGGGCGCAGGTGGTTCAGCGCCGAAACATGTGCAGCAATTAGTGGCTGAAAACTACTTACGTTGGGATTCCTTAGGCGAGTTTTTAGCGCTCACGGTTTCTATCGAAGATGTGGCACAAAAAACGGGCAATAAAAAGGCACAAATCTTAGCCGATGCTCTTGATCATGCTACTGAAAAACTCCTCGATAACAATAAATCGCCATCGCGTAAAGTCGGTGAGATTGATAATCGTGGTAGCCATTTCTACCTAGCCATGTACTGGGCGCAAGAATTAGCGAATCAAACTGAAGATGCGGAATTAGCTGCACAGTTTGCGCCTTTAGCTAAAACTCTGAGCGAAAATGAGCAGAAAATTGTGGCGGAATTAAATGGTGTGCAGGGCAAACCTGTGGATTTAGGCGGCTATTATTATGTGGATCCGGCTAAGACCAGTGCAGTGATGCGCCCGAGTGCGACTTTGAATCAGGCGATTGCTTCTGTTAACGCTTAAGTTCTAGTCTTAAAGTTTTATAGCCCTGCTTAGTAGGGCTATAATCTACAACTTTTAGCCAATTTCCTTCTTATGAGTGAGTCTTCGGCAGTTTATTCAGACGAATACTGGCTGCGCTATGCTTTACAATTAGCCGAACGAGCTTATCAACAAGGCGAAGTGCCGGTTGGTGCAGTCCTCGTGCGCGATAATCAAATTCTTGGTGAAGGATGGAATCAATCCATCAGCCAGCATGATGCTACAGCGCATGCCGAAATTATGGCTTTACGTGCGGCAGGTTTAGTGGCTGGTAATTATCGCCTACCCAATACTAGTTTATATGTGACCTTGGAGCCCTGCGTGATGTGTGCAGGCGCTTTATTACATGCTCGAGTTGAGCGGGTTGTATTTGGTGCTTATGATCCGAAGACGGGGGCAGCAGGCAGCATGTTCGATGTCTTGCTGGATGCAAGGCATAATCATCAAGTGCAATTAACTGGTGGCGTCTTGCAAGCCGATTGTGTGGCGCAATTGCAGGCTTTTTTTAAAGAGCGGCGCTTAGCTCAGAAACTAGCCAAATTTAACTCAGTTACTATTAGCTCACCTACTAGCACAGAAAATTAGCCGTTACTCTGCCTAGCACTAAATCATTAAATTTATTTATGATAATTTATGGGTTGTTCTTCATTTTGGCGAGCAATCTGGCTTTTCTATGATTAAAACCTTTTTGGTTCATGCAGTGAAAGCTACCCAGACTTCTCCGGGTAAAGGTTTAATTATTTGGCTGTTAACCGATGAAAATCGAATTCCGCGTAAAGTTCTAGGCGTTACTGATACTGATGAGCATGGCGTCGTGAAAGCAGTCAAACCGATTTACTCACGTGAAGCACCTCTGGTTGAAGCGTTAACGCCTTTAGTTCGTGGCGATTTGGTCACGGTCGATTTTCGCCCTTTCAACTTGGCCCATAATTATGATGGGCGTATTGCTTACGAACCTTTGGATAGCAATCGCCGCTTTCTGATCCCACACCTGAGTAAATTAGCAGCTATGACAACCTTAGGTTGCGCATTGGGAATTGCTTTGGTCATCACATACCATTATCTTTGAGTGCATAATTTCTTTAATAAGCTCACGGCATCTATGGCTTATCTCGATTGCATCCGCTTGTGCAATAACGCACAGCTGGCTGATTATATGGCTTGGCGTATTGATGGCAGCATTTATGGCTGGCTTAGTCCGAATTTTGCCGGGCATTTATTGGCTTATCCGAACATATTTCAACAACAAAACCATGAGCTTCAGTTTCAAGCTGACTTAACTACTTCAGAGCAGCGCAGCTTAGCGACTGAACAAGTGATGCGTGAATTGCATGAGCAAGGCGTGATTGATACTTGGGTCGGGGAGCATTATCCCGTGACTCTAAGCTATCCGCAGCCTGCTAAATTAGCAGTGGAACGCGCAGCAGCTTCTTATTTAGGTATCAAAAGCTTTGGGATTCATCTGAATGGCTTGGTCGAAAAGACCGATGGGATTTATGTCTGGATTGGAACGCGCACTTTAGCCAAACCCTTTTGGCCGGGCAAGCTGGATCAAATGGTGGCTGGTGGTTTGCCGGTTGGTCTGAGTTTGCTGGAAAATTTAATTAAAGAAGCTAAGGAAGAGGCGAATATTCCGGCTGAATTAGCCCAACAAGCCCGAGCAGTCGGCCAAATTCACTATCGCCAATCCTTACTGCGCGGCTTGGAAAATTCCACTCTATTTATTTACGACCTTTGGTTGCCGGAAGACTTCATTCCCGAAAATACCGATGGCGAGGTCGAGCAATTTCAATTAATCCCGCTGGCTGAGTTAGCCGAGCTAACCGCGCAAGTCACAGCATTTAAAGATAATTGCAATTTAGTCAATATCGACTTGCTGTTGCGGCAGGGGTTTATATCCACAACTGATCCAGAGTATGCCGCGCTTAAGCAGGCTTTATACGCTGAGAGCAGCATTTAACTATTAGGAATTCATAATGAGAGAAGGGCAGCCCACTACGATTTATCTAAAAGATTACACGCCTCCCGCTTATCAAGTCGAAACTTTAAAGCTGAAGTTTGAGCTGGGCGATGAGTTCACCTTGGTGACTAATACCGCTCACTATCAGCGTGATCCACGTAATACCAGCCAGGCGCCGCTGGAGTTATTTGGCGAGCAGCTTGAGTTGATCAGTGTGCAATTAGATGGGCGTGCTCTACAAGCAGGCTCAGACTATCACCTGACAGCGGAAGGCATGCAAGTCTTGACTATGCCCGAGCAAGGCACGCTGGAAATTGTTACTCGGATTTATCCGCAGAAAAATACTGCGCTCGAAGGCTTATATCAATCGAGTGGCAATTTCTGTACTCAATGTGAGGCGCAAGGCTTCCGTAAAATTACCTATTATCAAGACCGCCCTGATGTGATGACTCTGTTTACTACCGATATTATTGCGGAGCAGGCTAAATATCCGGTGTTGTTATCGAATGGAAATTTGGTAGCGGCTGGTGAATTGGATGAGGGCAAGCATTGGGCGCGTTGGGTTGATCCTTATCGTAAGCCTGCTTATTTATTTGCTTTAGTCGCTGGGCGTTTGCAGCATGTGGAGGATTTCTATACCACCGGTTCTGGGCGTAAAGTGACGCTACGTATCCACACTGAACCACATAATATTAATAAATGCGATCATGCCATGCAGTCACTCAAGCGTGCGATGCGTTGGGATGAGCAGCGCTTTGGCTTGGAATACGATCTCGATATTTACATGATTGTCGCAGTAGACGATTTCAATATGGGCGCGATGGAAAATAAAGGCTTAAATGTCTTTAACTCCAAGCTGGTGTTTGCTAGCCCGGAAACGGCTACCGATCAAGACTATATCAATATTGAATCGGTGATCGGTCACGAGTATTTCCATAACTGGACAGGTAATCGTGTTACTTGTCGTGACTGGTTCCAGTTATCCTTGAAAGAAGGTTTAACCGTTTTCCGTGATCAGGAGTTTACCGCTGATTTGCATTCGCGCGCGGTGAAGCGTATCGAAGATGTGCGCATGTTACGTACTTTCCAATTCACTGAAGATGCTAGCCCAATGGCGCATCCGATTCGCCCCGCTTCCTACATGGAAATCAATAATTTCTACACCATGACTGTGTATGAAAAGGGCGCGGAAGTGGTGCGGTTGTATCAAACCTTATTAGGGCGCGATGGTTTCCGTAAAGGCATGGATTTGTATTTTGCCCGCCATGATGGTCAAGCAGTGACCACTGAAGATTTCTTAGCCGCAATGGCTGATGCGAACGGTGTGGATTTAAAGCAATTCCAGCGCTGGTATGACCAAGCCGGTACGCCCGAAGTCAAAGTCAGCATGCTTTATGATGCCGCCGCGCAAACTTGTACCTTAAATTGCGTGCAAACTTGCCCGCCCACTCCAGAAAACCAGTCGAAACAAGCGCAATTGATTCCTCTGCAAATGGGCTTATTAGGGCAGGATGGTGCTGACTTGCCACTGTCTTTGGACGGTCAAGTCTGCGATGGTACTTTACAGCTCACTCAAACTGAGCAAAGTTTCACCTTCACCCAAGTCGCTGAACAACCAGTGCCTTCACTACTGCGTAATTTCTCTGCTCCAGTACGTTTGGATTATGCCTATACCGAAGCGGAACTGATTTTCTTGATGAAGCATGATAGCGATGCTTTTAATCGGTGGGATGCAGGCCAGCGTTTAGCGATGTCGGCAATTCAGGCTTTACTGGCTGATTTGAAACAGGGCGCTCCACTCGGTTTAAGCCATGAATTTGTTAGTGCTTGGCAAGCAGTCTTAACTGATGAAAGCTTAGATCCTGCTTTGCGAGCTGAGGCTTTAACTTTGCCTTCAGAAGCGGATATTGCCGAGCTGATGCGTCCTGCTGATCCAGCAGCGATTCATCAAGTGCGCGATTTTATCTTAAGCACTTTGGCAAAAACCTTACGCTTGGATTTGGAAAGCATTTTCACCAGCTATCAAGATCAAGCAGCTTATCAGATTGATGCGGCGAGTATGGGTAAGCGCCGTTTGAAAAATGTATGTTTGGCTTATTTGGGGCATTTGGACGATACCGCGATTCCGGCCTTATGCGCAGAGCAATATTATCAAGCAAATAATATGACTGATGCTTTGGCAGCTTTGGCCGTGTTAAATGATATCGCTTGCCCAGAGCGCACTGCAGCTTTAGCACATTTCCTTGAGCGTTGGCAGAATGATCCTCTGGTGATGGATAAATGGTTTGCTTTACAGGCCAGTTCTAGCTTGCCGAATACTTTGCAACAAGTTGAGCAATTGTTAGAGCACCCGTTATTTGATATGCGTAATCCGAATAAAGTGCGCGCTTTAGTCGGTAGCTTTGCGATGCGTAATCCTTTGCATTTCCATGCGGCGAATGGCAGTGGTTATGCTTTCCTAGCAGATCGGGTGCTTTGGTTGAATGAGCGTAATCCTCAAGTGGCTTCAAGGATGGTGAGACCTTTAATGAATTGGCGGCATTATGAGGCCGGGCGCAGCGAGTTAATGAAAGCACAACTCGAACGCTTGCAAGCGCATCAAGGTTTATCCGCAGATGTTTATGAAATTGTTAGTAAAAGCTTAGCTAATGCTTAGTTAAGATTAATCCTTCATGCAAGACCCAAACCCTCCACTGGAGGGTTTTTTATTATTAGCGGGAAAATTTTCCCATCCAATAATCGTTTTGCGCTTGCTCTTTCTCTCTGAATGGGAAGAAAATCCCATTCCATGAACAACACACTTCGCGCTGCGTTCTACCAAATACTGAAAGGCTTAATGCGCATTTTGTATCGCAAGGGTGTGGCTTTTGGTGAATTTACGCAGCTGGCGAAGCAGGCTTATATCGATGCAGTGGAAGATGAGCTGATTAATGCAGGTGAACGTGCGACCACGACACGTATTGCAGTGATCACCGGTTTAACACGTAAAGAGGTCACTCAGCTCCGCCAAACTGAATTAACTGAAGCGCCGCCGCGCTTTAATCGAGTGCTGCGGGTAGTGAATGCTTGGTTAAATGATCCAGCCTTTTTAGATAGCGAAGGCCAGCCAGCCGTATTGGCTTTTCGTGGGGTTGAGCCGAATTTTGAGCAGCTCGTGCAGCGCTATAGCGGTGATATGTCGAGCTTCGCGATGCTGGATGAAATGCGCCGCGTTAAGTTGGTTGAAAGTTTGGAGGGTGGCACAGTGCGCTTACTCAGTGCAGTGTTTATCCCCGATGCTGAAGATGAAGCGCAGTTGCAGTTATTAGGCAGCGATGTGTCGCTGCTGGTGATGACGATTGATCATAATTTAATAGCACCGTCAGACGAGCGTTATTACCAGCGCAAAGTAAGTTATAACAATTTGCCAGAAGAGGCATTACCAGCCTTTCGTGCCTTTGTACGCAAGGATGCGCATCAACTGTTGCTGCGCTTTAACCAGTGGTTATATGAACATGATCGTGACAGTAATCCGAGTGTACAAGGCAGTGGTCGTATGCAAGCAGGCGTAGGTATTTATTATTTTGAGCAGCCGACTGACACCAAGGAAGCGCGCCATGAAGATTAACTTAGCGGCTCTAGTCGTGAGTGCCGCCTTCTTGCTAACCAGCTGTGGGGATGCAGTGACCTTAGCAGAAGGCGGCATGACCGGCACCGGCATTACGGCAGGGCGAATTACTGGTTTCGGTAGCATTTATGTGAATGGCATTCACTATAACGTCGATAATGCTTGGTTCTATCGCAATGGCACTAAGGTCAGCGATCAAAGCAGCTTCGCAGCGGGTGAGTTTATTACCGTGACTGGCACGGTGAATACCGATGGCATCAGTGGCGTGGCGACCCAAGTTAAATTTGATGGCTTAGTCAAGGGTACGGTGGATGCAATTGCGGCAGATGGCAAAAGCATCTCTATGCTCGGCCAGACCATTCAAATTGATTTGCTCAGTGTCTTGCATGGTTTTGATCAATTAGCGGATTTACAGGTCGGCAATCTAGTCGAGGTTTCGGGTGATCGCTTGCCAAGCGGAGCGATTAAGGCAACCAGTCTTGCTTTATTAGCCGCTAGCTATCAAAACACGGAGGGTTTGCAGCTGGTGGGCGCGCTTCGTAATTTAAAGCCTGAGCTAAAAATCTTTCAAATGAATGGTTTAACAGTGAATTACAGCGCTGCGAGCTTAGTGGATTGGAATAACCAAGCTTTAAGCAATGGACAGATTGTCCAAGTTAAAGCCAGTCAATTACCTGCAAATGGTTTATTGATCGCTGAGCAACTCAGTCTGCAAGCAACTCAAGGCAAATACCCAGATAAGTCACGCTTAGAGTTAGAAGGGATTGTCAGTGCGATTAGCTCTGCCTCTGAATTTAGTTTGGCAGGTCAAAGTGTAGTGATTAGTAGCGTAACTCAGTTTATAGGTTTAAGCGCTAGTAGTTTAGCGGTCGGTTTGACCTTAGAAGTGGAAGGTACTGTCGATGCGAATGGGCTGCTCCAAGCGAAGCGTGTGATGTTGCGCGATGTATCTGCGAACAATGGCCAAGAGTTAGCTGGGCAAATTACTGCGCTTGATAAGACGCTGAATACGATCAGTTTGGCGGGTTATACCTTGTATTTAGACAATGGCAGTATGTTATTAAAAAATGCACAAACGGCTAAGCGCTTAGCACAGCGCGGCAGTCATCATGATGTGACCAAGTTTGAGGATTTAGTAGTGGGTGATTATATCGAGGCTACCGTGATCCAGTTCGCTGATGGAACTTGGCATGTGTTGCGCTTAGATCGTGGCGGTAGACCTGATCGACCTGCTCATTAGTTCATAAGAGTTTTCAAGGCGCTAGCCCTTTAGATCAAGCTAGCTAATGAAAAAACCCGGTGGTTCAGCACCGGGTCAACCGACTTACCTAAGTTAGGTAAGACTTTCAGAAAAATTAAATGGAGTTCAGTCCATGCGTATTCAAACAGCTTCTATCGTTTTATTAGGTACTTTGTTATCTATTTCTTCTGCAAGTTTCGCCAAAGGCGCTAATCACGGCGGGAATACTAGCGGAGTATCCGGCAAATCTTCGGTCTTCACTGCTATTTATGATACCGACGGTAACGGCACGGTGACAACTGCTGAAGTGACCGCAGTGCGTACTGCAGACTTTAATACTGCTGATGCAGATACCTCAAGCACGCTGTCTTTAGCAGAATATCAAGCACTGGAAACTACCACGCAAGCGCGTGAAATTAAAGCCATGTTTACTGTGTTAGACACTGATGTGAGCAGCAGCTTGAGCTTAAGCGAGTTTTCAGCAAATACCACAGCAACCACTGCGGTGAGCAATGCGTTTACTTTGGCCGATGGTGATAGCAATTCAGCTTTGAATTTAGCAGAGTTCACTGCACTACAAGGTTACAAAACGGGTTCTATTTGGGGCTTTGCAGGTTTAGATACCGATGCTAGCAAAACACTGACTCTGACTGAGTTTTTAGCTGGTCGTGCGGGTGTTGGCGGCAAGCGCTAATTAACAATTAAAATCGACGTGTAGAGCAAAATCTCCTCTGCTTAAGAGGAGCAACAATAGACCGGCAGTTGCCCCGAGTGGCTGTCGGTTTAATAGCTTAGTTCTATTTAACGCAAGCTATTTGACTGAAATAGCAGTCTAACGAATACTACTTTCGCCTTATTTCACCTCTTGCTAGGCAGACTTAAATACTCTTTCGTTTAATAGTAGAACATTGGTGATTTTAAGATAAATATTTATTTTATATAGATTTTAATACATAGAACATATGCCCGATACCTGTTAGGCATATCGTGCAAGCTTATATTAACTAGCAGTTTGCCGGATTCCCGCCTTAAGTCACTCCCTCCATACTGAGCTCATCAACTTGATGCCCACACCCCACGGAGGAACTCATGAAACTGACCAACAATAAATTAGCAGTAAGCCTGTTTTTAATCACTAGCGCCTTAGCTGCGAATGCTTCAGCTGCTCCGGCCCAGTTACAAATGCTAGGGCAGGTACCTGCAAAGAATGTCTTAATAGAAGCATTTTGTGATGGCGGTTTATATTTCAAAACTCGCTCAGCCACCAACGCGGCAGGCAAGCATGCGTTCAAGCTTGGTTTACCCGCCAATACTAACTGTCGTTTAGTGGTGGCTCGGAATACCGGCAATATCAATCAACAAGTATCGGTTGCGCTTAAACTGAAGAAAGCTGCTGGGCAAGTGAGCAGCGTGTTTAAAGGCTCTGCCAAGCCAGTGTTACTTGGTTATATCCCAGTGCCTGCTAATCGCTCATTGATGAAGCGCGATACCAATGCGGATGGCGTCGAGGATGCACCACAAGTCGTTCAGTTAGCGCCTGCTCAGCGCAACAAAATTACCTTAACCACTTTGAATAGTGATCCGCTGGATAGAGATCGGGATGGCATTCTTAATTTATATGAAGACAGCGACAAGGATCGTATTCCTGATCGCCTAGATAATGACGACGATAATGATGGCATCCGTGATATCAATGACCCTGACAGCAATAACGACGGCAAATCAGACAATGATTTAGATCATGATGGGGTTGCCAATAATCAAGATGCTGATGATGACAATGACAGCCTAGCCGATCTAGTTGATAACGATGACGATAATGACGGCAAAACCGATAGCAATGACAACGACGATGATAATGATGGTGTCGGCGACGCTGATGATACTAGCCAGAATCTGGATGCTGATAATGATCTCGATAACGATGGCGTAGCTAATAACTTAGACAATGATGACGACAATGACGGCATCCTAGATGCAAATGATACCGACGATGATGGCGATGGTATGGACGACCTCTACGATAACGACGACAATGATGGCGTCGATGATCTCACGGATCACGACCGCAACAATGATCTAGATGGCGATGGTACACCGAATAATCAGGATCTGGATGACGATAACGACGGCATCCCCGATGCCACTGATAACGACGATGACAATGACGGTAATTCAGATAGCCAAGACAATGATGATAACAACGATGGTC
Source organism: Thiolinea sp. (assembly GCA_049292455.1). Lineage (GTDB taxonomy): Bacteria > Pseudomonadota > Gammaproteobacteria > Thiotrichales > Thiotrichaceae > Thiolinea. Next base: position 195,855 of record JBATRF010000008.1, read on the forward strand.
TAGACGACAACGACGACAATGATGATGACAACGACAGTAACGACGCAGACTAATTGCCGTTAGCTGGTTACTGATCAAGTAGTTCTTAATTTAACCCTAGAATGGATGAGTGTTAATCATGCAAAGTTCAAAAATTAAATCCAGTTTAGCTCTGGCCGTAGTCAGTGTTTTATTGATGAGCAGCCTTAATGTTGCGGTTGCTAAAAATGACGATACCCACAAGGCTAACCCTAGTGCTTATGATCGCGATAAAGATGGCATTCCCGATAGCCGCGACAACGATGATGATAATGATGGTACGCCAGATAGTCGCGATACTGACAATAATTCAGCTGATAGCGAATCTGATTCCAAGGGAACTGATAATGATGCCAGCAACAATGATCGAGACGGCAATGAAGGCAACGATAGTGACGGAAAAGATGGGGATAATAACGGTAAGGATGGTGACGACTAACTAAGCATCTTTGGCTGTGCAGCCTCCATCTTACTCAGTTCAATCATTAACAATAAGCTCAAACCCCTCTAACTACTTTTGTAGGAGAGGGGTAAGGCAAAACGAGTTAACGACCTGCTAACGGGCCTGCATTACGCACATCTTCTGTGACATAGTCAGCAAAGCGTGCGAAGTTCTTATGGAAAGCGGCTGCTAATTGATTCGCTTTAGCTTGATAAGCTGCTTTATCTTCCCAAGTAGACGCTGGATCTAACACTTCATTCGGTACATCAGGGCAAGTCACTGGAATGCTTAGGCCGAAAATAGGATCAGTACGGGTTTCGACTTTATCCAAATCACCACGTAGAGCCGCATTCAGCATCGCACGAGTATGGCGAATCTTCATCCGATTGCCTACACCATACGGGCCACCGCTCCAGCCGGTATTTAATAACCAGCAAGACACCTTATTGGCATTGATTTTTTCGCCCAGCAAATCTGCGTAGACTGATGGATGCAAAGCCATGAAAGGCGCACCGAAGCAAGTACTAAACGTTGTTGTTGGTTCAGTCACACCTTTCTCAGTACCTGCTACTTTAGCGGTGTAGCCCGACAGGAAATGGTACATCGCTTGTGAAGTAGTAAGCTTAGAAACCGGTGGTAATACTCCAAAGGCATCACAAGTCAGCATAATAATATGCTTCGCATGGCCTGCTTTACCCGGATAAAGCGCATTCGGGATTTGTGTGATTGGGTAGCTCGCACGGGTATTCTCGGTCAGGCTACCATCATCTAAATCCAGCTCACGCGTATCCATATCCATCACCGTATTTTCGAGCACTGTGCCGAATTGATGGGTAGTGGCGTAGATTAACGGTTCAGCTTCAGCAGAAAGATTGATCACTTTCGCATAGCAACCGCCTTCTAGATTGAATACACCTTGATCGCTCCAGCCGTGCTCATCATCACCGATTAGTAAGCGTTCAGGGTCAGCTGATAGAGTGGTTTTACCCGTACCTGACAAACCAAACAGGATTGCTACATCGCCCGCTTTGCCCACATTCGCAGAGGCATGCATGGACATAACGCCTTGCTGCGGCAACAGGTAGTTCATGATGGAGAATACGGACTTTTTGATCTCGCCAGCGTAATGCGTGCCGCCAATAATAACTAAACGACGGGCAAAGTTGACCAGAATAAAAGCAGGGGAGCGTGTGCCATGCTTGACTGGGTCAGCTTGCATATCAGGCACATGCAGAATCGTGAATTGCGGCTCATCAACGCCTAATTTACGCTGTAAATCAGCCGGGCGAATGAACATATTCTGCGCAAACAAAGCATGCCAAGCATATTGAGTAACGATCCGCACCGGTAATTCAGTGGTTGGATCAGCACCCGCTAATAAATCCTGCACGAAAATATCTTTGCCGCGTAAAAAGTCTTGGGCTGCGGTTAAGACTTTATCAAAACTTTCTTCGGTAATAGCTTTGTTGACTTCACCCCACCAAACCTTGTCATGGCTGCTAGCTTCATCAACGATAAATTTGTCATTGGGTGCGCGACCGGTAAACGAACCCGTATAAGCGACTAGCGTGCCACCTTTGCCCACATGAGCCTCACCACGACGCATCGCTGCTTCATACAGCGCTGGCGCAGACTGATTCCAAAAAATATCGTTAAGGTTGCTCAAGCCTAAAGTAGCCTCTAGGTTTGCAGAGAGGTTGGTGTTAACCGTCATGATGTTTTCCATGCTAAAAAAATCAACTTTAACTCATTACAGTACTTGCAAAGTGCAGTAATCAGTAGGGGCGCACAGTATAAGCCCTATTAGCTAATTTTGGGTTATTTCGACTTGTAAAATAAATACAATAAGCTGTAGATAATTAGCATTTCAGCCTACTAAATCTAGCTTTAGTCGACTTTTTACGTCTGGAACAGCGCGACTGGATAGCTTTTGTATGGTTTGTGGTATGCTTACGACATGGAAAATCTATATTTAAGCGCAACACGTTTCGATTCATTTACCCTTGATGAGGGCATCTTAAAATCCCTAAATGAAGCGGGTTTTGAATACTGCTCACGTATCCAAGCGGAAACTTTGCCCTTTGCCCTCAATGGACAAGATATCACCGGCCAAGCACAAACCGGAACTGGTAAAACAGGTGCCTTTTTGGTGGCAGCTTTTCAGCACCTTTTGTCACAACCTTTAGTCGATGCTCAGCCTGGTTCAGTGCGCTGCTTGATCTTGGCTCCGACACGTGAACTGGCGATTCAGATTGCCCGTGACGCTGAAGATTTGGGTAAATATACTGGCTTAAATAATGTCCTAGTCTATGGCGGAGCCGCTTATGAAAAGCAGCGCCAGCAATTCACTCAAGCAGTGGATTTATTGATCGGCACGCCCGGACGGGTGATTGATTATTGGAAGCAGGGCGTGTTCGATTTCAAACAGACACAAGTTTTAGTGCTGGATGAAGCGGATCGCATGTTCGATATGGGCTTTATTCAGGATATTCGTTTCTTGCTACGGCGCTTACCTGAGCCGACCGAGCGCTTAAATATGCTTTTTTCGGCGACACTCTCACAAAAAGTGTTAGAGCTAGCCTATGAGCATATGAACAATCCCGTGCCAGTGAAAATCGAAACCGATTCAGTCAGTGCCGATAATATTAGCCAATTCGTCTATTTTCCTGCCAATTCTGAAAAAATTCCTTTGCTGGTCGGTTTGATGAATACGCTGGAGCCGCAGCGGGCGATTGTGTTTGTGAATACCAAACATAGCGCCGAACGCATCGAGGCTTATCTCAAAGTTAATGACATTAAAGCAGCGATGATTTCCGGTGATGTGCGCCAAAGCAAACGTGAGCGCTATTTGAAAGATTTCGCAGAAGGTCGCTATCAAGTCTTAATTGCTACTGATGTGGCTGCACGGGGCTTGCATATTCCAGCCGTTTCGCATGTTTTCAATTTCGATTTACCACAAATAGCGGAAGATTATGTGCATCGGATTGGGCGTACTGCGCGTGCAGGAGCTTCTGGAGAAGCGCATAGTTTTGCCTGTGAAGATACCGCGTTTCATCTGCCTGAAATTGAAGACTATATAGGTAAAGCTCTGCCAGTGGTTGCGATTGGCCCAGAGTTACTGCCAGAAATTCAACGTCCGCAGCGTGGGCAGCAGCAACGCTCAAATACTCCTCATCATGAACGCCATGATCGTGAGCAGCGCAAAAAGCCGCATCATGAAAGACCTGCAGCGCCCAAACAGCCAGTTGTTGTTGAACCTGCGCAATTAGTGGAAGCTGTGTTGCCAGTATCTGTGCAAGAGGAAGTTGAGATTACTGAATCAGTAGCAGAGGCTACAAATTCACAGCCTAAGCGGAAGGTGTCGATTGCGCATATGTTTGAAGAGAATAATTTGGAGCGGATTGAGCATGAAGTGGAAATGGCTAATGCTCCAGCCAAGCGCAATCAGCCACATCATCGCAGGCCTGCACAACATAAGGGTGATTAAGTCACTGATGACTAAATCGGCCAATTAGCTTTATGCTAATAGAATGAATAGGTATTAAGAGCTAGTTTTGAGGATGTCAAAGCCAAAATCGGCTTTTAGTTTTTGGATGATAAGCTCTCTATTGTAGAGATGGTTATTTGCATCCACTTTTTGAAATAGCCATACGGCATGTCCAGTATGGCCTTGCCAACCATGCTGATAATATTGATAACGCTGCTTTTGAGTAGGCAAAGGCTCAGAAAAAGCATAGCCTCTACGAATAACTTCACTAAACCAGTAGGCAGCTACATCACCCTTTTCTTCATAATTTCCAAAGTAGTGATGTTTAATGTTTCTGGTTAGTTCTATATTGATCATGCAACACCACTCATTGATACGGCAGCGCCTTTCAAAAAAGGTAGGCAAAGCGCCTGCATCACTAGTGGTCAAGGGAAAGTATTTATTCGGATAAATGCCTTGAGTAACTTTGGCAGGTGTGCAATCTGCAAGCTCTTTTTCTTTACAAACCCAACATTGCCCTAGATCTCCAACAATAGCACAGTTGTCTATCTTTCTAATCGTCTCTAGATAAAGCATACACACATCGTCTTTAAAAAGAATATCATCATGAATAATTAATAAGTAATTCTTATTTGTATAGTTAATCGCCCACTGATAGCGAATATCGTCCTTACGATAGAAGCCATGCTTACGGATTTGTTTGTAATTAATTTTAGTTAATCTAAAGTTATTTAATTGTGCGAGGAAAATGCTAGGTGTAACGATTTTTCTACTATAACCAGTATTCTTTTTGTTCACTCTTAATTTGATCTGAATCGGCTGCATAGCCTTTAAAAAACTTTCATTGAGATAGTGTTCAATACTGCCATCGTTAGAAAAATCATCGTTAATGTAAACAGTATCAATTAACTGTTGGCTATCACTTTTTTTCAAAGAAAGTAAGGTGTAAAGCAGCGATTCGGGCTTTTTATAGGCGTTTATTGCAACATCTATTTTCATGAGTGCTCAATGACAAAAATCTTAATAGCAGAGTCTAATAAAAAAGCCACCAATAGGTGGCCTCTTATTGAATGTAAGGCTAATTAAGCGCCTTCTTTCTCTGGCAATTTCACGCGAATATTCAATTCACGCAACTGACGCATGCTTACTGGAGCAGGCGCATTGGTTAATGGGCAAGCTGCCGTTTGGGTCTTAGGGAAGGCCATGACATCACGAATCGACTGGCTGCCGGTCATGAGCATAATCAAACGATCTAAACCGAAAGCCAAACCACCGTGTGGAGGGCAGCCGTATTTGAGTGCATTGAGTAGGAAGCCAAATTTCTCTTCAGCTTCTTCAGTGCTAATCCCTAATAAGCTAAACACAGCGCTTTGCATTTCAGGGCGGTGAATACGTACTGAGCCACCACCGACTTCAGTGCCATTCAAGACCATATCGTAAGCGATAGAAATAGCTTTCCCTGGATTAGCAATTAATTCTTCGGGCGTAGATTTAGGTGCGGTGAACGGATGATGTAAAGCGACCCAACGCTTATCTTTCTCATCCCATTCAAACATTGGGAAATCAACGACCCACAGTGCTGCCCATTCAGATGTTAACAGTTTGCGGTCATGGCCTAATTTAATCCGTAAGGCGCCAATCGCGTCATTCACCACTTTAGCTTTATCCGCACCGAAGAACACAAGATCACCCGTTTGTGCACCTGTGCGTTCTAAAATGCCTTTTACCACGTCTTCTGGTAGGAATTTTAGAATCGGTGATTGTAAGCCTTCTAAACCAGCGCTCAGATCATTGATCTTGATATAAGCTAGGCCTTTTGCGCCATAGCGAGCAACGAAGGCGGTATAGTCATCGATTTCTTTACGGGATAAATCGCCACCGTTAGGTAAGCGCAAAGCCACCACACGGCTATCAGGATCTTTCGCAGGTGCTGCAAACACTTTGAATTCGACTGCTTGCATTAAATCGCTAACTTCGACGAATTCCAGTGGAATACGCATATCCGGCTTATCCGAGCCAAAGCGGAACATGGCTTCTGCATAAGTCATATGCGGGAATTGAGTTGGTAGCTCCACACTTAGCAGCGTTTTGAACATGCTGCGAATCATTTCTTCCACCATGCCCATAATCTGTTCTTCATTCATGAATGAAGTTTCGATATCGAGCTGGGTGAATTCAGGCTGACGATCTGCACGTAAATCTTCATCACGGAAGCAACGCGCAAATTGATAGTAGCGATCCATGCCCGACATCATTAGCAATTGCTTAAACAATTGTGGTGACTGCGGCAAAGCAAAGAATGAACCCGGATGCGTGCGGCTCGGCACTAAGTAATCACGCGCACCTTCGGGCGTGGCTTTGGTGAGCATCGGCGTTTCGATATCGAGGAAGCCATTTTCTTCCAGATAACGGCGCATAAAGCCGGTTGCTTTGGCACGTAATTGCAAGCGCTTCTGCATTTCAGGGCGGCGCAGATCAATATAGCGATAAGTTAAGCGTGTTTCTTCGTTGACGCCCGTTTCATCCAATTGGAAGGGTGGGGTTTCAGAGGCATTCAGAACGGTCAGCTCTAAGCCTAACACCTCAACTTGACCGCTACGTAGATTGTCATTCGTTGTGCCAGCTGGGCGTCTACGCACGCGGCCTTTGACTTGTAAGACATATTCATTGCGCACGCGCTCAGCAGTGGCGAACACATCCGCCCGATCAGGATCGAATACGACTTGCAACAGGCCTTCACGGTCACGTAGGTCAATGAAAATGACGCCCCCGTGATCACGCCGCCGGTTTACCCAACCACAGAGGGTAATTTCCTGATCTAGCAGGGACTCATCCACCTGCCCGCAATAATGACTACGCATAATTATTATTCCTGAATTTCGATATGTCTTAGCAAAGGCCGAAATGTTAAGCCCTGACAGGATTCTGCGCAAGCAAGAAAGGCAGCTAAGCGCTTGATGCGCTTCAAACCTGACTTTAACTGCCCTCAATATCCAGTCAATCGCTGATGGTTTAAAATACTGAGGATAAATTATAAAAGTTTAGGAGTTGTTATGCGCTTGTCATTGATCACGCTGTGTTTGGGTTTGAGTTTAAGTTTGCCAAGCATAGCGGTGGCAGAAAGTTCGAAAGTTCAGCAAATTCGCCAAAACTATGAACATTTACAGCTGAAAATGTGCAATTTCGATCCGCAAGAATTAAAGCTGAATACTTCAGGCTTAGAGTCAGTTGCTTTCAAAGATAAGCAAGGGCAAGTGCAAATGCTCAAAGTCACCGCCGTTTCAGAAACAGGGCAGAATGTGAAAGAGTTTTTCTATGAAGACAATGCTCTAATTTTTGTGAAGGAAAAATCGCAGCGTTTTAATTCTAGTTTTTATGGCAGCGCGGTGGAAGCCAAAGCTCAAGGTGTGGAGGCTTATGATCCTCTGAAAACCATCAGTACTGAAAATCATTATTTCTTCGCCGATAACCAGCTCATCGAGTGGCAGGATCAGAACAAGCAAGCGGTAGCTAGCCAAGCAGTATTATTTAAGCAGCAGGAAGCAGCGCTATTAAATCAATCTTCGCAAATGTTAGTCCAAGTTGCGTTGAAATAAATTTCAAGCACGCTTCGGCAACTGCCCATACCAAGTCTGCCATAGTCGGCGCAAACTGCGTTCGGATTCAAAACCACAGCGCTCAGCAATGTCGGGTAGGGCTAAATGGGTTTGCTCTAAAAGCTGGCGGGATAATTCTAAGCGTGCTTGCTGAATCCAAGCTTGGAGCGTGCAGCCGGTTGCATTCTGAAATAAACGCCGGAGTTGGCGCTCACTTAAATGTACCGATTGCGCTAGCTCCGGCACGCGCCAATTATTTCCCGGATTGGCGAGCACTTGATCTTGAATGGCATGCACACGGGCATGGAGATGATCGCGATATTGCAGCCAAAAACCGAGTTGGGGTTGTTCACCTAAGCGGCGTTGAAATACCACTAAGTCACGTGCGATCAGTAGCGCCTGTTGATGCCCCCAGTAATCCGCCACCAGTTGTAGACATAAATCGATCCCAGTCGTAATTCCGGCACTCGTCCAATATTTGCCATCGCGCACGAAAATACAGTTGTCCTGCACTTTGGCCTGGGGGGCTAGGTCTTTTAATTCATTTAATAATTCGTGATGAGTCGTGCAGTTTTTGTGATTTAACAGGCCTGCAAAAGCGGCAAACAGAGAGCCTGAGCAAATTCCAATCAGCAATTCAAATTGCGGCTCAGTTTTGATTAACCATGCGCGCGCAACTTGATAATAGTCTGTGTGCAAATGCTGAATTGCCTCACTCGTGCCGATGATAAATAGCCAACTGCTCTTAGCTAACTGCTCAGGCAAAGGTTCTAACTGGGCTAAGGCTAAACCTTGATGGCTCAAGGCCTGTGAGTCGGTGGAGATATAATGTAGTTCCACCGCTTCTTGCAGAAACTCATGCCCGAAAATTTGTGCTGGCCCCGCTAAATCCAACAAATGCACACCAGGTAGCACTAAAAAATAAATCGAGCGTTTGGGTTTAGGCATAGTCATCTACAGTAGTAATCTTGGCAAAGCGGTCTTTGAGCACCATAGCCGTATGCGTTTTGATTTGCTTAGGCGTGACTGTGCAATTATCAAATGGATCTTGCATCGCAAAAGTTAAGGTGGCATCGAGGACGAAATCGACTTGATAGCCTAAATCGCTTGCGACGCGGGTGGTGGTTTCACAGCATTGTTCAGTGCGAATACCGCTTACTTTCAATTTATTAATCCCGCGTTCTTGTAGCCAAGCCTGCAAACCACTTTCAGTTAAAGCATTGTGCACCTGCTTGATAAAAATAGGCTCATCTGCTGTCGGTTGCAGGAAATCCATTAATTGGACAAAGCCGGACGCTTGCGAAAAAGCGCCTGTTTCCTCTTCGTGCAGAATATACACTACTTGCCAATTGTGTTGATGGGCAGTTTCAATCAGTTGTAAAAGTCTATCTTGAAAGTTTGGAAAGTCCTGCACATCCCAATAAGGCCGATGTTTAAAGGATTCTTGCACGTCAATTACTAATAAGGCGGTGTCAGTCATGGTAGGTGTAGCTTAACGAACAGTGCTTGAGGCTAACAGGCCTGCTTCGGTCAAGAAACGGACAAGATCGGCCATCCATTTTATTGCTATCAAACCGACTGCCTTTTATCTGAATTAATTTTATCAATATTGGTATTAGCAGGGTTTTAAGTGCTTTCATCCAGTTACTAGATCACTGACAAAACCTTAGGCAGCTAGTATAAAGCGCATCGAGTGTTAAATTTTCAAGCAAAGGGATGCTGATGAACCTCTTAAAGCGCTGGTTTTGGGTCGCAGGTGCGATCAGTATTTGTTTTACTTCTGTCGCTGTAGCAAGCACAGCTGTCGACAATCGCTTATCACTAAAAGATGGCTTAAATAGCTCAGTGCTGGAAAAAGCCTTAAAAACTAGCAAGCGACCTACTGTAACGGTCGCAAGTATTAGTCCCATTGTCGATTCAACGGCTATCTTAGCTCGCCACTTAGAATACACCCCATCCTTGGAGCGGCGGCAAACTAATCTCAGTCAGTTGGCTGAGCAGCGCCAAGTGAAACACTTAAAAGGCGCTGATGAATTAGAAGCTTTGTTAAGTTCCGCTCAAGTGCTTGAGGCTGTTGAGCAAACGATTCAGCCCTATGGCTTAGCGATTAATAATATCGCTGATGCTTATACCCTCTGGTGGGTCACTGCTTGGCAAGCCTCAGAGGGGGAGTCGGTCGTTGTCGATAAGCAAATCGCTCAAGCGGTTAAACAACAGGCCACTGTAATCTGGTTGGCTAACCCTAAGTTGGCCGAGGCTAGTGACGAGAATAAGCAGGAAATTGCCGAGGCTTTATTCATTCAAGCACTGCTGACACAAGCTGCCATGAGTCGTGCGGGTGATGACAACGACGCTAAGCAAGCAGTGAAAGATGCGGTACGGCAAGGTGCGGCTGCTAGTGGTTTGGCGTTGGAGCAAATGCAATTGACTGAACAAGGCTTTGTGCTGAAGCCTTAGTGGGTTGGTTGGCTTAGATTCATCAGCTGAAGCGTAGTCTAACCCTTCAGCTTTGATCATTTAGTGTTAGCTCACTCTGTGATGATCTAGGGTTCACTATCGCCCAGATAACTTGGGCAACTGTCATTCGCGTCATAAGCGAGTCTAAAGGATGTAAGGCCTGAACCACCTGCTCCCCAGCTTGAATATTGAGAGATATACAAGGGTTTGTAGCCTGCCTTTTCGAATTTATAAAATTCCACAGACTCTAGTGCCGATTCAGTCGCCTCTATAGATTGTTCACTACAGGTATTGGCAATTTTAGTAGTTTTGGCTGTACCAAAAGCGGCTAGCTCTTCGCTCGCATTGTTGATAGCGATTTCAATATCGGTGATAAAGCTTCTGGCTCCACTGACAGTAACAGTGGTCGCGCCAATATTAGGATTTTTATCAGTACCCAGCTTAATACCACCAACCATTTGGCTATCATGTGCGCCCGATTCATAATAAGGCCATTCCCAATTCACGCCTTTAATTTTCTCAGTGTCTTCCCAGCCATTGTTGGTATGACTGGCTGAATCTTTAATCGCTAGTGCATCGATAAACGATTCTAAGGAAGCCGCTGCATAGGTGGCTGGGCTAATTAAAATAACTAGGCTGATCAATAAACGCTGCATAGCAAAACTCTCTGAAGATAAAAAGTTTAAGGTTAGATTCTGGCTCTTGAGCCAAGACTCTTATTGGATAACTGAGTCTGTGGATAGTTGCAGTTAAATGCAGGTCTGCTTGATAAGCGGTGGTTAAGCATGGCTGACATTTTTTTATTTGAGCGTTTCAGTATCGGTACTATTTTGCTGCGCTGCACATAAAGAAACGAGTGGATTTTTCTAGCTAGCAGAAAAAGTTTCGATAGAAAATAATGGTTTAATGTCGTTTATTCAGCATATTTACTGGCAAAAATGCATTAAAGTATATGAACTAACCGAATTCGTATATTCCTTTCTAGAAAGCTAATGCTACTCTATTTCACAAGAGAGAGGGGGAATGCGGTTAAGTCTGCAATAAAATACCATTCTCTCCTCAAGCTAGTTGTTCTCGGGCGTCCAGCCCAACCATCGGAGGAGATGAGAGATGAAGTTAAATCGTATGTTAGCTGCTATTGCGGGCAGCGTTGTTCTGTGTGCAGCTGCTACCACTCAAGCAGCTACCGAGTTGGTCGTTGCTACTGTCAATAACGGCCATATGATCGAAATGCAAAAACTCAGCAAGCATTTTGAAGAAGCCAATCCTGATATCAAACTCAAATGGGTTACCCTTGAAGAAGGCGTGCTGCGTCAACGTGTTACTACCGACGTTGCTACTAAAGGTGGTCAATTCGATGTCATGACCATCGGTATGTATGAAACACCGATTTGGGGCAAAAAAGGCTGGTTGAAAGAGCTGAAATTCGACGACGCTTATAAAGTTGACGACTTATTACCCGCGATGCGTAATGGTTTATCTTCTGAAGGCAAGCTGTATGCAGCACCTTTCTATGGCGAAAGCTCCATGCTGATGTACCGTGCTGATTTAGTAAAAGAAGCCGGTATGGAAATGCCAGCTGAGCCTACTTGGGATCATGTGGCAGCGGTTGCAGCCAAAATCCATAACCCTGATAAAGGTGTCTACGGTATTTGCTTACGTGGCAAGCCAGGTTGGGGCGACAATATGGCGTTCTTAACCACACTGGTCAACACCTACGGTGGTCAGTGGTTCAATATGGAATGGAAGCCACAGTTAGAAAGCCAGCCTTGGAAAGATGCGATCACTTTCTATGTCGATTTACTGACTAAATACGGCCCTCCTGGTTCAGCGAACAATAGCTTCAATGAAATCTTAGCTCTGTATAACGAAGGCAAGTGCGGTATGTGGATTGATGCCACCATAGCAGCTTCGTTCATCTCTGATCCTAAGCAAAGCAAGGTCGCTGACAAAGTTGCTTTTGCACAAGCACCGACTAAAGTGACTCCAAAGGGCGCACATTGGTTATGGGCTTGGGCTTTAGCGATTCCAGAATCTTCCACTAAATCAGCAGAAGCACAAAAGTTCATTCAATGGGCAACTTCGACTGACTATATCAATTTAGTGGGTAAAGAAGTGGGCTGGGGCAATGTACCGACTGGTACTCGTCAATCCACTTATGACAACGCCGATTTCAAAGCAGCTGCCAAGTTTGCGGATGCTGAGTTAGCTGCGATCAAAAGCGCGAATCCAGCCGATTCTACTTTAGAAAAATCGCCTTATACCGGTGTGCAATTCGCCGCGATTCCTGAATTCCAATCGATTGGCGTCACAGTCGGTCAGCAAATGAGTTCAGCCTTAGCTGGTAAAGAAACCGTTGATGCCGCTTTAAAGACAGCTCAAGAAGCCGCTGATCGTGAAATGCGTAAAGCCGGTTATTACAAGTAACCGCTAGTTTCCTCCAAGTCGGGTAACCAGCACCATAGTTACCCTTTAAGCGCCGCCACTTTCTGCTGGTAAATCCCAGTGGCGGCTCTTTCTTACATGATAGATAACACCACAGACAGGTAGCGTTATGGCTGAACATACACGTGCAGGTTCTCGTTGGTTACCCCGCATTCTGATGGCACCCGCAGTTGTAACTTTGTTCCTGTGGATGATCGTACCGCTGGTGATGACCATTTATTTTTCCGTGATTCGTTATAATTTGATGCAACCCGATCAAACGGGTTTTGTTGGCTTAATGAATTACGAGTTTTTTGTGACTGACCCCGATTTCTGGCCAGCCATTTGGAATACGTTAGTTTTACTCGGTAGTGTGGTTTTAATTACCGTTTTTTTTGGTTTAGCGATTGCACTGTTAATCAATGATCCGTTTCCCGGACAAGGTTTTGTGCGCATTCTGTTGATTTCTCCCTTCTTCGTGATGCCCACCGTCAATGCTTTGCTCTGGAAGCATATGATGATGAATCCGGTCTACGGGGTCTTGGCGCAAATCTGGACCTTCTTCGGCTTAGAACCGGTCAATTGGCTCACGGATTATCCTTTGTTTTCCATCATTATTATGGTGAGTTGGCAATGGCTGCCGTTTGCCTGCTTGATCTTCATGACTGCTTTACAGTCAATGGATCGTGAGCAGTTAGAAGCAGCCGGGATGGATGGTGCGACTTATTGGCAGAAGCTTTGGTATCTGTATATGCCGCACATGGCACGCTCGATTTCAGTCGTGATCATGATCGAAGTAATCTTCTTACTGAGTATCTTTGCTGAAATCTACACCACAACCAGTGGTGGCCCTGGTAATGCCAGTACTAACTTAGCCTTCCTGATCTTTAAGCAAGCCCAATTAAGTTTTGATGTGGGTGTGGCTTCTGCAGGTGCTTTACTCGCGGTGGTACTCGCCAATATTGTGGCAGTATTCTTGATTCGTATGATCGGTAAAAACTTGGACTAAGACTATGCAATCTTCACCCAATTCTAACACTGGTAAACTGATCATCCGCACAATTGCCGCATGGTCAGTAGCCTTGATCTTATTTTTTCCGTTACTGTTTTTAGCAGTCACGGCCTTTAAAACCGAAGGGCAAGCCATTGCCGTGCCTTCACTTTGGATCTTTACCCCGACCTTAGAAAATTTTGTTGAGGTACAAGCGCGTAGTGACTACATGCATTATGCGTGGAACTCGATTGTGACTAGCGTCGTGTCGACGGTACTTGGCTTGCTGATTGCGGCTCCCGCTGCGTATAGCATGGCTTTTAGCCCAACTAAACGCACTAAAGACATTTTAATGTGGATGCTGTCTACCAAGATGATGCCTGCGGTGGGTGCTTTAGTGCCGATTTATGTGATGGCGCAATGGGCGAATCTCTTGGATACCAAGATCTCGCTCATCATTGTCTTCACTCTAAGTAACCTGCCGATTATGGTCTGGATGCTGTACTCCCACTTCAAAGATATTCCACACGAAATCCTTGAGGCTTCACGCATGGATGGCGCGAATTTATGGGATGAATTCCGCCATGTCTTACTGCCTTTAGGCATGGGTGGCTTAGCCTCCACCGGTCTGTTGTGCTTGGTATTAGCGTGGAATGAAGCGTTCTGGGCACTCAATTTAGGCTCTGCGAAAGCAGGTACTTTGGCAACGTTGGTTGCTTCTTACTCCAGCCCTGAAGGCTTGTTCTGGGCAAAATTATCCGCTGCTTCATTAATGGCGATTGCCCCGATTATTGTGTTCGGTTGGTTCAGTCAAAAGCAGTTAGTACAAGGCTTGACCTTTGGCGCAGTGAAATAAAGGAAGGGAAACGTTATGGCATTTTTAGAATTAAAAGGCGTCGAGAAATACTACGGCAAACTCCGCGCGATCAAAGGTGTAAACCTTGCGATTGAAAAAGAAGAGTTCATTGTCTTCGTTGGCCCGTCTGGTTGCGGTAAATCAACGCTACTCCGCATGATTGCAGGCTTAGAAACCATCAATGGTGGCTCGCTGATGCTGGATGGTAAGGATATTACTGACGCGCCTTCCTCTCAACGTGACTTGGCAATGGTCTTCCAATCTTATGCGCTCTATCCGCATATGACCGTGGAAGAGAATATGTCCTTTGCTTTGCGTTTAGCTAAAGTCGCACCGGATGTGATTAGAGAAAAAGTTAGCAAAGCGGCGGATAAGCTTAATTTGACTGCTTATCTACAGCGTACTCCGAAAGCTTTATCTGGCGGTCAACGTCAGCGGGTAGCGATTGGACGGGCGATTGTACGCCAACCGAAAGTGTTCTTATTCGACGAACCTTTATCGAATTTGGATGCGGCTTTACGGGGTCAAACGCGGGTTGAGATTGCCAAATTACATCGTGAGCTAGGTGCAACCACGATTTACGTAACGCATGATCAGGTAGAAGCCATGACCTTGGCGGATCGTGTCGTCGTGCTACGCGACGGTCTGATTGAGCAAGTGGGTACACCGCTAGAATTATACGACACCCCAGCCAATCGCTTTGTGGCGCAATTCATCGGCATGCCACAAATGAATGTGTTGCCTGTTAGTATGTTCCCGAAAGCAGGCAATGTGCATGAAATTGGCATTCGCCCTGAACATTTAACCATTGTTAACACGAATGACGGTCAGCTACGCGGTACAGTAGAGTTGGTTGAAGCTTTAGGTAATGAAAGCTTAATTCATGTCAATTTAGGCACGGCGATGATTATTGTGCGCCAATACGAACGCACTAGCTCTCAAGTCGGCGATCAAGTCGGCGTGCAATTCGACTCCATGCATTTGCATCGTTTTGATAAAGATGGCAAAGCGATTTACGACGTAAATAAACTCTCAGGGGTGGCGGCATGAGTGCACCTGTTTATACACAATTGCATTTAGGGCTAGGTTCTTTCCACCGCGCCCATCAAGCAGTGTATATGCAAGCGCTGCATGATCAAGGTGATCTGAGCTGGCGTATGGTCGGGGGCAATTTGCGCCCCGATATGTTGGAAACAGTCGCCGCCCTGCAAGCCAGCAACGGTGCTTACACGCTCGAAACCGTGAATACTGCTGGTGAACGGTTTTACCAGCAAATTACTGCCATTCAAGAGGTGATTAGTTGGGATAAAGATTTAAGCGGCTTAGTCAAAGTCGCGTCTGATCCGAATACCCGCATTATCTCCTTCACCGTGACGGAAGCGGGCTATTATCTGGATGCACATAATCAGTTGGATGAAAGTTTTGCTGATTTGCGTTCGGATTTGCAAGGTAAAACCAATTCCACTATTTACGGCGCGTTAAGCAAATTGCTGCATGCACGGATGCAAGCGGGTGCTGGCAAAGTCACGCTACTCAATTGCGATAATTTGCGTAGTAATGGCGAGCGCTTCTTTGGTGGGCTTCAGCAATTCTTGGCTAAACGTGGCGATCAAGCCTTTTTGGATTGGGTCAATGCGAATACCGCAGCACCCAATTCAATGGTTGACCGCATTACTCCACGCCCCACACCGGATATTCGTGAGCGCGTTAAGGCGGCAACGGGTCGGTATGACCCGGCTGCATTAATGGGCGAAACCTTTATTCAATGGGTAGTGGAAGATCACTTTGTCAATGGTCGCCCTGCGTGGGAAACCGTTGGCGTGGAGATGGTGAAGGATGTGATGCCGTATGAAGAAGCGAAAATTCGCCTCCTCAATGCGCCGCACAGTTGTATTGCTTGGGCGGGTACGCTGCGCGGTTACACCTATATTCACGAAGGCACACTCGATCCTGAAATTCGCCAAATGGCTTACGATTACGTCACCGACGATGTGATTCCTTGCCTAGAAGATACCGCCAAACCTTATCCGCTGGATTTGCCAAAGTATCGTGATGTGGTATTGGAGCGTTTTAGTAACTCCAATATTCTCGATACTAATCAACGGGTTGCAATGGATGGTTTCTCTAAGATTCCGGGCTTTATCCAACCGACCTTACGCGAAGCCTTAGCAGCGAATCGCAGTATTGATGCGGTCGCGATGTTGCCTGCACTGTTTTTGGCGTTTTTGCAGCGTCAGCAACGTGGCGAAGTGCCGTTTAAATACGACGATCAGGCGATGGAACCTGCCACCGCACAAGCGATTTGCTTGGCGGCTGACCCGATTGCAGCCTTTGCAGCGGAGCGGGTGTTATTTGGGCCGATTGCGGGTGATGAGCGTTTAGTTGTAGCCCTACGCAAAGCAACAGATCGAGTGACTACATTTGTGAGTAAGACAGCATGAGTTTACAACGGTTACAAGGCAAACACGCGCTCGTGACGGGCGCGAATGGCGGCATTGGTTTAGCCACCGTAGCAGCGTTTTTGCAAGAAGGCGCGATTTGTACTGCGATTGATTTACCGACTGAACCGAGTGCTGAAATCCAAGCTTTGGCGGCGCAATACAGCAATCTGCACTATCACAGCCTCAATGTGGTGGACACCGCTGCGGTCAAAGCACTGATTACACAAGTGAATCAGCAGCATGGTGTGGTGAGTGTATTGTTTAATAATGCGGCGATTTTCGATATGGCTCCGCTATTAGAATCACACGAAGCCATGTATGACAAGATTTTCGCGGTGAATGTGAAAGGCATGTTCTTCGTGATGCAAGCGGTATTGCAAGCGCTAGTCGATGCAGGGCAAACAGGCAGTATTATTAATCTAGCCTCCCAAGCAGGTCGACGCGGTGAAGCTTTAGTGTCGCATTATTGCGCCTCTAAAGCTGCGGTAATTAGCTACACCCAATCCGCAGCCCTTGCAATGGCGCCACATGGCATTCGCGTCAATGCGATTTCTCCCGGAGTGATTGATACCCCGATGTGGGCGCATGTAGATGGCCTATTTGCCAAGTATGAAGGCTTGCAAGCGGGCGAGAAGAAAATTGCCGTCGGTCAAGCAGTACCCTTAGGGTATATGGGTAAGCCAGACGATGTGGCAGGTGCAGCGGTATTTTTAGCTAGCGACGAATCGAGTTATATTACGGCGCAGACTATCAATGTCGATGGCGGCAATGTAATGTCGTAGAGAATGAGCAGGAGAGAGTCATGGGCCAGTTAGCTAGACAAAAAATTTCGCCACGGTCACCCGAGCTAGAACGCGATTTTCAACGCGATCCAGTCTTAGGTTATGAACCCGAAGGCTCGTTTGGCTATATTCGCTGCTTGGAACATGGCGCTCCTAACCAATTAATACGCTGGCATTACCATGAAGAATATGAGCTACATCTGATTGTTGAGACCACCGGCAAAGTGTTTGTCGGTGACTATATTGGTCGGTTTGAACCCGGACATTTAGTGCTCACAGGTCCACGCTTACCACATAACTGGATTTCCAGCGAGCTACCGGAAGAGGGTGTATTGGTTCGTGATATTGCTCTGCAATTCTCTGATGGCCCTTTACGTCAAGCTAGTGAGTATTTGCCCGAATTACGTGAGGCTTTGCCGCTGTTAGAGCGTGCGAAACACGGTATTGAGTTCATGAATATGAGCGAGCAAGCCTACGAACGTATCATAAAAATCCGCCAATCCTCGGGCTTGCAGCGTTTTAGTGAGTTTGTAGCTTTATTGAGCTTATTAGCGCGTCATCATGATTATCGTTTGCTGTCGAATGTCCAGTTACAAAGCTTTGATGATGATGCTTCCTTACGACAAATCAGCGAAGTGGTCGATTACATTACGGCTAATTACGCGAACCAATTTGCACTGATTGATATTGCTAAGCGGGTAGGCATGAGCGAGAGCCGTTTTTCGCGTTATTTTCGGCGAGCGACTGGCAATACCTTTACCGACTTCGTGAATCGCTTACGGGTGAATCGCGCTTGCCAATTGCTGATGGAAACCGATCAGTATGTCAGCACCATCTGCTATAACGTCGGCTTTAATAATATCGCCAACTTCAATCGCCGCTTTATGGAGCTGAAGGGATTGACCCCTAGCGATTTTCGTAAGCAAGGTGAAGCACGATATGGCTAGGCAATAGAAGCTGCAAATTTACAGCTTCTAACCATTCAAGTTAAGGCGGCTTTTGAATTTGCCCCACATGCTGTGCAAAAGCATCTGCATTCATGAAGCCTACCACCCTCAAGTTTTTACGCTCTTGTCCATTCTTATCAAAGATAATAATGCCCGGTGGCCCATAGAGGCCAAATTGCTTAAGTAGCTCACGATGCGCTTTAGTAGTGGTGCTTAAATCGGCTTGCAAGAGCACAAAGTCTTTTAGCGCAGTCTGTACAGCAGGTTCGGTGAAGGTGTATTTCTCCATTTCTTTACAGCTAACGCACCAATCAGCATAGAAGTCGAACAGCACTGGCTTGCCTTGCGCATCCTTCAATGCTTGCGCTAACTCGGCTGGGCTAGCAACGCTTTTGAAGCTAATTTTATTCGCTTGCTCACTACTCAAAATGCCTTTCAAGGGTTGGATAACACTTGTATTGCCAGCTGCTGCGCCTACTGCGACTAGGCTTCCGTGAATTAACAGCAGAATCGCTAGGCCTTTCCACAAAGTACGCCAACCATTGCTATTAGCCGGTAGCGGTGAGACAGCGCCCATATACACAGCAGAAATAATCAAGAGTGCTGCCCACAAGAACATGCTGACCATTTCTGGCAGGATGCGCTCTAGTAAAGTTAGCGCCACGCCCAGCAGCATCACCCCGAAGACTGCTTTGACGCTTTCCATCCAAGCACCCGCACGCGGCAAGAATTTTCCAGCCGAAGTGCCAATGATTAATAAGGGAATACCCATGCCGAGACTCAGCATAAATAAAGCAGCGCCGCCTAAGACAGCATCGCCACTTTGACCAATATAAATTAAAGCACCCGCCAATGGAGCCGCCACACAAGGACCAACAATCAGGGCTGAGAGCACGCCCATAATGGCAACGCCGATTAAATTGCCGCCGGATTGCTTATTGCTAAGCTCGGTTAAGCGCTGCTGAAATTTGGCAGGCATTTGCAGTTCGTAAAAACCAAACATCGACAAAGCCAGCAAGATAAACACCACGCCAAAGCTGCCTAAAATCCATGGGTTTTGAAAATACATCTGAAGGTTGCCGCCGAATAAACCTGCTAGTACCCCCGCTAAGGTATAGGTTAAGGCCATCGCTAACACATAAACCAGCGAGAGCATAAAAGCGCCACGTGTACTTAAATTTTTCTGCCCAGCAATAATCCCTGACAAAATCGGAATCATCGGGAATACACAAGGCGTAAAGGACAGTAGTAAACCAAAACCAAAGAAACTCGCTAAAGTAAGCGCCCAATTGCCATCAGCCAAAGTATCGGCAATTTGGTCTTGCTCAGATTTAATCACCGCAGGCGGAAGATTGGTAACTGCTGTGCTCGAATTAGCTGCTGTAACGGTTGCAGGCGGTTCGCTAGGCTCTAAGATAAAGCCTTGCGCGAGTTTCGCAGGGTCGCTTGGAATATTGGCACTGAAATATTTAAGCTCAGGTGGATAGCAAACGCCCAAATCCCCGTCGCAACCTTGCCAGCCCACCTCAACTTGTAAATTGCCACTGGTTTTGCCACTAAGATCAATCGGCAACTTCAAATCAGCGGAATTATGAATCACATGCACATTGCCGAAAAACTCATCCTGTTTCGGCTCGCCTGCGGGCATTTGCAGCTCACCTGTTTTTAGCTCGGGATTTAACACCCGCACGGTGAATTTTTCTTTATAAAGGTAGAGTTTTTGCTCAGGTAAATCCCAGCGTAATAGCAGTTGCTTGCCATCATATAAGGGCGGAGTGAGGGTGAAGGCTTGCTCAGGCGGCAGCGGGTCGCCTTGTTGAGCGCTTTCTTGATTCGCTGCGTTTTTATCAAAGGGAAATAATTTACTTTCGGCTTGGATGCTTGTGAACGGAAGCATTAGCAAGACCACTAGCCACACTAAGCGCATTCCTATCTGCAACACTGATTGTTTCAAAACTCTAACCCTCTAGCTAAGCATTATTTTAGGCAGATTCAGCGCAACACTAGGCTGCGGCGGCTGCTTTAGGCGAATTTGCAAACCCAAAGCTTAACATGCTTTTGCTTGAAAAAAGCTTACCGAAAGGGAGAGGGTAGACGGAAGGGTGTTACGAAAAGTTAATGCAGGTTGGCGATGGTTTAGCTAAGCCAAAGATCAATAACAGGCAACAGTTCGAGAAAGGCTTTAGAGAGTAGTTTTGCTACCTAGCTCTAGATGACCAAATATCTTGTTTGATACCGAGGCCAATTTTAACTAAGGCAAATAGAGTGATAGTCATAGCACAGAAATGAAAAAATAAAGTGCTGAATGGCTCAGTTAAGAAAGCTATTAGGTTGGTTTTGCGATTAATTATTCTTAATGCGATCCATCGCTGTAAGTAAATAGTAAAAAGCCAAAAAATAGTTAAAAAGCTTAATGTGTTTTTCCATGTCCCAGAATCTGCAAATAAGGTAATTAAGCTGAGTAGTAGCATAAAGGGCATGAAGGCACTTAGTAAGAGGAAGTTTGGATAAGTTAAACTTGTAAAAGTTAAATCTTTTCCTAAAGATTTAACGTGGCGTGGGATATTTTGGTAGTGCCCGAGACACCAACGACGGCGTTGTGCCATCAATTGGGAAAATGTCATAGGCGTACCAGTAAATGCCTCTGCTTTTGGGCAGTGTAGGGTTCGTTGACCTATTGCAGCAAGCTTTAAGGTTGCATCTACATCTTCTGTAACAGTGGTATTTGAAAAACCACTTATCTGATTTAAAGCAGCGGTTTTCCACAAAGAAGCCGCGCCAGGTGCTACTGAAATAGCAGAAAGCATGGATTGTCCCCGTCTTTCAAAATTAAGAGAAGCATCATATTCCAAAGCTTGTAACTCGCGAAAAAGCTGCTCTGATCGTGCAACTCTAACATCAAAAGCGACCACCGCCGCTTGTTCAGGTTGAGAGGCATTTAGCAGGCTTTCAACTGCAGCTTGAACTGCGCTAATTTCAACACTGGTATCAGCATCTAAGGTAAGTACTAAACTAGTTTTAACCGCTTGAAGCCCAGAGTTTAAGGCCAAGGCCTTTCCTTGATTAGTTTCATGTCTAATCAAATGCGTATTTTTATTTTTCTGCAAAAATGCAGAGAGTTTTTCGAGTGTTTTGTCTGAAGAGCCATCATCAACTAGGATTAATTTTGCGCCATACGCAATAAGATTTTCAGCGCTCCTTAACGTTTTTTCAATTGTATTTTCCTCTTGGTAGGCTGGAATAAGGATAGTAACTTCATCGAGGCTTGGTTGGTCTTTGGTATTAGTTATTTTTTTATTCTTCTGAAGAGCATCGTATAGAACTAAAGAAAATATAACAAAAAATCTTAACCACACAGTAACTATTAATATAAGGAATAAACTGGTTATTATATTCATTCATAGAACCCGTAAGTTAAATAAATCGGGGCATTAATCGTTAAAATTAAATTTGAGCTCAGAGGGATTTTATAGTATTAATCAAGGTGCTACTACCCTCGTAGCTCATTTATGCGGGTGTCGTCTATGCGAGCAAGATCAGTGCATCTATCCTTTTGCTTTGCGATTGTTTTAATTCTTTTAACCAATTCGGTACATGCTGAAGGTGATATGCCTTGTACGGTAAAACTTATTGGTTATAAGGAAAAAGAAGCCTTTGCTCAATTTGAGTTATCAGTTGACTGTGAGCCAGCTGCTAAAGATCCATCTTTAAATGGAGTTCTAATGATTGGCCTGACAGCGTCTATTGCGGAAGAGGGAAAGGCTGATACTGACTATGATTTTGCTCTTCAGCATTTTCAGCTAGAGCCTATAATTGAGAAAAAGCAGTTTTTCTTTAAAGCTAAACTAGATGATCTTGTTGGTTTGAATCATATTGAAACAAGGGTATGGCCTTTGTACTACCTACAAGCCTGTTCAGAAGGTAGGTCTGGCTGTCGAAAGTACGGCTATGCTTTAGATGAACCAGAGAAAATTCCAGCGTATTGTGGTGATTCTCCCAAGTTTTGTTCACCCTCTGAGCGTTTTCATTTTAAATTTCGCTAAAACAATGCTTAAGTTTGTAGTCTTTTAGTAAGGATTTTGTATGGCAAGAATCTTTATTAGTTATTCAAGCAAAGAACGCGCAGAGGCACTCAGTATCCAACACTGGTTGGAGCAAAATGGTTGGGAGGATGACGTTTTTGTAGATGTCGATCCTGAGCATGGGTTACGTGGCGGTGAGGGTTGGCGCGACGCTCTACGAGATGCAGCAGGACGATGTGAAGCGGTTATTTTATTGTTATCTCGTGCTTGGTTAGCATCTAAACCTTGTTGGAACGAGTTCTTGCTTGCGGAAAAATATGGTAAGCCTTGTATTCCCATCCGCATTGATGAAGGCTTAGCGGTTAATGAACTTCCAGCTGAAATCGCCAACAACTATCAAGTTATTCAAAAGGTAGCCACCTCCTTATCTGAGTTCGAAATACGCTTGAAACGAGCTTTAGAGGCTGCAGGTGCAGGTCCTGAAAATTTTCCTTTACCGGCTAATTGTCAGCCTTATCCAGGTTTAAATGCACTGACGGAAACTGATGCAGCTTTATTGTTTGGGCGCGATGCGGATGTTTTGGCTGCTTTAGATACTTTAAGAGAAGTTCGCTCAACAGGGCGCCGACGCTTATTTGTTATTTTGGGTGCTAGTGGAGCAGGTAAGTCTTCGCTAATGCGTGCAGGTTTGTGGCCACGCTTAAACCGTGATGATCATAATTTTATAGCTTTACCAACAATACGGCCTGCTAATGCTATTTTATCGGGCAAACAAGGTTTATGGCAGGCACTTGAGACTGCTTGTTCAGATATTAGGCGCTCACAACATTTATCGACAGAGCTACCACGTACCCGTGCTGCTATTCGTTTAGCCGTAGAACATGATGCTGAATTTTTATTAAACATTTTTACTGGGTTGAAGCAGGCTGCTATTCATTCGTTTGTTGATACCTTAAGTGCTCAACCCAGTGTTGTTTTGTTTATTGACCAAGGCGAAGAGCTTTATAATTCAGAAGGCGCGTTAGAAGTAGCTAGCTTTTTTAGATTGCTTACGCCGATTTGGGAAAGGGATAGCAGTTTTATCTTGGTCATTGCCATTCGTTCCGATGTTTACCCGCGCTTACAAGCCGATAATAATTTACCTCAAAACCAACTTAGACCTTTTAATTTAAGCCCTATGTCTTCTGCTGGTTTATTAAAAGTTATTGAGGGACCAGCAATTCGGCTTGGCTTTCAGATCGAGCCTGCTTTAACCGCTAAATTACTGGAGGATTCAGAAGGTGCCGATACTTTACCCTTATTAGCGTTTACTTTAGAGCGTTTATATGAAGAGCGTTTAAATGATAAACAGCTAGGTTTAGTAGATTACAGTCGTTTAGGTGGTGTGAAAGGCGCTATAGAGGTTGCCGCTAGCAAGGCAAGAGCAGAGGCTTTGGCGGCAGGCGTTAATGCCGCCAATTTGGATCGGCTATTACGCCGTACCTTTTTACCCCATCTAGCGCGTGTTAATGAGGCTGGAGCATTTGCACGGCGTGTCGCTAATCTAGCGGAACTTGATGTTGAATGTTTGCCCTTAGTGAATGTTCTAGTGAATCAGCGACTGCTAATTACAGATCAACGAGGTGAGCTTCGAACACTTGAAATTGCTCACGAAGCTATTTTGCGTGAATGGCCTTTATTGACTGGCTGGTTAGATGCCGAGCGTGGCTTTCTGGAGTGGCGTGAGCAAATTGGTAGAGCTAGAAAGCTGCATGAGCGCAATGAAGGTGACCTATTAACAGGCAGATCTTTGGTGATTGCACAAGGTTTTCTGGAAGCTCGCTTAGAAAATATTAGTGAATCTGACAAAACATTTATTCAAGTCTCACTTGATGCTGAGCAACAGCGACTTGCACAAGAGCAGGCAGAGCAGCAGATTAGACAACAAGCTGAGTTAACAGCAGCCAAAGCTCGTGAAGATGCTGCGATTGCTGCAGCAGAAGCTGAAAAAAAGATCGCTGACACAGCTCAAAAATCCTCACGTAAGATGCGTCGCTTAGCTGTTCTATTGGGAGTTTTAGCAAGTGTGACCGCTTTAGCTGGTTATTTCGCTTACAATAATTGGCAGCAAGCGAAAGTTGAAGCAGAGCGTGCTAATACCGCTAGCCAGCAAGCAAAGGCTGAAACAGAACGTGCCGAAGCGGCTACTGAGCAGGCTAGGAATGAGGCTGAGCGTGCGGAGCTAGCAACAGAAAAGGCTAAGGACGAGGCAGCACGTGCTGAAGCAGCCCTAGAGCAAGCCAAAAGCGAAGCAGAGCGCGCCGAGGCAGCCACTGAGCAAGCCAAAAGTGAAGCAGAACGTGCTACCACCGCAAACCAACAAGCAACACGAGCTAGTATTGAAAGTGAGGCGCGCCGTGTTGCTTTAGAGGCCGAAAGTGTAAGGGCGCAAACTGGTGATGACAAAGCACTAGCTCTAGCTTGGTTGGCTTTGCCTAAAGATAGTGATATGCAGGATGGAAAGATTACTAATGAGGCAGCAACGGCTATTTATAGTCGATATGCTGAGTTTAAGCCTGAGCTAACAAATTTAAATATTCATTTAAGCCCTAGTGGGAACCTAGCTCTAATATTTACTGAGGAGACTAAGGCTAAGGTTATAAGCACGATTTCGTTTAAAGAACTGGCAAATTTTAATGATATTTCCCAAGATTGTCTTAGAGATTATACCTTTAGCTTAGACGACTCAGGTATTTTTTTGTGCACAGAGGGAGGTGAGTTTTTTAGATGGAGTTTTTCTAGTAAATCTAAAGATTGGTCTTTTGAGTTTTCGACGGCTGAGGACGATGCTTATATAGATGTTTCGACAAATCATTCGTATTTGGTTGAAATAAGATTGGGTGATTTAATTGAAAAAGATCTTGTGTTATCTTTTTGGGATGCATTTAATAAGAAAATATATTCAAAGCAAGAGGTAAATAGCCAATTATACGAAAAGGGTGAAGAGAGATGGAGCTATATTGGAGTGATTCCCCATATATTGAAATTTGACTTTGATGAAAGATATATTTTTTTGAATTATGAAAATAATCATAAAAAATACAGATCGATTCTATTTGATTTAAAATTGGGAAAAATAAATAAAGTAATTGAGAATATGGATTTGGGTAGAATGGACTTTAGTCCTAATAGTAAAAAAATTATTTATTCCGAATCTTATGGAGCGGATCATATATATGATACTAATGCTGGGTTTGGCTTATTTTATTTTGAGGACGAAGAGCTATTAAATGAGTATCTAAATAAAAAAGAAAAAATAGTTCTTAGCCATGGAGTATTTTATGATAATTATAGAATTCTAGGAATCAATGGTAGTTTTTCTGAAGCAATAAAAACAGATGCTGAAGGGCGCGGAGTATTAATTGTCGATTTGGAAAAAAGAAGTTTTAAAGTTATTTGTTCTAAATATACTACTAATTTTAAAGTTGATGGTTTTTTGAAAAATGCAATCTGTCTTAGTGATTATAGTGAATCTAATAGGATTGAGATTTTTGATTTAGAAACTAATGCTCTTAAAACATCCATATATCCTGATGATATAGATATTTTTGGTTTATCAGGAAATGGTAGCTTAATGATTTTTAAAGAAAAAGGAATCTTAAAGCTTTTTAATTACAATACTGGCAAGCCTTTAAAAAATTTAATGAAAAACGAGAAGGATAGCAGCTATTCGTATAAGCCGGTGTTAATAAATAAACTGGGCAGTATAGTGGCTTTAGAAATAGATCGGCCTAACACTAGTTTTGGTAAAGATAGTGATAGTACTGAAAATGATAGCCTATATTCAAATCGAGCATTCAATCTTTGGGATGTTGGAAACAAGCAAATGTTTATATTTTCCAACGAACAACGTGGAGAAAAAGCAAACATATCCCCCGATGGCAATACAGTCGTTACTCTGTTAGACGGTAATATAGTTGCGCTTCAGTCTTTAGTTACAGGCCAAGTGGCTAGACGTCTAACGGGTCATACAGAGCATGTTGCCTCTATTACATTCAACAACAACGGCAAAAAAATAATAACAGGGGCTTGGGACAATACCGCAAAAATTTGGGACACTGAAACAGGCAAGCTATTGCAGACTTTACAAGGACATGAGAGTGGCGTTTCTTCAGCTGCTTTTTCGTCAGATGAAAAATATGTATTAACAGCCTCTCATGATGCCAGCGCTAAACTTTGGGATATAGAAGCAGGTAAAGTAATCCATAATCTCGTTGGACATACAGGTTCTATAGTAGCGGCTAGTTTTAGCCCAGATGGTAGTCGGTTATTGACAGCTTCTACGGATGCAACAGCCAAAGTCTGGGATATCAACACCGGACAATTGCTTAATAGCTTAGAAGGGCATCAGGGTAGCATTTTTACGGCTAGTTTTAGCCCTGATGGAACCAAGGTTGTTACTGCCTCAGAAGACTATACTGCGAAGATTTGGGATATAGCTACAGGAGGTCTGCTGGCTACACTTGATCAGCATAAGAGTTACGTGAATGATGCGAGCTGGAGCCAGCAAGGTAATTATCTAGTGACCGCCTCAGAAGATAAACAGGTTATTTTATGGGAAACCAACAGCTTTAAACCTCATGCGATTTTGAAAGGCCATGCGGGCGCTGTGCGCAAAGCTAAGTTTTCAGCCGATGCAAAGCAGCTGGCAACTATCGCTGATGATCAAACATTCAAGTTATGGGATGTAGAAACAGGTGCTTTGTTGGCAACTTATGAAGGGCATCAAGGCATTATCCATGATATCGATATCAGTCCTGATGGCCGCCAAGTTGTAACATCAGCATCTGATAACACAGTAAGAGTGTGGAAGGTTTTTCCAGGTTCACTAAAAGAGCGTATCGCCGAAGTAGGTCAAACTTTTGCTGAAAACCGCCCTTTAACAAAAGACGAGTGTGAGCGCTATGGGGTAGTAAACATGAAAGGAGCTGATGTTGTATGTCAGTAGCAGTTAGCTCATTCATGCTTCAAGTCTGATAGCGGTTTATTTCTACCAGACTCAAAGTGTAGTTTTAAATTTTTATTACAGCAACCGCATCTTCTCCAACTGCCCCTGCAATTGCCCCAGTGCAACCCGTTGTTCCTCAACCTGTTTCCGTGTCACTTCAATCACCTTCGGCTTAGCTTTTTCCACAAAGGCAGGATTATTCAAACGCGCTTCCACACCTGCTAAATTTTTCTCGATTTTCTCGATTTCTTTAGTCAAGCGCGCAATTTCTGCGTCTTTATCGATTAATCCCGCGAGTGGAATCAGAATCTGCATTTCGCCGACTAAAGCGGTGGCGGATTCGGGGGCATTGGCGTCTTTAGCTAGCCAAGTCACATTGCCGACTTTAGCGAGGCTTTGGATTTCTTTTTCGGTGTCGGCGTAATGTGCTTGGTCAGTTTCGTTCCAGTTTTGCAGCAGAATACCCAGCACTTGTCCGGGTTTAATATCCATTTCGGAGCGAATACGGCGAATACCCATAATGAAGGTTTTCAGCCATTCGATTTCGGCAAGCGCTGCCGTATCCATCTTGCTTTGATCCGCCAGTGGCCAAGGTTCTAGCATGATAGTGTCGCCAGTTTTACCTGCCATGCCTTTGATACTTAACCAAATTTCTTCAGTAATAAACGGCATAATCGGGTGTAGCATGCGCAGCGTGACTTCGAGGACGCGTACCAAAGTTCGGCGTGTGCCACGTTTGGCGGCTTCATTGCTATTGTTTTTGCTTAAAACGGGCTTGGTCAGTTCCAGATACCAGTCGCAGTATTCGTACCAAGTGAATTCATACAGCGCTTGTGACGCCAAGTCGAAGCGATAGTTGTCGAAATGATCTTTCACTTCCGTCTCAACCGTTTGCAGTTTGGCGCGAATCCAGCGATCGGCAATGGATAATTCAACTGGTGATTTTTCATCCAACCCAGTGTCTTGCTCTTCGCATTGCATCAGCACATAACGCGCCGCATTCCACAATTTATTGCAGAAATTGCGATAGCCTTCCAAGCGTTGCAAGTCGAAGCGAATGTCACGACCGGCGGTGGCGAAGGAGGCAAAAGTGAAACGCAAAGCATCTGTGCCATGCGCTTCGATGCCGTCAGGGAATTGTTTGCGCGTGGCTTTCTCAATTTTCGGCGCATCTTTCGGATTCATCAGGCCAGTGGTGCGCTTTTTGACCAAGGTTTCCAAGTCAATGCCATCAATCAAATCCAGCGGATCCAACACATTGCCCTTGGATTTCGACATTTTCTGGCCTTCTGCGTCGCGCACCAAGCCATGAATATAAACATCGCGGAATGGCACATCGCCCATGAACTTTTTGCCCATGATGATCATACGCGCGACCCAGAAGAAAATAATGTCGAAGCCAGTGACCAAACTGCTGTTCGGATAAAACGCTTTTAAAGCAGGGTCTTCCGTATTCGGCCAGCCCAAAGTAGAGAAGGGCCACAAGGCGGAGGAGAACCATGTATCCAACACGTCAGAGTCTTGGGTAAGCGTTACGACTTCCGACAAATTATGCTTGCTGCGCACTTCGACTTCATTGCGCCCGACATAAATATTACCCGCATCGTCATACCAAGCTGGAATTTGATGCCCCCACCAAAGCTGGCGTGAAATACACCAATCTTCCAGATTATCCATCCACTGGTTATAGGTGTTGATCCAATTATTCGGGATAAAGCGCACTTCGCCATTTTTCACGACATCAATCGCAGGTTGTGCTAAAGCGGTTTTACCGCCCGGACGACCATCAGCCAGCGTATCGCTAGTGAGGTCGATATACCATTGATCGGTGAGGTAAGGCTCAATGACTGTGCCGGAACGATCACCGCGCGGAACCATCAACTTATGTTCTTTGATTTCCGCCACTAAGCCAAGCGCATCCAAATCCGCCACGATTTGCTTACGCGCGGCATAGCGCTCTAAGCCGCGATATTTTTCTGGCGCAATCTCATTAATATGCGCGTCTTTGGTGAAAATATTAATCAACTCAAGCTGATGGCGTTTGCCAACTTGATAGTCATTAAAATCGTGGGCTGGGGTGATTTTGACGCAGCCTGTACCTTTTTCGGGATCAGCATATTCATCGCCCACAATGGGAATTAAGCGCCCTACCAAAGGCAGTACTACTTGCTTACCAATCAAATGTTTATAGCGCTCATCTTCAGGATGAACCGCCACCGCGCTATCGCCTAGCATGGTTTCAGGGCGGGTGGTAGCAACAATTAAATATTCACTGGTGGCTTGACCGTTCGCATCCGCCAGCGGATAGCGGAAATGCCACATCGAACCATTTTCTTCTTCCGAAATAACTTCCAAATCAGAAACGGCAGTCTGTAAAACGGTGTCCCAATTGACTAGGCGCTTACCACGATAGATCAAGCCTTCTTCATGCAGGCGCACGAATACTTCAACCACGGCAGCAGACAAGCCTTCATCCATCGTGAAGCGTTCACGGCTCCAATCCGGCGAAGTGCCTAAGCGACGCAATTGGCGATTGATCGTGTCGCCCGATTCACCTTTCCATTCCCAGATTTTTTCAATAAAGGCGCTGCGGCCAAAATCATGGCGGGTTTTGCCTTCCGCATTCACACGGCGCTCGACTACCATTTGCGTAGCAATGCCCGCGTGATCCGTACCGGGTTGGTAAAGGGTATTGTCACCCTGCATACGATGATAGCGGGTGAAGATGTCGATCACGGTTTGATTGAAGCCATGCCCCATGTGCAAAGTGCCTGTGACATTCGGCGGAGGAATCATGATACAGAAAGGCTGACCCATGCCACTGGGCTTGAAATAGCCCTGCTGCTCCCAGTTTTGGTAGAGGCGCTGTTCGAGTGCTTGAGGTTGGTAGGTCTTATCCATGTCCGCTCTTTATCAAGAATGCTGAAAAGAGCGGATTATAACGCGATTAGGAGAAAATTTTTACTTTAACATCGAGGATAGTTCACGCAGCAACTCTTGGCGGCGCTGATCCATATCTTGCTCATAAGTCTGATTCAGGCTTAATACATTGTCTGCATCTTGCTGTTCAGAACGAATCGCATGCGCACGGGCTAAACCGGAATATTCATCTTGCCCGGTGGCAGATTGCAATTCATCAATTCGCTCTTTTAAGCGGCGCTCAAAATGCTTTTGATATTCAGCATTCGCACCCGCTTTAGTGCGTTTAATCACTTCTCGATCACCGGGGCGCACTAAATCCGTAATCACTGGAATGCGTATGGTGCTTTCTAAATCTTGTCTGCTACTCATGTCGTATGCCAATAGTATTTTTTATGCAAGCAGTCTCTCTACTCATCACAACTGATGATAGTCTAGATTATAGCCTTGCTTCCGATAAAGTTGGTAACGATTGCGACCAGCGACCAAAATAGCCTCTTCTTGATCCAAGACTTCAGCCATGCGCTCAAAGCGCTCAAGGAAGCTCGGTATTTCATTGGAGAGGTTAATCAAAAACTCGCAAGGTTCGGGTGGCTCGTTGTCGTGACCGATTAAAACCTTGAGTCCTTGCTCAGTACTGGGCGCTATTGCATGTGGGATAAAGCTTAAATCATTATAAGTCCAAAGCAATTCATCCATGCGTGTACTGGTATTGAAATGATCCGTATGGATATAAATCTGCATATCTTGGGCGAGTGCTTTCTCAACTAACTTACAGGCCAGCAGTAGCCGTGCCTGTAAGTTATTGGATTGCCCAACGTAAAAAGCAATACGCGTCAATTATTGTGCCCGATTAATCAGCCATTGGCAGAGCAAAGGTACCGGGCGACCTGTTGAGCCTTTGGCTGCACCACTTTTCCAGGCAGTTCCGGCAATATCCAAATGCACCCAAGGATAGCTTTCAGTAAAGCGCGCTAAGAAGCAGGCTGCGGTAATAGTACCGGCTGGTGGGCCACCGATATTGGCCATATCCGCGAAATTACTTTTTAGTTGTTCCTGATATTTTTCGCCCATTGGTAAACGCCAAGCTTCATCATTGGCTTGTTTGCCTGCGCTTAAGACTTCATTGGCTAGCTCATCGTTATTACTTAATAAGCCTGAAGTGTGATGGCCTAAAGCAGTAATACAAGCGCCTGTTAGCGTCGCAATATCAATCACAGCACTTGGATTAAAACGCTCAACATAAGTCAGTGCGTCACACAATACTAGGCGACCTTCGGCATCGGTATTAAGAATTTCAATGGTTTTGCCTGCCATACTGGTGACAATATCACCGGGTTTGCTGGCTTTGCCACTTGGCATATTTTCGGCAGCTGCTAACACGCCAATCACATTCAGTGGCAGTTGCATAGAGACACAGGCGGCGAGCGTGCCTAATACACTGGCCGCGCCGGTCATATCGAACTTCATTTCATCCATCGCCGCACCGGGCTTGAGGGAAATGCCGCCAGTATCAAAGGTAATGCCTTTGCCGACTAATACAACAGGTGCAGCGCCTTCTTGACCACCTTTATATTGCAGGATGATCATTTTGCCTGGCTCTTCACTGCCTTTCGAAACCGATAGGAAGGAACCCATGCCCAATTCAGCCATATGCGTTTCTTCGAGCACTTCGACTTCTAGATTAGCTTGGGAGTGGCCGAGTTTGAGGGCTGCTTTCGCAAGATAAGTCGGGGTGCAAACATTGCCGGGGCTATTGGCTAGATCACGGCAGAGCTTCATGCCTTCTGCAATGGCAATGCCTTGGCGCGTTGCTTGTGCTAAATCAGTGTTAGCTTGCTGGGCAAGAGTCCAGTGAGCAAGTTGAGGGGTAGGAATTTCCTCTTTATTGCTTTTGAAGTCATTGAAACTATAAAAAGTATCCGCTACTGCAGTAATGGATTGGCGAACCGCAGCTTCAGCCCCATCTTGAGTAGCTTCATCAGTCAGAAAAGAAATAACTTGGTTAACTTTAGTGGCTTTTAAGTTAGCTGCAGCACAATAAGTAGCTTGAGTCAGCGTATCTACTGTGAGTTTGTCACGTTCACCTAAACCCACTAAAAGTACCCGTTTAGCGGCTACCCCAGCGAGTTGATAGAGCATGCTCGTGCGATTTTTTTCACCGCTAAAATCGCCTAATTCTAAATGGCTAGTGATTGCCCCTGAGCTGGCAGTATCTAATTGCGCTGCTGCTTGGGAAAGTTCATTGCCTTTATAAACGCCTACCACCACACAATCAGCATTCGTACTTGCTGGGTGAGCGTTAGCCTGAAACTGAAAGTTCATACTGAATCCTTAAGGTTATTATTGGATTTAACACATATCGACCAAGCTCCAAACCTAAGTTTTATGAGTGAAAAGATAGGCTTGAAAATTTATTCTAGTTATAGGTCAATTATTATAGTTTTATAAGTGGCTAATTTGGGTAAAAAGTCACTTGACTTTGTGCGCTTTATACGGATGTTCTCACCAAATGAGTTCGAGAAAACCGATCATGCCAAGTCAGATGATTGGGATCGAAAATAGCAATCCAAAAACCAACACCCAAAGCCATCCAACTAAATAAAGCACCTACATAGCGAAAAAATGCATGCGGCCAGCGAAAAGCAGAGCCATCATCGGTGACGACTTGAATCTTCCAAGCGCGCATTCCTAAAGTTTGTCCACCATGCGTCCAAAACCAGCCGAACAAGAAAAAGGCGATGACTAAATCAACAATAAATAGCAAATTGGACAGTGGCGAACCGGGATGCAATTCAATGCCCGCAAGATGGCTGATGAGGGTCGCCAGAATGCCGCCGATAATAGCGGTGGTGATGCCAATTAGCAGAGTGTCATAGAACACAGCCGCCATGCGCCGTGGGAAGCTTACGACTTCACTAGAAGTACTCATGCAGCGATTTCCAAGCTCGAAATAAGTGGCCGACACTTTAGACCCTTCAATCTTGCCAAGCAAGCCTTGCTTAAAAGGGCAGCCAACTGACAATCCACGGCAACATAATGGAGTTAGCCAGTGCAGATAGCGCCATCGATAAGCCTGCAAAGGCGCCCATTTGTGCTGAAAGCTGAAAAGCCCGCGAAGTGCCGACTCCATGTGCAGTGACTCCGAGTGCTACGCCCATCACACTAGGATCTTGAATTTTCAGCCATTGCAATAAGCTTGGGCCGAACACTGCACCCACAATGCCGGTAGAGACGACTAAGGCAGCAGTGAGTGAGGGCAAGCCGCCAATATGCTCGGCAATACTCATCGCTACCGGTGAAGTGACTGATTTAGGGGCGAGTGAGAGTAAAGTAGGTTTGGAAGCGCCAAATAATTTGCCAATATAAATCGCGGTGACCGCACCTACAAAAACACCAACGATTAAGGACAGGATCAGTGGAATAAAAACACGCTTAATAGTTTCAAGCTGTTTATATAAAGGAATCGCTAAGGCGACAGTGGCTGGACCCAGTAAAAAGTGGACGAATTTAGCACCATCAAAATAATCTTGGTAAGGCGTTTTAGTGGCTAGCAATAAAGCAATTAAAGCGGCAATGGCAATCGCTACTGGATTCGCCAGCGGTGAGGAGCGGCAGTAAGTATACAAGCGATAGGCGAGCACATAAGCTAACAACGTTGCAGTTAGACCCAAGAGTGGTGTGGTTGAAAGATAGACCCAAATGTCTAAAAACTCATTCTGCTTCATGAGCTGAATCTGCTTTGGGTTTAAAAACCTTCATTAGGGACTGCATGCAAAGTGCAATCACAGCCATGCTAATCAACGTGCTAAAAATCAAAGTGACTATAATCGGCAGCCATTCTTTAGCAATGGCATCGAAGTAGAGCATTAGGCCGACACCCGCAGGAATAAACAGTAAGGATAAATGGCTCAATAAAGCCGTAGAGGCTACCTCCAATGCTTCAGGTACGCGTTTATAAAGGATTAGGCTAATGAACAATAAAGCCATCCCTAATACAGGGCCTGGGATGGGTAGTTTAAACCAGCGCGCGATTAACTCGCCGATTAATTGGTAAATTAATAGCAGTGTTATTCCGTTTAAAAAGGCCATGTGCTAACCCCAAGGGCTAAAAGGCGGCAGCTTGCCTGATCTCGGCTTAGGCTGCAATGCAGCTAGTTGGCAATCAGAGCTTGGGGCTTAGAAAAAAAATCACAGCTTCTGCATGACCTTTGCACATGATTGATGCAGAATCAGCGCCTTTGATTTGAAGGACTAGCCATCAACTATGAGTCGCCTGTTGCGTTCCGGTGCGGTCATCAGCGCCATGACTATGATTTCGCGAGTTTTAGGTTTAATTCGCGATGCTGTGGTTGCGCGCTATTTCCCGGTTGATGGTGCGACTGATGCGTTTTTCGTGGCCTTTAAAATTCCGAATTTATTACGGCGCTTCTTTGCAGAAGGTGCGTTTGCGCTGGCTTTCGTACCGATTCTGGCTGAATACAAAGAAAAACAAAGCCGTGAAGCTTTACGTGATCTGATTGATTATGTGGCGGGTACTTTAGGTTTAATTTTGCTGCTGATTACTTCGATTGGGATGATGGCAGCGCCGTTGATGGTGGAGATTTTCGCACCTGGCTTTAGTAAACAAGCAGGTGCTCGCCCTGATTTAGCGGCTGAAATGCTGCGAATTACGTTTCCTTATATTTTGTTTATCTCGCTGGCGGGTTTAGTGGGTGGGATTCTTAATACCTTTGGCAAATTTGCGGTTCCTGCGATTACGCCTGCTTTATTGAATGTGGTGATGATTGCTTTTGCGATTTGGGGGCCACCGTATTTCGATGAGCCGGTATTAGCGTTAGCTTGGGGGGTATTTGTCGCAGGGGTAGTGCAGTTTTTATTTCAATTACCCGCTTTGTTTAGATTAGGTTTGCTCCCTCGGTTTAAAATTCGCCGCGCTCATGATGGAGTCAAGCGAGTGATGCGCTTGATGATTCCGGCTTTATTTGGATCTTCAGTAGCACAGTTGAATTTGGTGATTAATACAGTGATTGCTTCCTATTTAGTAGTAGGTAGCATTTCTTGGCTGTATTACTCGGATCGGTTTGTCGAGTTACCGCTGGCGATTTTTGGGGTGGCTTTAGGCACGGTGATTTTGCCGAAGTTGTCTAGTGATCATGCTAAAGCCGATGCCAGCCAGTTCCGCAGCACGATGGATTGGGCTTTGCGCTTAGCCGTATTAATCGCTATTCCTGCTACGTTGGGCTTAATGCTGTTAGCTGAACCCATTCTGGCGGCAGTAATGATGTATGGCGAATTTAAGTGGAGCGATGTGCAAATGTCTGCTTTAAGCTTGATGACGTATGCTTTTGGTTTACCGGCTTTCATTTTAGTGAAAGTATTAGCGCCCGGTTTTTATTCTCGCCAAGATACTAAAACACCGGTGAAGATTGGGATTATTTCGATTTTCGCCAATATGCTGCTGAACGTCTTGATTGTCTTACCGTGGTTTTTATCGGGGACGGCAGGTGCACATGCAGGCTTGGCCTTAGCAACGGCCTTAGCGGGTTACGTAAATGCTGGTTTATTATTCTATACCCTTTATAAAGAAGGCATTTTTGCAGCTCAAGGTGGCTGGGCTAAGCATTTATTACGCATTGCTGCCGCTGCTAGTGTGATGGGGAGCTTGGTATGGTTCGCTATGCCAGAAGCAATTTGGTGGCAAACGGCCAGTACTTTGCTGCGTTTAAGCGCTCTGGGCGGATTAATTGCCTTATCGATAGCAAGTTATTTTATAATCTTACGTTTAACCGGCCTATCGTTTCGGCAAATGTTAGGACGTTAATTAGTGATTTAGTCAGAACTGCGCCGCTTGCGTGGTTTAAAAGTTTTAAGCTCAAGTAGCTCAATTAATATTAAAAATTAGGAGATTACAATGAAAAAACTAGCTGTAGTCATCGCTGCCTTAGTCGCAGTGGGTGGAGCTGCTTGGTTAGGTGGCACTTGGTATGTCGGTAAAGAAACCGAAACGATTGTGCGTGCTCAAATTGAGCAAGCCAATGAGCAAAGTGCGGCTCAAGGCATTCGCCAAGAATTAGTCAGCTATGATCGTTCTTTATTGGGTGCTGATGCAGTCACACGCGTGCTAGTGACTGATCCTCTGATGGGGCGCTGGCTCAATAATATGCAGTTCAACCACAAGATCAAACATGGCCCTGTACTGTTTGGCAATGGTGTAGGCTTGGGCGTTTCGCATTGGTCATCACGCTTAGATACCGCAAGTTTGCCGGCAGAGTCAAAAGCCTTTGTGGAGAAAGCATTTGCGGGTAAAGAACCCTTTGTGACAGAAACTAGAATTGGTTTCGATAAAGTTATGCATGCTACTGCGACGTTTAGCCCACTGAATGCTCAGTTGGATGAAACAGGGGCGAATATTAAATGGGCAGGAGCGGACTTTAGCGGTGATATTTCGGTCACTGAAAAAGCCGGTCCGTTTAGCTTTAAGGCTAATACTTTTGAAGTGCGTGATGCGAATAC
The DNA here is from genome assembly GCA_049292455.1 of Thiolinea sp. Lineage (GTDB taxonomy): Bacteria > Pseudomonadota > Gammaproteobacteria > Thiotrichales > Thiotrichaceae > Thiolinea. The sequence continues at coordinate 232,740 of JBATRF010000008.1, forward strand.
CACCTTCACTGTGCCCAGCATGGATGTGCAAGGACGTTTGGGGCCGATTGCTGGTGGCTTAGAAAACTTCACGGTGAAAATGCCAGGAATTAGCCTGCTAACCGCTGGAGAAACTCAACCCATTACGATGGATATCGGTGTCGATTCGACCACGACTGAGCAAAATAATGCTTTGCAAGGTTCGGGTTCCTTCCATGTCACTAATATTCAAGGCAAAAGCGCACAAGGCGAAGAGCTGCCAGTCAAGCAGCTGGATCTAAAGGTTGATTATGCAGGCTTCAAATTAGAAGGCTTGAAAGAAATCCAAGCGCTACAGGTAAAGCTTCAAGCCTTGCAAGAAAAAATGCTAGTGGATGAAACCGCTACCGAATTGCCAGAAGGCCAAAAGCAGCAACAGCAATTAGCTCAGGAGGCTCAACAATTAACCGAAGAGTTGTTAGATGTTGTGCTGAATAAAGTTCTGCAAGCAGGCCAGTCTAAATTACGTTACGACGTGAATGTGCAATTAGCGAAAGGCAAAGTGGCGGGTATTGCTGATTTGACGTATGCGGGTAGCGCGACCCCGTTGAAGCTAAATGATCTGATGCTGTATGGTCCACAAGAATGGGGGCGTTTAGTGACGGGTAGTTTAGAGCTAACTGCGGATAAAGGCGCTGTGCCCGAAGACTTGGGGATGTTGATGGGCTATCCTTTAGAGCAAAAAGCAATTGTTGAAGCCAACGACCAATACAAGTTGCAGTTGAAGCTCTTAGGTGAAAAGGCAGAACTCAATGGCACACCGATTGAGTTCACTGCTTTACCGGCTAAATTCTTCCCGCAAATGCCGAGCATGGCAGCACCTGATGCCGACTTAGGGATTCCACCGGATTTAATGAAGCAAATTCAGGAGCAGGGTATGACTCCAGAAATTATGCAGCAATTAGAAGAAAGTGATGATGTGCCCAAAGAAACTTTGGAAATGCTCAAGCAATTGCAGCAAATGAATACTCAAGCCCCTCAATAAAAGGTTAACAGATTGAAAAGTAGCCTACATCGCGCCTTTATCCAAGCCATTCCATTTTTATTTGTATTTTTATGGAGTACTGGGTTTATCGGTGCGAAGTATGCGCTGCCTTTTATTGAGCCTTTCTATTTGCTGTTTATTCGGATGCTGTGGACCATAGCGGTATTTTTGTTGCTATGTCTTATCTTACGTGTGCAATGGCCGACTTGGCAGCAAGCTAGCCACCAAATGGTGACGGGCTTATTGATGCATGGCGTATATTTGGGTGGGGTGTTCGCTGCGATTAAATGGGGCATGCCTGCGGGTATTACTGCGATTGTGGTGGGTATTCAGCCACTTTTGACGGCTTTATTGAGTTGGCGGCTGTTTGGCGAGCGTTTGTTGCCTCGCCAGTGGTTAGGTTTTGCTTTGGGTCTGGTTGGGGTGGCTATCGTTGTGCTCAGCACTCGTGAATATGGTGATGCACCTTTAAATGGCACTGCTTTAGCGGCAGCGGTCCTGGCTTTATTTGCTATTTCTTTCGGCACTCTCTATCAAAAACGTTTTGGGGGCGGCGTGAATTTAGTAGCAGGCTCACTTTGGCAATATGTGAGCACGGCAGTTTTTATGGCTATCTTGGCTTATAGCTTTGAAACTCGGGTAGTAATTTGGGATAGGCAGTTGATTTTAGCCTTGGCTTGGTTGGTGATAGGCTTGTCAGTCACCGCGATTTTATTGCTGATGTATATGATTCGCGAGGGTGAAGCCGCCAAAGTTGCGAGTTATTTCTATTTAGTACCTGCGGCGACCAGTATCGAAGCTTGGCTGTTATTTAATGAATCCTTACCCTTAATTGCGGTTGCTGCGATTGGCTTAACAGTGGCAGGCGTTTATTTGGTTGTCAAAAAATCCTAAAGCCAACTATGCTTAGCTTGCTTGTCTTCTAGGAAAAAACTTATGTCAGCTAGCCATCATTTTATTACTTGTCAAAATCTTGAAATTCACTATATGGAATGGGGTGAGCCAGACGCACCTGTAGTGATTTGCTGGCATGGTTTGACCCGTACTGGACGTGATTTTGATGAGTTGGCAGAGGCTTTATCAACACGCTATCGCGTTATTTGCCCTGATACACCGGGGCGTGGTTTGTCGCAGTGGAGCGATGATCCTCTCCAGCATTATACCGTGCCGTTTTATGCGCAAATTGCTTTGGATTTAGCGAATCAACTCGGCATTGGACAGTTTAAATGGGTGGGCACTTCCATGGGCGGCCTGATTGGGATGGTGGTTGCTGCACTGGCTCCTGAGCGCATGCAAAAGCTAGTGCTGAATGATGTAGGCCCAGCCGTACCTCTCGCTGCAGTGGAGCGGATTCGTACTTATGCTGGCTCACAACCCAGCTTTAATAGTGTGAGTGAATTAGAAGCTTGGCTGCGACAAATCTACGTACCATTCGGGGAAAATACCGACGCCTTTTGGCGGCGAATGGCAATGACTTCGGCGCGCTGCACTGAGAATGGGCAAATTACACTGCATTATGATGTGCGCTTAGTGTTACCGTTTGAAAACTACACGGGTGAAGAAACCTTATGGCCAGTCTGGCCGCACCTTGCTTGCCCGATTTTGATTATTCGGGGCGAGCAATCTGATTTATTGTTGCCCGATCAAGTAGAAAAAATGCTGGCAGAGAATCCAAACGCTCAAGCGGTGGTGATTCCTAAAGCGGGGCATGCGCCTGCGTTGGCGACGCCTGAGCAGATTAAGCTAGTCTCTAATTTCTTGGGCTGACCTTTTTAAAATTTGAAAAATGGAGGCTCTACACCTCCACTTCGCTTGCTAGAACTAGCGTTTCCAGATCGTAGCGTCAACTTCATTTAGGACTTCAGGAATATCATGCACATCAAAGCGTGGATCTATCCCTTGCTTGCGCTGCTTGAAATAATTCTTGGTGAGTTTCACTACAATATTTGACAGTAAGACAATGGCAATCAAGTTGATCACTGCCATTAAACCCATGGAAACATCGGCAAAATTAAATACCGTCTGTACCGATTGGATAGCACCCCAGAACACGACTAGCATCAGGGCAATCCGCAGACCGGCGATTTTCCATTTACTATCCTGCTTTAAGAACACCATCGCGCTTTCGGCGTAGCTGTAATTGCCAATGATTGAAGTAAAGGCAAAGCAGGCAATGGCGATAGCGATAAAGTGTTTTCCAAATGAGCCTAAATGCACTTCCATCGCTTGTTGAGTTAATTGAATGCCTGTTACTCCAGAGCCGGGTTTTAAGACATCAGCAATTAAAATCATGAAAGCCGTAGCGCTACAAACTAACAGAGTATCAATAACCACGCCGAAGGATTGTACAAAGCCTTGGCTAGAAGGGTGATGAGGGGAAGGCGTGGCGGCGGCTGCAATATTCGGCGCTGAACCCATTCCGGCTTCATTGGAGAATAAGCCACGTTTAACCCCATTCAATACCGCTGCCGCCATTCCGCCAAAGATGCCACCAATCGCTTCATCTAAACCAAAAGCACTGCGAAAAATGGCACCAAAAACCACCGGCACATACTCTAAATTAGTGAGAACAACATACACGGCCATGAGGATATAAGCGACCGCCATAAAGGGCACTAAAATGCCTGCTACATGCGCGACTTGACGAATACCACCAAAAATAACAATACCTGCTAAGGCTGCGACAATTAAACCAGTCGCGTATTTAGGAATATGAAACGCAGTGACAAAAGCATCAGCCATTGAATTGGTCTGCACAGCATTGAAAACTAAACCAAAAGAAATAAGCAAGCACACTGAAAATATAGCGGCTAACCAAGGCATCCCTAAACCCTTGGAAATATAAAAAGCAGGCCCACCCCGATAACCTTCAGGCGCTTTGATTTTAAATAGCTGAGCTAGCGAGGATTCTGAATAAGCAGTCGCCATGCCTAAAATAGCTACAATCCACATCCAAAAAATAGCTCCCGGCCCTCCTAGATAAAGCGCGACCGCAACCCCAGCAATATTCCCGGTTCCGACCCGTGAGGCTAAAGAAATCATCAAAGCTTGAAAGGGTGAAATACCATGCGCATCTTCGGTTTTGCGGCGGAAGGCGACTCGAAAAAATTCACCGATATGTACAAATTGGATGAAGCGCAGGCGAATCGTGAAATAAAGTCCGGCAGCTAATAGGCCATACAGCAGCACATAACTCCATAAAATATTATTGAGAAAGTCAATAATCGAATTCATTAAAAAACCTCCTGTTTCGCAAGTAAGTAAGCAGGTTAATAAAACACAAAGCGTGGGCTGAGAGGTTTAGTAGTGGGTGGTAAATTACCACTAGCTAACAAGTTATTAGGATTAAGCGGGGTTTTAAAAAGTATAGGCAATGATTTAAAAAATAGGAGCGCTAATAGAGAAATTTATATTTTTATAAAACCGCTTGGCGACTGGGTAGGTTCGTCCTTGTAGCGCTCAACTGCTATAATGTGCGCAGCCAAAACAAGAAGGATTAGCATGAACTACGACGGGATCGAGACTCTACCTTTACAAACCTATACCGAAAAAGCCTACTTGGATTATTCCATGTATGTCATTTTGGATCGTGCCTTGCCGCACTTGGGTGATGGCCTGAAGCCGGTGCAGCGCCGTATTGTGTATGCGATGTCGGAATTGGGTTTGTCAGCCGCGTCTAAGCATAAAAAATCTGCACGCACCGTGGGTGATGTGCTGGGTAAATACCATCCACACGGCGATTCAGCCTGCTATGAAGCGATGGTCTTGATGGCTCAACCCTTCTCTTATCGTTATCCCTTAGTAGACGGACAAGGCAACTGGGGTTCGCAGGATGATCCGAAATCCTTCGCGGCGATGCGTTACACCGAATCGCGCCTCACACCTTATGCGAAGGTTTTGCTGCAAGAATTAGGGCAGGGCACAGTCGATTGGCAAGCCAACTTCGATGGCACTTTGGAAGAGCCGGTCACTTTGCCTGCGCGCTTGCCAAATGTATTGTTGAATGGTGCAACCGGCATTGCAGTTGGCATGGCGACCGATATTCCGCCACATAATTTGCGCGAAGTGGTGAATGCTTGTATTCATCTGCTGGATCATCCGACCGCGACACTCAAAGATTTATGCAAATTTATTCCTGCGCCCGATTTTCCCACCGAAGCTGAAATTATAACGCCTGCTGCCGATTTCTTGACCCTGTATGAAAAGGGCAATGGCACGTTCAAAATGCGCGCGCGCTATGAAATGGAAGACGGCGATATCGTGATTACTGCTTTGCCGTATCAGGTGTCAGGCTCAAAAATTCTCGAGCAAATCGCCCAACAAATGCAGGCTAAGAAGCTGCCGCTGGTAGAAGATTTGCGCGACGAGTCCGATCACGAGCAGCCGGTGCGTTTGATTATTGTGCCGCGCTCGAATCGTGTCGATATTGAGCAGCTCATGTCGCATTTATTCGCCAGCACCGATTTGGAAAAAAGCTATCGCGCGAATATGAATATGATTGGCTTGAATGGTCGCCCCCAAGTGAAAGACCTGCGCCAAATTCTCAGTGAGTGGCTGCAATATCGCCGCCAAACTGTGACGCGCCGCTTGCAGTGGCGTTTAGATAAGGTCGACAAGCGCCTGCATTTATTAGCCGGTTTGCTGATTGCCTTCCTGAATTTGGATGAAGTGATTCGGATTATTCGCAGCGAAGACGAGCCAAAACCCAAGCTAATCAAGCGCTTCCAGTTAAGCGATATTCAAGCCGAATATATCCTCGATACCAAGTTGCGCCAGCTCGCGCGTTTGGAGGAAATGAAGATTCGTGGCGAGCAAGCGGAACTCGAAAAAGAGCGCCAAGAAATTATGGAGCTGCTCGGCTCGGAGAAAAAGCTCACCAGCTTGATTCGCAAAGAACTGAAAGAAGATGCCAAGCTTTATGGTGATGAGCGCCGCTCGCAATTAGTGGAACGAGATGCTGCACAAATCTTAGATGAAACAGCGCTCACACCTGCTGAGCCAATTACGGTTGTTTTATCAAAAATGGGCTGGATTCGTGCTGCCAAAGGCCATGATATTGAACCAGAATCCTTGAGTTATAAGCAGGGCGATGGCTTCTTGGATGCGGCTTATGGGCGCTCAAATCAGCAATTGGTCTTATTAGACAGCATGGGGCGTACTTATTCCTTGCCTGCGAATACTCTACCTTCGGCACGTGGGCAGGGCGAACCGTTAACTGGTAAATTGACTTTGCCATCTGGGGCGCGCTTTATTCATACCTTACTCGGTAAAGACAGCGATCAATATGTGCTGTCTTCGGCGGAGGGTTATGGATTTATTTGCTCGCTAGAAGATATGCAAAGCCGCAATAAGGCAGGCAAAGTGACTTTAACGGCGGGCGATAATGTGCCAATTTTAGCACCAGTGATGCTACGTAATCTGGAAAGCGATTGGCTGGCCTTAGTTTCAAGCTCTGGCTATTTATTATTGGTGCGCGCTGCCGAATTGCCGGTATTGGGCAAGGGTAAAGGTAATAAGCTATTGAGCTTGAAAAAAGGCGCTTTGGGTATTGCGGATGAAGCTTTGGCGTTTGTCACGGTGTTAAGTCAAGGCGAGCAATTGGTGATTCATGTCGATAATCGCAAAAAGCCTTTGGTCTTAAAAGAAAATGATTTAGTGGAATATCGTGGTGAACGTGCGCAGCGTGGCAAGCTACTACCTAAAGGTTATCAGCAAGTGGTGCGTATAGAAAACCAAGGGCGTAGTTAATGGGTACTTGCATCTATGAGTAGTGACCCTATTATTGCAGCTAAGTATAAGTATTAATTTGAGGAATTAATTAAGATGATGCGGATTATTCTGTTAGTGCTCACAAACTTTGCCGTCATGGCCGTGTTGTTTGTGACCATGAATGTGCTGGCAGCGGTATTTGGGATCAATCTGTCGCAGGGCAGTATGGGCGGTATGCTCTTCATGGCTTTGATCTTTGGCTTTGGTGGCTCATTTATTAGCTTACTGATGTCCAAATGGATGGCGAAAAAGAGTATGGGGGTTCAAGTCATTGAGCATCCTACTAATAACCAAGAGCGTTGGTTGGTGGATACCGTCCGCCGCCAAGCTGAGAAAGTCGGCATCGGTATGCCGGAAGTAGGCATTTTCTACTCGCCTGATCCCAATGCATTTGCGACCGGTGCAAATAAAAATTCTGCGTTGGTGGCAGTCAGTCAAGGGCTATTAGAGCGGATGACGCCGGATGAGGTTGAAGCCGTTTTAGGGCATGAGATTGGACATATTGCCAACGGTGATATGGTGACTCAGACCTTATTACAAGGCGTGCTTAATACCTTTGTATTCTTCTTTGCACGTATCATCGGGATGTTTGTCGATGGCTTATTACGTGGAAATAATCAAGAAAACAGCGGGCCTGGGTTTGGTTATTTTATAGGTTCAATGATCGCTGAAATTCTGTTAGGTTTTTTGGCTACGATTATTGTGCTTTGGTTCTCGCGTCATCGTGAGTTTCGTGCAGATGTTGCGGGTGCAGATTTAGCGGGTCGCCAAAAAATGATTGCTGCTTTGCGCCGTTTGCAACAAGCCCATAATGTGCAAGATTTGCCGGGTGAAATGGCTGCTTTTGGCATTGCCGGTGGTTTGCGTTCTAATTTGGGTAAATTATTTATGACCCACCCGCCTTTAGAAGAGCGTATCGCTGCTTTACAAGCGGCAGCTTAGTCGTCTTTAAAAGCCAAGAGAGCAGTAGCTTTCTTGGCTTGACTCCACCCTCAATCAAAAGGTTGAATAAGTGATGCCTGCACTCAGGTTAGTGCTATCTAAATCACCACCTACATATTCGACTTCGCCACGTAAGCCTACATTGTCATTGATTTTGCTTTGTATGCCACCACCTAGCAGCATATCGGTGCCATCTGCTTTAGCGGTGCCATTGCTGCGTGCTTCCCATGCTAGGAAGCCAAGCTTACCAAATAAGTCCACATTGTCTTTCAGTGAGTGAATCGCCAAAGCTGAAGCACTCAAACCGGTTGACTCGACTTTTGTGCCATCCAATGCAGAGCGCCCACTAAAAAGATTGTGATAAGAGCCTTCTAAAGCAAAGTTTTCTAGGGGGCGGTAGCCGACGAAGGTTTTCCAAGAGACACAGCTGATATCTAGCGCATCGCAAGCATCAGCGGCATCGCCATTAACTAAGCCACCTACACCTGCACCGACGTAAAATCTAGCAGCACCATCTTTAGAGGTATCTTCTGTGTAAGAGTAGTCGTAGGCAAAGGCACTCGTTTGAGCTAAGAGCAGCGCAAGCGCGCTACCAATTAAATACTTTTTCATGTTTTCCCTGTTGTGGTTTTATTATGGGGTAGGGAGGGGTGTTCGCTGGGCAGCGTAACACCCGGTTTTTATTGTTTATAAAGTCGAGAAGGTCGCGCCTACTGACAAAACGCGTACGTCATGATCTTCATCAGCCGTATCTTGGCGCTTGAAATGTTCGTATTCGCCACGAACACCCCAGTTGTCGCTCACTTTGTAGCTAGCACCAACACCTAGTAACAGGCTAGTACCATCTTTTTCAACAATCTCAGTACCTTTACCACTTTGACCTGTGGTGGTGTCTGTAATAGTTGCGGTAACGGTTGCTTCGGATTTCCACATCATCGCACCCGCTTTACCGAATACTTCAAAGTTATCAGCGACTGGAACACTAGCAACAGCACTAATACCAAAACCGCTCGCTTCACCTTCAGCACTTGGATCAGTAATGGTGTATTGGCCTTTGGTATAGCTACCTTTCAAGCTTTCTTCCATAGTACCTAAGCTGTAATAACCGCCTTCAACAGCAAACATATCGGTGATTTTATAACCACCATAAAGTTTAAAACCTGTTGAGTCGCAGCTTTCTGTATCGACCATCATACAGTCTGTGGTTGCTTTGCCGATGCTGGCGCCGCCATACATAGTACCGACTTCCATTCCACCGCCGTCGCCACCTAAAAGTGCGCCACCGCCAGCGAATGCGCTGCCTGTTGCCAGCATGATTGCTGAGAACAGAGAGAACATGGAGATTTGTTTCATATTGGTTGACCCCGTTTCATTTATTTTTAGTTATTGGTTAATGGGTTTATCAAAAAATAATTGATGCTATCAATTCTTATTGGGTTTGCAGCAATTTGCAATCTTATGCAGGCTTGAAGGTGGTACTTTCCGATGAGTGGGGGCGCTTGGAAGGCTTGAGAAATAAAGCTTTGGAGGATTTAGCCGCCTGTCTGTTTTTGGGAAACTAGACAGGCTAGCAGCAGTCGAAATCTACTTATTCGCAGGCCGGGCAAGCACCGGTTCCACAAGCAGGCGCGGGGGCTGGTTTTGAGTCAGTGCTGGTTTCTTTCGTGGCTAAATTCTTTTTATTATCGCTTTTAAAGTCAGTTTCATACCAACCGCCGCCACCTAAGCGAAAAGCCGCCGCCGTGATTTTTTTGCCTAAATTTGCAGTGTGGCAATTAGGGCAGTCAGTTAACGGGGCATCACTCATTTTTTGCAAAACTTCCATTTGATGGCTGCAAGAACTACATTGATAGGCATAAATAGGCATAATCAGTCTCCCCTGATAGTCGAGTGCGGCAATAATAGGGATGCTTAGTCGTAAATTCAAGATAGCTAGCGCTTCCCTCTGAACTTATCAATAGGATGCAAACATGCGCAATGTATTAATTACGGGTTGCTCCAGTGGAATTGGCTATTGTGTCGCCAAAGGCTTGCGGGAGCGTGGTTATAATGTGTTCACTACGGCGCGCCAACCCGCCGATATTCAGCGCTTAGAAGCGGAAGGCTTTAAGGTCATCCCTTTAGAATTGGCCGACCCACAAAGTGTGAAAGATTGTGCCTATGAATTGATGCTACGTACCAATAGTGAGTTGTACGCTATTTTTCATAATGGGGCTTATGGTCAAGCCGGGGCTTTAGAGGATTTAAGCCGCGAAACTTTAGAACAGCAGTTCGCAAGCAATGTGTTTGGCTGGCATCAACTTACCAACTTATTACTGCCACTCATGCGACACCAAGGTTATGGGCGGATTATTTATAATAGCTCCTTGTTGGGTTTCATTGCTTTGCCGTTTCGTGGTGCTTATAACGCGAGTAAACATGCGATTGAAGGCTTAGCAGATACCTTGCGTTTGGAATTGCATGACACCGATATTAAGGTTTGTTTGATTGAGCCAGGGCCAGTTGAAAGTCGTTTTCGGGCGAATGCGTTAAAATCGCTCCTAGACCATGTGGATATTGAAAAAAGCGTGCACCGCGATAAGTATAAAGGAGCCATTAAACGTCTAGAAAAAGTGGGGCCAGCCGCGCCATTTACTTTGCCACCCGAAGCCGTGTTAGCCAAGATAGTACATGCTTTGGAAAGCCAACATCCCAAAGCACGTTATAGAGTAACTTTTCCCAGTAGTTTATTTGCTATTTGCAAGCGGATTTTACCAACTAGTTTATTGGATAAATTATTGCTATCCGTATCTAGGAAAGAAAATAAAGGAGGTGAGGCATGAGTGATGTTTTAGAGTATTTATTCTTTAATCGAATAGTCGCGGATCAATTTGCGGAAGCTTTAGTTAAGTATGGTTTGCCTTATGAGGAAGAAATTGAAGCAGTGCAGGAAGCGATTGTATTCAAAATCGATGAGAGCGTGGATCCAGCCATTTGGGATGCACTGGATGATCTTTATGATGAACTTTCAGTTGCTGACCAAGCCTTATTAGAAGACGAGGTTGAGGATGATAGCGCCCACAGTGCAGCAGGGATTTATCTGCAACTGGCCAATGGGCAGCAAACTATCGCTCAAGTGGATGCTGACATGGTGAATCGCATACTCTCAGTCTTGAGTCTTGACGAGTTTAATCAGTTTGTAGAGATCATCGTGAAAAGTGTTGAACAGCCCGATGACTCAGCAATTTGTCAGCGTTAAATTCCGTGCTTTTTTGCGCTCCCATAATTAGGGGATGGCAGGTTTCCTAGCTCTGATCTACACTAAAATCACAAAAATTAAACAAGTATTTCTATAAAATTACGATTTACTTGTTGGCAGTTGTTTAATGTCTGGTCATCTAATACGGAGATTGTTTTTATGATAGGGAAAGTTTTTTCAGGGCTGTTATTAGTTGGTATTTCTACTTCTTTAATCGCCGCTTCTCAATATCCAATCAAAAACTTAAAGCCTGCTACTAAACAAGAAGTTGCAGCTTATGATGCAAAAATCAATGAGGTGCTGGCTAATCATCCTAACGCTTGGAATTCACCACTGAAAATCTTACAAGCAATGCCGGTCAATTCTGAAGGCGGCAAGTCTTATAGTTGGTGTGCTAAAAAAATGAAAAATACTCAAATCTGTACTTACCGTTTAGAAAATGTGGGTGATGATTCAGTTGCGGGCGAAGTCTATCAGTTCACCTTTAAAACTGGCGAAGCGCGTTGGACTATTGCGAAGGCTAAAAAGGGGTGGCGCTGCCAGCCTAAACGTGGCGATTCCACTTCTTACCATACTAAAAATTGTAAATAAACCAGAAATATAGCACTAAATATCACTAAAGGAGCTGGCTGCATGCTAGCTCCTTTTTGGTTATTTAAGCCTGATAATAGCGCTTAAATAATTCAATAATCCGCTCTACATCCTCTGTCGATACACCCAAATGCAATACACAACGCATCCACGGCTGTTGCCACCCAATCCGCACCCCGTTTTCAGCCATAAACTGCTGCAAAGGCGCATGATCCTCCGCCAAAGGTTTAATAAAAAACATATTGGTTTGTAAACGAGCCTGATCAACTTCTAAATTAGGTAAATCTGCTAGCGCTTCGGCAATCTTTAGGGTATGTGCATGATCTTGTGCTAAGCGCTGGATATTATAATCTAAGGCATAAATCCCAGCGGCAGCTAGCATCCCGCTTTGGCGCATACCACCCCCTAGAATTTTGCGCTGCCGTTTGGCATAACGAATCAGTTTTTCTGAGCCGACTAAAACGGAGCCTGCGGGTGTGCCTAACCCTTTGGATAGGCAAATGGAGACTGAGTCCATCGGTGCAGCCAGTTCGGCAGCGTTTTTTTGTTGCTTCACAACCGCATTAAAAAAACGCGCTCCATCCAAATGCACACTTAAACCTTTTTCATGGGCAGCATCAGCTAAGGCAGTCAGATGCGCTTGATCTTGCACACAACCTGAGACGGTATTTTCTAGCGCCAATAATTTGCTAATCGGATCATGAATATCATCCGGCTTAATCGCTGCCAACATATCAGCTAGTTCAATTCGCCCCAAATGATTGGTGGGCAAGGGGTGCATGGCAATGCCACCGAGCACCGAAGCTCCACGCGCTTCGTGTAAAAAAGTATGGTATTTCTCGCCGACAATGACTTCTTCACCGCGTTGGCAATGGCAGAGGAGGGCGGCTAAATTGCTTTGCGTACCACTTGGAAAGAATAAAGCCGCTTCTTTATTCAGCATAGTTGCTAAGCGTTGTTCCAAAGCTTTGACGGTGGGATCTTCTTCGTAGACATCATCCCCTAATGGAGCCTCGACCATCGCTTGCTTCATCGCCGCAGTGGGTTGAGTGACGGTATCGCTTCGCAGATCAATCATGCGATTCGGGTTGCCTTGGAAACTAGGGCTATTAGCGTATTGACTCATTGAACGGCTCCGGGAGGAATCGAGTAGGTACCGACGGCATGAGCGACTGGCTCATCAGAGCCTACCGAATAAATATAAACTTCACCCACGACTAAACGCTTGCCTAGTTTGAGTAATTTGCATTCGCCGACAATATCGGTATTAGCAGCAGGTTTATTCAGGAAATTAAGGCTGATATTGGTAGTCACAGCTAAAGCCACCGAGCCTAACTCATGCAGGATGGCTATATAAATAGCAATATCGGCGACTAGCATTTGGGTAGGGCCTGAAACCGTCCCACCAGGGCGTAAATGGCTGGCATCCACAGGTTGGCGAACTCGTGAAGTTTTATTCCCGACGGCTTCAATCACGACATTCGTTTGCGGGAACTCTTGTGCAATAAAGGCACGAATTTCAGCTAAATCCATATACTTCCCTTAGCAGCTTAAAGACAGAGAGCGAATAGCTTCTCTGTCTTTGATCATGCCAAACGAAGCCTAGCAATGCAATTTAGTGGCAAATGCAATTAGCGGTCACTCGCTGATTTTCTCTACAACACTAATTGGGGTTTCAGCGAGTACTTCATTGCGATCAGTTAGCCAGCGCAAACTATAGTCGCCCAATTGATCGGGGACGGTTAAGGTTGTCGGTTCATAACCTTGGACATCGTTAGCACGTACATAACCGTGAGTAATGCTGTGCTCTTTACCTTTCGCAAATAAATGTACATGACCTGCTAAACCATCAGGGCCTGTGAGGGCAATTTGAATCTCGGTCGATTTTTGCACTTGTGGCGGTGCTGATAAGCTGATCTCGGCATCAGTGACTTGAAAGGGCGCTGCCGCTAGCACTTCATTCCGATCAGACATCCATTTGATTTCATAATCCCCCGGCGTGGCAGGGAGCATAAACTCGCTAGGTTCATAGCCTTTGATTGGATTCTCGCGTACATAGCCATAGGTAATACTGTCTGGCTTGCCTTTAGCGAAAATATGCACATGCCCTACTAAACCATCTGGGGCAGTTAAGCCAATTTTCAATAAAGTGCCTTTAGGCGCAGAAGAAGGTAGCTCTAATTTAATTTCACTATCAGTGACTTGAATCGGCGCTGTTGCTAAGACTTCATTCCGATCTGACATCCATTTCACTTCATAATCACCCGGTTCAGCAGGCAGCTGGAATTCAGCATCCAAATAGCCTCCTTGCGGGTTGGGGCGTACATAGCCATAAGTAATGCTCTGCTCTTTACCTTTAGCAAAAATATGCACATGACCTTCTAATTTGTCAGGAGCACTGAGGCCGACTTTCAGCAAAGTGCCTTTGGGGGCTGAGGCAGGCATAGTCAGCTTAATTTCACTATCGACTACTTGGATGGGTGCTTCAGCTAAAACCTCCTTGTTATCAGTCAGCCATTTCACCTCATAATCGCCCGTTTCCACCGGTAATTGCAGCTCTGAATCTAAATAGCCACCTTGTGGATTGGGGCGCACATAGCCATAAGTAATGCTTTTATCTTTGCCTTTGGCGAAGATGTGCACATGGCCCTCAATGCTTGCAGGGGCAGTCAAACCGATTTTTAGTAAAGTCCCTTTGGGAGCGGTTTCAGGAACCTTAAGCGCAAATTGGGCTTCAGTAACAGTGATAGGCGCTTCAGCTAATAATTGTTGTTTATCATCTTTCCAACTTAAGACATAAGTGCCTACAGTGGCGGGTAAGCGTAACTCAGTCGGCTTATAGGTATCGCCATCCGAGCGCACAGAGCTGTAAGTAATGCTTTGCTCTTTGCCTTGTGCATAGATATAGACATGACCGTCCAGCTTAGGCTTTTCAGCTTTATGCTCAATTTTAATCACAGTGCCTTTTTCGGCGCTGCTCGGTGCGCTGATTTGTGCGCTCGGGATTGGGGCTGGTTCGGGCTTCGGCGGTTCCGGCTCTGGGGTAGCTGCTTCCACCACAGGTAGCTGCGCAGTTTCAACTAAAGCTTGATTGAGTTCCTGCGCATTAGCAGCGGCAATGAATTTACCGCCGGTATTTTCGGCCAAACATTTTAAGCCTGCTTGATCTTCCACTTTAGCGACATCGAAGCCAATCACGTGTGCAGTAAAGTTGACCCCAGCTTTTTCTAATTCAGTACCCAAAGCACAAGGATCCATGTCACAGGTTTCTTTGCCGTCGCTGAGCAGAATCACCGTGGCTTTTTCTTCAGTGTATTTAAGTGCTTCGGCGGCTTGCTTGACTGCAGCAGAGAGCGGTGTTTTACCTTTAGGGATGAGGCTATCAACCTTTTTACCCATTTTTTCCGCATCTAAGCTGCCAACGGGTAACAGGGTTTCAATATCCTTGCAATCGCCTTTACTGCGATGACCGTAAGCGACTAAGCCTACTTCTTGGCCTGCTGGCCATTCAGCAAGCATCGATTTAAGAGCTGAGCGGGCAATTTCGATTTTGGGTTTGCCTTCAATTTGCTCCCACATGCTGCCAGACGCATCGAACACTAAGATGGTTTTATCGGCGGCTTGAGTGGTGGTGCTGGCTAGGCCCAGCAACATGGCAGTGCCGAATAAGATACGCTTGTTCATTTTTGATCCCCTCGCTGAATCGTTATTTAGAGCGTTTTCAATTAATTATAGACTAAGTTGATTGGCATGCTATTGGCTTATGAGGTGAAAGCAAGGGATAACGGATAAGCGTTTAAAAACTCATAAAAAAAGGCAACCCGAAGATTGCCTAAAATGCAGAAAGAGACTGTGTATTAGCGAACTAAAATTAGCGGCATCTTGCGCTAGAGCCACCTTGTCTAGGCATCGGATGTTGATAACAGGTCGAGCGATTCCGTTGATAATTGCGTTGGTAGTTACGATTACCGCAGTTGCGCTGTACATTTCGCGTGACGCGCCCGCATTGATTGCGGGAATGGCTCACGGCACGTCGAGTTTGGTGATAATTAACCGCACGTTGGGGAGCAGGCCGCTGATAGCCTGAATAGCCGACGCCACATTGTGAGGCGAGTGCTCCCGTGCTACCGAGCAGCAAACTCGCACTGACAATCGCAAGGGATAGTAGTTTTTTCATTGAAGTACTCCTGGGTTTGTGGTTGGGTAAAACTTATAACGCACAAACTGTGTTCTTGATGTACCAGTCTATGCGGTAATTGCGTAGTAAATGCGCTAAAAACTGTGCAAAGAATAAGGATATACCGAGCAGTAGGCGGCAAACTAAAACAGCGACTACTTATAAATAATGCGCTTTTTACGCTCATGTTATGATGTTTGTTTACTGTTTCCTTGATGAGTTTTGATTTTGGATAGTCAACAAACCGACCGCTACTACCAAGAAAATCCGGCTGCACGCTACACAGTTTTAATTGTAGTTTGTATTAGTAGCTTTTTAACGCCCGTATCTCTATCGGGTTCTTTTGTCGCAGTACCGGCGATTTCTGAAGATTTGCATGTCAGTGCGGTTTATGCGAGCTGGATTCCAGCGGCGTTTTTGCTCAGTAATTTATTAATGATGCTGCCTTCAGGGCGCTTAGCGGATCAATACGGGCGCAAACGGATTTTTTTACTGGGCGGGATGATTTTTAGTATAGGTAGTTTGATTGCAGGTTTTGCACAAAATATTGAGGTACTGCTATTTAGCCGAGTGATACAAGGCATTAGTAGTGCTATGTTTTTTACGACTGGCATGGCGATTATTACTAGCGTTTTCCAGCAAGGGCGCGGTGCTGCTTTAGGTTGGCTGGTTTCGTCTATTTATTTAGGTTTGACTTGTGGCCCTTTATTAGGTGGCTGGGTGACTGAGTATTTTGGCTGGCAAAGTGTCTTCTGGTTCCCCTTGCCCTTAGTTTTACTGGTCTTAGTGCTGTCTGCTTTTACCATGAAGGGTGAATGGCGTAGTGCACAAGCTGATCGCCTAGATTTGGTCGGTACGCTCTATATGGCTATCGGCATGGTTAGCAGCTTTGTAGGTTTAAGCGTGTTGCCGGATTGGAAAGGTGGGCTTTGGCTAGTGTTAGGTGTCGCGTTTATCGTGATTTTTATTCGCCATTGCTACACCGCCCCCAGCCCCTTAGTGCGTTTAAATTTAGTACTCGGGAATAAGCCTTTTTCGCGGGCGTTAGCAGCCTCGATTATGGTGTATGCGAGTAATTACGGCTTAATCTTTTTGTTGAGTTTGTATCTGCAATATAACCGTGGCATGACTCCGACTAAAGCAGGCCAAGTCTTAATGGTGCAAGCGATTGTGATGACGATATTAGCCCCTTTGGCGGGTCGATTGTCGGATCGTTATCGCCCACGCTTGCTCGCGACTTTGGGTTGTTTATCGATGGTAGCAGGCTTAGCTTTATTAGTGGTGACCGTGGGGCCACAAACGCCGCTTTGGATTATTCTAATTTGCTTAATGGCTTTCGGGATTGGTTTTGGGCTATTTTCTACTCCCAATACAAACAGTGTGTTAGGTTCAGTGCCGCCAGAACGGTTGGGTATGTCGTCGGCCTTATTGAATTTATCGCGGCTGCTTGGACAAATGTTCGGTACAGCAGTGATTACCCTACTCATGTCGCTGATGATTGGGCAGGCGAAAATTACCCCAGAGCATTACGCCGATTTGATGGAGGTTGTGCGCTGGGCAGTCGGTTTATCCTTAATTTTTGCGCTCACTGCTGCTTATTTCTCTAAAGAGCGTCCTGTGGCAGTCAGTGCTTAAGAACTAAAAGGGCCAGTCCATTACTGAACCGGCCCTAGCCCCTCAAACAACCCTAAGTTGTCTTATTATTACTTCACATACCCGATTGAACCGTTCGGAACATAGTGGATGCTAGCATTAGGTTGACGGTGGTCATCATGGTTTCTGTAGTCATTATGATGATTACCACCACCATGATTATTATGCGAGCCACGCGCCATGACACGGTTATTGCTCAATTTGTAGATATTGCGCTTTAATTTGCTTTCTTTGCGCTCTAAGGAATTCAGTTCTCTGTTGCTTAAACGGTGATCTTTTAACGCCATTTTCAAAGAATAGCGCAGGCTTTTTAATTCAGAGCGTAATACGCGCTCTTCGCCACGAGTCAGCTTGCCAGTCGCCACACCACTATCAATGCGTGCATCTAAAGCACCGATATTAATTCTATTCACTGAAGAATGATGGCCGCCTGGTGCAGCCATTGCTGCAGAAGAGCCTAAAACTACGCCAGCGACTAATAAAGTTGAGAATAATGCTTTCAGTTTCATGATGGTTCCCTTTCAAATTCGGTTAAAGTTTTCTTGTTTCGACAGGGGTAAAGATACGCGCTGAAAGTGTGGGAAAAATGCGCTAAATGTGGAAAGAAAGCGTAAGCCGCCTCCCTTATTTAGGGGATAAGGCCAAGGATATTGATTCAGCTTCAAGTGCTTATTAGTCAGAAACTAAGGGTAAGTTGAGAACTTATCAGTGATACTCATACAAAACTCACATCAATTTACAAGTAGCGAGTACGAATCTATGCCTAGTAATAAGGTTGGTTTGGCTGAGGCATTAATTGCTGGGCTGATTAAGCGCTATTTTACCCTTGATATTGAACCGAATGATCGTTGTGACCGCTGCGGACAGCTTATAGATAGCTCAGCCGGGAGGCTATGTGCTGACTGTTTAGAGCGTGCTTTAGCTGAGTTAGTGACTCCTCCACAAGCTGCTGAAATGCGTGCCTATGTCAAAGCAGTGCATGACGCAGCAATGGCTAATGACGAGTTTAGCGATGCAGTTTGGCATGCTGCGGTCATTGCTCGAGATGATTTTGCCAAGGCCTTAGTCGCTCAAATAACAGCAAAGACTAAAGACATTGGGCTTTAAGTGAATTTATTCAAAATTGAAACACAGCCACTAGCCTAAAAGAGCCAGCAGCTGTCTTGTAAAGGTTCTAAGCCTCTTGTTCAGCCTTACCCCAAGTATCTTTTAAGCCAATCACTCGATTAAATACGGGCTTATCAACACTCGAATAACGCGAATCCAGCATAAAATAACCTTCGCGTTCAAATTGATAGCGCTCATCTAAACCAGCTTTGCTCAAACCGATTTCACCTTTGCAGCCTTGCAGGATTTGCAGGCTATTCGGATTCATAAACTCTAAGAAGTTTTTATCGCCAGCATCTGGAGCAGGATCAGAGAATAAGCGGTCGTATAAACGCACTTCGCAATCGATATTAGTGCGCGCGGATACCCAATGAATCACGCCTTTGGCTTTCACGCCATCAGCAGGGTCTTTGCCGACCGTATCTTCAATCACGCGGGCGCGTACTTCGATAATTTTGCCAGTAGCATCTTTGATCGCTTCATCCGCTTCAATCACATAAGCATTCCGCAAACGAACGCGCTTGCCGAGTACTAAGCGTTTGTATTGCTTATTGGCTTCTTCGCGGAAATCCTCTTGATCAATGTAAAGTTCGCGACAGAACGGCAGTTCACGATTGCCCCAATCTTCCCGTTGTGGGTGAATCGCCGAGAGCATGATTTCGGTTTTATCTTCAGGATAATTGGTAAGCGTGACTTTGAGTGGATGCAGCACACACATAGCGCGTGGCGCGAGCGCATTGAGGTCTTCCCGCAGCGCATGTTCAAGCATGCTGATATCGACTACACCATCAACTTTAGTGACACCCGCCATTTCGCAAAAATCACGCAAAGCTTTGGCAGTGAAGCCACGGCGACGCATCCCCGCTATCGTCGGCATCCGTGGATCATCCCAACCATCCACATGCTTTTCATCGACGAGCTGCTTGAGTTTGCGCTTACTGGTAACGGTGTAATTCACATTTAAGCGCGAGAATTCATATTGATGCGGTTTGGCAGGCACTGGCAGATTATCAATACACCAATCGTACAAAGGCCGATGGGATTCGAATTCCAAAGTACAGATCGAATGAGTAATGCCTTCAATCGCGTCGCTTTGGCCGTGTGCATAGTCGTAAGACGGATAGATGCACCATTTATCACCGGTTTGATGATGGTGAGCATGCTTAATTCGATAGAGAACTGGATCACGCAAATTGATATTCGGCGAACTCATATCAATTTTGGCACGCAAAGAACAATGTCCATCTGGGAATTCGCCAGCGCGCATTCTTTCAAATAAGGCTAAGTTTTCTTCAACAGAACGCTCACGATAAGGACTATTTTTGCCTGGCTCAGTCAAAGTACCGCGATAGGCGCGCATTTCATCAGCACTTAAATCACAGACGAACGCTTTGCCTGCTTGGATCAAATAAACCGCCCAAGCATGCAGCTGATCGAAATAATCCGAGGCATAGCGTACTTTGCCATCCCATTGATAGCCTAACCATTGCACGTCTTTTTGGATGGATTCTACATATTCTTCATCTTCTTTGACCGGATTGGTGTCATCCATGCGCAAATTGCATTTGCCACCATAACGCTGGGCTAAACCAAAGTTGAGCCAAATTGATTTGGCATGGCCTAAATGCAAATAGCCATTTGGTTCAGGCGGAAAGCGAGTTTTTACTTCATTAACAGCATGAGTGGCGAGATCATCTTCAACGATGCGCTCAATAAAATTCAGGGGACGGCTGGTATCGCTCATATTTATTAGCTTTTTCAGTTATTGCAATGCAAGAATTAGACTATGTGCTCGTTAGTATGTCTAGTGTAAAACTTTCGAGCAATTTTTATCTGCGCCAGACGGTAGAAATCCTCTTCTTGTGCGGCGCAAAATAGCTTGAATAATAGCAGATTTTTCGGGTTATACTGTGCCTCCGACAATTCGGAGGAGTACCTGTAATGGATCAAAAAGATAGCTCAAGCGCTAAACCTATCAAGCGCCGTACCGTCACTACCTTACGTAAGATGAAGCAAGATAATGAAAAGATTGTCATGCTCACCGCTTACGACTCAAGTTTTGGACGAGTCTTAGATGAGCAGGGGGTCGATGTGATCCTAATTGGGGACTCGCTCGGGATGGTTATCCAAGGCCATCCAACGACCATTCCGGTCACGGTTGATGACATGATTTATCACACCCGCGCGGTTTCAGCCGTGGCACAAACCGCTTTAGTCTTAGCCGATTTACCCTTCATGAGTTATACCTCGCCGGAAATTGCCTTACGCAATTGCGCGCGCTTAATGCAAGAGAGTGATGCCCATATGGTGAAGCTCGAAGGCGGTGCGCCCCAAGTCGAAACTGTCAAACAACTTACTCATCATGGTGTACCGGTCTGCGCGCATTTAGGCTTACAACCACAATCCGTGCATAAACTGGGCGGCTATCGGGTACAGGGACGTGAAGAAGCCGTTGCCAAGCAAATGCGCGAGGATGCACTTGCTTTGCAAGATGCCGGTGCCGATATGATCTTGCTGGAATGTGTGCCTGAAGTGTTAGCTACTGCGATCACTCAAGCCGTGGAGGTTCCGGTGATCGGAATTGGTGCCGGTCGCAGTTGTGATGGGCAGGTGCTGGTCTTACACGATATGCTCGGGATCACACCGCGCGCCCCACGTTTCTCGCTGAATTTTATGCAAGAAGGGCGCAATATTCCGCAGGCGATTCGTGCTTATGTAGACGCAGTGAAAAATGGTAGTTTCCCTGCCGATGCACATTGTTTTGTTTAGTTATTATTAAAAAAATATTGGAGAGGAAGTAACATGCAATTAGTGCATCAAATTGAAGAGCTACAAGCACAAATTCGTGCTTGGCGTATCAGCGGTGAAAGGATTGCTTTCGTGCCGACAATGGGCAATTTACATGGTGGACATTTAACTTTAGTACAACGTGCGAAAGCAGTGGGTACAAAAGTAGTCGTCTCGATTTTCGTCAATCCAGCACAATTCGACCGCCCTGAAGATTTAGCAGCTTATCCTAAAACTTTAGACGCAGACTGCGGCTATTTAGCCAAATTGAATACTGATTTAGTGTTTGCGCCAACACCGGAAAGCATGTATCCCACTGGTAAGCTGCGTACTAAGGTCGAAGCGCCGGGGATTAGCGATATTCTCGAAGGCGAAAAGCGCCCCGGTCACTTTACGGGCGTCGCGACTGTCGTTTGCAAGCTCTTCAATTTAGTCGAGCCGGATATTGCCATTTTTGGCGAGAAAGACTTCCAACAATTGCTGGTAGTGCGGCAAATGGTGAAGGACTTGAATATTAATGTGCAAATCGTGGGCGTAACGGCGGTGCGTGAAACCGACGGCTTAGCGATGAGTTCGCGCAATGGCTATCTGACACCAGAGCAGCGCCAGCAAGCGCCTTATCTTCATCAAACTCTGCAAGAGGCAGCGCAGCAAATTGTTGCCGCTAAGCAAGTGCCCAAACAGGGTTTCGAGTCGATTCAGCAGATTATGATCGGCCATTTGGCCGAACATGGTTTCCGCCCTGAGTATTTTGAAGTACGGCGCGCTACTGATTTACAAATCCCCGAACAGGGCGATGAAAGTCTAGTAATTTTAGCCTCTGCTTGGCTTGGCAAAGCACGCTTAATTGATAATGTGCAAGTCTTTTTAAAAGACGGGCGGATTGTTTAAAACGGTTAAAGCTAAGCTAGCTCTTCTCAATGAAAAACTAGCTTAGCCACTCAACTAAATGCCAATTAACTATAATAATTTCCCTTCAATAGCGAAGGCGTATTAAATAAAGGCATTATGGAATTATATGCTTATCCTGTTATTGCACTGCTATTCGTCGCTATCTTTACGCGCGAAGTGATTGCACCTGCCTCCAGTAATCATTGTGATCGTCGTTGGTTGATTCTAGCTAGCGCTTTAGGGCT
The DNA here is from genome assembly GCA_049292455.1 of Thiolinea sp. GTDB lineage: Bacteria > Pseudomonadota > Gammaproteobacteria > Thiotrichales > Thiotrichaceae > Thiolinea. The sequence goes on from JBATRF010000008.1 coordinate 255,143, forward strand.
GACTACGGTGATGCTTACTCTGGGAATTGGTTATGTGATGGCGGCGTTTATTCGCGAGCATGCTTTATTTAATACCAGTGCGCTGCCCGATATTGGGGTAGGTGTGCTGAGCTTTCTGCTGACTAGTTTTATCTTTTATTGGTGGCATCGCGCGACTCATTATTTAGATTGGTTGTGGCGGGTCTTCCATCAACTCCATCATAGTGCCCAGCGCGTCGAAGCCTTAACTGCCTTTTATGCTCATCCCTTAGATACCTCGGCAGCGATCTTGATTAGTGGCTTGTCTAGCTATCTGATTTTAGGCGCCAGCCCTTTAGCAGCAGCGATCGCGCTATTGATGACCGGTGCTTTTGATTTATTCCTGCACAGTGACTTACGTACCCCGCAATACTTAGGCTATCTCATTCAACGCCCAGAAATGCACACGGTTCACCACGAGCGTGAGCATCATGCACAAAACTACGGTTTGCCTATTTGGGATTTGTTATTCGGGACTTGGTCTAATCCAGCGGAACGTAGGCAGCAGTTAGGGTTCGAGCCTAAGCAAAGTGAGCGCATTAAAGACATGCTGCTCTGTCGTGATGTGCATAAAGCGCCTGAGGAATTTTAAGCCTCAAGCGCTCTAAATAGGCTCAGTTAGCACACTTGATGCTGACTTGCATAGTCGCAACCTTTTCGTTTTTCACAAAACCTTCCAGCCGAATTTTCCGCTCACCTGTGGATTTCGGCAGAGTGATAGTCACTGCATTATTGCTCACATCCGCCGAGCCAGCCGGACGCCCATTGATATACCAATCCACACGCTCTATAGCTTCAGTACTGACTTGCAAGGTGCAAGTGGCTGTCTCCGTTTTGACACTAATTTGGTGGCGTGATTGTGCGACTAGTAGTTTGGCAGCGCGATTAATCAGGTCTTGATTGGTCGCTAATAGATCAGCTTGCGTCATGTAATGGCGTTCATCAGGTTCCACCCCGAAGTCTTCTAGTGGCAAGCCCGCTTGCTCACCCGCACGCAACATCCGCCGACTGGAAACTCGAAAATCAGCCATGCGCGGTAATTCGGTAAAGGCTTTAGTGAGGGCATTATTTTCAGCTTGGCCGGGGGCTTCTGCTAGTACACGGAGCACTAAATGCTGCCATACATTAGCTCCCCCTGCGCCGGTATTATCACTTGCTCCTAAAATCTTGCCAATTTTATTGTCCCTAAATCCGGCAGCAAACATATCCGTCGCACTATAGCAATGTGCATCCGTGATCAAAACAACCGGCCCCGTATACACTTGGCCGATGTCGTTGGCTTCTTCCTCAGTCGTGATGGCATGCGCGGTCGAATACAGCGTGCCCGTCACTGGAGCTTGCTTGAGGGAAGGAACCCAAGCTTGCAGATTAATCTGCGGTGCAATCGGCGAGGGGGAATTGCGGATACATAATTCGCGCATTAGTGGGGTGCTAATAAATTGCGCTTTTTCAGGTTCAATCGTATTCGGAGTGAAAATCTGCAATAGGCGTTCCGCCGCTGTAATCAAGCCGCCTGGATTACCACGCACATCTAAAATCAAACCATTTTGTGGTAATAATTTAAGTAGGCGGATAATTTCATCAATAAAGGCTTGTGCATCTTGCACCATGAAAGAAAATAAACGCAGATAAGCAAAACTTCCACTCGGAGTAGTGACTGAGCGCGCTGTGATATCAGGGAGCAAGGATTTGACTTCATCGGCTGCTCTGCGAGTGGAGCTTGTCCTGCGTTCAGTGCGGCGCATTTCTACAAATAGTTTCTTGCGGGCTTGATTGATGTATTCGCCTTCGAGCTGATTGCCCATCAGAAAATCGCGATAGATGGTGTCAGGATCAGGTTGGATTGGCAGGAGCGTATCTCGGCTTGGGGCAGCGCCTAGATCAGTTCCTAAACCCGTGCTAGGCTTGATCACTAGCCACTCAAAAAACGTCTCCAGCAATTTGCCATCCGCAGTTTTGTATTGCAGGTAAATGCGGCTTTCTAAGGGGGGCAAATTGATCGCCAGAGGCCGAATAGTCAGCGAGCGTAAACCCACCGCATAACGCGCTGCTGGATTACTGCCGCCACCTTGCTCACCATTCAAACGAATCGCTTCCACAATGGGCAAGCCATTCCATAACACCAGTTCGACGCCTACTTTGAAAGTATCGGAAGCGGGTGCTGCACTACTGATTTTAGTGACTAGATAGTGAGCTTGCTGCTTATCATCGAAATATTCTTCAACCAAAAAAGGCACAATAGCCGTCAACGAATTATAGGGAGCGGGCAGAATATAATTCGTATGTAGATCATGCAGGCTGGTGAAAATTGATAAGAGTTCGCGATGGAATTCCAGCTCGCTTTTCACGACCTGATCATTGGCATTTTCTAAGCGATATTGCAACAGCGTGAGACGTTGTACCGGGTCGATCGCATACAGCGCTTTTTTCAGATAAATATGCGCGTAAACCTGTTCAATCAGCAGTTTAGCTTGAGTGACCAGAGTCCGTTTATCAGTAAGGGTTAAGCCCGCATCTTTGGGTAAGTTCTCAGCTAAACGTGGCAGCCCATCGGCAAGATCTACCATGATATTCTCCCCAGTTTGTGTTGTTGATTTCACACGGACAGTATACGCTGCCCGCTCTAGAAACGCTGTGTAATTCAATAAGCTTAGACCGAATTTCAGCATTTTAACGCCTTTATTCGGCAGCTTTTCGGTGGGCATTGAGTAAAGAATAGGGTGAATTTATGCAAAAAATAATTAAATTTAACTACTTAGCGATTGCTATTTTATTAAGCGGAATAACGAGTTCGGTAGCTGCAGAATCAACTAGTAAAGCTTATTTAGCGCTCAGTCAAGAGCAAGGGCAAGTTTTATGGCTACGAAATGGTTCACAAGCAGCGATTAATACTTTCAATGGCCAAACCGGCGCTTTAGAACAAACTGTGCCCTTAAAACTTGCATCCTCCCAATTAATCATGGGCTTCACAGCGGATGGGTTTAAACTAGCCATGTTGGAGCAAGCAGGTTTAAGTATTGTGCATCGTACCGGCAAGACTTTGCGGACGTTAGCGGTACCGAATTTGCCACAGCCTGCTAGCCGCTATCAACCGGCGACAGCCATCACTAATGCCACAGGTACAGCTCAACTATTTCACGATGCTAAAGCGAAGCAATTGCAGGTGATTCATACCGGTAATGGCAAGCAGCTCGCTACCCTAGATTTGCCGCAAGCGCCCCTATTGGCCTTAGGCTTAGATGCGAGCATGAATAAAGTCGCTTATGTCACCCAAGGTACTGCGGGTCAGGCCGATTTGCAGGTCTATGATTTATTCAAAAAAACTTTAGTGAAGACCTATTCGATTGCAGCTCCAAAGGCGTTTAGCCAGCCTGTGGTATTTAGCCCAGATGGCAAGTATGCAGCGCTGTTACCGCAGTTGATTAACTTACAAACCGAAGAAGTTTCCAAGCTAACAGGCGCGATTGGCTCGGCAGTTTTTATTGCGAATAATCAAGCGCTTTTGTTTGCTAGCCCACAAGGTATGCAGCGTTTTGACTTAGGCAGTAAACAGCAACAAAGTTTAGATTTAAAACTACCAGCGAATTGTCGATCCACCGTAGCTGAAGATCTAAGTGTTGATCAGCAGCGCTTGGCTTTGGCTAGCTTATGCACGAATGATCCCAAAAACTTAGCCGTAGTGTCATTTTTAGATGCGAAAAATGGGCAATGGCAGCGCAATCTAAACTTGGCTAAGCCTTAAATGCAGCATTTAGTGGTTGATATTTCTGCGCATGGCTTTGGGCATTTAGCGCAAACGGCTGCAGTCTTAAATGCTTTGGAGATGGAGCAGTTACGCTTAACGATTCGCTCTAAAGCACCGCTCCATATCTTGCGTGAACGCATCCTTCAGCCTTTTGAACTCATTCCTTATCAGCAGGATAATGGCATGATCATGCATGATGCTTTGCGGGTGGATGTGCCACAGACTTTCGCTTGGTATCAGGACTTTCATCGCAATTATGCAGAGCGTGTTGAGCAAGCAGCGTGTGAGTTGCAAGCCTTAAAGCCTGATTTGTTGTTTGCCAATGTGCCGTATTTAAGTTTGGCAGCAGCCCAACAATTGCAGCTACCAGCCGTCGCTTTATGCTCGTTAAATTGGGCTGATGTATTTGAAACTTATTGCGGTCATTTGGACGGAGCCGCAGAGATTCATACGCAAATTCTGCAGTCTTATCAGGGTGTGCAGTGTTTTCTGCAGCCTAGACCTTCAATGACGATGCCAAGTTTGTCGCGTACTCAAGTGATCGCGCCCATTGCGAGTATTGGCAAGGCTCAATCTGAGCAATTACAGGCAGTCACTCAAGATCAATTTCGGCAGTTTGTATTGGTCGGTTTAGGTGGGATTGGCATGCACTATCCCTTAGCCACTTGGCCCAAAATAAAGGGTGTCGCTTGGATTTTTGATGATCAAAGTTTGTATTTACAGCGAGATGATTTTGTACCTGTTTCACGCTTTGGTTTGAATTACATCGACTTGCTAGCGTCTTGCGATGTAGTCCTGACTAAAACTGGCTATGGTACGCAGACTGAAGCAGTGGTTAATCAAATTCCTGCCATTTGTGTGCAACGCGGTGATTGGCCGGAAGAGCCTTATCTGGCGGCTTGGCATCAAGAACATGGCGAAGTGTTTTTTGTAGATTGGGCAGAGATTCAATCAGGGGCCTTTGTGAGTCAATTGCAAGGCTTATTGGGCGCTGCATGGACTAAAGAGCGTGTTGTTGCAACAGGTGCAAAAGAGGCTGCAGATTTCATAAAGCAGATGTTAGCTAACAGGAAGCCAGCTTAAGGTTCAACAAATTGCTTGTTGAACAATACTCTTTAGTCCAGAAAGTCCTTAGCGCTAACCAAGAATCTTCTCCACAACGCCCATACCCAGCTACACTCAATACAATCGTATTATGGAGCATTAGCATGGCAAAGTTGGGTAGCGGTTTATTAGTAGCAGGCTTGATCTTGCTGAGCAGTGTCTTAAGTGGCTGTGGCTATAACAATCTGCAAGCGCAGGATGAGGCGGTGAAAGCTGCTTGGGCTGAAGTTTTAAACCAATATCAGCGGCGTGCGGATTTGGTGCCCAATTTGGTGAGTGTGGTGCAAGGCTACGCAGCGCAAGAAAAAGATGTACTGACTGAAGTGACTAATGCGCGGGCGAGTGTGGGGAGTTTAAAAGTCAGCCCAGAAACGCTGAATGATCCAGAAGCACTCAAGCAGTTTAGTGCTGCCCAAGGTGAGTTAAGTGGAGCACTCTCGCGCTTATTAGTGGTGAGCGAGAATTATCCGAATCTAAAATCAGACACGGTTTTCCGTGATCTCAGTGCCCAGCTTGAAGGGACGGAAAATCGCATTGCAGTAGCGCGCAATCGTTTTATCGAGCAGGTTCAAGCCTTTAATACCGCAGTGCGCCAGTTCCCAGAAAATCTTACTGCTAAAGTGATCGGTTTGAAACCCAAAGAAACCTTTACGGTGGATAGTGAGGCCAATGTGATGCGTGCGCCTAAAGTGGACTTTACTCAACCTAAACCCGCTGGTCAGTAATCATGTACGCTCAGCACCGAGGTGGGGGTTTGCGGCTAGTGGGTTGGTTGGTATTGAGCTGCTGGTTGTTACTTAATGTGAACGCTGCTTTTGCACAAACGACTGCTAGACCAGTCGCTTCCTTTAGTTTAAATGCACCAGTTATCGATCAAAGCAAAACCTTGTCGGCAGCTGAGATTGCGTCTTTAGATCAGCAGTTACGCGCTATTCATGAGGCAGGACGAGCACAAATTGCGATTGTGTTAGTGCCATCCACTGGCGATGAATCTACTTTTGATGCTGCGATGCGCATGGCTGAAACGTGGAAGCTGGGCACTGCACAACGCGATAATGGCTTATTGATCTTTGTGGCGGTACACGATCGGCGCGTGCAAATTTTAACAGGCTATGGTTTAGAGTCGATTCTGCCAGATGTAATTACAAGCCGTATTATTCGCGAGGAATTGACCCCTTCTTTCCGTGAGGGCGAGTATGCGCTTGGCTTAAAAGCAGCGGTGATTCGGATTGATCAAATCCTACAAATGGACCCCGAAGCAGCGAAAGCTCAAGCCACACAAGCGCAAGATCAAGCTCATCAAGCACAAGAAAATCCTTTATCAAGTATGTTTGGCATCGGTATTTTCCTGTTTGTCTTGGGGCAGTTTGCGCGCTCAATTCTGGGGCGTTTTATTGGCTCTGTTGCGGTAGGCGGTCTGGCTTTAGTCCTCGGCTTTTGGTTGGGCTGGCCTTGGTTAATGACTGGGATTATGGCGCTAGCCTTGGTTTTCCTCGAGTTCACTATGGCGGGCTCAGGGAGCGGCGGACGTCAAGGCCGTGGCGGTGTTATTTACCCAGGTAGCGGTGGTACGGGTGGTTGGAGTGGCGGTCGATCTAGCGGTGGCGGTGGCTATAGCGGTGGTGGCGGTGGTTTTGGTGGCGGAGGAGCTTCAGGTTCATGGTAACAAGCAATTCACAACCCATAGCGGTTGAGCCTAGCTTTAAACGCTGGTGGCAACACGCTTTATATATGCCGTGGCGGACAAAGCAATACTTCACAGCCGCTGAATTGGATCAAATTGAACAAGCGGTAGTAGCGGCTGAATTAGGTCATCCTGGCGAAGTGATGGTGATTATTGAAGGCAATTTGCCACTGGATCAGGCTTATCGACTGGATACCCGCCAACGTGCTATCGATTTATTCAGCAGCTTTAAAGTTTGGGATACCCAATACAATAGCGGCATGCTGCTGTATGTGAATATCTGTGAGCGGCAAGTGGAGGTGTTGGCGGATCGGAATATTCATCAATTCGTTGCTCCTGAACACTGGTAAACCGTCTGTGATCAAGTCACCGCTGAGTTTAAACAAGAACACTATGCTCAAGGTGTACTCGCCGGAGTGGATTTAATCGGTAAGACCTTACACGCTTTTTATACTCTTAAAGTGGCAGAAATGGGCAATGAGCGTGCCAATCGACCTATTCTAATTTAGCGCCTAATAGGGAATGCCCTAGTTTTTCTTGGGCATTTTGGAGTAAACAATTTTATCAGGTTTGATTAAGGTTTGATGACGATTAGCAAAGCTTAGATTAGAGAACTGTAGCTTATAGGCACCGACAGGTGCTTCTAGATAAATCCAACCATTAGCATCAGTTTTACCTGCATATTGAATAGACGAATCTTTAAGGAAGGTTAGGTGATAGTTTTCTTGAGCAACAGAAGCTAATGGGTTATCGACATCAAAAATACTAAGATAAATGATCCCCATGGGCTGCTTGGGTGTTTTCGGAGGAATGCGGCCTGAAGGTTTAGTATTAAATTTAAAGACTAAGGGTTGAGCCAAACCTTCAATGTGTAGCCGAATCAAATATTGGCCTTTCGGATCGCCGGGCAAAAACTCCCAATTACTGGCAATTGCTTTATTTTTATCTAAAGTAATCGTGTTTTCTGTGGTCGCGGTCATCTTGTCAGCTGAAATGGTTTGATTGGCTCTCTTCGGCCCCCATGATGCAGGTGGAGCTGGTGATTTAAATTCCTCACGCCATTTCACCTGTTTACGTTTGGTTTTTAAGCGCACACACCAACCAAAATTATCACCAGTCATTAAAGGTAGCGTGGTGGTGGGCAGTAGATACCCGCAAGGTTTTTGGCTAGTGAGAGAAGCATGCCCAAAAGTAGCACTAAGCACTTCTACAGTCCCTACTGGAGTATTTTTACTGGCGCTGGATGGAGCAGGTAGCTTATTTGCTGGTTTGGTGTTCGGTTTTTGTGGCTGTGGCTGTGGCTGTGGCTGTGGCTGTGGCTGTGGCTGTGGCTGTGGCTGTGGCTGTGGCTGTGGCTGTGGCTGTGGCAAATCTTTAGGTAGGTTGGCTGTACAAGCCCCTAAGGCGCTGAGCGTAATCACTAACAAAGATATTTTTAAAAATTTATGCACTTGGTTTCGCCTTAAGGGTTGAACTGAAGCGACTTAACAAACTATAGCCTAGTTGATACTTTAAACTTGGAAGTTTAGTCGCTGATAAAATTCAGATAGTTTCAGTTTATTTTTAGTTTAAATGCTACTCACTTATTTCTAAATCAGCTAAAGCAGATAGGATTGGGATAAATTCTGTTTTTAAACGAGTACTCGCGGTTTTTTGTGATTAATCAAAAGAGCAGTAAATCCCAAGCTAAACAATAAATTAGGAATAAATCCAAATAAAACCGATACCAGCAAATAGACGACGAAGGCATCCCAAGCACTATGACTATCCTGTTCTTGGATTGCCATCATAAGGCCGAATAGGAAGTGAGATAGAATGGTGGCTCCTAAAGCTTTTACATAAAGCCTTTTGTGTTTTCGGGCTTTTAATGAAGCTAGGTAAGATTGGCTGATGAGCAAAGTACTAAGTACAGCCGCTAAACCCGCAAAAATTCCTAAATTAGCAGCGGCAAACCAAGCACCACCAATCAGCCAAATGCCCAATTGAGATGATAAATAGCCCGCTATAAAAATTACACTATAAACGACTAAGTAATTCATTATAAATCCCCATTAACTAGAGCTTTAATGGTAAAAGATGAGTTTGCAGGGAAGATGCAGGCTTTTCCTAATTTATGTGGATTATTATTGACCCGTAAACAAGTAGTAATGCATAAAATAAAGTTCACGCCCTAAAAACGCTAAGCGTGCTGACCCTGAGCGATACCTAGAAGTTAGTGTGGGTGAAGAGACAGCGGCAAGCTGTTGATCCTGTGCCATCCACATTGCACGTTTCATATGCAAAGGATCGCTGACTAAAATCGCAGTTTTCAAAGCGTACTGCTGCATTAGTTTGGTCGCCTCTGCTATATTCTGTTGAGTGGTATGCGAGTTTTCTTCGATATAAATAGCTCCAATTGGAATACCCATCCCTAACGCAAATTGCCGCGCCACGCTGCTTTCTGAATGCAATTTGCCTTGCCCAATACCACCCGTGAAAATGAGCTTATTAGCGAAACCTTGTTGATAAAGTGCAACAGCGTGCCGGATGCGTTCCGCGAATACGGGTGAGGGCCGATTATCTTTGACAGCAGCGCCTAAAACTATAATGCAATCAGCAGGCTGGGCTTGATCGAGAGTGCCGAAATGCCAGATTGAAAGGCTCAAAGCTAGCAACCAGCCAAGTAGTAAAACAAACAGCCATTTGCTTATTTTCCTTAAGCGCAAATTCCAAGTGACTATCATCTTAAGGTTTGTTTTTTTCATATGCTTAAAAGCCACACTGATAGGTAGTACTACCAATGACCAAAGCAGCGTAAGTTCCAAGACGGTAGGAATCACCATGAAAATACCCGCCTCCAGCTTATCCTTGAGGAGTGCCACTGTGATGAAAGTGGGGATGAGACAAAGCGAAACCATAGCTAGGGGTGGGAAGGAGTAAGTGTTAGGAAGTAGTTTGCCTGCTAGCCACCAAAATAGTAAACAAGGAAGGCAACCAAGCACTATCAAAAATAAATACAATAAGAGAATTAGCAGAGTTTCCATTAGTAGTTCGCCGGATGAGTGACTACTATAGTTTGAGTAATCTTTATATTATTTTTCATAGTCTTGAAACGGGTAGGGAAGACGCCACGCAATTATTTTGATTGGCAATTCTAGGTTATTGGCTACGAGTACTTTGTCCTTCCATTTAAATGTCACGAAACGTTCAGAGTCATCCGTACTGTAGGAGTGTATTTTTTGTCTTAGCAATGGCAGCCAACGGTATTTCATGCTGATAGTTACCCTACCTACATCACCAGAATCAGCCGATATTGCTAAATCAGCGCGATAATGAGCAATAGTTATTTTGTTGCCGTCTGGACTGAGTGTGGTTCCAACCACTTCTCCATCTACCAGCATCAGAGGCACAAAAAATAATGCAAGAGGAAAGCATATAAGCATTAGCAGGCGGCCAGCGCCCATGACCAAAACAGGTAAACCAGCAGAAATGGCAGGCAGGATTTTGAAAAAGACTTGATCTTTGGGTAGGAGCTTATTCAAATACGACCAAGTTTTTAAGCCAATGAAGCCAATAATTGCAGGAAATAAATATTGCGCAAACGTACTGTCCCAAGCATAACCTGTTGTCCATAAAAGCCACTGAAAGAGGCCTAAAGCCAAGGCAAATTGTAGTAGGAGACGGTGTTTAAACATGGTTTTAGGCAAGGTTTCTCGAATCCTAATGTCTTATGCGATTGAGCTAAATTAAACAGCTGATTTGCAGCTAGCGTGCAGTGAGTTACGAATTTTTATGCATTTCTTATGAAGCATAGTCATTGATAAAGGATGATTAAAGATGATTCTCTTTTTAAAGAGTTATGGCTTAGTTGCTTTAAATAGTTGTTTTGCTCTTTGCTTGTTGATTGCTTGCCATTCGCAGGATTCAACTGAAACGAAAACTAAAACTGAGCCAGTAAATAATAGCAATTCAGTTTCAGAACCAAGTTCAGAACAGGTTTGGGCAGCTCAAGAGCAAAAGTTAAAGCAAAATTGCGAGGCAAGCATCAAGTATTTTGAAGAGACTAAAAAATTAGAGGAGTGGCAACCTTTAATGGGCAAATTATGGATAAATAAGGCGGGTGAAATTGGTTATAAAACTTCAAGTGCTAGCGAGGCTTGTGTCTATCCTTATTATCTCCAGCAGTCTGCTGACAGCACTAAGCTCAAAAACTTGCTAGATCTACCCACCCTTAAGCATTTAGCAGGTAGCTTCTTTAAAGATAAAAATCATGTCTATTATCATCGAGATATGTCAGGCGGTGGTTACTTTGCTGTGCTTGAATCGGTTGATTTAGCTAGTTTTGAAGCGCTGGGTAGTTGCTATGCCAAAGATAAAAATCATATCTATACAGCGTGGGGTGAGCGGGTTGAGCAGGTTGATTATGCAAGCTTTAAGGCGAGTGAAAACACGGGCTGTTTTGCTAAAGATAAAGAGGGTTATTTATGGTGGGCTGATCGGCATAGTTTTAAAGCGTCAGACCCGTATGAACAGGATCTTAAACAACGCTTAGATGCCTTAAAATAATCACTCGTGACGCAGTGCATCAATAGGATCCAGTTGGGCAGCACGGCGCGCGGGTAAATAGCCAAAGACGACACCAATAATAGCGGAGAAAATAAAGGCGATCAGATTAATCTTTAAATCAAAAATATAAGGTACTTCAATCATACTGCTGACCCCCATCGAGAGAAATACCGCCAAGACCACGCCAATTAAGCCGCCGAATAAAGCTAATAACACTGCTTCAATGAGAAATTGCAATAAAACCTCATGGCGCAAAGCTCCAATGGCGAGGCGAATCCCAATTTCACGGGTACGTTCATGCACTGAAGCGAGCATGATATTCATAATCCCAATGCCGCCAACCAATAGGCTAATAGAACCAATCGCGGCTAAAAATAGATTGAGGCTGCGTGAGGTGTCATTCACTGTGGCGAGTAAATCACGTGGGTCATTAATATAAAAATCATCGTCCTGCTCAGGTTTTAAATGATGCAGCTCACGCAATAAAGTCGTTAGCTCTTGTTTGACACGATTAATCTCTTTGGTACTTTTAACAGTCAGATTGAGTTTAGAAAAATTTTGTTGCCCTAAAATTCTGCTTTGCAAAGTTTTCAGCGGTAGCAGCACTTGATTGTCAGGGTCTTCTTGCATAAAGCCGACTTTTTTGGATTTTAGGATGCCAATCACTTGGCAGGGGAGCTTATTCAGGCGAATTAAATTGCCAATCGGTGGCTTATTCTTGAAGAGTTTTTTCTGCAAAGTACGACCAATAATGCAGACTGCTGCTCCCGAACGTACTTCTAAAGCGCTAAAGCTGCGTCCTGCACTGACTGAAAAGCCATTGACTTTAAAATAGTCCTGAGTGATTCCAGCGACTTGGGCTTTGCTATTTTCTTTACCAAAAAAAACCTGAACAGCGCTTGAGTCTTCTGGGGAAATAGCACTGAAGCCTCTGATTTTAGTTTCAATGGTAGTCAGTTGAGCAGGTGTAAATAGATTGCCCCCCGCATAAATCTGCAGGGTATTTACGCCCAAGCCATTAAGTTGATTCACAATATTTTGCGAAGCGCCTTTGCCCACCGTGACCATCGTAATAATCGCGAGCACACCAATAATAATCCCCAATACAGTTAAAGTGGAGCGCAAGGGGCGGCGCAAAATTTCTCTTGAGGCAAGGAAGCTACTATTAATTAAAATGCCCAAGGCTAGCCTCCGTTAAGTTACTAGCTCTAGAAACCTGGAGGGACATCGCCTGCACCTAATAGCTCTTCTTCACCCAAGATGATGATTGCACCTTCGACTAACTGCTGAGTTTCTAATTCAGTGACTTCAGTGTATTTACCATTAGTGATTCCGGTTTTGACCTTGACAGCCAAGGGCGCATCGTCCTTGAGTAACCAGACTTGAGTCATATCAGTTTCAAGAGCTTCTTCTGACTCTGGTTCGACCGGTATTTGCAGTGGTTTATCACTTGGCGGCGGAAGTGGTGTGCCATCGGGCAGCATTGGCTCGCTACCCTCAGTCAAGCTTGGTGTAGGTGTGTAGTAGAGTGCCGCATTGGGGACTTTTAATACATTTTTAACCGTTTGCGTTTTAATGGTAGCTGTCGCGGTCATGCCCGGTTTTAAGCTCAAATCTTCATTATTAATCTGCAAGTCCACCGGGTAAGTGACAATATTATCTTTCAGTTCGGAGTTAATCCCAATATCCGTGATTTTGGCGGCATAAGAACGCTTCGGCCACGCATCCACAGTAAAGCTGGCCTCTTGATCTTTAGCGACTTGCCCAATACCAGTTTCATCTACAAACACCCGCAACCGCATCCGCGTGAGTGAATCGACCAGTGTAAATAAAACCGGAGAAGGGGAGGTTGCAAATACGGTTTGACCCGGCTCAATTAATTGCTTGAGCACGACCCCATTCAGCGACGACTTAATGATAGTTTTGCTGAGATTATTAATTTCGGTGCGCAAAGCAGCTTCAGCAGAGGCTACGTTCGCCTCTGCCGATTCTAAACCAGCGAGTGCTGATAAGCGCTCAGCTTTAGCACTGTCAATGGCTGCTCTAGCGCTTTCCAGATTAGCTTGATTCGCTTCAATATTAGCTTGGGTGGAACGGACATTAGCCGAGGAGCCTTGCACTTGGCGTTGTGCGGAACTAAGACTGGCGCGGCTGGCCTTTTCCTGATTAATGGCTTTTTGCCAATTAGTGCGCGCTGTTGCTAATTCTTGAGCCGAGGGCAATTTGCCTTGAGTTTCAGTATGCAGCTTCTGCAAACGCGCAAACTGCGCTTGGCTATCTTGTAGAGCGACTTTGGCTGATTCGACATTCGCTAGCTCTTGTTGGATTTGGCTACCTTGTTGGGCAACTTGGGCTTGAGCTTGATCGGTTTGCGCTTCGGCCTGGGCTATATGCGCTTTGGCTTGTTTAAAGCTGGCTTCAGTTTGCAAGATTTTCACTTCTGCTTGAGTCACTTGGGTGTTGGCCTGCGCTGCGGACGCTTTAGCAGCAGTAAGTGCTGCCTTAGCTTTATCAATAGCATCTTCTTGCTGCTTAGTATCGAGTTTAGCGAGCACCGCGCCTTCCTTAACTTCAGCACCTGCCGCGACTTTAACTTCAATCACTTTACCTGAAATTTCAGTACCAATATCCACTTGCTTCAGCGGTTGAAGATTGCCAGTGGCTAAAAGAGTGGTAGTAAGATCGCCACGTTTTAGAGCTTCTGTTTGGTATATCGGTTTAGGTAACTCATGGTTTTGTAAATACTGAAAATAGTAATAAGCAGCGCCAAGGCCTACTAGAACTAAGACCAAAATCAACCAGCGCCCTTTATGCCCTTTACGTTGAGATTTTAAGACTGCTTGCACTGAACTAGTCGCTAGATTTTGATTATTAGAGAGTGGCACTACTAAGTCCTTGAGTAGTTTAAGCAGAAGGCTGAAGCTTGGAGTGAAGGATTTTAAAATAGTTCGCTAGCCTAACTCAATTGAGCTAGTACTTAAAGCCAAGCAACAGGCTGTTAATTTGACTGGGGTTCAATTAAATTCTAATGAAATTATTAACTTAATATAAGTCGACAAGAATTTTGAAGAAAAAGCCAGCCTCCTAAACTGAGCTGGCTTTAATTGAGATCAACTATTTTTTGCAAAATTTACTGAGCTATAGCACTCATTAAAGAAAATTCATTGTTATTGGCATGAGTGGGCGTTTGACCTAAAGCCGCTTGAGTATTCGCGATATTATTCTGAATTTCATTCTTTAAGCGCTCAACAATACTCGGTGCATCTTTTTGCCAAGCAGCAGGCCATTGAACTTTATCCAAAGTGAAATGCAAGGGATCATCTCCCCAAGTTGCTGCTAGCGGCAGCTCGGTAATAGCAAATTCACCATTGTCAAAAGGTAAGCCGGTTGCTTGACGTTTGATAGTCAGCTGTTCGCGAATACCATTGGCAGCATTAACTAAAGAGCGGTGATGGCAATACGGATTATTCCCGCGCTTGTCAAAGAAGACATGCGCCGTCCAATTACAAGCACCTCGGCATAATTCCGCGAAATCACAGGTTTTGCAAAACCCCCACAAATGCGCAGTCCCTTCAGGCGTCCCGGCATTCATATTGAAGGTGAGTTCTTCACGTTCAGTGAGAATTTCAGCTAGAGAATGATCGCGAATATTACCGCCTGAATAGGCTGACGTGGGTAGCGACGGACAGGCTTTAATAATGCCATCCGCTTCAATACCAATCGTAGCTAAGCCTGCTGAGCAGCCTCGCCAGAACGCCCATTCGTTATTTTTGCGCCCAAAACTACGCATTAAGCGATCATAAGGGCCGTAATAACCGAAATTATTCCCTGGTTGCACGATTAAGCCTTCATGGTGTCCGCGCTGCGCTAAATAGGCGAGTAGGGGATGAAAACTGAGCAGTTCCTCAGGTTGCAGCAGCATCTCTGAATTATCAGCCGCATTGCCCATCGGCACGGTCATTTGAATTTGCCAAGCCTGAGCACCTGCTTTGAGCAGCGCTTCGTACATCAAGGCAAATTCAGGCGCGGAATAGCGATTCACTTGGGTGTTTGCGCCAAACGGAATGCCGACTGCTTTCAAATGCTGCATCGTCGTAAACGCTTGCCGCCATGAATCCAGCTTGCCGCGTAATTTATCATGCGTGGCTTTCATGCCATCCACTGAAACTGAAAGTTGGTTAATCCCAGCGGCTTTCATGCGTTCGGCAGTCGTAAGGCTAATTCCATAGCCACCAGTCGTCATCGAGCAGACCATGCCAGATTGGACAATTTCACGCGCGATTTCTAGCCAATCCTTGCGTAGATAAGCTTCACCACCGATCAAAGTCACTTCAGTGATGCCTGCCTCAGCCATCTGATGGACTAAATCCAAAGCCTCAGCCGTACTTAATTCATTAGTCCGTGCATCTCCAGCCCGTGAGCCGCAATGCGTGCAGGCTAGATTACATTTCAGCGTAATCTCCCAAACGGCATAGCACTTGCGTTGGCGTGGTTGATAGGCTTGTGACGATGTCAGTGCAGTTTCCATGAGTTCTCTCAGTCTTCAATCCAAGGGTTGGGAGCTTGGATGACGCCATACACCGGTTGGATAACAGGATCATCAATAGGGCCAATCACTGCACCATACACAGGCTGAACACCACCGCCGCCATTCCAAGGGTCAATAGGATCAACAGGATCAATCACTACACCATAAACCGGTTGGATAACTGGATCGTCAATAGGATCAATCACTGCGCCATAAACGGGTTGAACTGTACCAGGGCCAGGAGTCGGATTGGGTTTAGGTCCAGGGTTAGCGCCGCCATCTTTTAGTTGGTTTAAAAGTTGCAGAATTAATTGCAGCAATAATTGTTGAATACTATTCCCACCACCGAACGATTGATTGCGTCCACTAAATTGATCTAAACGCTGCCCAGCTTGTAGGGTTTGAGCTTGTGTATCCGGTTGGCGAGGTAAAATCGTATTTTGACCACGCTTTGATTGAATATCCATTTCTGTACCTCGATTTGTTTTTATAAAATGCTAACAATCAGCAAAATTCATAGTTGCTTAGTGTAAATAGGGAGGGGGTAGCAGATACAAACTGAGCCGTTTAACGGCAAGGCTGAGCGGATAATAGGAAGCAATTGGATGGCTTAATCACTACCATAAAAATACTAAAACACTAAGTTTTAAACAGGTAATGCCAGGCGGCTTGCAAACCTGCTAAGATTCGTTTTTTGTTTGGTTTTAGGCTTGCAAACCCCATGGACAAGTACATTCGCGTGCGCGGAGCGCGTACTCATAACCTGAAAAATATTGATGTGGATCTGCCTCGTGATAAGTTAATTGTCATCACTGGCTTGTCCGGTTCGGGTAAATCCTCCTTAGCTTTTGATACGATTTTCGCTGAAGGCCAGCGCCGCTATGTCGAGTCGCTATCGGCCTATGCGCGCCAATTTTTATCCATGATGGATAAGCCGGATGTTGACCATATCGAAGGTTTGTCGCCAGCGATCTCCATCGAGCAAAAAACCACTTCGCATAACCCACGTTCGACGGTGGGGACGATCACTGAGATTCACGATTACCTGCGTTTGCTATTTGCGCGCGCTGGGATTCCCCGTTGCCCAACGCATCATGTGGATTTGCAAGTGCAGACCGTTAGTCAAATGGTCGATCAAGTGTTAGCGATGCCAGCGGAAACTCGCTTGATGCTGTTAGCGCCAGTCGTGCGTGAGCGTAAGGGTGAGCATGTACAGTTGTTTGAATCTTTGCGTTTGCAAGGCTTTTTGCGGGTGCGAGTCGATGGGCAGGTCTATGATTTAGAAGAAGTTCCCAAATTGGAATTACGCAAAAAGCATACCGTCGAAGTAGTCATTGATCGCTTTAAAGTGCGTGAAGATATGCAGCTGCGCTTATCGGAATCCTTTGAAACCGCCTTGAAGCTCTCGGATGGCTTAGCGATTGTCGCACCGCTGGATGCCGGTGAGGGCTTGGATTTTACCTTCTCCGCCAATTACGCTTGCCCGCATTGCGGCTGGTCTTTGCCTGAATTAGAGCCACGCTTATTCTCGTTTAATGCTCCGCAAGGGGCTTGCCCAACCTGCGATGGTTTGGGTGTGAAGCAGTATTTTGACCCTGAGCGTGTGGTGCATAGCGATAAATTAAGTATTGCTGAAGGCGCGGTGCGTGGCTGGGATCAGCGCAATGCTTATTACTTTCAAATGATGACTTCGCTCGCTGATTATTACGGCTTCGATGTGAATGATCCGTGGAAAGATTTAACCGAAACCACCCGCAAAATGGTGCTGTATGGTAGCGGCAAAGATAAGATCGATTTCACTTATATTGGCCAAAAAGGGCAGGTGTATCAACGCAGCCATGAATTTGAAGGCGTGATTAATAATCTGGAACGCCGTTATCGAGATACTGATTCAAATATGGTGCGCGAGGAATTATCCAAGTATTTATCCAGCCGTCCTTGTCCTGATTGTGCTGGCACGCGCTTAAATGAGCAAGCACGCAATGTATTAGTCGCCGAGAAGAATCTACCGACTTTAAGCCTGTTACCGATTGGCGAAGCCCATGCTTTTTTCCGTGATTTAATTCTGCCCGGTACGCAAGGCAAAATCGCTGAGAAAATTATTCGCGAGATTTGCTTGCGCTTAGAGTTTTTGGTGAATGTAGGCTTAGATTATTTAACTTTAAGCCGCAGTGCGGAAACTTTATCGGGTGGGGAGGCACAGCGAATTCGTTTGGCTTCGCAAATTGGCGCAGGCTTGGTGGGTGTGATGTATGTGCTCGATGAGCCGTCGATAGGTTTGCATCAACGCGATAATGATCGCCTGCTGCGCACTTTATTCCGCCTGCGTGATTTGGGGAATACGGTCATTGTGGTGGAGCATGATGAAGATGCGATTCGCAGTGCTGATTTTGTTCTGGATATTGGCCCGGGAGCGGGTGTGCATGGCGGGCGGATTATTGCCCAAGGCAAGCCTTTAGAGGTGGCTGAAGCGCCTGAGTCAATTACTGGGCAATTCCTCTGCGGACAGCGGCGGATTGAAATCCCTAAGCAGCGCACGCCCTTTGATACAGAGCGTGTGATTAAGCTGGTCGGCGCGAGTGGGAATAATCTGCAGAACGTGAGTTTGGAGATTCCTTTGGGGCTGCTGACCTGTATTACCGGTGTATCAGGTTCAGGCAAATCTACCCTGATTAATCGCACGCTTTATCCTTATTTAGCGCGCTTTTTACATGATAGTAGTGTCGAAGTCGCCCCCGTGAAAGAAGTGCAGGGTGTGGAACAAATCGACAAGATTATTGATATTGACCAAAGCCCGATTGGGCGCACTCCGCGCTCGAATCCAGCCACTTATACCGGTGTCTTCACTGCGATTCGCGATATTTTTGCCGCGACGCAAGAATCACGTTCACGCGGTTATCAAGCAGGACGCTTCTCGTTCAATGTGAAAGGCGGGCGCTGTGAGGCTTGCGCGGGTGATGGCTTAATTAAAGTCGAAATGCATTTCTTGCCTGATGTGTATGTGACTTGTGAGGTCTGTAATGGCAAGCGCTATAACCGCGAGACTTTAGATGTGCGCTACAAAGGCAAAAATATCAGCGAAGTCTTAGGCATGACTGTCGAGGATGCTTGTGAGTTTTTCGCTGCGGTGCCGTCTATTTATGGAAAACTCCAGACTTTAATTGATGTCGGTTTGTCTTATGTGACCCTTGGGCAAAATGCTACCACGCTATCAGGTGGTGAAGCGCAGCGGGTTAAATTAGCCAAAGAGTTATCTAAACGTGGTACGGGTAAAACTATTTATATTCTCGATGAACCGACCACCGGCTTGCATTTCCACGATGTCGACCAGCTGTTAAAGGTATTACATCGCTTACGCGATGGCGGGAATACGGTGGTGGTGATTGAGCATAATCTGGATGTGATTAAAACCGCTGATTGGGTGGTGGATTTAGGTCCTGAAGGTGGTAGTCGTGGTGGGAAAATTATTGCGGTGGGTACACCGGAGCAAGTCGCTAAAATTAAAGGATCGTTTACGGGGGAGTTTTTGAAGCGGATGCTGTAGTGATTCGGTTATTGGTGAAATTAAATGTTTAAACTATTTTAAAAAATTAAATTTGTACCAAGATCAATAGCTCTTTATGCTAGGTTTAAGATGTTTATGCGGTAATTAATGATGAAAAAAATTGCTTTTACTATTTTAAGCTTGAGCTGTTTTACGCAGCCCTTGTTAGTCAAGGCTGAAGCTCCTGCTTGTGCAGCGCTCAACGGTCAAACCGTGCAGGTGACTAGTAATATGGTTTTACCTGCAGCTTGTACATTGAGAGATACTCGTTTTGTCTTTGAAAATGTACAGAATGTGAGCTTAGACTTAAATGGAGCCACTTTAGTAAGCTCCAAGTTAATGAGTGCGATTAGTTTCACTACCACCAATCCACAAAACCCTACCCGTAATGTAGGTATCAAAAATGGCACGGTTAAGGGCTATGGTACAGCCCTTTATGTGCATAGAGCTTTAAGTGCGGCTGATCTGCAGTCACTACGAAGTAATCCGCAAGGCTATTACCCGTATATTCAACAGACGGCTACTAGCAATGTCACGATTGATAATCTGAATTTTTTAAAGCCACAGGGCACTGCTGTTTATGTTTGGGTCGGGAATAGCAAAGTTACTTTAAAAAATAGCCGAATTACGGCGGCTCAAGGGCCAGCGGTGTATTTAGACACTGGCTCTTTTGGGCATGTAGTCACTAACAATGTGATTACTAATAGCGGTTTTCTTGATCCACCAGGTAAGCCCAAACAAGGCCGTGGACTACGTGAAGCGATAGCGGTCGATGGTAGTTATAACAACCGGATTGCGCGCAATACTTTGCAAGGCAACGCGCGTGGTGGGGTGCATCTATATTCGAATTGCGGGGAAAAGGTCAGCACTGACCCGACTTATGTACCACGAATTTTTGAGGCCGAGCGCAATATTATTCGAAATAATTTAATTCAAAATAATGGCGCAGGTGGGGCAGTCGAAATCGGCAAGCGTGTTGACTGGAATCTAGAGTCTTGGGATTGTGCCAAACCGGTCTATGCCAAATTTCTGAGCTTTAAGTATTACTGGGATAACTCAGGCTACAATCGGGTGGAAGTGAATCGCGGCAATGGCGTCATTAATGTGCGTACTGACAATAATAGCTTAATAGGCAATGCACAAACCGTTGAAGTGGATAGTGTAGTGCGGCGTTTAAAAGGCGATGCCTTAGTTAATAATACAGTCAGCCCCTAGCTTTAAGATAGCTGCCTAGAAAGGAACCTATTGCTAACTCTTCAATCAAAAGTTAGCACAGCAACTCTAATAATAAGGCAGCTATGAAACCACAATTGAGCAAGCTATTTGGGCATTCCTATTTCTCTTTAGTGATTGCCCTCATCTTACTGCTATCCATCATTGCTCTGGTTGGCCTCGCAGTGTTTTCAATGCTGCATTTCTCAGCAGCTCCCCTGTATCCTGCGACTAGTTCGATTACCGAAGAGCAAAGCTTTGAGGAATATGTACGCTTGGTATCGCTGACCTTCGAGTTCATGACTACTTTGATTGGGGTATTAATCGCTGCTTTGGTACTGACGTTGATCTTATTTGGCGTGCAAATGTATAGCTGGAGCCAAGACAAGCGCCGCTTAGCCTTACTGCGTGACCAAGGCTTCATTGTTGAACGTTTAGAGTTCTTAAGTGGCAATCGCTTGCGCTTAAATAATCTTGAGTTGGAGCTAAATCGGGCGCAAATGCAAACTTTGCGTGAGCTGGTCACCAAACGCCAAGCAGAGTTACCGCTACATCCTGCTGACTTGCCCGGTGATAATGGCACACAATTAATTAAGCGCTTACGTGAAGAGTTGGGTGCACGCTTACTAGAAAAAAGCTTGATTCAAAATCGGCGCGGAAAAGGCTATTGGTTGGATATGGAGCCTTCCCATATCCATGTGTTGGAGGACGAATCTGAAGCTAACTAGCCCTCATTGCTAGTCATTCGGGTACGTTGAAAGGTTATCTGCCAGCCTTCTTCGGTAATTGGCGCTAAAGCATCACGCTCACAATCACGTGGATTTTCACCCACCCCGGAGACGGTGCCTGATCTAAATTCAGGTCGTTCAACATTTCCAAACCAATGAGTTTCCTTGACCTCGCGTTTGGCTCGAAAATCAACCTCACAAGTTAAAGCATAAGCATTAGCCTGCAAACCAAAGAAGATTGGAATTAACGAGCTATAGATTAACTTTTTCATTATTACTCTCCATCGGTTGCCCCTATTTTTAACTGGCCTGTTTATTTAAGCCTAAGCTTGTCAAGATAGCTATGATTATTCAATAACTTAGTCTTGTCATCCAATAACAAATAAAAATTATTTTTAAAAACAATTAGTTGAAGTAAAATCAATGACCTACTACCTAACCCTTGATCGGCTTAAATTGAGTACTGTTATTAAATTTCAAAGCGAATAATAGCTCGCTTTATTGAATAAATAGGGCTTTGTTATGGCATAACAAACAGGTCATTTTCATACTGCGTTCATCAACCAAGAAAATGTTGTTATCACCTTAGTTGATAAATATAAGAGCGAGCTAAACCCTCAATAAACTAACTCGCTCTGATTAATTAGCTGAGTAAGGAGTGTATTATGTTTAAGCAAGCTTTATTACTGAGTGTCGCAGCCGCTAGTTTATTACTAACCGGCTTAGCCAGTGCTGATAATAGACATGGCGGAAATAGTTGGGGAGAGACTGAATATCACGGCAATCCCGGTGGGCATTTTAGTATTCATGTTGTGCCACCACCTCATTATTATCGACCAGCACCACCTCCGCCACCACGTTGTGTACCTGGCTATCGGGTAGACGAAATGCAAGCTGAGCAAGCTAGCCGGATTCATGCAGGTCGCCAAGATGGTGATTTGACGCGCCCAGAAATGGATTCTTTATTCGCTCAACAAAATCACATCGCCGCGCTAGAAGGACGGATGCGTAATGATGGTTGTTTAACGCTACATGAGCGTAATGACCTCATTGCTCGTCTTGATCAAGCTAGCCGTGATATTTGGCGGGAACGCAATGACAATGAGCGGCGTGGCCAACATCATCGCCCGCATTATGGTGGCTGGAGTAGCGACCGTAATTAATTTTTACTAAATCTTAGCGGTTAGTACTTAGCTAACCGCTTTTGGGCTTATTTACATTCAATGGTCACAGTAGGAATCATTGGCTTGTGATCATTCGGCAATTCAAGCGCGGCTTGGCTGATCGTGGGTGCAGAGCAGGACTTAGCTAAAGATGCATCTAAACTGACTTGCTGAGGGTTCTTATAGACTAATGTACCGATGCCATCAGGGTCTGCTAAGCTCAAGCTGATCTTTTTCCCAGCGACTGGAGTAGCAACCTTTAAGGGTATTTCAAAACTTAAAATTAAACCTTGATCGCTACCGAAAACCATTTGATAGGTTTGAACCTTGTTTAGGGCTACTGGCTCGCCATTCACCGTCAGTTTACTGAAATAACCTAGCTTGAATAAATCTTCTAAAATGTCACTAGCCCGTTGCTTAAGGGTTGCTGCTTGATTAGCAGGAGATAGATCTTCATCTTCTAATAAAATCGCCGCTAATTCAGGGTCGTAATTCCAATCCATTTTTAAAGCAGACAGTTCGCCAGCAGGATTAGCGAGAAACTGAGTCGCTGCTTGGAGTTCATAATGATAACCGTCGGCAGTAACAGGTGCTGCTAAGCTAATTAAGGCTGCACAAGCAGCATAGCGAGTGAATTGGCGTAAAGGCGCGGTGGCTAAACTAATCAATCTAAAAATCCTTCTACGAAGTTAATGGGATGCTCAGTGGTAAGTGCTTATCAGCAGCTAATGTGCACAGTCGGTACGGTGGGCTTATGATCATTGGGTAGGCTAATCACTTCTTCGCTCAGGGTCGGGCTTGAACACATCTTGGCTAAGGCTGCATCCAGCGTGATTTTTTGTGGGCTGCTATAAACCACATTAGCGACTCCATCGGGATCGACTAAGCGCAAGGCAACTTTTTTGCCATTAGGCTTGATAGCGGTTTTCAACGCTAGCTTAAAATCTAAAGTCAGGCTGTTATCTGTTGCTAAATTGACCTGATAGTCGGTCACTTTATTTAGCAAGGTTGGCTCGCCATCTACTGATAATTCGCTGTAATAACCGACAATGAATAAGTCATCTAGCATTGCTTGCCCCAGTTTTTTGAGCGTCGCCTCTTTCTTATCAGGACTTAAGTCTTTGCCCTCTAATAACAATTTGGTCTCATCCGCGCCATAAGTCCAAGCCATTTGCAGTGCGCTCAATTCACCGGCTGGAGTCGCCAGAAATTTAGTCGCTGTTTGCAATGGATAGTGATAGCCGTCGGCATAGCTTAAGCTAGCTAAACTCAATCCTGCTAGGATCACCCAACTTAGTCTAAGTTTCTTAAGTAATGGGCGTGTTAACTTCAGCATGTTTAGACTTCCTTCTACTGAGCTTTTAATAGGCGCTGCACGAATAAAGCTAAGACCATTAAAGAACCTGCTGTCACCCAAGCGCCAATCACTCTGACTGCAATGCCTGCGAAGAGTTTATTCAGATAAAAACTCAACAAGGCTAATAGGCTTAGAATTAAAGTCGCGCTTAGCCCCGTTCCTAATAATTGCAGATAAATTTTGTTTTTATCCAAGCCAGGTAGCGCCGTTATTGCAGAATCTAGGCCAATTAATCCGCCCGTCATTACACTTAGCGTGAGCACCAGCGCGAGATTCAGGCGCAATTTCAGAATCACTAAGCTGCCCAAACTGAGTGCTAAGACTAATAGGCTTAAATCACTATGCTGAATACGTGGCAAGACCCGCGTTAAGACGAGTGCTAGGCTTAAACTGACTAGAAAGCTGATGAGTCCCGTGCGTAACAGGCTTTTATCTTGCTGGCCTAACAGTAAACCCAATGCCAGCAGCACCATCAGATGCGCTGGCACGATCAAGGGATGCAGGCAGCCTTGCCAGAAAAAATGACTCACAGCACGCCTGTCAAAAAGCCAACGCCGGTTAGTGCAATCACTCCGCCCACTGCACGTGCGATCACTTTCCCCCAAGGCCAGCGAATTAATTCACCAATCGCAATACCAAAGAGGTGCAACATACCAGTAGAGAGCACGAAGCCTGCAGAATAAGCCAAAGGATTGGCCGCATTAGGCAATTCAGCGCCATGTGCATAGCCGTGGAAAATAGCAAAGATGGCTACCAAAACAACGGCTACCCATAAAGGCGGGCGCACCGCTAACACGATTAAACTGCCCAATACAATCGAGGATAAGGCGATGCCAGGTTCAATACCGGGTAAAGGAATACCTAAAATCCCTAAAACGCCACCCAATGCCATGACTAGTGGAAATACCACTGGCAATAACCAAATAGCCGGTCTACCTAAAAATGCCCCTAAAATACCGACAGCTACCATAGCAGCGACATGATCCCAACCATTTAAGGGGTGCATGAAACCGTTCATAAACCCGCCAACCGCATCAGCACCCGTATGCGCCCAAGCCACTGATTGAGTGAGTAACAGTAGAGACAAAGTCCATCCCATTTTTTTGTAGCTAATCTGCATAGCTCTATTCCTTATTAAGCCTTAATAAATAATTAGTTAATGAATTTTGCGTGTGAATACTGGTTGTTGCGGATGCTGAGTTAAGGCCGGATTATACACATAGCCTTCGACTGCAAAGGTTACCAGTTGTTCAAGTTCATGCACTTGCTGCTCAATCATAAAACGTGCCATCAAACCCCGCGCCCGCTTAGCAAAGAAACTGATGACTTTATATTCACCTTGATGCCAATCCTTAAACGTCGGTGTGATGACTGGCCTACTCAACTGCTTGGTGTTAATGGCCTTGGCGTATTCAACCGAAGCTAGATTCACGAGGCTAGCCTGCCCATGCGCTTGTAAATCAGCCTCCAGAAGTTTAGTCAACTTATCGCCCCAGAACTGATACAAATTATTGCCTTGCTGAGTTTTTAAGGCAGTGCCCATCTCTAAACGATAAGGCTGAATTAGATCCAAGGGACGCAGTAAGCCATAAAGTCCCGATAAGAGCCGCAGAGCTTGCTGTGCATAGGTGAGCTCGGTTTCTTTTAGAGTATATGCATTCAAACCTGCATAAACATCACCTGCGAAAGCAAACATTGCGGGCTTGGCGTTGTCTAAGTTAAAGGGAAGCTGCCACTCTGCAAAGCGCTCTACGTTCAGTTGTGCCAAATCATCACTGAGCCGCATCAACTGGGCGATTTGTTGGGGTGCATAAGTTTTAAGCTGGTTCACTAAAACTTGTGAGTCAGCCAAGCAGCGCGCTTGAGTGCTAGCAGTCGGCGGAAAAGAGGAAACATAATCCAATTTTTTAGCAGGGGACAATAAAATCATCAAGATAACAATCTCAGCAAGCGCCGTTAGAAATTGAGCTGTGGTGCGCGTGTGGCGAGTATAGCAAACTTAAAAGACATAACTACTAGCCTTCGCGGTTACTGCATCTGAGTCAGTGAACGTACATAATGTAACAATAGGTAGGAGAGACCCATGCACAAATATAAGTTGGCGGCTTGGCTGATAGCCGCAAGTAGTTTTGTTTTAGTGCCAGCCCAGCTTGTCGCTAAACCAGTACCCGCCCCCATTAACTTAGTCAAAGTCTATAAATATCAAGGTTCCGTGCAATGTCAGGGAGGCGGCGAACCTTTAATGCGAATGCGTCGACAGTTAGTTAAGGCTGGCGTGAAGGTAGTTGCTAGTCATTGTGGTGTCGATGGTTTGATCTATCCCTCCGTCTGTGGTGCAGCGGATGGCAAAATCAATGTGTTCACTATTGCTCAAGCTAACCTCGCTAAGGCGCAAGCCAAGGGATTTAACTTGCTAAGAAATCTAGCAGATGCCCAGCTAATCAGCTGTAAGCTTTAAACATGAATATTATATGCATCAAATAGTTAGCAAAACTACATAAACTAGGAATTTAAGGAATGCAAATTCACTACAGTGTTGTAATATAGCGACATGAAGAAAGTCAGCCTCTTTGTAGATGTACAAAATATCTACTATACAACTCGGCATGCCTATACGCGTAATTTCGATTACAACAAGTTTTGGCAGCAAGCAACTCATGATCGAACTGTAGTGAGCGCTTATGCCTATGCGATTGATCGCGGCGATCAAAAGCAGCAGCAATTCCAAAACATTTTGCGGGGGATTGGCTTTCAGGTAAAGCTTAAGCCCTACATTCAACGCCGAGACGGATCTTCAAAAGGTGATTGGGATGTAGGTATTACTTTAGATGTGATGGAGGCAGCCGCTTATACGGATATAATTCTGCTGGCTTCCGGGGATGGTGATTTTGATTTGCTGCTGCAACGAATACAGCAGCGTTATCGAGTAGAAACCGAAGTCTATGGAGTGCCCATCCTGACTTCGAATGCTTTAATAAATAGTGCAACTCGCTACATACCAATTAAAGAAGATTTATTGCTTTAATTTACAGCAGTTTTTGTCCCGTTTTAGCCCAATCGGCCATAAAAGAAGCCAAGCCTTTATCCGTCAGTGGGTGGTTATACATTTGCTTAAGAATTTTGGGTGGAATAGTAGCTACATGCGCACCTGCATAAGCAGCTTCTAACACATGCTGTGGGCCGCGAATCGAAGCAGCTAACACTTGCGTCTGCAGATCAGGGTAATTGTCATAAACATTAATAATATTGCGGATCAGGTCGGAGCCTAATTCGCCAATATCATCTAAGCGACCCACGAAAGGCGATACATAAGTAGCACCCGCTTTAGCCGCTAATAAAGCTTGTAGAGGGCTAAAGCATAAAGTCACATTCGTCTTGATGCCTTGGATGGTTAGCTCTTTACAAGCGCGCAAACCATCCACCGTCAGTGGCAGCTTAATACAAACATTGCTAGCGATTTTGCTGAGGATTTCCGCTTCTTTCAGCATGGTCGCAGTATCACTCGCTAACACTTCGGCACTAACCGGGCCTGGGGTGATTTCAGTGATCTCTTTGATTAAGGAAACAAAATCACGTCCTGAGCTTGCGACTAAAGTAGGATTAGTGGTGACGCCATCAACCATCCCAGTCGCGCAGAGTTCGCGGATTTCGTTTATATCACCCGTATCAATAAAAAATTTCATGCTCAACTTCCTCGTTTAATAGTTTTGTCGACAGAGTATAAATAAATATGCGACAAAGCGGGGGGAGAATTATTATCTATAGCAGCTTAATACTAATACTTGGAGATTCAACACGATGGTGAAGCAACTTTTTGGTTTAGCCTTAAGTTTTTTTGCATCGACGCAAGTGATGGCAGAACCGATCAAAGGCCCCGCTACTGATAATGGTTGCCCCGCAGCCTTGAATTTCAGTTTGCGTGCGCTCAACAGCGAGGACAAAATCAATCTCTGCGAGGTTTATAAAGATAAACTGGTCTTGATTGTCAATACAGCTAGCAAATGTGGGTTTACGCCGCAATTTGAGGGCCTAGAAAAGCTTTACACTGACTACAAAGAGCGTGGTTTAGTGGTGCTAGGTTTTCCTTCGAATGACTTTGGTGGGCAAGATCCAGGTACAGAGCAAGAGGTCAAAGATTTCTGCAGCCTGACCTACAAAGTAGAGTTCCCGATGTTTGAAAAAACACATGCCGCTAAAGATCAAGCTTCGCCGATTTACAAAATGCTGGGCGAGATGGCCGGTGAATATCCAAAGTGGAATTTCCACAAGTATGTACTCAATCCGAAAGGCGAATTGATTGGCAGTTTTTCCAGCTTTGTAAAGCCACAAGATGCTGAGCTGATCCAATTGATTGAAGCGAATTTACCCAGTAAAACCTGAGTTTAGTGCTAAATCATGCCCACCTTAAGCATAGAAACCTTCACGAAAGCACTCGCTGATCAAACTCGCCTACGTATTTTGAACTTATTGGCGCAAAAACCTGAGTTATGTGTTTGTGAGCTGACGGAAGCTTTAGAACTAGCCCAACCGAAAATTTCACGCCATTTAGCGATTTTGCGCGAAGCGGGTTTATTGCTGGATCGCAAAGCGGGTTTGTGGGTGCATTATCGCTTGCATGAGGATTTGAAGCCTTGGGCTAAGTCAGTGCTCAGTCAATTGCAGTTAGCGAGTCAAGATGAGCAGATTTATCAGGAGGATAGTCAGCGCTTGCAGGAGCTGACACGCGCCAACGCAGACTGTGGAGAGGTCAAGCTGTCTTTAGTTCGATGAATTTTTTGTGACAAGAAATCTCTGGAATTTAATATATCTGTTAAAACGAATATACTAGGCGCAACTTCGAATCTACAAGAGATTGCACATGTATACCGTACTCATCCTCTGTACCGGCAATTCCTGCCGCTCGCAAATGGCAGAAGCACTGCTAAACCACGATTTAGCTGGTCAAGTTCAAGCCGTTTCAGCTGGCACTAAACCACAGCCTCAAGTCGCAGCAGGCGCTATTGAAGCTTTAGAGCTAGCAGGTTTACCCACCGCAGGTTTATATCCGAAAGATGTCGATGTTTTCTTACATCAGTCCATCGATTTAGTCGTAACTGTATGTGATAACGCGCAAGAAGCTTGCCCGATTTTTCCACGCCCGGTACCTAAATTGCATTTGCCTTTTCATGATCCACATGGCGAACCTTTAGACAGTTTTATTCAGGTACGTGATGAAATTCGGGCGCGCTTAGTACCTGGGGTACAGGCTGCTTTGCGGCTGGAGGCTTAGATGTCAGCGCAATGTGAAGTAGTAGCGAAGCAGCAAAATGCTAAATCAATGGGCTTTTTTGAGCGCTATTTAACGGTTTGGGTGCTGTTATGTATTGTGGCAGGGATTGCTTTGGGAGCCTTATTTCCAAGCTTATTTCAAGGCATTGCCAAGCTGGAACTAGCGCAAGTTAATTTGCCAGTAGCAGTGCTGATTTGGCTAATGATTATCCCGATGTTGCTGAAGATCGATTTTCGAGCGCTTAAAGAAGTGAAGCAGCATTGGAAAGGCATTGGTGTGACCTTGTTTATTAACTGGTTGGTTAAACCGTTTTCGATGGCCTTGCTGGCTTGGTTATTTATTCGCATCTTGTTTTCAAGTTGGTTGCCAGCTGATCAGTTAGATAGTTATATCGCAGGCTTGATTCTCTTAGCTGCTGCCCCGTGTACGGCCATGGTGTTTGTGTGGAGTAATCTTTCTGATGGCGAACCGCATTTTACGCTGTCACAAGTCGCTTTAAATGATGCGATCATGCTGTTTGCCTTTGCCCCCTTGGTAGGCTTTTTGTTGGGACTGTCTGCGATCACCGTGCCTTGGGATACGCTGTTCTTGTCGGTGCTGATTTACATTGTGTTGCCTGTGATCATTAGCCAGCTGTTGCGCCATTATTTATTAGCAAATAATAAGCTGGAAGCCAGTTTGAAGCGGTTACAGCCTTGGTCATTGGGCGCGTTATTAGCTACTTTAGTCTTGTTATTCGGCTTTCAAGGGCAGCAAGTGCTGGCACATCCCTTAATTATTTTGCTGCTGGCTATTCCGATTTTGATTCAAGTCTATTTCAACTCACTCTCGGCTTACTTTTTAAACCGTCAGTTTAAAGTGGCACATTGTGTGGCTGCACCTTCGGCTTTGATTGGCGCGAGTAACTTTTTTGAACTCGCCGTGGCAACCGCGATTGCTTTGTTTGGTTTTAACTCAGGCGCAGCACTGGCAACGGTCGTGGGGGTATTAGTGGAAGTTCCGGTGATGCTATCAGTGGTAGCTATCGTAAATCGAAGTAAAGACTGGTACGAAGCGGGCGCTAAGGCTTAACTAAGACAGTGCGGGCAACGACTAAGTAGCTGTTGCCCGCGTTCCAACCTTCAGTGCTTACTCTTTCTGGCGCTTTTGCCAAAAATAATAAACAGTAATTAGTAAGGCTACCGCGCTTAATAAAATCACAGTCATCACCGGTAAGTTTTCTTTAATCAGCTGCTCATTACCACCAATGAAATAGCCCATCAAAATCAAAATCAACGACCAGAGCGCAGCACCCAAACAGGTGTAGAAGCTAAACTTGCCGAAATTCATCCGTGTCAGGCCCGCTGGAATCGAGATGAGATGGCGAATCCCCAAGATCAAGCGACCCGTAAACGTAGAGATGGCTCCATGCTTGAGAAAGAATTGATCCGTTTTTTGCAGTAGCTCAGGGCGTACAAAAAAGTACTTACCGTATTTTTCTAAAAAAGGCCGCCCTAGCCATAGGGCTAATATATAGTTGAGCGAGGCTCCTGCTAAACTACCTAAAGTTGAGGCTAACAGAATTAACGGGAAACTCATTTCACCTTTGTGTGCTAAATAGCCAGCAGGAATCAAAACTAGCTCGCTTGGAACTGGTAAAACGGTGGATTCCATTGCCATTAAGATGAAAATACCCGGATAGCCCCAAGCACCCACAGTGTTCAATAACCAATTGACTAAGTCGTGTAGCATGATGAAAAGCACCTATTTATACGATTTATGCGAAAAATGGCGCTTACTAGAAACTATCAGTCGGCAAATGTCCAGAAGCTTTAATCGATGAAATGGCTAATTTTTGTTGCATGGCAGCAACATTTAGCAGCTTATCCGCTAAACTTGCACATGACATTAATGTTTCCTGCAAGGTTATTGTGTAAAATCCCCCGTTGTTTCCGCCAGAGTCTACACTGGTGTGAACTAGGCCAGCTGAAGTCTGGTCAAAATTGGAATAGTTGCACATTAAGCAGGACAGCAGGTTGACTCAAGAATCCAATCAGAATACGCCCGCAGTGGTAAAAACATCACGGACTGCTTGGTGGCTTTTCCCTTTGAAAGGAATCGGATTTGTTATGGCTCTCTTTGGGCGGGTATTCCGCATTGTTTTAATCGTTGGCCTTGTCCTAGGTGTATTAGCGCTGGTGGTTTATTCCATGCAGCTCGACGAGATTGTTCGCAAGCAATTTGAAGGTCGGCGCTGGGCGCTACCCGCTCGCGTCTTTGCTCGCCCCTTAGAATTGTTCAATGGGCAACAATTGTATGCAGATCATCTGGAGCAAGAATTAAAGCTGCTCAACTATGCTGCCGTGGACAAAACGCCCACCGAAACCGGGCAGTATTTGCGCAAAGGTGATAGCTTCGAGGTGGTCACGCGCGGCTTCCAATTTGCAGAAGATATGGAGCCTGCGCGTAGCATCAAAGTCAGTTTAGCACGTGGCAAAGTCACTTCACTTGCTCTCGCCAATGACCAACAACCTTTGCCTTTAATGCGTGTTGAGCCAGTGCTGATTGGTAATTTCTACCCCAGTCAGAATGAAGATCGGGTGCTCGTCCAAATTAAAGATGTCTCACCCCTGCTGATTAATGGTCTGCTAGCGGTCGAAGATAAAAAATTCTACGAGCATCAAGGCGTCAATCCTATGGCGATTGCGCGTGCGATGGTCACTAACCTGAAAGCAGGGCAAACGGTACAAGGCGGGAGTACCATTACCCAGCAGTTAGTGAAAAACTTCTATCTCACCAATGAACGTAGCTGGGAGCGTAAGCTCAAAGAAGCATTGATGGCTTTGCTGC
The DNA here is from genome assembly GCA_049292455.1 of Thiolinea sp. Lineage (GTDB taxonomy): Bacteria > Pseudomonadota > Gammaproteobacteria > Thiotrichales > Thiotrichaceae > Thiolinea. The sequence goes on from JBATRF010000008.1 coordinate 286,869, forward strand.
TGGAATTGCACTATTCCAAGCAGGAAATTCTGGAAGCTTATCTCAACGAAATTTATTTAGGTCAAGATGGTGATCGGGCGATTCACGGGTTTGGTTTGGCTGCACAGTTTTATTTTAACCGACCGATTCGTGAGCTGAAGTCCGATCAAATTGCTTTGTTGATTGGCTTAGCTAAAGGTGCTGCTTTCTATAATCCGCGTCGTTTTCCTGAGCGTGCTTTAGAGCGGCGCAATTTAGTGCTTACCGTGATGGAGCAAGAAGGCGTGCTGACTGCAGCAGCAGCTACTGAGGCTCGTGCGCGTCCTTTGGGCGTGAGTGAACATCGTCCTTCGGGTGCTAGCCCGTTTCCTGCTTATTTGGATCTGGTACGTCAGCAATTACAACGGGATTATCGCGAAGAAGATTTACGCTCAGAAGGCTTATTGATCTTTACTTCAATGGATCCGATTGTGCAGCTGACTGCAGAGCAAATTGTGATTAAGCGCGTACAGCAATTAGCCCGAGCCAATCGTATCCCGAAAGATAAACTCAGTGGAGCGATGATCATTAGCACCGTACAAGGTGGTGAGGTGATTGCTTTAGTCGGTGGCTTGGATGTGCGCTATCCAGGTTACAATCATGCTTTGATTGCACAACGCCAGATTGGCTCCTTAGTGAAACCGGCTATTTATTTGGCAGCATTTGAAGCTAAGGGAAAATATGGTTCTCTAGGCGATCGGGTGAGTGATGGGCCGGTGACTGTAAAAATCGGGCGCAACAAATACTGGCAGCCGGGTAACTATGATCAGCGTTTCACCGGTACGATGACGATCATGCAGGCTTTATCGATGTCACGTAATACACCTGCTGTGCGCGTGGGGGTTGATGTCGGCTTAGATAAAGTGATTAAAACACTGGCTGACTTGGGTATCCAAAAAGATATTCCTGCTTATCCCGCGATTTTGCTGGGTGCTTTAGAATTAACCCCGTTTGATGTGCAGCAGATGTATCAAACCATCGCCGCGAATGGCTCTTATTCACCCTTAAAGTCGATTCGTAGTGTGATGAATGTCTCCAATGGCAAAACTTTGACCCGTTATCCGCTCACTGTACAGCAAGTTGCACGCCCCGAATCGGTTGAGATGCTGAATTTCGGTTTGCATCAAGTGACTACTAATGGCACAGCGAAAGCGATTCAAGGCGTGTTGCCGAGTTGGAAGGATGTAGCAGGTAAAACGGGTACCACCAATGACAAGAAAGATAGTTGGTTTGCCGGTTTCTCCGGTCAGCATGTGATGACTGTTTGGGTGGGGCGTGATGATAGTAAGCCCACCAATATGACGGGTGGTACGGGTGCGCTCAAAGTATGGGCTGATATGATGAAAGTGTTGCCGTCGCAGCCACTCAAAGTCGGCCAATCTTCGCGTCTGATCTGGGTGGATGTGGATGCAAATACCGGTTTATTATTTAATCCAGCCTGTGGTAAGGCGGTGAAAATGCCCTTTATCCGTGGGACGCAGCCGCAAAAACTCAGCTATTGTGCAGCTCCGCAACTGGAAACGCCTACTTCAGAAACGGGTGAGTCTGTACCTGCGCTCGCTCCAGCCCAAGGTAGACCAGCGGCGCCTGCACCACAAGCAGCCCCTAGACCGGCTCCGCGCCCAGCCGCTCCACGCCCTGCACCAGCTCCAGCACAAGGTGGTACTTGGGTGGATGACCTTATGAACAAACCCGGAAACTGATAAAAATGTACATTGCTTATAAAAAATTGGTTTTACATTACGCACCTTTAGCTTTATTGATCGCTGGTTTAGCGGGCTGTGCGCCTGCGCGTATGCCTGAACCTATTTATGCCGGGCCACCACCGCAAGCCATGCCTTTGACACCTATGCCCGAACCTATGCCGATGCCTCCACAGGTACAGGTGCAAGCGCCGATCCAAAAGCCACAACGCTTTGATCCACCCCCTAAAGTAACGCCTATCGAAGCGCGTACTAAAATCGTGGCTGAGCCATTGCCAGAGCCTAAGCATGAGAGAAAGCCTTCCGGCCCAGCAGTCAGTTATATTCCAGAAAAGCAGCCAGCACCTAGCCAGCAAACACAGTCAAGCAGCGTGACACAAACTAAGCCTGCTGATGTACCTTTTTGGGATCAAGGCAAAGTACAAGTCGAAGTGCTGGATATGCCTAAAGACCAAAATCCCTCAACCAGCACGAGCATGACGGTGCCGCCACAAACGGGTTTAGGTACTACTCAAAGCTCTACCAGTACTAGTTCAACGACTTCTAGCACCACACAGAGCAGCAGTTCACCCGTGGTCGCTGTTTTGTTAAAGCAAGCGAATAATGAGCTGAGTGTAGGCAAAGCAGATCGTGCAGCTACCACTTTAGAGCGTGCTTTGCGGATTGCGCCGAATGATGCAAATTTGTGGTTGCGCCTAGCGGAAGTGAATGAACAGATGGGCAACAAATCGCAAGCAGCTTCAATGGCGAGAAAAGCTTTAGATTTATCACCGGATGATGCGACTCGCTTACGTGCTCAGCGTTTGGCGAATTAATTCAACAGAGAGGGCGGATAGTGAGTGCAGATAATGAGCAGTCCGCCTTAACTTGGCTCGAAGATGGCGGTGCTTTATCCGAGAGTCTTGAGGGTTTTCAACCGCGCCCCCAGCAGCAAGCGATGGCTCAAGCTATTGTCGATTTGTTAGCAGGTCAAGGCGTATTAGTAGTGGAGGCGGGAACCGGTGTGGGTAAAACCTTCGCCTATCTGATTCCCACTTTAGCTTCTGGCGAGCGTGTCATTCTATCGACCGGTAGCAAAACCCTGCAAGATCAACTATTTTTTAAAGATTTACCGGTAGTGCGTGATGCTTTAAAGCTACCGATTAGTGCTGCTTTGCTCAAAGGCCGTGCCAATTATCTCTGTCTACATCGTTTAGATCTGACCTCGGAAGAAGGGCGCTTCACGGATCGGCGTGAAATCGGCTGGCTAAGGCGTTTAGAAAGTTGGAGCCGTCTGACTGAAACGGGCGATATTGCCGAGATGACCGCGATTCCTCACGATGCAGAAATCTGGCCAAAAGTCACATCCACGATTGAAAATTGTGCTGGCCTAGAATGCGAATACTACAGTGATTGTTTTGTAGTCAAAGCGCGCCGCAAAGCCCAAGAAGCGGATGTGGTGGTGGTCAATCACCATTTATTCTTTGCCGATATGGCACTCAAAGAAGAAGGTTTTGGCGAGCTACTGCCTGCAGCAGATGTCGTAGTCTTAGACGAAGCCCACCAATTACCGGAAATTGCCTCGAATTTCTTTAGTGAAACGGTCAGTAGCCGCCAACTGCAAGAATGGTCACGCGATACTTTGGCTGAGTTTTTAGTCAATGCTAAAGATATGCCGATCATTCGCGACAAGCTCAATGTACTGGACAAAGCTATCCTCGATTTGCGCTTAGTGATGGATGCGCCGGGGCAGCGTTCTTCATGGCTCATGATGCGCGATCGCCCTGGAATTATTGAGCATACCAATGCTTTATTAGCAGCGATGCAAGAGTTAGAAGCACTCTTAGTTGAAATCGTGGAGCGCAGCAAAGGTTTAGAGCTATGCCACGAACGCCTCGTTGAGCTGCGGGAGCGCTTAGCGCGGATGCAAGTGCCGCAAACCGATGTGATTCAGTGGTTTGAAACCTTTACACGCAGTTTCACTTTAACCGCAACTCCTTTAGATGTCGCTGCACCCTTGCAGCGCTGCATGGAAACTTTGCCTTGTCGCTGGGTGATGACTTCCGCGACTTTAGCAGTGGGTGATTCCTTTGAGCACTTTACTAAGCGCTTAGGTATCACTGAGGCTGCTACCTTGAAGCTCGATAGTCCCTTCGATTATTGGCATCATGCTTTGATGTATTTGCCCATGGGCTTGCCCGAGCCACAGCAGCCTGATTTTGTTGAAAAAATGGTGGCTGCCGCCATTCCAGTCATCAAAGCCTGCGGTGGGCGTACTTTCATGCTGTTTACCAGTTATCGGGCGATGCATGAAGCGGCTGAACTGCTCGAAGGCGAATTCGACTATCCGATGCTAATTCAAGGTGCATCCCCTCAACGCGAAATGATTGATAAGTTCCGCGAACTAGGGAATGCAGTCCTACTCGGCACGGCCAGTTTCTGGGAGGGTGTCGATGTGCGCGGTGAGGCTTTAAGCTGCGTGATTATCGACAAATTGCCATTTGCAGCCCCGAATGATCCGGTACTGGAAGCACGCCTTGAAACGATGCGCCGCGAAGGTGGCAATCCATTTGCGGATTATCAATTGCCGCAAGCGGTGATTGCTTTAAAGCAAGGAGTAGGGCGCTTAATTCGCGATCAAGAAGATCGTGGTTTATTAATGATCTGCGATGCACGCTTACGTACCCGTAGTTATGGCTCGGTATTTTTAGATAGCTTGCCGCGCATGCCACGCACTCAAAAACTCGAAGTAGTTGAACGCTTTTTCTCGCAAGAACGTCCCTTAAAACCGCCACCCACTCCGCCTGAAAATTCAACCCAAGCCGAAACACATGCCGATCTTAGCCCTTGATACTTCCAGTGATGCTTGCTCAGCCGCCGTGCTGACTAAGGATGCTTGTTTCACTGAGTTTGAACTCACTCCACGTGCACATACTCAATTGATTTTGCCGATGGTGGAGTCGGTTTTAAAGCAAGCAAAGTTAATGCTTAGCGAGATGGACGCGATTGCCTTTGGACGTGGGCCGGGTGCATTTACGGGTGTGCGCATTGCAACGGGCGTGGCACAAGGTTTGGCCTTGGCTGCCAATAAGCGTTTATTGCCTATTTCTACACTGGCTGCTTTGGCTCAACAAGCAAAGCTTCAAGTACAAGCGCATAAGGTTTTAGTGGCTTTAGATGCACGCATGGGCGAAGTGTATTGGGGCGTATATGGCTGGGTTGAGGGGCAGTTACAGCTAGAAGGCGAAGAGCAGGTTATCACCCCGAGTGCTATTGAATTGCCTGTTGGCAATGATTGGGTCGCAGTCGGTAGTGGTTGGTCGGCTTATCCAGAGTTGGCAGAGTGTGCCGCCTCCATTGTGAAAACTACTTACGCGGATTGGCTGCCTTCGGCAGAGTTTATTGCTCAATTAGCTCAGCAGGATTATCTAGACGGTAAAGCGCTACCCGCTGAGCAGGCACAACCGATTTATCTGCGCAATAAAATCGCTCAAACCACTCAAGAGCGCTTGGCTCTCAAGCAGAATTAAGCTGCTTCGGCTTGTTTCGGGACAAGATGCGCCACCATTAATTGCAGTGAGCGTTCATTGCGAAATTCATTCACGCTGAGCTTATAGATTAAGCGTACCCGTTCACCTTCCGCAGGCCATTGACGTAAATCGGCAAAGAAATGCATCGCTGTGACGGCTGAAACTAGGCCGGATTCAGGGTAAATTGGAGTCAAAGTGGCGCGTACATGCACCTCCTTGAGGATTTGAAGGCGCTTAATTTCAAATTCGCCTTCAAATTGTGGCTCAGGGAACCATTGTCCCCAAGGGGCTAGAGCATGCAGTTGTTCAGCGGTACTAAGATTGAGTTCTTGTGAGGTAAGTCCGCCGTCGGTGTAAATAGTTTCACGGAAAGTATCCGGTTTGGTTTGGCGATTTACTGCGGCAATCATGCTGGCTTGAAATTGCTTGAAATGTTCAGGCGGGAGCGTCAAGCCTGCCGCCATCGCATGCCCACCAAAGCGTTGAATCATGCCCGGATGCTGAGTCGCTACTTCATCAATTAAATCGCGTAGGTGCAAACCCTCAATGCAACGTCCTGAGCCTTTTAATAAGCCATCTTCAGAATTAGCAAACACAATCACTGGGCGGTGATAGCGGTCTTTAATCCGTGAAGCCAAAATTCCAACCACACCTTCATGCCAATCCGCATGATGCAAACACATCACGGGCGGCAATTCGGCATTACGTTCAAAGCCTAGGGATTTCATGATGCGCTCGGCATCTTCTTTCATATCTGCTTCAATCTGGCGGCGATCATGATTGAGGCTATCTAATTGTAAGGCTAAACGCTGTGCTTCCTTCGGGTCATCCGTCAGTAAGCAGCGAATCCCCACCGCCATATCGGCTAAGCGCCCGGCGGCATTTAAGCGTGGGCCACAGGCAAAACCAAAATCACTACTCACCACCCGTTTAGGCTCTTTTTTCGCAATCGTCAGCAGAGCATGAATCCCCGCATGCGCAGCGCCCGAACGAATCCGCCGTAAGCCTTGCTCAACGAGAATGCGATTATTCGCATCTAAAGGCACGACATCGGCAACGGTGCCTAAGGCGACTAAATCTAACAGACTCACCATATTCGGCTCAGGGATGGAGTGCTGAACAAAATAGCCTTGAGCAATTAATTCTTGCTTTAAGGCGAGCATTACATAGAAAGCCACACCCACACCCGCTAAGGCTTTTGAGGGAAAATCATCATTGGGCTGGTTCGGATTCACCATCACATCACTAGCAGGCAATTGTTGGCCGGGCAGATGATGATCCGTAATTAAAGTCTTGATCCCTAAAGCCTGCGCTGCCTCCACGCCCTCAAGGCTAGACACTCCGTTATCCACGGTCATTAACAGCCAAGGATTATAAGGTTTGGCGAGTTCAACAATCGCTGGAGTTAAGCCATAGCCATATTTGAAGCGATCCGGCACTAAAAAATCGACGGCTTGATGCCCGCATAAATGCAAAGCGCGAATGCATAAAGCAGTGGCAGTAGCGCCATCCGCGTCATAGTCGCCCACAATGAGAATTTGGCGTTGATTGACGATAGCTTCAGCCAGTAGTTGTGCGGCCGCTTTGACATTTTTCAAGCTAGAAACTGGGTGTAGCTGTTTTAAAACGAAGTTCAACTCGTCACTATGATTAATGCCGCGTGCTGCCAGAATACGTTTAATCAGCGGCGGATAGCTGCTGCTGGAGTCTTGTAAAATCGCGCCAGTACAAGGTCGGGTTTGGATCTGTTTTGCTACGGGTGGCATAGTGGGTCTAAGTTGGGAAAGCTGCTTAAGTCTAGCATGCGGTTTAAGCAAGGTCTTGGCTTATCGCTATGCACCATAAAGTGGCAAATTTGCGGAATTCTGCTGCTTGTCGAGTCAAACTAAGGGATAATCTGCGCCTTGCTAATTACTGGACTTTCTTTATGCCAAATACCCGCCAAGCACTGGATGGACGAGCCATGGGCATTATGGTGCTGCTCTGCATGTTATGGGGGATTCAGCAAACCCACCTGAAAGCGGTGGTGGATGAGATTAGCCCGATGCTGTTGATAGCTTTGCGCTCAGGTATTAGTGCGGTGCTGGTGGCTTTATTAATGCGCTATCGTCAAGAGCGGATGAATATTGCACAGAACTGGAAGCCCGGTTTAATGGTGGGGTCACTGTTCGCGTTGGAGTTTTTATTTGTAGCGGAAGGGCTGCGCTATACCTCCGCCTCGCACATGATTGTGCTGATTTATACAGCGCCGATTTTCGTAGCTTTAGGCATGCATTGGCTGTTTCCGGCTGAGCGTTTAAGTGCAGTGCAGTGGCTGGGAGTTATTCTTGCTTTTGTGGGGATTGGTGTCACTTTTCTGGGGCATGATAAGACAAATACGCTGGCAGCTAGCAATATGTTGTGGGGCGATTTTTTAGGTGTATTAAGTGGTTTAGCTTGGGGGGCAACAACGATTATTGTGCGCGGCTCTAGCTTAGCCAACGCACCTGCAACTGAAACCTTGCAATATCAATTAGTTGCTACTTTTATTCTATTGTTAGGGGTAGCGCTCGTGACTGGGCAAGCTGAGTTTAATCCGACACCGGTTGTTTGGGCGAGCCTAGCTTTTCAAGGCATCGTCGTATCCTTTATAAGCTATTTAATGTGGTTTGCTTTACTTCGCCGCTATATGGCCGCCCAGCTCGGAATTTTCTCTTTTTTAACCCCTTTATTTGGTGTGCTATTCGGCGTTTTATTATTACATGAGCCTTTAGATGGCTATTTCATGGCAGGTGCTTGTTTAGTCATGCTAGGGATAGTCATAGTCAGTAGTTATGCTTGGTTTGCGGGTTGGTGGCAGCGCCGCACCGAAGAGCAGCGCAACTCTTGAGTTTTAATTCAGATTCAAAGCACGCTTATTGCCCTGCTCATCAATCGCCACATACACAAAATCTGCCTCAGTCACTTGAAATAAACCACTTTCAGGGGCGCGCCAAGCGGGTTTGACCCAAGTTTGCAGGTGAATAGTGAGCGAAGTATTGCCAGTATTAATTAGCGTCCCATAACAAGCTACGACATCACCGACTTTCACTGGGCGAATAAACTTCATAGCATTAACAGCAATCGTCGCCACTCGTCCTTGTGCTAGTTCTTTAGCCATAATGCCGCCAGAAATGTCCATCTGCGCCATGATCCAGCCGCCAAAAATATCACCATTCGGATTGGTGTCAGCAGGCATCGCTACAGTACGTAGCAGCAAATGGCCTTTCGGTTGAGAAGCTTGGGCTTCGTCTATCGTCATATCAAATCCTGTTCATTAAAATTTTAAGCACTCTAGCATAGTGCATTTGTGTGAGCATACAAGCTGAATGCTAGGCTTGTGGCCGCAATCCTTGTAAAGTACGCGCCTGATTTAAGGGCTTAGTTGAGAGGCTGTGATGCAGTTTGGAATTGATCGTTTTCTAACAGAACCTAAATTAAGAGCTCCCTTAGCGGGTAAGCGCGTCGCTTTATTAGCGCATCCCGCTTCGGTGACGGCTGATTTGACGCATGCTTTAGACGCGATTGCTGCTTTAGGCGATATTAAACTTTCAGCTGCCTTTGGACCACAACACGGCATCAAAGGCGACAAACAAGACAATATGATGGAGTCGGCTGATTTTCTCGATCCGAAATACCAAATTCCGGTATTTAGCTTGTATGGTGAAGTGCGTCGCCCGACGGCTGCGATGCTCGATACTTTTGATGTCTTATTGGTGGATTTACAGGATTTAGGCTGCCGGATTTATACTTTTATCACCACTTTGGCTTATGTATTGGAAGCAGTCGCCCAAACAGGAAAGTCGGTTTGGGTGTTAGATCGGCCGAATCCAGCAGGTCGCCCAGTCGAAGGTTTGAGCTTGCGTCAAGGTTGGCAAAGTTTTGTTGGGGTAGCACTGATGCCGATGCGTCACGGCATGACGATGGGCGAATTGGGACAGTGGTTTATTGACGAATTTAAACTCGATGTCGATTACCAAGTGATTAAAATGCAAGGTTGGCAACCAGAAGCAGCGGCGGGTTTTGGCTGGCCTTTAGGTGAACGGACTTGGATTAATCCCAGCCCAAATGCGCCAAATCTCAGCATGGCACGCTGCTATGCAGGCACAGTGATGTTAGAAGGCACAACACTGTCAGAAGGGCGCGGCACCACCCGACCTTTAGAGCTATTTGGTGCGCCGGATATTGATAGTAGCGCGCTACTCAAGCTGATGTATAAGTTAGCGCCTGATTGGTTGCAAGGTTGTCGCTTACGCGAGTGCTGGTTTGAGCCAACTTTCCATAAGCATATGGGCAAGCTGTGTGCGGGTGTGCAGATTCATGTAGAAGATGTGAGCTATCAGCATCAGCTATTTAAGCCTTGGCGAGTACAGGCTTTAGCCTTTAAAGCGCTGCGATTATTACAGCCCGATTACCCGTTGTGGCGTGATTTTCCTTATGAATATGAGCTTGATAAGCTAGCCATTGATGTGATTAATGGCTCGCCCTTATTACGCGAGTGGGTGGATGATCCGCAGGCACAGCCCGCTGATTTAGATGCTTTAACAAAAATTGATGAACAGGCTTGGCTAGCACAACGCCAAGCTTATTTACTGTATTAATTGGGGATTTATGTCTTATTTTTATCTGGCAATTGCCATCATATCGGAAGTAATTGCGACCAGTGCGCTCAGGAATTCGGCTGAATTCACCAAGCTATGGCCGACCGTGATTATGATTATTGCCTATGGCAGTGCCTTTTATTTCATGACTTTAGCCTTACGCACGATTCCTTTGGGGATTACTTATGCGATTTGGTCAGGGCTTGGAATTGTATTGATTAGTTTAGTAGGCGTGCTGTTTTATCACGAGCGCTTGGATTTGCCCGCAGTGCTGGGGATGGGTTTGATTATTGCAGGCGTACTGGTGATTAATCTATTTTCGAAGATGGTGGTGCATTAGGATTGTACCGCTTAAAGCGATCGCTATTTTGTAAGGGTCACCATAGTTTGCTTTTATGCATAAGGATTTTTTTCGCTTAAAAACTTGGGTTTGAAGCCTGTAATCTAAGCAGCTGCTACTAGTCGATTTACCATTCCTCTCCCACCTGTGGCAGAATAGCCACATGCAGACCCCCAGTGCTTTCGACTCCCAAGACTTCCTCAAGACCGTGCCTCACAAGCCCGGCGTGTATCGTATGGTTGGCAAAAACGATGAGGTTCTGTATGTGGGGAAGGCGAAGGATTTAAAAAATCGCGTCTCCAGTTACTTCCGCGACAAGGTGGCGAATGCGCGGATTTATGCGATGGTGCAGCAGATTAATCGTGTGGAGGTGACGATTACCCGTACCGAAGCGGAAGCTTTGCTGCTCGAAAGCAATCTGATTAAGCAGCTCTCGCCGCATTACAATATTCGTCTGAAAGATGGCAAAGGTTATCCTTATATTTATATTTCCAAGCATGAATACCCGCGTATTCAATTTTATCGGGGTTCGCGTAAAGAGCCAGGGCAGTATTTTGGCCCTTATCCGAGTTCGGGTGCGGTGAGTCAAACCTTGCATTTAATGAAGCGGCTATTCAAAGCCCGCCAATGTGAGGATAGTTATTTTGCCAATCGCTCACGACCTTGCTTGGAGTATCAGATTAAGCGTTGCAGCGCGCCTTGCGTGGGCTTGATTGAAAAGGACGAATACACCGATAGCATTCGCCATGCCGTACAATTTCTGCAGGGTCATACTCAAGATGCGATTGATGAACTAGTCGTGAAAATGGAAAAGTCCGCTGCTGAGTTAAACTTTGAAAAGGCGGCTGAGCAACGCGATCTGATTGAAAGTTTGCGGCATATTTCCCAACAGCAATATGTGACTGGCACGAGTGGCAATGTCGATGTAGTCGCGATTGCCACGGATGCGGGCCTAGCGAGTGTGCAGGTGTTTACGATTCGTAATGGACATAATTTGGGGAATCGCAATTTTTTTCCTGAACTACCTGATGATGAACTCAAAACTCATGAAATCTTAGAAAGCTTCCTCTCTCAATATTATTTGAATCACGATGTACCCGGAGAGATTCTGGTTTCCGAGCTACCTGCTGAACATGCGGTGCTGGAAGATATGCTCACCCTTAAACAAGAACGTAAAGTAGTGATTCGCCAGCCACAGCGTGGTGAGCGCACCAAATGGGTGGAAATGGCAGAGCGCAATGCCGAGCAATCCTTGCAGATGCATATTGCCTCTAAAGCAGGTATGCGCCAGCGCTTGTTTGCTTTGCAAGAGGCCTTGGGTTTAGACGCGCCACCAGCACGCATGGAGTGTTTTGATATTAGCCATACGATGGGTGAGGCGACGGTGGCGTCTTGTGTGGTATTTGGCTTAGAAGGCCCCCTTAAATCCGAATATCGGCGCTATAATATTAATAGCATTCAAGCGGGGGATGATTATGCAGCGATGCATCAGGCTTTAACGCGCCGTTTTCGTCGGGGAATTGAGCAAGATGGTAAGCTGCCTGATATTCTATTTATTGATGGTGGCAGCGGACAAGTCACTCAAGCCTTGGATGTCTTGCAAAGTCTCGCGATTACCAATGTGAATGTGGTGGGGGTCGCGAAAGGCGAAGGGCGTAAGCCTGGCTTAGAAACGCTGATTATTGAAAATAATACTGAGCGCTTAAATTTGCCCGAACATTCACCAGCTTTGCATTTAGTGCAACAGATTCGCGATGAAGCGCATCGTTTTGCAATTACCGGTCATCGAGCCAAGCGTCAAAAAGCGCGTACCCAATCCGCTTTAGAAGAAATTGAAGGTTTAGGCAGTAAACGTCGCCAACTACTGCTCAAGCAATTTGGTGGTTTACGTGCGATTGAACGTGCGAGTGTCGAAGAGTTAGCCAAAGTGCAGGGTATTAGCCTGGCGTTGGCTCAAAAAATTTACGATAAATTTAATGGAGAGCGGTAGTTGAAAACCATGAACCTACCCATCGTATTGACTTGGTTACGGATTGCTTTTATTCCGCTACTCATTTTCTTTTTTTACCTTGATAAGCCTTGGGCGCCGTTTGCCGCTGCGCTCACCTTTGGTCTCGCAGGCCTTACCGATTGGGCAGATGGCTATCTAGCTCGTAAATGGCAACAGGAATCGCGCTTTGGTGCTTTTCTCGACCCAGTGGCGGACAAATTGATTGTCGCCGTGGCGATGCTGCTGATCGTTGAGCGTGAAGCGAATATGTGGTTTACGCTTGCGGGTATGATCATTATTGGTCGTGAGATTGTGATCTCAGCCTTGCGTGAATGGATGGCGCAGGTCGGTTTGCGTGGCAAAGTAGCGGTTGCTTATATCGGCAAACTGAAAACCACTTTCCAAATCCTTGCCTTGATTTTCTTACTGTATAACCAAGATTTGTTTGGCTTTATTCCTATGCGTACCTTAGGGATTATCGCTTTAGTACTAGCCACTATTTTGACCTTGGTATCAATGGTGCAGTATTTGCGGAGTGCTTTTGCGAATCCTCAAGACTAGAGGGCAGGGCTGCGCTGCTTTTTGATCTAGCTCTTCAAGATGAACTGAAGAGCTAATGGTGTTTAGTATTAGCTATTACGGCCAGAGATTAAGAAGTCTTGATATTCTTTCAAACGCTGCCAATTTTGCTTAGCGGCTAATTCAGCTTGATAAGGCCATGATTTAGGTTCATGCAGTTTAAATTGGCTGCCGCCCGCCTCTAAAATTGCTTTTAGAGCATCTCGATCCATCGTGGCTAATTTGGCATAGCTTTTGATACCTGCATCATTAAGCAGCTTTTCAATTTTAGATCCAATACCTTCCAGCTTCTTGAGATCATCGACATGATCATCACTAGGCACTACTAAGGGCGTGGTGTTGACGGCTGCCGTTCGTGTAGCTTTTGGCGGCGCTACTTCAGGTGTAACTCGGCTTGGGAAAGCGGTATTATGTGGGGCTGAACTCGTGCTGTTGGTAGTACTGGTTTCCCCACTACTACGGCCTTTTAGCAGGCTACGCAAATCGGCTTCATAGGTCGTTTCAGTTTCCATCTTGGGCATGGAGGTGCTCACCGATGGTGGATAGCTGCTAGTAGGGGCTGTGGAGTTGATTCTAGCCCGCATCTGTGCGACTGGATCAAGATTCTCGGGCACTTCTTCTACCTGCGTCAGGCTGGCATGCGATTTTTTACAGCATAAGCCCATTTTCTTCAGTAAAAAACAGAGCAAAGCACCTAGCAAAAAAGCGCCTATTAATAGCAAGACGATTTCAAAGCTAGCTGTGCCGAAGGTATAAGCTGGATTGGTCGTATCGTTCACAGTCAGCGCCCTTTAGTCGTTGGATTTATTTTGTAGATAACAGAACAGAAAGCCCAAAATAAAGGCGACACCGAGCATGATCGCTAACTCAAGGCTAGCGTCGGTCATATTGACACGGCTAGTTATGTTTTCGAACATAATGCGCTACTCCTATAGCCAAGTTATTTAATGGGCTTCACTTCGACGCGGCGGTTTTTATTCCGGCCTTCTTCGGTTTTATTACTGACCCACGGTGTTGATTCACCTTTAGAGCTAGCTTCAACTCGGTCAGCAGGTGCGCCACGTTTAACAAGCGCGGTACGAATGCGCTCAGCCCGTTGTAAGCCAAGTTTCTCATTAATCTCAGCATCGCCTACATTATCAGTATGCCCAATCAACTGAACTTTAGCTTTTGGATTGGCTTTTAAAAAGCTAATTAGATCATCAAAATAGTCAGCCGTGCTATCCGCAAGCTCTGGTTTTGTAGAACGGAAGGGGAAATATAAGCGTGCTGAGCTAACATTTTTCTTCCCTGCAGCTGGTTTATCCAAGTCTACGGTGATTTTATTAGCATCAGCCGCTTTGGTGTTGACTTCTGGTTTTTTGTCTTCAGCGTCTTCCTCTTCTGGCTGGGCTTCGGTTACTTGGGTGGCTTCGGCCGAAGCTTCAGGTTTGGCGGGTTCAGTATCGCTACTGTTAGCGCTCGCAGCAGCTTGTGCCGTTTCAGTTGCTGGCTTGCCAGTCGCCATATCAGGATCTTTAGGGCTAGGCTCTGCAGTACTATTGCTCTGCGCCACCGTCTCACCGGATGAGCTGGCTTCTAAATAATCGGCTACCCCATTTTTATTATGATCAGCCGCATCAGCCAGATTGCCATCATTATTCGGATCTGGATTCTCCATGGCGGTCATTACACCATCATTGTCGTCGTCGGTATCTAAGGCATCAAGTATACCGTCTTGATCCGTATCTTTTTTATCAGCTAATTCAAGGCTATCAGAGACACCATCCCCATCAGAATCAGTTAGCGTAGGGTTAGTTCCGGCCTCTTTTTCTTCACCATTGAGAATGCCATCATTGTCATCATCCAAAGTTGCCCAACCACTGTCTTTGTCTAGGTAGTCAGGTGTGCCATCTTGATCACTATCGCGAGCATCAGTGACAGAGCCATCACCATTAGGATCAACGGCTTCATTCGCGGTTAAATCGCCATCGCCGTCGTCATCAGTATCTAAAGCATTGATCGTGCCATCGTCATCGGTATCTAAAGGAGCTTCTGCCGGTCGTTCGCCTAGTTCATCTTTGTCACTGACACCATCTTTATCGGAGTCTGTCATATAAGGGTCAAGGCCGAGTTTTTGTTCTAACTCGTTAGGCACACCGTCTTTATCGCTATCATCCGCATTGGTGACAACAGGTTCGTTAGACATGGGTGGCTCAATTTGTGGCTCTTCTTTGACTTCTGGCGTTGCAGTTGAGCTTGGCAGTACTTCAGCTGCTGGTGCAGCAGTAGGCTCAGCTGGTTTATTCGCATCTTCAGCAGGTTTGGCTTCTGCCTTTACTTCAGGAGGAACCAATGCTGCTGCAGGAGTGGTAGTGGTTAATTGAGTCGTTTCAGTGGCTTGATCAGCAGCTTTAGTTTCAGCATGAGCTTCAGGCGTTTTTGCAGTGGCTTCTGTACTATGAGCCTCACCAGCTTGTTCGGCATGAGCGACGGGTGCACCACAAAATCCTTTAATATCGCAGGCATACCACCACCAGCAACCTAAGCCCCAAACACCCGCAAGTGTCAGGACAACTAGCGCTTTCGCTTTCATTATCCGAATAACTCCTTTCTTGTTTTGCTAGACCCTTAAGGGTAGGCAATCATAGCCATAAACTTTAGACACAGTCACGTATTATCACCTTTCCATGAAGTGACAAGGTCTTTATGTACATCAGTTTAACATTATAATTTTAGATAACTTTGACTGAGACGCCTAAAAATTAGCATTGTTCCCAAGGTAGGCCATGAAAACGCCAACCGCCTAAGGTGCTGCGATGATGTTGCTCATCACGTTCACCTTCAAAGCCTTCGTTAACATGCAGGATATTTTGGAAACCCGCTGCTAACAAAGCAGCCCCTGCATCTTTAGTCCGTTTGCCACTACGGCAGCATAATAGGACTGCTGCTTCTGTTTTCGGGTTTAAACCTTTAAAACGCCCAGTAAGCAGACGTTCGACATCAGCAACGAAGTTAGGGTTCACATCCCAGTCGGGTTCGTCAATCCATGCGATGTGAATAGAGCCGACCGGATGACCTACAAATAGATATTCCATAGATGAGCGTATATCGACAAGAACACTTGTATCAGGATTTTCCTGTAAATATTGATAAGCGGCAATCGGCGATAAGTCGAGCAACTCAGCCATGATGTCTCCTCTAAGATGCTAAGAGTTTCATTGGATTTAAGCGGGCGGCTGCATGAGGGGGAGTATAGCCAAAATCCCTGCATCATTGGGCAGCTGCTTGCCCTTAAGCCACAGCAAAATATCCTTATCGGCTGCACTTAGCAAGCGTTCAAACGCGAACTGCTCGCCCATAGCTAAAGAGGGATAGACATTTTCAAGAAAGCTTAAAAGTGGTTTATCGAGATCGGTATTCGTGCGCCGACAAGCCCAACGTAGACGAATTAAGCGTTCTTGCCATTGCGCTTCATCTTGATCCAGGATCCCCATCAGGAGAGAGAACGAATTTTGGCAGCTAAGGCCTGAAATTGCTCAGGTGTAGGTTCGGTTTGGAACAAAATACCAAACAGATTCGGGTCTTGTAATTCGAGTAATTCATCGAAGCGCTGAATTTCTTCAGTATCCGCTTGAGGGAAGTGATTTTTTAAATAGCGTTCGAGTACGAAGTCGAGCTCTTTCATGCCGCGTCGACAGCGTAATTTGTAGCGAGAGAGTTCGTTCATGCAGTCCACCTTTAATATCTGCAAACCCCTCTCCTGTTAGGAAAGGGGCGCTAGAACGAGCCTAATTAAGAGTGCTTAATACAGGCGCTCTACCATCAGCTTTTTCAGCTCACCAATGGCTTTAGCTGGATTCAGACCCTTAGGACAAGTATTGGTACAGTTCATGATGGTATGGCAGCGATAAAGCTTGAAAGGATCTTCAAGATTATCCAAACGCTCGCCTGTAGTTTCATCACGGCTGTCAATCACCCAACGATAAGCTTGTAGCAGAACGGCAGGGCCTAAATAGCGGTCGCCATTCCACCAGTAGCTTGGGCAAGAAGTTGAGCAGCTTGCACACAAAATACACTCATATAGACCATCTAGCTTCTTACGATCTTCTGGAGATTGTAAGCGCTCACGATCTTGTGGCGCAGGTGTTGAAGTCTGCATCCACGGCTTAATCGAGGCGTATTGTGCATAGAAGTGAGTCAAATCTGGCACCAGATCTTTCACCACTTCCATATGCGGCAAGGGGCTAATGGTAATATCGCCCGAAAAATCTTCGATGGCTTTAATACACGCGAGTGTATTTGAGCCGCCGATATTCATTGCACACGAACCACAAATCCCTTCACGGCAAGAGCGGCGGAAGGTCAGGGTAGGATCAATCTCGTTTTTGATCTTTAACAGTGCGTCCAATACCATCGGCGCACAATCATCTAGATCAATCGGGAAAGTATCCCAACGTGGATTTTGCCCACTGTCTGGGTCATAACGATAGATCTTAAAGTTCTTTACACGGCTCGCACCTGTCGGTCTGGGCCAAGCCTTGCCTTCTTTAATGATCGAGTTCGCAGGAAGTTTAAATTCAGCCATAATTCGTTATGCTCCCTTAGTAGGTGCGCTTTTTCGGCGGGATGTATTCAACATCATCCGTCAGGGTATAGGTATGTACTGGGCGATAGTCAATGCTGACTTGGCCTTGCTCGTCCAACCAAGCCAAGGAGTGCTTCATCCAAGTCGCATCGTCACGATCTGGGAAGTCCTCACGGGCGTGCGCACCGCGGCTTTCTTTACGATTCGCTGCGCACTGTACAGAAACTTGAGCACAATCCAAGAGATTGGCTAGCTCGAAAGTTTCCATGAGATCAGAGTTCCAAATCAGACCACGATCACTGACTTTCACATCATTGTAGCTGGCATAGATAGCGTTCATTTTCTCAACGCCTTCTTGCAGTGAGTCACCCGTACGGAAGACTGCAGCGTGCTTCTGCATGGTGTGTTGCATATTGTCGCGAATTTCTGCGGTGGTGGTGGTGCCATTCGCATTATGAATGCGTTTGAAGCGATCCATTACTTTGTCGACGCCTGATTTGGGTAGGTCAGGTTGGTTAGCACCCGCTTTTAAGGTTTCAGCACAACGATTGGCTGCCGCACGACCGAATACTACGATGTCTAACAAGGAGTTAGAGCCTAAACGATTCGCACCATGTACTGATACACAAGCGCATTCGCCAATCGCCATCAAGCCCGGAATGATGCTATCAGGATTACCGTCTTTCAGTGTCACGACTTCGCCATGATAATTGGTAGGAATCCCACCCATGTTGTAGTGAACGGTTGGTAAGACTGGAATCGGTTCTTTAGTCACATCCACGCCTGCGAAAATCTTCGCGCTTTCAGCGATACCGGGTAAGCGTTCGTGAATAACTTCAGCGCCTAAATGCTCTAAGTGGATATGGATATGGTCTTTCTTCGGACCCACGCCACGACCTTCATTAATCTCGATGGTCATTGAGCGGCTAACAACGTCACGCGAAGCTAAGTCTTTCGCATTCGGGGCATAACGCTCCATGAAGCGCTCGCCGAGTGAGTTAGTTAGATAACCCCCTTCACCACGCACCCCTTCCGTAATCAAACAGCCTGAACCGTAAATACCGGTTGGGTGGAATTGGGTGAATTCCATATCTTGGAGTGGTAAACCAGCGCGAGTCACCATACCATTGCCATCACCTGTACAAGTATGCGCAGAGGTGGCAGAGAAGTAAGCGCGACCATAACCGCCCGTTGCTAACACAACAGTCTGAGCACGGAAAATACGTAAAACGCCAGTCGCTAAGTCCCAAGCTAACACGCCACGGCAAACGCCTTGCTCATCCATGATGAGATCGGTCGCAAAATGCTCAATGTAGAATTCAGCGCTATGACGTAAAGATTGTTGATATAAAGTGTGCAGAATTGCATGCCCAGTACGATCAGCCGCGGCACAAGTACGTTGGGCAATACCTTCGCCGTAATTGGTGGTCATACCACCAAAGGGGCGCTGATAAATGCGGCCTTCTTCAGTACGCGAGAACGGAACACCTTGATGCTCTAATTCGATGACCGCTGGAATCGCCTCACGGCACATGTATTCGATAGCATCTTGGTCGCCTAGCCAATCAGAACCTTTTACAGTGTCATACATATGCCACTGCCATTTGTCAGGCCCCATATTGCCTAAAGCTGCTGACATGCCGCCTTGGGCTGCTACTGTATGGCTACGCGTTGGGAATACTTTAGTAATGCAAGCGGTGGATAAACCTTTTACCGCCATCCCGAAGGTGGCACGCAAACCAGCACCACCTGCGCCCACGACGACCACATCATAGGTATGGTTTTCAATTTTATACTCAGACATGCAAGGCTCCTCAGCTGCCGAAAGCCGCAAGCAATACGGCGATAATACTGGTGGCCCCAGTCAAGGCCAAAAATAGTTTTATGCCAATTAAAGCACCTATTTTCACCCCTTCATTGTGCACATAATCTTCGATTACCACTTGCAAGCCTAAAGCAGCATGGTAGAACGCGGTGAAAATGAACAGGCTGAACATAGCAGCACTAAAAGGTGATGAAAAATAAGTTAAAGTAGTCGCGTAGTCTTTATCGCTTAACGCAGCTACAGTGAAAACTATCCATAAGGTTAAGGGGACTAAAGCGACCGCAGTAACGCGCTGCATCCACCAATGATGTGTGCCTGCTTTAGCCGAGCCAAGTCCACTCGCTTTCTTTAAAGGTGTTACCAAACTCATGACAATCTCCTGCGAATCTTAGGCAACCAGCCACACTAAAATAGTTAAAACGACTGAAGCACCGACAACAACTTTGCCAGTCAAAAAGGTGGTTGGAATATCAAAACCGAAACCAGTGTCCCACAGCAAATGGCGAATACCATTGCACATATGGTAGAGCAATGCCCAAGTCCAGCCGAATAAAACGAACTTGCCGAGGAATGAGCCTAAAATACTGCTAGCCGTCGCGTAAGCTTCTGGGCCAGCTGCTAAAGCAGTTAACCAATACACAACAAGGATGCTGCCGATAGACAACACGATGCCGGTAGCACGATGCAGAACGGATAATACAGCGGAGAAGGGCATCTTATAGACTTGCAGATGCGGAGAAAGCGGTCTGTTACTGGTGGTTTTCATTTGCTTGGAACCTATGTTGATACATGTTTTCGTAAGCCTTCGGATTGTCGACATGTGTACTGACAGGTGGTGAATAATAGCTGGAATCTTAAGGGTTTCCAAGTGTGCGACCGCAACATTGTTGACATAATTGCAACTTGATGAAAGGTTAAAGACCCCTGTTCTGGCAGATTAAAAGTCTATCGCGATGACCGAGATTGAGAGCATACAACACCTGAATTGATGTTAAAATCATAGTCCGTTGATTTCTTGGTTAGCCCGATGCAATTTGAGAGTCCTAAGTACAAGTGGTTTTTTGCCTGCCCGCAGTTTGTTGAGCCTTTATTGGCCGAAGAGTTAAATAGCTTAGGTGCCGAACAAACCAAAATCGGTCATTCAGGCGTACAAGTGTTGGGTGATTTGGGCTTTGCCTATCGCGCCTTGATTTGGAGCCGCTTGGCGTCCCGCGCCACCTTGCAGTTAGCGCATGGCTTTGGCAAAGATAAGTCTGAGCTGAGTGAGCTGATTAAAACTATTCCTTGGGAAGAGCATCTACGCATTGATGGCAGCTTCAAAGTACGCTTTTCTGGTTTAAATGACGATATTCGCAATACTCAATTTGGTGCGCAGTGGGTTAAAGATGAGATTGTGGATTTGCTACGTACTCCCGAAGGTCAACGACCTAGTGTTAGTGCAAATCCTGATCTAGTGGTCTCGGTCAATTTGCATAAGGGCAAAGCCAGTATTGGGATTGATCTAAACCAAAAGGGTTTGCATCAACGCGGCTATCGTGATCCTGAGGCTTATTATGCTTTACATGAAAATTTAGCGGCGGCAGTTTTAATTAGAGCAGGGTGGCCAGAACTCATTAAGAGCGATGCTGCCGTGGTCTGTTTTCTTGACCCACTCTGTGGTTCCGGTGAATTCATCGCTGAAGCTGCTTTGATGGCTTTGGATATAGCGCCTACTCTCTTACGTGGTACAACTGTGGCACAGCGCTGGTTAAAGCATGATAGCGCACTCTATAGCCAATTATTGACGGAAGCGCGTGAGCGTCAACAAGCAGGTTTAGCTAAGGCTGCGCGCTTTCGTTTTATCGGTTGTGAATTAGAAAGGGAAAATCTGGCCACCGCTAAATCAGACTGGAATGCTTTAGGGTTGCCCGCTGCTACTTGGATTAACCAAGAGCCTAAACAGATCGACTTTGCGACTTTCCATGCTGATAAAGGCTTATTGCTCAGCAAGCTACCGTTTGATCCCGAGCAAAATTCCTTAATTTGGCGCACGAGTTATAGTGAATTTGGCAAAGCAAGCGCTCAATTATCAGCTAATTTCCAAGGCGCTTTATTTGCACCTGCAGCAGCACCCTTAGCTTTCACTGATTTGTTCTATAGCAAGACCTATCGTTATCTGAATGGGCGCGATGAATATCAGTTATGGACTTTGGATAAAGTGGTTCAGAAAGTCATTCCAACTAGTTGGATTTCTGAAGATTTTGCTAATCGGATTGAAAAGAATTTGCGTAAACTCAAAGGCTTTATTCAGCGCAGTACGACCGATGCTTACCGCATTTATGATGCTGATATTCCCGAATATGCAGTGGCTGTGGATCGTTATGCGGATTGGTTGCATGTACAAGAATACGCACCGCCCGCCAGTATTGATGAGAAAACCGCACAGCAGCGCTTAGATCAAGTACTGATTACCTTAGCCGAAGTGCTTAAAGTTCCTCCTAATAAGATCGTGCTCAAGCAGCGCAAGCGGCAGAAAGGCTCAGACCAATATGAGCGCCAAGCCGAGGCTGGGAATAGTTTAATCGTGCATGAGAATGGGGTGCGCTTTAAAGTCAATTTGAGTGATTACTTAGATACTGGTCTGTTTTTAGATCATCGCCCAATGCGCTTGTGGATGCAGCAACAGGCCAAAGATAAATCGGTGTTAAATCTATTTTGCTATACTGGTGCAGTCAGTGTACATGCTGCGGTGGGTGGAGCTAGCCGGGTGGATAGTGTCGATTTATCTGCAACTTATCTGGCTTGGGCGGAAGATAATTTCCAACTCAATCATTTGCCTACCAATCCGTATAAATACCACATGATTCGGGATAATGCGGTGGAATGGCTCGCACATTGTAGGCAGCGTTATGACCTGATTTTCCTAGACCCGCCGACTTTCAGTAATTCCAAGCGGATGCAGGATGTGTTTGATGTGCAGCGTGATCATGTGCAGTTGTTGACTAATGCTATGCGTGTTTTGACACCGGGCGGTACTTTAATCTTTTCTAATAATTTCCGTAAATTCAAATTAGATCCGATAATCTTGGAGCACTATGTAGTTGAGGATTATCGCCAGCCCTCAATACCTGAGGATTTTCAAAGAGATATGAAGATTCATGGATGTTGGTTAATAAGTCACCGGAGTTAATTAAAGCAGTTTATCAGCGAGGACTTGCAAGTTAGTTAAAATTGCAGTAAAAAATACAAAGGAATCAGAGTAGTGAGCTTTTCTTGTTAGTCTCTGATTCCCATGAATAAAGCTGATTTTATTGTTGTAATTATACATCAAACAACCAAGTGCGACCCTGGTGAGTAAGTTTGCCCAAACTTACTGATATTGATGTTTTAAAGCGCAAACCGGTATAAATTTTTAGCAATTTATGCTGGTTCTCATTTCTACCTTGTCCCTAATCATTATCATAATTTCCCGATAAGTAATTTATATGCAAGGCACTGAATTGTAACTTAATGTAACAAGCATCTTTGCAACTTGTGCTAAAAACCAGCCAATTTATACAGACGCTGTGCCTCTGTTGAGTTTTGTTCGACGCCATTGCCCGTTTCATATAAACCAGCCAAAGCCAATAAAGAACCGGGTAAACCTTGTTCTGCAGCTTTTTTAAACCATTCAGCCGCTTTGCTACTATCTTGATCGACGCATTCACCTTCTAAATACATAAAACCTAAGCCATGTTGCGCTAAGCCATAACCTTGCTCCGCTGAGTCTTGCATCCATTTCCAAGCAGCCACATCACTTTGCGTATTACCTAAACCATTTTGATACATAATGGCGACATGATATTGCGCTTGTGCGTCACCTTGTTCTGCATAGGGATAAAGTAATTGCATGGCGCGGGCAAAGTGTTTGGCTTCAAAAGCAGCCATACCGCTAGCAAAGCCTGCATCAGCATCAGTGTATTCAGAATTAGCCATCAGTGGTTCCTTAATAAGTGCGTAGCAAGCCTAGCTACAAAGTGTTTAGCCTAAGTTAGAATAAGCCTCAATGCAAAGCGTTACCCCGATAGGGGTATTTCTATGCGCTGATGCACTTCCTACACTGCTTTGCTATGGAAACTGTCACTATGTCTGAAGCCAATTTAGCTCTACACCTCAAGCAATGTATTCAAAAGGTCGCAACCGGCCCTGAGTACAGCAAGGATTTGTCCTACACCGAAGCCTATCAGGCAATGCAACATATCTTGACGGGAGCCGCTGACCCAGTACAAACCGCGATTTATTTGATTGCCCTACGGATGAAGCGCGAAACGGATGAAGAGAATCGCGGCACGCTACAAGCTTTGATTGATCATTCAAGCATTAGTCAGGCTAGCGTTGATGAGTTGGTGGATATTTCTGATCCTTATGATGGTTTTACTCGTGGAGTTCCGGCTTCCAGCTTTGTGCCTGCTGTGCTAGCAGCTATGGGCGTGCCAACGGGTATACATGGTTTAGCCAGTGTAGGGCCAAAGTACGGCGCGACTCATCATAAGGTTTTAAAGGCGGCTGGCGTTAATGTAACGCTCACCGCTCAACAAGCCACCGCACAGCTTGAGCAAATCGGTTGGACTTATATTGATCAAGCCAGCTTCGCGCCCCAATTACATGCTCTGATTCCACTACGCCAGCGCATGATCAAGCGTCAAATCCTCACTACGGTGGAGACGATGCTCGGCCCTATTCGGGCGCGAAGCAAAACACATTGTATGGGTGGCTATGTGCATAAGGCTTACCCACCGATTTATGCCGCCTTAGCACGCCAAGCCGGTTTTCAGACGGCTATGTTCGTGCGGGGAGTAGAGGGTGGCATTATTCCTTCGATGCAGCAGGCAGGACGCTTGTTTGCTTATCAAGATCAAGGTGCTGAGTATCAAGTCGATTTAGCGCCACAAGATTTAGGGATTGTCGCTGAAACACGTGCCGTGCCTTTGCCACCTGAATTAGTCCCCGCAGACGATGCCATCATTGATAGTGATGCTTTGGCGGCACGTGCAGCACAATTAGGCCTAGCGGCTTTAGCAGGGGAGCGTGGTTTGACTTATGACAGCTTGGTGTATGCCTGTGCGATTTGTTTGAGCCATTTAAAGCGCTATCCAGACTTGCAAACCGCAGCGGCAGCTGTGCGTTCCATGCTCGATAGTGGGCAGGCACTTAAGGTTTTTAAAGCTGCTAAATAAGTATTTTAATGTTTAGCAGTAGCTTATCAATAGTTTTCGAGAGGAGTTTATTATGAATCAACACTATTACGATGCAGTCGTGGCGATGGAAAAAGCAGGCGCAGATAACGAGTTCGTGCAAGGCTGGCAGAATGGCTATTTGCATAATCCGATGCGCGAAGAGCAGCGCTTAAACGAGGCTTATGAAGCAGGTTATGAGGCTGGCAAAAATCGTGATGCTGATGCTTATAAAGAGTGGGTAAAATAGTAAGCGATTCTACTCAGGTAAAAGCGGGTAACTTGCCCGCTTTTAGTAATTAAGCGGCTTGTGCCTTAGCAAGGCGCGGAATAATCGCATCTAAAGTCTTGCGCACTAAGCAGCCTGAATGCTGAGTTTGTTCGACTTGGATAGGTGTAGCTTCACCGATAAATTTACTATCACAATGCCCGCGATACAGGCAGTTTTTACAAAAGCTTTCGACTCGCTGACGAGAAGCTTGTACGGCTTGCAGTCGGGCTGGAGAGGCTAAAATTTCCTCCATTGGTTGAGTGAAGAGATTGCCATAGCAGTAGTTAGGGTCATAAGTTTCTGAAGTCCCCCAGACATTCCCATCTGTATTCACCATAAAAGTCTGCTCATCCCAAAATTTATCATACAGCTCAGTTTTAGAGGGCTTGCCGGATAGATAGCTTAAGGCATAATCCATAAAGCCATTCAAAGGCTCAATCGGTGTAGCGGTAGCTGATTGACTCCAGCTAGTGAATAACAGCAAAAAGGCTTTTAAAATTTCCTCCTGTGACAGAGAGTGCGTGTCAACTTGTTGTGCAGAAATTCCCCGATAAATCGGTAAACAGCGGAATGAAACACCAATATCATCATAGAATTGATAAATTGCTTGCAGGTGAGGATAAGTGTTTTGGGCAAGCACGGTAATCGCCCCAAACGGAATGTCGTTTTCTTGCAGGGTTTGCATGTTTTTTAAGACATTACGAGTTTTTAGTTGACCCTTAACATCTACACGCTGATCCCCATACACATCGAACGAAACGCCAATCGTTTGGAAAAAAACTTTATCCTTTAAAAACTGTAGATGCTTATCTGTGAGTACGGTCAGATTACTTTGTGCACCGTTATGCAAGTACAGCTGGTCACCTAAAATCTGCTTTTGTAAGGCAGCTAACTCTTGGTAGTAGTCTAGTTTGACTAAGAGGGGTTCACCGCCATGCCAAATGAAATCAATTTTGCTGCAATTTTGCGCCGCATAGCCTTGAATATTTTCAAAAAATCGCTGCATGCTCTCAACAGGTATTACGCCTTTATGTGATAACTCATTGTATTCATAGCAATAAGCGCAGCGCAGGTTACAGTATTTACTGACTTTAACGACAAACTGTAGCAGCGGATTGGCTTGCTTAATAGGGGTGTTAAGCATGATGAAAGCTCCCTAATTTTAAGAACAGAGCTGCCTCGCGCGGCTCTGTTCGGTCATGCGATTGAAGCTGGTTTAGTGGTGATGCTGGTTAAAGCGCGCCATGATATCGGCAGGATTAACCAAACGCTCGCGTCCATCAGTAGGTTTGGCTTGTTCAGCGCGCCATTCCATCCAAGGATCACCAAGCTCCATCCAAGCGGTCGATTTCTTTTTTGCAGAATTAACAGCCGCCAGCTTGGTTTCCAGTTGCTGTAAGGCTGCAGGTGACAAGTTATGGTAGCTGGCAGGCTCTTCAGCTTGAACTGCGTTGCCAAGACCCAAACCGATGGGAAGGGTTAATAAACCCGTCGCTAATTGATGTAGTTTCATGATGATGTTTCCCTCAAAACAATCAAATCATTTATGGGGCAAGTTTAATAAGCAGTTTTATCTCACTGATTATTGAATCTAAGTATATGATTTTTATGGCACTACGCTTATCCCTTGGTTAAGGGATGAGGGCTAGCTGTAAACTCCCCTAAATGCGGTATTATCAAGCTATTTTCATTGCTAAGAATTGAGTCATTTATGTGTTTTGCCTTACTTGCCCTGCAACAACATCCGCATTATCCGTTTATCCTTGCAGCTAACCGTGACGAATTCTTTGATCGCCCAGCTATTCCACTTGGGGTTTGGCCAAGTAATCCTGCATTGGTGGGGGGCATTGATCAAAGCTCACAAGGTTCTTGGTTGGCGCTCAATCAGAACAATCTAAAGTTCGCTTTAGTCACTAATGTTCGTCAAGGCAGCCCACAGCCTGCTGAGCATTCGCGGGGCTTATTAGTCAGTGAGTTTGTAGCAAGCTCAGATTCTATCTCAAGAGATTTACAGCAAATCGAGCAGACTAAAAATCATTATGCAGGCTTTAATTTAATCGCAGGTTATTTGCCTAATGAGCTGTATTATTTAAGTAATAAAAATTCAAATGAACAGCAATTATTAAATAATGATTTTTATGGTTTAAGTAATGCCAGTTTAAATACATCTTGGCCAAAGCTTGAGCGTGGCTTATCTAGTTTTAAGCAATTGGTAACTAGTTCACAAAGCTACCATCAACCCCTCTTAGTCGATCAATTATTTGAATTACTGGCCGATAAGACTAAATCGGAGCAAAATTCCCTACCGAACACAGGGATAGGCTTAGAAAAGGAGCTTTGGTTATCACCTATTTTTATTGAGCCTGGGTTTATGAATTATGGCACGCGCTGTTCGACACTTATTCTGATGGACATTAATAAACAAGTATTTTGCTATGAACGGACATATTATTCTGATAGTAGGACATTAAATTCAGAGTATTGTTTTTACTCATCTTAGATTAAATTAATTCTATTGTAGAAATGGCCTAAGAATATAAAAAACTACGCCTTTTTAATTAAACTACTTCTAAACTACTAAGTGCTGGTGCTTGTAAACCAGCTTAAAACCAGCAAATACACTTGGAGTGTTAGTGATGAAAAAAATAATCCATGGCGCTCTGTTGGCTGGCGCGATTCCTCTGGTTAGTGGTCAAGCTGAGGCTGGTCCACTTGCGCCAATTGTCAATGAAGCCAATAAAATGCGTTCTACCGCTTGGTTGTTAAATAAACAAGCGAAGACCATTGAAGAAACCATGCAAAGTTTAAAAAGGCAGGGGATCAATGTGGTCGAGCTACGCTATAAAGCAAAAATGATGCGCCGTAGTGCGACTCGATATGCAGTAGAATCGAACAAGTTAGCCAAAAAAGCTTTTAAATTAGGCTATCACCGTTCGAACCATTCTCACCCTCGTTACAACTCATAAACTGAGTGTCAAATAAGGAGATGTACCGTGAAAAAGAAGCTAATCCTATTATTAGGTATGACTGTGTTAGGCGCTACCACTATGTTGGTAACTACGAGCACTGCCAATGCGCATTATGTTCCACCCAAATACACTAAGTGTGGTTGTGTGATCATGACTTACACCGAGCCAGCTTTTATCTGGTAAGGTTAAGCTAGGCAGCCGAGTTCTCATAGTCTCTACTCGGCTGCCTATTAGCATCAATCATAACGTGTGCCATTCACTTCAATCCAACCGCCCGCTTTACGCCCTTTAGGATCATGATGCGTCCAATGAATAACTCCACCCCGATTATTCCAAACGTATTCACCTTTGATTTTAACAGTGTCGCCTTCGCGTACCGGCACACGGCTCGCCACATCAATATTGTGTGAAACCAATAAGGTTAGATCATTCGCCACTTGCACCAGAAACTTCTGGTGACGATCACCTTCGTTGTCATCTTTCAGATTTTTAATGACGCTACCTTGGATATTCGTCCAAAATTTAGCATTGGGATCATTCGCGGCTTGGCGTAGTTGCGCAATAGTTTTGCTTTGATCAAGGGGCTTGCTAGTGGTTGCGCTTGATGGCGTAGTAGTGGGTTTAGTCGTTTGCTGGCCGATATTACCTGAAAAGTATTGCCAAGCAGCGGCCGCAATCAGCAAGGCAATCATAATCAGGTTGCGCACACTATAACCGGCCATTAGTTTTTCACCGTTTTACGTAGATAAGCCATGATTTCTTCACGCGCTTCAGCAATGACAGAGTCACGATCCAATGAATCAAGGATTTGTTCTACGGTAAATTTAGGGCCTGCTTCGCCCCAAGATTTACCATTCGCTAGCCATTTTTCAGCCACCCGCCCAACTACTAAAGTACTGTACCAAGCCACTGCACCTTGAGTTGCACCCGTCAATAATACCGACAGTCCACCCGTACCTAGTTTTAACACGGTCGCCACTAAGTGCACCGCCCAAGTAGTGCCGATCAAAACAATCATTTGTCCTGAAATAGTCTTCAATAAATCGCCTGCCTCGCTTTTGGACATCGGCAAACCATACAGCCTAGATAAATGCACAATCATGCCAGCATCAATCGCGGCGGCGGCAATTAAGTCGGCAATCGGAATGGGGTTGAGCGCGACCGCAACACCTTGGGCGATACAATAAGTGTGAATGGTTTTTAGGCCGAGTTCGTGTTTGACCACGAGAATCCGCTTACCCACTTCCTCGCTGAGGTTGCTCGCAAACAGCGAAGCATTTAAGGCGGCTAGGGTTTTGCCTTCGCTCTCAATAATATCCCACAGCCTAATTTTTAATGCGTGAACATCAACTGGGCGCACGCGCACACTTTCTTGTTCATTACCAGCGGCGTCGATATAAATCACGGTTTGGCGACTGGCTTGCGCCGTGGTGAAAATAATATTTTCTGGTTCCAACACACCTTGAGTACGCTCTTCAAGTACTGTTTTGAGTTGCTGCTTTTCTTTATCTGTATAACGATCCGCTTTGTTCACCACCATAATAGTGGGGCGATGGCTCGCGGCTACTGTTTTTAACGCACGAAACTCTACATCGGTTAAATCGCCATCAATCACGAACAGAACCAAGTCGGCACGGGTAGCAACTTCATGCGCCATGCGTTCGCGATCTTCTCCGGCAATTTCATTAATGCCAGGTGTATCAATCAGATATAAGCCGCCATCTGAATATTCCTCCCAAGCATGAAAATCAGTGGTTTTGGTTTCGCCATGCAAGACACTGACACTAAAGGCATCTTTACCTAACAAAGCATTCAACAGCGAAGATTTGCCGACGCTCACCCGTCCAAACACCGCAATATGAATATGCCCATGTTCAAGCTTATCGAGCATGGATTGCACTTGGGTATAGTCATCTTTTAAGGTGCTGCGCACATCTTCGGGGAGATTTTTATCTTCCAATAAACGCCGTAGGCTTTGGGTCGCAAGATTGAGGTGCGAATCCCCTTGAGTGGTTTTTTTGGCGCTAGGGTCTTGCTCATTGTTCACGGCTGACTCGCTCGCTGTCTTTGGTTTTGTATTGATCGACAACCAATCGGGCCAATGTTTTTGTACGTTCTTCCAAATTTCCACTCAGCATCTCCCGAAACGTTAGTGCTGCTGGAGCTGCTTTTAAAGCTCCACGTTGTTCTAAAGTAAGGGCGACCGCATGCCCCAAAGCATCAAAGATCAGCCCATAAGCGACCGCATGGACTAAGCCACCTGCAACCGTACCAATCCCCGGAAATGCTTTTAAGCCATTACCTGCCACTGCCAAAATCAGCGGAATGCTTTTTTTCATTTGGTTTTGGCTAAAGTCGAGGAATTGGTCAATATCAATCTGCTTGACGGGTACGTCATAGAGTTTGCATAGCTCTTGCACCATGCGCGTACCCAAAATACCTTGAATAATAATATCAGTACCTGGGCTAATCGCGGCTAGTGCGCCAATCACTGCATTCCGTGTGCCGGTGCGGATAATTTTTTCGGCTTGTTCGCGGCGGAAGCTCGCCCGGCTTTCGTCCAGTTTGGTTTGCACGAGGCTAAACACGCTGGAGTCGCGCAATTTTTCCAGCCATTCCATCCGGCTATCAATTTCAGTTTGCAGTGTTTCCGCCAGTGCGGTCACATTGGCTTGACGCTGACGTTGAATGGTCTCTTCGCGGCCATCGGGGTAAACACGCACCACTTCTTCGCTACCCCCGGATTGAATAAATACCACGCTAGGTAGTAAGGATTCTTGAGGAGCAGTTTTCTCAGTGGAGACGAAGCGACTTTGAATGCGTTCTTTGAGCTGCTGCTTTTCGGCATCGGTATACAAATCACTTTTATTGAAAGCGATAATCAAGGGTTTGCCGAAAGTGTAAAGCTCTTGAATATCTTCAAACTGGCTACGACTCAGGTCTGAATCGACGACATAAACCACAATTTGCGCGCGCACTGCTTCATCACGGGCTAATTCGTTTAAAGAGCCTTCTGCTTCATTGCGCCCCGGAAGGTCGGTCAACAGCAAGCGATCACCTGAGCTGGTTTGCCACATATATTCGTGAATTTCGCGGGTAGAGCCACCCCGTAAACTAATTTCTACGCCAGCACTTGGGAGCAGGGCTTTAATAATCGAGGATTTGCCGGTACTCACATCACCAAAGAAAGCGATATTGATTTGACCGGCTGCTTTACGTGCATTTAACAGCTCTAACTCTTCCTTAAATGGAGTGATATCCATGCCCGCTGCTTCGATTTGCTTGATCTCGGCCTCGACTTGTTCAGCCGTCGGTGGTGCGGCTGCGCGCTGGAAATTAGGACTAACTCGATTGCTACCTAGTACCAATTTTAAGGCTAAACCAAGGCTCGCTAGAATCAGTAGGGCGATTAAACCGACATAAAGATAAAAAAAACCACTAGGCAGTTGCTGCAAGCGATCCCATAAATCCAAGGCAGTTTGGGTGGCATAGAAGATAAACAGCAACAACATGAAAGTCGCAAAGACAATCGCCCCTGCCAGAATCCAACGAAGGTTTTTAGATATTTTCATAAAGAGATCGTCTGGTTTTTCATACGGCTATCTTAACATGCTTTAGAACTAGGCTTGAATGTGCGCGCATAGCTTCGCTCTTTCTTCTTGTAGTTAGCCTGCGTATAGTTCGGCAGATCAAGCTGTTAGACCTTTGTAATTGAGTATTCTGATGAATTTAAGCCCTAGTTTACTTGCGCGAATTTTTATTCCTTTTGCCCTCGGCTACTTTCTTTCTTATTTATACCGAGTCGTCAATACGATTATTGCGGGCGATCTTTCCAAAGATATGAATTTGGATGCCAGCCAACTGGGCTTGCTCACTAGTACGTATCTAATCACGTTTGCGGCCGTGCAATTACCTTTGGGCATTTTATTAGATCGTTATGGCCCGCGCAAAATTGAGGCTTTATTGCTGCTGTTTGCTGCTGCAGGCGCTGTGGTATTTGCAATGGCGCAATCCTTGGGCTGGTTAATTGTCGGGCGTGCCTTGATTGGTTTTGGCGTCTCGGCCTGCTTGATGGCTGCGTTTAAGGCTTTTGTGCAATGGTTTCCAAAAGAAAAATTGCCACTTGTGAACGGTTTACAGTTTACTGCAGGTGGCTTTGGTATTTTAGCCGCATCAATACCTGTTGAGTTTGCTTTGACCTTTAC
Organism: Thiolinea sp.; assembly: GCA_049292455.1. Classification (GTDB taxonomy): domain Bacteria; phylum Pseudomonadota; class Gammaproteobacteria; order Thiotrichales; family Thiotrichaceae; genus Thiolinea. The sequence goes on from JBATRF010000008.1 coordinate 318,656, forward strand.
TGATTGGCGTGGTGTCTTCATGGGCTTAGCCGTGCTGACTTTAATCGTTAGCCTGCTAGTATTTTTTGTCGTGCCAGATAAACCCATGCCAGCGAATAAAGCGACTTTAAAAGAGCATATCGGCGGCATTCTGCATATCTTTACTTCGCGCCAATTTTGGGGGATTTCACCTTGGGCAGTGTCGACACAAGCAACCTTCCTTTCGATTATGAGCTTATGGGCAGGGCCTTGGTTGCGTGATGTAGCCGGTTTAGAACGTGCTGAGATTGCCCCTGTCTTGTCTTGGCTAGCCGTCGGTGTAATTGCCGGTTATTTCTTTCTTGGTGTGATCGCTGAGCGCTTAAACCGCTATGGTTTTTCGACTTTGCATGTCGCTAGTGTCGGCTTAATCATGTTCATTCTGGTGCAAATAGCGCTCATCTGTGAGTGGACTAACTTATCAACGCTCTGGTGGATTCTATTCGGCTTCTTCGGCACGACAGGTGTACTTGCTTATGCTTATTTATCTCAGCAATTCGCGCCAGAGCTAGCCGGTCGGGTGAATACTGCCTTGAATTTATTAGTGTTTGTCTTCGCCTTCATTGCGCAATGGGGAATCGGCGTAGTGATTAACTGGTATTCAGGTAGTGATACTCAACATTATAACCCAGAGGGTTATCAGGTGGCCTTTGGGATTGCGTTAATAGCACAAGTATTAACGATGCTTTGGTATTTTTGGCAGGCACGTCAGCAGACTACTAAAGCTCTAAAGTCTTAATATGCTCCATTATTTTAGTTAGCGTTAATTTTCCATACTTTACATTTTTATGGCCTAAGTCTTGATCAACTTCAGGACTGATTTGCCCGTAACTATTTAAATACTCATATTTCGTAAAGCAAGGATAAGGCACTGCCAAAGTGTCCTGTGGTTGCTCTATAAAACTAAGATTTTCATACTGAAAGACCGCGTCACGAGCTTGTGCAAATAAATCTTCAAAAAAATGAGCCTGATCTAAATAATTTTTATAAATAGCGGGTGATTTTTCAAAAGCCAAAATAGAGATTCTTGGGCTGAGCGAGATAATAATGGGAGCATTCACATGCTGACGAATATGTTCTATATAGGTTTTGACAGGGGAGCGCCCAAGAGTGACTTTTATAGCTGTTTCTAGGCAATCTGAGGAAAAAAACTGCTGATTTAGGGAGTTGCTGTCCTCCTGCATTAAGTCATTGATTTCTATGAAGTTATTAAGCGGGAAATCCAAGCCCTGAAAAATAAAGGCAGCATACTGATTCAGTTCAATCGTAATGCGACCTGCAGAAAGTTGAAAAAACTCTTCTAATTGGGAGTTTGCGGGTGCTTTAATTTGATTAGGTAAAAACTCAGCTTGGTAGAGTGACTGACCGGGACCACCAAAAAAACTAGCAGTAAACTCAGGATAGTTAGGTGCAAGGCGTCTAGTCCACGCTTGGGCTAGCACACCCAAATGCGAAGTTCCAATAAAACAAAGATTTTTCATATAGTTATTTCTTAAAGGCTTCTAGTAAGGCATCTTCGCAAACTTCATCTGCCGTCTTTTGTGTTTTTATCGCAGCATGAGGTGCTGGCTTAGTTGTGTTTGCTGCCGTAACTTGTTCACCAAATACTCTTTCTTGGCAGTTGAAGAACGAGTTCATTACAAAATTCACTCCTTGTGGTTGTACATTGCGCAGATTTTCGGCATAAAAAACAGCTTTGAATGGAAAAGCAGAGATAATTTCATAGGATGGAAAGTAATCGGTATCCGCTCGGCTGGCGGTTAGTTCGCCTGCTACGGCACGTAAAATCGATTTAGAGTGGATCGTGGCTGTCAATACATGTTCACCCGAGGCTGTAGCTGTTAATGGCACGGGTGAAACAGTTAACAAAAAGCGCATCTTGGGGTTGATAGTTTTTAAGGTATCTAACACTTCGCTAAGTGTGTGGTAGATTTCTGAAAAATTGAAGTTCTTAAATTGGTGCTTGTTGGGATCAAATTCACCAGCCAAAGTACCAGGGCACATGGGGTAGACATAGTCCTCTTGGCTGTTAATCCAGCTTTCGGTTAGTCCTAAAGTAAAAATAAATAAGTCAGTTTTCTCAAGCGATCTTTTGATGGCCTTCAAGGTGCTTTGCCTAGATTTAAGCGCTTCGTTGACTGATTTAAAGCCATTTGGCTCAATATTAGGGCGAAACAAGTCGTAGTAGCGCTGATCAGGGCTTTGCCAAATTTCTTCGGGTGGAGTCGTTTTGCCTAAGCTCCAATCAATCCACTGTTTGAGCAAAGCGACTGTGTAAATATTCCCAGTGCGAAAGGTGAAGACTCCATAATTAAATTGCGCACATTTTTCTTTGTTCATGCGCATTAAAATAGGCGCTGGTTCGCTGTCGTGCCAGTTATACCCGCGTACTTTCAAGGCTCTGCCAATATGCTGGGCAAAGCAAGAACCTGCAGTTGCGATCACCTGTTCTTTTTTTATCTTGAATTTAGGATTCCATAATCCATTGATTTCTCTAGGTCTTTTGCCAGCAACAGCAGTCTTCCAAAAGGCTTGGTCGGGTAAAGAAGTATAAGGATTAGTCGTCATTAGAGATATAATTCACAGATCAATTCAATAAAGCAAAAATTTTAACCTAGATGTAATTATTTTGCCAAGCCTGCATTTCGTGCATATACACCTTTTAAAGCTTAATTAGGCAACTTATCATCGTACTGTTCCTGAATATTTTTTTGCGAGGACATAATGAATATATCTACAGTTTTTAGACTTAATTTTATTAAATCATGGTTAAGGCTAAACTTTTTTATCGCATTTGCCATGATTTTTTATAGCTTGCCAGCAGCAGCTGATCTTAAATTAATTAAAACAATGGGTGAAACTAGTTTAATTGATTCAGTCACCGATTTAGCGGTTGGGCCACAAGGTACTATTTATCTGCTAGATGGAGTTGCAAAAAAGACTCATAAGATTAGTCCTGCAGGCAAAAGCCTTTTAAGTTGGAATGAAGGCAATGGGCTTAGCTTGGCTATTAATCAACAAGGTCAAGTTTATGTTAGAAATTACTCGGGTATCAGAAAGCTAACGCAGAATGGTAAGCTTATTAAAAAGTTGACAGTTGACTCTAGTTCGGTTGATGTTGCGTATGCCAGTGATATTGCTATTGATGCAAATAATTATGTTTATATCAATATAGGTAGAGTTATTCATGTTTACGATAAAGACTTAAACTTTGTCAAAACCATTAAAACTTATAGTAACCCTACTGCTGTAAAGTTTGGTTTAATTAAAAAACTAAATTTTAATAAAAGCAATTTATTTATACAAACCACTGCAGCACTTTTGCAGTTGGATGAAACTAATAAATTAATCAATCGATTGACTCTTAATAAAGTTCCTGTTGCTCAGTCAAGCAACTCTTATAATTTGGCTTTTGATAAAACAGGCTTAATTTATGTTTCTGATCCAACTTGTCATTGTGTCAATCAATTTGATTGGCAAGGCCAAGTAACAAAAACCTTAGGCAGCTTTGGCGATGAACCAGGTAAATTTTTCAACCCAGCCAGCTTAGCATTTGATAATAATAACCGGTTGTTGGTTGGGGACGCTGGCAATTTCCGTTTGCAAAAAATAGATCTAACGGGTTCTGCTTTATGGACTGTGGGTGATGAGCCGAATAAGTTGAAGAACCCTGCAGATTTAGCTCTAGATTCTGCAGGTAATATTTATATATTAGATCAAGGCCATGCAAGAGTTCAAAGGTATTCAGCAGATGGTGTATGGCTTGCATCTTGGGGCAGCAGAGGGTATCAAGCAGGTCAATTAGCCAATCTTGAGAAAATAACGATCAATCCTCTGAATGATAAAGTTTATATTCAAGATTCCTATCCTATTAATGATAAAACCGTACAACGCACCCAGGTTTTTAATACCAATGGTGATTTTTTAGCAGCGTATGATTCTGCTTTGCCAAGTTTTGATACCAAGGGCAATACCTATCAGATAGTTTTAAAAAGTAAAACTCCATTAGAGGATGGTAGTACTTATTATAGTTATATTTATGGCTTGCAAAAATTAGATGTCAATTCTGATCTTATAAAAGAATGGGAGATTAAAGGCGAGCAGTCAACTTTGTGTTCAAGTCCTGGATTTTGTAATTATTCTAATTATGGGCCTATTACTTCTTCATTAGCAATAAATTCAAAAAATGATATTTACTACTTGAGCTATCTTAAAGATAGTTATGGGCAATATATAAGCTTGAATAAGCAAGCTCCAGCAGCAGCTATTCCTAATGTAATAGTTAATAGCTTGCCTATTGCTGGAGTGGCGGATTTATTAGTAGATAAACGTGATTTTACCTATATGGGCTTTTTTGAAGATAAAAATAATCCTGATACGTCAGGGCGCAGAATGGCGGTTTATAATGAGGCTTTTGAACTACTCGGTTATATCTACCAAACCTTTAGTTATCCTAACTCTCTTTATGATCATGGCTATGTGGCTTCAGCTGCTGATAAATTTAATAAACTGTATTTACTTAATAATCAGCGCTTAGAAGTTTATTCACCTGCTTCAGCTTTAAAAGCGCCGACCCTTATTTCGGCTAAAGTGATGGATGCTAAGGGCACAGTGAAGCTGACTTGGAAAGACCTAACTAGCGATGAATCAGGCTTTAAAATTAAAGTTTGCAATGGTCAGGGTGTTAACTGTGCGGATAAAGATGCCGTCACTGTTAAAACGACAGGCGCTAATCTCACCAGCGTGCTAATACCTTCATTAGCAGCTAAAGGCTCTGGCGTAGTTAAAACCTTTCGTATGACTAGCGTTAAAGGTACGGAAGAGTCCTTAGTTTCTAATGAGCTAGAGCTTACTTATTAAGGCTTTAAAGGCTGCTTCAAGATTTTGAAGCAGTTGCTAGAAGAGTGGTGCTAGTTTTAAAACTTCACCACTTCCCATCCGCTAGCTTGTATTTTTCCGTCCGACAATAAGATTTTCTTGCTAGCTGTAGTGCCGTCGTAACGCGCTAAGCTCTCTGTGGTCATGCTGCCAAATGAAGTACGAAAAATTACGTTTTTAGATTTTAAATCCGCTAAATTCCCCAGCATTGCTTTATCAGTGCCGATCTGAATATCTTTGTAGCGCGCCTTCGCTGCGTAATTCTCAATCCACTCTTGCATCGCTGGGAATTTAGGCTTCATGGCATAAGACGTATCCGCTACTACTAAGACAGTCTCTCGATGCTGATTTTGATAAACATGCGCCCCCGCCCAAGCAGCAACATGCAGGATGAAAAACAAAGCGAAGACTTTTAAAAACTTCATTTAAGTGGCTCACATTTCTGCATTGAGTAGGTTGCCAATTCGATAGGATGCATTGCCGGTGGTGGACTCAATATAGGCACCTTCCGCTAAGCCAGAGAGCGCTTTTAAATGATCCGATTTCAATTCATAAGCAATCGAATGGATCGGAATGCTCGCACCTTCTAACACTGACTGTACGCTATTAAAATCTAAGCCCACATTGGTTTCGCCGTCAGACAATAAAAAGATCACTTTCTTATACTCGGGATGCTGCTTACCGAATTGCTCCAATTGATCCACCGCGACTAACACTGCATTATTGGTTGCAGTTTTGCCGCCAGTCACCAAGCTTTCTACTGCACCTGTGAACAGTGCTTTTTGTTGCACATTGAAAGGGCGAATTTCTAAATCAACATTGACCTGATCGCTGTAGGTGACTAAACCAATCGCATTGCCGGAGCTGATCAAATCAGAGGATTCGACTAAGGCTTTTTTCAGATTTTTAATCCGATCACCTTCTTCCATCGAGCCAGATACATCCGCAATGAACACTGCTGCAATGGGTTTACCACCTGATTTTTTCTGCTTCCAAAGCTTTTGGGCTTGGCCGATCACCGTGCCATCTTTAATCGTGTAGGCATCTTTATAGTCAGCTAATTGCCCAAAGCCAAAGTTGGTAATGGTAGTTTGCTGTTGCTCAATAAATTTAGCGAATTGTTGTAGGACTTCACGTTCAGCCGGATCAGCCTCAGTCGTCGCATATAAAGGGCTATCGTGGCGCACCCCAAACGGCACAAATTGATAGTCATTCATACCCGTTACATTCACCCACGATTGATGCTCCATGACTAAAGCATCTAAGACGCCGCTACCAACGGCAGCATCGCGCATCTGTAAGGTGTTTTGGGCAACAAATGGCACACCCGCTTGGAAGGCTTCAAAAGCGCTAGCAACATCGGGAGAAAGCATCTGGCTTTCATCACCTTGCGCAAAAGCATTCAAGACATTCAAGAGGAAATTTAAGCCAGTACTGGATTGGTAAGGGTTGGTATAGCCCATTGCAAACGAGCCATTGCTCACATTCGTTAGCAGTTTGGCGATATCCAATTGACCGTTGGTGGTAATTTGATCGATTTTGTCTTTCTTAACGACGATCCCAGCAATATTGGGTGCTGTTTTTGCGGCAACAACATCCACTTTAACGCCATTTGCACCCAACAGCATGCCCCAGAGATAGTTACTCGGGGTATAAGCTTCGGGCACATAACGATTCGCCATCATGTATTGCGCACCTAAGCCTGAGTCCATTTTGCGGATCGCGACTTGGGCGACTTTACCATTGCTAAGTGTATGATTTTGCTGGTTAAATGTTTTTGCTAATTCCAGATAAAAACCATCACGACCTTGTCCAGCTTTTTCGGGTGAAGTGAAGATTTCGGCAGCTTCAACTTGTGCGCTGTCTTGCGCGTCTAAGGTAATGGGGTATTCGGTTAAATCAGGCAGTAAAGAGAGTAGGTTGGTTTGCGTCAATTGAATGTTGGCACGCACCGTATTTTCATTATAAGTCGGGCGTACTTGATCCTTGATCAGCTTGGCAACTTCTTTACTTGCTTCTTCAGAGGACATTTTTGTATTGCCACCTAAACCGGCTACAGGGTTCGAGTCACCGCAGCCTACTAATAAACTAGCGGCTAGGGTCAGGCTTAACAAGGATTGAGTCATTTTCATAGTTTTTTCCCAGAACCATTGGCAATTTCAGCCAGTGCTAACAGGCGTGCTAAGGTGTCGGTACGCTCAAATTCGCTAATTGATTGCATATTTGCCACTTCTACGGCTGTTCCAGTCAAGGCATCAAACAGTTGCTGATTTTCATCTAACAAAGCCCGAATTCGCCCAGACTGCTCTAAATAACGGCTATCTTGTTGATCGCCGCCCGCTTGCAGATTATTTTGAATGCTCGACATGCTATGACCTAAGGTCACCATATCCGCTAAATTTTGGATGGCTTGATTTTGCACGGTACGCGCCGCGCTCAAGTAGGTCAGAGGGCTGGATTGTTTGCCGAAAAAGCGTGATTTCACCACAGCATGATAATCATCGATAATATCAGTGAGTGCTTTTGCTTGGCGCACTCCTTCTTTTAAGCCTAACCCTTCGAGGTCTTTAGTGACATTTTGCAAGCGCTGCATGAGTTCAGCATACTGCTGATTTTCACGCGCTTTAAGCCAGTCATCATCATCAGCAGCAGAGTAGCCTAATAAGCGGTATAACAAAGGTACGCTTAAAGTCGCAAGCACAGCAAGCGCTGCATAACTAGCATTGACGACTAATCCTGCTTGAAACCACCAGATAAATAACCCGATCAAGATCAGGGATAAGATAGCAGCGATGAGAGTATAGCGTTTAATCATGGGTCAAAGTGTCTCATGGAACTGGTAAACTGTCATCAAAGGCACAGATAGACGTGAGCTTATTAGTGCTCTAAATGACTAGAGTATAAGAGCTTTCTAAGCGTCTCGGTGCAGGCTTTTATGCGTAAAATGAAATAAAAAATTGGAATACATCATGTTAACGCTGCAAAAGCTATTCTTCAGTGCTGCCCTGGCTCTACTAAGCGGCTCTGTACTCAGTGCAGAATCGTCAACCACTAAAGAGGTTCCGGTGATGGCTAGACAAGTAAGCGCAGAGTTAAGTATTTTTTCAGGCTTGCCCGATCCGCAGTGGCTATTGTCGAGCGCGGAAACTCAGCAATTCTATGCAATTTTAAGCAGCTTACCGCGCTTAGAACAGACGCCACCCGCGACATCTAGCTTAGGGTTTCGTGGGGTAATCATCAGGAATGAAGCCGATTCTTCCTATGTGATTTACAAGGGTTATGTCTGGAGTTTGGCTGCGGGCACAACCACCGTCCAGCAAGATATGGATCAAGTCTTAAGGGCTTGGCTATTAAAAACCAGCCAAGCACATTTACCAACAGATTTGTACGAGTTACTAGTGAAAGAAAGTGAGCCTAAGCAGTTATTCTGACTTCTCTAAAATAGTCGCTTGATCAGCAGCTTCTAGTTTGTCTACTAGTTCATCAAGCAACTCATACAATAACTCTAATTTGCCATAGCCAAACACGCGGGTGATATGTTCGTAACGCGCTTCGGATTCGGGTGCCATCAGTTCAACTAGTTGACGCCCCTCTGGAGTCAAACTAATGATTGAACGGCGCTGATCTTGTTCAGAAGTACGACGCTTGATGAGTTCACGCGCTTCCAGATTTTGTACAATGCGTGACAGACTCGGCATCAGCAGAAAGCAACGCTCGGACAGTGCGGACATTTCCAAGCCTTCAGTAGCATACAAAGCGCGTAAGACGCGCCATTGTTGCGCAGACAGATCATGTGCACGCAAATGCGGGATGAATTTCTTCATCACCGCTTCACGGGCTTTGAGTAACGACATCGGTAGCGAGCGTTCAAAAGTCCGCATTAAATGATTTCGTCCTCAATGCTATTACGCAAAATACCTACACCTTGCACTTCAACTTCCACACTATCGCCGGGTACTAAATAACGCGGTGGATCAAAGCGTGCACCTGCGCCATTAGGCGTGCCAGTGGCAATGATGTCACCTGGTTTGAGGAGATAGAACTTTGATAAATAATGAATAATATACGCAAAGGGGAACATCATATTTGCGGTGGTATCGTGCTGACGAACCTCACTGTTGACGCGCGTCGTGACCGTCATATTTTCATAAGTTTGCGCATTAAAATTATCTGCCGTTACCATCCACGGGCCAAGTGAGCCGGAATGCACAAAGTTTTTGCCCTGCGTCACATTGAATTTGGCATGCCGCACCCAATCCCGCAGTGTGCCTTCATTCATAATCGTCAAGCCAGCAATATGCTGATAAGCCTCTTCTTGACGAATCCGCCGCCCACCTTTACCAATCACAATCACAATCTCGCCTTCATAATCGAGTTGATGAGATTCAGGTGGACGAATTAAAGGCGCATCGTGCCCAGTTAGCGAGTCTGGGGTGCGCATGAACACGCTAGGATAAGAGGCTTCACTCGAATTATCTTGGTATTCAGCGTTGCGATTCGCGTAATTGACGCCGATGCAAATAATCTTTTCAGGATTAGGAATAGGCGGTAGCAGTTTGACCTCTGAAAGTGAGATACCAATAGGCGAACCCTTGAGGTTGGCTAATTTATTTTCTTCAATCGCTGCTTTTAAACTCGGCGCAACGGCACTACAGTCTAAGACCATGCCATCTTCAGTAATGATACCCCACGTTTCGCGCCGACCTTGTCGATAAGTTGCTAAGCGCATACACAATCCTCCCAAATTTTTGTGCTTTAAGTTTAGATTAAAGTTAACTTGTTAACTTGTCAAAGTATAATTATCCAAGATTCTTGTATAAATATAGTTAACGTGTTATATATTTTAGTGTTTAAATCATCTGGTGAGGAGTTCCCTATGTCTGAGGCATTATCGAAGAACCAAGCGCTGGCAACACAATACCTACAGCGCTTTCGTGAACAGACCACTGGGCATTTCATTCAAGGGGAATGGCTGGTTCCAGCGGGGGCTGAAACCTTCGAGAACTTAACACCGATAGATAATTCCAGCCTTGGGCAAGTCGTTGCAGGCAGTAAAGCTGATGCTGATCAAGCCTGTGAAGCCGCTCAAGCCGCTTTTCCTGCTTGGCGTGATTTAGCCGGTAGCGAGCGCCGCAAAATTCTACATAAATTTGCTGATTTGCTGGTCGCTCGGGCTGAAGAAATTGCTTTAGTCGAAAGTAGTGATTGCGGCCAGCCGGTGCGCTTTATGAAGCAGGCTGCTTTGCGCGGCGCAGAAAATTTCCGCTTCTTCGCCGACAAAGCGGTAGAGGCGAAAGATGGCCTAGCGCTAATGCAAGCCGAACATACCAATTTCACCGCGCGTTCTCCCCTAGGGCCGGTCGCGGTCATCACCCCTTGGAATACCCCTTTTATGCTGGCAACTTGGAAGATAGCGCCAGCCCTAGCTGCAGGTTGTACCATCGTACATAAACCTGCTGAATTTAGCCCCTTAAGTGCCGCATTGCTGGCAGAGATTAGCAAGGAAGCCGGTATTCCCGCAGGTGTGTGGAATATGGTGAATGGTTTTGGTGAATCCGTCGGCAAGCGTTTAACCGAACATCCCGCCATTAAAGCAGTCGCTTTTGTAGGTGAGACAGTGACCGGTTCTTACATCATGGCGCAGGCTGCGCCTAGCTTGAAGCGCTTGCATTTAGAACTCGGTGGCAAAAACCCTGTATTAGTGTTTGCAGATGCTGATTTCGAGCGTGCGTTGGATGCAGTGGTATTCATGATTTATAGCTTGAATGGGCAGCGCTGCACTTCGAGTAGCCGCTTACTCATTCAAGAGAGCATTCAGGAGCGCTTCCTCGCCGCTTTAAGTGAACGTGTGAAGAATCTCAAGGTGGGTGATCCGCTTGATCCTGCGACTGAAGTCGGGCCATTGATTCATAGCAGTCATTTGCAGAAAGTGCTTAGCTATATGGATGCAGCCCGTGAAGAGGGCGCAAGCATTGCGGTCGGTGGAGAGCGCTTAACGAGTTTAGGTGAAGGCAATTATGTCCAGCCCACGTTATTCACAGCGGCCACTAATCAAATGAAAATCGCTCGTGAGGAAATTTTTGGCCCCGTACTCACTGCGATTAGCTTCATGGATGAAGCAGAAGCGATTCAGTTAGCCAATGACACACCTTATGGTTTAGCAGCGTATGCGTGGACAAATGATCAAAGCCGAGCGATGCGTTTAGCGCATAAACTCGAAGCAGGTATGGTTTGGATTAATTCAGAGAATAATCGCAACCTGCCTTCGCCGTTTGGTGGTGTAAAGATGAGCGGTATCGGGCGCGATGGGGGTGACTATAGTTTTGAATTCTATATGGAAACCAAAAATGTTTGCCTTGCTCATGGTACGCATACGGTTCCAGTACTAGGGAGGTGAGTCATGGGGCAATTAGCCTTAGCTGCAAAAATTACCCATGTGCCCTCGATGTATTTATCCGAGCTTCCGGGGCAGCATTTTGGTTGTCGCCAAGCCGCGATTGATGGGCATATTGAAATCGGTCGGCGCTGTCGTGAATTGGGCGTGGATACCATAGTTATTTTCGACACGCATTGGCTGGTCAATTCGGGCTATCACATTAATTGCGCGCACTTATTTGAAGGTATTTATACCAGTAATGAGTTGCCGCATTTCATTAAAAATATGCCTTATGCCTATGACGGCAATCCAGAGCTTGGGCATATTCTCGCTGAGGTCGCGACCCAAGCAGGGGTTCATACCCGCGCGCATGAGCAAACAACTTTAGCCTTGGAGTATGGTTCGCTGGTGCCAATGCGCTATATGAATAGTGATCGGCATTTTAAAGTCGTTTCGGTGTCGGCTTTATGCATGGTGCACAATTTGGTGGACAGTGTGGCTTTAGGAAAGTCGTTTCGAGAGGCGATTGAGCAGAACTATGATGGCAAAGTAGCGATTTTTGCCAGTGGTTCACTCTCGCATCGCTTTGCACAAAATGGTGTCTCTGAACAGTTTTTGCATAAAGTCTGGTCGCCATTTTTAGAGGTAATGGATCGGCGCGTAGTCGAACTCTGGCAAGCAGGCGATTGGCCGACTTTTTGTGGGATGCTGCCTGAGTATGCCGATAAATGTCATGGCGAGGGTTTTATGCATGATACCGCAATGCTGCTCGGTGCTTTAGGTTGGGATCAATATCGTGGCAAAGTCGAGGTAGTCACGCCTTATTTTGGTAGCTCCGGCACGGGGCAAATTAATGCTATTTTCCCGCTGGAGTAAAGCATGGCACATTTTGTATTAGAGTATTCCGACAATATTTCGGCTGAGATTTTGAACTTACAAACTCTATTTGCCAATCTGCATCAGGCAGCAGTCGAAACAGATCTATTTCCTTTAAAAGGCATTCGTAGCCGTGCGTATGCTTGCCATGATTATCGGATGGCGGACGGCAACCCTGAGCATATCTTTGTGCATTTAACGGTGTTGTTGGGAGCAGGGCGTAGTTTAGAAGAGCGCGAACTGGCAGCGAAAAGTTTCTTTAAAGTGTTAGAGGCGCATTTTGCGAGCTGCTTTGAGAGTAGGGGAGTCGCAATGTCTTTTGAAATGAAAGAGCTAGAACCGGTTTTGAAGTACAACAAAAACAATCTGCAAGATTATTTATAGGAGGCTGCTATGTTGAGTTTGAGCCCTGCGCAAATCGCTGCCGCTGCCGAAGATTTATACCAAGCCGAATTAGCGGTACGCCAGATTGATGCGCTGACTCTGACTTATCCGCAAATGAATATGGACGATGCTTATGCGGTGCAAGCAGCGTGGATGCAGAAGAAATATGCCGATGGGCAGCAGCTGATGGGCTACAAAATCGGTTTGACTTCGCGCGCAATGCAGCGGGTGATGAAGATTAATACGCCGGATTTTGGGGTATTAACCGATGCGATGCGCTTTGAAGATGGCAGCGAAATTGAAGCTGCACGCTTTAATGATCCACGTATTGAAGTTGAGTTGGCCTTTGTGCTCAAAGCGCCTTTAAAAGGCAGTCATTTAACAGTGACGGATGTGCTTAATGCGACCGATTATGTAGTTCCTGCTTTAGAGCTCATTGATGCGCGCAGTCATCGTGTGCACCCAAAAACCGGCTATGTACGCACAGTGATGGATACGATCTCAGATAATGCTGCCAACGCAGGCATTATTATGGGTGGCCGACCGGTACGCCCAGATGCAGTTGATCTGCGTTGGTGTGGAGCGATTCTGTATCGCAATGCAGTGATTGAGGAAACGGGGTTGGCAGCAGGTGTACTCAATCATCCTGCGAATGGGATTTGCTGGATTGCGAAGCGTTTTGCTCAACATGGTATCGGTTTGGAAGCAGGGCAGGTTCTATTATCCGGCTCCTTTACCGCCCCAGTAGTCGTCAAGGCTGGCGATACCATTCATGCCGATTATGGTGCTTTAGGTGGCATTGCTTGCCGTTTTGTTTAAGGAATTCATTCATGCAAACTCCCATCAATACCTTTAAACGCGCCTTAGCCGCAGGCCAACAGCAATATGGTTTTTGGTTAGGTTTATGTAGCCCAATCGCTGCAGAATTGTGTGCTTATACGGGCTATGATTGGCTATTGATTGATGGCGAACACGCCCCGAATGACCTGCAAACCGTATTAGCGCAATTGCAAGCCACAGCGCCTAGTTCAAGTCATGCGATTGTGCGCTTAGTCGAAGGTAATCAAGCCTTGATTAAGCAGTACTTAGATTTGGGCGCGCAAACCTTGTTGATCCCAATGGTAGAAACAGCGCAACAAGCCAGTGATTTAGTCAGTTTCATGCGTTATCCGCCGGTGGGTGTGCGTGGCGTGGGTACGGCTTTAGCCCGTGCAGCAGCTTGGAATCTTAATCCGAATTATTTAAAGGAAGCGGAGCAAGAACTCTGTTTGATTATTCAGATTGAAAGTGTCACTGGCTTAAATAATTTGGATGAGATTTTGCAAGTTGAAGGCGTGGATGCTGTTTTTATAGGACCTGCAGATTTAGCCGGTACGATGGGGCATTTAGGCAATGCAGCGCATCCTGATGTGGTTTCAGCTGTGACGACGGCGATTCAAAAAATCAAAGCTGCTGGCAAAGCCGCCGGAACTTTAGCAGTGAATCCGCAAATGGCCTTAATTTATGAGCGTTTGGGGGTGCAATTCATTGCCTTAGGCGTGGATACACTGGCACTAGCGAGTACAGCACGCTCGATTCTGAGCCAACATAAGCAAAGCCTGTAAATACTTTTCCAAGTTAAACAGTCCTTAACTTGTAAAGCAGGGCGCGATTTTTTAGAGTGGGCTTCTAGCCAGTCAATTCTAAAAAGCGAGGTCTTTATGGAACAACAACTTACTCTCCCGCGCCAGCATATTGCGATGGCTTTGAAATACGGTGGCATTAGTTTCATTGCAGGCTCCGTGAGTCATGGGGTGTTCTCTGGACAGCGCTCCGTAATCACGGCAGGCATCGGTGTTCTCGCCTTTATTCTAGGGATGTGGCTCGAAAATAAAGATAATGGGCAAAAAGGTGCAGTGCTCCTTAAGTCCTTAGCAATTAGCACTTTATTAGCGATTAGTTTGGGTTTATTTACTGGTAGCCTGCAGCATTTCCCTGATTCGCCGAGTCGTAGTTTATGGGCAGTGCCTTTAGGCTTTGCCGTTTCAATCGTGGCTTTAGTTTCGGTGTCTAAACAAGCTTGGACTAAAAGCATTCAGCGTTATGCCTTAGGCTCCTTTGCTATTATTTTAGTAGGTTCGGCTTTGGCTTATCAGCATTATTCGACTAACCCAGCGGTCGTACATGATCACGCCACCGGCCACGGTGATGCGCAGGCAAACACAGCTAGCCATGGTCATGCAACAACCGGTCATGCCCACACTACCGAAACAGCAATTGGCTTGCCGGGCAAAACGGAAGAAGTAGAGCGCACTGTCGTAGTGGATATGGCTGATACCATGCGCTTTAGCCCAGAAAATCTGGATGTTAAGCAAGGCGAAACCGTGCGCTTAGTCGTGCGTAATAATGGAAAAATCCGCCACGAACTGACTTTAGGTACGATTGCTGATCTTAAAGACCATGCAGCACTGATGCTCAAGCACCCAAATATGCAGCACGCCGACCCGAATATGGTGCAAGTTGATCCGGGTGAAGTAAAGGAAGTGGTTTGGAAGTTTAGCAAGGCCGGTTCAGTGGATTTTGCCTGCTTACAGCCAGGGCATTTTGAAGCGGGGATGAAAGGGCTAGTGCAAGTCACTCAGTAAGTTTGCCTCGATTCGGGATCTAGCCGTAAAGCTGGATTCCCTTTGGCGAATAGCATAACCTTGTGCACCACACAAAATAATTCACTGCACCCGGTAAGCCAGACTGATTATCCGACGGAGGAAACTATGACTATCATCAAGCAAGCTGACGTGATTGCGAGTGTAGCCGATGCGCTGCAATACATTTCTTACTACCACCCGAAAGACTTTGTTGATGCAATGTACGCCGCTTGGCAGCGTGAAGAGTCTCCTGCCGCGAAAGATGCAATTACCCAAATCTTAGTCAACTCCCGCATGTGCGCTGAAGGCAAGCGCCCGATTTGCCAAGATACCGGCATTGTGACGGTATTTGTGAAAGTAGGCATGCAAGTGCAGTGGGAAGGTGAGATGAGCGTCACCGATATGATCAATGAAGGTGTGCGCCGAGCCTATTTGTGGCCGGATAATGTGCTACGTGCTTCGATCCTCTCAGACCCAGCGGGTGCGCGCAAAAATACCAAAGACAATACGCCTGCTGTCATTCACTATGAGATTGTACCGGGGAATAAAGTTTCGATTGATGTGGCGGCTAAAGGCGGTGGCTCTGAGAATAAATCCAAAATGGTGATGCTCAATCCCTCCGATA
The DNA here is from genome assembly GCA_049292455.1 of Thiolinea sp. Classification (GTDB taxonomy): domain Bacteria; phylum Pseudomonadota; class Gammaproteobacteria; order Thiotrichales; family Thiotrichaceae; genus Thiolinea. The sequence continues at coordinate 334,437 of JBATRF010000008.1, forward strand.
GTATTGTTGATTGGGTATTGAAAACAGTGCCTACGATGGGTGCAGGCTGGTGTCCGCCGGGGATGCTTGGGATTGGGATTGGTGGTACGGCTGAGAAAGCAGCACTGATGGCGAAAGAAGTGCTGATGGAACCGATTGACATTCAAGAGTTGATTGCGCGTGGCGCACAAAATCGCATTGAAGAATTACGCATTGAGCTGTATCAGAAGGTGAATGAGCTAGGGCTGGGCGCTCAAGGCTTAGGTGGTTTAACCACCGTGCTTGATGTGAAAATCATGGATTATCCAACCCATGCGGCTTCCTTGCCGGTTTGTATGATTCCAAACTGCGCGGCGACTCGGCATGCACATTTCACTTTAGATGGTTCAGGACCAGCCTTCCAAACGCCACCCAGCTTAGATGATTGGCCAGAAATGACTTATGTCGCTGGTGAAAGTGCGCGCCGCGTGAATTTAGATACAGTAACGCCAGCTGATGTAAAAACTTGGAAACCGGGTGAAGTGATTCTGCTTTCAGGCAAAATGCTTACAGGCCGTGACGCAGCGCATAAGCGTATGGTGGACATGCTCAACAGGGGCGAAAAGCTGCCCGTCGACCTCAAAGGTCGCTTTATTTACTATGTTGGTCCAGTTGATCCAGTACGTGATGAAGTGGTAGGCCCCGCAGGCCCGACTACCGCCACCCGTATGGATAAATTCACCCATCAGATTTTGGAGCAAACCGGTTTGCTTGGCATGATCGGTAAGTCCGAACGTGGCCCAGTCGCGATTGAAGCGATTAAGGAATTCAGTGCGGTGTATTTAATGGCGGTCGGTGGGGCTGCTTATTTAGTTTCCAAAGCGATTGTAGGGTCAAAAACCCTCGCTTTCCCTGAGCTAGGTATGGAAGCTATTTATGAGTTCGAAGTGAAAGATATGCCGGTAACAGTAGCGGTGGATAGCCAAGGCGAGTCGGTGCATAACACAGGGCCGGTGAAATGGCACCATATTATTGAACAGAAAATCGCCGCTCATTCGTTAAAAAGCTGAACAATGTCGGAAAATTTGATAGGCTAACTCTATGTTTCATCCCTTGCTGCTTCAAATCGGGCAAGGGATAATTTTTGAGGAAAAGCCTTGAGCAATTCACGCATCTACCGTATTTCTTTTGCTAATCATAATAAGATTTACGAAGTTTTCGCTAAGCAGGTCTATGAATCTGATTTATATGGCTTTATCGCTATTGAAGAGCTGGTCTTCGGCTCGCAAAGCGAATTAGTCATCGATCCTACTGAGGAAAAACTTAAATCCGAGTTCGCTGCGGTCAGTCGTACTTTTATCCCGCTCCACGCTATTATCCGCATTGATGAAGTGGAAAAGCCTGGCGTTAGCAAAATCCATGCTTTAGATGGGGGTAAAACTAGCAATGTTAGCCCGTTTGCGCGTCCGCGCTCTTCGGGTGATAAAAGCAGCGAATAATCTTGTTTGTTTTCTAAAGTTCACTAGGCCTGAGCTGCTTCTTAGCTTAGGCTTTGCCCAACATCCAAATGCCTCTCATTGCAGATTAGCCCAATTTTCGCACCTATCAAATTGTGCTTGCTTGAACTCCTTGCAAAGAACTTCATACTAGATCTTAACTCTAAACAGTGCATTAGCTGTTGGTTGAATCATTCAATAGGGAGAAAGCTTTCATGGTTCGTTATCTCATTCTTTCTCTAATCTTGCTATTAGCGGGTTGTGTAAGCCCACAATATCAAACGAATTACCGTTTTACGGCGCCACCTGCAGGGGCAGGCAAGGTTTGTTTGACGCGCTGTGATGCGAGCCTTGCGCAGTGTAAAAATCAGTGTGCTGCCAAAACTAGCCAATGCCTGATAAAGGCACGTGCACAGGCGCAAACTGAATTGCCGGTTCTCTTAGGTGCTTGGGAGCGGGATATTGCGGGCTGGGAGCATGCGATGGAGCGCTACGAAACGGATTTGCGTTTTTGGGAAATGGAAATGCGTCAGCGGCGTTTAATGCGCGATTTACAGCGCGACCTGCATCGTTGCCGTCCCGATGAGCGCAATTGCACACGTTTTCCACGGCATTCGGGAATGGGTTACCCTGATTATTACTGGGATCGTCCTGAATCGCCGGGGCCTGCGCCTAAGCGTCCGACTTTAGAGTCTGAAACTGCGCGAATCCAAGCAGCAAGCTGTCCTAAGGATTGTGGCTGTGATGCTAATTATCGCCAATGCTATGGAAGTTGTGGCGGAAATGTCCAACCTTATCAAGTTTGTGTCAAGAATTGCAGCAGGTAGCTGGTAATCATTTGGTAAGCTTTGTATCCTTCGCGTTTTAGAATAGCTGGTTAGTAGAATTCATGAGCAGCATGCAGGAACAATATACGCCTAAAACGCTAGAAACTGAGGTTCAAGCTTTTTGGGACGCAGCAAAATCATTTGAGGTCAAGGAAGACCCCGATAAGCCTAAATACTATTGCTTGTCGATGTTCCCTTATCCGAGCGGCGTGCTGCATATGGGGCATGTGCGTAATTACACGATTGGCGATGTGATTGCGCGCTTCCAACGCATGCAAGGTAAAAATGTGCTGCAACCAATGGGTTGGGATGCCTTTGGCCTGCCTGCTGAAAATGCTGCGATTCAAAATCATACTGCGCCTGCGAAATGGACTTATCGCAATATTGATTACATGCGTACTCAGCTGAAGTCGATAGGTTTAGCGATTGATTGGACGCGCGAATTAGCTACCTGCAAACCTGAATATTATCGTTGGGAACAATGGTTTTTTACCCAGCTGTATGAAAAAGGCTTGGTTTATCGCAAAAAATCCACAGTGAATTGGGACCCCGTCGATCAAACTGTATTAGCCAATGAGCAAGTAGTGGATGGCCGTGGTTGGCGCTCAGGTGCTTTGGTTGAGCAGCGCGATATTGATCAGTGGTTCTTAAAAATTACTGCTTATGCCGATGAATTATTAGATGAGTTAAATAAATTACCCGGCTGGCCGACTCAAGTGCGTCTGATGCAGGAAAACTGGATTGGCCGCTCTGAAGGTGTCGAGCTGCAATTTGGTTTGGAAGGCAGTAAAGAAAAATTAAGCGTCTTCACAACTCGCCCGGATACCTTGATGGGCGTGACCTATATGGCGGTCGCTGCCCAGCATCCCTTGGCACTCAAAGCCGCTGAAAAGAATCCTGAATTAGCCGCTTTCATTGAAGAGTGTAAGCTCGCCAAAGTCGCCGAAGCCGATATGGCGACCATGGAAAAGAAAGGCATGGCGACTGGCGTTATGGCTATCCATCCTTTGACTAATGAAGAAATCCCGATTTGGGTCGCGAATTTTGTGTTGATGTCGTATGGCTCAGGTGCGGTGATGTCTGTACCGGGACATGATCAGCGCGATTGGGAGTTTGCGACTAAATATCAATTGCCGATTGTGCAAGTCATTGCTCCTGCGGATGGACGTGAATTGGATGTCAGCGAAGCTGCGTTCACTGAAAAAGGTGTGTTGGTTAATTCTGCGCGCTATGACGGTCTAAGTTCCGCAGATGCGTTTGAAACTATTGCTGATGAATTAGTAGAGCAGGGTCTTGGTCGCCGCCAGATTAATTACCGACTACGCGATTGGGGCGTTTCTCGTCAGCGCTATTGGGGTTGCCCAATCCCAATGATTTATTGCGATAGTTGCGGTGTGCTACCCGTACCCGCTGAAGACTTGCCGGTCTTATTGCCAGAAGATGTCGAGTTTGATGAAACTGGCGGTTCACCCATCAAGAAAATGCCCTCATTCTATGAGTGTAAATGCCCGACTTGTAATGAACCAGCCCGGCGCGAAACGGATACTTTCGATACTTTCTTCGAGTCCTCTTGGTATTTTGCGCGTTATGCTTGCGTCGATAATAATCAAGCGATGTTGGATGAGCGTGCCAATTATTGGTTGCCTGTTGACCAATATATCGGTGGGATAGAGCATGCAATTCTGCATTTATTGTACGCGCGTTTCTTCCATAAATTGATGCGTGATCATGGCATGTTGGAGGCCGATGAGCCGTTCACTAACCTGCTCACTCAAGGTATGGTTTTGGCCGACACTTTCTATCGTGAGCCGGAAACAGGTGGGCAGGATTGGATTCCACCCAGTGAAGTGAATGTACAGCGCGACGAAAAAGGGCGCATCATCGGTGCTACTTTAGCCAGCGATGGTCAGCCAGTCATGCATGCGGGCATGAGTAAAATGTCCAAGTCGAAGAAGAATGGCGTCGACCCGCAAATGATGATTGAGAAATATGGCGCGGATACTTTGCGCTTATTCTCCATGTTTGCAGCGCCACCGGATCAAAGCATGGAATGGTCGGATTTTGGGGTTGAGGGAGCGCAGCGTTTCTTAAAGCGCTTATGGAAACAAGTTTATGATCATGTCTCGACTGGCTTAGTCGATAGCAGTGAGCCTTATGGCAAGCTCAGCTCTGCGCAACAAGATTTGCGGCGTAAACTTCATCAAAGCTTACAAAAAGTGACTGATGATATGGGGCGGCGTTATACCTTTAATACCGCGATTGCTGCCAATATGGAGCTGATGAATGAAATCTCGCGGGCGGCGGATGAGTCTGATAATGGACGTAAGCTGCGCCAAGAGATTTTAGAGTCGATTGTGCTGATGCTGGCTCCAGTCACTCCACATATTTGCCATGTACTCTGGTCTGCTTTGGGGCGGGAAGGTGCTTTGATTGATGCTACTTGGCCAGAAGTCGATGAAAGTGCTCTAGTTCAACATACCTTAGAGTTGATTGTGCAAGTGAACGGCAAAGTACGTGGCAAAGTGAAAGTGGATGCTGCCGCTGCAGAAAGTGAAATTCAAGCGGCTGCTTTAAATACTGAAAATGTAAAGCGCTTCTTGGAAGGCAGCACGATTGACAAAGTGATCGTGGTCAAAGGCCGCTTAGTGAATATTGTGGTCAAGTAAGGTGCTTAAAACCTTAACCCACATCAGTGCTGTAATGCTGCTAGCTTTAAGTCTAGCAGCTTGTGGCTTTCATTTAAGAGGTGCTGATTCGAGCTTGTTAGCACCGCTTAAAGGTCAACAGGTTTGGGTGCAAGGATTAAGCTCTCAAAGTTCGTTTGGGAAAAAGCTCACTCTAGCGTTAGAGAAAGCGGGGGCTAACTTAGTCACTGAAGCGGCTAAGGCAACTGTGAAAGTGACGATTAATCGCTTAGAAGAAAATAAAATGGCGACGGCTTATTCGGCGGCACGCCAAGTGCGTGAATTTAATCATTTTATAGATCTGAGTTTCAGCGCTGAAGCGAGTGCTGCTGCTAAACCATTAGAGTCTTCGATTCATGTTGAGCGTAATCAAATCTATGACAGCCGCTATGTCCTCGGTGTCAGTGAGGAGGAACGCAGTATCCAAGCGGAATTAGAGACTGAGGCGGCCCGTTTGCTAGCCTTACGTTTGGCTGCTTTGCGCTGAAGTTAGCTTATTAATTCGCCAGCGCAAGCAGGAGGTCGCTGGTAGATTGCGCCGCACAGCCGTTAAAATCACCGCTTCTTTACCCATCAAGTCAATCTGGCGCCGTGCGCGCGTAATCCCAGTGTAAAGTAATTCGCGGCCTAAAATCTGTGCTTCAGCATCTTCTGGCAATACTAGCAAGACTTGTTCGAATTCAGAGCCTTGGCTTTTATGAATGGTCATTGCCCAAGCAGTTTCGTGCGCAGGTAAACGTACTGGTGCAAAAGCACGGAAGCCACCATTAGGTTCGGGGAACCAGACACGCAATTGCCCATTGGCCTCTGGCAAGGTCAGACCAATATCGCCGTTAAATAAATTCTGCCGATAGTCATTCTCGGTGATCATAATCGGGCGGCCTGCAAACCACGAATTGTGGAAGCGAGTGCTCAAATAACGCCATAAAAATTGGCTAATTTTCTGATTGAGCTGCTCAGTACCTAATGAACCTTTACGCAAAGGAGTCAGTAAACGAAATTGATTAAAGGCGGCAAATAGTTGAGCAAGCTGGGTTAAGTCCTGCTGCCAATTGTGCACGCCCTGTAGATAATTACGCCAAACATGACGCAAATACTCAATACTAATCTGTGTATTTTCATCCCAAGTCACCCCATTAGGTGCTGTGTGGAGTAGATCGATAATGTGCTGCTCTTGTTGATCGCGAATCGCTTTAGCCAGCTGCCCGATGCCACCACTAGCATCAAAGCGCCAGCTTTTTTCGAGAACAACAATATGCTCATCGAGTTGCTGTGGTGTATCACTAGCGCATAAATCTCTAAAAATTGAGCCTGTTTCTACGGAAGCTAACTGATCACGATCACCTAATAAAATCAAGCGCGCATCAGGGCGAACGGCTGCAAATAAATGAGCCATCAAGGAAATATCGATCATGGACGCCTCATCCACAATCACCACATCAGCAGGTAAAGGGTAATGGGCATGATGGCGAAAACCCACTTTGCCGGGCAAATAGCCTAGTAAGCGATGCAAGGTACTGCCTTGTTCGGGAATCAAATCAGCAAGCTCAGGAGCCAGCTGCAAATTGAGTTTGGTTTGGCGAATCGCTTCTTGCATGCGCATCGCGGCTTTACCTGTTGGGGCGGCTAATTTAATTCGCTGCGGGTCAATCTTGAAATGCTCAATCAGTAGGCAAAGCAAACGAGTAACCGTGGTAGTTTTACCTGTACCAGGGCCACCAGAAATAATCAGAAAAGGCTGGCTAGCAGCACGTTCCACCGCGAGCTTTTGTAGGTCATTAGCACCGCTAGGAAACCAAGCATTAAGAGTCTGCTGTAAAGCGTACGGATCAGTAGCAATATGTAGGTTTAAACGTTCGTTGATACTTTGGGCTAAGTGCTGCTCGTATTGCCAATAACGATTCAGCCAAATGTGGCCATTTTCGATAATCAGGGGCGTATATTCACCCTCACTACCCACTACGGGTGAATTCAGCAAAACCGCTAGCTCTTCGGTATTGACCAAAGTAGGCAGTTTAGCTGCAATAATCCCTCGGCGAGTCGCTTGGCTAGTATAAGCGGCTAGCCAACTCAGCTGCTGTTGTTGTGGTTCAGTTAATACATAGCCTTCAGCTGCACAAATACGCAATAGCAGCTTGGCTAATTGCTGGTCAAGAAAAGAACTGTTATCCAAAGGGAACATAGGGCTGATCGTGGCTAAAAGAAGGGTTTAGGATAGCAAACTCAACGACAAGCCGCTCCAAATAGAACAGCTTGAGTTCAAAATAATCACTTACAGATAGATTTAATAGCCTTTTAAAAGTTAATGTACAACAGTACTATAACTTAAGGATCCCTCTAACCCTTTGATAGCAGTTAGCTTATATCTATACTTGTCCCCAGCTATAAAGCCCATGGGTGTTCCTAATCGCACACCAGTTACATTAGGCTTAGTAGTCTTGATAAGTTGGAAATCATTACAATTAGTATTTACCAGCTTGCAACGATAAATGTTAAATCCAGTTTCGTTGGTAGTTCGATCCTGCCAAGTTAATTTGACTGCACCTAAATTTGCCAAGGGTTTAATGGAAGTTATGATGGGCGCTTTTAGGGTAGAAGCAGTTTGGTACACACTGACAATCGAGCCTGCTAGAAAAATTTGGTTGTCTCTACTATAAATGTTATTAGCTGAAACAGTATCGATATAACTGCCAATAATATTAAGGTTATTATCGAGTGTAGTTAGATTATCTGTACCTAAAAGATTGAGTTGATAAAGGTTTTCAGGCAAGTCATGCTGCACATAGATTAAATCGCGATTATCAATCGTTAAATTGATGGTAGGAGGACTGAAGCTAATTTCGCCTTGGCCGCTTAAGAGTCCTTTTTCAGTTAATAAAACACCTGTGTCGGGGTTGATTTTTTGTAAACTAATATTGAGCGAGAAATTTGGATGGCGAGGGTCATTATAAGTAGCTGAGGATTGACAGCGAAGTAGGTAAATATTTTGCTGAGAGTCGATACTGAGCGACTTAGTGCAAGGGTAGGTTGTAAGTGAATAAAGGCCTCCGTAGAGGTATTCATTTTTATAGTTCAAAGCCCATTCTTGAGTTTGATTATAGACATCTGTTTTTTGTAGGAAGTAATCAAATTCATTGGTAGCTGGGTCAAGCTTATGAGCGATGCGATAAATGTTGCCTTTTTTATCAAAGCTAGGCCAAGCTTGTTGAGAAACGGCTAAAAAATTACCTTCACTCGAAAAGATCTGAATACGTTCTTTATGACTATCGCTAGCGGAGTCATAGTAACGATCTTCAACATAAATTCTATCTTGTAGATCAGTAGTGATTTTTTGCAAATGACTAAATTGCCCACGCTTCAGGCCTAAGCTCCCCAAGATTTTAACACAGTACTATTGGCAGCAAATTTTTGGATACGATAATGACCAGCATCCAGTACGTAGATATTATTTTTTGAATCGGCCACTACACCTTTAGCTAAGCTTAGTTCGCCGATCTGATCACCTTTGCTCCAAAGCACTTTGCCCTCTTTGTTAAGTTTCTGAACTCGATTATTTCCACTATCTGCTACGTAAAGGTTATTTTTTTTGTCTAAACGAAAGGCTAATGGATTGTAAAACTGACCTTTCTTTGAGCCTAGGCTGCCCAGTGTTTTTACGAGTTTTCCTGTAGAGTCAAATTGACGTATGCAATGGCATGAGTTGAAACTATCATTGACCCTAATAATGGGTTGGCTATCGTAAATATTACCCTGAGTATCAAAAGCCAGATTGCTATAACTGCCAATTTGATTCTTATCATTGCTAATAACAGGCTTAAGTAACTTGCCATCTAAGTCAATAGCGATTAATTTTTTATTAGAATCTAAGATTAGTAGTTGATTAGTTTCATTAATCGCTAAGCGATTAATCATTGCAAAAAACTGTATTTGATTAAGATTATTAGGTTTGACATAGCCTTTAATCTCTTTAAGTAGCTCGCCTTGCGCGCTAAAAACACTAATTTTATTTTGAAGTGCAACTAGCAACTTATTATCATTAGTCATCGCCAATTTAACCATCACTGCTTGTACATAGTTATTGGCTGTTATTTCCCACCTAAGCATGAGCTGGCCTGAGGGTGTCCATTTTTTCACTATATTTTTATAGGAATCAGGCAAATAAATAAGCTCTATGGTGTAAAGATAGCCATCATTGCTTAAAGCGATATCTAAGGGTTGTGATGCGCCTAAACTAAAGTTAGCAATGAGCTTGCCTGTATCATCTATTTTATGCAGGACAGTAGATTGTGGAGTTTGATCTAAAACATAACTTGCCCCTAAACTATCGGTTACTAGATTTTGGATAGAGGAAAAAGATGATGCCTTACCGATGGTAGTAATCAGTTTTGAGTCAGCAGCGTTAGTACTTGGATAAACCAAGCTATAGATTAGGGTTAGAGAGCATACTAGGTATTTGAACGACATATTATTTAAGTGAATTTTTACCATTATTTCCATCCTCGCTTTTATTAAGTGACTTGAATTTTTCTAAGCCACTCGACTAAATACAATAGAGTTTTATTGGGAATTGATTGTAATTTCACTATATTTATTAGATAGTGATTCCTCTTGATTTTTAATTGCAGTAATTAAATACCTGTAAGTATTATTGCCAATAGTTATATCGCTGGGTTTTGACATGTGAAGGCTGGTGGTATTGGCAGCAGCCGTTGCAATTAATTTAAAAGCACAAGTGTTATCAGTTTGTTTGCAGCGGTAGATTTTGAAACCAGTTTCATTAGTCGTTTTATCTTGCCAGCTTAACAAGATTTCACCATCCTGATTGAGCTTTTTCAAGCTAAGCGGTAAAGGCGCTTGTAATAAGGAGATTGGTGTATACTTGTTAACTTGATTCAACTCGGAGCTCAACAGATATAAATTACCATCAATATCTGTTTTAGAGCTAAATGCAGCATTATCTGAAATTTCACCTAGCTTAATAAGGTCTTTGTTAAAAATAAAATTAGCGTTATAACCATAAGCAGAGCGTGACGATAGATAAATGGTGTTTTTCTTATCTATACTTAAAGATAAATCGAAGGCTGGTGTAGTATCAATGTAGACACTTTTCAAAATTGCCCCAGTCATGCTATTTATTTTTAGTAAATATAATTCGATCTGAAAGTCAGGAGTTAAATTATTAGAGTATTTGATGATATGTCGACAAGCAGCTGAGTAAAAATTACCTTCATCATCAATTACTAAGTTTGAATTATTAAAGCAAGGAACCAAATCTTTATTTGTACCTATTGCTGTTGGATAATGAATGGATTTAACTTTTGTTCCCGTTGAGTCTAGTTTTTCTATGTAGGCATTAGAAGAATCATTATTTATAATAAATTCACTGCCATTTTTATCAAAACTTGGCCATAATCTGTCATTGCTTTGTAAAAACGCTCCTTCAGTTGTAAAGACACTAAATTTGTTAAATGAGTTTTGTAAATAAACTTTATCATCTGGTGTAATTGTAATTCTCTCAAAAGTACCAGAGAGAATGGGGTTTCCCCAGTTTTTAGTGATTAAGCTACCATCTGCTGAAAATTTTTTTATGCGATTATGACCATTATCCAAAATGTAAAGATTTTTATTGGAATCCAAGGCGAAATCCGCTACAGAAGCTAATTTTTTAGGCGCATTACCATAAAGAGTTGAAAAAGAGCCATTGCTATTGTATTTTTTTATAAGATGTTTGTTTAAAATAGGCAATATTAAATTATTATCAGTATCTATAGAGAAATTAGTGTTAACTACATCAAAATCTATGATTTTACTTAAATTTCCGTTTGGTTTAAGCTTTTTAATGAAGCGTTTAGAGCCAGATTGTGTATTAAACTCACCTGCAACATAGATAAAGCTTAAGTTGTCCAAGGCTATTGCATAATTATAAGCTTCATTTTCCATGAAAATTGCCGGCTTTAAAAGCTCGGCCTTGGTATTCATTAGTAGTAATCGAGATTTCTTATCAAATGAATTTTGATAGTTATCCGTTATTAATAATTGATTTTTTTTATTAATATAAATTTGGTTGATAATGCCAAAGTTCTTCATTGTGCCAGATGCATTTATTTTGAATTGATTGATTTTTTTTATTAATATACCTATATCATTATACACAAAAATTTGTTTGCCGATGCCAATATAGATTTTACTATCAGAGTCGATCGCAATATTTGAAGCGCCATTATTAGCTATGTTAATTTTGATTGTTTTTATTAGGACTCCTGCCCGATTATATTTTCTTAAAGAAAAAGAGTTCGCATCATCAATTTTTCTTTCATAAATATAACTTCCATCTTTAGTGGAAGCTATAGGCCAGCCTAAAGAAGGGAAGCTTTTTATTAATGCACCCTCTTTATTAATAATATCTATAGTGTAATTATAAGTATAACTAGCAACTAGATGCTGGGATTGCACATAAGTATTACCTAGATTATCGGTAACAACATAGCTAGGGTTAAATAAATCAGGCTCTCCAAAGGATTGTATTAAATTCAATGGACTTGCGTAGCTTGGCGACATAAAAGCAAATAGACTGAGAATTATAAGTTTGAATAAAGTATTCTTGAGCCGATTTTTTTGCTGATTAAAGTACATGCTGCTCCCTCCTTAACTTAATAATTATTAAAAAGTATTAAGTGTTTTTATGGAATAGGTATTTTAAAAATTACGTAAAAACGTAATCTACTTGTGAGTAGTATAGCTAGATTCGAGTGAGTAAAGCCAAGGTTTCAAAGTGTGCGCTATGCACAAATAGATCAAATAATTAAATACGCCGAATTTTATAATTTTTAAGTGCTTGTAAGTCTTGGCTAAATGTTAAAACATTGTAAATTGAATAAAGGATAGCCGAGCGATGAGTGCGACTTAATTTAGCACAGAGTCGGCTATCTTGGTTTTGGCAGTTATTCTAACGATACTGCCGCAAATACCACCACTCAAAGCCACGCTTCGCCCAATGCATCAGCTTATTTGCAGGTAACACCGTATTTTTATTTTCAGTGCGGCTGACATATAAACCTTTATCGCCGGAGTCGACAATACACATCAACTCAATTTTAAAAGTCGCATCTGCAGTCGTACCGGCTAGTTCAGCTAGCAGATTTTTGGCGGCACATTCGGCTTGTAGATCAGCCATATGTGCTTGCTTCGGCATCCAATCGGGGCCAGGGAAACTACCCGAATCGCCTGCTACATACACGGCTTCCATGCCTTCCACTTTGCAGTGTTGATTGGCTTTGACTAAGCCACCTTCAGAACGCGGCAGTTCGCTATTATCAAACCACAAATTGCCTGTCATACCGGGCATAAAGATAATCAAGTCAGCTGCAAATTCGCCGCCTTCGGTTTTGACTTTGTTCGCTTCAAAGCCGACCATCTTATGCCCCAAATGTGTACTAATATCGCGCTTTTCCATTTCGCCCATTAAACCTTTCACTGCATTTTCACCTAAGCGAATGCCGGGTTTAGCGGCTGGGCTAAAAAAGACCATTTTGAATTGATCGCGTCGTCCTTGTTGGCGGAGTAGGGTGTCAGTGCCAAATAAAAATTCAAACATCGGCCCACCCCGCATCGCGCTCGGTTCATTCGGGTTGCCCGCAAAGCCCATCGCTATCGTTCCGCCTTGCATAGCTTTTAAACGATCACGAATTTTTTCAGCCGCATCAATACCTTCACACGGTGTAATCGCATGTTCAATCCCTGGCAGTTTTTTGATAAAACGTCCGCCGGAGGCAATGATCAAGCCATCATTGTGAATCACACCTTTATCGGTTTCGACCGTGCGCCCTCCATCTTTTAAGCCAGTGACTGTCGCTGCAAAGAATTTAACGACCATCCGCGTGAAGAAATTATCCAGTGGAATAATGATGTCTTCGCGTTTGCGTAAGCCAGAAGGTACCCAGATGAGGCTTGGCAAATACTGCAATTCAGCGCGTGGAGCGATCAAGGTAATCTCCACATAAGCTTCAATTTTACGCAATTGGCGCACAGCACTGAGACCCGCGAAGCCAGCACCAATAATAGTAATTTTTTTCATCCGTATTCCTCTCGATCCGTGTCGCAATGCTATTGACTGACTAGTCAATTAATGTGATAAAGATGCTATCAGCGCCTCAGTTTAACTGATTCGGCGCAGCATTTAAAAAGTCGTCGCGCATCACAGGTTAAGCTTTATGGCAATTAGTGTCTTTGATATTTTCAAAATTGGGATTGGTCCGTCTAGCTCACATACCGTGGGGCCAATGCGGGCGGCTAATTATTTTCTCACTCGCTTACGTGAGCAGGGTTTGTTTGGGCAAGTCACGCGTATTCAAGCTGAGCTTTATGGCTCTCTGGGTGCGACCGGCAAAGGGCATGGCTCAGATAAAGCGGTGTTGCTGGGTTTAGAGGGCAGCGAGCCAGAAACGGTGGATACGCAAAAAATCCCAGAGCGTATGCAAACTATTATTGAGCAGCAATTCCTGCATTTGGGCACTGAGCACAGAATCAATTTTAATTACGCGACTGATTTAATTTTCCATCGGCGCAAATCCTTACCTTTTCACCCGAATGGCATGACATTTCATGCGTTTGCGGCGGATGGTAGCTGCTTACAATCGAATACTTACTATTCAGTCGGCGGCGGCTTTGTAGTCAATCCCGATAACGATAATACGGAGCAACCGATTGTTGCCGATCACACTAAACAGCCTTATCCCTTTAAATCAGGTAAAGAACTATTGGCACTCTGTCGTGAAAATGGCTACTCAGTCAGTCAACTAATGCTCATGAATGAACAAGTTTGGCGCAGCGAGGCGGAGATCCGAGCTGGCCTATTAAATATTTGGCGAGTGATGCAGGATTGCGTAGAGCAGGGTTGTCGCACGGAAGGTATTTTACCGGGTGGCTTAAAAGTGAAGCGTCGTGCTGCACCGTTACGGCGGCAATTGCAACACGACAATACGCTGAATACGGCACCTTTAGGTACGATGGATTGGGTGAATCTGTTTGCGCTAGCAGTGAATGAAGAAAATGCTGCCGGTGGGCGGGTGGTAACAGCACCGACTAATGGGGCTGCGGGCGTGATTCCTGCGGTGATGCATTACTACTCGCGGTTTGTGCAAGGCGCGAATGAGGATGGCATTGTCCGCTTCTTACTCACGGCAGGCGCGATTGCGATTCTCTATAAAGAAAATGCTTCCATCTCTGGTGCAGAAGTCGGTTGTCAAGGCGAAGTGGGTTCTGCTTGTTCTATGGCTGCCGGTGCTTTAACCGAAGTCTTAGGCGGCACCCCTGAGCAAGTAGAAAATGCGGCGGAAATCGGCATGGAGCACAATCTAGGTCTAACTTGCGATCCGATTGGCGGCTTAGTTCAGGTCCCCTGTATTGAACGCAATGCAATGGGCGCGGTGAAAGCGATTAATGCTTCACGCATGGCTTTGCGCGGCGATGGTTCACATTATGTTTCCCTAGATAAAGTGATTAAAACGATGCGTGAAACTGGGATGGATATGAAAACCAAGTATAAAGAAACTGCGCGTGGCGGTTTAGCGGTGAATATTATCGAGTGTTAGGCGACTAACAGAGCCTTCATAGCAACTTTACGCTTGAAGGCTCGTTAATCAGCCAATTTAAGCGGCCGCTGCCATTTTTAGCTGGGTTTGTTCAGCCACTAAAGTTTGGCCTTGCTTCACGAGCTGATCAATTTCAATGTTCACCAAGCGCCCCAAAATTCGATCATTTAAGCCGGAAGCACGGGTGATGGCTTCTTGGCGAGTGACGATGAAGCTTTCAATAATCAAACCACAGACCGTTGCATGTAGTTTATGCAAAATGTGAATTACGGCTTGGGCTTCTGCGGGGGGGTACTCTTCCAATAAGCGCTCTTGCAAGAAGCTCATAATCCACGACCACATGCTGAGCACCGCTGAGTTCGGGACATTATGCTTCACCCGAATAATCCCCATCAGCGCTTGCCAATTCCAATATAAATCATCGAATTGTGCCGACATAGTCACCCGATACCATTCATGCAGGATCATTTCGCGTTGCTGGCGGGTCATGCCAGTAATATGAGCATGAGCAGCAACATCCGAATAAATCAGATCGTAGAAACCAGTAATGACCGCGCTTTGATAGCGGGTAAAAAACTCATTGTACTGCCGAAGTTTTTGTCCGTCTTCGGGAGTGGGGCGCATAAATACTGGAATATTTTGCAGGATAATCTGCGTTGTTGTTGAGAGGTCCATTACTCATTCCTTAAAAGGTGTTCCTAACTAAATTAGGTGACTGAAATGCTAAAAAATTGGGCTGAATTAAAATTAGCTGAATGTACCTAAGCGCTGGCGATTTTCCTAGTAAAAGCCCTAGTGTGCAAATTACCAAAATTAAAGTTAGCTTTAAGCGTCTTAAGCTGGTTTGGGGTTTTGGGTTGCAACTTCAGAGCTATTCAGAGGGTTAGCTAGCTGAAAGCAGGTTTCTGGCTGAGATTTTATAGGGTCTTTAACTTTAAAATAGCTATACGCTTAGTGTTCAAGGCTAATAAGTTTGTGCCACTGGATTTAATCTAAACTATTGATAAAAAACTGTAATTAATTACCACTTTGCTGATTATTTTTGAATTTTCTCAAAGCTTAAGCCGTATTTTTGCAAATAAATGCGTAAGCGATGCGAGTCATTCTGGCTAGTACGTTGAGTGCGGCTGATATTGAAGAGCTTGCGTCCGGCATCCGCCATATTTTTACTAGCACGACAAACCCGCAGTACTTCGGCTAATTGAATCTGATCAAAATAGTCAGTATCAGCGAGGATTTCAGCAGTCACTAAACTTTCTAACAGTTCAGTATCTTGAGACTGTTCTTGAGTTTGGAAGGCTTGCCAATCATAAGTGAGGCGCTGCATTTCACCGGCAACTAAAGCTTCAGTAATACGGCCGCCTTGCGCCAAAGTTGCCATGCGTGTGATGCTCGAATTCAGATCACGGAAATTGGCGCGCCATAAAGCTTCAGGTGCATGCGCGAATTTCAAATAGTGTTCGCGCGCGGCTTGATTGAAGCTCACTTTATGTCCCACTTTGCGAGTGAATTGCTGTAATTCATAATCGAGATTCGGCTCAAAGTCTTCAATCCGCTCTTTGAGGCTGGGCAATTCGTAAGTCCAAAGATTGATGCGCGCTAACAAGTCTTCGCGGAATTTTCCGGCACGTACTTCAGCAAATAAATCGCGATTCGTGCCAGCAATCAATTGGAAGTCGCTGCTAACGGTTTTGTCACTACCGAAGGGAATGAAGACTTTCTCTTCAATCGCCCGCAGCAGCATGGCTTGTTCATCGAGGCCAAGCTCGCCAATTTCATCGAGGAATAATAAGCCTTTATGTGCTTCGCGCAATAAACCGCTGCGGTTGGTGAGTGCACCTGTAAATGCCCCTTTCACATGCCCAAATAAAGCGGACATCGCATTATCACCGCGTAAAGTCGCACAGTTAACTTCGACTAATTCACCGCTGATTTGTCCGCGTTGTTTCTTCAGGGCGAAAATACGTTTAGCTAATTGGGATTTGCCGACACCCGTCGCACCGGTTAATAAAATCGGCGCTGAGGAACGAATTGACACCTGTTCCAGCTGCTCGATTAAATAATTGAAGGCCTGATTGTGCGTGGCAATTCCACCTTTGAGATAGCTAATCCCTTCTTGGGCTTCTTTAGCAAAGCGTGAGGCGATTTGATCATAGCGGGATAAATCCAGATCAATAATATGATAACTGCCTTGCACACCTTCTTTGCTCGGCGAGGTTTGGATCAGTTTGGCGGGAATATAATTGGCTTCAGTCAGCAAGAATAAGCAGATTTGCGCGACATGCGTGCCGGTAGTGATATGTACGTAGTAGTTAGTAGTTTCAGGATCGAAGGTATAAGTTTGAGCGAATTTATACAGCTCGCTATAGACCTCTTCAAAATCCCAAGGGTCGGTGTATTCAACCAGATAATCATGCACTTGGGTGGCTGGGCTAAGCTCGCGCATATCACGCATAGTCAGCTCAGCTAATTCATTATCAGCTACCTGATGTACAAGCACCAACTCATCGACCGGAAGCTCAGGATGCATCAGCAAACTAATCGACGGACGCCAATGATTCCAGCGGCGTTTGCCTAAACCTTGTTGATCAAGACGATTGCCGAGAATGCTGATAAGGGTGGTTTTCATAAGTGCTATTAAGTTTTATAAGAATATTTATTCTAAGGGTAGCTGCTTTGTCGATTTAAGCCAACAATTCCGCCAAGCTCTGCACACACCAATCCGCATACTCCCGATCAGGAAAGGTGGCGCTCGGGTCAATATATAGAGTGCTAGTACCCGCAGCACGACCTGCTTGCAGATCATAAACAAAATCGCCCACCATCACCGCCTCCTGCGGCGCTGCTTGCCATTGCTGTAATAAGCGCTCAATACCCGCCGGATGTGGTTTGGGTGGCGCGCAATCGCGGCTAATTAAATCATCGCTGGTAAAATACTGCGCCAAGCCAGCTGCTCTTAAGGTCACTTTGGTATTCAGCAGGCTATTACGGGTGAGAATGCCGATGCGAGTCCCTTGTGCTTGTAAATACTCCAATAATTCAAGCGCACCTGTAGCGGCTTCGGAGCGTTCGGCAATCTCTAATTCCATCGCCTGGAGGCGTAAATAAATCGGTGCGGCTTCGGCGGGAGGCAGCGCGGCTAAACTCTCTAAAATAGCCTGATCATAGGGCAGACCTAAAGCAGCGCGCATTGCGCCGAAATCATGTTTGGCCACTGTCAGTGTGCCATCCATATCAAAAATCCAATAGTTACAAGTCAATAGTGGGTGCGGCATAAGTGTTTCCGGTGCTAGTTAATCGGTGTTGAGTTCATAGCTTGACAGCCAGAGCTTGAAGCTTTGAATCTCTTTTAATTCGAGGAGGAGATGCTGAATGCTATTGAGCTGTTGTTGGAGTAGTTTCACATCCGCTTTAAAGCTTTGTTTTAAGCGTTTGCTACTGAATAGTTCCGAAGGACGTAAATGTGCAGCTGCTTTTAAGCCGAGTTCTAAGTTTTGGCTAGCCTCTTGAAGCTGTTTCAGTTGCTTGGTTAAAATTCGGTTGTAATGTTCAAGCCGTTCGGCTGCAAGTTGTTTAGCTTTACCTGGCTGAATTTGTTCAGCAGCCAGCTGTAGCTCCAACAGTTTTAACAAATCCTGCTCTTGATAGGCAACATTGACTTGCTGCATCAGGCTAGTTTTACGCGCTTGCTCAGCTGGGTCAGGTTCGCGATCAGGATGTAGCACTGCGACTAATTCGCGATACACCGCGCGAATTGACTGGGTGCTTTTTAAGCTAGTCGTTTGTTCGCGGGCTTGTTTAGTCTTTTGTTTAGCAGCTTTCTTTTGGGCAGCACGTTGCTCAGCAGCCGCTTGTTGTTCTTGTTCAAAAACGCTGTATTCATCAAGTTCGACAACAGGTTCTTGTGATGCTGTTGGGTTGAGTGGCTGTTTAATGGGCTGAAATAAATGCCGCTGCTGTATAGCCTCAACGGTAGAGTTGCTAGTGACAGTAAGTACTTGTTCGCAGAGTAAGCGTAATAGCTGGTTGAGCTTATCCATTTGTTGTGGGGTAAAGCGTTCGCGGTGCCAGTGTGCATCGATCAAATAAATCAGCAGCGCTTGCTGCTCAGCATACTGGCGGCGCAAGGGCATGTATTTAGCTAAGACTTCGCGTTGATGCAAATTAGCTAAGGCTTGCCAATCCGCAAGCCGGTTTTTTTCCCTTGCGATGGCTTGCAGCAGCTGTTCGAAATCTTGCTGCTGAACGTTGGTTTCGAGTTGGCTGCTGGTTGTTAAGCTGGCTGGCGTTGGCTTCATGGGTTTAAGTGTAAACTTAATCAGTGGTTTTCATCAGTTGTCGACCCAAAATATAGGGCATTAATTGCACCATATTCCGCACATCATCAATGCCACGATGGTGAGTACCCATTAATTTCAAACCTGCTAGTTTCAAAGCGCCATCCATGCCATAGCGTTTGGGGAGTTGTTGGCTATCAGTAAATTGCTGTTTGATATTCAGATGAGGTGCATCAATTGGTGCGCTGATTCCGTGATAGTCGCTATCTTGTTGTAGCTGGTTTTTATCGTAATCGCCCCATGAGCAGAATAAAAAATTAGGGTAGGGCGCAAGCCAAGCTTGCAAGGCTTGAATCGCTGCTGGATAGCTGAGTGCTGCATCCACATCGGTTTGGCGAATCGTGGTTAGTTGGCTGCAAAACTCAGTGAGTTGTGGATGCCGAACCGGGCGCACAAAAGTATCAAATTCGCTGAGCACCTTTAAGGTTTTCGCCTCCAGCATGATCGCGCCAATTTCAATCGTTTCCATTTCGCTGCCCGGAATTTGATTCGGGTTGCTGCCATTGCGATCACAACAGGTTGCTTCCAGATCGACGATCAGATAATGGTCAAAGTTATTAAAGTTCATAGGTGTGTTCCTAAGTTAAGATTTATTTATTTTGAATCAAGTTTATCTGTACTAAGCATTGCGCTTCGTTATCAGGCGCTGCAAAATTTTAAATTTGTTGGTTGAGGTTAAAAGCTTAGTGATGCCTATTCTTACTGCTGCTCATGCGATTCCGTGGACTGTGAATAGTCCGTTTAAAATGCGCCCCGGTTTAGCACGTTTAGACGAGGCGACCCTTAATTTGTTTTTACGCGATAATTTGGCAGAGCGCTATAGCGAACGTAAGCAGCAGTTATTAACCGAGCATCGTGCTCGTGTTTGGCTGGGCGAGGCCGATGCACAAGTTTTAGTGGAAATTGCCAAGCATTATCAACAGCAAACCGATATACGCTTGGCTGCTAATGCTGAGGCGCTAACACTAGGCATGCAAGAAGATTTCGTAATTCTGCATGATGAGCTAGAAGGCGAAAGCTATGACATGCGCACGCGCTTTTTGTCGGTCTGCTTTCCTTCTAATTGGAATCCGAGCGAAAAGATAGACTTAAATTTTCATGCGATTCATGTACCGGTCGCTGATAACGCGATCCTGCAAGCGGGCGCGAAGGGCATTATTGACTTGGCTTTCCGTAAAAATACTATGGTGCGCCATGTATGGTTGCTGACGCCGAATAGTGATTTGCCGTCGCATCCATTACAACGTTCACGTTTATGGGCCGATGCGCTGCAACAGGCAGGCGAGGGTTCATTGCTAGAGCAGCTTTATTTTCGCGTCGAGCGGCAAACAACTTTGCCTTTGCCAGAACTAAAGCGTGGGGTATTTTTCATTCGAGTGATGGTCGCACCCTTGGTGGATGTCTTGCACGTAGAACCGACTCGTGCTGCGCAACTCGCTGAAGCGCTGGCTTCGATGAGTGAGAATATCTTGGAATATCGGGGAATGACGGCTGCTTTGCCGCGTTTATTGCAAGAATTAGCCGCTTTTCGTTAGCTGCTAGAAGAAGTCTAAATGCCTAGATTTAGACTTCTAAGCGTGTAACGGCTAAGGACAGGCGCGTGCTCGCCAATGACCCCGCTTTATTTCACCCATGCAGCCATTGGTAATCGAAAAAGTATTCGCCGCACACGAACCTTCACTCACACGTGGATTGCGATCTTTGGCAAGGCAGACTTTGCTACTGCATTGATTGCCATCAGTGCATAGCCGCCCCGCATCTTTATAGCTCAGATTGCAGCCGACTACGCCTCGACTTAAATTTTCCCATTTGCCCCCTTGAGCGGCGCATTTTTGTTGATCGCTTGGCTTTGCAGGTGGTTTAGGTGGAGTGGGTGGTGTGGGCGCTTTGCTAGGAATACCGTCTAGTTTGAGGTTGAAGCGATTTTTGAGTGGAGTCTCGAAACCGCCTTTGACCGCTTGCTGGCAAACGGTAGCGATGGGATTAGTCGGATGATGGGTGTTAATGAAGATGGGGACAGGTCTAGTTTCAAAGGCTACTCTGCGGCTTAGGCGCTGCATTGCATTGGGGGCATTTTTAGTAAACTCTGCGATTTCAGCTTTATTCCAAGGACGGCTAATCGTTACAAGTCGTGGATAGCTTGGAATCACTAAGCGATAGTAACCACTGGCATTACTCGTCGCGCTGGCCTGCGATTTGGTATCGCAATTATAGAAATAAGCTTTCACACTCGCCCCAGTCACTGGCTTGCCATCCTGCAAGACTTGACCAGCAATTTCTAAGTTTTTGAGCGGCGATGGTGGCATGGGGGGTACTGCATGTACCACAGTCGTAGCAAGACTTAAAAGTAAGAGTACAGATCCATAAAACTTTAAACGCATAATCATTCCTTGTGGCTTAAACAGGCGGCAGTTTCTATAAAACCTTGCTAAAGGTAAAGACATAGACTCTGTTCCGTCATGATGGTTTAACTAGGAGGACGCTATGCAATTAGGTTTTTTAATCATAGCCAGTTTATGGCTGAGCTTGAATTACTCCACTGCGCAAGCTTTTACTGGCCCTAGTACTTATGCTGTGGTGTGGGTGAAAAGCGCGGATAGGTTGCGCTTACGTGCGGGGCCTAGCACAGGCTATAAGATTCTGAAAAACATTCCTTTTAACGCAATCAAGGTAAAGAACCTTGGTGAACGTACTAGCTCAGGCTGGTGTCAGGTGCAATACCTTGGGGTGAAAGGCTGGTCA
This sequence comes from Thiolinea sp., assembly GCA_049292455.1. Lineage (GTDB taxonomy): Bacteria > Pseudomonadota > Gammaproteobacteria > Thiotrichales > Thiotrichaceae > Thiolinea. The sequence continues at coordinate 356,071 of JBATRF010000008.1, forward strand.
GCTTGTAAGTATTTAGGCGAATCCTCAGGGGCGCGCTATTACTCTTCGCATGGTTATAACGGCTCCTTGAAGTTCTATAAACAAGCTAGCAGTACCAGTGCTGTCGCTGGGACTTTGCCCGAATATGCAACTGGGATTGAGGGCTTAGATGCTTGTGTAAATACTTGGTGCCGAATTCGCTATGACGGCAAGCTAGGTTGGGTACAACGCAAATACTTAGCGAGCTGGCAATTTTAAATCTATCTAAAAAAATAGTTAGATAAATTTAAAGATAAAAATATTCTCTTTAGTGACCGATGTTATCCATAAAAAATCAATTAAAACAATGTTTTAATTATCTTGGCACGCCACCTGCAATAGTATTACCACATTCAAGATAAAGAGATAAACATCATGACTACTACAGGCAACTACGAAGTGTTACACGCTCAAGGCCGTGCGCCCATTAAGGCATGGACTAAGGGCGTACCCTTTGATGATAAGTCGAAGCAACAATTATCCAATATGGCGACCATGCCTTTCATTCATAAATGGATTGCGGTGATGCCAGATGTGCATTTGGGGAAAGGTGCAACGATTGGTAGTGTGATTCCCACTGTTGGCGCAGTGATTCCGGCGGCGGTGGGTGTGGATTTGGGCTGTGGAATGATGGCAGCGAAAACTACCTTGAAGGCTGTTGACTTGCCGGATTCTTTGGAGTTAATGCGTGCGGCGATTGAGAAAGCTGTGCCACACGGTTTGACTTTTGGTGGCCGCGATAAAGGGAGCTGGACGGATGCGCCTGCGGAAGCTTTGGCGAAGTGGTTGAGCTTGAGTGAAGGCTTTAAGCGTTTGTGCGAGAAGCATCCTTGGTTGGAAAAGAGCAATAACTTGGCGCATTTGGGGACTTTAGGTTCGGGCAATCATTTCATCGAGGTGTGTATTGATGAGGCTGATGGTGTGTGGGTGATGCTGCATAGCGGTTCGCGTGGCGTAGGTAATAAAATCGGTTCACATTTTATAGCACAAGCGAAAAAAGATATGGAGCGTTGGTTTATTAACTTGCCGGATAAGGATTTGGCTTATATCCCTGAAGGCAGCACGATGTTCCAAGACTATGTGGAAGCGGTGGCTTGGGCGCAGGATTTTGCGCAGGCGAATCGTGAAGTGATGATGGCGCGAACGTTACAAGCGATGCGCGAAGTATTGCCGCTGCCGTTTTCGGCGGATGTGGAGGCGGTGAGTTGTCACCATAACTATATCAGCAAGGAACACCACTACGGGCAGGATGTGTGGGTAACGCGAAAGGGTGCGGTGAGTGCGCGTAAAGGTGAGATGGGGATTATTCCGGGCAGCATGGGCGCATGTTCTTACATTGTGCGTGGCCTAGGAAATGAGGAAAGTTTCTGTAGCTGTAGTCATGGTGCGGGGCGTGTGATGTCGCGTACTGAAGCTAAACGTCGCGTGTCGATGGAAGAGCATGTGAAAGCGGTCGCGGGTGTGGAGTGTCGTAAAGATGCGGATGTGATTGATGAAACCCCGTCTGCTTATAAAGATATTGAAGCGGTGATGAAAGCGCAGGATGAGTTAGTGGAAATTATGCATACTTTGAAACAGGTTTTGTGTGTGAAGGGGTGAATAAATGCCAAGTTATGCGCGTAGAGGAGAGGGGTTTACTCGGACTTACGATCTTTTAGAGGATTTACAAAATGATCTTAAAATTGGTCATGAACTGTTAGAAGGCAATCCTGAATCTCAGTACTTTCGTCGTTGTGTGGTTCGTGCAATTTTTGCTTATTTGGAGGCGCTTATTGAATGTATAAAAATCGAATTGCGATCAACAATTCGATTAAAGAAATATGCATGTGAGCTTACCAAGAGTGAGCTGAAAACGCTTAACCATCTGACGGTTATCGCACCAGTAAATGGTAAGTTTTTACCCTTAGAAAAAAATATACACAGAACCTTTGAGCTTGCTGCAAAGGTCTGGGGATTAAATTTCCAACTTTCCACAAGCAACGAAAACTATAAGGACTTTCTATACGCTAAGTCTGCTCGCAACTGCCTAACTCACCCTAAAACATATTATGACATTCAGGTTACAGACGCGGATATGTATTACCACACAAGCACATGCTCATGGATAACAGAAGAGTTTCGCAGACTATTTAAAATGCACATGCAAAATATTGCTAGAGAGGGTTAAGAGATTTTTAAATTTTTTATAAGAAGTGAGAATTTAGCTGGCTAAGTCAACCTTTTAGTATGGAAAATTATGGCTAAAAAGAACATTAAGACCCCTCAAATAACAGTTCCCGCTCAACCTTATATCGAGCTACCAACCGATATAAAAGGCGAATTAGTCGCTCAAACCATTGGCTATGATCATCTGTGGTATGGCCTATTTGCCTGCAAGAATTTGGATTACCGCGAGACAGATCAAAGTGGCGCGAGCTTCGCGAAAATTAATCCAAATGAAGCACAAAATTACCGGATTTTGGCTTATAGCGCTCATGGCTGCTCAGTCGATTTGACGCTGACTCAGGTGGGTATGAATTACCACTACATTCAGCCTTTACCCAATGGTGAGTTTTTGCTGGCCTGTGCGCGTAGCCGTTATCGAGCTGAAAATAAGCCTGAAGCACAGGATTTATGTTGTGGCAGTGGCGCAGGCATTGATGATTTTCACAGCATGAATCTCATAGTAGGAATTATTAAAATAATAGCTGAGTAAAATTCTATCTGCCTACAGATTAAGCTAACAAGTATAAAAATAAATATTTTTGCTTATTGTTTGGCATATAAAATATAAAAATCTTATATTTATTAGATAATTATTATTTAAAATTTTAAATTTTTCTTATAAAGATGAATAATTGACTAAGCAATTCATCACTGTTTTCCTACATCAAGAGGAAGTTTTGTGATATTTTTACATATGCACTTATTTTTGAGGGTGCTGTGAAGGCTTAGGGAGTATCAATGACTTATAATTCAACAATTTTAATCAATATAAATTATGATTTTAGCGAAAATATCCTAATAAATAATTAACAAGCTTAAAAGTTAGACTATTTTGATTCGCGGATTAATTTTAATTCTGTTGCTAGTGTTTGTGAGTCCACTCAAGGCTAGTGTTCAGCCCTTAATTTTAGATTCAACGTCGGGCAGTTTTGAGTTACAGCCTCAATTGACAGTTCTTGAGGATTCAAGTGGGCAGTTAACTATCTATAACCTGCTTAAACATAAAGGCGCTCTTCAAAGCAAGTGGCAGCCCCCACAAGCACCTGGTTATAGCTTATCGGCTTGGTGGCTACGCTTTGATCTAGTTAACCAAGACCTCAATAATCATGATTGGTATGTGCAATTGCAAGAGGTCGAGAAACGTACTTTGCAGTTGTATATCGTGCCTACTGGTCAGTCTAGCCCTGTGCAAATTATTCCAGTCATTCCTGAATTAAGGCGTGCCACTTTTCGGCTTGAGCTACCTTTAGCAACCCATTATTCGGCTTATTTGCGGGTACAAAACTCATATCGCCCAATTGATTTCAAAGTCAGTTTATTAACTGCAAATAATTTAATAGAAACCATTGCTCAAGATCATATTTCCTATGCTTTTGTCTTAGGTGGTCTGTTAGCTATCGCGATTTATAATTTGCTGACATTTTTTAGTTTAAAAGAAAGATCTTATTTAAGTTTAACTATTTTTATCGTATCTAATGGCATTGCCATTTTTAGCGAAAGCGGCATGCTGGGCTTGATTTTTTATAATATTAATGGTGAATATGTTAATTTAGTCTTTTCTTTGATCGCAATTCTCAGTGGCAATAGTTTCTTTTATCAGTTAATGTCAGTTCGTGAGCGCTTACCTAGACTCGCTAGCTTACTAAGAATCCATTTTTGGCTGACTATTTTTGTATTGCTAATTATCTATTTCGTACCTTTTGGCTTATCTATTATGTCAGCTTTAGGTGCGAGTTTACTTGTGATAACGGTAATCATTTTATGGATTCTCTACCAGGCTAAAATTCCTGAAGCGCGTGCTATTGTTTGGGCGTTTATTGTTTTTGCTATTTCACTTATCCCACTGTTTTTGTTTAGCTTTGATTTGTTTGAAAATTGGTTCTTAGCTTTTAATATATTAATGCTGGGGTTTTTATTATTCACCGTTTTACTTTCACTTAATCAAAGTACTCGCACCCGAGAACTACGCGAACAAGCTCAACACCTCGAAGCTAGTAGCAGAGCGAAAGATGCATTCCTGATGACCATGAGCCATGAACTGCGTACCCCGATGCATGCAGTGGTCAGTGGCGGTGCTTTGTTGCAGCAAACTGTTTTAACTGGGCAGCAACGCGACTATGTTGAGAAGCTGCAAGTTTCTGCTCAACATATGCTGAGCTTAATTAATAATATTCTCGATGTTGCAAAAATAAATCATACTAACCCGGATTTAAAGAAACATAGTTTTACTTTGCAAGGTATTTTAGAAAATCTCGAGAAGTTATTAGGTGATCAAGCTCGACATAAAGGTTTGTCTTTTAAAGTTAGCAGTGATTATCCTATCGAAAATTTGTTAATAGGTGATCCGGTCAGTCTTTCACAGATTTTATTAAATTTGCTAGATAATGCCCTTAAGTTTACTGATATAGGTTCAGTGAGTTTAATAATTAAACCGGTAGGGCATTGGTTAGGTAAGGTTGAGCTAGAGTTTGCGGTGACAGATACAGGGCTAGGTCTATCCTTAAAAGAGCAAGAGCGCTTATTTGAGCCATTTTTCCAAGCTGATTCGAGTGTCAATCGCCGCTATAGTGGGACAGGTTTAGGTTTAACGATTAGCCATAATTTAGTGCGGCATTTGGGTGGTGAGCTGCAAGTTAAAAGTAAGCGCGGCCAAGGCTCCTGCTTCTTTTTTAAGTTGCTTTTTGAGCTGGAGCAGCAGCCTGTTAGCCTCCCTCATGTGCCGATCACAGTAGGTTTTTATCCAGATAAACGCGTTTTGTTGGTGGATGATGATCCACTTAACCAATTTTTTGGCAAGGAACTCTTAAAATCTCTAGGGGTGGAAGTGGATCTTGCTGAGAGCGGTGAAAGCAGTTTGAGCCGGCTCGAAGCAAACAAATATAACCTTGTTTTCATGGATGTGAGTATGCCGGGTTTAGATGGCTACCAGACGACTCAACGTATTCGTCAAGAGTTAAAGCGCACTGATTTAGTTATTGTCGCCTTGACAGCGCATGCTATTTCTGGAGAGCGTGAGCGCTGTCTCGCAGCAGGTATGAATGATTATCTAGCCAAGCCGTTTAGCATTCAGGAGCTGGACGAGATGCTTGCGCGTTACTTGCTAAAAAAAGATAGTTAATTATTTTTTAAAATATAAATTCTAATAATTCATAATCTTCGTTTTCTATATAAAAATTGATATGCCTATCATTTTCAATTACTTAACTGATGATTTCTAAGTTTGGCACGCCTCCTGCAATATCCCTAATATCTGAAATCAAGCTTTCACTCGTGGAGTAGGTTCACAAGCCTACCTGACGCTGCCGCCGCTGGTGAGTAGGCGTATCGGTGCAGCCTGAACAGATGTGCGACTGTAGCTCAGTGGTAGAGCACCCGATAGTCAATCGGGAGGTCGTTGGTTCGACTCCAACCAGTCGCTCAAATGCTATAGCTCATTTGGTAGAGCACTTGACTAGTAATCAAGCGGTAATTGGTTCGACTCCAATTAGCAAACTTACCCTGTCACGGTAATGAATCGCCCGCAAGGGCACAGAACGACAAACCTCCAAGTGGCTAAGGCGCGTCGCAGCAATGCACAAACTTTAGCAACACCACCAAGATTGCCTGAGTGCTGGGTTGGTGGGCTACGAATCTGCTGCGTGACGAGTCTCGACTCTGCACCTAGCAGGCTTTCCTAGTTCACCTAAAGCAGGCAGCCAGTTGCGGTGGGGAGGAATGTCAATTTAATGAAAAAAGGACAACGCCATGTTATTCAAAACAAAATTTATTACTCCCGAAGCGCATCGCGGGCTGTTGTTCAAAGACGAGCAGTTCGTAGCCCTTTTAGACACGGGTGTGCATGAGTTTTGGGACTTAAAAAATCAATACAAAGTCCAGCAAGTCGCTGCCACCAGTGCCACTAACAATCCTGTATCCGAGCAAGTTTTAAACTTGGCGGATGCTTATCCTGAACACTTTGCCGAGCAAATTCAGCGCTGGGAAACTGGCGAGCACGAGGTCGGTTTGGTGTATCAGGACAAGGTATTAAAAGACATTAAAGCCCCTGCGCAACGTGGCGCGTATTGGCGAGGACAACGGGCGATTGAGGTGCGCAAGATTAATATTGCCGAGGAGATGCGCGTGCCAAAAGCCTTAGCCAGCCAATTGGTAACGGCTAAAGATGCGACTTTACGTAGCGCGGCGCAAGCGGCGATTGTGACTAGCACGGTTTCTGAAGGCTTTGTCGGTTTCTTAGAAGTCGATGGCGTGCAGCAAGAAGTCTTGAAAACCGGCGTGCATGTGTGGTGGCAGTTTAATCACGCGATCAAAGTCTTGCAGTTGGATACGCGCTTGCAAAACATGGAAGTGAATGGTCAGGAGATTTTGACCAAAGATCGCGTCGGTTTGCGTATTAACTTATCGGCTTTATGGCAGATTACCGATGCACAGTTGGTGAAATCAACTTTGTTGGATCCAAAAGATTATTTGTATCGCGAATTGCAATTGGCCTTGCGTGCGGTGGTTTCTACCCAAACTTTGGATGAGTTATTGGCGGATAAAAATCTGTTAAATCAGACTATTCAAAGCTTAGTGGCAGAAAAAATCACTGCTTATGGTTTGGAATTAAAAACCGTAGGTGCGCGCGATATTATTTTGCCGGGTGAAATGAAAGCGATTTTGGCGCAAGTCGTGGAAGCAGAGAAAAAGTCCGAGGCCAACTTAATCCGTCGCCGCGAAGAAACCCAAGAAACGCGCTCCTTGCACAATACCGCCAAAGTCATGGAAGGCAACCCCGTATTATTACGCTTAAAAGAATTAGAGATTTTGGAAAAAATCACCGGACGCGTGCAACACTTAAACGTGTATGGCGGCTTGGATAGTGTAATGAATGACTTGGTGAAATTGACGGATAGAAGTAATTCTTATTGATTATAATGCTAGCCAACTTTTGGTACAAGTTGGTTAGCCCTAATTTAAAAGTAAAGGACTAATCATTGAAAAGTATAATCGATTTTATTGACGATGAGTTTGAAAAGACTCTAGTTGATATAATAGGGGGTTCAAGCTCTGATATTTCAATGGAGGATTTTAATAAGACTAGAGAGAAAGTTATTGTAACGATGTTGGAAAATGCGGACGAGTTATTATCTGATTCCCGCTGTTCTAAGGCAGGCTTTCTGCAAAGGCATGGCACATTGTGGAAAGATTCTATAAATATATTGGAGCTTGTTATCAATATTTCGACTGATGCAGTTATTCGATATAGCGATAAATGTCTTAGCGAAGATGCTGATATTACTTTCCATGTTATTCGACAGCTACATGCTAAGGCCTGTGTAGTAGCTAGAGAGTTGCTTTGCTTGGTTAAAGGTGGTTTAGCAGATGGTGCACACACTAGATGGAGAACTTTGCACGAGCTTACTGTTGTTGCCTTTTTTATAAAAAAGTATGGCGAAGAATGTGCTATCAGATATTACTGGCATGACCATATAGAGTGTTATCACGGTATGCAGCAACATAAGCGCTATGCAAGTCGTCTTCAAGCCAAAGCCCCTACTAAGCAAGATTTAAAGTTAGGGAAGCAAAACTATGATTTGCTGCTAGAAAAATTTGGAAAAGCTTATGCAGAACCATATGGTTGGGCTACCTTTTCTTTAAAGAAGCCAAATATTAGCTTTGCTAACCTTGAGAAAGCGGTAGGCCTAGACCACATGCGTCCTTATTATAAAATGTCTAGTTATAATGTGCACGCAGGTAGCCGAGCTATTAATTTTAGTTTATCAGCAGGTAAACTTGCTGGATCAACATTGTTGCTTGGCGAAAGTAATGCTGGAATGGTTGTGCCAATGCACTCTTGTGCCATATCTTTGGTGCAAATCACAACTTTGTTTTTAGGGCTAAAAAGTGAGTTAGGCGAGTGCTTAGTAATAGAAACTCTCCATTTACTTGAAAGAGTTCTGGGGGTTACTCTAATAAATCGTCAATCTGATTTAGATAACTTAAGCTTAAAAGCTTTTTAGATTAGCGCTTTTCAGAGCTAAGTGCCATTAATGAGGCAACGACAATCAATAAGCCCCCCATCCACTGATACCATACCAAATGTTCGCCCAGATAAAGTACCGCAAATAAAGCACCCCAAGCAGGTTCAGAGCCAGTGAGTAGAGCCACCCGAGTCGGTGTAGTATGTCGTAAGCCATAATTCATTGCGAAAAAGGCGAAAATGCTACAGAACAGCACCAAATAAAGCATCACTAGCCAGAAATGCCCATCCTTCGGCAAGGAAATAGCCAAACCTTGTTGCTGCCAAAACAATACGACTAATGCACCAAAACCTACGACTCCAGCTTGAGTAGCAGTCAGGCTGAGTGATGAAAGTTTGCGACCTTGCATGAGTTTTTTGGTAGCTATGCCCATAGATGCACGCAATAAAGCCGCTAATAGCATTAAGCTATCGCCTAGATTGAGCTGAAAGCTAAATGGCTGCTCGGCATTTTGGGTTAATAAATACACACCAAATAAACAAGCCGCCGCTAAGATAAACATCCGCTGCCCTGGATATTGTCGATAAACCAGCCATTCCAATAAAGGGGTGATGATGACGCACAAGCTAATCAGGAAAGCAGCATTGGCAGCAGAAGTGTGAGCTACGCCATAAACTTCCGCGAGAAAGATAGAGAATAAAATCAAACCTGTCATACCAGCGGCAGGCAGGTCTTGTGCTAGGCCACGTTTTAAATCAGCTAACAGAGCAGGGCTGAGCAATAAAAAAGTGAGTAAAAAACGCAAGGCTAAGAACGCGGGAACACTAATATAAAGCAGGGCTTCTTTAGTAAAACCATAGCTAGTTCCCCAAATGATCGCTACTGCGAGTAGCAGTAATTCGGCTTTGAAATTGCGTATGGCTTGCATCATCAGCGTCCAGAGTTAGAAGCACGCTATGCTAATTTGTTCGCTATCAATCTATAATCCAGCCTTTCAGCAAAACACTTGTGCGTGATGGACACAAATAAATTATTAACCCTCTTGCCGGATTTAGCAGTGTTCGCCTTGGTGGTAGACAGCGGCAGTTTCTCAGCGACAGCAAGACAGTTGGGCGTAACACCTTCAGCGATTAGTCGGCAAATCACTCGCCTTGAAATGGCTTTGCAAGTAAAGCTATTTGAGCGCACCACACGCAGTTTAAAGCCCAGCACGGCTGGTAAAACGGCGTATGCCTTTTGTAAATCAGTCTTGGATGCTGCGCGGTCTGCTACCGAAGCCGCGAGCGCGAATGCAGAGCTAAGTGGGGAGTTACGGATTGCCGCGCCGAAAGCTTATGCGCGCCATGTGCTTGAACCTTGGATCGCGCCGTTTCTACAGCGCTATCCGCTCATTCAATTGCGCTTTAAGGTCTCGGATTTTGCGACGCATCCATTGCGCGATGAGGTGGATATTGTATTTCGCCCGACGGATCGCCCCGATGAGGGCTTAGTGGCGAGATTAGTGGGGCGGATTGAATCAATTTTGTGCGCTAGCCCAAGTTATTTAGCCACGCATGGCGAGCCAAAACACCCTTACGATCTCTTACAGCATGCCTGTATCGATTTGGGAGAAACGCCTGCGGATCGTGAATGGCTATTTCAGCAGCAGGGGCAAACTTTAAAAGTCACGGTGAATGGGCGCTATAGCGTGAATCATAGTGAAATGCGCCTCAAAGCTGCACAGCAGGGTTTAGGGATTGCTTTATTGCCGGATTTTATGGCGCAACCTGCTTTAACTGAGGGTTCTTTGGTACGTGTGTTGGCGGACTGGACATTGGGTGGTAATTATCAAGGTGGGATGGTCATGCAGTTTGCAGCGAATCGCTATCGGCCAGCAGCGGTGAGAGTTTTTGTGGATTACATGATCGAGAGTTTAGGGTAGGCTTTGAGCCAAGCTTAAGCAATAAGAACCTTGCTGCTTAAGCTTGTTTTTGATGTGCATTTAAGCCAAGTTTTGCAACTGATTTACCCATTTAGCTTTTTCAGCGGCAGGCAGAAAGCTGGCTTCAAAGCTATTCTTAGCTAGTTGTATCGCTTGAGCTTTAGTCATGTTTAAAGCATCCGCGACCGCTACAAAATTCTCGGTCATATAGCCGCCGAAATAAGCAGGGTCATCCGAGTTAATAGTCACTTTCACTCCGTGTTCTAGTAATTCCAAAATATTATGTTCAGCCATAGTTTTAAACACACAAAGCTTGGTATTCGAGAGTGGGCAAACTGTAAGTGGCATTTGCAGTTGAATCAAGCGCTCTACCAAAGCGGGGTCTTCTACACAGCGCACACCATGATCAATGCGTTTAACCTCCAACAAATCTAAGGCTTGGATAATGTAGTCAGGCGGGCCTTCTTCACCCGCATGTGCAACCGTTAATAAGCCCTCAGCGCGCGCTTTAGCAAAGACACGTTCAAATAAACTCGGTGGGAAGCCTTGTTCTGAGCTATCTAAGCCGACTGCAGCGATTTTATCTTTATAAGGTAGGGCTTGTTCTAGAGTGGTAAAGGCGGACTCCTCAGGCAGATGGCGCAAGAAGCACATAATCAGATAGCTGCTAATCCCTAATTGTCGTTTAGCATCGTTCAAGGCGCGATCAATACCATTGATCACTGTGCCGAAATCGATGCTGCGATCAGTATGCGTTTGCGGATCAAAAAAGGGTTCAACATGACGTACATTTTGCTGATGGCAGCGCTCCAAATAAGCCCAAGTTAGATCATAAAAATCCTGTTCGGTTTGCAGAACATTAGCACCTTGATAATAAATGTCTAAAAAGTCCTGCAAATTACTAAACTCATAAGCAGCCCGAATCGCTTCTACCGAATCGAAAGGTAAACTAACTTGATTCCGTTGGGCGAGTTTAAACATCAGTTCGGGTTCGAGGCTACCTTCTAAGTGCATATGCAGTTCTGCCTTGGGAAGCTGATTTAAAAATTGGTGGAAATCATTCATATTGTTTTACCCGAATGGCTGTTGAGGATGATTTAGTAAGTGTTTAGCTGCTGGTTTGCTATGCTACTAAACTAGTAATGATCAATCATATAAAACTAAAGAATTTAACCATGAACGAAAAACAAAAAACCAGCAAGGGCAAGTTTTTAAGCCTTATTTTACGCCACCAACCAGAAACCATCGGTTTGAATCTCGATGAGGCTGGTTGGGCTTTGGTGGATGAGTTGCTCGCCAAATTAGCCATGCATAAAAAACCTTTGAGTCGCGCTGAGCTTGAAGAGCTCGTGATTACCAATAATAAGCAGCGTTATAGCTTTAATGCGGATCAAACCAAGATTCGCACTAATCAAGGTCATTCGCTGCCAACGATTGATTTAGGTTTAACTCCCTTGGAGCCTCCCGCTATTTTATACCACGGCACGGCGAGTCGTTTTGTAAAGCTGATTTTACAAGAAGGTTTAACACCACGCTCACGCCAGCATGTGCATTTATCCAAAGATACGGAAACAGCAACTCAAGTCGGGATGCGCCACGGCAAGCCAGTAATCTTATTAGTGAATGCTCAGCAAATGCAGTTAGATGGATTTGAATTTTACTGTTCAGCGAATAGTGTGTGGTTAACTGAAAAAGTCCCAGCAATTTATCTGAAAATCGTATAAAAAATAAGTTGATGAAGGAATTTTCGGCTTTATTCAGCCACAATCACCTATAGCTATGCGAGCCTAGATTCGGGTAAGCTAGCTTGACCTGTAGCGTTTGAACAACATGTGTTTGGAGACCCTCAATGACTTATCAACCGGCCAGTCGTATGCGACTTCTGCAGTGGTTACTAGCAGGAGTCCTTTGCCTTAGCGCTTCCGTGCAGGCACGCAGCTTGCCGGAATTCACTGAGCTTGTAAAAACCAATGGCCCGGCTGTGGTAAATATCACAACGAACCATAAGCAAAAAGAATCACCTGAGATTCCCTCTGGTGCTCCGGGCTATGAAGAGCCATTCGATGAGTTGATGAAGCGCTTTTTTGGAAATCCAGGTGGCGGCGGTGGTGCTCCTGAGGATTTTCAGGCGGATGCGCGTGGCTCAGGTTTTGTGCTGTCTGCTGATGGCTACATTATAACTAATCATCATGTGGTGGATGGTGCTGACGAAATTCTCGTTAAGCTGAATGATCGCCGCGAATTTACCGCTAAATTAGTTGGCAGTGATAAACGCAGTGATGTGGCTTTATTAAAGATTGAAGCGGCCAGTTTACCTACCTTGAAAATAGGCGATTCCAGCACGATTGAAGTCGGTGAGTGGGTGTTGGCGATTGGTTCGCCGTTTGGTTTTGAATCCAGTGCCACCTCAGGCATTGTGAGTGCAACCGGGCGTAGTTTGCCAACCGATACCTATGTGCCCTTTATTCAGACGGATGTTGCGATTAATCCGGGCAACTCAGGTGGCCCCTTATTTAATCTTGATGGTGAAGTCGTGGGTGTCAACTCACAAATCTATAGTCGCTCAGGTGGCTTTATGGGCGTGTCGTTCGCGATTCCGATTAATATCGTGATGGATGTCGTTTCCCAGCTGAAAAATAATGGCAAAGTCTCGCGTGGTTGGATCGGTGTTTATATCCAAGAAGTGGATCAGAATTTAGCGCAATCGTTTGGCATGCCTACTCCCACGGGTGCTTTAGTTACTCAAGTTATTCCAGATGGCCCTGCTACTAATGTCTTGCAACTCGGCGATGTCATTATTGAGCTGAATGGTAAACCAGTGGCGAATGCAGGTAGCTTGCCCGCGATGGTCGGTACAGTCGCTCCGGGTCAAAGCGTGAAGCTAGCAGTGATTCGCAATCGCGAGCGCCAAGAAGTGGATTTGAAAATTGGTGAATTACCAGGTGAAGAGGGTGCAGCACCCGTTGAGTCTGAAGAGCAAGCCCAAGCGATGCCTGAAGGTGTTGAGGTGCTGGGCATGCAATTAACCCCGATTGACGACACCATTCGTGAGGCTTTAGGTCTGGCAGTGGGTGGGGTGCTGGTTGAAAAAGTGAGTGGTGACCCTGCGCAACGTGCTGGCATTAGCTCAGGCGATGTAGTGGCTTTATTAGATGGTAAGCCAGTCAGTTCGCCTGAAGAAGTTAAGAAGGTTGCCAGTGAAATTGAGAAGGGCAAGACGGTAGCTGTACTCGTGTATCGCGAAGGGGCGGCACGTTTTATGGCTATGAAAGTTGAATAGACAGGCAAAAACTTCCCTAAGCGTGTATTATCGCGTCGGCTGTCATCTGTGTGATGCAATGATAGCCGAGCTGCGGTATTTGCAGCACGAATTAGCATTTGAATTAGAATTAGTCGACATCGATAAAGATCCGGATTTACTTAAGCGTTATGACGTGGATGTGCCGGTGGTCACACGTGGCACTGAGGTCGTGTGTTTCCATTTTTTCGAAGAGAACATGGTGAGACAAGCATTACAACATGGCTGAAGTAAACCCCAACATTCGTAATTTTTCCATTATTGCGCACATTGACCACGGTAAATCGACCCTCTCGGATCGTTTTATTCAATACTGTGGCGGCCTAGAAGCGCGTGAAATGGAAGCTCAAGTACTGGACTCGATGGATTTAGAGCGTGAGCGCGGTATTACTATTAAAGCGCAAAGCGTTTCGCTGGATTATAAAGCGCGTAATGGCCAAACCTATCAGCTTAATTTCATTGATACGCCCGGTCATGTGGATTTCTCCTATGAGGTGTCTCGCTCCTTAGCTGCTTGTGATGGTGCTTTGCTGGTGGTTGATGCCTCCCAAGGTGTGGAGGCTCAAAGCGTGGCGAACTGCTATACCGCGATTGAACTGAATCTAGAGGTTGTGCCAGTTCTCAATAAGATCGACCTGCCTTCAGCGGATCCTGATCGGGTTTGCCAAGAAATTGAAGATATTATCGGGATTGATGCGACGGAAGCAGTGCATGTCAGCGCGAAAACCGGTATCGGTATCGAAGACTTATTAGAGCAATTAGTTGAGCGCATTCCGCCGCCCGTGGGTAATCCTGACGCATCCTTGAGAGCTTTAATTATTGATTCTTGGTTTGATAATTATTTAGGCGTTATCTCTTTAGTGCGTGTTATTGATGGCGAAATTCGTAAGAAAATGAAAATTCGCGCCATGTCGACTGGGCGTGATTTCCAAGTCGAACAGTTGGGTGTATTCACCCCGAAGCGTTTGGATAAAGATAGTCTAAAAGCTGGTGAAGTCGGTTTCGTGATTGCTGGGATTAAAGAAATCACCGCAGCACGGGTCGGTGATACCTTTACCGATGTACAAAAACCAGCAGATAAACCGTTGGCGGGCTTTAAAGAAATTCAGCCACGAGTATTCGCCGGTATTTTCCCAGTCGATGCCGATCAGTATGAAAATCTGCGTGATGCTTTATCTAAGCTGCAATTGAATGATTCTGCGTTATTCTATGAGCCAGAAACTTCACAGGCTTTAGGTTTTGGTTTCCGCTGCGGCTTTTTAGGTATGCTGCACATGGAAATCGTGCAGGAGCGTTTAGAGCGTGAGTATGATTTAAATCTGATCACTACAGCGCCTACTGTAATTTATGAAGTAGTTTTGACCAATGGCGAAAATGTTTTCGTGCATAATCCGTCTGAATTACCGCCGCTGAATAAAATTGAAGAGATTCGTGAGCCGATTATTCGCGGTACGATTCTGGTTCCTCAAGAATATTTAGGGAATGTGATTACGCTGTGTATTGATAAGCGCGGCGTACAAAGAAATATGCAATATATGGGTAATCAAGTTTCCTTAGTATTTGATTTACCCTTGGCTGAAGTGGTATTGGATTTCTTTGATAAATTGAAATCTGTAAGTCGTGGTTATGCTTCTTTCGATTATGCATTAGACCGTTTTGAGCCAGCGCCGATGGTGCGGGTTGATGTGCTTGTGAATGGCGATAAAGTGGATGCTCTAGCTATTATGGTGCATCGTGATTTTGCACAATCACGTGGGCGGCAATTAGTGGAAAAAATGAAAGAGCTAATTCCACGGCAAATGTATGAAGTCGCGATTCAAGCAGCGATTGGTAGCCAGATTATTGCGCGTAGTACAGTCAAAGCGATGCGCAAAGACGTATTAGCCAAGTGTTATGGCGGCGACGTCAGCCGGAAGCGTAAATTGCTGGAAAAGCAGAAAGAAGGTAAAAAGCGCATGAAGCAGGTGGGCAGTGTGGAGATTCCACAGGAAGCCTTTTTGGCAGTATTGCGCGTTACTGATAAATAACTTATTGATAACTAATAACGAAGAGAATTAAGAAGGACAGCCTACATGGATATGGATTTGGAGTTTTGGCTAGTAGTTGCTACGGTCGTTAGCGGCCTGATTTGGTTGCTCTATAGCTTATTCACTAGAGGCAAAAGTAAGTTTGGCCGTCGTGTAGAGCCTTGGTATGTTGAATATGCGCGCTCGTTTTTCCCGGTTTTATTGGTTGTCTTGCTATTACGTTCTTTTTTAGCAGAACCCTTCCGTATTCCTTCGGGGTCGATGCAATCAACTTTAGAAATTGGCGATTTTATTTTAGTAAATAAATTTACCTATGGGATTCGCTTGCCGATTACGCACACTAAAATTATTCCTCTCGGCGAGCCAAAAACCGGGGATGTAGTAGTTTTTCGTTTCCCCAATGACCCCAAGACTGATTTTATTAAACGTTTAGTCGGTATGCCGGGCGATACGATTGCTTGGGATAATAAAGGGTTAAAAGTGAATGGTGTGCCTGTGGCTCGTCAAGAGTTAGGGGAATATGAAGCGCTGGATCAGAATGGCCAAGTGCATCACACCCTTCGTCTCAAGGAAACGTTAGGTAAAGTGGATCATGATATCCTAATTTTGCCGGGCACTGCTGGGCGGGTTGGTGAAGTAGTCGTTCCTGAAGGGCACTATTTTGTCATGGGTGATAATCGTGACATGAGTAATGATAGCCGCATGTGGGGTCTAGTCCCTGAAGAAAACCTAGTGGGTAAAGCCATGTTAGTGTGGATGCATATCAACTGGGGTGAAGGCGGTGATGGTTTAAATCTGAAGCGGATCGGCCTAATCAACTAATTAATTTTTAAAAGTACTCGACCTAATAACAAATAATTAACAATAAACTGGTTAATAAAATGAGAACAAGAAAAAAACAGCGTGGTATATCGTTTTTAAGCTGGGTAAGTATTTTGAGTTTGGTGATTCTAGGCTTTGTGTCTGGAGTCAAGTTAGTGCCCGTGTATGTTGAGTTTTATAGCGTGCAATCTTTAATGCAAAAGATTGCTGAAGATCCCTCGATTAGCGCAACCAATACTCAAGCTTTACGTGGCAAATTGGATGATTATTTAAATATTAATGGTATGTATACCATCAAGCGTGAGCATTTTTCAGTTCAACCCATCCCTGAAAATAAAAATGCTAAAGCGCTAATGGTCGATTATGAAGTACGTAAACCTTGGCTAGGAAATATTGAGTTTCTGATGACTTTTCATCATGCCGTGGAGTTAAAGGGGCAATAAACTGTTTGGATAAATTAAAGAAATTAGTCTCCGTTGAGTTGATGGCAACCGATAATTTCGTGCGTGCCATCACTCATCGCAGCGCAGATGGTAAGCATAATGAGCGTTTGGAGTTTCTTGGTGATAGTGTGCTTGGGCTTATTATCACCACGGAGCTTTATCGGCGAATCCCACGTGCGAGTGAAGGCTATCTCAGCCGTTTGCGTGCTTCCTTAGTCAATGAAAATGCATTGGCTGTATTATCTGCGGGTATGGGCTTAGGTGATTTTTTGCGCCTCGGTCAAGGCGAGCTGAAAAGTGGTGGTTTTCGCCGTAAATCAATTTTGGCCGATGCTTTGGAAGCCTTAATTGGTTGTATTTATTTAGAGCAAGGCATCACAGAAGCTGAGCGTTTTGTGCTGCATATCTATCAGGATATGTTGAATCAACTGCCGACTGAAGATGATCTGAAAGACCCTAAAAGTCGCCTGCAAGAATTCCTTCAATCCCGAGGCTATGATTTGCCGAGCTATCAATTAACGCAGGTAGAGGGCGAAGCACATCGCCAAACCTTTACCGCTGAGTGCAAAGTACCTGCCTTGGATATTTGTACGATAGGTATCTCTGGTAGCCGACGTAAAGCAGAGCAGGACGCTGCTGCTAAAGCCTTTGAGCAGGTGATGAATCATGTCTAAATATGGCGTCATTGCGATCGCAGGTCGGCCCAATGTGGGCAAGTCGACGCTGATGAATCATCTGATTGGTTTTAAGGTTTCGGCGACGGCGAATAAGCCGCAGACCACCCGACATAATATCCGCGGCATTCTCAGTGAAGATGATTGCCAAGTAGTGTTTTTAGATACACCGGGGATTCATCGCAGCTCAAAAAGCTTGTTGAATAAAACCATCAATCTGCAAGCGGTGGCTGCGCTAGAAGATGTCGATGCAGTGATCATGATTGTCGAAGCTGAGCGTTGGGAAGATGAAGATAGCTTGGTGTTAGAGCGCCTTCAGCATTTAACTTGCCCGGTATTTTTGGTAGCGAATAAAGTCGATCGGGTGCGGCAAAAATCAGACTTGTTAGCATGGCTACAAAAAGTAGCAGCTAAGCGCGAATTTAAAGCAATTTTCCCCCTTTCTGCTACCAAAGCGATTAATACGGATGAGCTGAAGCGCGAGTTGCTAGCTATTATCCCGGAAGGTGAGTGGGCTTATGCTGAGGATGATATTACTGATCAGTCGATCCGCTTTCTTTGTGGGGAGATGATTCGCGAGCAGTTGATGACTTATCTGCATCAAGAAGTTCCTTATTCAACAGCGGTGGAAATTGAAAAGTTTGAAGCCCGCGCTGAAATCACTGAAATTCACGCTACGATTTGGGTGAGCCGTGAAAATCAAAAGGGCATTATCATTGGCTATAAGGGCGAAGCGCTCAAGCGGATTGGCAGCTCAGCGCGCATTGCTTTAGAAACCTTTTTGGAGCAAAAAGTGCTCCTCAGACTGTGGGTGCGGGTTGAGGAAAATTGGGAAAATAGCCCACGTCATTTGCAAACCTTAGGTATCTCGTCCACTACTAATTAATGATGGATTCAAGCTCAATTCCTAATCGCCCGCGTAAAGCTTGGTTAGCCTTTTTGTTGGGCTTGTTCTTGCCAGGCTTGGGGCAGTTGTATAATGGCCAAATCAATCGAGCGGCTTGGTTTATGCTCGGATCATGGTTATTTGGTATTCCCTTAGTTGGTTTATTCGCTCCTTATCTGCCTGATGATTGGACAGCGATTATTATGCTTGGCTCGATTGGTTTAGCCTTGCTGATTTGGCTGATTAGCTGTGTCGATGCTTTACTGCAAGCACTCAAACGCTCGACTTATGTTCCTGCCAGTTGGCAAGGGGCAGGCACTTATCTATTTTTGATTCTGCTAGTGACGGTTTGTTTATTTCCTTTGCTCTCCCAACAAGTACGTAAACATTGGATTGAACCGTTTCGGATTCCATCCGCGAGTATGGAGCCTGCTTTAATTGCCGGTGATTTTATCTATGCAGATAAGCACTATAACTGTTTAGGTTGTGAGCCTACGATTCAGCGTGGTGATATTATTACTTTCACCTATCCGAACAACCGTAGCATGGGTTACATCAAGCGAGTGATTGGTTTGCCGGGCGATCAGATTAAGATTCGTGGGCAGACCGTGACCATCAATAATAAGCCACTTACTGTACAAAGTGCACAGCAAGATGGTTCGATTATTGTGCAAGAGCGCTATGAAAATAAGCAGTGGCCAGTGATTTGGAAAAATCCGCGTGCAGTGCTTCCTTTGGCTGATTTGACTGTACCGGCTGGGCAAGTGTTCGTGTTGGGGGATAATCGCTCTAACAGTAATGATTCACGCTATTTCGGGGCAGTGCCCTTGGCAGATGTGACGGGTAGGGCGCGGCAAGTTTGGTTTTCTTATAATCGTGATGTAGGCGGCTTGCAGTGGGGACGAGTCGGTCTAGTACTACATTAAAAGGATTAAGCGATGAATACTGTCATGCAAACTATGCTCGCACATGCTTCCGTGCGCCAATTCACTGAGCAACCAGTGCCAGCAGAAACTTTAGAAAACTTAATCCGTTGCGGCCAAGCAGCAGCTTCCTCCAGTTTTATTCAAGCAGTTTCTATTATTCATGTAACTCAGGTAGAACATCGTCAGCAAATCGCTGAGCTGGCGGGTGGGCAAGCTTGGGTGGTTGCCGCACCCGTATTCTTAGTATTTTGTGCAGATTTGCAGCGGGTGAATTATGCCTGTGTGAAAAATGATTTGGGCGCTTTAGAAGGGCATACCGAGCATTTCATCGCTGCGACGGTAGATACTGCTTTAGTGGCACAGAATGTTTTGTTAGCAGCTGAGTCGATGGGTTTGGGTGGAGTCTTTATTGGCGGTATTCGAAATAATCCGCAAATCGTTTGTGATCTATTAGAGCTGCCTGAGCAAGTGTATCCGGTATTTGGGATGTGCTTAGGCTGGCCTGTACAAACTAATGCGGTCAAGCCACGCTTTCCAGTACAGACTATCTTGCATGAAGATAGCTATGATCTAAACCAAGTTAAGGCACAAGTCGATAGTTATGACCAGCAAATGCAAGCCTACTATCAAAGCCGTGGCAGCAATCAACGCATATCAACTTGGTCAGCACAAACCGCAGCAGCGATACAAAAAAAGCAACGTACGAATATGTTAAAATTTTTACAAACTCGGGGTTTTTTACTGCGTTAAAACGTTCATTGCTAGCAGCATTTATTTTTTTCATGATGTAAAATAATTCTAAGCCGTATCAGGCAACAGCTTAAGGAAAAAGAATATGTCTGCTGTCTACACCACTCTTGCGATTGATATTGGTGGAACCAATATTCGTTTAGGCTTACTTGAAGCCGATTCATTACGCCCTAGTTATATCCGTAGTTTTAAAATCAATGAGTTTTCAGGTTTAGCTGAAGTTATTGAGTTATTCTTAAACGCAGCGCCTCTCCATCAAATCAAGCACGCGGCGATTGATGTAGCGACTCCTGTCACCCAAGATACGATCAAGCTCACCAATCATGCGTGGACGTTTAGCATTCGGGAAATCCGTGAGCGCTTTGGCTTTGAGCGCTTAAAAGTGATTAATGATTTCACTGCGATGGCTTTATCGATTCCTTTACTAGAGCCAAATGAATTAAAGCAAGTCGGCGGTGGTGTGGCTGATCCTGATGGCGCGATTGCTTTGCTAGGCGCGGGAACTGGTTTAGGCGTATCTGGTTTGATTCGTTCTGCAGCCGGTTGGTATCCACTGTCAGGCGAAGGTGGGCATGTGACTTTAGGGGCACGTAATGCGCGTGAATTAGCCATTTTTGCCGCTTTCTGGGAAAAGTATGGACATATGTCCGCTGAGCGCTTGCTCTCAGGTACGGGTCTAGAAGAGTTTTATCAGGTGATTTGCCGCTTAGATGGTAAAACGCCAGAGCTTTTGCAACCTGCTGATATTTCTGGCCGAGCTATTGCGCAAACTTGCCCAGCCTGCATGGAAACCATGACTTTATTCTGCGAGTGGTTTGGGATAGTCGCGGCCAATTTAACTTTGTCTTTGGGTGCAACCGGTGGGGTGTATATTGGTGGGGGGATAGTGCCGAATTTAGGCGACTACTTTATCCATTCAGGCTTCCGCGCTGCCTTTGAAACTAAAGGGCGCTTCAAAGGCTTTATGCAGCAAGTGCCAGTTTATATTGTGGAAGCAGAGAATCCAGCTTTACGTGGAGCCGCCGCTGCGCTCCATCATCGTTTTGATAAAATTGGGATTACTTGTACTGTTTAGTGTGCGCGCAGGGCATAAAATTCACGCACGAAGTTGGCAAAGATGCCTGCTTCTAAAGCAGCACGAATCCCTTGCATCAGTTCTTGGTAGTAATATAAATTGTGAATAGTATTTAAGCGCGCGCCGAGAATTTCGCCGCATTTATCCAAATGACGTAAATAAGCACGCGAATAATTTTGGCAGGTATAGCAGCCGCAAAGGTCATCAATCGGGCGTGTATCGTGTTGATATTGGCTATTACGCAGCTTTAATTGCCCGTAGCGAGTAAACAGAAATGCATTGCGCGCATTTCGGGTGGGAATCACGCAGTCAAACATATCAATCCCGCGCAGCACCCCTTCCACCAAATCTTCCGGCTTGCCAACTCCCATTAAATAGTGCGGTTTGTCGGCAGGCAAATGCGGCACGGTCGCTTCCAGAATTCGATCCCGATCTTCTTTTGGCTCACCGACTGCTAAGCCGCCCACTGCATAGCCATCAAAATCAATGGTTTGCAATTGCTCAGTAGAGCGCAAGCGTAAATCTTCGTAAACGCCCCCTTGAACAATGCCAAACAAGGCAGAAGGGTTACCTTCGTGGGCTGCTTTACTGCGTGCGGCCCAGCGTAAAGATAATTCCATCGACTGTTTAGCTTCGGCATGGGTAGCGGGGTAGGGTGTGCATTCATCGAAGATCATTACGATGTCTGAGCCTAATTCGCGCTGCACTTGCATCGAGGATTCGGGCGTCATCAGAATCGGATTGCCATTCACGGGTGATTGGAAGCGCACGCCTTCTTCACTGATTTTACGCATCGCTGCTAGCGAAAACACTTGGAAGCCACCAGAGTCAGTTAGAATCGGTTTATCCCAATGCATAAACTCATGCAGATCGCCGTGCAAACGTACAATCTCAGTACCGGGGCGCAGCATCAAATGGAAAGTATTACCGAGAATAATCTGCGCACCAATGCCTTTTAACTCTTCTGGAGTCATGGCTTTGACCGTGCCATAAGTACCGACTGGCATGAAAGCAGGGGTTTCGACGACACCGCGTGGAAAAGTCAGGCGACCACGACGAGCCATACCTTCAGTTGATAGCAGCTCGAACTGCATGTGCGACATAGTAATGCTTCCAGTTAAAGGAGTTTGCGAAGCAGTGCATGATAACTGGACTTGTGGGGGATACCAAGTTTCTGTAGAGCTGCGCCTATTTTTAGATAGCAACGTATCGGGACATGAAGAAGCAGGTACAGTCTTTTATAACCATATTGAGTTGTTTATTTAATTAACCCAGACTAATTTTTAAAGGAAAGTCTGGGTAATTCAAGATTATTCGCTGATAATTTCTGTTAGATCTTGCTCGCTTGCTTTTGCATCTTCTTGTTCCTCTTTGGAGGTTATTTTCATAGTGGGTTCCTGCTCCTCTTTAGAGGTTTTCTTAATGGATGTTTTTTGTTCGAGGGGTTTTTTTACCTTCGTTTTCTTTTTCTTTTTCTTTTTTTTCTTCTTGTTGGGTTCTGCTATAGGTGCTGTATTAACAAGTTTTTGAGCTGGTACTACTTGCGGATAGGGATTTTTATAAGGCTTCCTATAAGAGGCAGCAGACCTTGGTGGGTTATTGTGTGCCGCTCTAGGGTTCGCTACTCTCTGTACTGGTTTTCTAGCGATTACTTTTTGTGATCTTTGAGATGCTTTAGCTGTGTTTTCAGAGTTATGCATTGTAGTACAGGCGGATAAAAACACACTAAAACTAAATAAAATTAGCAGGACTAATAGCCTTTTCATTTAAACCTCTTTAACTTCATTCTTTACAAGATGTTTTCAAATGTTGTCTTAATGTACTTATTTCTAAGCTATGGTAATTGTCTAGTTGACTTTCTTGATCACAATATTTGCTCATTAACTCCTTATAAGTTTGTTTAGTGGTTTTAAGCTTTTCTTCAGCTTCAGATCTTGCTTTTTTTGCCTTTAACAGTTGGCTGTCATAGCTTTTAATTGCATCTTCATCTTTGAGTAATTTAATTTTTTCTGTAGCTGTTTTTTCCCATTCATCTAGTTTTTCTAAGCGTCTTTCCTCTTTCTTAATGTCTGTAGTTAGGCTTTCCATTTTTTGTGTGTCTTCGCCTAAGCTAGAGAAAGGAGAGCTAGCAAGCACTGGCGCAGTGGATGAGGAAGTATCTGCAACTATATCGGGACTATTTTTTTCGGCATCAACTGAGCTAGCTGCTTCCGTGATGGTGTTATTTGCTATTTCGGTGGTAGTTGTGCCTAAAGAGCTGTCATTGACAGAATCAGTAGTAGTGGGGTTAACTTCAGAAATAGGTGTTTGAGGGGGAGTAGTAGTTTCTGTTGTAGACGGTGAGTTAATTACTTGTTTAGCTGGCTCAACGGTATGGGTCTTTGTTTCTTCAGTAATTAATATAGGCGAGTCATTAGTGTTTGATTCTTGCGGAAGCAGAGCTTTTTCTGGAACTTCATCATTGGGTATTAATAGATTGTTATTGTTCGAAGCTATTATAGCTTCATTTTTATTATGCGACTCAATAGCAGGGGTTAAGTTGCTCGCAGTTTGCTGATTCAAATTTTTTTCTTGGTAGATACGTTGTAATAAAAATGAGTTGATCAGAGTAAAGCCTAAAGCTATGGAAATTAAAAGAATCGCTAATTTTTTTCCACTAGGAACTAGATGTGAGTATTTACTGGTTTGAGCCTGTTTTATTGGAGTGCTGGCTACTTCTTTCTTAGTAGATTTATCTATCTCTAGCTCATCTTTCAAAAGCAAGTTTGACCATTCACTAACAGCTTGAGGGCGATCTTGACCATAGAGCTTTAAGCCCCAATCAATAGCTTGAAAAAAATTTACGGGGTATTTTTCTTTAGCAATCTGAGCTACTGGTTCTAGCTTATCATCATATACTCTAGTGATTGCATCCTGAGGTGGAATACCAGTCACACATTCATATAAGACAGCTGCAAGAGAATAGATGTCAGTCCATGCTCCTTGGATGTTAGTTTGAGAATATTGCTCAATAGCTGAGTATCCGTGAGATACTGTTCCAACTGCTGTGCGTGTCTTTGCACCGAAATCCTGCTTGGCTGAACCAAAGTCTATTAATATGGGCTGTCCGTTTTTGTTAAGGAGGATGTTTTCTGGTTTTATATCTCTGTGCAGAATACCCTGAGTATGAATAACATTTAATGCAGTAAGTAGTTTTTTAAGCATATCCTTAAGCTCTATTTGAGTTAAGTAACCCCTACTGTTCAAAATGTCTTGCAGACTTAAAGCATCTATATACTCCATAACTATATAGCCCGTATTATGCATAGTAAAATAGCGTAGCACACTTACGATGTTCGGGCTTTTTCGTAAGGCTGCTAGTGCTTTAGCTTCGGATATAAAGCGTTGCAATCCCCATTGAAAGTTAATCTCATCATCAGTGGATTTTGAGAGAACTGTGTTCCCCTTTTCTCTAATAGCAATATCGCTTGGTAGATATTCTTTTATCACCACATCCTGTTCAAGGGTCGTGTCAAAAGCCAAATAGACTATACCAAACCCGCCTTGGCCCAACACACGTCGGATACAATACTCTTGCAGCATATATCCAGCTTTTAAGGCTTGTCTATGGGTCATTACCTCACCATGTGTACAGGTTCAGAGTCAAAGAATATAGATTTAACTTGGGGTATAGCGATTTCTCTTAAACTAAAAATTCTAGAGTTATTCCTTTGTATCTACGCACAAGCACTCATAAGTTTTACAAATAGTTGCCCACGAAAATTGCCCTAGATTTTTGCATGTCATAAGTTGAGCTTTTAAAGCAAATACAAAAATTATCACTCTGCTGATAAATTAAGATTTTTTTGCGTTTATGGCAAGCCAAAGATTTTAGATTTCTCACTACTGACAACCCATAGTGGTACAGCTAATTTTTGCTTAATGCCCACTTACAGCTGACTCACTAGCGAGAAGCGGAGGTTTTTTCGAATGTAAAATCCTCTGAATATGAGTTTTTATTCATAATTTTTTTTTATTTTCAATAATAAAATATTATGAATTTTTATCAAAAAAATAAAACCCTTTATGGTATCTTCTCTTGTATTAAAGGGTATCTTATGGTTGGGCACTTATCTATGCCCTAAAAGGCATTAACTATGTCTATAGTAAAAGGCTTTAAACAAGATATTGGCGCACGTAAGCGTCAAGAAGACTGGTTTATAGACGCTGAAATTTCAGGTGGATATATAGCAGTTTTATCTGATGGTATGGGTGGCTGCGATGATGGTGATAAAGCTAGTAAAACTGTTGCGGCGAGTTTTATTGAGTTTATGCAACAAAGAGCAATTAATTACACTCTAGAAGCAGATCTATTATTAGACGCAGTCTATTCTGCAAATGCTAGGCTGGCTATGCTTAAAAAAAATAGCCAGTCAAATATGGGTGCAACTTTAGTTGCAATATTGATAAGAAAAAATCATGCATGGTGGGTTAGTGTTGGTGATAGCCTTTTATATCTATGGCGTGATAACACTTTGCATAAATTAAATGCTGAACACAGTTATATCCATGATCTTCGCCAAAAGGCTTTTTTAGAACAAGTTTCCCACGCTGACCTTGTTGGTAATCCTGACCGTAATAAGCTTACCAGTGCTTTAACTGGTGATTTCCTTAAGCATATCGATGTTTCGCGTTTTGGTGTAGAGCTGAACTCGGATGACATTTTTATTTTAGCAAGTGATGGTTTAGAGGCTATTAGTCTTGACCATGTTAAATCTATTTTAGAACAATCCACAGCGCCAGCGTTAGCCGCTGACATGTTAGTAGAGCATGTTTTAAATGCAGGAAGTAAAAACCAAGACAATGTATCAGTTTGTGTTATTAAAACTAGCGACGAAGCTCGTGAGAAAAATAGTAAGTTTGCAATAGAGCATACTGGTAATTTTCGAAAGTCAGCTCTAATACTTAGTAGCCTGATTGGATTTATTATTTTAGGCGCAGGAGTAGGTTTATCGTTAACAGACAGCAAGCCAAGTACAGACACCAAGCCAAGTCCAGACAGCAAGCCAAGTACAGACAGCAAGCCAAGTACAGACAGCAAGCCAAGTACAGACAGCCAGCCAAGTACAGACAGCCAGCCAAGTCCAGACACCAAGCCAAATACAGACAATAAGCCAAGTCCAGACAACAAGCCAAGTCCAGACAACAAGCCAAGTCCAGACAACAAGCCAAGTCCAGACAACAAGCCAAGTCCAGACAACAAGCCAAGTCCAGACAAC